>UCHV01000044.1 GCA_900472395.1 Hyphomicrobiales bacterium
CTCTGACGGCGACCCCTATTACCCCATCCCCCGCCCCGAAAACCAGGCTCTCTACAAGAAATACGAAGAGCTCGCGCGCCGGACGGATGACGTTACCTTTTTAGGTCGGCTTGGAACCTACAAATATTACAATATGGACCAAGTCGTCGGACAGGCGTTGGCGACTTACACACGCCTGAAGAAACGCGAAAATTTCGGCGGGGTCATGGCTAATGCCCAGCTGGACTAGGAAGCGAAGGATTGTCCTTGCTACCGATAGCGTAGAACCCTCGGGAATGGGGGAACATATGCTCGCCCTCGGACGGGCGTTGAGCGAACATTGGGACATCACGTTTTTGCTGATGTCTGAGGACCGGGCGGGCCTGTTGTCGCGCGCGGCACGCCATGGGTTAGGGATCAAACTCGCGCTCGACAAGTACGAGCTTTGCCAATGGATGGAGACGGTGGTTATCGATCTCCTGCATATACATGCCGGGATAGGCTGGGAAGGGCACGAACTGGCGCAGGCCGGAACAGCCCAAGGTATTCCAACGGTCAGAACGGAACATCTCCCTTACCTTTTGACTGATGTCGAGCAGCAACGGCAATATAGAGAGCAAATTCAGTGTCTCTCGCATCAAATTGTCGTCTCTGAAGCATCGGCAAAGAGCTTTAAAGGACGCATCGATCCGGCACGGATGACGGTTGTCCACAATGGTATTTTCCCGGTCAAGCCCGCTGTAGCCTCTGCCTCAGTGAGACGCCATATGGCACTGGACGATCGGATTGTTCTTTTAACCGTCGCGCGTTTCACCGCCCAGAAAGACCACGCGACGCTGTTGCGCGCATTGCCTGAGGTTATTGCTGCATTCCCGTCGATTGTCTTGCTGCTTGTCGGCACCGGCGAGGAAGAGGAAACTGCGAAGCAGATCGCCGACCAACTGCAGCTCGGCGACCACGTCCGGTTTCTTGGTCATCGACTGGACGTTGCCGACCTTATCGGTCTTGCCGACCTGTTTGTTCTTCCCTCGCTATTCGAGGGGTTGCCTCTGGCGTTGCTCGAAGCAATGTCGCTCGGACTCCCAGTCGTTGCCACCCAGATCGGCGGAAACGTAGAAGCGTTGGGCAACGACCACCCCTATTATGCCGAAGCTGGCGTGCCCGCGTCGATTGCCGTAACCATCACGAATGCACTCGCTGATCCTGATCGCCTTTCGGTCATCGGGGCATCGGGTCGCAAACGGTTCGAAGACCACTTCTCAGCTGATCGAATGGCTGCCGAGACAAGCGCTATCTACGCCCGTTTTGTCGGCACATCCGAAGAGCACACGCAAAAGGACGATCCGATGCTTAAAACGCGTTTGGCATTTATCGGCGCTGGCGGCATTGCGCAGCGGCATCTTGATATATTGGCAGGTTTTGAGGACGTGGAGATTGTGGGATTCGCTGATCCCGACCAGGACCGCGCCGATCAGTCCGCCAGGCGCTTCGGTACAAAATCGTTCCAGCATCATCGCTACATGCTGGACGCCGTGAAGCCGGATGCCGTTTACATCTGTATTCCTCCCTTTGCTCACGGCGAGCCAGAACACGACCTGATCGAACGCGGCATCCCGTTCTTTGTCGAAAAACCGGTGTCGCTTAACTTGTCGACTGCGGAGGAAATTTCCGCGGCCGTGACTGCTGCAGGCCTGATTACGGGCGTCGGATATCACTGGCGGTATCTCGATATCGTTGATGAAGCTCGATCCTTGCTGGCAGAGAACCCTGCTCAGCTGCTCTCGGGGTACTGGTTGGATTCGACGCCGCCGCCCCAGTGGTGGTGGAAGGAGGAAAAGTCTGGTGGCCAGATGATCGAGCAGACAACGCATCTTCTTGATCTGGCGCGCTTCCTGATCGGAGAGGTAACCGAGGTCTACGGACGGGTCGGACACAAGGACCGATCCGACTTTCCAGGCCTCGATGTGCCGACAGTGACCACCGCCAGCCTTACATTCGATACGGGTGTGGTCGCAAACATCGCCTCCACGTGCCTGCTCGGTTGGAACCACCGCGTCGGCCTGCACATCTTTGCCGACCGTCTTGCGATCGAGTTGACCGACCGTGAGATCATGGTCGATGTCGGTCGCGGCAGGCCTGTCCGTGGCGCTGAGGGCGATCCCGTATGGCGCGAGGATCGTGACTTCATCGACGCTGTGCGTGGCGGCGAGAACCGCATCCGGTGTACCTATAGCGATGCGCTGATTACGCACAGAGTGGCGCTGGCTATCATCTCCTCGGCTCGCGAAGGCAAAGCCGTGCAACTGGATCTGCCGTCATCTCGCCGAGCGCCGACCGCCCCTCTTACGTTTCAGCACCTACCCGACGCTTCGCAAGGGTTACCGCCCGGTCATCGCATGATCCGCTCGCTTGGCGTCGAGGCGCCTGGCCGAGCATATTTCTTCGAATACGAGGAGGGGCCGCCGGCCCATGACCACGTCCGGCTTGATACGCTTTACACCGGCCTGTCAGCTGGTACCGAGCTTACTTTCCTGAAAAACACCAATCCCTATTTCCACTCTCGATTTGATGGAAACCGCAGCGTGTTTATCGCAAACGAACCTGACCTTCGTTATCCGGTTCCATTTTTGGGCTACATGGAAGTTGCGTGTGTTTCCGAATCCCGAATGGACGGTTATACCGATGGTGCGATTGTAGCTTCAGCATACGGTCACAAGAACGGCCATACGGCAGACCCGTCCAACGAGGTGCTGACCTGCCTCCCGGACAGCCTTGATCCTCTTCTCGGCATATTCGTCGCGCAGATGGGTCCTATCTGCGCTAACGCAATTCTGCACGCCGACGCCGAAGCATTTGGGGCACACGTTCCGTTTCTCGGCGCAGGCGTGAGTGGCCGCCCGGTCATGGTCATCGGAGGTGGTACTGTCGGGCTGATGACCGCATTGTTCGCCCGGTCGCTCGGCGCATCGGATGTGGTGATCACCGACCCATCCGATTTCCGTCGCGGCAAGGCGGAGGCGATGGGACTTACCGCCATGACCGAGGACCAAGGTTGGCAGCACGCCAAATCACGCTGGCATGATGGGATCATGGGACGCGGCGCGGATCTTGTTTTCCAGACACGAGCGCATGCAGGGAGCCTCCACACGGCGCTGAAGGCGCTGAGACCGCAAGGCACGGTGATCGATCTTGCTTTTTATCAAGGCGGTGCCGATCACTTACGGCTTGGCGAAGAGTTCCATCACAACGGCCTCAACATCCGCTGTGCCCAGATAAACCGAGTTCCCCGTAACCTTGCACCCTTATGGGATCGCCGCCGTCTTGCGCGCGCTACCGTGGACCTTCTTGCCTCGGAGGGAAAGGCAATCCGTGAGCACATGATCACCCATGTCGTGCCCATCGACAGCGCCCCGGCTTTCCTTGCGGATCTGATAGACAATCGACCGGACTTCCTGCAGATCGTGTTCAAGGTGGGTGAATGAGCGTGGAACCCGCGCCCGTCCGCATCCTGTTCGTTTTTGCCTGGCTCGTGGTCGGTGGTGAAGAGACCGAGGTGCGGCTGCTGGCGCAGCACCTCGACCGCAAACGTTACCGGATTGACGTCGTCGCCTGCTTTCGTAAACCCGGCATGCCGGAACAGACCCATGAACAACTGCGCTTGCTCGGCCTCGACGTCGACACCACGCCTTACGAGCTTTCCTTCCAGGACACGGTGGCCTATCTCGCTGGCAAAATCTCGGGGTACGACCTGGTTGTGTCCTGTCAGAACGTCGCCGATATCTATCCGGCGCTTGAACGTCTGCATCTTCGCCCGCCGCTGATTGAACATGGCGGGCTCGTCTGCGAGGCGCTTGCGGGGCCAAAGCACCTTACAACCCGCTATGTCGGTGTCTGCCGCTCGATCCGAGACGCTGCTGCATCCAGAATGCCGGGACGAGAGGGACACGCCATCGAGATACCCTCAATGGTCGATCTTTCCGCATTCGATCCACTATATCGCCACGCAGCGCGGACCGCCCTTGGCATTACCGACGAAGACATACTCATTGGCTGGGTCGGTCGGCTTGACCCCAAGAAGAACGTCGAGGACTTCATTGAAGCGGCGGCACTTGTTCACGCCCAAAATAGCTCTGCCCGTTTCGTCATCGTCGGCGGACCGGACGCCTTCATGCCTGAATATGAGGCTCAGCTGAAGGTGCTGGCGAATGGACGCAATCTGGAGACCTTTCTTCAATTTACGGGCGACCGGAAAGACATCCCTGTGCTACTGTCAGCCTTCGACATTTTTGTGTGGCTTTCGCGTGGCGAAGGCATGCCGCACGTCGTAGCAGAGGCTGGCGCCGCCGGTCTCCCAGTGATTGCGACACCAGATAACGGCGCCCAGCAGCAGATCGAAGACGGCTTTTCCGGATTGTTTGTCCCCTTCGGCGATCCGGCAGCCGTTGCCGAGCGGATCCACGGTCTCATCGCAGCACCGGATCGCCGGCATGCTCTCGGCACTGCCCTGCGGCACAAGGTGGTAGAAGCCTACTCCGTCGAGGCGGTCCTTCCGCAGTGGCAGCAACTATTTGCCGATGTGTGTCGTGAGCGCCAAGCAGCGAGCCCTACGGGCCTGTTCCAGTCATTTTTGCAGGGCGGCTTTGAATGTTCGACCCATCGGCTCAGACCAATGGAAAACGAGGTTGAAGGTCGGCGCCTCGATATGATCGCCGCAATTGGTCACGACGCTCATGCAGCCCAGGATTACAGCCACCTCGCCAACTTCGGGATACGCACCGTACGAGACGGTTTTCGCTGGCATCTCATCGACAATGCCGGAATCTACGATTGGTCAAGCATCCGACCGATGCTGCAGGCAGCGTCGGAAACCGGCACGCAGGTTATTTGGGATTTACTGCATTATGGCTGGCCGGACGATATCGACATCTGGTCTACCAGCTTTGTTGATCGATTTGCTCGATATGCAGCTGCCTGTGCCTGCGTTGTCAAAGAAGAATGTCATACCGTCCCCTTTTATTGCCCGGTAAACGAAATTTCCTTCTTTTCCTGGGGAGGTGGAGACGCAGGCTATTTGAACCCATTCGCAAATAGTCGAGGATTCGAACTGAAGGTACAGCTGGCTCGCGCATCCATCGCAGCGATGAAGGCCATTCTTGCCGTCGATCCTCGAGCACGGTTTGTCCACTGCGATCCGGTCATCAACGTCATCACCGACCCTTCTCGTCCTTGGGAAATTGGCATGGCCGAAGGTCATCGTCAATCGCAATTCCAGGGCTGGGATTTGATCGCGGGACGGATCTGGCCGCAGATTGGCGGCAGCGAGCGATTTCTCGATATCATCGGCGTCAACTACTATTTCAACAATCAGTGGATCCATGGCGGCCCGCCAATTGATATTGGCCACGCGCTTTATAAACCCCTAAGCAAAATCCTGGTCGAAACTTACGCACGCTACGGAAAGCCAATGCTGATTGCTGAGACCGGCATTGAAGATGACAGGCGAGCAGAATGGTTCGACTATGTTTGGGATGAGGCTGATAAAGCAATGGCATCGGGTGTCCCGCTGGAAGGTCTATGTCTCTATCCCATCGTCAATCACCCAGGATGGGACGATGGTCGTTCGTGTAACAATGGTCTACTGTCTCATGACATGATTGCGACGGGCCGTGAAATTTATCGACCATTCGCTGATGCCATCGAGAGGCGACGTGTAAACTTCCGGCTTAAATAACGTTTATGATTGAGCGGTCGCTGAAGTTTCATCCTGCTGTAATTAGGCCGATTTTGAACGGTCCCAGGCTTCTGGACCGGCGGAGGCTGGAGTTTCCGGCGTCAGTCAGGGAGGTGGGCTTGATTCGCTTCCCTGGTGCACGACTGATATCGTTGCCGATCGCGTCACTTGGCCGAAAATCGGCGTGATCTTGACGCCAGCCCTTCATCTTTCCGCGATCATCAGCAACGGCAGGAACCAGAAGCTGGTTTAGGGGGCCTGCTCAAAAGCGGGCGTTAGACGCTTCGATGATGGTGACCATACCGAACGCGCGTCTCAAATTTCGCGGATACGCCTTTCAAGACGGCCTGATCGGCACGGCGAGATAAAGTGGTAGCGTCGGCCGATCGACGGTCAGTGCGCCACAGGTTCGCCGAGTCAAGATCACTCGACCCTAACGCATGCTCCGCACTATTCCCCGCTTGCGCACGCTTAAAGCTGTCGGCAAACACAGGTCATGTAAATCGATATTTCGAATGGATAGAACGGATGGTGCTGCAGCATCTGTGATCCAGCGCGATGATCGTCTTCCGCCAAGCGTTCTCGCCCTCGAACTGCTCCAACCTCTAAATCTCCGGCAGCAGCATCCCCGCGTATTTTTTCTTCCAGCTGCAATGGGTCGCCTGGCTGATCCCATAAGGCAACCGATATCCCTTCATTCCCTGCCTCTAAATGAATGTCTTCTGCCCGTGTGAAACGGCGAATATCAGTATCTATCACATTTTCGGGAACATTCGTTATGCCGTGCAGTTTTCTATGGCTGTTCGTCAAGCGGGGGATTTCTGATGGCTACAATAGAAACTTTGGATGACTCCAGGGACGTCTCTGGCGCTTGACCGGCTCTCTGCCTTAGCAGGGCCACATCAGAGGCGGCCTCTTATCATTTTAACCGTTCCAGGAGAGAACAATGGCCAAGAAGCCGACAACGCACAAAAGTTTCACTGCAGCCAATCCTGCTGCCGCGCTCGAAACTGTCACAATACACGACCAGCAGCTTCATCGAGGTCAAGGCGGGGAACTGCATCAGTTCGCCGAAGACGGCCACGACATACTCACGACTGCGCAAGGCGGGCCGATCTCGGACGATCAAAACACGCTGCGGGTTGGAGCGCGCGGCCCGGCCCTGATCGACGACTTTCATTTCCGGGAGAAAATGTTCCATTTCGATCACGAGCGCATTCCTGAGCGTGTTGTTCACGCGCGTGGTTACGGAGCGCACGGTTTCTTTGAAACCTACGAATCGCTTGCCACCTACACTCGCGCCGACATTTTTCAGCGCGCGGGAGAAAAGACGCCGGTATTTGTGCGCTTCTCGACGGTCGCCGGAAACAAGGGATCGGCCGACCTTGCGCGCGATGTTCGCGGCTTTGCTGTTAAAATGTATACCAAGGAGGGCAATTGGGACCTTGTTGGCAACAATATCCCGGTCTTCTTCATTCAAGACGCAATCAAGTTTCCCGACGTCGTCCATGCAGCAAAACAAGAGCCAGACCGCGCTTTTCCCCAGGCTCAGACAGCCCACGATAACTTCTGGGACTTCATCAGCCTGACGCCAGAAAGCATGAACATGATCATGTGGATCATGTCCGACCGTACGATCCCCCGCTCTTTCCGGTTTATGGAAGGGTTCGGCGTTCACACCTTCCGGTTCGTCAACGCGAACGACGAGTCCACGTTCGTCAAATTCCACTGGAAACCGAAGCTCGGTCTACAGTCTGTCGCATGGAATGAGGCCGTCAAGATCAACGGCGCTGATCCGGACTTTCACCGTCGCGACCTATGGCAATCGATCCAGTCCGGCAATTTCCCGGAATGGGAGCTTTGCGTTCAGCTCTTCGATCAGGATTTTGCCGACGCATTCGATTTCGACATCCTCGATCCAACCAAGATCATCCCGGAGGAAATTCTGCCGGTCCAGCCTATCGGCCGATTGGTTCTCGACCGTATGCCTGATAACTTCTTTGCCGAAACCGAACAGGTCGCATTCATGACCCAGAACGTGCCGCCAGGGATTGACTTCAGCAACGATCCGCTGCTGCAGGGCCGCAACTTCTCCTATCTCGATACACAGCTTAAGCGGTTGGGCGGCCCCAACTTTACACATCTCCCGATCAATGCGCCGAAGTGTCCCTTCCACAACTTTCATCAGGACGGCCATATGGCGATGCGCAACCCTGTGGGCCGCACGAATTATCAGCCGAATTCTCGCGGCGAAGGTCCAAGGGAATCCCCTACAGGAGGATACCGCCATTTTCCGTCTGAGGAACAGGGCCAAAAAGTTCGGCTGCGTCCGGAGAGCTTCGCGGACCACTACAGCCAGGCCCGGCAGTTTTTCATCAGTCAGACCCCGCCTGAACAACGGCATATTGCCATGGCTCTGACATTTGAACTCAGCAAGGTCGAAAACCCGGTCATTCGCGAACGTATGGTATCGCACTTGCTGAACATCGATGAGACGCTGGCAACCACGGTGGCTCAGAAACTCGGTATCCAGTCCATGCCAAAGCCGGCAGATGCGGCTATGCCCACTCGCCAAGACCTCGAGCCTTCGCCTGCCCTGAGCATTGTTGCGCGCGGTCCCAAGCGTTTCGAGGGCCGCAAGCTCGGCATCCTCGTAACGGACGGCGTCGACACCAAAGTACTCAAAGGGTTGACGCGAGCAATCGTGGCAGAAAAGGGTGTCGTTGAATTAATCGCCCCGAAAGTGGGCGGCGTAGTCGCCTCCGACGGAAAGCTGATCGAAGCCCACCACATGATTGACGGTGGACCATCTGTCTTGTTCGATGCTGTCGCTCTGCTGACTTCCCCGGAAGGGATCGAAGATTTGATAAATGAGGCCACAGCGCGCGATTTTGTGGCCGACGCTTTTCAGCACTGCAAATTCATCGGTTATGACGCATCCGCGCTTCCCCTGCTGGAAAAAGCCGGAATTGCCGGTTCTCTTGATGAAGGAACGATTGCACTTCCAGAAGAGGAAGGCGTGACCGGGTTTGTGTCAGAGCTTGGCAAGCTGCGCGTCTGGGGGCGTGAGCCGTCGCTTAAGCTGGGCAAAGCCTCACCACCATCAGGGAAGTGATGCTGGAAGAGGGCATTAAAAACGCCCTCTTCAACAATACATAGGTTCGAACAGGATACCTCGCCACCGCGGGAAAATCGCGTCGCATTCCGGCCCGACGCGGCGAGGAACAACGAAAGTACTTGTGGGTTCGAGTACATGAAAACAGTGTTGAGGGAGTAAGCTATGCTAAGTGGGCCATTGAAAGCACTTCTCGGCGTTTTGGCAGTTGCTGGGTATCAAAACCGCGACAAGATCGGCGAGATCCTTAAAAATCTTCAAAACGCGAATACTGGCGCAGGAGATGAAAGCAGGACAGCGCCACCCGGCCAGTCACAGACCGGACGAGGGTCGATTGGCGGCCTCGGCGATTTGCTAGGTGGACTTACCTCTGGTGGGATTTTAAGCGATGGTTTGAAAGACCTGCTCAAAACATTCCAGCAGAACGGGCATGGCGAAAAGGCTGAATCGTGGGTCCGGTCGGGGACCAATGCTGACATCGACCACAGTCAGCTCTCCGAGGCTCTTGGACCGGAAGTCATCGCTGAGCTGTCCGAAAAAACGGGCCTGTCGCCAGACGAAATCCTCTTGCGTTTGAGCAAAGATTTGCCGCGATCGGTGGATGATATGACTCCAGACGGGCAAGTGCCATCCGAGAGCGACGATTTCCTGAAGTCTGCCTCGCGTGCAAGTAGTTTCGGCCGGTCGTAATCGGCAAAATCAAGCACTACCGTCGACGGCGGTAGTGCCGTCTCGACTTGTTACACGTAAGGTATTGCGCGCTCATATCAACGCGAGGTTCGAATGATGGGCGACAATTCGATGACAGTTTCGTTGGCCTTTTGCAGGGCACCGTTATGATAGCGTTCGGCAACCCCGAAAAGTTCGATGTGAGGCAGCTGAATTTCTGGCTGTTCAGGACTACGCGAAACACATTCTCGAGCAGGCTATCGCCGCAAAGCGCGGAGTTGTGAGTGGGCGACAGATGAGATCAGATGTCTCACCGGGCGACCTGGGGATGATGTGTTCGCGGTCGGGACTTTGAGTTGGTGTCGAATTCGCTGCCTGACCATATAGTGACATCACGCAAATTCTCTTCCTTGAGCGAGCTTGTCATAAAGACGCAGCATGGGTTGCAAGGTGGCACGGTTGAATACCCGGAGGATCGAGCAAGAACTCATCTGGCGAACAGTATTGGCGATGACCATAGCGGCTGCGATGATTGGAAAAGTATCGGCACTCATTTCTAGGCGATACCATCACTGGTCTCAGGGCCCCGTGTTCCTAGTTATATGTTCATCGAAACATCTATGGGGACATGCTTGGCAACCGGATTAATCGCGCTTCTTGACGACGTAGCGGCTATTGCGAAGCTGGCAGCAGCTTCGCTCGATGACGTGGCTGCTCAGACTATCAAGGCAAGCACAAAAGCGGCAGGGGTGGTGATCGACGACACCGCTGTTACGCCGACCTATGTGGTGGGGCTTTCACCACAGCGAGAGTTGCCGATCATTTGGCGGATTGCCATCGGTTCGCTCCGCAACAAACTGCTTTTTCTTTTGCCAATCTGTCTCGTGCTTGGTTATTTTGCCCCATTTTTGATCACGCCTCTCCTCATGGTTGGCGGCATCTATCTGTGTTTTGAAGGCGCAGAAAAGCTGCACGAAGCGGTATATCCCCATGAACGGCACGGGGTTTCAGCTGGGTCAGAGACCCTGGACCCAGTCAAGCTCGAAGAACAGAAGGTGGCAGGTGCCATCCGAACGGATTTTATCCTCTCTGCAGAGATCATGGCGCTCACGCTCTCGGGCGTTTCGACGTCCAATGTCTTCACCCAAGCTGCGGTGCTCGCCTGTGTCGGCATTCTCATCACGGTTGCGGTGTATGGTGTGGTTGCGATCATCGTGAAAGCTGACGACTTTGGCCTTCATCTGGCTGAGCGAGGCCCTCAGATCAGTAAAACGTTCGGGCGCGCTCTGGTAAAGGGTGTCCCCTATCTGCTGACCGCACTTGCAACGGTTGGAACGGCTGCAATGCTTTGGGTCGGTGGCAGTATCATTGTGCATGGCCTGGCAGGATTTGGGCTACATGCGCCCGAACATTTCATCGAGACTGCCGCTCATACCGTTTCAAACGCAGCGCCACTTTTACCGGCTGTGCTGGGCTGGCTCGCGACGTCCACTATGCAGGCGATGCTGGGTACTGTGGTCGGCGGCATCGTCATTGTGGTACTGGGTTCGGTCCGATCTTTTCTGCCGCGACACTGATCAACTGCTGCCTTTCTAGGAAACACATGACAATCGTAGCCTCGTTTATTTACCGCAGCGGCAAGCGTGCGGAGCAAGTCGAACTTTCCGAAAAACCCGTAGACCTCAAGGACGATGAGTTCATCTGGATCGGCATTTCAGAACCAACCGAGGAGGAGCTGGCCAAACTGCAAGCGATGTTCGACCTACATCCACTTGCCGTCGAAGATGCACTGAACGGGAAACAAGTCCCGAAAGTCGACATCTACGGCGAACAGTTGTTCGTCGTGGCAAAGACGGCCCATCTTGAAGGGGACAAAATCGCTTACGGCGAAACCTGTATCTTCGTGGGTAAGCAACATCTCATCACAGTTCGCCACGGATCCGCACGATCTCACCAAGTGCTTCGACAACAGCTGGAGCAATCTCCCAAGTTACTGGCCCATGGTCCTGATTACGTTTTGCATGGTATCATCGACTTCGTGGTGGACGGGTATCTTCCTATTGTGGAAACCATCGAAGATCGCGTTCTCGACCTTGAAAAACATGTTCTGATTTCCTTTCTGGAGCCTGAGCAAATCAGACGCATATTCCGTATGCGAAGTCAGGTGATCAAGTTTCAACGGGTGCTCGGTCCGATGGCAGAAGTGGTCGGTAAACTTACACATCTCGACCTGCCTTGTGTCGATGAGAACGCCCGGCCGTTCTTCAAGGACGTCTATGACCACGTGCGACGGGTGGAAGGATCGGTATCAGGGTTGAGAGAGATCATCACATCTGTTTTCGAGGCCTCCAACCTGCTCGAGCAACAGCGCCAAGGCGCTATCACACGTCAACTGGCTGCCTAGGCTGCAATACTCGCCGTTCCAACGGCGATTGCTGGCATATACGGCATGAACTTCAAAAATATGCCGGAGCTCGAGACGAGATATGGGTACTATGTCGTCATCGCAGTCATCGTTACGCTATGCACTATCCTATATCTGCGGTTCAAGAGAGCACGCTGGCTATAGTCAGTCGATCGTTCGGATCTCAGGTTGGCGAAATGGATTTCATTTTTTTCATACGTTGTTCGAGTGCCCTTTTGACCTTGATATCGGGCCGGTTCGATCGGCAGCAACGTGGTATTACCGCCCATATTCTTTGTATGTCACCTCATGCAAGCTTGGCCTAGGTGTCATCGGTTTGTCCGATTCACAGGCAGCATCGAAGGCTGAGGCATGGCGCTTTGGCCGACCGATTTGACGACGCTGATCTAGACCAGATTTGCAAACGGAAATACCGAATATTGATGCTGACATCGACAACGGTTGACTGCCGTTCATCACTATTCCGAAGTCTCTTTGGTCGAGCAGCGCGTTCAGTTCTGGCTGTCCGATTTTAACCACAAAGAGCATTTCGGCCTGTGCAAACAGATTGGCTACCGTTATTTCGCGCATGGCTCGAGTATCGTAGTAGCAGCCCCGAGACCGCCAGTTGGGGTCATTGCCGGAGCTCGTCCTGAGCGCGCCGTTGAACGGTGACATCCCCAGTATTGCGACAATGGAGCCGGTGCGGCGTTGGCTGACTTCTGGGTGCTCATGCTGGATCGAGCCAAATCTCTTCACGGATAGGTCTGATGGCCCTGAAGATGACCTTTTCGCTAACCGCTTCTGTCAACAAGAACAGATCGTTGTTCGCATGCTCATAGTCGACGATATTGATATCAATTGGTGGCGTTCTTTCCGCTCACAGCTCGACGCCATTTCCACTCCGGCCGAGATCCTCATCAGCGCCAAGACAATCATCTGTATCTGAGATCTGCCGCTACGTCGCGCACGTGCGTAATCCTGAAGCCTCTGTCGGCATACGGAGTTGCTCCCGCTCGGGTTGGAAAAGGAGCAGAAATGGAAGAGACAGCCAATACTGCAGCTGCAACGCAAACGGCATTCAGCCAATTAGGCGCATTAACCGTCCATTACGGTTTGGCCTTGATTGGTGCGATCGTCCTTCTTGTTGGCGGATGGATGATATCCGACTTCATAAGCCGGTGGGCATATCGGGGCCTGTCCCGCATCCATGGAATCGATGAAACGCTCGCTCGATTTTTCGAAAAGGTCATCCACTACGGACTGCTGATCCTCGTCTTCGTCATGGTTTCTTGGTCAATTCGGCGTGCAGACGACATCGATCATTGCCGCTCTGGGCGCAGCCGGTCTTGCCGTGGGCCTGGCGCTGCAGGGAACGCTGCAAAATACCGCAGGAGGCATCATGCTTCTGGTGCTACGGCCTTTCCGGGTCGGTGAATATATCGAGACGTCCAGCGTCAAAGGTAAAATCGTGGACGTGGGACTTTTTGCGACAGAGCTGCGAACCACCGAAGGGCTTTACCTTATGGCGCCATTCGACGCTGTGGAATACGCCGATCGTCAATCATAGCCGTGAACCGCAAAGAAGGCAGGAACTGTCCCTTGCGATTGGAAACGACGCAGATGTGCGCACGCTGAAGGATACTTTGCTATCGATCGTCAACGCAGACGAGCGTGTCGAACGACAGCATCCTCAAGATCGAATACTGGGCAAAAACTACCGATTGGACTGAAACCCGTCACGATGTGATCGACGCTCTGAAGAACGGGCTGAGTGCGCAGGGGATTGCTATCAAATAGTCCGAGCGTATCCGACCTACTATACACCTTGGGCGGCGGCTGCGGCGATCGCCGTCGAAGGTCCATGTTGTATCTTCGACTTGAAGCGCTCAGCGTGCACCTAGTTGATGCAAGGCTTGATCCTTCAACTCGTTATGTGCCTGGACCTGCATCGGATAAGTGAAGAGGTTTTCCTGAGATAAGAGGAAACCGTCACCCTTTTACCAACGATAGTGTTGGAGGTGAGCGTGTGGATGACCGCCCGGAATCAACGGCAACCTTTGGCATTTCGGGACTTCAGCGTTCTGGCGAGATGTGGTGGCGCGTTTTGGCCCAGGCACGACACTTTGCAAACAGTTCTCTCGCTGGCGCAATGCGGGCGGGCGTCCGGATCGTTCCGACTGTACCTCAAAGCACAGTACGACCAAGGACCTTGCTGATGCTGCCGACACCGACAGGTTTAGCGCGAGAATGGGTCGAGCTCGCTCACCCTTAGCGTGATCACACGTGATGAACTTCAACGAACGGTTTCCGTGCCGAATAGCTCATGGGCCGGGAGCGGTCTTCCGTAAAAGTAGCCTTGTGCCTCCGTACATCCTATGGATTTCAGCCATTTGGCTTGCCGCTCATCCTCCACACCTTCGGCGATTATCTCCAGTCCGAGCTGCGTACCGAGCGATACTATGGCAGACGTTATGGCTACGCTATCCTGGTCATGCGGGGTATCTGTTATGAATGAACGGTCAATCTTCAGGCGCGTCACCGGAAGCCGTTTGAGGACGCTCAAACTCGAATAGCCGGTACCAAAATCATCGAGCGCTATCGAGACCCCCAGCGCGGCGAGTTCCTTCATGGTCGCGATTGACCCCTCACCGTCGCGCATGATCATGCTTTCGGTGATTTCGATCTCTAGCCAACCGGGGGCGAGATCCGACCTCGACAATGCTTGCCTCACCGAAACAAGCAGATTGGGATCCTCAAACTGTCGGGCGGATACGTTCACGCCCACACGCAGGACCTTGATCCCGCGCTTCTGCCACAGAGCCGCCTGTCGACACGCCTTTTCGAGAACAAGCTGGCCTAGTTCGACAATGAGCCCGGTCTCTTCTGCGAGGCTGATGAAATCGCCAGGATACAATAGCCCCTCGACCGGATGTTGCCACCGAACAAGTGCCTCCACGCCCACCAGTTCCTCAGCTGCCGTGCTGTACTGGGGCTGATAGTGAAGAACAAATTCGTCGTTTTCGATTGCGGTTCGCAACTGCTCCGTCTTGTCTATTTTCAGGCGCAGCTCGCGGGCAATCTCAGACGAATAGGCGGAGACTGCATTTTTCCCGGATGCCTTGGCTCGGTACATAGCCATATCTGCATTCGAAAAAAGTTCGGCGACATTCCCCCCGTCATGCGGGAAGATTGCAAGCCCAGCACTCAGGGTGACGCGCGATTGTTTTCCCCCGAGGCTCATCGGCTCAGCTGCGTCCAGCACAAGCTTTCTGAGCTGGCTTTCGAAGCATCTGGGCTCGCTCGAAACAATGACGAATTCGTCGCCACCCAGTCGCGAGACTTGCCCAGATGATCCGACAGCCCGGGAAAGCCTGTCGGCCACCAAGCGCAGCAATTGGTCGCCGCATGGGTGGCCAAGGCTATCATTCACGTATTTGAAATCATCGAGGTCTATGAATGCAACGCCGATCTCAGTTGCACCATCGGCAATCAAAGCTTCGAGATATTCTATTATTGCATTTCTATTCGGCAGACCGGTCAACGGGTCCGTTGTTGCTAGTGTCTGCATACGGCGCTCGGACTTTTCGCGATCAATTGCTATTCCTGTTAAGCGAGCCGCAGTTCGGCAGAACTCCTTCATCTCGGCATGTTCTTCGCCGCAAATTCCCTGAACGATCAGAAGCGCGTGGACCTCACCATTCTCGGTGCGGACATCGATAACGCAGCTGTCTTTTAATTTGTCGACCACCGCTGCAATGGCTATCGCATCAAACGCGGCATACGCATCGGTTAGAGATGTCAATTCCCTCCATGCTGAGGCCTTCCCCTTGTTCAAGAACAAGGATCGATCTCCAGCACAAAGCACCACGGCTTCCAGCCCTTCCGATAGCGATTCAATAAGCGAGGGGAGTTGCGCCAGTAGACAAGCGGTAGGAACGCGCTCGAGGACACGTTCCAGGAGAGCAGCATGAGCATTGCTCATCCGCTCCACCGTCTTTTTGTCCGATATGTCACGAGACGCGCCGACGACCCCTATAATGTGCCCATGGCGGTCACGCAGAGGGACACGCGACATCATGAGCCACCGATCAGGCCCTCCTCCACGGATCGCACGCTCTTCGTATCCTAGATCTGGCTTCCCCGTCGCGATGACGCGACGCTCAACATCACTGATCGCCTCTGCCAGGTCACGGCCGTGAATATCGGCATCCGTCAAACCGAGCATGTCTTCCATGGCATCGAAGCCATTGTTTTTGAGAACGGCCTTGTTCGCGAACAGAAACCGTCCCTCAGTATCCTTGGCATAGATGTAATCAGGGACATGGTTGATCATCGCCTCAAGCCACGACAGCCGCTCTGCCGTTCCATGCAGGAGCCGCTTGTCCATAAGACTGCCGAGAGCGTTGACCACCTGAAGCAACTCATTGGTACGGTCGTCGTGAGAGGCGGCCACGCTTTGATGCATCTGGTTCAACATTTAAACACTCCCCAATGGGACTGGAAATATCAGGCGCGGCTGAAGGATGCGTTCCGAAACAGGGTTAACGGCACTCAGGTGGCCGACATGCCTCGTCACGGCGGATATTGACCCTACAAGCAGGACATCACCTATCCACAACGTTGCCAGTTCAACTGCTACAGCAACTTTCCACCGTCGGCGACGTTATTGGACGGGAGAAAAATGATGCAAGCGCACAGAAACACTGAAAACAACCGCACCGCTATCATGTCGGATGCCGAAGTCTTGGTCGCGGCCAGCGACATAGTCGATGATTTTCTGGAACTTGCTGTTGATCTATCCATAGGGCAAGATATCCTGGATGTCAGCGTTTTGCCCGTTTCCAGAAAAACGATCGAGAACGCGTTCCGGCTTGAAATAGCCGTCTCGATAAGACCTGCTCGTCGCGAAGACCTTATTCAAGGAGGAACGCTACTTGCTCAATTTCAACCTGATGTGGGTCATCGCGTCAGCCTGTCGCCAGCAGCCAGAATCCGAGGACAGCTTCCAGAAAACGCCGCGTTCGGCACTCTTATTGAAAGAATACTCGCTCAGGCACAGACGGATCGAGAACGCCTTTCGGAGCTGTTTCGAGAGGCAGATCGTATAGCCTGCCGTCGATATGAGTTTGGCGCCCATCCACCATTTCATGAAGACGGAACTTATTCCTGGTATGGGCACGACGCAGCGCATTGATGAGGCGATTTCCCTTGTCGAGGTGGGAAACGCGCTTGTTGCGACGAGGTTCTCCATCCACGAAGGCCGGGCTGGTGGTCGCCACGCTCTCATCAAGACCACAATGACAGATCGCCAGTCCTTCTGCGCCATCGAACCCGACCGCTTGTTGTGTTTGCCAATCGGTAAGGGTAACGTTCGTGTGCCCTAGGAGGTCGAGTTTGTCGAGAACCCTCCCCAGTCTGAGCTGCTCCTGATGGGTGACCCTCATCGTCATAGATATGCAACTATCATGGATGCGAAAGTGCTCACGTGCCACCTGCCTCTGAGCCGCTGAATATTGTGGCGCTCGCGCTATCGGCTGAGTACGCATATCGAGCGGCTGTACGCACTCGCGATACAGCCCCTCAACGCATTCTTGGTGAGATGTCCCAGCTGGCAAATGGTCGCATTAAGCCGCTTGCCGAGCCGGATATAGAGCTCAACGGCTCGAAGTATGTCGGCGTAGGAATATATGAACTACCTGCTTGGAGGTCCAAGTTTTCCTTCGCACGCCCTTATGCGCCTAACCGGTTCCGTTCTGCTTGGAAACCAAACTCGGTTGAGATCTGACAAAGATGTCGCCCATTTTAGCGCGCAATCTCTGCCAGTGCCCGACGTAGCGGTTCATCAGAAACCTGGATTAGACCCTGGAAGGGCATATCCATATCGAGCACAACAAAAACCGAGGCCCCGATTAGAGTAGCAGCAGAAACGAAGATCGTGACGACGACACCATTCTTTGGCGCGCGGTAGCCGTAACTGGCAAAGATGAGAGCCAACCATGCCACCAGGGTAATCAACACAGGTATGGGAATGACCCCTTCGGCACTTTCGACGATGCTCCACCGTTGCTCGACGATCTTGGCGTATTGATCCTGTAAGGAACCAGCCAGGTCGTGGTGGAAGGCATCACGTATTTGTAGTCCGTACAAAGCCTGACCCAGATCCTGCAATTTGGCTTGAGCCGCCGCTGAACCGGGGCCTGAAACCGAGACGTGGCGTTGCTGTTCAACTGCTCCTTCAACATACGTCCGAAGGGCTAACCTCGCATGATCGCCCTCAAGACCATAACTTCTAAGGCCAAGATCAAGAAGGATGAGCTTCGTTGCAAACGTGTGGACATTTGCGTCCACGCTCTCGAATGTGTTTTTGGATGAATTCATGATAAGCCCGAAGGCCAGCGACGCGACGACCACAAAAATGTTGGCGACTAGCCGCACGACCGTGTTGGTCTCGTCGTCTCGATGGCGAGCAGGCAGTTTTGGGTACAAGAAGAGAACAAAAAGCGACGCGACTATCAATACCGCCGCTACTCCGATAGAAAAGCCAACTTCCCTCATATGCATCCCCCTGTGCTCGAGAGGAGGGTAGCCTATGATGCATCTTATTGAAATCTTGCTTTCGATGACGTCGCAAATAACCGAGCGAAGATCTCGCAGGTCAGGCAAGAACTTCTGTACGAGTTCGGCGGTGCGACAGTTCACGTCAATGCGCAGGCGCAAGGACTGTTGAAAAAGACGGTCGCGTGGATATCGATCGGATTGTCGTCATCGAAGTTGAGCCGTTGTTGAGGACGAGGCGTTAATCCGTATGGATGCCGTAGACGCTCTGAACGATGCAGCTTCATCATGCTCGAAGCGGCGACGGCTAGAGCGCCGTCGAAATCCTGAACACGCGCGATGATATCAATGGGGTCTTCACAGATGTCACATGGCGGGAGCTTGACGGAGACGACGACTCGCGCCAGTCGAGAACTCTTGAGCGGAGGCGAACCAGCGACCCGTCGTTCACGTAGCCCTGTGAACCATTTTCAATCCGGCCAACAGGTTGAGCTCCGACATGGCAGTAGCTGTCCTCGGAACGACTGGGCCGTGATGCTCGAAGACCCGACGATGGAGTCCTCGATCGACCGAGGTTAGTTTGTCATCGCGAATTGTGCCAAACTTGCAGCCAGTTCGTCTATGCGGAAAGGTTTCGTCAGACGTGGAATGTCTGGATCCACGCCGGCGCTCTCGGCATAACCAGAAACCAGAAGAACGGGCGTGTCAGGCTTTGCGCTTCTCACTTCCCGCGCCAGATCGGTCCCGCTGATGCCGGGCATCAGATGATCGGTCACGAGAAGGTCAAAGCGCTCTCCGGACTTGATCAGACGGAGGGCTTGCTCGCCGGAAGCGGCCTCGATAACCGCGTAGCCCAGGTCGCCCAGCATATCGGCCGTACTCATCCGCACCAGGTCCTCATCGTCGACGAGGAGTGCAATCCCGCAAGTGGGCGGCACCTCAAGCGCATTGGCAACCGTATCGGCGATTTCCGGAACCGCGGTGCTCAGCGGCAGCCACAGTTCAACATCGGTTCCTACCCCGAGGCGGCTCTGAATGGTGAGTGCGCCACCAAGCTGCGATGCAAGTCCATGTACCATCGAGAGGCCAAGACCCGTACCTTTGCCGACGCCTTTCGTCGAGAAGAACGGCTCAATTGCGCGAGCAAGCGTCGCCTCATCCATGCCTGCTCCGGTATCTGCGACCGACAAGCAGATATAGTCACCGGCCGAGAGGCCCGTTCGATGACCAGACAAGACCCTTTCAATTCCGGCGGATATTCGGAGCGTACCGCCGCCCTCTGCCATTGCATCACGCGCGTTCACCGCAAGATTCAAGAGTGCCATCTCGAGTTGGTTCGGATCAGCCTTTGCAGGCGCAAGGTCCTCCTGCACGTCGATCACAACCTTAATTTGCGGGCCCGTCGTGCTTGCGATGAGTTCGCCCATCCCGGCAACGAGTTGAGGGACATCGACCGGCACCGACTGAAGTGGCTGACGGCGGGCGAAAGCGAGCAGCCGCTGGACCAACGTCTTCGCGCGTTCGGCCGACTGCACTGCTCCTTCTATCAACCGTTGCTCTCGCTCACTCCCTACACCTCTGCGCTGGAGCAGATCGAGGGTGCCGACTATAGGCGTCAGCAAGTTGTTGAAGTCGTGTGCGACGCCGCCCGTGAGCAATCCCATCGCCTCCATCTTCTGGGATTGACGGAGCGCTTCCTGCGCGGTCTCCAGTTCGATTTGCCGTGCTTTCTCGTCGGTAACGTCGCGCGTTATCGAATAGAGTTTACCGCTTTCTGGCACAGCTACCCACGATAGCCAGCGCCATCCGCCATCTCGGGTCTGGTAGCGGTTCTCGAAGCGCTTGACTGACACACCGTTGCGCACAATCTGAAAAGCGCGTGCGCTTGCCTCTGCGTCGTCGGGATGAACAAATTGCGCAAATTGGCGGCCCATGACTTCGTCCTCCCTCCAACCAAGCGCCGCCGTCCAGGCGGGATTTACCGTGTCGAATGTTCCATGGCCCAGATCAATCACGGACAGCAGGTCCAGGCTGTGGCGCCAGATCTGGTCGCGCTCGGCGCTTGTTTCAGCTACCCGCCGCTCCAATGTGTCGTTGAGCTCACGAAGGCGGTCCTCGGCGCGCGCGCGTTCGGTTGCGGCCCTCACGCGTTCGGCGACCTCGCGAAACAGGCCTTCCTCTGACGTCGACCATGCGCGAGGAGTTTCGCTCTGCAAGGCCAATAAGCTAACCCATTGCTCATCCTCGAACAGGACGACGTCGAGGTACGCACCGACCTGCCTTGCCTGGAGCCCGGCTCGCGCGTCGTCATTGAACCGCATATCTGTCTGGACATCGTTGACCTTCACGACCGGACACTCATGATAGGCGCGCAGCAGTTCCGGCCCGAACGCCGCGAGATCGTGTTCGCCCACGATTGAGTCAACACCGCGCGAAAAGTCGCGCTCGATTTTCATGATGCTGCCGAAATATTCCGCATAGAAGACCCGGCTGAGGTTGAAACGCTCGCCGAGACGCTCGGCCGCGACCGAGGCGATTTCTTTCGGCGTCTTGAGCGTCCGCATCGTATCAGAAAGCGAGAGAAGGAATGCCTGGCGAGCCTCGCTCTCGCGCAGGGCCTCGTCGGCATATCCGCGCTCGATCGCAGTTGCAAGCTGGGCGGCGATGGCGCTCAGCGCGTCGAGTTCTCCTGGCGAAAATGGTTTACCGATACGGCCAAACGAGACAGTGCCAAGTAAGTCGCTCCCGGCGAGCAGCGGCACACTAAAATAGGTATCCAGACCCAACCGTCTGAGGAAGACTGCATGCGCCACAACGGACGTCTGGATATCCGTCACGAGCATCGCTGCTCGATTGACGGCAACGATCCCGCAGACGGTCTGGCCGAATTCGATTCGGGCTGCCACTCGTTCTTGTTCCGGCGTAAGCCCGGCGGCTACGACCAGCTTAAGCGCTCCGTCGCCGCACTGGTAGTGGAAGGCTACATCAAGATCAAATTCGTCGGTAATAAGTGAGAACAGATCGCGCACGGCGTCGACCTGATCGTCCGCATTTAGCAAGATCGTCGACGCCTTGGCGATAAGCGACAAGCGTCGGGCATGCTGTTCTGCTCGCGCTCGTTCGGCCTGTGCGACGGTTTCAGAGCGCTTGAGCTCGAGCCTTGCCATAGTCTGCTTGGCAAGCACCTCGAGCGCACGCTTCTGTCGCTTGCTAATACCCTCCGGCCGGCTCTGACGATCCAGGACGCAAAGTGTGCCGAGCGGCAGGCCGTCGGGTGTCTCCAGAACCGCGCCTGCATAAAAACGCAGACCGTCTACGACATGGACCAGCGGATTGTCCTGAAAGCGACTATCCTGGGTAAGGTCCGGCACGACGAGAACGCCCCGCTGCAGAATTGCGTGCCGGCAGATGGAGGCGTCGAGCGGAAGGGTGTCCGTGCCGATGCCGACCTCCGCCTTGAACCACTGGCGATCGGCAGCGATGAAATTGACAACAGCAATGGGCGCCTCGAGGATGTCGGCGGCGAGCGCGGCTACATCATCGAAGGCGTCCTCCCGGCCACTGTCGAGTATCGCGTAGCGCTCGATTGCGGCCAGCCGCTCGGTTTCGTTCCAAAGCGGCGTAGGAACCTCCGCACCCCGGCAGAATTTCAAGTCGGACATGGGAGGACGCTCTCCGTTTCTGCCATTCTGGAATGCGCTTCCGGATGATGCGGAAGCAGACGGCAGAACGAGATTTTCTACTGATAGCCGATGGACCAATTTACGATCTCAACCTTAAACCGTGCGCCGAATTATTGCTAGATCAGAGCGTAGTGACGACACACAAACGCTATGTTCGGTTAAGCCTGCACAGTCCAGAGCAAGCCCTTCATGTGCGGTCGATACGATGCCATAAAGAAAACCCTTGCATGCCAAGACTTCGGTGATGCTCACGCGCGTGAGTGGCTCGGAAACCTCGGCAAACACCTTCGAGCTTTAGACGGTACGCCTGCCCGCATTCGCATCCTCGGCCAGAACCAGACTTGCCGGGGGCGAGCCGCTATCATCTCCTTCAATAAGGGCCGACACATAAGCGAGCGCATTTTTCATCCCGTTCATCGTGTACGGCTTTTCTATCGCGCCGAGGGCGCCGGCAAAGTCATCGGGGATCTTTTTGATGTTTCCGCTCACAAAAACGTAGGGGATCCCTGATGCTGCAAGTTCACGCCCGACATCGATACCCGTTGGCCCATCCATCAGATGAATATCGACGAACGCGAAATCCGGTCTTGAGCTGTCGATCTGCTGGCGGGCCTGAATACTGCTCATTGCGAGCCCCGTGACGGTATGGCCAGCCATTTCCACCTCAGTCTCAAGTTCCATGGCAAGCAGCATCTCATCTTCAACGATCATGACTTTCAATGTGTATTCTCCTGGTGGTCTCCGACAAGAAGGACGACATCGACGATCGTCTTACTGCCATCACGCTTCCGTTGAATGTCCGCGCCGAGCTGCAGGGCAGATGCTCTCAGCAACATCCGTCCGAGCTCGACGCTTTCGCTATCCGGTTCTACCGGCTCAGACGTATCTTCCACACGGATCAGGAAATGCCCGTTCAGACGTTTGACGACAACATGGATGTCGCCCCCGCCATCGTTGAGACCTCTCCGGACTGCATCCCCGACAAGCTCATTGACGATCAAGGATAGCGGTGTCGCTTTTACCGCCGGCACAAGAAGAGGAGCGAGGTCGAGCGAAAGGCGAATATCCTTGCGGCCGGTCGCGTCGACGAGATCTGTGACAAGCTCTCGCGTAAACTCCGACATGTCGAATTTTGACACGTCGTCGAGTGTAAAGAGCTTTCGCTGGACTGTGCTAAGGGCTTCGATCCGGTTGAGCACGGACATGAGCGTCTGCTTTTGCCGGTCATCTTTCGTGACGCGCGCCTGCATCTTGACGATGGAAGCCATCGTCAGAAGATTGTTCTTTACCCGATGGTCGACTTCATGGACGAGCAGCGAGCGTGCGTCGAGCGCTGCGCGAAGGTTAGCGGTATGCTTTGCGACTTCCGCTTCGGCCTGATGCCGTGCAGCGGCAAGGTCCGCTTCCCGGCTTTTCACCGTCGTGAAATCAAGCTGCGACGCGAAGAAATAGATGATCTTGCCTGTCTCGTCGCGCACCGGGCTGATAAAGACCGCGTTCCAGAACGTACTGCCATCCTTGCGGTAATTGAGGATATCCACCGCCACATCCTGCCCGGCGGCGATATTTTCACGGATTTTGGCCACGGTATCCCGATCTGTCTGAGGCCCCTGCAAGAACCGGCAATTGCGGCCGATGACCTCATCGTCGCCGTAGCCAGTCAGCTTCAGGAAAGCCGTGTTGCAGAAGATGATCGGATTGTCGGGCTGGCTCGGATCCGTGACGATCATCGGCATACGCGTCGCCTTGAATGCCGCCGCGAACGGGTCTTCGCTTACGTGCCCGGCGACAAGACGGTCTCCGGCATTGCGGGCATCTCGTCGATTGTTGTCATTTTCGTGCATTGCGGTCCTGATTGTTGCCCGGTGGGAGAAGTCGCGGCCGAGAGATTCGTTCCTGGCGATTAGGCAAGCGTGTGCGACGGTAACATTGCCTCGATCTCAAATTGAATGCCCGCGTGGTCATAGGAGATCGCTGATGACCCCTCCAATTCTCCTGCAAGCAAGCGTTCGATCAGCCGGGATCCGAAGCCCTTGCGGACCGGCGCAGCGACGTGTGGCCCACCGGTTTCTGTCCAGCGCAGGCCGAGGCTCCCGGTTTCAGGATCATGCGTCCAGGTGATCACGACCCGCCCTGACGGTGTAGAGAGGGCTCCGTATTTGGCAGCATTCGTACCGAGCTCATGAAGGGCAAGAGAAAGCGTCGCCACCGCTTTTTGCGGCAACAGAACGGAAGGGCCCGACAGTTCGAATCGCTCTGGTGGATAGGGTGCCACTGCCTGCTCCACCACGGCTGCAAGATTGGCAACTTGCCAATCACCATCGGCCAGCAGATCATGGGCGTGTGCGAGTGCCGAAAGGCGGGCTTCGAATGCCGCCACCGCTTTCTGGGGGTCGTTTGCTTTTGCCAAGGTCTGACGGGCTATAGCGATGACCGTTGCGAAGACATTCTTGACCCGGTGGTGGAGTTCGCCGATCAAAACCGCTTGAAGGCGATCAGCCTGCTTTTTCGCAGAAATATCGTGCGCGATTTTCGAGGCACCGATAGTCCTTCCCATGGCGTCACGGATCGGTGAGACGCTCAGAAGGACATCGACAAGCTGTCCACCCTTGCAGCGGCGTTTAGTCTCATAGGCTTCGACCACAGATCCCGCCTTGATCCGCTCCAGCAAAGCTGGCTCTTCATCAAGCCGGTCCTCAGGCACCAGCATCAGGACCGACTGACCGATAATCTCTTCCGCGCTGTAACCGTAGAGTTGTTCAGCGCCGCCATTCCACGAGGTGATGGTCATCGCCAGATCAATACCGAGGATTGCATCATTGGAGGATGCGATGATCGAAGCCAGCCGGCGCTCGGCCTCTTGTGCTTTTTTCCGTTCGCTGATGTCGACGGAAACAACGGCAACCTGCCGAATCTGTCCGCGCTCATCGCGCAAAGCGGAAACTGTGTTGTTGACCCAGACAAGTCCACCATCCCGCTTGACGTATCGCTTCTCCACGTCAAAACTTTCGCCGGTCTGTGCAAGCCGGTTGAACAGGCGCCTGTGCTCGGGCATGTCTTCGACATATGTGATGTCGGCGATATTCATGCCGAGGAGGTCCTTCTCGTCATAGCCGACGATCTCGCAAAACCGGCTGTTGACGTGCAGGATCTCGCCTTCAAGGCTGCCTTGTCCAATACCCGCCGCTGACTGCGAGACGACCGCCCTTAAGCGTTCCTCGCTCTCTTGCAGTGCCAGATCGGCCCGCACCCGATCTGTTGTCTCATTGACGATACAGAAGATGCCGCGGACGATGCCATCTTCGTCGTGGATGGCCGAGTACGATATGTCGAAGTAGACTGTTTCCGGATACCCATGCCGCTCGATGTAGAAGGGTCGATTCTTCGCGGCCACGGTCTTGTCGGCATCCATCACGCCACGCAAGAGCGGCTCAAGATCGTCCCAGAGCTCAGTCCAATTCTCGCGCGCCGGCCGGCCGAACGCCTTAGGATGACGCAAACCAATCGTCGGGGCGTAGGGCTCATTGTAAAGAGCAATCAGATCAGGACCCCAGAACACCACAATCTGCGCCATGGACGGCAACATGATATCCACTGCTGATCGGAGGCAAGGCGGCCAGGTCGAAGGCTTTCCGAGAATTGAATCATCCCAATCTCCGCCTTCGATCAGACGGGAGATCTCGTCCGTCCCTTTAAAAGTCCTGGCCGTTGAGCCCTGCATCGTGTCCGCTCTACATTACCGCTGCGATGCTTTGCATCTGTTCCATTTTATTCGACGGCGGATTTATGGCACGACCGGCTTGCTGCAAGGGCTTCAGCAATGAATTCAGCGTGAGAAGAGCCGAATACGCCTAGATCGAAGCTTCGTACAAGTCATCAGACCCATGCCTTGACGACGACACGAGGCTCTCCCATACCGGCGCACGAGAAAAGGAGATGGCAATGCGGGCAATTCTCGACACGGCATTCGGACCAAACGAATTAGAGATCGTCGATCAAGCATTCAATGATTGGCTGGTTCGGCACCAGATCCCAAAAAATAGCCCGGACGCAGAGCTTGCCGCCGCGATCATCATGACCCTCTATCGAGAGGGCCATAAAACACGGCAAACGCTGGAAGCTGCGATGGCAAAACATCGAGGCCTCACCGATCTGAGCAATTTAGCATGAGGATCTTGATAGCAGACGAACCAGCGATCCTTTATCGGATTCCCTAAGCTATAGAATCAGCGCAAATTTCTCGGAGGCAATGTCTGGACTGAAAAGGCTGTCGCCTGGAAGTTACCGTAGCAACACGTCTGTCCCTCGCGACCCTTTCAGGCGCACGTCATCTCTTGCGCGTCTGATTCATTGCAACCGCTGAACCCCCAATGCGAACGGCAACTTTTGGGCGCCCACGGAGCCCACATGTTTATCATAATATAAGCGAATGCGCGCTGACACCGTCTACGGGTTCAATGCGTTGCTGCAATGTTCAATCCGATCATTAGCATCATCGGATCGGATGGAGATCGCATGGACCCAACAGCCTCGTAGAAGGCACGTGCGTCATCGGATATCGCGTGCACCAATAAGCCGCGGAGACCCATGATTTCGGCGGCGTAGAGCAGCCGAAGACCGGCATCACGCACCAACGCCCGACCGGTACCGCGACCTTGGTAGGACAGATCGATCGCGAGCCACCCAAGTACAGTGACTGCGATCGGATATGGCATGTTTCGCTTAAAGCGACCCGGCGCGTCTGGTATCTGACAGCGGCGCAATAGCATAATAGGGCAACGACACGATTTCCCTCACAGGCTACGAAAGTGAGATACGCACCACCCGCATGATTGCTCGCGCTCGTCGACGCAGCCAACCGTCCAGCCCAGGAAGTCCGGAATCAAACTCGTCAAGCCCGTGATGCTCGGCCAAAGGCATCGGAGAAGTAAGGGTCACGCCTCATCCCATGGAGCTTTGATCGACATTGTCCGTTTCAGACGCTCATTAGAAAGCTCGGGTGCATCAAGTCGGCCAAGGTATCCGGCGTGGGCCTCGGGCTGAACGTGAAGACGGTGCGATCAAGCACGACTTCCTCGGCGCGGCTTTCCGACGCCTCCAGCACGAAATCAGTCCGCGTCTTGCCAAGCAGCTCAGCCGCGCGGTCGATGAGATTGCGCGTGGCGGGTTTGATACGGATATTGAGTGGAACGCTGGCGTCCAAATTTTTGCTCGTACGTGACGTTGGCATGGGCAACTCCAATGTGATGCCGGTACATGCTGCAACGACACCATCGTTGCAGCACTGTTTCTCTGTCGGCGACTTAGATGGTAACTTTCGCCTGCGAAGGCCAATGGGACAGAATTGCGCGCTCCCCAAACGTGGAAACTGCCGTCATCTGCGCAGTCCTGAACAAAGCCTTTTGATGGCTGTAATTGTAACCGTGGACGTCCGCATGCTTAAGCGGGATGCTTGCGGTGCCTCGATTGCAAATCCTTGCGCCGTCAGTTCCCGCACTGGGGTAATCGCGACCGTATTCTGGTCTGGCTAGGATGTCGGCCATTCGATGTTTGAAGGGACGATGGCCTGGAGGAATAGAAACAGTAAGTTCTGCATAGCGCAATGTGTCTTCTTTGCCCGCCGTCTACGCACCCGCCCTGCTCCGATAGCGGAGGCGATGATCGCGGACTGTAGAGGTAGAACGTTACTGTATTTCCTTTCCGGCCCCAAAATGTATTTCGAAACTTCAATGTCTGACCGGGAACCACCAGTGTACTTGGGCATTCAGCAATCATGAAAAAGACATTCCTCCTCGCTTGTGCCATGTCGATCGGCTCCTCGACCGCTGTTTTGGCTGAAACACTGTCGGCCGAAGTGATCAATGCGGCACCGATTGTCGGCATTGCTTCGGATCGACCAGCGCAACCGCCGGAACAGCCGGACCCTTCGATCATCCGCCTGCAAGTGCTGCTGGATAGGAGGGGAGCATCACCCGGTGTGATCGATGGTAAATACGGGGAGAACGTCAGCAAGGCGATCGCAGCATTCGAGGCGATGAGTGGCCTTCCGATTGATGGCAAACTCGATGATGGCGTTTTCGGACAGCTAGAAGATGGAAGTCCGGTCGTCGGGAACTACCAAATTACGAAGGAAGACACGGAAGGTTTGGTAGAGACAATCCCAAAGGACTACGCGGATCAGGCATCCATGGAGCATCTGGGCTTCACGAGTGTCACTGAACGGTTATCGGAGCGTTTTCACATGGACCCGCGATTGTTGAAGTCGCTAAACCCGACATCAACCTTTGGTGCAGGTGAAACCGTCCTTGTCACAGCACCCGAAAAGCCCAAAACAGGCAGTGTAACGCGTATCGAGGCACACCGGCGCACCGGGCAGGTGGTGGCTTATGCCGAGGACGGAGCAATTATTACGATTTATCCGGCCACCATAGGCAGTGAAGATAATCCAACGCCTTCCGGATCTCATAAGATTGAGGGCGTCGCACGGATGCCGGAATACACATACAATCCCAAAATCAATTTCCAGCAAGGTAGCAACAAGAGAGTATTGAAGCTTCCGAGCGGTCCGAACAATCCGGTTGGCACGGTCTGGATCGATCTTTCCGAGCCCACCTATGGAATTCACGGCACGCCGGAGCCAAGCTTGATCGACAAGGCCGGATCACACGGATGTATTCGCCTCACGAATTGGGATGTTGAGGAACTGGCCGCGATGGTGAAGCCTGGTGTGATAGTTGACATCGTTGATTAAGAGCGATGTCGAGACGGTCAACCATCGTTCGGTCGCGATTTTCAGACGCCCACATAGTGACAATTTGCCTTGCAGGAGACGAATCACTGCCACCGTCACTTCAAGATCTTCACCTCGAAATGGCATGATGTCAGTGAGGCATCAATGCACAACCAAGGCATGACGCGTGAGCTTTCACGCTCGAAAAGCTGATAAGACACTGATCAAACGCGGCGGACGTGCTATGCCTGAAAACCATTGCCTAATACAAAAAAGCACCACTTCAGACGTCGTTCACAACCCGCACTGTCATAAATTAGGTTAAGAACGGCCAGCATGCCATTGACTTTTCATCAATTTTCATAACGTCTCAGGCAGATAACTTCACCACTTTTGTGATGCATCAATCCGCTTTCCAGCTGCACGCCGGATCGGCAGCGTACTGAATGACAGCAGTCAGTTCCAGATCACCAAAACGGTTTCTGGATTACACCCAACGTCCCGTGCACACCACCTAACGCCTCAGGATCACTGGTCATAACAATCCGTCACGTCGGCTTCGGCCGAGCGTATGACCGACGTCAGGGCCTGTAGCACCGTCCCGGAAATTGACTAAGGGATGCAGGCCGCGATTGTTGACAAGCGTAAACGCTTGAAACATCTTCCCGGCAATCCCGATCGAATTATGTCCCAGTCACTCGATCGCGTCTTGAAAGTTGAACGCGATCAACGGCTAAACCTCAACGATGAGTCCGGTGCAGGACATTCTTTTCCCCTATCGCGTACGCAAATAGAGCCACCCACAAGCCAAACTGGTGTCCCAAAGTCCGACACTACACCTTTTCCGGGGCGAGATAAGTGAACCGGCCGATTTCTTGCAGCACCTTAAACAAATGAAACCTTATTGCATAGAAGGCGTCGGATGCTGGAAGATCTGCCAACGGGCTTAGTCACGATGAACTCATCGACATCCTCAGTGTGAAACGGGCGGGCCGTAGCGGTATCTCCACTTCATCTTCATTGGAAAGATGTGCGAGCAGAACCGTAAAAAGGCGGCGTGCTTCCTTCAACTTTCGAGAGTCGGCAATCGGTTTGTCGATAACGCCGCGGAGCACGCACACGACATCGTTAGCGGCGCGGCGGATCTGCCGTTCTGGTGCTTGCGCTGAGATTTCCAATGCCAGCGCGTACATGCGCGTGAAACTACGGGCATTACCCGCAGCGTTGAGCCAACCATCATGTTTGTTCATGGTTACTGAAATAGGTCAGAAGATACCGATGTCACCCGGAGAGCGTTTTTGTAGTCAAGCTCACATTAATTTATTAGTAATCATGAATGTCGCGGTGAGGAGCGCATATCGGCTCAATGGCGGACCGAACCACCTCACCACCCGTTGGAACGCAACAAGATTGGCGTTGCTGACAAAAACCGCCTCAAGATATCAGCCGTTGGGATTGACGACTTCGGAGGCGGGCTGATTCTCAGTCTCGCCCGGCTTCAAAACAAAAACGTAAGCCCCGCCAATCACTATGCCGAGAATGAAAATAACTGCGACAAATGTAAACATGCCGCGACGGGCCTTGCTATCGGTACTCATGAATTTCACTTTCATTGGCGCAATTTGGTCGGTCACCCACCAACGCGTCAGTTAGAAGATCGAGCATATGGCCCCCACTCAAGGGCGCAATGCAGATGGTGCATAAACTCAACAAATCGAAAGCATGTGTGCTGGATTGATGCCTGAGGTTTGCCATGCCGCCGACAACACATGACCGCGGCTTCTGTTCCAGCTCCATCGGGCACGGCCTGCCGACTCGCTTCAGCTTTTCAAACCGACAAGGCGCTGGGCCTGTATGATAGACTTTTCATCGCCGGTTTCGCAGCTCAGGAAGAAAACATACAGCGTTGTTATCGCCTGCGTTTGGTGTATGCCCCTGCCCGCTGCCAGATTGTGCACTATTGTTGACTTCACGACTTTGCGAACACTCGGGCAATTTGCGACACCCTGTCGGTAGTGCCTCTGGCCAACTCACCCCTGCGAGCAAAATATGAGGCATATTCGTAACAAATCCAATCACCGTGCGTTGTCGACGGCACGGGAGAAATAAATATGCCAGACGCTACCAGAGCCAACACAATGGCCCAATCTTTGCGAGCGGCCGGATCACGGCCAAAACCAGCCGGACTTCGCGACATACTATTTCAGGATGAGCGCGCGCTCTGGAGCATCGAGCGAGGCTCATCACCCGTTATAGCCACGGCGATTCACGAAGGGCATTCGGTACGAACAAATCTGGCCGACCAATATGCGCTGACGTCTGGCGAGAGATTGCGCGAAGAAGATCCATTTACTGCCTATACGATCCGCGACGTCCAAAATCGTGTCACGTTTCACCGGTCGCGGTTTGAAGTCGATCTCAACCGAAATCGCGACGGCGCGATCTACCTGTCGCCCGAACAGGCATGGGGATTGAAGGTCTGGTCAGGCGTGCTCGCACCCGAATCTATCGAAGCTTCCTTGCAGATACATGACGCATATTATGAGACACTGAAAACGACCCTTCGAGGCATTGAGCGACAGTTCGGTCGGTTCGTCCTGCTGGATGTTCACAGCTACAATCATCGTCGTGATGGACCTGACGCCGCGCCGACAGAACCAGCGTCTGCCCCCGACATCAACATCGGCACGTTCTCCATGGATCGGCAGCGTTGGGCGCCGGTCGTCGACGCATTGATCGCGCATCTCGGTTCATTCGAAATCAATGGCCGACCGCTTGATGTCAGGGAAAACGTCGCGTTCCAGGGTAAGGGCGAGCAGACCCGGTTCGTCCACGAGCACTTCCCGAATTCCGGTTGCGCGATTGCAATCGAGTTCAAGAAAATCTTCATGGACGAATGGACAGGCGAACCGGACGCCGAGATACTGGACCAGCTTCGCAACATGATCTCCTCCGCAGTGCCTGTGCTCGAAAGAGTTCTGGAAGGTCGGGCATGAGCAGCGCACCCCCCGAACAGACGCATGCCGACGGTGAGTGGTTGGACGAAATCATCGCCTGTCTCGACGAGGGTAAAGCGGTCCGGCGAGACTTGCCGGGCGGCGGACGACTTCATATTGACAGACCGTTGCCGTTTCTGTGCGTTCACATTGCGGTAGACGATGCGGAGCCGGTGGCGCGTGATATCGTGCAGGCAAACGCAGCCTACCTGATTGCATCCCATGCTCCGATTGCGATCAAGATCATTGATGCCGTTGCCGAGGCCATGAAGGGCCGCTTCGGCTCCTTTGCTGTTTTCGATCTTGGAGAGCTCACGCAGGATCGTTTTCTGACCGAGGACGCGCCTTTTCTGCCGCCGTTTGAAATCGCCATATGGTCGAGCGATGACATGGCGCAGGCAGCGGAATGCTTCTCTTCCGCGATCAGCGATAGCGAGGCCCGGTTTCGCACGCCCAAGGTGGAACGCGTAACAACACCGCCATATCGTGAAGACATAGCGCTGGCGCGCGATTTGCGCCTTTCGGCGCTCGCGGTCAGGTTCGCCCCTGTTTATCGTCAGGCAGGCACGGATAACGCTTATCCGGAACTGCGCGAACAGCTTGTTGCCATGATCTTCGATGCCGGCCTGAAGGCTATGGCGTCCTTCATCGAATCTGAGAATATCCTCACGCTCAAGACCCATCGGGCTCTCGGACGCAGAGCCTTCGTCGACGCAGTTACGCGTGTTGACCGGAGCATCGATGAGGTTGCCTCGTCCTTCGATTTCCTGCTTGCGGTGACGCCTATCAACGCTGAGGCCGCTTTCGATGCCTTCCGGGAAAATGGCGACTATCCCGCCTTTCTCTATCGGCCCCTCACCGTCCAGATCGAATCCGCGAAACGCAAGCTGTATTCGATCTCTTTTGATCATCTGGAAGACCCGGTACTTTACCAACTGTATCGCGAAAAGCAGCATGAACTCGACTTGCAGCTTTCTCTTCTATCGTTCCGCCAGAAACCACAGTTCGTCGAATTCGGTCGCGCCCTCTACGGGCCGGTGGAGCCGGCGCTCCTCGACGAAGCCAGGATGATTTTGGCGCATCTTGCGAACGTTGACGCCAATGATGATGGAGAATTGGATAACGCCATCGCCGACGCTGGTTTTGTCCAGGCTCGCGCGCTTGACATGATCACGGCCTACCGTACGCAGCTCGACGAATTCGAGGTGTCCGTCGAGCTTCGCGATGACCTACCCTCGGGATTGATGGTTTCAGGACACCGCCTTCTGATTTCAAGCGCGACCCTGATGGACAAGCAGAGGGTGGACCCTTTGCTTTCCCATGAGATCGGCGTTCACCTGCTCACTTATTTCAACGGCTCTGCGCAGGGCCTGCGGCTCTTCCGCACCGGGCTCGCGGGGTACGAGGGCATGCAGGAGGGCCTGGCGGTGTTTGCGGAGTATCTTTCAGGCGGGATGACTCCTGCCCGGTTGAGATTGATCGCCGCGCGGGTGGTCGGATGCGCTTCCATGCTTGATGGTGCTACATTCTCGCAAACCTATTCGACCCTGGTGAACGAGTATAATTTTTCATCGCCCGCCGCCTTCAACCTGGTGCTGCGGCTCTATCGAGGCGGTGGTCTCGCGAAGGATGCCATTTACCTTCGCGGACTGCTGGCCTTGCTCGCCCATTTGAAAGTCGGCGGCGCGCTTGAACCGTTCTGGATGGGCAAGATCGCCGCTTCGCACTTCACCGTGATGCAGGAACTGGCCGAGCGGGGGTTGTTGCGACGGCCGGCGGTTCGACCACTTTTTCTCGAAACAGAAGAGGGACGCGCCCGACTGGCTGTAGCCAGACGCGGCATGCGTCCAATCGACATGATACAACCATAGGAGACACGATGCGGATCGCTTTTTTCGTCAATACAATCGCCGACGAGGCAGGATTTTTCACCACGACATCGCTTGCGCTGGCCGCCCTTGGACGTGGGCACGACGTTTGTTACCTCACGCCCGGCGATTTTGTTTTGCGCCCGGATGACAGCCTGTTGGTTCGCGCCACTTCGGTAAAAGGAGCAAAGACGAAAAAGGCGGACGCTTTCGTTGCCGCCCTTCAGAGCGATCAGGCAAAAGTCGAAACGATCCCGGTAGAAGATATCGACATCTTGTTCCTGCGCAACGATCCATCGCAGGATGCCGACGAGCGCCCTTGGGCGGCCCACGCAGGCATCCTCTTCGGTCGCCTCGCCGCTGATCGCGGGGTCCTGACGGTCAATGATCCCGACGGTCTCGCGCGTGCTCAAAACAAGTTGTATTTTCAGGAGTTCCCGGAAAAGGTCCGACCGAAAACACTGATCTCCAAAAGCATTGAGGAAATCCGGGCTTTCATTGATGAGCAGAAACAGGGAGTGATCCTGAAACCCTTGCAGGGTTCGGGCGGAAAGAACGTTTTCAAGATCGCCTCGAGCAAGGAAGCCAACCTCAACCAGATTTTCGAAGCCGTCAGCGGCGAAGGCTATCTGATTGCACAGGGTTATCTTCCCGATGCCACGGCGGGCGACATCAGGCTGTTTCTGATGAATGGTCGTCCTCTTCAAAGGGATGGCGCCTATGCCGCGCTGCGGCGCGTTCCGGCCAAGGGCGAGGTTCGATCGAACATGCACGCGGCAGGCACGGCTGCTCCCGCTGAAATAACCCCGAAAATTCTCGAGGTCGCGGAAATGGTTCGTCCCAAGATCGTCGGCGACGGCATGTTCCTGGTCGGACTTGATATAGTCGGAGACAAGATCCTCGAGATCAATGTGTTCACGCCCGGTGGCCTGCCGGATATCGCCGAACTGCACGGCGTTGATCTTTCCGTGGATGTCGTCGTCGCTCTCGAGCAGAAAGTCGAGATGCGCAAGAATTACGCCGGAAAAATCAGTAACGCAGTGTTGGCAACACTGTAAGATGTCTGCTGCGGAAACCTGCCTACCGTGACTGTTTCATACGGCCGATGCCCCTCATAAATGCGCAATTCACACTGCGCCTTTATGAGGCAAGGGTGCCGGTCGGGGTGATGACCCGGCCGAGAATTTCATCCCTTCTCACCGTGTCGGTCCTTCGCCATCTCGGGTGGTGCGACAGGTGTGCTAAGTGCATTTGTCGCACCTTCGGTTTCTTCGTCAGCCGGAACCTTGTCAGCAGCGTTATTGTCGCCACGGGCCTTCTCTGCGGCCTCGGGGTCGACGGCGTATTCGGGTGCTGGTTCCATTTCAGGATTGGACATCTGGTTCTCGCTTTTTGTTGAACTTGATACGGAACGAAGTTGGCCGCGCGACTGTTCCACCGGCTTGCGTATGACCAAGGACAAGCCAAGAATGCCATCACACCAAAATCCTGACATTGACATTGCATGCGACGTGGCCGTGATTGGAGCAGGCACAGCTGGACTGGCGGCTGAACGCAGCGCCCGCCGCGCAGGCGCGCGCACCCTGCTGATTGATGACCGGTTTGCAGGAACGACATGCGCGTCGGTTGGATGCATGCCTTCGAAGCTTCTGATCGCTGCGGCGAAGACTGCGCACAGCATCGGCATTTCGTCGCAATTTGGAGTACATGCGGGTAAGGTGACCATCGACGGCGAAGCGGTCATGGAGCGTGTTCGCAATCTGCGTGACGCGTTCGTGGCATCGACCCTCGAAACGATTGACGAGCTGCCGGACACTGCGAAACTGAAAGGCTGGGCACGGTTTGTCAGCGCCGACACTCTGGAGGTCGACGGCAGGATCGTCCACGCCAGGTGCGTGATAATCGCCACCGGTTCCCGACCGAGCATTCCGAAGATGTTCGATGGGATGAAAAACATTTTGACAAACGAAACGATTTTCGAAATCGAAAAACTCCCCTCCTCACTCGCGGTGGTCGGCGCGGGGCCGCTCGGACTAGAATTGGCGCAGGCATTCTCCCGCCTCGGCGTCGACGTCACGGTCTTTGACGAGGGAGACACGGTGTCGGCGTTGAAGGACGATGACGTGGCGAAGTCGCTGCATACGTTGCTTGAGCGGGAATTCTCCATTCATCTCGGAGTAAAGATCAACGCCTCACAGTCGGATGAAACAACTGATATCTTCTGGTCCGGCGCATCTGAGGGGAGAAAGCGTTTCACGCATGTCCTCATTGCCGCTGGTCGCCCACCGAACCTCGGTGGACTAAGCTTTGCCAATACGGGTCTCGAACTTGACGAGCACGGTACGCCGGTGTTTGACCGTCAGACCATGCAATGCGGAACATCCTCCATCTTCATTGCAGGCGACTGCAACGCCGAGTTACCAGTCCTCCATGAGTCATCAGCGGAAGGCGCGATCGCCGGCAACAACGCTGCACGTTTCCCGGATGTCCGGTCTTCAAAGCGGTCAACACCCTTAGCGATAACGTTTACCGATCCACCAAGCGCCTCGATCGGGATCCCTGCGGGCAAGGATACAATCGTTGGCATTTCCGACTTTTCCGATCAGGGCCGTGCAAAGGTGGAGGGACAGAATGCTGGCGTGTTCAAGGTCTACGCCAACAGTGACGGCCGCCTTACCGGGGCGACATTGGCGGCGCCCGCGGGCGAACATTTCGCGCATATGATCGCCTGGGCGATTGAGGATCAACTGACCGCGATGCAGCTTCTCGAGAAGCCATTCTACCACCCGACCTATGAGGAAGGTTTGCGCCCTGCTCTGAAGCAGATCTGCGATCAGACCCGGCTATCATTCGGACAGGACCGCGATGCGGGTTCTTCCCCAGGCGTTTGAGCATCAAAACAACCTTCCATGGCGCTTGTAGCTCATGTCATTCGGGTTCGAGTATGGCCGGCTGTCGAATTCGACGCAGATGCTACAGGTCATCACTTGGCGAGTTTCTGTGTGGCGTTCCATTTGAGGATGGCCGAGACGGCAGGCATCTTGGCAGACGCCGGCGCAGCCGTGCGATCAGCTCAGATGGGAAACTGCAGCAGTTGTCGCAGGCCTTGACGCCAGTTGCATGCGTGCACCTGCGATCAAGAGCGACCAGCGCGATCCGTCAACCGCCGAAAGCCTCACCACTAAGGGGGTAGGGCATTTCGGTGGCCTCGACATTCTGATGAATGATGCTGCGATCCCTCCGCAGGGTAAATCGATCGACGATCCGACATTGACAATTCGGCGATGGACAGGCGGAAGGCCATCATTGCCGCGGGGCCCGTTGCGACAATTCGTGCTGCCGCTCGATCTTAACTAAAGACGGCCGGATCGGTCGGTTCTGGGATCGCCTCCCGTGCTGTATTTCCGGGCATGCCGACTACGCGGGAACCAAAGCTTCCCTCTTCGGATACTCTAAGGGCACAACTCGCGACCTTGGGCCGTGCACTATCGCGGTCACCGTGCTCCAAGCGGGAACCATGGCAACAAATGCGGCGACGACGTCCGACGAATCCCTTCCACGAAGTATAATCAGATGCCTGCGCTCCGAAGGATCGCTGATGTTCGGAAAGTCGCCGCTGGAATTCTTTTCTTGCACCGCCGAATCCGAGCTATGGAAAGGGCGCGGTCGTCGATATCAGCGGAGGTTATCTCCTAGCGACATCGTCCCAATGTAGCTGCGCTGACAGGTGAGGTTGGGCATCACGTGCCGAGCCCAGTTGATTGTGGCTGGAAACTGCGGGGAAGATCGATACCTCGACCTTCACCATGTTCAATGGCGTATTCTCGATTTGAAACGCACATTCATCAAAAACTCATGCTTTGTCGCGAACATTCCAAGTAGCCTGGTGAGGCGCAATTGTTCGTCGCTCGTAATCTTGTACTGCAGCGCGAACTCGGTGACAGTCATCACCCGTTGAGCACTTCGTATCTCCAGATCAGCTGTATCAATATGCTTCGACAACTTCATACTCCGCGTAACGCGGGGTAAACGCGCGTCGACCATAAAAGTTTCTGTACACTATCGTACCTAAGCCAACCATTTTCTGAACCCCGGAGGCTGATTCCGTTTGGATCAGCTCGTGACCGAGCCCAATCACACATGCCATCGAAAACCGCGTTTCTGGTTCACCTAGTCACCTCACCGAACAGGCGAAAAGCACTTGAGGGGAACCGAACCGTCGCCATAGCTTTAGGACACGATGAAGCGAGCTTGTCACCCGGAAGCTTCCACACTGCCACAGAACAGCGATGCCTTGCTGGGCGCATGTCAGATCGCTAATGACACTTGGTACTTCCAATTGAAGAGGATAAAATGGCAACTGGTACAGTAAAATTCTTCGCTCAGGACAAGGGTTTCGGCTTCATCACTCCGGATGACGGTGGACAGGATGTGTTTGTCCACATCTCGGCTGTAAGCTCGGGCGCTTTCCTGACTGATGGACAGAAGGTCAGTTACGACCTCGGCCAAGACCGGAAGACAGGTAAGGCGAAGGCTGAAAACGTCAGAACCCTCTGAGTCCAAATCCCGATCTCGCGAACGACATAGCGAGATCGGGGTTCGTTCGGTTGCCTTCACCTCGAAAGATCTCGCCCGTTTTTACATGTTTTCGCTCATAGCCCGATCAAATAGATCCGACGTTGTAAGGCCTTAGCCAACAGTCGTGTGAACAGAACGCGACTATATTCAGCCAACGGTATGGGCGAGGTCATCTCTGCCGCGGCAAGCATCTGAAAATTTTCCCAAAATGAGCTACGCCACTGCCGTTGCGCTGTCTGTGGGCTCGTCATTTGTCTAATGATGCCAACTCATCCTGACGGCAGCCGAGCCTGCTTTGACGACGCCCGTTCCACGATGGGTTCTTCCACGCGGACAGAACACTAAACGAAATCACCATGTGGCGAAGGCGCCAATGCGCGGTTATCGGGACCTAACCTCAACATCAGCATGCGAATACTGCCAGAGGTGGCAGCTGAAGGAACACCCAAGCTACGAGCATAGACGGCGACTACGTTAGCAGTCGCGCCATACAAAGCGTTGGCAGTGGTTTGGATGTCAGCTCTCGTCCAACGCAGCTGCTACGCTTTCTGCGTCAAGGCATAAGAATCGAGATAGCCGCATACGATGCACCGAAAAGTAATAACGTCAAAAATCGTCTTATTTTTGAGGCTTACTCCGGTGAGCATGCTTTTTTGCGGCTCGCCTGCAACCCAGGTTTCTGACGACAAGACTGCGCCATCGCCCTTTTCAAGCAGGAAACCTTTCTCCATTTTTGAATCACATCTACTGCACTGATAGGACATCGCCCTAGCCTTCTGATTGTGAGATTCTTCGTTCAGCGGCATTTATTTTACTGCCATTCCTTCGATAAGGTATCGGACAGCGAAAAGCGACACGCCATCTTGGAAAGAGCCGATGCCGGCCTGCCGCCGACGACACGTCTATCGGATCCGATGCGCGGTATACAGCGTGGATAGGTCAATCGATCGAAGGCCAGATCGACCTTAACGTCCCGATGCCACTTGTTGCTGCAAAAGGATGATGCAATCGAGCGCTGGCGCGGATCCATGGGAGGTGCTGCATAGCTTTTGATGTCCGCCGCGCGTTAAACCTGAATGCCTGTTGAAGCGCATGCGGATTGCAGCCTAGTGTTCGTTCAAAGAATTGACCCGCCAACGGCCTTCGCTTTCGGTGCATGCCCGACCATTCACAGTGTCGCCGCCCCTCAATGACTGGCGAGTGCTGATGAAGGCACGGCATAATTTTCCGCTAGTGTCGCGGCTTTCGGTATAGCTTAAAACGCCTGCACTCCCCGTCTTTGGGCTTGCCCATGCCACACTGTTCCCTTGAGACTGCGGGGCCGAAGCCAGTGCTCGCTCAATAGCAGTTGCGTCCGGGGCAACCGCATTGACGACTGGTTCCGCGTGCGGATTTAACGATCCTTGAGGTATAGCGTCGTCGTGGGTGCAAGACGCGAGTACCAGTGTAAAAATGACGGTCGGTGCGACCTGCCAGTTTCGCCACAGATATTTGTGCAACCGATGTTCCTTGTCTGCGTGGATGCGGGAGGTTGCGACATCGCCCCTCCCGCTCAGGTCATCAGAACTGCTTGCGCAGGCCGAAGGTTACTGCGTGGCTTCTGAAATCGGTGCTCGATGCAGATCCATCACGTGCCACGAATTCGAAGTCGTCGGCCGCGGTGAAGCGGTAGCCGATATCAAGGGTCGTGTTATCGAACAGCGACATGTCGGAGAAGAGGCCGATGCCCTGCAAGTTGATGCCGACGCCCGCGTCCAAGTGATAGGCGAACTGGGTATCGCTGTCGTCAATCAGCGTTGCTACTCCAGCAACGCCCTGCTTGCGCAGTTCCAGGTTCATGAAACCGGCACCGCCGCCGACGAAGGGTGTGATGGCGCTGAAGAACCCATCATTCGTGAGGGGAATGTCAAGGTAACCGTTGATGTAACCCTGGAACGAACGCGCGTCGCCGAACGAATCGATTCCTGCGACACCAACGCCATTGACGGAGTGGGCATCAACCGACGCGCTTCCGTAACCAAGTTCGAGCTCGACGCGCGGGGAAATGAAGCCGATGGAGCCGAAATTATAACCTGCGCGGACCGAACTATAGAAACCCGTGTCATAATCCGTGGAGATAGAATTACCGAGAACGCCAAACGACGTATCGTCCAGGAAGCTGACGGAGCTTAGAGAGCCAATGTAAAACCCGGATGTGGAGGGCACAACCACCGGAGCCTGTTCGGCGGCCATGTCGGCGGCGGTGACGGCACCGACAACCGCGGTTGAGAACGCGCAGGTCAGAAGAACTCGTTTGAGAATGTTCATGTCAGGTATCCTGGTTGGGAGGCTACAAACGCCTCAGCCGCATTTAGGTGACACATTTCCGATTTCATCATTTGGACACAAAGCAGATGGCCCTGGTATTATGTTTCCATGCTACATGTGACAGATAGGTTACACCGTCGTCGCCTCCGTTATCCACGCCTGTGTGCGTATTTTTTTTCCAAGTCCGTTAAGCGGTGAGAGATCATCACAAGGGTGACGGTTCAAAGTGATGGTCACCCGACCACTTTTACTGTGGCCGCCCATGGGTGCTGGCGGAATTGGCAAGCTTCTCTGGGAATCTTCCCCTGAGAAAATAGGTCGCCTGTGCTGTGACGATTTCCTTGAACCGCTCAAGAATGCCCGCCGCCTCCCGTCGTGGCTGCATCAGAGCGAGGCGGACACTCGCGTCCGCCATGTTGAACAGCAATATGAGGGTGGTCTTGTACTGATCACGCTTCGCCTCCTGCACGAAACGCACGGTGGCCTCGTAAAAGTTGTCCACCTGAAGGCGCGTCTCGACGATATCCTGCTGCCCCAGCACCTTGCTGGCTTTGATGGCGTTCATGATATCGATGGCTGACGTTCCCTGTCGCATGACATCATAATAGGCGTCGACCAGAAGCTCGGCCGCCATCACCGCATCGTCTGCAGTCTGGATATTTCCGATAGCGCCTTTCAAAATGAAACGTGTTTCGGCGACATACCGCTCGTAGAGGGATGCAACAATCGCCTCCTTGTCGGGGAAATATTGATACACTGACGCGATCGGTCCGCCACTTCGTGAGCCGATTTCCTTCATCGTGACAGCATCAATGCCTTTTTCCCCGATGAGATCAGCTGAGACCCTGAGAATCTCCGAGACCCGATCCTTGCTACGCACTTGTTTCGGTATACGGCGCAGGACGGTTTTCGGCTGCTTGCCGGAGCGGTACTGATTGCTCATGCTGTATCCTATTTTGGCATTTGCGATGCCGTCCTTCTACGACCTATCGACCGCGCAGACGTGAAGTCAAGCCGTGCGTTCGCGATAGTTTAAAAGGGCGGTGCTCTTGCGGAAACGCAAACTCTTCAGACTTCGCACAACGCTCTCCCTGGAACTCGTGTCACCGTCGCTTGTTCTATCGGGCAGAGTACAGGAGGAACATGAGCAACGAAGACGCAATCCGCAACGCCGCTCACGCTAAATGGGAGGCGGAAGGAAGGGCCGACGGGCAGCACGGTCGGCACTGGAGCGAAGCCGAAAAGGAAGTCAGCGGTCATTCGACGGGTGCTGCCGAGATCTGGTCCGGCGATCATCACGGCGGCGTCTCGCCACCGACAAGCACCGGTTCGGTGTAAGAAGAACAGGTGCAGGAGCCATCCAACGACTGGCCCGCCGCCTCTTCCAATTCGGACGAAGGAAACTCGACCCCGTCTCCCGTAGACAAGTTCGATCCTCCAGATGCTGACCGAAGGACTTTCGGGAATGGCGACACTGACCGATCGTAACTGAAACATTGAAAATTCATCAAGGTAAGGGAACCATATGGCTCAAATAACGCACGATTTCATCGACGCACTGCACCGACTGGAAGAATCTGGAAACGTCGATGTCATCGCAGACTTATTTGCCGACGATGCAGAGCTTTCGAACCCGTTGGTCCTGCACGGTCCGGACGGAGACAATGGAGCGAAAGCATTTTGGGCGAGCTATCACGCGGCACTGGGCGCAGCATCTTCGCAGTTTCTGAACGTGATTGTAGACGAAGGGAAAGCCGTCCTTGAGTGGCGGACAGCTACTGAAATCGACGGGAGGCCTACGTCCTACGCGGGTGTGAGCGTCATCGAAACCGATGGAGAGAAGATTACAGCATTCCGTGCTTATTTCGATCCGCGACAACTCACCACTCGGGTCACCGGGAGGGAGACGTCGAACGATGAAAGTAATCCCGGCCCGAAAACTTCGGAGGCTTCAATCGATGCGCAGCGGGATGCAGCGGAGAGCCGCGCTGCGGGCGGCTACAGTTGACGGAAATTAGGAACCAGCCCAACCGGGAGCCAAGAGATGCGACATCGCGAACAAGATCCTTTCGGTTCGACCGACGCTACCACGGAGTATGAACGCGATGGCAAGCCGGGCGGGAAGTCGGGCTCCTCAAAGTCAAAGCTGGCAGTCGGGGTAACGGTAGTTATCCTAACGCTGTTCCTCTCATGGCTTCTAGCCACTCCCTTCGATTCCGACCCCGCTCCTGAGGGTGCGGCTCAGGTCGCCGTTTCAGGAGCAAGGGCGCCGTGAATGACACCGGTTTCCACCTTCGTCCGGAAGCGTAGCTTCACCGAAAACCGATCGCTCGGATAGAACGTCGCGCAGCCTCGGGCTGATTTGTCTCGCTCAAAGAAAATCGCGCGGGATGACGCACGCTAAACGGCCCGTGCCCAAGCGCCAATGGTTGCACGCTTCAGACACTGAGCAAAAAAGCCTGCAGACCTCGTGAGAGAGTACTGCTCGTTTTGGTTTAATACCGCCCCGCGGAAAATCTGTAAGGACCTGCCTGCTCGGATTTGTCGAACATCGGCACCGCATAAAGCATGACGGCCACCAACGTGGCCCCTGCAAACATGATCAGTATCAACCCTCGTACCATGCCGTCCCTCTTCATTGCTTAAGCAACACCGCGGGGCGCGGTTCGGTTCCCTGATTTTATGTGTGTACGGTATCGTCGCTTCCTATCCTTGGCTTGCGCCCTATCTTACCACATGGATTGCGGGAGGCCCGGAAATGCGCAAATCGAAGACCAGATTTTATCTCGCAGTTGCTGCAATTGTATGCGCTCACTCCCCGGCTGTCAGTCAGACCAATAATGGCGTGTTGATAAACCGCGGTACGCCTGCACCTGATTGCAAAATCCATGTGAACGTGGACAAAAACGGAGAGTTGCCGGGCTATTCGTCGCAGTGGGATGGCAAGTCTGTTTGCCTGCCGTTCACGCCTACCAGCCAGCTCTTGCCGCTCGGCGTTTCCGGCGACGATTACTACATCAAAGACTTCAGCGACGCTCGCGTCCGCGCCAAGTGGGCGTCCTGCAAGGAAAACATCGCTTGTCGAGACAAGACGCTTGAAGCCGCGAAGGCGTTCGCGAAGTTCGAGGCACGTGATACGGGCACCGTCGATAACGCAGGGGCAGTCGATTTTGACGGAACCGTTGATTTGACCCGGATTCGGCGCCCTGGGTATTTTGGTCGGGCTCCCTACGGCGAGGCGATCGGGGGTGCGGAGGAGAAGGCATACGTTGTCGAATTCACCGCGCCACGCGACAGTTTCGAAAAGCTCCATCTTGGTCTCGAAAGCGACATCAAGCTTCGTGGCTGGTATCTCAAGGGCGACGGTGTACGGAACCCGAATGGGGACGCGGTGCGTGCCCTCGTTGTCATGAACAACGGCGGCGGGAGTGAACTTACCGCCATAGATAACCCGGAAACCAAACCATTTTCCGTGGGATCAGACGGAAAATACGGGGCAGCGAAGGCAGACAGCCTCTCGGAGGAGCCTGGGATCCGTCACTGGCGCGGTTTCTTGGCTGACCTCAATACTGCGGGGTTCGACGTACTCGTTACGGACAGGCGTGGCAACGGGATTTCCGGCGGCAGAAACGGCTTCAATACTGCCGAGCAGGCAAACGACATCTTTCGTGAACTTGATCAGCTGGACACGGGTAAAGGTCTCAGGATCCTTGGGCCAGACGCCCAATTCATCGAAGGTGAGCGAGCGGCTCGCTTCCTGTTGGATGGAAAGTCGGCGCGGGAAGTTCCCGTCGTAGTCGGCGGCTACTCCCGCGGATCGTACGCCACCCAGTGGTTCATGCATAAAAACTTTGTCCAAAACTGCAACTACGACCTTTCTAAGCCCGACTGCTCTGCAGCGGTCGGCTTGAAGAACGTTCGAGGCGCCATCCTCTATGGCCCGAACTCAGGTGGATTGGGTTACCGACTCGCCGGGCACGACCTGATCGAGGGCGCGCTTCGTGTCGAATTCAACACGACGTATTATGTGGATTCCGTTGTGCCCGCCAACGTTGGCAAATGGCCGGGTCTCCAGATAGTCAAAGGCACATGGGATTATGTCGAAGGGCTGGAAGGTTCGCTCGACACCTACAAGAGGGCGGCGGGCTTAAAAGACATATCCGTGTTTCTGGGACCGCACGGCCTGCAATCACAGAACCCCGACAACATGCGTTACGCTGGCGAACGCATGGTTGCGTTCGCCAGCGCCGCCGTTCTTGGCCACCAATCCGTCCCTGGATCGCATGAGCCAAAAGATCTCCGCGATCTTGTAATCTCGGTGCCACACCAATGGGACTTATCGATGACGGTGCCAGGCCCATGAACGGTAACGGCCGAGTACTACAGGAGCTGTTTTGCGTACCTCGATTCCTGACGGGTTAGTTCAACGAAAGCACTTCTCCGCAGCCGTTTCCGATGCTTGCGCATTATGGCCGTCTTGAAACAAGCGGACCAGAGACGTTGCGCGCCCATCGTGGCGGGCGTCATGCTAAGGCGCACCTTTGCGAATATCCTTTCGAGCATAGCCAGGACCTCAGGACCAAGTGCGATGAATGCTGATAATCTCTGGGCGCATACCCTTGCAAAATAGGGCTCGTTCCGTTGAGATATGCTCGGCCGATACAGCCGATCACATGGTGACCATCTCAATTTTGCTGAATGGAATGTGGTGAAGGCTGGCTTGAATTCGGCTCACCAAGCGCGAGGAAAACTGCGTAGATCGCCCCAATAGCCAACGCGATTGCGAAGATGATGCCCACGTACGTGAACATCCCCTTTCGCGCTTTACTTTCACCGCTCATATCTCGTCCTTAGGGAGTTCGCCATCAGCATTCGCCATGCCCGCCCGAGCGCCCTTCACCAGGACATCACGGTTCCGGTCGGCGGTGTCTGGATCGGATCTGGACGCATCACTGTCGCGGTCAGGGTTGTTTCCAGCGGCGTGTTCGCCGCCCTCTTCAGCTTGACTTTTACGCGCGAGATCGCGCTCTACAGTCTCGCGGGACCCTTCTGCTGGATCCTGCTCAGGATGCTCGTTCGAGTTTTCCATGATTGACTCCTTTCTATGAGGCGAACCAACTCGCTGTGCGTTCGTTCCGCTGAATTCTTCGCATAGCAGTCCCCTTACTCCGTGAGACCATCCACGGACGGATACTGAAGGTGTTATGCGCTCCAGGAACTAGCCGCATTGGAGCTATGGAAATCCCGCTGCATTCGGGCATTGTCATGAAGCAGCACGACCAAGCGACATGAACATGAGGAGGCCTTCGGGCGATCTGGGACTTTTACTGCCACGTGAATGTCATTCCGCCCAACCAAGCATTCGATGGGCCACCCCGTGACGCGATCTCGCACTCATTGCGGAAATCACGATCGGGTGCTGCTGCCTCCTAGTACCCCGTCATCTCCAGATACCCCTCGCCCGACGTGCTGCCTTCGAAGGTAATCGGGCCCTCCCAGTAAGGCGTCGTCGTTCCCATCCAAGACCGGGAATTCAGTGGATGCGTGACGACGTCCAAACTCTTGCTGGGGATCCTGACACGCCAAACCGTAGGGATCGTCCGGTCGCCGACTTTCGTCGTTTGCTTTGGCTCGATGATGACCTCGTCTCCGGACAAGGAGGTGCTTTCGCCGTTCACGGACACCCAATTGGCCGATGAGTAACCATTGCCGCTGTCGCGTAGCCGGAATGCCATCAGTTTCTCGCCGGACGCCAAGTGAAGGGAGAACCAATCCCAACCGGTTTGATCAGCCGCCAATGGTTGCGAAGACCACTCCCTGTCCATCCATGCTTTGCCCGTGACGGTTACGGGTTTGCCCTCCAGGACGATCTCCCCTTCAACAGTGTAGTAGGGCTGCGAATAGTAGAAGCTGGCCTGCCCGTTGGCTGACTTGACCGAATAGCCTCTATCTCCCTGACGCACGAGCGGTCCTTTCGCCGATAGTGAAAGGTCATAGCTGAAAAGATCCGCCTGCGCTTTGACCTTAAGGTTTTGCAGCGGATCTGCATCCGGTGCACCAGTGCCCTGCATACCCCATTCGTCTACCCAGGCCCTGAACGGCTGGAGGGTGACGCCGGCTTGACCGACACCACCCCGCGCCAGGCGCTCCCCGAAATAATGCTGGTTCTTCGTTGTGACCGCAGCATGACCCAGCCAAATCTGAGGATCAGACCATCCCTGCACCGTTTGCGGAGAAAGTGCTGACCGGAACAAGGTCCATTGAGCTCCATAATCCTGCCCACTGGCATCCTTTAAGTTGGCTGTGACGTACCACCACTCGATCCGATAGTCGGGATGGGCACCATGATCGCGCGGGAACTCCAGGGGAACGCCTTTTCTCGGAACCGAAAAACCTTCGGCGGTCGTGCCAAGCCCTGCGAACCCCTGCGCATGACCTTCAAGATGAGAGGCGCAGAGGAATAAAATTACAGCAAGGCCGAGCCGATTAGCGCTCATTTGTAAACACCTTCAAGAGTTCAGCAGGAGCGACCTTGGAAAGCAGGCGCACAGGGTAATAGACTGAAACGAGCGCAGCCCCCAGCGCGGCCAAGCCGAGGTAAATCCAGTCGATCGGAAAGATCATAAGCGGTAACCTCCACCCGAAGGCCTCGACGTTGACTATCGCAAGAAGCACCCACGCCAAGGCTAGGCCCACCGGTATCGAGACGAAATAGGTGGCCGCCCAGAGCGCGACGGATCTTATGACCTCAAGCCGAGCCAGTTTCCGGCGTCGAACACCCATAGCCCATAAGGGTGCCAGCTGCGGCAAGCGGGAAGCCGCAAGTGCCAACAACGTCGAAAACATTGCGAAGGCTGCAACCGCTAAGGTCAGGGCGTTCAGCGCTCCGGTTACCGCAAAAGTCTGGTCGAATATTGCCCGCGACTGCCTTTTCAACGTCGCCTGATCTACGATCGCATCTGCAGGCAGGCCAAAGTCATCGATCAAGGCACTACGAACTCTATCGAGTTCAGAGGTTTGAACCCGCAGTCCATACCGCAGCTTCGCGGCGTTCGGGTAGTGCTGACCAAACGCGCCTAAGCCAACAAGGACCTGACCGACCGGGTTCCCAAAATCCGAGTAGACGCCCACGACATCCACACTAAAATTGCCTGGAAGAGCGATCCTGTCCCCGACCTTCAACCCCTCTCTGCGCCACATCTGTTCATTCACCAGAGCGCCCTTGCCCGACGCGATCTTGTCCCAGACATCGTCACCCCCGGTTATCACCGGCCAGTTCTCGCGGTAGGTCGCATCATCAGCCACTCCGAATATTTGAACGGGCTTTCCGAGAACGTCACCATCTACGCTCCATATTGGCAGCACGGTATTCACCCGAGACGGCAACCACGCCCTCAAACGCTCGGCTTCTTCCTCGGTTCTGGCCGTTACGTACAATTCAGCCGCCAGTCGTTGGTCGAGCCAGCCGATGAAGGTCGTTCGAAAACTCGAAACCATCGTCCCGACCCCGATATTGGCGGAAAGGGCCAAGAGAAGAGCCATGAGAGCCAACGACAGACCTGGGAGCTGCAAGCGCGTATCAGCCCAAAACCACCGCGGGATTGGTTTGCGGGCCCAACGCTCTGCTCGTCCAAGTGTGTACGCGAGAACCGCAGGAAGCATCAGAGCCGCCCCGAGCAGAAGGGCAGCAAGGATGCCGAAGGCAGTAACCAGCCCCCCTTGCACCCACGTCAAGAGCACGGCCAATGAAAGTAGTAGGAGGCCCAGGACCGCCTGAACCCGGAGGCTTCGTTCTGCACCGGTCGCCAACGATCGGGCCTGGGCACTGGCAAGAATTGGCATGTTCCAGAGCTGCCGGATGCTTTGCGCAGATGCGACAGCTGTCCCAAGAAGCGCCATCGCCAATCCGGCCAGCCACCATTCCGCGCGAAAGGACAAAGTGCCCACGACGCTTGCGCCGTATAACCCCTGAAGCGTCGCTGCGACCCCTGGCAACAAAAAGGACGCGATGACGTAGCCAATCGCAACGCCTATCGAACCCGCTATCAGTGCAAGAACCGTCAATTCCAGGATCAAAATAGCCGTCAGAGACTTTAACGACACCCCGAGCGACCGCAGGGTTCGAAACGTTCCGCGTCGCTGGGAGAAGGTCACACCGATCGCGGAGTACGCGATGAACAGCCCAACGACAAACGCCAGAAAACCGAAAGCTGTGAGATTTAGATGAAAGCTGTCGGTTAGCGATGAGACATCGGTACCGTTGCCGCCGGCCCTGATGGAGAGATCAGGTGATATTTTTCCTATTGGTGGAAGACTTGGCGATTGATCGGGGGCGATGACGAACCTGCTCACTTTGCCCTTTCGCTGCAGCAGCCTGTCCGCGACGGAAATATCGACAAAGGCCGCGTCCTCTGGAACGGACGGTGAAAGCTTTATCCGGAGGCCCTGTACATCGGTGAGCTGGGCGGCGGTCTCGGCCGACATTAGAATAACTCCAGGTGCCCGGATAAATTCCGCCAAATCCGATGCGTCTTTCACTAAGGGAGCGTCGTTCGACTGCGGCATCGTCAAAGGATCGACACCGATAAGCCTGATCCTTTTCCCACCCAGCCGGACGGTCCCCTCAATCACCGGCGACACCTTCCACCCTGCTTGCCGGAGCGAGGCATACGTCTCTACCGGTATCCCTTGTTGATCCCCTGTAATCAGCTGCTGCAGGTTGGCTTGCTCCAATACCGAAGCCGCCCTTGCGTAGCTCGCTCGCGCTTCAGAGTTGATCGCCTGAACCCCCGACCATAGTGCGGTGGCCAAGGCTATACCGGTGACCAGGGTAATCAGTTGGATTGGTCGATACCGCCAGTGGGAAATGACTGCCAGAAACGTCGTCTTGATCATGAGAGTATCCGACCAGACTTGAGCGTGATCGTTCTGTCGAGTTTTGCAGCCAGCCTCGTCGAATGTGTCACCATCAGAAGCGACGAGCCCGCCGCTTTACACAAGGACACCATGATTTCCAGAACGGCATCCCCCGTCGCCTCGTCCAAATTCCCGGTCGGTTCGTCGGCCAGCACAAGTGGCGGACGCGCCGCAAGTGTTCGACCGATGGCAACACGCTGTTGCTGGCCACCCGAAAGCTGGTCGGGATAACGGTCAAGGAGCCCCTGCAACCCTAGCCCGGCGGACAGGGAGTCCGACCAGCTGGCGTCGTACCGATCCGCAAGTTGTGCGTGGAAATGAAGATTCGCTTTCACCGTCAGCGAAGGGATCAGATTGTATTGTTGGAAGATCAGCCCCGCCTGGGTACGGCGATACTCCGCTCGTTCCGCCTCGCCAAACCTGGTTATGTTAACGCCGTGTGCGACAATCGTACCAGTGTCGACGATATCGAGCCCACCGGCCAGATGAAGCAAGGTGCTCTTACCGCTACCTGACTCCCCGGTCAGAGCGACGGTCTCGCCAGCCAAAATATCCAGGTCGATGCCCTGGAGGATAGAGAGGCAACCCTCTGCCGTCTGATAAGATTTGGTGACGGCGGACATCGACAGAATCATAAGGCACCTCGGCTTTTCACACTATTTAGGCCTCGCATGGTATTTCTCCACCTCGACGATGTTCACCGCCCGTCATAACGGTGCGACGGGTTCATCGAAATTCGATTGACGAGCGGAGCGCTATTGAACGCTTGATTAAAGCGCGTGACGTACCCAAGTGAAAAGAGAAGGAACTTGAGGGTGTGTTTGTGGCTAAGCCGGACATTTCGAAATCTTCAATGCAAGCTCTCGCTGCAATCAGCCACTTTCGTCACCAGCGGCGGCTGGCCAACTCCTGGGTGGTCGGTGACCGCCGGCTGTCATCAGCGACGGTGGCCAAGCTGGCGCAAAACAATCTTATTCGTGAGCTTGCTTTCAAAGGAGAGCCAGCCCTCGTGTTGACCGATGAAGCCAAAGCGATCCTCTCGAGCAATCACCAATAACCATATGACAGGCGAGCTTGGAATCTCACCCGGACGATCCGGCGGTTGGTGAGTTCCACCCCCTGCCTTTTGCCGCTCTCATGTCATGCGGTTTCAGCTGCCCACCGACACGCTCCGGCCCGGAACAGAATTCGTCCTGTCCAGTTTACTGTAAAATCGTGGAGGACGAACGTGGCTGCTCATCGTGCGCAATGGAAAGGTCATCTCAAGATCGGGGAACTGAGCTGTGCCGTCGGGTTGTATACCGCCGCATCGACCTCCGACCGCATCAGCTTCCACATGATCAACGAGAAGACCGGAAACCGGCTGAAACGCGAATTCGTCGATAGCGAGACCGAGGAAGTTGTCGAGCGCGATAGCCAGGTGAAGGGCTTCGAGACCGGCAACGGCGATTATATCATGATCGACCCGGAAGAGGTCGCAGCCGTCATTCCCGATTCAGACAAGACGCTTGAGGCCGAAGCCTTCATTCCTTGCGGGAAGATCGACGACATCTACTTCGACAAGCCTTATTATCTCGTTCCCGTTGACGATGCGGACCAGGACGCGTTCACCAGCATGCGCGATGCGTTGAGCACGACCAGCGCGACGGCAATCGCTCGGACGGTCCTATTCCGAAGGATGCGCACTGTCCTGATCAGGGCTCATGGAAAAGGCATCATCGCGACAACACTCAATTTCGACTACGAAGTGCGATCTTCGAAAGAAGCGTTCAAGGATGTGAAAAAGATCAAGGTCGAGGCGGAAATGCTCGATCTCGCAAAGCACATTATTGGGACGAAGAGAGGCAACTTCAATCCCGCCATTTTCGATGACCGCTACGAAGCCGCCCTTGCGGCCCTGGTGAAAGCGAAAGCTGAAGGCAAATCTTTGCCGAAACCGAAGCCGGTAAAGGTCTCAAAACCGAACGATCTCCTCAAAGCTCTCCAGGGGAGCGCGGGCATGGACAAGTCGAACTCCAAGAAGCCCAAGGCCGCCAACGCCAATTCTGGAAAAAGAGCGACAACCATCAAATCCACGAAAAGTCGGGCAAAACCCGCTCAGAAGAAAGCGAGCTGATAGATGGCACCGCGTCGCCCTTATTGGAGAGGCTATCTGAAGCTATCGCTCGTCACCTGCCCTGTCGCCATGACACCCGCGACCTCGGGTTCGGAGAAGGTACGGTTTCACACCTTGAACAAAGATACCGGCAACCGTGTGGTCTCGCAGTACATCGATAGCGTTACCGGAAAGCCGGTCAAGGATGAACACGAGGCGAAAGGTTATGAGCGCGGCGAGAACGAATACGTTTTGCTGACAGATGAGGATCTGGAAACGGTCGAACTTGAAACTGTGCGGACGATTGACATCGAAACATTCGTCCCTCGCGGGAGCATTGAATGGGTGTACCTTGAGACCCCTTATTTCCTGACCACCAATGACAAGATCGGGGACGAGGCGTTCGCCGTGATCAGGCAAGCGATGGAGGCGGAGGACGTTGTCGGCATCTCCCGCGTGGTCCTTGGCCGCCGTGAGCGTGCCGTCGTACTCGAGCCCCGTGGCGAAGGGATTGTTGTGTGGGCTCTCCGCTTTGGCGACGAAGTGAGGCCGGAGAAAGAGTATTTTACCGGCATCGACAAGAAGTCTGACGCCAAGGGGGTCTCTGCGCTAGAGAAAATCATCAAAAAAGGACTGAAGGATTGGTCTCCGGACATGGTTTCGGATCCTATCCAGGAAAGCCTTTTGAAGCTTATCGACAGAAAGAAGAAGGCAAAAAAGCCCACCAAGAAGGCTTCTGCGAAATCGAAAAAAGACGTTTCCGAGAAAAGCAACGTCATCGACATCATGGAGGCCCTGAAGAAGTCGGTCGCAAAGGAGCTGAAGTCGCGCCGAGCTGGATGAGGCTTACGCGTTCGGTGGGCAAACCAGATTTTGACGCATGACCCCGGCTCGCGCCCTGGTCCTTTAAACTCCGGTTTTCAACTGCGCGCGTCGTCAGGCGTTGGCAGTAGGTTGCTTCCTGGACGAGATCGCGCTGATCGCTATCAGCGGCCGCATCGCGTTGAAACTGGGGGCTGACGTAGGTCGGTTGATCATCGGTGACGGCACCACCGCAGCACATCACATCTACCTCAGCCGACACTGATGCCGATGACCAGAACGCGTGGGCAATGCTGTCTGCCTTGCGGGGTTATTCTCCGGAGGCAAGGGTTTGGTCGATCGCGCTCTGGTGGCAGGCGAGATGCTCGTCAGGTACAGAGCTGACAGTCAGACTGGCCACTGTTGTTCTCGCCCGGGAACGATTCTCGGACGTGACGATTTGGTCACCGAGTGGCAACGCCATTCGGCAATCGTCCTCCCTTCGAGGGTTTAGTAATGCGTAGCCGATCCAAACCGCTTCTACGCACCGATCACGTGGCAAAGTCGAAGCCACGACAACGAAGAAACCTGGCGCAACCCCAACTTCCCTTCGACACGATGCCGGAGCGTATTGAGCCCGCCCTTGCTTTACTGAAACCGAAAGCTCCGCATGGCGATCAGTGGCTTTTCGAACTGAAGTTTGATGGCTACCGCTTGGCGATCCATATCGAGCCGAAAAGCGTTCGCATCTTGACGCGCGGAGGCCACGACTGGACTGAACGTTTCCCGACCATCGCCGAGGCGGCCCGTAAGCTTGGAGTCGGAACCGCCATACTGGACGGCGAGGCAGTGGTGCTCGACGCTGAAGGCCGCTCAGATTTCGGCGCACTCCAGCGATCGCTCGGTGGGCGGGGCGGCAAACGCGCCTCGGCAGAAGCAGTGTTCTACGCTTTTGACCTTCCGTATTTCGACGGGCATCTCTTGACGAACGCTGAGCTGTTTGTTCGGCGTCCCCTGCTAACGGACCTTTTGGACGGCGGAGACGGCGGGATACGTTTGTCCGAGGAGATAGAGGGCGACGGCGACGAGCTGCTTGTGGCGGCATGCGCGCATGGGCTTGAGGGTTTGATTGCTAAGCACCGGGATAGTCGATATCGCTCTGGACGCACTGGCGACTGGCTCAAGATCAAATGCATTCAAAGCGAGAGCTTTGTCATTATCGGATATGAGCAGTCATCCGTCGCCCGGGGTGGCATTGGAAGTCTTCTGCTTGCAGCCACGAACGGTACGGCCTTGCACCATGTCGGGTCCGTAGGAACGGGGTTCAGGGAGAAAGACGCCGTTGCTCTCCGATCGATGCTTGACAAGCTGAGGACGAAACGACCGGCTGTACCGATCAAAGGCAAAAACCTCGTTTTCACTCAGCCCACACTCATTGCCGAAATCGAGTTTCGCGGATGGACGGATGACGGAAATTTGCGGCATGCGTCATACAAAGGGCTGCGAGAGCTCCAGGACAACGCAGATATCTACAATCTTGGAACCGAAGCCTGAGGCTGACCTCGTTTCAGGGGGCGTTGATGCTCATGATGTTTTCGGAAACAACGGTGTAAGGTGGGTCTGAGGGGATAGAACCGGCGCCTCGACACCTCGTAACTGCCTGGCGCAACGAGGGGCTTTCGAAACTCCCTCGGATTGCTGATATGAATTGGACTTTTCAGGTAGAGTGGCTGAGGATAAGCCGTTGAGCAGCCAGACAGATAATGCAAGGCCTTGCCGGTTGAAGAAGCCGGTCTAGATCGGAAGAGCCGCTCTTTATCTCACTAACCAATGGCACCGCATTGAAGATTGCTACTTACAATGTCAACGGGATCAACGGCAGACTGGACGTTCTGCTACGATGGCTGAAGGATGATCAGCCAGACATCGTTTGCCTGCAAGAGCTGAAGTCCACATCGTTTCCCGAAAAAGAGATCTCGCGAGCAGGTTATGGCGCAGCATGGGATGGCGAAAAGTCCTGGAATGGCGTTGCGATTCTCCTGAAGGGCGATGAACCGCTGATCACACGCCGAGGGCTACCCGGAGACCCGGACGACAAACAGAGCCGCTATATCGAAGCAGTGGTAGACGGTGTCCTGTTAGGCTGCCTGTATCTTCCCAACGGCAACCCTGCTCCAGGTCCGAAGTTTGACTACAAGCTGCGTTGGTTTCGACGCCTCCAGGACCACGCAGCCGAGATGCTTGATCTCGACGTCCCCGCGCTGCTCGTTGGTGACTTCAACGTCATGCCGACTGAGAGGGACGTATACAAGCCTGAACGTTGGGTCGATGATGCACTATTCCGGCCGGAGATCCGTCAGGCGTATGCAGAGCTCACCGCGCAAGGCTGGATCGACGCAGTGCGGCATTTGCATCCGGATGAACGAATCTACACCTTCTGGAAGTATTGGCGCAACAGTTTCGAACGTGACGCGGGACTGCGGATAGACCACTGTCTTTTGTCTCCCGGCATGGCCCCTTGGTTGAGGTCTGCGTCAGTTAGAAAGAAGCCAAGGAGCTGGTCTGGCACCAGCGACCACGCGCCTGTCATGATCGAGTTGGACACCTCGGAGGGGATCGATTGATGACGACGACCGTCCGACAGTCTTGCCAGCAAAAGGAGGCGGCCGAGTGGTTTCGTTCATTGGAGCCGGTTCATTCAGAAGAATTGGTCGGTCTCTGGAGGGGATCAGGGTATCCTTCCGGCCACCCGCTGGATGGTGTTTTAGAAAACCTTCATTGGTTTGGGAAGCGCTTTCATCCCGACATGAGAGCCGATGCCCTGCTATTTAAAGGCGATAAGAATAGGCTTGTCGCAGTCGAACCGGCGTTCTTCCCTGTTCGCTGGGCACTAAGGTTCGCAGGACTCGGCAAAACAAAGTGGGCTTGGAACCTGTTTACTCACTTGCGGTCGCGCCTCAGAGCGAAAACCACTTCAGCTACGCTCCAGCAGCGGATGGACGAGGGCGTTGTGACCGCCGCGATGGTGTATAACCGGCAGCCAATCATTGATTACTTCCGCCGCTCAGGCGACCACGTGATCGGAAAAATGGTAGTCGAGGGGGACACCCGCCGATATTTTTTCTGCCTGCAGCAGGTCGATGGACAGCTGAAACACTGATTTCGGTCCGAGACTTAGCGAGAGAGGCGTCGGCAGTTCATGATTTCTTTTTGAGAGCACTTGGCTTGTGCGCAGCCCTGGCTCCGGTCTTAGAACTCTCGACGATAACCTGCGGGTCCGCCTTTGAAGCCTTCACCTCATGCCCTTTGATTTTTGTCGGGCTGGTTTGCTTTTTGACGACCTTTCCCGAGGTTTCTCCCTGGCTGGTCTTCCAGGCGACGGTGTCGCCTATTTTAGGATCTTTGGCCATCATACCTTCTCCTTTATCAGGCCAGCGAAACATATGAGGCGGTTTATGGTTCCGCTCAAACCAACCTTTCACTCCAAGCAACGTTGATGGATGTTTTTGTGCGGCCGATACGCACCCGACTGATCCGCAAGTTCTTTGGACCGGTCGTCGGCCCCTGCAGACATGGTGAAGCACGACACTGCGCCCATCGCCAATCGGTACGATGGGATCGGAACCAATAATGAGGTTTGGCATCTGGAAGTTTTCCCGTCGTTTCTGAGACAACATATGATGATCTACGTGATTTACCTTCGACGCGCGTCGCGAGCGTAACTTCGCTGCAGTCGAGCGTTCCTGTCTCGCAGGGCACGGTTTGATCGAGGGCACAGCAGCAGGTCTCTTTGGCCAAGGCGGCATATGAAGGGTCATATCTCGCATCTTGACCAAGTCGGCGCCTTATCGCTGGAATCATCGAATTTCGTCCTCGAAATCAAGGTCAGACCATGATTGGCCGGAAGGAGCGCCTGGCCGAGATCTGACGCGCCATACCCATACCGGCGGAGGAGCGCCTTCAACTACGTTTTGTTGCCATTGCGGTTCGTTCAGTCAGCTAATCCACTCATTCGGGTAAGCTGCTGCCACTGTTATTGAGAAGAGATTTTGCTTGAACGTTTAGCCATTCTTGCCCCACAGACTAAGAGCGAAGGCAGTGACGGAGTGGTCGCCACGAGCGCTATGTAAAATTAGTTTCACGGCGGCGAGCCAAGGGCTCATTCTCTTGGCATCGGAGCAAGTCTGAGAGCTGCACTGCGGAGCCACGCCGTGCGGCGCGGCTCCGCAGTGCAGCTTCGCCGTCATCTGAAACCGTTGCAGTCTTCGGCTTGCACGGCGGCTTCGTATGTCGCTACGATATATTAAAAACATTGAATGCCGCTGACTGGACTGTGGAACATCTCGTGTGTGCTGCGGTGCCTGTCCGCATCATCAGCAAGAGATATTATTGTTCAATTGCACCTGCATAAGCGAAACTTATCCATGCCGCGTTGACTCGACTACAAAAGAGAACATAATAGGAACAAAAGTCCATTGTGAGCCCATGAACAACCACATAGTCATCGCTGACCTTCAAGAGCGTACTAGCCTGATAGCTGGGGGGTGTGCGCGGCATTGGTTCGTTGCTTCATAACGTTCCAGAAATTGACAGCCTCATCCCTGGAGGTGGCTTGCGCTCGGCGCAAGCCACGAAATAGCGAGTTGCGTCTGGGACGTGACGACCGGTGTCGTCTCAGCCCTTTTGTCACCTGGCATGTCGCAAAAGTACCCGAGCCAGCCATCTGGTGCTTTTGCGATTCCGACCTATTCGCACCGGCTTTTGTACAGGTCAGCCTAGATATGTACCGTGTAATATTTGTCGAGACAAAAGAGGGGGAAGGGGTCATCGAGTACCGAGCTGAACCGGTTGCATATAGTGACACCCCTACGCTCCAAGATTGCAGTGAACGATCGAGCGCGGCTTGCCTTGTTATTCGACGCTGGCGTCGGCAGCAAGGAGCGACAGACGTCGGTGATCCGACAGCATCGCCATCAAGGTGTCGTGCATCTGCCGTCTGAGGCTGTTCCTGTGTCCGGTTTTGATCGTCATCGGTGGTTTTGCGAGGTTATGCGCATCCGTGCGGCGAAGAGTTTTAAAATCGAGGTAAGCGCGTGCGACGCAACAGGACACATGACATCTATAGAAAAGCGAAGCGAACTGTGGAGGGCGGCAAGATGAGGCTGCCTACCCTTCGCGACTTTCGCGGAGACAAGATCGATATGGTATGTCACCGCTGCGACCGCTACGGGTCATATGACCGAGAGGAACTGGTCAAAAAGCTTGGAGCAACAACGGAATTCGTCGAACTACGCCGGATTATGGCGATAGGCTGCGACCGCCGGGGAACAGATCAGTGCGAGGCCAAGTTCCCCTGTTTATTGGCAGCCAACATTTTAATCGAGGCATCCAAATGAGTGACGAAAGCCGCACCTCCCAGCTGGACGGCTCCGGACCATACGTGCACTATTGCAGCATGATCGGTTGCGGCCAATGGGGCGGATGGGGCTTTCGGCACGGACATGATGAGCCAGAGTGGTGGTGTTACGAGCATTACCCGTATAAGCGCGATGCGGTCAGAAACGATGCGGCAGAACTCGCCGACGAAATAGGGCGGCTTAAATGAGCGCGAAAGGAAAGCTGATCGTGTTGGCTGCGTTCGTAAAGAACGACGAGGGCGAATTAATGCCGGCATTCGATCCTCGCCAGTTTGACACCGAAGACCGCGCCAAGCGCGATGCGCGGCTTATGGCCGACCAGTATGCAGGTGTAGTCGCGTGGAGCCGTGAGGCTGATCCATCAATCGGTGAGTATGGTCCTCCGGTCGTGATTTTTCAGGCCGGGGAAGTGCCGGATCTCGAATAAAAATGCCCGCCACCGGGTCGGGGTAGCGGGCTCAGACTGCATATGCGTGATTTCTAAGGTACAGCAGTGAAATCCTCGGCAGTCCAAGTTTGATATAAACACTAGCGGCGAGGCACTGTTATTCAAACCGTACGGTAACGTACATACCGGCCCGCGGAAGTAATTGTGGCTTTTGCGCTACAGCCATTTGGTCGACCTAGACCTATCTCTCGATCATAGTTTTTAGGAGAGTAGAATGTTCAAGACTTTCGCTGTTGCAGCCCTTGCGCTGTCCGTTTCCACCGCAGTTTACGCCGCTGACGCTGTTGAGCAGATCCCGGAAGCTCCGATGGCCGTAGAAACATCTGCATTCACGTGGACCGGCGCCTACGTTGGTATTCAGGGCGGCGCTGGCTGGCTCAATGGCGATTTCAGCGTGCCGGGCGCAAGTGCCTCTCAGGACTTTGACGGCGGCATGGTCGGCGGTTTCGTTGGTTACAACTGGCAGTTCGGCAACGGCTTCGTTGCTGGTGTCGAAGGTGACTTCGACTACAACTGGAACGAAGAGTCCTTCGGCGGCATTGACATCGGCACGGACTGGAGCGGCGCGGTCCGCGGCCGTATCGGCTATGCCTTTGACCGCGTAATGGTTTACGGCGCAGGCGGTTGGGCTATCACCAACGGCTATGTCGAGGGCCTCGGGGTCGATGAAAGCGAAACCTTCAACGGCTGGACTGTTGGTGCCGGCGTAGACTTCGCGGTTACCGACAACATGTTCATCCGCGGCGAATATCGCTACAACGACTTCGGCGATAAGGACATCGGCGGCCTCAACGTCGACCTCGACCAGCATGTCGTCAAGGCTGGCATCGCAGTTAAGTTCTGATCCTGATATCAGTCAGCAAGGGCCTCCTCGTGAGGCCCTTTTTGTATGCAAGAAAAGCCCCTCCGACGCGAGGTAGAGGTCGTTCATCCAGGTGTTGCGCGTTGCGCGCCGAGGAGCAACCAGACCCTACCAGAAATTACCTGTGGCTAAGAAATCCAGCTACACCAACTGCTGGACCCGATCGAGATGCGCGTCTCTTTCACGCGAGGAACTGATCCAAGTCATCACGGAAGTAGGCACGTCCAAGGCTTAGGCCTGCCCCAGTATTGGGGCGATAGGGTTTACCGTACGCGGCGGTCGACCGCCCTTATATATCTCCGATTACGAAGTCTAGGCCTATGTCTAGGTTTGGGGAGCTGTGGGTGATCCAGCCAACGGACAGAAGATCGACGCCCGCGGCGGCGATGGCGACCGCCGTGTCCGGCGTGATGCCGCCGGACGCCTCCGTGATCGCCCGGCCATCGACGAGGTCTACCGCCTCTCGCAGCATATCCGGCGCCATGTTGTCGAGCAGCACCGCATCAACACCGACGGCCATTGCCTCCTGCAACTGGGCAAGGGTATCGACCTCCACTTCGATCTTGATCATATGGCCGACGCCAGCCTTGGCGCGGCGGATCGCCTCAGCGACCCCACCGGTAATCGCCACGTGATTGTCCTTGATTAGAACCGCGTCGTGAAGCGCAAACCGGTGGTTCATCCCGCCACCGGCACGCACCGCGTATTTTTCAAGCGCCCGCAGGCCCGGCGTCGTTTTGCGGGTGCATACGACAGAAGCTTTGGTGCCCTTGATCGCCGCAACGACGCCCGCCGTCACACTGGCAATGCCGGAAAGATGGGCAAGAAAATTCAAGGCGGTGCGCTCACCGGTCAAAAGCCCGCGAGACGATCCCTCGATCGTGGCGATCAGATCCCCGGGTTTCACCGCCTCACCATCTTCGAAGTGGCAGGTCATAGAAATTGCCGGGTTGACCAACTGGAATGCAAGCTGGGCTGCATCGAGACCGGCGATGACGCCTGGCTCGCGTGCCGCCATAACCAGCCGCGACCGATGATCGGGCGGGATGACGGCGGTCGAGGTAATATCGCCGGCGAGACCGAGATCTTCCAGAAGGGCGGCACGCACGGCCGGCTCGATGATTACGCGGGGCAGAAAAGTAAGGCTCATATCAGGCACTCTCAAGCGTGAAATGGTTCAGTCGCTGCGGGCAAGCCGGTGGGGTGCCATGTTGCGGGCAGCATCCAGAATGCCATCAAGGGACATTCGGCGGCGATGCGCGCAGCCCAGTCTCAGAGGAAAGTCTGTGCGGGCATGAGCCCCGCGCGACTCCTGGCGCAAGGCCGCGAAGACGGCGATGGCAAGCGCCACCAATGCCGGATCCTCTTCAGGCCCGCCATGTTCCACATGCGGCAGAAGACGCGCGATCGCACAATGAATGGTGCCCGCGTTGCGCAGCAATCCGAGATTACGCGACACGACAGGTCGGATTTCGGAGAGATCCGCTGCAGGCGGCAAATCAGCGCAACTGGGCGGCGTGGCGGCACCGGCCGATGTTCCAGCGATATCCCGCGCGGCGCGCATGCCCATCACCGCCGCTTCGAGCAGCGAATTGCTGGCCAGCCGGTTGGCGCCATGCAGGCCGGTCGAGGCGGCTTCGCCCACCACCCACAGCCCCTTGATCGTGCTGCGGCCGGCAAGATCGGTTGCGATGCCACCCATGTGATAATGTACGGCGGGGCGAACTGGGATTGGCATGACCGCCGGATCGATGCCTGCGCTTCTGCAGAGGCCGGAAATCGTCGGAAACCGCCGGGCAAACTCCTGTCCCAGCGCGACGCGCGCATCGAGGAAAACCCGTCCGCCGCTTTCGATTTCGGCGCTGATAGCACGTGCCAAGGTATCCCGCGGCGCAAGTTCCCCCGCGTGTTGCGCGCCAAGGAACCGCACGCCTTTCTCGTTGACGAGGATCGCCCCCTCCCCGCGCACCGCTTCGCTGACCAGCGCCAGCGGCCGTCCTGGCGACCAGTCGGCGCTGTCGAGCGCTGTCGGATGGAACTGCACGAACTCCATGTCGGCAAGATCGGCGCCGGCGCGGGCGGCCAGCATGATTCCCTGACCGTAATTGCCGCCCGGATTGGTCGTCGCGTCGTAAAGTCCGCCAAGCCCGCCGGTCGCCAGCACGACGCGTGAAGTCGACAGGACAATACTGCGGTCACGATGGGCGCATAGCAGACCTTCAAGCCGGCCGCCATCCATCAACAGCCGCCGGACCTCAATCCCGGTCAAAACCGTGATCGACGGCGTTTCCAGCACGGCTTGCACTAGGGCACGAACGATCGCGGCACCGGAACCATCCCCCGCGACGTGGACGATGCGGCGGCGGTTATGCGCCGCTTCCAGCCCGAGCAGCAACGAACCATCGGGTGCACGATCAAACCGCACGCCAAAACGTTCAAGCATGGCGATCACTTCTGGCGCGTCACGCAAGATGGAGCCAGCGGCTTGCGCATCGCAGAGCCCATCACCTGCGGTAAGCGTATCCGCCAAGTGCAGGTCCGCGCTGTCATCCGCGCCGAGGCTGGCGGCGATTCCGCCCTGTGCCCAACCGCTTGAAGTCTGGGTCCCTAGATGGGCGCGGGTTATAAGGATGACCGGCTGCGGTGCCAGCATCAGCGCCGTTACCAGCCCAGCTAGCCCACTGCCGACGATCGCAACGGGGCCCGCGCTATGATCGGGAACATCGATCATAGCGCCAGCATCCTCTCCACCGCACGGCGCGCGGCAACGGCAATGGCCGGATCGACCGTAACTTCATAACGGTTTTCCTCCAGCGCCTGACGAATGTTGGACAGCGTGATGCGCTTCATATGTGGGCAAAGATTGCACGGACGGACGAATTCCACTTCAGGATGCTGCTGGGCGATATTGTCGCTCATCGAACACTCGGTCAGCAGCACGACACGCGCCGGCTTCTTATTGCCCACATAATCCGACATGACTGCAGTCGATCCGGCGAAATCCGCCTCAGCCACCACCTCCGGCGGGCATTCAGGATGGGCGAGCACGACGACGCCGGGATAGGCCTCGCGCAGATCGCGCACATCCTGGGCATGGAAGAGTTCATGCACTTCGCAATGGCCATGCCAGGCGATGATTTTGACATCTGTCTCGCGCGCTACATTCTGGGCGAGATATTCGTCGGGGATCATCAGCACTTTCGGCACGCCGAGCGATTCAACAACCTGCTTGGCGTTGCCCGAGGTGCAGCAGATATCCGATACCGCCTTCACCGCCGCCGAAGTATTGACATAGGTAATGATCGGCACGCCCGGATGCGTCTGCCGCAAAAGCTCAATGTCCTCGGGTGTGATCGAATCCGCCAGGGAACAGCCGGCCTCCATATCGGGGATCAGCACGGTCTTACCCGGATTGAGCAGCTTCGCCGTCTCCGCCATGAAATGCACTCCGGCGAGCACGATGACATCAGCATCTATCTCGATCGCTTTGCGCGCCAGCGCAAGGCTGTCGCCCACGATATCGGCGACACCGTGAAAGATTTCCGGCGTCTGGTAATTATGCGCCAGGATGACAGCATTGCGGGCCCGCTTCAGCTCCAGGATCGCCAGAAAGTCGTCCTCATGGGACAGCCATTCGGCCTCGGGCATAATGTGGCTCACACGATCATAAAATGAGGACATTAACGGACGGGAACTCACGGCTTCTCCTTTATACTCTAGTTGAGTATATGCCACGTAAGGAGATATTCTCGTTTGGAGTTTATGTCAATTGCGTGCGAGAGGGAGTTTTGAGCCGGCCAATGCGCGTTCCTCAAGAACCGCACTCCGGTAGCGGAACAGCTTGGCGGGCCGGCCACCGGTCTCGCTGGTCATCTCGCCAGTCTCCTCAATCAACTCTTGCTGGTCGATCAGCCGGCGGAAATTCGGTTTGTGCAAGGTCAGACCAGCCAGCGCCTCGACGGTACGCTGCAATTGCAGCAGCGTGAATTTTTCCGGCATCAATTCGAACACGACAGGCCGGTATTTGATCTTGGCGCGCAGGCGGGCAATCGCGGTCGCCAAAATGCGGCGATGGTCGGCAAACATCGGCCGCCCGGTGGCAAACCCCGGAAATGCGCCTGCTTCCGTTACCAGTCTCGCCTCGTACATCAGCTCGTAGCGCTGCAGGGCGAGGTCTTCGTTCCAGGCCGCGCCATCGAGGCCGAAGGCAAAATCGACCCGTCGATTACGGTGTTCGCGCCGGCTGGGCTCGGCGCCGGCCCACAGCCTAAGCGCATCGGTCACTGCAACCAGCCCGCCCGGCCTGCCCCGACGCTGGTCCTCCCAAGGAAAATATTCGTACCAGCCGTGCCAGCCAGGCTTGCCGGCACCAGGAGCTGCTTGTTCGCGTACGAGCCCGAGATAGCTTATCGAGATCGTACGGCTATCCGTTTCCGCCTGTGCCTCCATATGGTCGCGGTCGCGGTCGGCGAAGGTATATAGCTGTTCAAGATAGCCCACCGGATGGCCGGTCTGGTCGCCCACCCATTCGCGCAGTCCCGCCTGCAGGCTGCGATGCTCAAGTTCGAACGGCCCCGACGGCAGCGCATCGCCGGAGCGTATGGTCATCACACGCGGCTCCTCGCCTGTTACCGCTGTTAGAACGGCGATTAGTTCAGCATGAGCAAGCCCGGCTACCAAGATATCGCTACCCTTGTTGAGATATCCCGTTGCCGGGAGTTGATCCTGCAGGTCCACGCTTAAATCTGCGCTTATATGGAACAGACAGAAATATCGCAGTACCGACTCATGCGGCCTCAGGCAAGTTTCAGGAGCTCGACAGGTATTCGTAGAGAACCAAGTTCATCTCTCGACGACTTTCCTTACTGCACCACCTGCGGCGCATTTTTTCCGTGTATGCCGGATGCTCGTGGTTGATATCTGCCCGCCCAATAACCTTACAATTCTCGCATGCTCTCCTGTTGACGTGACGCTCGCAGCGGCGCGGCTCGACTGTGGGATATTGAGAATGCTTCTAACGAAGTAGCCACTTCGTTTTCGGAAACATGTGTACCGCCATAAAGGAGAAGATATGAGATGTCTTGTGGCCGTTCCGCGCTTATCAGCCCTAAATTATAATGTGTACTACGCGCAGGCCGTGAGGAGTTCCACGGGTGCGATCACCTATCCTGTCACCCGTTGTGCTGGAAATACTGAGGAACACTTTGGGTACATGATTGGCAATCGATGGGCTTGAGAAAGATGTTGCCGATAATTCGGCAGCGGAGACCTGGGTCTCGGATCAGAAAGTCCTGACAAAGGACTATCCGGATACCCTTCGGCATCTCCGGTCTGATCTTATCAGCGACGGTGCGCCACCGCGTGCTGGAGGCCTCAGGCGTCTCAAGAGCAAATGCAGTAGCGATGAAGGCTGAGGCAATGCGCCGCCCGCTCTTGCTCGCATGCGCCACGGCATTACGCGCCAAGTGAACCCGGCGCCATTGCCAAGTCGTATTCAGCACCTTGCAGGCGGCAGTCTCGACGCTCTCATAGGCACCTGAGATAGCGAGTTTCGCATCTCTTGAGCCACGCCGTGTCAACTTTTGCAGAAACTCTGTCAAAATACTTGCTCGACGAGGCGGGGCAGCTTGCCGGGTTTGTAACGAAGCTGGGCCACCCAGATGCATCCGGCCTACTATCGCAAAATAATCCGGACGATGAGGACAACTTTGAAATCGGTGATCCTGCTGAATAGGCAAACAAGCAGTTCGTGCGAGCATTGGGAGAATGCAAATGAAATCTCTAAACTTTCATGTAGCTGTGTTGGTAGGTGGCCTGGCCGCTGTCGCACACACAGGTTTCGCCCATGAAGTTGTCGCGGCGGATGCTAAGAATATCGTGGACGCGCTCAAGACCGTGGCCGGGAATCCCCAAGGCGTCCGCGCTACGTTCGCGAAGGGGCAGTGCGTGCATGGAACCTATACTCCCGCACCGACTTCAGAACGTGTCACAACCTCGAAAAGCTTCACCCAGTCTTGGCCCGTGATTGGTCGGTTCTCTGTCAGTGGCGGTAATCCCAAGGTTGCGGACACATCAAGGACCGCACTGCGAGGATTTTCCGTCAAAATTCTGTCAGGCAACGACGAAACTCATCTGCTACTTGAAAACGCGCCTATACATTTTGCAAAGACGCTCGATCAGATGCTGGGTTTCCTTCAGGCTCGCGCACCAGTTGTAGATGGTAAGCCCGATCAGGCGCGGATCGCTGACTTTGCGCGTGACAACCCAGAAACGACGCGTCAGGGTGCGTTTATAAAAGATAGGCTCTTGCCGTCGAGCTATGCGGGTATCGTCTATTGGGGTGTCCACGTTTTCACCGGCATAAATCATGATGGTTCCAAAGTCCCGTTCAAATTCAAGGTACTGCCCCGCGCTGGTGAACTAACAGTTTCGGACGCTGAAGCTGCAAGTAAACCAGCGTCATTCTTGGTTTCCGAACTAACAGATCGCTTGAAGGGTGGCCCAGCAACTTTCGACATTATTGCGCTGTTGGCTCAGCCTGAAGACCGTACTGACGACGTTACACTCCGCTGGAATGACGAAGACACTCACCAGACGGTAACGCTTGGAAGTATCAGCGTGATCGGGCTGGAACCGAACGATACCTGTGATGAAACGATATTTGATCCCGGACGCTTGGCCGCGGGAATAATGGCCCCAACAGATGAGATCTTTTCCGCTCGCACGACAGCTTATGCAATCTCCCTGGGGCTACGGTCAAAGTAATTCCCCTCAACCCGCCGTGGAAGACCGGCTTGCGAGCCGGTTTATTTCTAACCACAGGGGCCTGTACCCCAGGAGCTTGGAGCCAGTTATTAGCGAAGCAAGATAAGCTTGCTGGATCCCGCAATGTCGGTCCGTTCTATGATCGTATAGGTGCAAGCAAGCACAGCTCGAACCCAAGACGCGAATATCCAACCTTTTTGCGGTGTGCGGCAATGATTGCGGTGAGCAGGTAAGACGTCCCGTAAGGTCCGATGGGACGACGCAGAGTCATAACCCGTTCGAAATCGGCGTCATCAAAGACCACGGTTTCAATATTTCCTGCCGCCGTATCGGGAAATTCGCAGCCAGTCAGTGGGCATGGTCGTGGAGCATCTGAGTTGTCGAAGCCCCTCACCGCCAACTCCAGCACGGCGCAGATTTTTGGAGAGTTTCAGGCCGATGACAAGGAGCGATTCATAAGTCAATGCCGCTCCAAAAACTGTTGCACCTAGATAGGAGTCCTATATATATGTATAATGCAATCGCCGAAGGACCCGAACAGTACCGATTACCGCATCCGAGAGGGTCTCGGGCGCATTGCGACCGCTCTGCAGATGGAAGGTTGGGCGACGGCAACTTGGAAGGAACGGAATTCCATGTACTCGAAATACCTCGCCGGCGATATGATTGCCGAAAAGACATCACTTCGCCTTTCGCCCGCTTATGCCGATCAGATCGCCACGAAAGCCAAGGATGACGTGACCGCATCGCTCGACATAGGTGAGACGCCAATCAAGACAAAGGGGACACCGTTGTTTTCTCAACGCGCGTTCGTGGCGAGGCCGACAAGGACAAGCCTGACGAAAATGGGAGGTTTGAGGGGGCAGAGGTATATGCTTATGTCTGGCCGACAAGCCTCGACAGCAGTGACATTGGCTTCGAAAGGAAGCAGGGAATCATTGCACTTCCAGTCACCATTCATCCCGATTTCGACGACGCCTCGAATGGTGCAAAGAGCCGTCCTATTTGCATCCGCACTGGGTTGTGCTGGCGAATGACAAGGCATGCTGCGCCGGTCTGAAGGTCAAGGACATCCTAAAGGTACGAAGCCCAGCGTGCCGAGAAACCGGCCGGGTGTCCCACGCCTAATCGACAGTCCTGAGTATACGACAACGTTCACGGGTGACAAGGTCGACGTCGAGTTTGCGCTTTTGCTGATCAACGGGATCAAGGGCGCATCCTTCGATGGCGTAACAGCCGGCTTGAAGCTGGACGGCAGCCTTCACGCGCCACTCTTTATGTAACAGATGTTTTCAAGATTGCTCTGGCGACCTCAACCCTCCCGGCAAGGTTCAGTCCACTGAGTAGTTTTGTAAGCGCCGGCTCGCCGACTGCCATTGACGAGCCGGCACATTCCCCCTCCAGGCTAACAGAGAGAAAGAACATGACTAGGGTTAACCTTATCGACCCCTCTAATGCGACAGCCGGCGTCACGCCGCAACTTGAACAGATCAAGGGCGCGTTTGGCGTAGTGCCCAATATGTTCAAAGCTGTCGCCAATTCACCGGCAGCACTGAATAGCTTGTGGGGAGGTTTCGGTGCACTTGCTGGTGGCCGTCTTGGTGCCAAACTTGGCGAGCAGATCGCGGTTGCTGTCGCCGATCGCAATAACTGCAATTATTGCCTTGCCGCCCATACAGCGCTTGGTCGCAAAGCCGGTGCGACAGGCCAGGAAATGACGGAGGCCCAATCGGGCCGCTCACAGGAGCCACGTACTGCTGCGGCACTGGCCTTCGTGATCAAGGCAGTAGAAAAGCGCGCTGAGCTGCACGATGCAGATTTCGACGCGTTGCGCGCGGTTGGGTTCGACGACGAGGGCATCGTTGAAATCATCGCACACATCGCGCTTAACCTGTTTACCAACTACATCAACATCGCTCTAGATGTTCCTGTCGACTTTCCAAGCGTGAAGCTCACTCGCACTGCCGCCTAGTATCAAGTTCGCGAGCGGGCCGCTTGAGTGGCCCGCACTTATCGGAGAATGGTTTAATGTCATACTGCACAAATGCTCCAGAGCTCGTCGTCGACCCTTGGTTGAATAGCAAAAAAACGATCACGCTTGCGTCGCTGCTCGGGATGCCAATTCTGCTCCTAGGTCTTCAACTCCTGTGGCCAGGATGTTTCAGATGCGCGTCCGCAAACCGAAGCTCATCAAAAATACATGGCGTCACCGATCTGTAGATCGTCGGTCTTCACACCATGTTCGAGCATTACGCTGCGATGACCACGGTCACGCTGGAAGCATTCGTACGAGAGTACAGAATTTCGTTTGCGGTCGCCATCAATCGCGTCGCACCAGTACTGGCTTTAACAAAGTAGCTAGACGGAATGCGAGGCACTCCTTCTTCAGTACTGATTAGCGGCTACGGTACGATCTATGACTACGCCCTGATGCTCAAGATGAGCTGGCGGCCGTGCGCGTATCGCAATGGCATTGGCTGATCGAGACGCTTCGCTTGACCGTAGCAAGTCTGGCGCCGGAAGTGCTGGATACAACGATGGCAAATATGAATTCGAGATAAAGCGACTTACCCCATTTATCGCCGCGATCTTCACTGAATGGATGCCGAGCGCGCATCGATCGAGGTCGGCAATGGTCCTCCAAGGCGCACTTAGAACAAGGATAATCTAAATGCCAAAGGCTCTTTCCGCTCACACAATTGCGATCATCAAGGCCAGCGTGCCTGTAATCGCCACACACGGGCCCGAGATCATCAAGAGCATGTATGATCGGCTCTTTCTTGACGACCATATCCGCGCTTTGTTCAACCACTCCAACCAGGGCGAAGGTGGGTCGCAGGTTAACGCTCTTGCAACTGCAATCCTAGCCTATGCGCGGAACATCGATAAGCTTGAGCCATTATTGCCTTTGGTTGAGCGCATTGCACAAAAGCACATCGGCTACAATATCCTCCCGGAGCATTATCCCTTTGTCGCCAAGGCGCTGCTTGATGCTATCGCCGATGTTCTGCGGGAAGCAGCTACCCCCGAACTGCTGAACGCGTGGCGTGACGCATACTGGTTTCTTGCCGATCTCCTAAAGGAACGCGAGGCCGATCTCCGCCGTCGCCTCGAGGAAAGCCCTGGCGGTTGGACGGGGTGGAGGCAATTTTACATATCGGATCGGATCAAAGAAAGTGGAGTTATAACCTCCTTCATTCTCCGTCCCATGGACGAAAAGCCGGTGGTAAGACACCAACCAGGTCAGTACCTAACGCTTCGATTTGAGCTCAGTACCGGTATCGAAGTAAAGCGTAATTACTCGATCTCGAGTGCCCCCAATGATGAGACTTACCGCATATCAGTCAAACGCGAAGCAGCGGGCTCTGGCGGCTCACGTCACCTTCATGACATAGCGATGATTGGGGACACCATTCATCTTGCACCACCTGCCGGTGATTTCTTCCTTGAGGCAGATCAGGTTCGGCCGGTTATTCTTCTCTCTGCCGGGGTTGGTCTCACGCCGATGGTCAGTATGATCGAGACCATCGACACAGATCGCCCTGCGCTCGAAGCCCATTACGTCCATGCCGCGCTCAACAGCGCTACCCACGCAATGGATCAGCACGTCCGTTCTATCGCGAAATCACATGGCAATATCGCGGTTTCCACTTTTTACAGTGAACCCGGGACACAGGATGTTGTGGGCCGCAGCCATGACTACGACGGATTCATCAACATTGACTGGTTGAGAAATCATACGCCTTTTAATGACGCTGACTTCTATCTGTGCGGTCCGAAGCCCTTCCTGCGATCGTTGGTCGATGGCTTGTGGGAGGCAGGGGTTGAGCCCTGCCGGATACATTTCGAGTTCTTTGGACCCTCTGACGAGCTTCTGGCCGCCTAGTTAACATATCCCATTCAACCTCACGGTCTGCATGGCGAGGGAATCCCATCACCAGCTGAGGGTAGGCAGATGTATGACCGGATACGGAACTTGAGAATACCCCATAATTGGTCCGCCGCATCGTTGATCACGGCGAGGTCGTATTATTCACCAACAGTTATGTCAGGACCCGCATTGGGTAAAACCCCAAGCGTTGAGCTCGACGCCGGACTTCCCCTCATATTGAGAGCAATTGGGACGGCCAGACATCGGGCGCGGTCCTGTCACGTTTGTGGGCACCAACAACAGATATTTGTCGGACACCCACCAGAGGAGCGAGCTAAATGAAACTGCTCAAAAATAGGAAGTTTGGCCACGCGCCAATCTGCATTTTCGCCAGCAATAGAGAGGTTACGGAGGGCTTGATCGAGCTAGCACATGCAAGACAAATCTCAAGCACAGTATTGTCTTCGACTGCAGAGATTCAATCCGACATTCCCCCCCTGTTTTTTAAAGGCGGGGACAAACAACTTTCCGCCGAACTCGATTTTGCGACCCATCTGTTCATCATACTGAGCACCTAATACAGGATGAACAAACCCCATGCTGAATAGCCGCAACGACAGTCATTCAGCATACCAACCGGAGAATACAGTCGAGCAATCTTGCGTCTTGATGCCAACAAGATCCGGCTCGCACCGATTGAGATCGGCCGGTTGAAAAGAGGGGGCAAAATCGCCATCCGGGTATCGGGATCGTATTGACTGCACATAATGAGGATTTGCTGCGGTCATGTCGTAAACACAAAGAGATAGATCCGTGAATGCAGTCAAGATAAAGCCGTCCAGCGGAACCCTCACAGGGCCTAACGGCACCGACATGACCGTGCCGACTGCGGTGCGTAATCATGGTGTTCTGCAGGGCAGTGAAAACATCGAGGTTCTCAGCGAGTCAGATCCAACGTCGGGATACGGCGTTGCCGTCGCTCTGGTGCGTTTCAAAAAGTGCACGTTCACCAGCGCCGTGGCAACGCATCATATGATCGGTATCGGTTGCTCGCCAGCGACATCGGTCGAACATATGATCGACGGAAAACAGCTTCGACATCGTATTACGCCGGGATCACTTTGCCTGTGCCCTGCGCAGGCCCGCCACTCGACCGCTTTCAGCGGCTCGATGTCCGGAATTGTCCTGCGCATTTCGCCGGAATGCTTGGCGCTCGCGACAAATGATCTGCTCGGGTACAACGCTGGCCTGATTGAGCAGCTCAACGGGAGAGACGGTTTTATTGCTCACGTCGCTCATGTGCTGAAGGCGGAGTCTGCCGCCAGTCATCCGAACGGCATGCTGTTCTGGAACGCGGTAACGGATGCACTTCTGGCGCATCTGGCGCGACAACATCTGGACCGATGCCCCCCTCCCAATCGCGGAAAGCTGGCGTCAAATATTATTTATCGTCTAGATAGCTTCATTCGGGAAAACCTAGATGACAGGCTCGAGCTGGACGGCCTTGCAGAGATCGCCGGCTGCCGGCGTTTCCAATTCGCGCGCCTATTCCAGTCAACCATGGGGATCAGCCCCTACAGATATGTGTTACGCCGAAGGCTGGAGACAGCGCGAGCAATGATCCGGGCAGGCAAGGTTTCGCTGGCCGAAATATCGGCGGCCACAGGCTTCACTGACCAAAGCCATATGACAAAATGGATCAAACGAGTGTACGGCGCCACGCCCAGCCAGCTAGCCGCCTAGCCCTCCAGCCAATGCCGAAAAACTTCCGATCGCGTGCAAGGATATACAATACCCTAACCTGCACCCTGCTTAAAGCTGCGGTCATCAGACAGAACGTGAGGTTTAGAGCGAAGAATGTCGACTATCAAAGAGCAACCAAGTACATCGAACCGTCAGGCGAGTGGGCCAGTAATCGACTACATGGGCGACGAATTCGCGCGAGTCTACGAACGAACCGGCACCCGGGCTACGGCTCCGATCGCGGTCGAAGCTCTTCGATTGTTAGAGCCGATCCCCTTCTACTCCCGCATTCTCGACATAGGTGCCGGTACAGGCGCCCTCAGCATTCCCGCAGCTTATGGCGGTGCGAGCGTCCTTGCGGTCGATATCGCTCCCGGCATGGTCAACTTGTTATCGGATCGTCTCGCACCGTTCCCGTTTGCGTCAGCGCGGGTCATGAACGGCGAGGATCTTCGCTTGCCGGATGATTCATTCGACCTGACATTCTCGATCCTGGGTATCAGCCTTTTTCGCGACTGGAAAAAAGGGCTCAGCGAAATGAGCCGGGTTCTTCGCCCCGGCGGCAAAGCGTGCATCGCAAGCTGGAAGACGCCACCTGGTGGAGGGCCGTTCATGGTCATGGCGGAGGCTCTGCGGACGGTCTTTCCCGATATTCCGCCCCCTTCGGCTTTAGAAGGCGTCCTGACGTTCTCTAATCCGGCACAGGCCATCATAGAAATGCAAGCGGCCGGGCTTACGGACATCCGGATTATTGAATTCGAAACGATATGGAAGGGATATGGTGGAAACGCCTACCTTGATGGGATGCGGGAGCTTCACAATTATATGGCGCCATATGCGATGTTAAATGAAGCAGATCGCAGGAAAGTGGACGAAGCCATTTTAGCAATCATAGATGGCTACAAGGTCGATGATGTCGTAGAATTGTGCTCACCGGTCCTGCTGTCCATCGCAACTAAAAGTTTTTCCTGATTGGGGTCGCTGAGGTCAATCTGCTTCAATTCGATTTTCGGATCATACCGCCCCGCGGGTCGCACGCTTTCTCTCCGGGGTCGGCGGGTAGCCGCCGAATGACGGGTCAGGTCGGCAAGGTGTTACGCCATGGTCCATGACCTTGAGGGTTTACCTCAGGTTCGTACTCTGGTCGAGATCACCTTGCCCATCGTTCCAACGGGAACGACCCGATTAGCCGTTTTCAGGCACAATCTGCTGTTCGTATCTCTCCTTTTGTTCGTCATAAGGCTGCTGCAAGCTCGGTCCGGTTTCCGAAGCGGGTTTCGAGACCGTCGCACCACATGCGATGCAGGACCAACACAGGTTTGCAAACTAATGCGACCCGTGCTCGCACTATGCTGCAGCGCTTGGCAGTGGCTATGCCCCAAGCCCTGAGGCTGGATCATTTATTAGACTGCATGAAGATGGCGGCCCGCTCAGGTTGACGACCGAACTCTTGCCGGCGGTCATACCGATGTGCTTGTCGCGGATGGTGTGTTCTGCCGCACGGAGGGCATAAGGCGCTGATTGACACCCGCCCTATCCTGCCGGCGAGCTCGCGGTCGACAAAGCGACGTAAAATTAACACGCTCGCCGCGGCTTGCGGACCGAATGCCCACTGGTGCGGTCGGGCGTTGTTTTTGCTTCGGCGACGAATTGGCTGATGATTATGAAAAAAACGCAGTAGATTTTGGGCTTCTCCTACATTGGGGTGCAGTTTGAATTCGTCTTTGACAAATCGATATTGTGGCTCGTTACGGTTAGCTAGAGCTCCGCCGCCGATAGAGACCATCTTGTAACGATAGAGTGAGAGTGCGGACAAACCGAATTTTTGCGACGAAGTTCAGATTGGCGGATCTCGTCAGCGCTCAGGCGCGCCTGAGCAAGATGCGGTTTTACTGTTTCAAAGCCATCAGGAAAGACAAACCTTTTTAGGCGGGACAACATTCGCACAACAGCGAGACCTTCCATCTAAAGGCTTCGAAACGTTGGCAGCCGCTGGTTTCATAGACGACGGAACGGCGACATTAGGCTTTCGAAACCCGCAGACCAGATCAAATCATGGGGCTATCCTGCGACACACAGAGAAGCTGACCGCTCCATTTGTTTGCGATGGTTGCATCATGCTTCAGCCTGCGGCTTGCCAGTCGTTCTGCAGGAAGCGATGGCGGCGTTTGTCGCAGTCTTTGATTGCTGATCCTTTGTCGACGTCGCAAAGAAAAAGTCGGATCTGGCGGCGTTGCTGACAGGGATATCCATCGATGCAGAATTGGCACGGGAGCCTTGAATGTCAGGCCGCTGCTCTGCGTGAAAAACCGATAAGAAAAATTAGTATCTGGTCGATCGCCACCATTGCAACTATCGCAAAGCCACTCAACGGAAAGGCAATGGAGAAGAGGCCGGCTATCACCCATAGGCCCGCGTAGATCGTGCGCGAACGCGGCTTAGGAGGAACGCCCAAGTTCCCCGCGGGCCTGCGCTTCCACCACATGATGACGCCTGTGACACTCATTAAGATTATAACGAGGCAGGTTACGAGCATCAGCAACTGATTCAAGCGGCCATATTCCTGACCCTGGTGGACGCTAATGCCCCACTCAATCGTTTTTCCAAGAAAGGGATATTGTGCGTAGGACAGATCAACCAACGCCTTCCCGGAATACTGATCGAAGTGGATCATCCGTTGCCCTGAAACCTCATCCGGATAGATGGCCGCAGAGTAGACACCGGTGGGGTCCGTTGGGAGTGTCACCTCAAAGCCTCGATCAATGCCGGCGGTTTTCGCCTGTTCGACAATCCAATTCAGCCCGACGCTTTGCTGGGCCCCTGCCCTATGGGCGGCAGAGAGTGGAACTGGCGCGCGCTCGACCGCCCATCCCACTTCAGATAGAAGATCTTCAGTGACTTTCGTGGATTTCGGAACGTTATCCCAAAGCTGTGCTGGATAACCGAGATTTCGCTCATTTGCCCACTTGCTGACGTTGCTTCCCCAAACGCCTGTCCAAGGCATTCCGCTGAGCGCAAGAAAGAATATAAAGACGCCAGCGAATACACCTGTAACTGCATGTAGATCACGCCAGAAGACGCGACGAGATGGATTGCCCCTGATCGACATTATTCCGCCGGATTGCTGCCGCGGCCACCAGAGATAAAGTCCGGTCACGACCAGAACCAAGGTGAAGCCACCCGCGATCTCGATCAATCTGTTCGTCCAATCCCCAAAGTAAGCCCAACTATGGATGCGTTTGACCACGTAGTTGAACTCTTGGTCGGCGCGCACCTGCTCGAGGATCTGCCCATAGTGCGGATCAACAAAGACGAGCGTTGAGACACCCGCCTGCGTAACGGTAACGATCGCTGACCGTGTGTCTGACGGCGGGCTGCGATATGCCGTTGCAGTTGATCCGGGCAGAGCATTGACGGCGCTTTGAACGATCGCCTCAGGGTCAAGTCGCGTGTCAGCAGGACGGACATTATAACGGTAGGAGAACAAGCTGTTGTTGATCTCGTCTTTAAAAAGGTAGAGCGATCCGGTAATCGCTAGGTTGAGAAGCGCCGGGAGTATCAGGAGCCCGGCGAAAAAGTGCCAGCGCCAGATAGCTCGATAGAGTGACATTTGGGATTTGTCGCTTTTGGCGTCGATGTCCATCTGTTAATTTCCATAATCATCCCCTGCGACCGAGGGATCAAAGAGCGTTCCGGGCGCCGCGATGTTCATAGACCGCGATCACGACCGGGATAGATCATTCCCACAGACGAATGAAAGATGAATTTTATATCAGTACGATAGTGATAATTTATCAGCGGGGCACGGGACGCCGCCCACAAAGAAATTTGACAGTAAATAGGATTCCTATATACATAGAAAGGCGCTTTTCCTGGGGAGCAAGATCCATGACCAGCGCGCCAACCGAACCACGACCCGGCTTCATTGCTCAGGATGCCCGCAATGCATAATTCCCAACAGACGATTTCTGCCCCTGAGCTGGCTGTAAGCCATTGGTTCAACACCAAACAACCCCTGTCGCTGGCCGGACTGCGCGGGAAACCCGTCTGGATCCACGCGCTCCAGTTGCTTTGCCCAGGATGCGTATCAGACGCTATCCCGCAGCTAAAACGGGTGGAAAAGATCTTTGGCGACACCGATCTGCAAATCATCGGGCTTCACACGGTGTTTGAACACCACGCAGCGATGAGCCCCGTGACTTTGGAGGCGTTTCTTCAAGAGTACCGCATCACAACGCCCGTCGGTGTCGACCTTGCCGACACCTCCTCCGACGTTCCCCTGACAGTGCAGCGATACGGCTTTCGTGGAACCCCTTCGTCCGTTCTGGTTGGACGGGACGGATCGATCATCCACGGCACCTTTGGCGTCGAAGATGATAGCGCACTCGGCGCCCGCATCGCGAAGGCACTTGCGTCGTCTTATCCGAACCAAACGACAGATGCTACTCAGAATGGGTCGCTAGCCTTTGTGGACCGGCGATGCGAGTTCCCACTCGCATTATAGCTCAAGCGAAACCCGGCAATTTTCAGACAGAGGTATAACCGATGCTTATCTCCAGACGCGCATTATGTGTCTCGACGGGCGCTCTGGCTCTCGCGTCGACACTGTCCACCCCGAAAATCGCCCGCGCGGCGGGTCCGTTTTCGCAATCTCCGCTGCCTTATGACCAGAATGCTCTATCTCCTGTGATTTCCGGGACAACGGTCGGCTTGCATTACACCGAACACCACAGCGCCTACTTCAAGAACCTGAACTTTCTCGTTAAGGGCACACAATACGAGGCGTTGCGCCTGGAGGAGGTCGTCAAGGCTACCGCCAAATCGAGCGGCTCCACAGCCAAAATCTTCAACAACGCCGCACAAGCCTGGAACCATAACCTTTATTGGGAACAGTTCACACCGGGAGGCGCAGATCGGCCAGCCAGTCGCGTTTCCTCCGAGCTCGAATTGGCATTCGGAGGCTGGGACGGTTTCGTTAATGAAGCTCTGACTGTGTCTGACAGCGTTTTCGGCACCGGCTGGATATGGTTGACGCGGCGCGATGAAGGAACACTGGAATTGATTGGATACGAGGACGCCAAAAATCCATTGGCTTTCGGCAAGCCTGCCTATCTCGGCATAGATCTGTGGGAACACGCCTATTATCTGGATTATACAAATCGCAAAGCAGATCATATCCGCGCAACACTGGAAAAGCTCGTCAACTGGAACGTCGTTGCCGATCGCATGGGAGTTTGAGAACGTTCGCGGCTGCTGTAGGGCGGCCTTTCGTTGTTACAACCAACTTCTCGGCCAACGATGCTCCGCCTGTCGTAGTATCTAAAATAATCCCGGAAACGCTTCGCCTCATGGAAACACCGCACGACCCTCACTCAATCAACTATCGGATCCGCGAAGGGCTGGCACGCATCGCAACAATCATGCGCGTGGACGAGTGGAACAGGGCTAAAACCCTGGGTCTCAATCCAACCCAGCTCGCAATCCTGACGGCGCTGGACGGGCGCATGACAGGTCTCAGCGTAAAGGATGTTGCCGCCCATCTTGGCATCTCGCAGCCAACTGCGACGGATTCACTGAATGCTCTTGAAAAAAAGTCGCTTGTGGAAAGACGGGCGAGTGCCGAGGATCGGCGCGCTGTTCGCGTACATCTTACGACAGATGGCGCAAGCACGCTGCAATCTCACCAGCCTGACCGTCTCGCCGAGCGCGCTGTGGCTTCGCTGGAGAGCGGGCAGCATCAGGAATTGCTGGTGATGCTGGTCACGATGATCAGAGAGCTGCAGGATCAGGATGCGATCCCGCAACAACGCATGTGTGTGAGCTGTCAGTATTTCTTGCCTTTTGAGCATTCCGGTAGTTCACAGCCCCACCATTGCAAATTTGTGGATGCCGCCTTTGGCCAGAGTGAGCTGCGCATCGACTGTCGCGATCAGTTGCTTTCGACCCCGCAAAAACGCGCTTCCGACTGGAACAAGTTCCAGGCTGGAAGCGCGCCTCTCTGATCGAAAAGGAATATCTGCAACCCCGAGCTTTATATATGCGTCGGAACTAATTCTTCTCAATCTTCCCGCACGCGATCGGTATCGTCACGTGCGAGGGAACCGTTCCGAGTGAGCCCACGGAAGACGGTAAATTAGAATTGCTTGGCACTCCATGAACGTAGATGACGCGTTTATCGAGATCGATTGTGCCACCCGGATAGGTCCTGCCGAAGGTTTTAGACAGCTGTTCGAGAGGCACGATTTTCGTGTATTCGAAGTCGCCTTTTGCGGAAGCTTGGGGATAGGTGTTGGTCGGTATGATCATATCCTCAGGCTTGTCATTGAATGGCACCATGGTGGTTCCGGACGGCTTCTCGGTTTCCCCCAGATCAATGTACCCGTCCTTGTTGGCATCCATATCTTGCTTGACGCAGGTGGCATTGCGGCCGTCGGGGAAGCCGTGGAAATGCTCCCAATGCTCGATGTCGGCTGGCACACCACTCATGGTGATATGGACCTCAAGATTGTTGCCATTGATCTTGAAAGAAGCCTGCCCCATCGGTTTTGAGCCGATCTTGCCTGCATTCAGGTCCGTGAGAATAGCATGGTAGGTTTCCGTTTCAGCTGCACGCCCAGGGAGGGGTGCAACGCTTGCCGCCAAAGCGGCAAGAAGAAGCAATTTGCTGCGCATCGTCGGTTCTCCAAAAAAGGGAATAGCAGGTTTTTGAAAAAGGCGGGCCGCCAGTGGCGACCCGCCTCGGCGCAGAACTCAAGCCGCGCGAGTAAGCTTGACGGCTGGGAAGTCAACCGGCACGTCAAGGGCGACATTGATATAGTTGGTGAAGAGGTTGAGCGCGATGTGCGCGACGATCTCGACAACTTCCTCATCGTCGAAACCGACGGCGCGCAGAGCGTCCACGTCGTTTTTATTCAGGTCCGCGCGCTGCTCGACGACCTTCAGGGCAAAGGTCAGCGCCGCCGCTGTACGCGGATCTGTCGAATTGCCGGCCTGAGCTTCAGACATCTCTTCCGGCGTTGCGCCGGCACGGCGCCCAAGCAGGGTGTGCGCCGCGAGGCAATAGTTACAGTTGTTGCGATTGGCGATAGCAACGGCGATCTGCTCGCCGAGCTTTGCGCCCAGACGGCCGCCGCCCAAAGCGCCAAATGCGCCCCACATGCTGTTCAAAGCTGCCGGGGAATTGGCCACCGCTTTGAACATATTGGGTACGACGCCAAACGCTCCTTTAATTTGTTGAAGCTGGGTTGCAACTTCGGCCCTTGCGGTCGCGGGGTCAACGAGGGTAACTCTTGTCATGTTCTTTCTCTCCAATAGCCTGGGGGTGGGAATAAGCCGGTTCGTCGATGGCAGTCGACGGACCGGCACTTTCAACGGTTACTTGATGGCTTGAACCTTGCCCGGAAGGCTGAGATCGCCAGAAGCAACCTTGAATACGTTGGCAACACATAGAAGCGGGGCGTGCAGATTGCCGTTCACTTTGAGACCCGCGGTTACACCGTCGAACGATGCTCCCTTGATGCCGCTAATCAGCTTCAGCGGGATTTCAACATCCACTTTGTCGCCTGAAAAACTGGTAGGATATTCGGGGCTGTCGATGAGCAGCGGCACACCCGGCCAGGTCTCCGGAACCCTGGGCTTGGTACCCTTCGGGATATCGACCACCTTAAGGCCTGCGCCACAGGCCTGATCTTTTGTCAGAACGACCCAGTGAGGATGCCAGAGGTGGCGGTTTTTTGCACCTTTGGCGGCATCATCAAAGTCCGGGTGAAAGGTAACGGCAAGAGCAACGATGCCCTGCTGCTTTTCGAAGCCGATCTCGCCGCTATCGAGGCTCGTTGGCCAAACATAGGCATATACCTCAGACCCCTCGAATTTGCCGGTTGCGTCGGGCTTGTCCTTGCCGGCTTCGCCGCGCACTTTGGTCGAAAAAACGGCATTTTCTCCCTTTGTCGTGATCGTTGTCTCGATGATATCGAAAGATGCCGCGACATCCTCCTTGGGCTTGGACGTCACTGGGCCAGCATGGGCCGCTACAACGCACAGCGATGCTGCGCCGAAGACCGCAGCGCCGGCAAGATACTTCAAATTCATGGTGTCATTCCCTCTTTGTTGCCTGGGGTTTAAGCATCCCTGAAAGCGACCCAGGTGGCAGCCGGGTCGGTGGGGTCATGTCGCACGTCGGTAGGTGTATAGGCGGAAGCAAATCTGCCGATAGACCTATCTATATAGGAGTCCTATTTAATATCAACTCCTTTCTGTTTTCGTCGGCGATTTATTTTAGCGGTGTTCCGGTGGTAGCGAAGCTCGAAGCAGGGCGACACCTCGTTCAAGCTCGGAGTCGTTGAGAGGAGCGAAACCGAGGCGCAGCGCCTCTGGCGCGTTGTTGATGTCCAAGGCAAATTTGACGCCGGGCAACAGCGCTAGTCCAACGCGCGTCGCGCTCGCGGCCCAGGTTTCCGCGCTGATACCCGCACGGATTTTCAGCCAGATAGCCAACCCCCCGGAAGGGATGTCGAAATGCGCATAGTCTGACAGTTGATCTTTCAGCAAGCTGGCAAGTTTGTCCCGTCGCTGATGGTAAATATGGCACGCTTTTCGCGCGTGGCGTCGCACTGTCCCGTCCGCGATCAAATCTGCCAGAGCCTGCTCCAGCGCGACGTCTCCCTGGCGATCGATTGCTTCGCGAAAATCTGCCATACGCCGCAACACCCGAGGGGAGGCAACTGCGTAACCAAGCCTGATGCCGGGACTGATGAGCTTGGAAAGTGATCCGACATAGACAAAGGTGAGATCGCCCTGACATTGAGAAGCAAGCGGCAGGATCGGGCGGCTGTCAAAGCAATACTCATGGTCGTAGTCGTCCTCGATGACAGCCAGCCCGTATTTACGCGCGATCTCCAGAAGGCGAACCCGTCTTGTAGAGCTTAAAGACACTGTTGTCGGATATTGACGGTGTGGAGTAATATAAACTGCCTTTATTGGGCTGTCTCCACGCGCCAATCCTTCTAGCGCATCGACATCAATGCCTTCCTGGTCGACGGGCACGCCAACCACCTCCGCGCCGCTCGCTCGAAATGCCGCCCATGCCAGAGGATATCCGGGATCTTCCACTGCGATACGAAAGCTTCCTACAGCCGTCGCAGCGAGGAAAAGAGCCATCTGGCTGCCCCTGGTGATGAAAATATGGTCGGCGGAGACATTCAGCCCGCGATCGTCCTTCAGATAAAAGGCAAGAGCCTCTCTTAGAAAGGGATTGCCACGTGGATCTCCATAATTGTCTTCAGAGGTGAAGACTGGAGATGTGACGGCTCTGCGAAACGCCTGCCCAAGTGCGACTGTCGGCGCAAGTCTGCCGTCCGGAACGCCGTCGGAAAATCGAATTGAAGAGCGATGGGAGGCCAGCCCGTAGATATTCTGTTCGGACGCACGTGGCACCAACGGAGTAGTTCTTGAATCCGGTAATATTCGCGCGACGAAGGTGCCTCGCGACGGAGCAGATTTGAGCCACCCTTGTGTCAACAGTTCCTGATATGCAGCATCAACGGTATTGCGATTAAAGCCCAGCGACTTGGCCATGGAACGTGTTCCTGGCAACGGCTCACCCGGAGCAAGGCGCCCCCTTTCAATTTCGGCAATGATCGTGCGCGCTAATGCTAGAAAAATCGGCTCGCGTTCCTTTGGAACGATCTCAAGAGCCAAGACTGTGCCTTTTCCCATCTAAGCCTCTTATGCTTAATTCCCGGCTACGCGCTGCTATTCGACCTTCAATCAACTGAGGTTTGATCGAAAAGGAGCCGCTTGTCTCGACATAGTCTCACCGTGAACTCCTTAATCGGCATAAGGTAGAACATCTTTCTGGCATCGATCTGAGAGCGCGTCGCGTCTTGCAACAAGGTAGCTCTTTTGAGAGATGATGAAGGATTATATCGTGCAAAATGAGTTAAGGCGGGCCGGATAATCGCCGTCAGGTAGGCCAGAACTGATAGGTACTCGGCCAATTGCTCCCCAGTCACAAAGCCCGAAAGAGTATAAGGCGCGCGAAAAGCTCAGAGAATCAAAGGTTCGGGAGATATCAACTGGTGTACTCACCCCCTCTGGCTTTGGACTGAGCTCGTCACCTACCGGCCTAGTCGACAACGAATATCTGGCTCACCCACCCATCCATCTCTCCCACTATAGCAGGGACATATAACCTGTTCCTATCAATGAACGGAATAGCGATGAATTTTTCTGGTCTATCACTCCGTGACCTTGAGTATATCGTGGGCGTAGCGGATCTCGCAAATTTTGGACGGGCAGCGGATCAATGCGGCGTCTCCCAGCCCGCCCTATCAGTGCAGGTTCGAAAAGTTGAGCGCTGGCTGGGAGTTAATATCTTCGAGCGCAGCACCAAACGTGTCTACATCACCTCTCAAGGGGCAAAAATTGTTTTACAGGCTCGCAAAGTTCTAAAGGAAGCGTCTGTTCTTGCTGACCTTGGCCAAAGCAAGGAAAAGCCGTTTGATGGCGAGCTCAAATTGGGTGCGATCGCGACATTAGGTCCCTACCTGTTTCCCCGTATCGTCACAGGGCTCAGAGCTGCATATCCCGCTTCGACACTTCTTTTGAGTGAAGGGTTAAACCGTGAACTGGTGCACGCCCTCGTCATGGGCGAGCTCGACGCAATTATGGTGTCGATGCCTGTGAGCAACACGACTTTGCAATGGCACAAAGTCTTCCACGAAACATTCGTTCTGATCGGGCCATTGGGACATCCCGCGACGCTTGACGGCGGACCAGGCTGGCAGGATCTGCCCTCAGAGGAGCGCCTTATCTTAAGTGAGGGGCATTGTCTGAGAGATCACGCTTTGAGAGGCTGTGCTGTTGTAGATACCAAGAAGCGTTTTGCGACCAGTATATCGGCGTTGAAATACATGGTCGGTGCAGGTGAAGGATGCACACTCCTTCCAGCGATGGCGGTTTCTGACATCGACGCGCTTACTGTCGGCGCAATTCGACAACCTAATATAGGACGCGATATCGCCCTTGTCTGGCGAAAGAGCGATACGCGCGAGCAGGATTTCAAAGAACTTGCAACCCTCCTGAACGCGCTTGTTCCCGATAATGCGGCCGGTCCATTCCGACAACCTGGCACCGGCGATCAATAGGCGAAGCCTATGCAGACTGATAGGGCATTTATCTTTCACCTATCAGCGAGACGACAGTAGATTTTTCGCCTGACCTGCAGCGGCAGGCACTAAGGGAGACGGAACATGACAAAATTAACAACTGTTTTTGGCGCTCCGGTCGCCGACGACAGCAACACTATGACGGCAGGGCGGCGCGGCCCCGCATTACTGCAGGACGTCTGGTTTCTTGAAAAACTGGCACATTTTGATCGGGAGGTCATTCCAGAGAGACGTATGCACGCAAAAGGCGCAGGGGCTTTTGGAACGTTTACCGTTACTCATGATATCACCCGTTACACCCGTGCCAAAATATTCTCTGAAATCGGCAAACAGACGGAGATGTTTGTCCGATTTTCGTCTGTGGCTGGAGAACGTGGTGCAGCGGATGCCGAGCGTGACATCCGTGGGTTCGCCATGAAATTTTACACGGAGGAAGGAAATTGGGATTTGGTTGGCAACAACACGCCGGTTTTCTTTATTCGCGACCCCCTGAAGTTTCCTGACCTCAATCACGCCGTGAAACGTGATCCTCGCACCGGTATGCGCAGCGTTAATAACAACTGGGATTATTGGACGTTGTTGCCGGAAGCGCTCCACCAGGTCACCATCGTAATGAGTGAGCGTGGAATCCCAAAGTCATGGCGACACATGCATGGTTTTGGAAGCCACACCTTTAGCTTCATTAATGACCGCAATGAACGTCACTGGGTGAAATTCCATCTTCGCACGCAGCAAGGAATCGAAAACCTGTCCAACAAGGAAGCGGCGGCGATCATCGGTGAAGACCGAGAAAACCATCAGAGAGACCTGTTTAATAATATTGAGAACGGGAACTATCCGAGATGGTCGATGTTCGTACAAATCATGAGCGAAGATGATGCGGATAACTGCGCGTTCAATCCCTTCGACCTTACGAAAATTTGGCCCAAGGCGGAATTCCCACTGATCGAAGTGGGATTTTTTGAGCTCAATCGAAACCCGGAGAATTTTTTCCAGGACGTCGAGCAAGCGGCATTCTCGCCTGCAAACATTGTTCCTGGCATCTCGTTCTCCCCGGATAAAATGCTTCAGGGGAGGCTCTTTTCTTACGGCGACACGCAACGCTACAGGTTAGGCGTGAACCATGCCCAGATACCCGTAAACGCGCCCAAATGCCCCGTCCACTCTTATCATCGTGACGGGGCAATGCGCGTCGATGGGAACGGCGGCCGCGCTAAACACTATTCTCCGAACAGCTTTGGAACTTTGCAGGAGCAGCCAGACTTCTCAGAGCCACCGCTAAAAAACACAGGCGCCGCCGCGCGCTGGGACCACCGCGAGGACGATGACTATTTCAGCCAGCCTGGCAACCTGTTCAGGCTGATGACACCGAGCCAAAGGGTTGCTCTCTTCGAGAACACAGCCATCGCCATCAAGGGCGCGGATGAAGCGATTATTAGCCGACATATTGAGCACTGCACGTTGGCCGATCCTGAATATGGCGCAGGCGTCGCCAAGGCCATCGCTGCTCTTTCGCCCGACCAAGCCGCACATTCCGCTTTCGATCCCGCGGCAGAATGACGGATTGAAATCGATCGTTCCATCTAGCGCAAGATGGGACGAACTCGGACAGATGGCGGCAAATCCCTCATCTGTCCGGGTGCTCAAAATCAGCCTGGAGTATATGAAAAGCCGGTCGTGTGATCTCGTGCCATTTATCCAGCAATATGGAATTTCGGGCGTTGCGGGGCATGGGGCTCGACCAGGGGAATTTCAAATTTTCATGCACCCCGACCAAGGCAATGCAATTTATCGCCGTAAACGACATCGGAAAGATTTAGGCTCGCAGTTGCAGGACGCGCCGACCGGTGCTTTGAATCGACCAATCGAATATATCTTTTTTGGGCTGCCTCCTTCCGGAGAACAAATTCTTAACCCCGGTGACAGGCCTGGTGGACGATAAACGTTGGCCGGGTGGGCAGATCTTTCTTTGCTTCTTCCAGCGCTCAGTAATTTGACGAGGGTCGTTGAATGGCTTTCAAAGCCGGGGCGGTCGCTCATCGAGCAAGCTGTCGAACCATCGTCGGCGAATGTGTCTCCACCAGTAAATCTGGTCGCCTCACTCGGCTGTAACATTCAAGGTGGTTCTGACTGGCCTACACCGAGGCTCTAAACCGGTTGGTCCGGGCTAGGTCATTTGCGCCTACTCTCCGAGCTTCTCGTTGAGCATTCGTTGGCGCAATTCAACTAACGCTCACAAATCAGCATAGGACATATCATGGAACTACCCGTTGCGATCGTCAGTATTCTAGGGTCTATCGCTGTTGGCGCAGCAAGCCCGGGACCAAGTTTCGTCTTCGTCACCCGGACCGCTATCGCCCAGTCTCGACTGGACGGCGTTGCCGCGGCCATTGGCATGGGCGCGGGTGGGATGTTTTATGGTGCGTTAGGGCTACTGGGAGTACAGGCTGTACTGGCTCAAGCTGAATTCCTATACATGGTGATGAAGATAACCGGCGGATTGTATCTCTTGTGGCTGGCAATATGTTTATGGCGCACGGCACGTAGCCAGATTGTCATCTCTTCTCAGTCACACGAGCATTCCCGTAGTTTATGCCGGTCATTCCTGATGGCTGCAGCAACACAGATGAGTAATCCCAAGGCAGCAATCGTTTACGGCAGCATATTTGCTGCATTTCTTCCAGCGCAGGTCCCCCTATGGACCTTTGCAGTGCTACTGCCAGCCATCTTCCTAGTCGAAGCGGGTTGGTACACTCTTGTCGCTATCATTTTCTCGGCAAATAGACCGCGAAAAGCCTACCTACATTGGAAAGACTGGTTTGACCGTACCGCCGGCGTCGTGATGGGAGCGCTCGGCTTACGACTGCTGATTGGCGCAAGCAGAGGTTAACTCGGCAGCGTCTCCTCTTCCCGCCGGTTGTACTAGCTGCCTTGACAAGCCAACTCAAGGATAGGTGAACAGCCCGGCTCTCGTCCTATGTGCTGTCCTTTGCACGGACGGACGTTCACCCTGCTTTGCGACATATCTTGAAATCTTTAGCGACTGGGAGATGCATCTCACCAAGCCGCAAATCCTTTGTCCTTGTCGATCATGCAAAGGTTATCAGTTGCGGTCTACCCAAATTAATGGGAGATCGTTGTATGGTCGCGCTCCGATCGAAGTGTTGCAGCCGGAGGAGGAAAAGAGCGAAACGTCGAGGTTCTCGGCGATTTCAGTCGCTTTTCCCTAGTCCTCGACCTGCCCGCCTGCAGCTTTTAGCGGCGTATTCTTTTCATTGCTAGGCAAATGCGCCAGCGCGCAATTTGCGAAAGTTAGCCTATGTTCATTCGATCCATGTAAAATGTGTGCCATCATCGGCGGATCGTCCACTCGGGCGACAGCCGATCGATGATCAAGTTCGTCGCGCACTTTTTCACGTCCGTGTCGAATGACCCGGTAGTACAAGGCAATCATTTTGCTTTTCGGAACCTTCAGCGCCTTGTCCTAGGGTTTCGAAACGGTGTTCAATCGCCAGCACGGTTGACCACGCTGACAAGCCTGACTAATCGCGCCGCCCGAGCGTGAATGTATCGCGCACCGCAACATCGGCTTCCACAAGACCTGTGGTAGACAGATTTTCTGACGCGCTGGTCTGCTGAAGAACTGCCCCCTACCCATTAAGGTCATCCACCTGCTGTAGGGTACGTGAGGCTAAATAGTAAACGCTCTTTCCTTACCTCCATGGTTTTCCTTGTCTCCCTGCTCGTCATCCGCAAATCCGTTGACCGAAAAGTAGTTGGTCCTGCTCACAACCCACTTGGAAATTCCGATGTTAACGCTCTTTGTCTCAACGGACGCAGGGCGCCAACAAGGCAAACAATCATCGCTGGCATAGTCAATAACTCCTGCTTTAGCTCATCGGGCTTGTTGACGACGTGGACGGATGGCAGTGACTGTACGGGTTTCTCGGGCCAAGTGCGAACCGGCCGGGATGCGCGCAGACAACCGGCTCTTTGGCAGGCGGAGCGCTCTTTCTATCGTGCCTTGCCACCACCGATCAAAAAGAGATCACTGATGCTCAAAACCGCCATCGCGATAAGGCACGTGCATTTTGAAAATCTCGGCGCATTTGAGGCAGTGCTACGGCCCGCTGGATTCAATCTGCATTATCACGACATCGGCGCAGATGACTTGTCCTCGCTTGATGCAATTGAACCGGACCTGCTTTTTGTGTTGGGAGCACCGGTCAGCGTCTACGACATTGACGCCTACCCTTTCATAATCGAGGAGCGGAGGATAATCGCTGCACGCGTACAAGCAAATCGTGCGACCGTTGGGATTTGCTTTGGAGCTCAGCAGATAGCCGCTGCACTTGGTGCGAGCGTTGCCCCATCCGATCCTAAAGAGATTGGTTTTGGTCCTTTGATGCTTTCGGGTGCGGGGAAGGAAAGTGCATTGCGACATCTTTTGGACGTTCCCGTACTGCACTGGCACGGCAACGCCTTCGAGATCCCGCCGGGCGGGACCAATCTGGCGTCGACGCAAAACTGCGCCAACCAGGCGTTTATGATCGGCTCTTCCGTTCTTGGAGTCCAGTTTCATCCGGAAGTCGATGCATGTGGAGGTCTCGAAGAGTGGCTCGTTGGACACGCCTTCGAGCTTGCAGACACCGGTATCGATCCCAGTCTAATTCGAGAGGATGCGAAGCGCTTTGGTCCAAAGCTCCGTGATGCTGGTCGACGCATGTTTTCTGAGTGGCTCTCAAAAGCGCTTTGAAACAGCTGGCGCTGGGATAGCCTGTCGCAATGATCGATGAGGTCGGCAAAACCGGAGACCAATTCGATGGTGGCGCGCGATGGTTTTTGTTTATCCCGCCATGAGGGCGATACCAATGGTGCATGCGCGTCCAGTTTGGTAGATGCGCTTTGCGTATGTACGATCATGGATATGGACTTGCATACGCCCACTTCCGCAAGGCAGTCTGAATGAAGCGATCGGCCTTGCGAGCCGTTTTTTGCATATGAAGTTTTGTTTGAATGCCGATGGGGCACCGCGCTTGAGCTTCCGCTGCTAGGAGCAAAAAACTGCCAGATCGGTTTCAACTGCCATGCAAGAAGAAGACATCTAGATTGGCGAACTGTGGGCACTGACTTTAAGGCGAACGATCTCCCGGAGAAGCAACGCGGCCGGCGAAAGCTGATGAGGCCCAATCAGGCCGTAGCGAACGGTGGGCAATTCCGGTAGGCCGACCTCCGGGTCGACTGAACGATGACTGGCCGAATTGATGAGCGAAGCCGGAAGAACTGTAAGCACCTGTCCCGTTTGAACGAGCGGGGCAAGCGCGGCGTAGCTACTGGATACCGCATCGAGACGGGCAGCTTCACACGCGCCGCCGATAAGGTGAACAAAGCCAAGAGCACCGTCTCTGTTCACATCAGAGAGCTCGAACTGCGGTTGGGGCACAAACTGTTCGCGAAGATTGGCCGGAGCGTTCGTCTTCTGCCACATGAAGAACGACTTGTTGAACACGCGCGCCGCATCTTGGAGGCGCAAGCCGCCGCGATGACCGATCTTGCTGCCACCAGCTTAGTCGGGCGCGTAGTCTTTGGCATTCCTGACGACTACGCTGCAGCGTTCCTGGTCGGCATAGTCGATTTCTTAACTGCTCACCACCCAAAGCTGGAACTCATGGTGCATTGCCATCACAGTCCGGAACTTGCCGATCGAGTCCGCCATGGCGAAATTGGTTTGGCTCTCGTCACAGCGACGAATGCCATTAAGGACGTCGAGATCCTTCAGGAGGACCGACTGCATTGGGTTGCGGGACGATATTCCGATGCCATCGGAGTGGGGCGCCCTCTTCTCGTCGTCCTGCCTGATTCAAGTACCCCGTGACACCATGCCGCGCTGGACGCTCTCGCCGCATCGGGCAAAACAACCAACTGTTAAGACTGCCTTCGTAGCCCCGCAAGTACGCGTGGAGACGTGGTCGCGGTTGTCATTGGATGCTCGATGGAAGAGCGCGTTGTTAGCGGCGATGAATGCACCGATACGTGGTAAACAACTGTGCAGGAGAAAGGCCCGCTTAGAACGGGCCTTGATACTTAGATTTCACTTTCAACGTTATGCCAGCATGAAGGGAGTTTCACCCTTCCCGGTGGGAACCACAATCAACTGGCAGATGACGTTTTCACGGCCCGCGATTTCCGTCGCAAGGCGTACAATTCTGGAAAGATCCCGACTTGATGGAACCGTTCCATCGAGAACGATGTACTGTCCGTTTTCCTCGACGACAACATCACTGCAGTCGACGCCTTCCAGATATTTCATTTCCGCTTCGATCGCCGGCTTACCACAGGAGGTGCCTGTCTCGCGTGAGAAACCGAAAGCAGCACCGGCGTTGAATGTATTGAGAAACATTGGAAACTCCACCTGAACATGAACGTCAGATGAATAGAACATTCAACCGGCGTTTATGTTCCACCCGCCGCCGTGCGGAAAATATTACACCCTATGAATTTACGGGTTTTTGACCTACCTTACCAGCGGGCGATGTTTGTCTTGCGTTCCGCCGTGATGGAGGGAACTATGGATCAGGATGATCTGGCATCGCTATCGATCAGCGAAATTGCACAACAACTGGCCGCACTGGCGGCAACGCTTCGGCAACTTGCGGAGACGCCGGTTTTCGACGAGCCGGCGAATGATGACGCTATCGAGTTGGTGAACTAGGGCCGTTCTACACCTTTGTCTTTGCCGGGCAAATTCCCGGGGGCTCCGGCAGTTTTCTTGCTTGCCACGATCTCGATTTCGGTTGTTGTCCGGATCATGGCGAGCGCCTGCAGCGAAATCAGGAAGTCCCCGCATTTACCTGTATCGGAGATCGGGGCAGCTGGGATTGCCTTGCTCACGATGACTGCGGCTGAGGACGCCATGGGACTGTCTTTGCAGAACCACATAGGCTTCGGGCAAACTTCCGAAGACACAGTGGAACCCGCATTCTGGCTGTTTCTGACAACCGCACAGCAGCGTGCACACATTGCATAAATCCTTCCAGAGCGGACTTCTGCCGTATTGTACGCAAACAGACGGTCATAACTGCAGGCATGGCGTCAGCACCGAATCATGAGATAGAGGCGCCGGGCGCAGCAAATCGTTTGGTTCGCTGGGTGGGTAGCGGTCCCAACTTCACACCTATCGCTGGACTGAGGCCCCTCGGTCCAGCCGCCCCCCACCTCTCGCGCAAGATAATGTTTTAGACGAAAAAAGCCCGCCACCTGGTCAAGGCAGCGGGCACAGACTGGATACGCATGATGAGCGACTGTAGCGCGCAATTCAGCGAATGTGAATATTTAATTTCCCTAACGTTCGCATCGACCGGTCTCACGAATGATGCGGAGTTCCTTCCTCACCCAGCCTGCATAGCGGCAATCTAGAT
>UCHV01000014.1 GCA_900472395.1 Hyphomicrobiales bacterium
TCGACATCGCGACCAAAGGCATCGAGGCCGGGTTCACCGAAGGAATGGTTGATACGGCGGGTAAAATCGCCACCCACGGCAGCGGTCACCACTTCGGCCATATGGCGGCGGAACTCTTCGTTCTTGCCACGCATGTCGGCTTCGCTGGCATTCATGCGCGAGACTTCCAAGCCGTTGCGCTTGAACACCTCGACGGTTGCGGCCATGTCGCCGATCTCGTCCTTGCGGCCGACAGATGGCACCTGCGTGTTGAAATCGCCGCCGGCAATGCGGGTCATCGCGCCGGTCAGATCGACAATCGGATTGCTGAGATGGCGACGGCCGGTGATGAGGCCGAATGCCGCGCCGAGAAGGACGCCCAGCAGTGTGACGACCGAAACCAGCAGGATGACGGTCTGGCCGAACGCATCGAGTTCCTTGTCGAGAACCACAAGCTCCGCCTGATCGGCGGCGACAATCTTGTCGATGCTGGCCTGGAAGGCCTTGCGGTTGGCGCGGTTGGCTTCGTTGTTACCCTGAACGGCCGCAGCCTGCGGCCCCTGTTCACGCGCGATCTTTACCGTTTCGGAGCGGAACTGGACAAACCCTTGGGATTGCGCCGCAACCGCATCGAAATCGGCGCGCTGACTGGCCGGCACCAGCGGCTGCCATTCACCGATTACCTTTTTCAGCTCATCGAGATTGGTGAGAATTCCTTTTGCGAAAGGCTCGGAAGCGGCAACCGTATCTGCCGCGTATATACCGCGGGCTTCCATCACCACGGCAGTCACGACGCGATTGACGTGCTCGCCTTTATAAACGCGATCAGCCGCCACCCCATATGTATCGATACGGTCTCGATATTCGAAGATGGCAAACAGCGACAAGCCGCCGATCGCAAACGCGACCAGGCTCATCAGGCCGACAAGTAGATTAATTCTGCCACGGATTTTCATGAAACCTCCCCCACAAGGCGACGGATGCGGCGATACACAGAGCAAAGCTGGAAAACCGGACCTGATGCAGAATGACTATCACTCGCCTTTTAATAAACACTTTCGAAATTAAATAATTCGAATGGATTTATTCTTTAATTTCAAATACATCCAAAGATATACTTTCAAATGGAAATCAACCACAGAGCGCATTTACTGCACCGCACATCAAAATCGTGAAAATCTGCTGCATCGCAGCAACCGCTCGCCTCCGAAGGCCATTGCGCTTTGGTCCCTTCGGTAATTGACTTTGGCGGCCCACTACCCTTATAAGCCGCCCCAACGTCCGGCCCATGGTCTGCGCGAGCGCGAACCTGATGCCGGAACGTTTCTTTCGCAACGCTCTTGCTCTTAGAAGCAAACCCAAGAAGGGCCGCACACCGCGGTATTAAAAAAATGAAGCGTACCTACCAGCCGTCCAAGCTTGTTCGCAAGCGTCGTCACGGTTTCCGCGCCCGCATGGCAACCAATGGCGGCCAGAAGGTTCTGGCAGCTCGCCGCGCACGCGGCCGCAAGCGTCTGTCGGCCTAAGGCCGACTTGCCCGATGACAAACCGGGCGACCAAAGACGAAAAACCTCAGAAAAATGCTGTCGGGCGGCTGAAAAGCCGTCCGCAGTTTCTTCGTGTCCGGGAAGGAGAGCGCCGCAAGGGCAAGTTCTTCCTTCTGGAAGTGCTCGACCGCCAGGAACCGGATACCGGTGCCCGCGTCGGGTTCACCGTCACCAAGAAGCATGGCAACGCGGTTGAAAGAAACCGCATGCGCAGACGGCTCAAAGCAGCCGTTGAGCACAGTGCCGCAATTGCAATGAAAGACGGACACGACTATGTCATTGTCGCCCGACGCGATGTGCTGACGGCGAATTTTGCCGACTTGGGGGCCGCGCTCATCCAGCGCATCGAGAGCCGACCGAGACACGGCAACCCGAGGAACTCCGCCCCAGGAAAGCATGATGGAAAAAAACCGTAATTACTTCATCGCGATCGGCCTATCGGTCGTGATCGTCCTTGCCTGGCAGTTCCTTTATATGGGCCCGAGGATGGAAGCCCAGCAGCGCGCCGAAGAAGTCCGTCAGGCCCAGCAGGCGCAGCAGCAGCAATTCACGCCGGAAAGCCCGGGCGCCGCCACCTCGTCCGGCAACATGCCGGGCGCCACGCAGGCCCAGGCCACCGCCACCCGCGAGGAATCGCTTGCCAAATCGCCGCGCGTCGTTATCGACACGCCGGCTCTTTCCGGCTCGATCAACCTCACAGGCGCGCGCTTCGACGACCTGAAGCTGCGCGAGTACCATGAGACCGTGGACGACTCGAGCCCGCTCATCACGCTGTTTTCGCCCGCCGACACCAAGGATGGCTACTTCAGCGAAGTCGGCTTTGTCGGCAGCGCCGATTCCGGCAGCGTTCCCGGCCCGGGCACACAATGGACCGTCGCCAGCGGCGACAAGCTGACCGTCCAGACGCCGGTCACACTGTCCTGGACGAACGACAAGGGCATCGTCTTCACCCGCAAGATTTCTGTCGACGAGCATTATATGCTGACCGTCGACGACAAGATCGACAACCCGACGGCTGAAGCCGTCAATATCGGCTCCTATGGCCGCGTTACCCGCTACAACAAGCCGGCGACACCTTCCGTCTGGGTCATTCACGAAGGTTTCCTGGGCGTCGCGGGCGCGGATGGCAGCCTTTCGGAAAACACCTATTCCAACATCGAAAAAGAAAACGTCACCCATCCGAAGGCAACCGGCGGCTGGCTTGGCATTACCGACAAGTACTGGGCTTCTGCCCTCGTTCCGCCGCAGGGCGTTCCCTACGAGTCGCGTTTCTCGCACTTCACCGATGGTCAGCCGCGCTATCAGGCCGACTTCAAGACCGACAACGTCACCATCCAGCCGAGCGGCTCGACGGAGCTGAAGAACCTCGTTTTCGCCGGCGCCAAGGAAGTGCCGCTGATCGCGCAGTATGAAACGCAGTTCTCGATCCCGCTGTTCGACCGCATGATCGACTGGGGCTGGTTCTGGTTCTTCACCAAGCCGATGTTCCAGCTGATGGACTTCTTCTTCCGTCACGTCGGCAATTTCGGCGTCGCCATCCTGCTCACCACCATTGTCGTCAAGGCAATCTTCTTCCCGCTGGCCAGCAAGCAGTATGCTTCCATGGCCAACATGAAGCGCGTTCAGCCGAAGATGGAAGAACTGAAGGCGAAACACGGCGACGACCGCATGGCCCTGCAAAAGGGCATGATGGAGCTCTACAAGGAAGAGAAGATCAACCCGATCGCCGGTTGCTGGCCGGTTCTTCTGCAGATCCCGGTGTTCTTCGCGCTCTACAAGGTCATCTACGTGACCATCGAAATGCGCCATGCACCGTTCTTCGGCTGGATCCAGGACCTTTCTGCTCCGGACCCGACATCGCTGTTCAACCTGTTCGGCCTTCTGCCTTACGACGTGCCGCATGCGCTGATGATCGGCGTCTGGCCGCTGATCATGGGTGTCACCATGTTCGTGCAGATGCGCATGAACCCGACACCGCCGGATCCGACACAGGCGATGATCTTCACCTGGATGCCGGTCGTCTTCACCTTCATGCTGGCAAGCTTCCCGGCCGGTCTCGTCATCTACTGGGCCTGGAACAACACGCTTTCCGTGACCCAGCAGGCGATCATCATGAAGCGCCACGGCGCCAAGATCGAACTGTTCGGAAACCTGGCGAGCATGTTCAAGAAGAAACCACCGGCGGAAAAGCCGGCCGAAGACAAGAAATAAGATCGACAAACCCCGCTCCGGCGGGGTTTTTCTTTGGCCCCGCGAAAAAGCCTTTGCCCCGCAAAGCTTGACATTGCGATCCAAAACCACGAAGCCCGAGCCTTCAGATCAAAGACAGGACGACAAAACCGATGCCCACTGACGAAAACATGGACGCCAAGCCACTGTTCGGCCGCCCCTGGATTTTCATCCGTGGTGTGCCCTCGATGGATTTCCTGCCGCCGGAAGGCCCGCTGGAAGTGGCATTTGCCGGTCGCTCCAATGTCGGCAAGTCGTCGCTGATCAATGCGCTGGTGGCCAAGAAGGGTCTTGCTCGCACGTCCAACACGCCGGGCCGTACGCAGGAACTCAACTATTTCGTTCCGGACGGTTATTCCGGCCAGGAAGGCGACATGCCGCCGATGGCGATCGTCGACATGCCGGGTTACGGCTATGCGCAGGCGCCGAAGGAGCTGGTGGACAACTGGACCAAGCTGGTGTTCGATTATCTGCGTGGCCGCTCCACGCTGAAACGCGTTTATGTGCTGATCGACAGCCGCCACGGCATCAAGAAGAACGACGATGAAGTGCTGGATCTACTCGACAAGGCAGCCGTGTCCTATCAGATCGTTCTGACCAAGACGGACAAGATCAAGGCACCGGGTGTGATCAAACTGCTCGCTGAAACGACGGAAAAGATCCGCAAGCGGCCGGCAGCCTTCCCCGAGGTTCTGGCAACCTCTTCGGAAAAGGCTGGCGGCATCGACGATCTGCGCCGCGCCATTGGTGTTGCCGTAGGGAAACCGGCCTGACGGTTTGCTGCGGGGACGGCAGGGGGGAATACCGTCAGACCGGTTGAACGGCCGAGTTCGGGGCAGAAGCGGCCGTTATTCTGATGGCATGGCGGTTACGCCTCACGGCCCCCGCCATGCCAAATATCTCAGTTACATCTTTGGCAGCAGCACCGCGTCGATGACGTGAATGACGCCGTTCGACTGTTTGACGTCGGCGATCGTGACATGGGCAACGCCGCCGATTTCATCGGTCAGCGTGATCTTGCCCTTGGACTGCTTGGCCTTCAGCACGCAGCCGCCGACGGTCTTGACGTCATGCGTACCCTTGTCGTCCTTGATCATCTTTTCGATAGCCGTGGACATGGCATTGGCGGCAACGACGTGGCAGGTCAGAACCTTGGTGAGCTGCGCCTTGTTTTCCGGTTTCAGCAACGTATCGACAGTGCCCTTGGGGAGCTTTGCAAAGGCTTCGTTGGTGGGCGCGAAGACCGTGAAAGGACCCTTGCCGGCGAGCGTATCGACCAGGCCCGCAGCCTTGACGGCAGCAACCAGCGTGGTGTGATCCTTGGAGTTGACGGCGTTTTCGACGATGTTCTTGTTTTCATACATGGCGGCACCGCCGACCATCGGGTTCTTGGCTTGCGCCACGCCAGCAGCAGCCACCACGCCGACAATCGCCAGCGCGCGAATAACGGATTTCAACATTTCAGAAGTCCTCTTCCACAATTGATCCGGCGGTCGCGGCGGGTTGCCGGAGCGCTGGTTCCTCATCCTCGGGAACATAAGAAGAGACGGACATCCGGCAAAAAGAGTTTCAACCGGGATGAGTGGATCAAACAAAAAATCCGGCGATTGCGCGCCGGATTTTTCAACTACGTGAAGAAAAAGTTAACACGTCAGGGAATGCGCGTCTGACCGGCGGCGATGACCGGGCCGGTCGCCTTTCCTGTCGGCGAACCGCCGTAAGGCTCCAGACTGACGGCGAGCGTCACGCCTGCCGCGATGCGGCTGCGCATGGCTTCCGGTATCTCGATCTCGCCATCGCCGTTTTGCGGCAGAACACCCAGAGACACAGCCGGATCGTTGCCCGAAATCATCCAGAGTTCGAGCGATTTCTGGTCGCTCGGGCCGGCCGCAACCGGCGTTACCGACAGGCGACCGCTATCGGCCTGATAGCTCGCAACAAGGCTGATGGCATTGCCCTCGCCAGACATCTGCGCCACCAGTGGCTGGTCAGGCGATTGAGGGCGGAACGGCTGTGTTTGCAGAACAACGGTGCCAGCCAGCAATATGACGGAAAGCGCCGTCAGCGAACGCCAGAGCGTCACCGAGCTCCAGACGCCGGCAAAACCCGATTTCTGCGACGCCGGAAACAATCTTGCTTCGATACGAGGGTAGACTGCGGCGCGCGGGCTGACCAAATCGTAATCTTCATTGAAGCTCGACAGGTTTTCCGCCCAACGGCCGACCATGGCTGCAAAGGCAGTGTCACGCATCATGCGCGCCTCGACATTGCGTCGCTCTTCCAGCGACAGCACGCCGAGCACATATTCCCCGGCAATCACCTGGTCGCGGGCTCTATCACCTTCGCTCTGGTCCGGTGTGGTCATCTGTCCAAGCACTCTCTCAGCTTCAATAGGCTCCGCCGCAGCCAGGTGCGCATCGTATTGAGCGGCACGGCGTGGCGGTCAGCCAGTTCCTGATAACTCAAACCCTCCACATAGGCGCTGCGAACGGCGCCTGCGCGGTCAGATTCCAACTCTTCCATGCACGTGTCAATGCGCTTGCCCTCGCCTTTCAAGACGGCGGCCTGCTCGGGATCGGCACCGCTGTCGGCGATGTCCCACCCATCTTCATCGATATTGCTGGCCACCGGTTTGCGGGCGCGCAGCAGATCGATCGAATGGTTGCGGGCAATCGCCATCAGCCAGCCAAGCGGATTGATGCCGCTTGCCGCAAAACGATCTGCACGGTGCCAGATCTTGACGAAGATTTCCTGGAGGGCGTCTTCGGCATCAGTCCTGTCTTTGAGGATACGCAGGCAGACTGAAAAAAGTTTCGGAGAGGTTGCACTATAAAGCGCGGAAAACGCGGCCCTGTCGCCAAGGCTTACGCGTGAAATCATCCCCGCGAGGTCTTCACCCGCCATGCTTGCATCCCCTTTACGTCCTTATCCCGCAAAAGTTGGCTAAAGGCGCGCGATGTCAATATGGCAGATTGCTAAATCTGCGCAGGAATTGTTTTCACGATCAAAAACATGCGTTAAAAGGCCCGCATAATCGAGGTGTAGGGAATTTTTCCATGACGGCTTCCGAAAGCGAACTCCAGGCTCAGTTGCTTGCACAGGCTTTGCCCTACATGCAGCGATACGAGAACAAGACCATCGTCGTGAAATACGGCGGTCACGCCATGGGCGACAACGCGCTCGGCAAGGCTTTTGCCGCCGATATCGCCTTACTGAAACAGTCGGGCGTCAATCCCATCGTCGTTCACGGCGGCGGGCCGCAGATCGGCGCCATGCTGACCAAGATGGGCATCGAATCAAAATTCGAAGGCGGCCTTCGCGTCACCGATGCGAAGACGGTCGAGATCGTCGAGATGGTTCTCGCCGGCTCGATCAACAAGGAAATCGTCGCGCTGATCAACCAGACCGGCGAATGGGCGATCGGCCTTTGCGGCAAGGACGGCAACATGGTGTTTGCCGAAAAGGCCAAAAAGACCGTGATCGATCCCGACAGCAATATCGAGCGGGTGCTCGATCTCGGCTTCGTCGGCGAAGTGGTCGAAGTCGACCGCACGCTGCTCGATCTGCTGGCCAAGTCGGAAATGATCCCTGTCATCGCCCCGGTTGCTCCCGGCCGTGACGGCGCCACCTACAACATCAATGCCGACACGTTTGCCGGCGCCATTGCCGGTGCCTTGCATGCCACCCGCCTTCTCTTCCTCACCGACGTTCCGGGCGTACTCGACCGCGACAAGAACCTGATCAAGGAACTGACGGTTGCGCAGGCACAGGCGCTGATCAAGGACGGTACGATTTCCGGCGGCATGATCCCCAAGGTCGAGACCTGCATCGATGCCATCCGCGCCGGAGTGAAGGGCGTCGTCATCCTCAACGGCAAGACCGCGCATTCCGTGCTTCTGGAAATCTTCACCGAGCACGGTGCCGGCACGCTGATCGTTCCCTGATCAGCTCACGCGCGTTCAGCTAAGGGCGAACAGCCCCACCGGCCGCATATCGCCTTCGTGGCGCAGGAGCCATTTCTTGCGCCACAGACCACCACCAAAACCGGTCAGCGAGCCATCCGAACCGATGCAGCGGTGGCATGGAATGACGATCGGAATACGGTTGGCATTGTTGGCCTGAGCCACCGCGCGGAATGCCGTCGGCTCGCCGATTGCCCGGGCCAGATCGCCGTAGGAACAGGTTTCTCCCAGCGGCACATCCAGCAGCGCCTGCCATACACGGCATTCGAATTCCGTGCCTTCGTAGTGAAGCGGCACGCGGAAATCGAAGCTTTTGCCGGCCAGATAGTCAGCAAATTCCTGCGAAAATTGCTCCAGCGCACCGCTGCTGCCCGGAACGATGCGGGCATTCAGTTTGCGCTCCATCCGTGACAGCGCATTCCCGCGCGTTTTCTCGTCATGGAATTCGACGGCAAAAAGATGCGTTTCGCTGGTGACGGCGAGGATCGGGCCGATCGGCGTTTCGAACCATTTTGCAAACAGGCCAATCTCTTCCATCCCGTCGCTTCTCCCGCCTTTTCGCGCTGGCCTTTATTTCAGCGGCAGTGCATAACCGCGGCATGCCGCACCTGAAGACAGTTCCCGACGCCGCCGATTTCGCCCATGTCACCGAATGGGTATTCGATCTCGACAATACGCTCTATCCGCATCACATCAATCTGTTCGCGCAGATCGATACCAACATGACCGCTTTCGTGGCGGAACTGCTGCAGATGGAGCCGGCCGACGCCAAGCTGCTTCAGAAGAAATATTACCACGAACACGGCACGACGCTGAAAGGCCTGATGCTCAATCACGCCGTCGATCCGGCTGCCTTTCTGGAACGCGCGCATGCGATCGATTATTCGCTGCTGCAACCCCAGCCGGATCTCGGTGACGCGATCAAGGCGCTGCCGGGCCGCAAGTTCATCCTGACCAACGGCACAGTACCGCATGCGGAAGCCGCTGCCGGCGCGATGGGCATTCTCGACCAGTTCGACGACATCTTCGACATCGTCGCTGCCGACTACCTGCCCAAACCGGCCGGCGCCACCTATGACAAGTTCGCGGCACTGCATCGCGTCGACACACAACACGCCGCCATGTTCGAAGACCTGCCACGCAACCTCATCGCGCCAAAGGCGCTGGGCATGCGCACCGTGCTTCTGGCGCCGGAAGTGACGGCAGACATCGTCATCGAGCGCTGGGAAAAGATCAGCGACGAGGACGTGCATATCGATTACCTGACGCAGGACCTCACGGGCTTCCTGCAGGCGCTTCGGGCCTGACACGGGCTGGCGGTCAGCAATATTGCGGCCGCACCTTACCGAAAGTTCATCCACCTTACCGATGTTTAAGTGGTCCTCGCCTGGCCTCGGCCTTACCTTGAAGCTGCAATAAGCAATGAGGAAGGAAACATCATGAACGCCAAGAAGATCGCACTTGCTGCCCTTGGAGCCGCCTTTGTGTTCGGCGCCACCGCGCCCACAAGTTTTGCGGCTCCGGGCGATCGCGGCCCGAAGGGCCATGGCCCGCGCCACGAGATGGGCGGCCCGATGATGAAGGAACGCGCCTTCATCTACCTTCTGAAAAACGCCGATACCGACAAGGACGGCAAGGTGACCAAGGCCGAACTCACCGCGTTTGAAGAAAAGAAGTTTGCCGAGATCGACGCAGACAAGGACGGTTCACTGACGCCGGGTGAATTCCGCGCCTACCGCAAGGCCGCCATGGAAGCCTTCCGCAAGGATCACCCGCGCCCTGAGCGTGAGGAAGCCAAGAAGGACGGCGAAAAGAAGCCGGAAGAACGCGCCGAAGGCAAGGAAGGCAAGCCGCACCATGCCAAGGGTCCCGGCCGCCATGGCAAGGGTGGAGGCGGCGCCATGCGCTTCATCCGTCTGGCCGATACCGATGAGAACGGCCAGGTGAGCAAGGCTGAAGCCACGGCCGCCGCGGAAAAGCTCTTCGCCTTCATGGACACCAACAAGGATGGTGCCATCAGCATCGACGACCTGCCGGACCGCCCCCTCTAATACCCGGCAGAGCGTTGCAGAACCCGCCCCAGTCCCCCGTGGGGGCGGGTTCTTTATTTTCCGACTACAGCTTGTAGAAGTCCGACACGACCTTCCAGGCATCTTCGGCAGTCTCGACGAAACTGAACAGCGACAGGTCTTCCGGCGCAATCGTGCCGAAATCTGCAAGCGCGCCGAAATCGATGATGCCGCGCCAGAAAGCTTCCGAAAACAGAATGATCGGGATGGGCTCCATGCGCTTGGTCTGGATCAGCGTCAGCGCCTCGAACATTTCGTCCAGCGTGCCGAACCCGCCCGGGAAGACCACGACAGCCTTTGCCCGCGTCAAAAAGTGCATCTTGCGGATGGCGAAGTAGTGGAAGTTGAAGCTTAGTTCCGGTGTCACGTATTCGTTTGGCGCCTGTTCGTGCGGCAATACGATGTTGAGGCCGATGGTCGGCGCGCCTGCTTCCGAAGCGCCGCGATTGCCGGCCTCCATCACGCCCGGACCACCGCCGGTCACCACCACATATTCCTTGAAATCGGCAAGCCGCGATTGCTGTGCGCAGAGACCGGCGAACTTGCGGGCCTCATCGTAATAGACCGATGCGTCCTTGAGGTTCTTGCGCTGTGTCTCGTTGCGCGCCGCCCAGGGCTCGACGCCGGGAGCGGGAATACGCGCGCCACCGAACAGGACGACAGTGGAATTGATGCCCAATTCCTTCAGTGACAGCTCGACCTTCAGAAGCTCGAGCTGCAGGCGGACCGGGCGCAGTTCCTCGCTGCAGAGAAAGTCCGGATCGGCATAGGCAAGCCGGTAGGATGGTGAAAGCGTCTGCGGGGTTTTGGGGACTGCTTCAGCCTTGCGCCGATCTGTGTTGCTGTCCTTGAGTGGATCCCAGACGCCATCCGTACGCCGCGTAGCTTCGTTTTCAGTCTTTGTCATTCCATTCCCTCAGTACCAAATCGCATTGACGCCTGATCGGTGGTCGCTTAGACCAAAGCCCATGTTTTTGCCAGACGGCAAGGCCATCTCCACCTTCACGATATCGCGTGACGTTTAAGGATTTCCCATGAGCAGCTTCGACTTCGCCGCCCTCGAAAAGACCATCGAGACCGCCTTCGACAACCGCGATAACGTCAACGTTTCGACCAAAGGTGAAGTGCGCGACGCCGTCGAAACCTCCCTCAACCTGCTGGACAGCGGTCAGGCCCGCGTCGCGGTTCGCGGCGAAGATGGCAACTGGACCGTCAACCAGTGGCTCAAGAAGGCCGTTCTCCTCTCCTTCCGCCTCAACGACATGGAAGTCGTCAAGAACGGCCCGGGCAATTCGACCTGGTGGGACAAGGTTCCGTCGAAGTTCGAAGGCTGGGGCGAGAGCGAATTCCGCTCCGCCGGTTTCCGCGCAGTACCGAATGCCGTCGTGCGCCGTTCGGCCTATGTCGCCAAGAACGTCGTGCTGATGCCGTCCTTCGTCAACCTCGGCGCCTATGTCGATGAAGGCACGATGGTCGACACCTGGGCCACCGTCGGCTCCTGCGCGCAGATCGGCAAAAACGTTCATCTTTCCGGCGGCGTCGGCATTGGCGGCGTACTGGAGCCGATGCAGGCAGGCCCGACAATCATCGAGGACAATTGCTTCATCGGCGCCCGCTCGGAAGTCGTCGAAGGCTGCATCATCCGCGAAGGCTCTGTGCTGGGCATGGGTGTCTACATCGGCAAGTCGACAAAAATCGTCAACCGCGCCACCGGCGAAGTCACTTTTGGTGAAGTACCGCCCTACTCGGTCGTCGTTGCCGGTTCGATGCCGTCGGGCAACGCCACCATGCCGAACGGTCTCGCCGCCCCGCATCTCTATTGCGCCGTGATCGTCAAGACGGTCGATGAAAAGACCCGTTCGAAGACCGGCATCAACGAACTGCTGCGCGACTGATCCCAACCATCCCAAGGCCTATAAGATGTCCGTTGTTGATCCGGTCGCAAACCTGCAGGCGCTGATCCGTTGCCCTTCCGTCACTCCGGCGGAAGGCGGCGCATTGACTGCGCTGGAAGCCATGCTCCAGCCGCTCGGCTTTACCGTCGAGCGCATGGTGGCAAGCGAAGCGGGCATGCCGGACATCGAAAACCTCTATGCCCGTATAGGCACCGACGGACCGCACCTGATGTTTGCCGGGCACACGGATGTCGTGCCGCCCGGTGACGAGGCTTCGTGGAGCCATCCGCCCTTTGCCGCCGAAATCGCTGATGGCGAACTGTTCGGCCGAGGTGCTGTCGACATGAAGGGCGGCATTGCCTGCTTCGTCGCCGCCGTTGCCCGACACATCGAACAGCATGGTGCGCCGAAAGGCTCGATTTCCTTCCTGATCACCGGTGACGAGGAAGGCCCGGCCGTTAACGGCACGACAAAGCTGCTGAAATGGGCAGCCGAAAAGGGCGAGCGCTGGGATGCCTGCCTCGTCGGCGAACCGACCAATCCGGACGCACTCGGCGACATGATCAAGATCGGCCGCCGCGGTTCCGTGTCCGGCAAGGTTGTCGTCCATGGCGTTCAGGGCCATGCCGCCTATCCGCATCTGGCCGACAATGCCGTGCGCGGCGCGCTGTCATTGGCCTCATCGCTGATGGACCCGCCATTCGATGCCGGCACACCGGAATTTCCGGCCTCCAATCTGGAAGTAACCACCCTCGACGTCGGCAATCCGGCCACCAATGTCGTGCCGGAGAAGGCAACATTCGCCTTCAACATCCGCTTCAACGACACCTGGACGGCCGATACGGTCAAGGCGGAAATCCTGCGCCGCCTGGATGCCGCGGCCGCGACCAACCCGCTTCGCCCCGGCCGTGACGCCACCCGCTACGAAATCACCTGGGCAGACCGCCCCAGCCATGTGTTTCTCACCCGCAACGATGCGCTGATCGGCTCGCTCGCCGCCTCGGTGAAGGAAATCACCGGCAAGGAGCCAAAACTTTCCACGACCGGCGGCACGTCGGACGCTCGCTTCATCAAGGATTATTGCCCGGTGGTGGAATTCGGCCTTGTCGGCCAGACCATGCACATGGTGGACGAGCGCGTGGCGGTAGCCGATCTGGAGACGCTGACCCGCATCTATGGCGATTTCATCACCCGGTGGTTTGCCGATGCCGTCATTCACTGAACTCCAGCTTTACATCTCGGGCCTGTGGTTGCTGGTCAAAGGCGACGCACAGGGTTTTCGTCGCCTCGACCTGAGTGACCGTGGCATGATGCGCTCTTTCTGGGCGATCGTCTGGTGCCTGCCGCCCATGCTGATTTCGTGGAACTGGGCACGGCTTGCCGTGCTGGAAGACAGCCCTCCCGGCACCAAACTCGGCCTGCGCTTTTTCTTTAAACTTGGCCTGATCGACGGCATGAACTGGATCGCACCGCTTGTACTGGTGGCCGTTCTCTGCATGGCGCTTGGTCTGCGCAACCGTTTTCCGGCCATCGTCGTTATTTCAAACTGGCTGTCGGTGCCGTTTTCCTATTGCTACGCGGCGCTGATCGTGGTCGCCTTCGTCCTGCCGGGCAGCGAAGGGTTTGTTGCGCTTTTGTGGCTGGGGCTGCTGCTTGGGCTGGTGTTTTCGTTGTCGCGAATTCTGCGGATGATTGTTGGCCCTCAACCCCTTACCGTTGCAACCACGGCAATGACGCTGATCATTCCCTCGCTGCTGCTCTCGGACGCGCTGCAGACGTTTCTCGGCGTAGCGCCTTGATATATCCGGGCATCATCGCCGGCATCACGGATCGCCGGGATATTCCACCTTCATGAAATAAAGACCTTCCGGGGGCGCCACCGGGCCGCATTCCTTGCGGTCACGCGCTTCCAGCGCTGCGCGCACGTCATCCGGCGTCACCTTTCCTTCGCCTGCAATCTTCAGCGTGCCGGCAAAGGAGCGGATCTGGTTGTGCAGAAAACTCTGGGCGCTGGCGCGGATTTCGATCAGGTCACCGACGCGCGTCACGTCCAGCCGGTCCAGCGTCCGCACCGGGCTTTTCGCCTGACAGTGGGTGGAGCGGAAGGTGGTAAAGTCATGATGACCCACCAGCATCTGCGCAGCCGCATCCATCGCCTCGTGATCAAGCTCCTTTGCCACCCACCAGGCACGATTCTTTTCCAGCGCCAAAGGTGCCGGACGATTGAGGATGCGATAAAGATAATGCCGCTTGGTCGCCGAAAAGCGCGCGTCAAAAGCGTCATCGACAGCCATGGCCTCGACAATCGACACGGCCTCATCCGCCATCATCAGATGGGCGTTGATGGCGTTGCGCAGCTTGTGAGGCAACCATTCGCGTGAAAGATCGGCATGGATAACCTGCCCGCGCGCATGGACGCCGCTGTCGGTACGGCCCGCGCCGCGGATCGACACGGTTTCGCCCGTCAGCTTGAGAATGGCCTTTTCGATGGCAGACTGTACGGAATGGCCATTTTCCTGGCGCTGCCAGCCGACATAGGCGGTGCCGTCATATTCGACGGTCATGCGGAAGCGGGGCATCAGGCGTCCTCGGCGGGCGACGGCAGAATAGTGCCGGCCGCGATCGGTGTGCCGCGCAGGAAGTCGGCGGCATCGAGCGGCTTGCCACCCGCCTTCTGCAGGCGTGTCAGGCGTACCGCCCCCTCGCCGCAGGCCACCAGCAAAGCACCGTCAGCCAGCACGTCACCGACCTTGCCCTGCCCTTGCGCCACTTCGGATGCCAACACCTTCACACGCTCAGACTTGCCGTTGAGCTCCAGCTCGAACCACGCGCCGGGAAAGGGTGACAGTCCGCGGATATGGTTATGAACGTCGCGTGCGGATCTGGAAAAATCGATGCGGGTTTCGCCCTTGTCGATCTTGGCGGCATAAAGCACGCCCTCTTCCGGCTGGACCGTCAGCGGCAGGTCATCGGCTTCCAGCTTTTCCATCGCCTCGACCATGGCACGGGCACCGACCAGCATCAGCGTGTCGTGCAACTCGCCCGCCGTCATGGCCTCGCCGATCTCGACTTCCTTCGTCAGCGCCATCGGGCCGGTATCGAGACCCTTTTCCATCTTCATGACGATCATGCCGGTCTTTTCGTCACCAGCCATGATGGCGCGCTGGATAGGAGCGGCACCACGCCAGCGCGGCAGAAGCGACGCATGGCCATTGTAGCAGCCGAAGCGCGTGCCTTCGAGAATGGCGACAGGCAGCAGCAGGCCATAGGCCACGACGACAGCCACATCCGCATTGAAGGCTCGAAACGTCTCGCGGTCTTCTTGGGCTTTGAAATTGAGCGGCGTCAGGACCGGGATACCAAGCAGTTCGGCGGCCTGATGCACGGGAGATTTGGTGAGATCGAGCCCGCGCCGTCCCGCCGGGCGCGGCGGCTGGCTGTAGACGGCGACGATGTCATGCCCCGCCTCCTTCAATGCCCGCAGCGTCGGCACGGAAAAATCCGGCGTGCCCATGAAGATGATGCGAAGAGACATGGTCAGATCCGTCGTGGTTCATGGGCATCGGGTTGCGGGATGGAATTCGAGCATCGCCGCGAGGCGAAAGCAGGCTCGATCAGACCTTCGCTTTCGCGGCCTTGGTGAATTTCTTGATCACCATCTCGCGCTTCAGCCTTGAGATATGGTCGATGAAGAGAATGCCGTTCAGGTGATCCAGTTCGTGCTGGAAACATGTCGCCAGCAGGCCATCGGCCTCCAGCATGTGTTCCTTGCCGTCGCGGCCGATATGCTTCACCGTCACCGTCGCGGGGCGCTCCACTTCGGCATAATATTCCGGGATCGACAGGCAGCCTTCTTCATAGACCGACCGCTCGTCCGAAGACTTCACGATTTCCGGGTTGATGAACACCATGGGCTGGGCCGGATCGCCTTCCTTGGCGACGTCGATGACCAGGAGGCGGCGTGCGACGCCGATCTGGATGGCAGCAAGGCCGATACCGGGCGCGTCATACATCGTTTCGAGCATGTCGTCGGCGAGCTTCAACACCTCGTCATCGACGCGCTCAATGGGAGCAGACACCGCGCGCAGCAGCGGATCGGGCAGAATAATAAGCGGCTTGATCGTCATGGCCTCCCATTATCCCATCTTTTCGCTAGGGAAAACAAAAATTGCACTGCTGGCTTTCAGCGCTCTCGTCGGCACATCGTGAATTCGCTCCAGATGCGGGCCAAAGCAATTTGTTCTTGTTTTGATCTTCCGCCTTGAAAGAAATCTGATACGGTTGCGACATGGAAACCCAAAACAGCCTCCTGGCCGCTCTGACCGGCAATCCCGTTCTTGTCGCAATCGCCGGCATCGCGATGCTTTTGTTTGCCCTTTCTCTGCTGATGGTCGCTTCCGGCAGACGGTCGGCCGCGCATGCGCAGGAGGAAGCCACACGCCGCGCGATCGAAGCCGACGCCCGGCTTGCGGAAATGTTGAGGCTGCAGGCCGAGATGCAGGGACGGATGGCGGCCATGGGCGAGGCACTGAGCAGCCGCCAGTCGGAGCTCAATCGCGCCGTCAGCCAACGCCTGGACGGGATGAGCCACCGGATTGGCGCAACGATCACCGAACAGACCAAATCCACCCACGACAATCTGCGCGCCCTGCAGGAGCGGCTTGCCGTCATCGATGCGGCGCAGAACAACATCCAGACATTGGCCAAGGATGTTGTGGGCTTGCAGGCGATTCTTTCCAATAAACAGACGCGCGGCGCATTCGGCCAGGGCCGTATGGAAGCAATCGTTGCCGATGCGCTGCCGCAGGGCGCCTATGCTTTCCAGACCGTGCTTTCCAACGGCACGCGACCGGACTGCACGATTGCGATGCCCAACGGCACACCGCCGCTGGTCATCGACGCCAAATTCCCACTGGAAGCCTGGAACGTGTTTCGAGAGGCAAACGATGCAGAGATACGTCGTAATGCCGGCCAGCAGTTTCGCCGTGATCTCGAGGTCCACATCAAGGACATTGCCGAAAAATACCTGATACACGGCGAAACGCAGGAGACCGCGTTCCTGTTCGTGCCGTCGGAATCGATTTTTGCGGAAATCCACGAGCATTTCGAAGGCGTGGTGCAGAAAGCGCAGCGCGCGCGTATCGTCATCGTTTCCCCTTCGCTGCTGATGCTTTCCATTCAGGTCATTCAAGCCGTATTGAAGGACCAGCGCATGCGCGAGCAGGCGCACCTGATCCAGGGCGAGGTGGCGCTCCTGATGGACGATCTTGGCCGACTGGATGACCGGACCCGCAAGCTTCAGAGCCATTTTCTCGCCGCCCAGAAGGACGTGGAGCAAATCCTCACCTCCTCCGACAAGCTGAACCGTCGCGGCGCCAGGATCGGCGCGCTGGAGCTTGAGGCTCCGGGTCAAGCCAATCCAGGTCTTGAGGACCAGAAGCCACAACCATCTCATGGTGTCGAAAGCCGTACAGGACTTCTGAAACTGAGGGTAGTTGACGAGGACTGACGCCGTCGGGCAGTGTCGGCCGCGAAAAAACAGCTTCGAACGCTTTTATAGGCTTTTCATGATCACTGTCCTCGGCTCCATCAACATGGATCTCATCGCCACCACGCCACGCCTTCCGGCGCCCGGCGAAACCGTTGCCGGCACCGGCTTTTCCACGGCAGCCGGCGGCAAGGGTGCAAACCAGGCATTGGCTGCACGGCGCGCCGGCAGTAGCGTTCGCATGGCGGGTGCCGTTGGTGAAGACGAGTTTGCCAAGCCGGCTCTGGAACTTCTCGATCAGGCGGGCGTCGATCTTTCCGCTGTCACCCGCAGCAGCGAACCGACCGGCACGGCACAAATCCTCGTGGGCGGCGACGGCGAAAACATGATCGTTGTCGTGCCTGGAGCAAACGGCACGATCGATGACGACCAGGCCCATATCGCCGTCGGCACCATGCGCGCCGGCAGCCTGCTGATGCTGCAGCTGGAAATTCCCGCAGACAGTGTCGAGCGTGCGCTGCGCTCTGCCCGCGCCCAGCATATCGTCAGCATTCTCAACACCGCGCCGCTGACACCGGAAGCTGCCGAACTGGCGACACTTGCCGATATCGTCGTTGCCAACGAAACGGAATTTTCCCTGCTGGTCGGCCGGAACATCACACGGGCCGACGAGCGTGAAGCCGCGATGCTGGAATGGCATGCAAAGCGTGGTCAGGCATTGGTCGTCACCCTGGGTGGCGAGGGTGTGATCGCGGTCCGCAACGGCATGGTCCACAAGGCCAGGGGCCTCGACATAACGCCGATCGACACGGTGGGTGCCGGCGATACATTCTGCGGCTATCTCGTGTCCGGGCTGGAGCAGGGACTGGATTTTCCCGATGCGCTTCGTCGCGCCGCCGTTGCCGGTTCGCTTGCCTGCCTGAAAGCCGGTGCGCAGCCTTCCATTCCGACAACGGAAGAAGTCGCGGCGCATCTTTGAGGGTTTCCTTGAAACTTCCCGCCGCTGCCGGCGTTTTGCGCGCTTGCAGCGGCGCCTGAGATTTCCCATATGAATGTCGCAACCGCATGCCATTTTTGGGTGCGGACATGGTCGCTTGAATTCAAGGACTGAACGACATGAGCCGAAGCACGACCTTCGCAAGCCCGCTTTTTCTGGGCTTCGATGCGATGGAAAAGACATTGGAACGCCTTGCCAAGGCGAACGATGGATATCCGCCCTACAATATCGAGCGAATTGCTGCAGATGCCAGCGGCGTCGAGCGCTTGCGCATCACCATTGCCGTTGCCGGTTTTTCCGAAGAGGAACTCGACGTCACCGTCGAGGAAAACCAGCTGATTATCCGCGGGCGCCAGATCGACGTGCCGGACCGGGATTACCTCTATCGCGGCATTGCTGCGCGCCAGTTCCAGCGTGTTTTCGTGCTGGCGGATGGCATGCAGGTGGGTGGCGCGGCCTTGCGCAACGGATTGCTTTCGGTCGACCTCATTCGCCCGGAACCGGAGCGCATGGTGCGAAAAATTAATATTTCCGTCTCAGAGTAGGTCAACGGCGACGATGCCGGAATGCCCTCAGGACGGAGGCTGGAATGTTGCTGAAAGAAGCGACTGCGCGCTTGACGCAGAATGAACTGGTAGACCTTGGCGCCGGCGAAGTCGGTTATATCCGCAGGATGCGCTCCGAAGAGGTCTCACGCTGTTTTCCGGAAGCTCCAGATATCGATCCTGCTCTTGACCTCTGGGCCCTGTTCGGTGCCGACGGCACGCCGATCCTTTTGAGCGACAACCGCTCCAGCACCTTCTTCAAGGCGGCTGAAGACGAACTTCGCACCGTCAGCCTTCATTGAAAAAAAAGAATGGCGCGGCTGCTTTCGGCAACTGCGCCATTATTGTCTGTGCCGCTCTAGCCGATCTCAGGAGCGGCGGAAGGTAAGATAGGCGGACGATCGGCCTTCACGCTTGGCCTTGGCCTCGTAACGCGTGCCCGGCCAGCCTGCGAAAGGCGTCAACCAGTCCGCCGGCTCTTCAGCCGTCCAGGCAAATCCACCGTGCTCGTGGCAGTGGGTCAGCGTCCAGTTCACATAGGTATCGATATCCGATGCGAAGCAGAACAGACCGCCCGGCTTCAGTACGCGGTGAAAGCGGGTCAGATTGACCTGCGACACGAAACGGCGCTTCCAGTGCTTCTTTTTCGGCCACGGATCCGGGTAGAGAAGATCGATACGATCGACGCAGGCTTCCGGCATCCAGTCCAGCAATTGTGTCGCGTCATCGGCATAAACGCGAACATTCTTCAGATCCAGTTCGCCGACACGGCCCAGCAGCTTTGCCATGGAATTGACGAAGGGTTCGACACCGATGAAGCCGGTGGTCGGCTCTTCCTGCGCGCGGTGCACGAGATGCTCGCCGCCGCCGAAACCGATTTCCAGGCGAATGCGTTCGGGTGTGAACGGAAAAAGTTCACCCAAATCTTTTGGCGCTTCGGCATTGAGATCCACCGAAAGCGCCGGCAGAACGGTACCCATCGTTTCCACCTGCCGTTCGCGCAGAGGCTTGCCCTTGCGTCTGCCGAAGAAGGCTTCGGTGGCGCGTGTCGGATGCGATGGTTCGGTCATGGTCGGTCTTTCGAAATCAAAAAGCGGATACCTCCGCGAAGAGATACCCGCTTTACAGTTTTATGCGCCGGTCCGTAAAGACCTGATCAGGCAGCCTTCAGGGCATCCTTGAGCGGCTTCACGAGATCGGTCTTCTCCCAGGAGAAGGAACCGTCGCGGCCGTTCTTGCGGCCGAAGTGACCGTAAGATGCGGTTTTTGCGTAGATCGGCTTGTTGAGGTCGAGATGACGACGGATGCCGCCCGGCGAAAGATCCATGGTCTTGCGGATCGCCGCCTCGACCTGGTCTTCCGTCACATCGTTACCGGTACCGTGCAGGTCCACATAAACCGACAGCGGCTGGGCAATGCCGATTGCATAGGAAAGCTGGATCGTGCAGCGCTCGGCCAGACCGGCGGCAACGACGTTCTTGGCCAGATAGCGGGCAGCGTAAGCGGCCGAACGGTCAACCTTGGTCGTGTCCTTGCCGGAGAATGCACCGCCACCGTGCGGGGCAGCGCCGCCGTAGGTATCGACGATGATCTTGCGGCCGGTAAGACCGGCATCACCATCCGGGCCACCGATAACGAACTTGCCGGTCGGGTTGATGTACCACTTGCAGTCGGCATCGATCGGCAGGTCGCCAAGGGCTTCGCGGATATAGGGTTCGACAACCTGGCGAACCTTCTTGGAATCCCAGCTTTCATCGAGATGCTGCGTGGACAGAACGATCGAGGCAACGCCGGCCGGCTTGCCGTTTTCGTAACGCACCGTCACCTGGCTCTTGGCGTCGGGGCCGAGCTTGCCGGCATCGCCCTCGCCCTTTTTGCGGGCGGTCGCGAGCAGCGACAGGATCTTGTGCGAATAATAGATTGGAGCCGGCATGAGGTCCGGCGTTTCCTTGCAGGCGAAACCGAACATGATGCCCTGGTCGCCGGCGCCTTCGTCACCCTGCTGGTCGGCGGCGTTGTCCACGCCCTGCGCGATGTCAGCCGATTGCGAGTGCAGCAGCACGTCGATCTTGGCGGTCTTCCAATGGAAGCCGTCCTGCTCGTAGCCGATGTCGCGGATGGCCTTGCGGGCAGCGGATTTGAACTTCGACGGATTGATGACGTCGTTGCCGTTCTTGTCTTTCTTCATCAGGCTCGGCGGCAGACGAACTTCGCCGGCAATGACGACGCGGTTGGTGGTGGCCAGGGTTTCGCAGGCGATGCGCACCGTCCAGGGATTGATCCCGGTCTTTACGGCCTCACGATAGACCAGATCGACGATCTCGTCGGAAATGCGATCGCAGACCTTGTCCGGATGACCTTCAGCAACGGACTCGCTGGTGAAGAGATAGTTGGCACGCATGTTGGGATTCCCCTCAAGAACAACTCGGCGAATGTGTACTGATTTCGCCCTCGAAAAACAAGAACACAACGACATAAATATATCTTTATGCGATGATTTCCTGACTGAGATCCCGCGCGGATCCACTCAGGTGTGCCCCAAGCGCGTGCACCAAAACGAAAAAAGCGGCCGTTTGGCCGCTTTTAAAGAACTACGCAGTCTTGGGAGGAAAGCGTTATTCGGTATCAGCCTCGGCAGCGAGGGTCTTGACCAGATCAACCAGACGACGGCGAACCTTCGGGTCGGAAATCTTTACGAACGCACGGTTGAGTTGCAGGCCTTCCGAAGAGGAAAGGAAGTCGACAACGTAGTTGGAGCTCGAAGCTTCGGCCGTGCCGGCCTGGCCATTGGACTGATCGCCCGGAGCATCTTCGAAGAAGAAGGAAACCGGTACGTTCAGGATGCTCGAAATATTCTGAAGACGGCTGGCACCAACGCGGTTGGTACCCTTTTCGTACTTCTGGATCTGCTGGAAAGTAATGCCAAGGCTCTCGCCCAGTTTTTCCTGGCTCATGCCGAGCATCGTGCGGCGAAGACGAATACGGCTACCGACATGAATGTCGATCGGATTCGGCTTCTTCTTATTCTCAATCATCTCTCAGTCCTAGTTAAGTTGCTATCAAATCCCCATGACCCGTATTCCGTGTGTAAATACACTCATTGCTAATTTAGCTGCACGCAACATAAACGAGGAAGCATATGGCAACACGATAGGCTGCTTGTACTATGCAATTTTGGGGGTTTTTGGTCAATTGACGCGAGATTTAAAACCCAGACGGGAAATCACTGCAATCAGAAACATTGCAGCTGCAATCAACCATAGGTGCGTTTCACGTGCGAAATTGCTCCAATGCGAGACAGAACCACCACCAAAGGTAGAGTCGATCACGCTTTTGTGATCAAGTTCTAAACCTGTTGATATACGTCCGAATGGGTCTACCACCGCCGATATGCCGTTGTTCGCATCTCGAATCAACGGAAGACCCGTTTCGATTGCACGCAGCCGCGCCTGCTGAAAATGCTGGTACGGACCCGGTGTGACACCGAACCAGGCATCGTTGGTTATATTGAGGAGAACACTGGCTTTTTCGGACTCTGACGAGATTTCATCGGGGAAAATCGCCTCATAGCAGATCAACGGGTAAAAGCTGGTTCCCGAGGGAAGCGTGATCAGCGATCGCCGGCTGCCTGCGGTATAACCGCCGGGCATATCGACAATGTTGCCAATGCCGATAGAGTTAAAAAAGTCTTCGTAAGGCAGGTACTCGCCAAAGGGTGTAAGATGCACCTTGTCGCTCGCACCGATAATCTGCCCCTGACTGTCGATAGCGTAGATGGAGTTGTAATAGCGGGGAGGACGTCCCGGTCCGGCATCTTCTGCGCGAACGGCGCCGGCAATCAGCACCTGACCGTCTTCAAGAACGTCTGCAATGCGCACGAGCGCATCTTGATTCTGAGTTAGGATGAAGGGCAGAGACGTTTCCGGCCAGACGATCACGTCCGGCCGTTTTGCACCCTCGGCAGGCGGCGCAGAGCTCAGCGCCAGATGCTCTTCAAAGATCGCCACGCGGTCGCTGTTATCCATCTTGCGGGCCTGATCGATGACCGGCTGGACCAGACGAACGGAAATATCCTGCTGAGGGCGCGCAGCCATGAGCGCGTCGGCGTTGTGCAAGCGCCATGCACCATACCCGAGATGGGCGGCAAAAAGCAGAACGGCGATGGCAAGCCCTGTGGCCATGCCCTTGCGCGTACCGATGAGAGCCGGCGCGGAAAAGATGAAGACGGCGAGAATGGACAAACCGAAAATACCGACGACACCGGCCGACTGCATCATCAGCGGAATGGGCATGATGCCATAGGCGATGGTGTTCCAGGGAAAACCCGTCACCACGAAGCTGCGCAGCCATTCTCCGAGCCCGAAACCGAGCGCCAACGCTGCCAGCCGCCCAAAGCCATCCGACCAGAGGGCACCGGCGATTGCCGTTGCAAGACCATAATATAGGGCAAGGAAGGCAGGAAGACCGAAGATCGCCAACGGAAGCGCCCAGGCGAATTCATCCGAATCCACCAGAAGCGCATTGCCGAGCCACCACAGGCCTGCCACGAAATACCCGAAGCCGAACAGCCAGCCAAGAATGAAGGTGGAGCGGAAGCGCCGCAGGAAGCCACCTTCGGAACCGGCGGTCGAGCCGTCCATCAGCCATACGAGCAGGGTGAAGGACACAAAAAATGCGGCGAAAAAGCCGACCGGCGGAAGCGCCAGTGCACCGATTGCACCGGCTGCAATCGCCAGAAGCGCCCGCTGCCAGCCCCATAGAAGCATGACCCTGCCTGCCAGCCGCTCCATTCACACCCTCATATCGCCCGAATCAAACCCGCGGCAGTGTTCCAAAAAAACCGCCTCTTGTCGTGCAGCTTGTCCGTGCAGTTTTTCTCAAGGCTGCAGAATGCAAAACGGCACGCTTTCGCGTGCCGTATGAAATGCGCTTTCAAATCGATATCGATCAGGTACGAGGCTGCTCGACACGTGTGGCCGGCGGTGGCGCCATGCCGTTGATCGGCGTCACGCTGGCGCTGGAAGCGATTTCCGCGTCCGCTCCATGTTCGAGATCGCTCTTGATGCGACGGCGCACTGCTGCGCGCTTGCGCAGGATACGAACGCGCTTGATGCGACGCGGATCAGCATCGAGGATCTGGAACTCGAAGCCCGGAACGGCCTGCACGACTTCCCCCCGCACCGGAATACGCCCAAGCGCCGAGAAGATCAGGCCGCCGAGCGTATCGACATCCTCGAGCTGCACACGCACATCGAAATCGGTACCAACCGCTTTGGCGATATCTTCCAGTTCGACGCGCGCATCTGCCACGAAAACGTCTTCGCTGACCTGAGAGAACATGACCTCGTCATCGTCATGTTCGTCCTCGACGTCACCGATGACCATTTCGACGATATCTTCGTGGCTGACGAGGCCGTCAGTGCCCCCGTATTCATCGATAACCAGCGCCATCTGTGTACGGGCGGCCTGCATGCTGCTCAGCAATTCGGAGGCGAGCATGGAAGGCGGCACGAACAGGATCTTGCGGACCAGACCGGCTTCTGCAACCGTTTTGGTGAGATCGACGCGACCGAGATCGAATGCGGCCTTGGCGGTGCGCGCCGGCTTTTCGGTTGCGGCGCCATCGGCGGCAACACCCACCTGAGCGGTGCGCGGCGTGGAGCCAAGGCGCTTGTTGCGCGCCTGCTTGGCCAGATAGGAAAGCAGATCGCGAATATGCACCATGCCGCGCGGGTCATCCAGCGTATCGGCATAGACCGGCATGCGCGAACGGCCGGTTTCCTCGAAATGGATCAGAAGGTCGCCGAGCGTCATCGTCATGTCGACGGCTTCGATATCGGCTCGGGGGATCATCACATCTTCGACGCGAACTTCGCGGAAGCGCAGGATGTTGTGCAGCATCGCCCGCTCTTCGGGCGAAAACGCGTTGCTGACGGCCGCATCGGTCATCAGCGCGTCGGCCAGGTCCTCACGCAGTCTTTCGCCCTGCGAGGGTCTCAGCAGCCGGACGGCGCGAGACCAGAAGGACGACTGGGTCCGGTTGGTATTTTCGTGACGTAACGGACTTCCGCCCTCTTCAGAGGAGGACGATTCCGCATTGCCGTCACGGGCGGCAGCATTGCTCGAATGATCGTTCATGGTTCCAGACTATACTATCGGGTCCTGTCCCGCATAGGGGTCAGATAAGCCAAGTGCGGCCAAAATGCGAGTCTCGAGCCCTTCCATCTCTTCCGCCTCCTCCTTTTCGAGGTGGTCGTAACCGAAGAGATGCAGAAACCCGTGCACCATAAGATGCGTCAGATGATCGTCGAAACTCTTGTCCAGATCAACCGCCTCGCGAGCGACGGTTTCGCGCGCAATCACGATATCGCCAAGCATGGGGCCGGGTTTTCCACCCGGTTCCAGCGGATAGGCGGGAAAGGACAAGACATTGGTCGGCTTATCCTTTTGACGCCATTCGGCATTGATCTGCCGGATGGATTCGTCATCGGTAAAGACGAGAGAGACCTCCACCGGCAACGGCGGAAAAGGCTGTTTTTCCTGTTCGAAAAGGAAGTTGGCGGCAGCACCCAAGACCTTTTCGCTGAGCGCGAACAGGGTTTCTTCGTCCGGCCAGCCGCCTTCTTCCACGCTGATCTGTATATCGAGTTCAGGCATCAATAATTCTCGACCGCTTACCTGCGGTCGAGTTCCTCGCTTTCCTCATGGACGGCATATTGCGCGTCATAGGCCCGGACGATGCGCCCGACCAGCGGGTGACGCACGACATCGGTATCCTGGAAACGAACGACGGCAAGGCCTTCGACACCTTTGAGGATATGCAGAGCCTCGACCAGACCGGATTTGACGCCACGCGGCAGATCGACCTGGCTCGGGTCACCGGTAATGATCATCCGTCCATTCTCACCCAGACGCGTCAAAAACATCTTCATCTGCATCGAGGTGGTGTTCTGCGCCTCATCGAGGATGATCGCGGCGTTGGACAGCGTACGTCCGCGCATGAAAGCCAGTGGTGCGATTTCAATGACACCAGCGGTGATCGCACGATCGACCTTGTCGGCCGGGATCATGTCGTAAAGCGCGTCGTAGAGAGGACGCAAATACGGATCGACCTTTTCCTTCATGTCACCCGGCAGGAAGCCAAGACGCTCGCCTGCTTCGACAGCGGGGCGCGTGAGGATGATCTTGTCTACGGCGCCACGCTCCAGAAGCTGGGCGGCATGGGCGCAGGCGAGATAGGTCTTGCCCGTGCCGGCAGGCCCGACACCGAACACCAGTTCGGTGCGCTCCAGAGCGCGCATATAGGCGTCCTGTGTCGGCGTGCGCGCCTGAATGGTCTTCTTCTTGGTGGAAATCTGGCTCATCGACAGCCGTGCTTTCTTTTCGAGCGTCGGCAGTTGCAGCTGATCGTCGGCAGCCTGTGCCATACGGATCGCGCCTTCGACGTCGGAAATTTCCACCGAGCCGCCCTTCTGCAGGCGCTCATAGAGAAAATCCAACGTGCGGCGAGCCTGGTTGGTGGCCGTCACCTCGCCCGCAATCGTCACGGAATTGCCGCGGGCGCGGGCATCCACGTTGAGACGCTGTTCCAAAAGCTTGAGGTTCTGGTCGAACTGGCCAAACAGTTCGCTGGCAAGCCTGTTGTTCTCGAACGTCAGGATGAAGTGATTTGCGTCGGTCGCGGCTGGGCGTGGCTGGCGCGCTGATGAAGAAACCAATTCACGTTCGACCAATAGGCAGGCTCCTGTTGTTGTCGGTGCCTATTTAAGCCCCTGCCCGCTCGGCAAACAAGCTGTTCGGCCCCGTTCCTGTGATTCGTACCTGAATAATGTCACCGATTTGCGATTCTTTTGCATCAACATTCACAGACTGCAGCCAGGGCGACCGGCCGATCAGCTGCCCCGGCATTCGACCGGGCTTTTCCAGCAGGAGATCAATCGTCTTTCCGACGCACCCTTCGGCGAATTCATGCTGCTGACGCAGAAGCAGCGCCTGAAGCCGCTCCAGCCTTTCGGTCTTCACCGCTTCATCCACCTGAGAACCAAGCTCGGCGCCCGGAGTTCCCGGGCGGGTGGAATATTTGAACGAATAGGCCGAGGCATATTTCACTTCCTCGACGATCTTGAGCGTATCCTCGAAATCCTGATCCGTCTCGCCCGGGAAACCGACGATGAAATCGCCCGACATGGCGATATCGGCGCGGGCGGTGCGGATGCGCTCGATGAGGCGAATATATTCGGCGCCGGTGTGGCGGCGGTTCATGGCTTTCAGAATACGGTCGGAACCGGCCTGAACCGGCAGATGGAGATAAGGCATCAGCGCACGCAGATCGCGATGCGCCTCGATAAGACAGTCATCCATGTCGCGCGGATGACTGGTCGTGTAACGCAGGCGGGCGAGGCCGGGAATTTCCGCCAGACGATAGAGAAGTTCGCCAAGCCCCCATTCGCCACCCTTCGGGCTTTCGCCGCGCCAGGCATTGACGTTCTGACCTAGCAAGGTGATTTCGCGCACGCCGCTATCGACCAGACGCATGGCTTCGTCGATGATCTGCGAGACAGAGCGGGAGACTTCGGAGCCGCGAGTATAGGGCACCACACAGAAGGTGCAGAACTTGTCGCAGCCTTCCTGCACGGTCAGGAACGATGTGACGCCGCGCGAACGGGCTCGCGCCTTGTCCACTTTCGGCAGATGCTCGAACTTGTCCTCGACGGCATAATCCGTCTCGACCACCCGTTCTCCCTGACGGGCGCGGGCCAAAGCCTGCGGCAGGCGGTGATAGGTCTGCGGACCAACCACGACATCCACGGCGGGCGCGCGGCGCAGGATTTCCTCGCCTTCGGCCTGGGCCACACAACCGGTGACGCCGATCATCAGTTCGCGGCCATGTTCGGCGCGTGTGCGCTTCATGTCGCGCAGACGGCCCAGCGCCGAATAGACCTTGTCGGCCGCCTTTTCGCGGATGTGACAGGTGTTCAGGAGGATCAGATCCGCCTCACCCATTTCCTCGGTCGGAACATAACCTTCGCTCGCCAGCGCATCGCTCATGCGATTGCTGTCGTAAACGTTCATCTGACAGCCGTAGGTCTTGATGAAGACCTTGCGGGCGTTGCTGACGACTTCAGCCTTTTCGGCCGTGTCCGGGGAAATGACGGTGATCTGGTTCATGGCCGCTCTTTACCGCAAGAAAGGCCGGATTTGAAGGGCTCTGTTATAGCGCGTCGACTGGCCGTTCTTCTGCGGGCTCGATACCGGTATCGGCGACTTCCATATCCGGCGTAGCCTGACGGACGCCATAAAGCCGGTCTCGCAGCATCTGGCGCATGGAACCGACAACAGCGGCACTCAGATGCTTGCGGTTATCGCCCTCTCGAAATGCAATGGCTTCGCCGAAATCGACGTCGACATCGATGGCTTCGGCTCTGAAAATGCCCATCAGATGCGGCAGAAGCTGGATATCGCCCGGCCATGCAGCGATGGGGCGGTGATATCGGCCCATCGGCATGCCGTAGATGCCGGTATAGGCGATCGCCACCGGCTGAACGTATACCACCTTTTCCGGTGTATGCGGCACGGCGGCGGTGGCGGCACCGAACAACGAGGATTTGACATCGAGGAGACGGTTTCCGTCCGAGGTCGTTCCTTCCGGAAACAGCACCACGATTTCGCCACCGGTCATGCGGGCAGCAATCTCATTGACCTGCTCTCCGGTGCGGCGCTTCTGTTCGCGCACCACAAAAATCGTCTTCTGCAGCTTTGCCAACGTTCCGAAAATTGGCCAGTCGGCCACTTCGATCTTGGCGATATAGGCGACATCGGCCACCGCGCCGAGAACCAGAATATCTTTCCACGACGCATGATTGGCAGCGAGCATGACGGGGCGGCGACGTTCTACCGAACCGTGCACGCGGATGCGGATGCCAAGCAGCCAACAGGCGATGCGGTGCCAGACGCGAGGAACGTGACGACGGATCTTCAGATCAAAGGCGAGGCCGACCAGCTGAAACGGCAAAAGGACCAGTGTCGTCAACACGAGGCCCGTGATGATGAAAAAAATCCTTATCCAGGTGATCAAGGATCGTCCTTGTCGAGCGGGATGCCATACAGCTCGAGACGGTGACCGACGAGGCGAAAACCGTGCTCGCGGGCGATCCGTTCCTGCAAAGCCTCGATCTCTGCCGAATGGAACTCGATGACCGTGCCTGACTGCACATCGATCATATGGTCGTGGTGTTCTTCCGGCACGGTTTCATAACGCGAGCGGCCATCGCGAAAATCGTGGCGCTCGATGATGCCTTCGTCTTCGAACAGTTTGACGGTTCGATAAACGGTCGAGATGGAGATGCGCGGATCGACCTTGGAGGAGCGACGATAGAGCTCCTCGACATCCGGGTGGTCGTCCGATTCCTGCAGCGTGCGGGCAATGACACGACGCTGGTCGGTCATCCGCATACCCCGCTCGGCACACAGTTCCTCCAGAGATTTGGTAAGATCTGTCACGTCGTTCGGTCCTGCTTCATGCGTTTATTAGAGGACGGGTCTAGCCAAGATCGCGACGCATGACAAGCGCCGCCGATTTGCTCCCATCGGCAGATTCATAATAGGCCGGCCGGGTGGCGACCGTTAAAAATCCGAGCCTGCGGTAGAGGCCGATTGCGGCAACATTGCCATCTTCCACCTCGAGAAACATGGTCTCGCCACCACGTTCCGCCGCTTCCCTTATGGCCGATTGCATGAGCCGCCAGCCAAGGCCGGTGCGACCAACCTTCTCCGAAACGGCGATGGTCAGGATCTCTGCTTCGCCGGCCACTTCACGGGCAAGAACGAAACCGCCCAGTGGTCGACGAAAGAAGGCATTGGTCTGGTAAGCGACGAAACCGAAGGTATTTTCCTGCGACAGAAGGCTGTGGACTTCGCCATCGTTCCAGCGGCGGGCAAAACGAAGGCCATGCAGTTCGGATACAGCCCGGCAATCCTCTGCCTTCATCGCGGCGATATCGAATGTGGGTTTCAGGCTCAGGTAATCGTCGTTCATGCGCGTCTCAGGAGCGGGCCAATGCAAATCCTGTCTGAGGTTTAGCATCCGGCCCGCGAAGGTAAAGCGGTTTCGGTTTTGCACTGCCGAAGGGTTTTGCCGCACCAAGCTTTGCCACAGTGGCGATATCGAAGCGATCCGGCACGGTTTTCATGCCCGGCTCACTGATTTCACCGGCCTTTGCGGCAGCGATTGCGACGGCACCGGTACCAAAAATGGTTGCGCTGTAATGGGTGGCGAGAGCTGTGACGGCTTCCGGCGGCAATGCTTGCGCTTCTTCGAGAGGCGAACCATCGGCGCCAAAAGGTTGGGCATAAATCTCGCCACGCTTGGCATCCATGGCGGCGATGACCGGGTGACCGGCAACGCTGGCCAACTGGTGGACGGCCATGGTTTCGAGCGTCGTGATCCCGACGGCCTCGATACCGAGCGAAAGAGCAAAGCCACGGGCAGCAGCGACACCGACGCGGATGCCGGTAAACGAACCGGGACCGATGGTGACGGCGATGCGGCTGACATCTTTCAGCGTGATGCCGCCTTCCGCCAATGCGGTTTCGATCTGTGCCATCAGCTTTTCAGCGTGGCCCCTGCCGATCATTTCGGTCTGTACGGAGAGGATTTTGTCGGCCGTCGCGTCATAGAGCGCAACGGAGCAATCGATGCCGGCGGTGTCGAGGGCAAGAACGATCATAAAAGACTACCGGCAGTTTGTGCGCCGACCAAAGCCGGCGCCAGTTTTATCAAAGAGCTTCGACGGCCTGAACTTCGGGCACGAAGTGCTTGAGCAGGTTCTGGACGCCATGCTTCAGCGTGGCAGTCGAAGACGGGCAACCGGCGCAGGCACCTTTCATGTTGAGGTAGACGGTGCCGTCCTTGTAACCTTTGAAGGTGATATCGCCGCCATCCTGAGCAACAGCCGGACGGACGCGGGTTTCCAAAAGTTCCTTGATGGTGGCAACGACTGTTTCGTCACCCTCTTCAAAAAACTCGCCTTCTTCGTCGGTCGCTTCAGCCATGGCGGAACCGCCGCCCATGACCGGCTGGCCGGACATGAAGTGTTCCATGATCGAACCGAGAATGGCCGGCTTCAGATGCTGCCATTCGGCATCATTCTTGCTGACGGTGATGAAGTCATAACCGAAATAGACGCCGGTGACGCCCGGCACGTCGAACAGACGGGCAGCGAGCGGAGACTTTTCAGCCTCGGCAGAGGAACGGAATTCGGCCGTGCCGTTTTCCAGCACGACCTTGCCCGGCAGGAATTTCAGGGTGGCCGGGTTCGGCGTGGCTTCCGTCTGAATGAACATTTTATGTCTCCCGGCGAAAACGCGTTCGCTCGTTTAGAATTCTTCCAAAGAAGATAAGACCGTTCAGGTTTGCGTTCAAGTGCGCCTTTGAACAAACAAGGTCAAGAGCGAAGAAACAAAAGCGACATCACGCCAGCGCGTCGATTTCCTCGTCTGTCAGCGTGCTCGGAAGCACGGTGACGGGAATGGGGAAGGCTGCGGTGCGACCGGCAATCGAGGTGACGAGCGGGCCGGGTCCTTCCTTGGCAGAACCGGCGGCAAGCACCAGAATGGCGATATCCTGATCTTCCTCGATCAGGGAATTGATCTCGTCGGCAGCATTGCCCTCGCGGATCACCACTTCCGGATCGATGCCGATGCTCTCGCGCACACGCTGGGCAGCCTTGGCCATGACGGCTTCCGCCTCCTCTCGCGCTTCGGCACGCATGATCGCTTCGACACCCAGCCACTGCTGGAAATCGCCTTCGGGGATGAGGTAGAGCAAAAGCAGCGCACCGTTGGAATTCTTGGCGCGACGGCCTGCATAATGCACGGCCTTTTCACATTCCGGCGTGCCATCGATGACCGCCATGAATTTGCGACGATGGCCTTCGAGACGCGATAGCCGAGTTGAAACCATGCCGATCCCCCTGATGCACTGACACGACCCGTCCGGTCGTGATGGACATTATACAAAAGAGCGGAAATGCGAAACCCGCCGATCCAGGTGGACCGGCGGGTTGTTAAAGACGAAAGATTGAGCCGAAATCAGCGCAGGAAACCGATGATGTCCGAAACCTCGTTCATGGTCTTTTCGGCGCGGGCACGGGCGCGTTCGCCGCCATCCTTGAGGATCGCGTCGATATGCGTCGTGTCGTCCATCAGGCGGCGCATTTCCGTGGTGATCGGGGCAAGCACCTCGACCGCCAGATCGGCAAGCGCCGGCTTGAACACCGAAAACTGCTGGCCACCGAATTCGGCAAGCACGTCAGCCTTGGTGCGATCCGACAACGCCGCATAGATTCCGACAAGATTGCCGGCCTCGGGGCGACCTTCCAAACCATCGACTTCACTCGGAAGCGCATCCGGATCGGTCTTGGCCTTTCGGATCTTTTTCAAGATCGTGTCGGCATCGTCCATCAGGTTGATACGCGACAGATCCGACGGATCCGACTTCGACATCTTCTTGGTGCCATCCTTGAGCGACATGACGCGCGGCGCCGGGCCACCGATCAGCGGCTCGACCAGCGGGAAATAACCATGGATCGGCTCTTCGCCGACGATCATGTCGACACCCGTTCCGGTCTCGCGGATCTTTGGGCCGAAATCGATGTTGAAACGCTGGGCGATATCGCGGGCCAGTTCCAGATGCTGCTTCTGGTCATCACCAACCGGCACGTGGGTGGCGCGGTAAACGAGAATGTCGGCCGCCATCAGGCTCGGATAGGCGAGCAGACCGAGCGAGGCGTTTTCGCGGTCCTTGCCGGCCTTGTCCTTGAACTGCGTCATGCGGTTCATCCAACCGATGCGCGCTACGCAGTTGAAGATCCAGGCAAGCTCCGCATGCTGCGGCACGGCCGATTGGTTGAAGACGATATGTTTGACCGGATCGATGCCCGACGCGATGAAGGCGGCAGCAATCGAGCGGATCTGGCCCTTCAGGTCGTCATGGACGAGCTGGGCGGTGATGGCGTGGAGATCGACGACGCAATAGATGCAGTCGTTGTCTTCCTGCAGCGCCACGAACTTGCGGATGGCGCCGAGATAATTTCCGAGATGGAGATTGCCCGTCGGCTGAACGCCGGAAAATACGAGCGGCTTAAACGTGTTCATGTCGTCCTCATCAGGCTTGTGGAAGGCCCCAGGGCATGGTGAGCAGGACGGAATTCCCGGCCTTGGCGCTCATGTCGCCCATGTTGCTAACGGCCGGGCTTATGCACGGCGGACGGGGCGGGATCAAGGGGGACGCAAGCTCGCGTGCGGGCATTTTCATCGGCCCCAAATCTCGTTGAGCGGGCAAAAAAGATACAATCTCGAGGCGAGCGACGGCGAATTCGACCCGAAAAAATATCATGGAGGAAATCTTTTTTCGTCATCCGCACGTTTTTTTCGCCGAAATGCCGACGAGTGACCAGCTTTCAGCAAAAAACGCCACAGCTGGTCAGCGCAACGGGACAAACAGCCGTCCGCGCTGGCGATGACGCCATGCCGCCAACCATCGGATTATGAAGGTAATTTTACGAAAATGTGACAAATGGCAAAGCGCCATCCCCTTGGCGTTTCAGCCCGAAAAACAGAACCTCGACTACGCTCTAAAAGTTCCAAAACTGAGTAAAAAAAATGCTCAATTCTTAACGCCTATTCATCATTTGGGCAGGACGCCTCCTAAATTAGAGCATTTTTGCCCTTATTGGCGTCACTTTTAGAAAAGAAATACTCCGAAATTATCTTTTCGTTCGCTATCAGCGACGGTTACGTTTCGGAGACCAGAATGCGCATCCTTTACCGCGTCGCGCTTGCCTGCCTTGTCACGGTCAGCTTCGCCCTATCAGCCATTTCCGCAGACGCGGCAGACAAAAGCGGCAAGCGTCGCGGCACGACATTCAAACATGACTATTCGGCCGCCTATACCGTGCAGCGCGTCAGTGTACGCACCGCCTGTTTCCCCGAAAAGCTCGAAGCGATCCTCGCCCATATCCGCGCCAAGACCGGCAAGAAGCCGATGGTGACTTCCGGCCACCGCCCTCGCTCCGGCACATCGCAGCACAGCCGCTGTTACGCCGCCGACATCCGCGTGCCGGGTGTTTCTGAAAAAGCGATCCTTGCGGCTGCGGCAGGCGCACCGGGCATTGGCGGCATCGGCCGTTATTGCAACGGCATCGTGCATGTGGATATCGGCCCCAAGCGTCGTTGGGCACATTGCGGTGGCAAATCGAAGGGTGGCGGTCTGGCCAACCTGAAGCGTCATCACCGCCGCAGTTGATCAGCCTTCGGGCTCTACCGAAGCCACCGCCTGTTTCGGCTTGCGCTTGAGATTGCGGCGGATCATGCCGAGATCGGCGCCACCAATCAAAAAGGCCACCGAGAAATAAACCAGCATCGAAATGGCGATCAGAACGCCGAGCGCCGCCACCTGCTGCAAAAGATGCGATCCGGGTGTCAGCCACGGGCTTGCGTAACGCAGCGCATAGGTCAAAGCCGTAGCCATGATGCCGGCCGAGACCAGCAACATCACAGTGCGGCGGGCAAAGGCCCATTCCCATTTCAGATGACCGCGCCAGACCAGCGTGGAAAACAGAAATATCGTGTTGATCCAGCCGGCGGCGGCTTCCGCTGTAGCGATGCCGCGCTCCTCGATCAGCGGAAACAGAGAAATGGCGAGCGCGGAATTGACGACGACGGCCATCATGGTGAAGCGCATCGGCGTCTTGGTGTCTTCGCGGGCATAAAAACCGGGCTGCAGCGCCTTGATCAGCACGAAACCGGGAAGGCCGAGGCCATAAATGGCGAGGATGGAGCCGACGACAGCGGTATTTTCCGCCGAGAACGCGCCGCGCTCATAGAGCACGCGGATGATGGCATCCGACAGCACCCACAGCCCCGCAGCAGCCGGTAGCGTCAAAAACAGCACGAACTCGATCGAGCGGTTCTGGATATTGGCGGCTTCCTTGAGATTACCGCCCTTCAAGGCGCGCGCCAGCTCCGGCAGAAGCACGACGCCGACCGCAACCCCGACCACGCCCAAGGGCAGCTGATAGATACGGTCGGCATATTGCAGGGCTGCGATTGCACCTTCCTTGCCGGACGCAATCGCCTGTCCGATAATCTGGTTGATCTGGGTGACGCCGCCGGTGATGGCAGCGGGCACGGCCAGAACCAGCAGGCGCTTGACGTTCGGGGTCATGCGCGGGCGGCGAAAACCGATTTTTATGCCGGCATGGCGCACGCCAAAATAGACTACGGCCAATTGCAGAACACCGGCAACCAGTACGCTCCAAGACAGATACCAGGCGGTCGACAGCGGATCGGCACCCGTCCAGAGCGCGTAAAACAGCGCGGCAATCATCACCACATTCAAGAAGACCGGTGCGATGGCAGCGGCAAAGAAGTGGTGCAGCGAATTGAGCATGCCGCTCATCATCGCCGTCAGCGACATGCACATCAGGTATGGGAACATCACCACGGCGAGACGGATGGTGATCGATGTTTTTTCCGGATCATCGGCAAAACCTGGAGCAATGATCCAGGTGACCAGCCAAGGCATGGCCAGTTCCATGGCGATGGTGATGATCAGCAGAGCCGAGAAGAGAACCCCAAAAACTTCCTCGGAAAACCGTTTTGCGCCTTCGACACCATTGGCCTCGATCTCCTTGGAGAAGAGCGGCACGAAGGCGGCATTAAATGCGCCCTCGGCAAACAGGCGCCGGAAGAGATTGGGAAAGCGAAAGGCCGCGTAAAACACATCGGCCATCGGCCCGGTGCCGAGTGCGGCCGCCATCAGGGTTTCGCGGGCAAAACCGAAAATGCGGCTGCCGAGCGTGGCGCCGCCAACGGTGGCGAATTTTTTCACAAGGCTCATGCGGGGCTCACCGGGGATCAGGATGCGGACAGATTCGTGGGTGTTATAGCGGGTGGTGAGGCGGACGGCTATGTTTTGTGGGGAGGTGGCGAGAGGGCGTCGACTGAGCGAGTAGGACCGTAGTGACCTATCAGGCTGGCGCGGTGTCCTTAGGATTGCAGAAAAGCAGCTTTTGAGAAAAGATCGTGTAGAAGGCTGTATTAGATTTTTTTGCCATATTGCAGAGATTTGCAAGGAAGAGAGAGTTTGATGATTTCGAACCGACCTGACATTCAAGCTGAACAAATGGCATGGTCGGGAGAACAAAGAACTGACGACTTACTCACGTTTCACTCTTTTCGGTTCGAAGTGTTTGACCTTCCACCATTGGACGGCGAAGGCGACCATCTCGACCATGCGGGGGAGATAATGGCCGTTGCCGTGAGCGACGCCGGATCAGCCATCCAAAAAATGGCAAATGCGCGTGCTCCGAATGGTTTAATCACGCAACACGATCTCGCCGAACTGAATGCCAATCTTCAAAAAATGGCTGATCAGTTGACTGACGCGATATCAGCGCTGACGGATGCTGCGTGGTGGGTGGAAAACGAAAATATGCTTGCGCACGGGCAATCTTACGACGTGATCATTGAAGCAGGCCAGCGGGCGGCAGGGCAGGCATAGGTTCGGACTGCCATCAATTAATGATGAGGGCGGGGTCATGTCGCGCAAACCAAAGCGCGAGGCCTTCAACGAGACCGAGCAAGCGTGTCGTCGGATTGCTGGTTCGTCACTACATGCCTGGGCGTTGCAAGATTTTTTGAGAAGGTCTGGCGGATGGTAACAGCGAAAATTAGAGAGTCAGTTGAGCTGGTACGTAGCCGCTCTGAAGCAATCACGTCACAAATTCCCCTGCCCGGCGATGGTGTCATTCAGTACGTTGAGTCCGAAAGCGGCTTCCGATTGCATCAGGACTACCGATATTTCGTGCAGAACGCCGGCAACATCGTGCTGACAAAAGAGCTTTTTTACCTGTGCGAAAACCACGAGGGACGACTCAATCTCCTGAGAGTGATTGACGAAGCTCGCCAGTCCGGGGTTCCAGCAGACTGGCTGCCGATCTGCCAAGATAACGGCGATTATTATTGCCTATTACCGGATGGAACGGTGCAACTCTGGTCCCATGACGACATGTTCGAAGGACGGTGGGCCGATCTATCAGATTGGCTCCTCGACTGCTTCATCCATGGGAGTTAGGCGGTTTGGGCGGTTCGGTGGCGTGCGCGCCATCAACGCCCAGACACCGAGCGCCTCCTGTAAACCACCCGGAACCTCACCTCACCCCTTCACCTTCGGCACCACACCCGGCCCCAGATCCGGCGTCGAACCCTCAGAAGGTGCCGGCTCCGGCGCGATGATCCCGGACGGCATGCGGGAGCGTAACTCGTCGTCCTGATCGGTCATCACAGGTTTCAGCCGTGCGGAAATGCTCGACTGGCGGTTCTCGTTGGTGATCTTCATGCCGACGATGTCGGTCACGTAAAACGTATCGATGACCTTTTCGCCGAAAGTCGTGATGTGGGCCGACTGGATATCCAGCGAGAGGTCCGACAGCACGGCGGTGATTTCCGCCAAAAGGCCGACGCGGTCGAGGCATTCCACTTCGATGACCGTGAACTTGTTGGACAGCGTGTTGGAGATCGTGACCGACGGGTGGACGGAAAACGTCTTGTTGCGCTTTTTCGATTTGGCGCGCGAGGCAATGACTTCGGGCAAGCGCTTTTTGCCCGACAGCACATCCTCAATCATGCGGCCGATCGTGCCGGCGCGGCGCAATTCGTCGGCATCGTCGGTGAATTCGCGGCTGACGAGGATGGTATCGAGCGCCCGGCCATCGGTGGTGGTAAAAATCTGGGCGTCGGCGATGTTGGCGCCTGCCGCAGCACAGGCGCCGGCGATGATGGACAAGAGGCGCGGATGGTCTGGGGCCAGAACCGTGATCTCGGTAATGGCGCGAAAACTGTCGGTGCGCACCATGGTGGCCAGCACCTTGCCGGCCTTGTCGGTATCGCGGATGAATTCGGCGTGGCGGATCTGATCGTCGAGCGGAACGGAGAGCAGATAGGGCTGGTAATGCAGCTTGCCGTAGGTCGTGCGGTTCTCGGCCGTCCAGCCTTTATCCAAGGCACGCACGAGCGCTTCTTCGGCAGCAATGGCGCGTTCCTTGCGGGAACTGTCTGAAAAGCCGCCGGAAAGCAGCAGTTCGGTTTCGTAATACAGCGTGCGCAGCAACTGGCCCTTCCAGCCGTTCCACACGCCGGGGCCGACTGCGCGGATATCGCAGACAGTCAGAATGAGCAGCGCCTTCAAGCGCTCCATAGACTGCACGTTTTCGGCAAAATCGCTGATCGTCTTGCGGTCGTTGAGATCGCGGGTCTGGGCGGTCATCGACATCAGCAGATGCTGGTCGATCAGCCAGACGACAAGTTCGGTCTGTTTCGGGTTGAGGCCGAAACGCGGGCAGAGTTTTCGCGCCACGCGAGCGCCGGCGATGGAGTGGTCTTCCTGGCGGCCCTTGGCGATATCGTGCAGCAAAACGGCGACATAAAGCGCCGTGCGATCCTCGATCGTCGGCATCAGCTTGTTGATCAGCGGATGTTCGTCGGCAAACTTGCCCTTGTCGATATCCGACAGCGCGTCAACGGCGCGGATCAGGTGTTCGTCCACCGTATAATGGTGGTACATGCTGAACTGCATGAGCGCGACAATCTTGCCGAATTCCGGAATGAAGCGGCCAAGCACACCGGCCTCGTTCATGCGGCGCAGCGTCATGCCCGGGGTGCGCGGCGAGGTGAGGATGGAGAGAAAGAGGCGGTTGGCCTCTTCGCTTTCACGCAGGTCGTTACCGATCAGCCGCAGGCCACGATTGATCTGCTTGAGTGCGTCCGGGTGATATTCCAGGCCCGCCAGATCGGCGACATGGAAAAAGCGGATCATGCTGACGGGATCTCGGCGGAAAACATCAGGATCGGCGAGCGCGATACGGCCACGATCCTCCACGAATTCGCTGCTGCCGGGAATTTTTCGGGTGCGATACCGGAAACGGGTGATGACGCCTGTGAGCCCCGGCGCGGGTTTTGCCTGTTCTTCCTCGAGTGCCGCACAAAGAATGCGGGTGAGATCGCCGACATCCTTGGTGACGAGAAAGTAGTGTTTCATGAAACGTTCGACGGCCGACAGGCCCGGACGCGCATTGTACCCGATGGCGGCCGCGACCTCGCGCTGGATATCGAAAGACAGGCGTTCTTCGGCCTTGCCTGTCAGAAAGTGCATGTGGCAGCGCACGGCCCAGAGAAAATCCTCGGCCTTTTCGAACAGCCGCAGTTCGGCACGGGAAAGGACACCGCGTTTGACCAGCGCTGCGGCATCGCGCACGCCATAATGATATTTGGCGATCCAGAACAGCGTCTGGATATCGCGAAGCCCACCCTTGCCTTCCTTGACATTGGGTTCGACGAGATAACGCGTGTCGCCGGCCTTCTGGTGACGCATGTCTCGCTCGGCAAGCTTTGCAGCGATAAAATCCGGGCCGGAATTGTGGATGATCTCACGGTCGAAACGGGCATCCAGTTCTTCCGCCAGAGACTGCTTTCCACAGATGAAGCGGGTTTCGAGAATGGCCGTGCGGATGGTCATGTCTTCACGCGACAGGCGGATACACTCCTCCACCGTGCGGGTGGCATGACCGACCTTGAAGCCGAGATCCCAGAGCACGTAGAGCAAAAACTCCACCGACTTGCGCATGGCATCGGTGCTGGAGGATGGCAGAAGAAAGAGCAGATCGATATCGGAACCCGGCGCCAGGGTGGCGCGCCCATATCCGCCGACGGCGGTGATGGCGGTTGCACCGGCCGCATCGGGATAGACATGGGCATCGACCAGATCATGGATCGCAACGATCAATTGATCCTGCAGCCAGGAAATACGCTCAGCGCACAAGATGCCGCCACCCTTCGTGGCTCCCAGCAGCTCGCGTGCCTTGTTGCGGCCTTCCGTGTTGACGGTGCGCAAAAGCGGCAGAAGCGCCGCGCGCATATCGGCAGGCTTACCGGCATGGGTGGTGGCAATCGCTTCGATATCTGCCTTCAACCTGGCAACATCGAGCAGTTCCAAGAAATCGGTATCGGGTCTGGCCATGTCTTCCTACCGGTGCCCAGGTCTGTGAGACCCGTTCCGCGCACCTTCTAGCAGATGATTATGCTTGCTGGATGTTTCCAACTTGTTGCGTCGCGGAAACAAGGTCAAGCCCCTTGGCGGGCAACGCTGGCGTGCTTTTGTCACGCGCCTTCCACTGACGGGGATTTTGTCCGGTGACACGCCGGAATTCTCGATTGAAATTCGACTTGGTGGAGAAGCCGACATCGAACAGGATTGCCGTTGCTGATCTGGTTGTTTCATCCAGCAGATGGCAGGCCTGCATGACCCGACGGTTGTTGACGAATTGCGAGACATTGAGGCCGGTGGAACGATTGATGGCGGCGGAGACCTCCCTCGCCGGCAGGCCGGTCTTGCGGGCCAGCCGCGCAAGACTGAGATTTTCCTCCGCATAAAGGGTTTCGAGCGCGGCAGATACACGGGCGATGATCGCTTCATCCTGCGATGAGGCAACGGGTACGCTTTCAGAGGAAGGTTTTGCTGGAACCTGTGGCCAAAGATAATAGATGACGACGGCAACGATGGCAGTGAGGTTCATGACCGAGACCGCAAGCGGAACTTCGGCATTGCCGTACAATTCCGCGTAGACGGCAAGCACGCCATCGCTCACGGCAAAAAACAGCATGAGCGCTGAAGTCAGTCTGGCAGCCCTCAGCGCCGGACGCATGCGCTGCAACGCGGCTTCGGCCATCACCTCGTCCCCGCCCGCCCGCGTGATACGCCACAGCGCGATGCTGTAGCCGGCAAAGATGAGAAACAGCAGAAGATCAACGAATTGCCGGGCAAAGGCGACGGATAGCGCAACGACCACCGGCAGCAGAACATGTACCCACGGCCTTTCAACCGGCAAGGCCGTGAGGCTGCGAAAAGCCAGATAGGCAAGCGGCGGCATGCAAGATGCGGTGATCGGCAGAAGCGGTACGAGGCTTTCCACGTCATAACCGAAACGCAGACCGATGCCGATGCCCTGCGCGGCATAAAGCACCAGAAAGGCGTTGAAGATTTTTCGCGTGCCCGGCAGTGCGACACCTTTGAGGCTCAAGTGCAGGGTCATCACGAAAACGAGGCCGGCGAAAAACGGCAAAGGGATGGTGAGCAAGGTGGGTGCCCCAGTGGGTGACGGCAAAGGTTTGTCTGTTGCGGTGGGTTATAACATTGGCGATGGAGTGGTGCATCCGGGGAATGGTCAGAGAATATATCCATTTCAATGACCAGGGCAGTTCTCACCACCCCGTGTCGCCGGTTGAAAATAAGGCAAAATTACATTACCATCCATTCAATCATGGAGAGTAACTCATGACGATTTTGACGGTAACTGCACGTGGTCAGATTACAATCCGTAAAGATGTGCTCAAACATCTCGGTATCCAGTCAGGCGGCAAGATCAGGATTGATCTTCTGCCCGATGGCAGGGCGGAGCTAAAAGCCGAAAAGGGTCTGGGATCCTGGCTGGAACTCGAAGGCCTGCTGAAGGATAAGACCAATGGTGCCCGGCTTTCCATCGATGAAATCAACGATGCCATAACCGACGCAGGGGCTATAGCGGGAATGACAGGCATCCAGCGCAAATGAAAATCAGCCTCGATACCAATGTGCTTTTGCGTCTCATTGTCGGAGATGATGAAGCACAAGAACGGACGGCGGTAGAGGCGCTCGAAAAAGCCGAGACGGTTGCGATCAGCGTTCACGCATTCTGTGAATTCTCTTGGGTGCTCAATCGAAGCTATCACGTCAGCAAGCCGGATATCGCAACAGCGATGCGTCGCATCCTCGATATCCGCAATGTGACGGCAAACCGGCCGGCCATCGAAGCGGGCCTCGCTGTGCTTGATGCCGGTGGCGATTTTGCCGATGGCGTGATCGCTTATGAGGGCCAGTGGCTTGGTGCCGACACTTTTGTTTCATTCGACCGGAAAGCGACAAAACTCGTGGAAGCGCAAGGCATCACAACGCTGTTGTTGACGTGATCTTCTGTCACTACCAACTATTCAAAACTGCACAGAGGCGGACGCGGCGTCCCTTTGTTTCTGGATGACATGCCTTCGAACCATCCGGCCCCCAATGCGATCAGGCTGACATCCATAAAAAGGAAGGCATTAGTTGGCTTTTCGCCGAATACCCGTTCTGCCACCTCGGAAAATTTCCAGCTGGGCCCTGACCGAGACGCGCAAAAATCGTCTCCTGCAGCATCTGTTCGGATCAGCGCATCGAAGTGTTTGATCAGAAGGTCGTGGCTACGCTTGATCGCCGGCATTTGTGGGGTGTCTGCGCATTTGCCGCTTGTCGCGATAATTCCCGGAGGAGTGCGTACCGGGTCGGCGGAATAAAAAGACAGCTCGCCCGAGATGACGGATTGGCCAAGAAAACGCAGATATTCGAGATTTGCCTTTTCAGGATCCCAAGCCCGGTTCGATTGGACTGTTTTGACAAGCTTCTGTCCATCGAGAAAACACCCAGGATCACCCTGCTCGGAATAGGCATCGATTGCCGACAGGCTTTGCACGACTTCAGGGTCGTCTATCCGGATTTCGCTGGTTATTGCCGGAGGGCGGATTTCACACGTTTCCGCAGCGAGAACGACCCATTCGCCAGTCTTGAGATTTTTGGGATCGGCACGAATGACAGCCACATAAGCCTCGACTTCGGATCGCTCAATTCCCCCGGCGATTGCCGCAGCAATCGTCGATGGACCGATGGCGCACCCTTGGCCCGCAAAGAACCTTTCAATCGCTCCACTTTCGGCATGGACCGAGATGGGGAACAAGAGCGATAGAACGGAGCCGAAAAACACGACAAAACGGATCATGGAAACATTTCGACCTGTCGGTCGCCCCGTTACAATAAAGACCCGGCGCGAACCGGGCCTTATCTGATCAAATCGGATTGACCACACCGGTCACCAGCAGCCCCAACAACACGACGCCTATAACGAGGCGATACCATACGAACGGCATGTAGCTTCTGGTCGAAACAAGTTTCAGGAACCAGACGATAACGGCGTAACCGACAACGAAGGCGATGACCGTGGCAAGCGCCGTCGGGCCGGCAGCAACTGCGGTTTCCTGCCCCATCGTCTTGATGAGCTGATAGAAGCCTGAGCCGAACACGGCGGGCACGGCGAGAAGGAAAGAATAACGGGCTGCGGCCTCACGGGTATACCCCATCAACAGGCCAGCGGTGATGGTGCCGCCGGACCGGGAAACGCCGGGAATGAGCGCCATGGCCTGCGCGAAACCGAAAATGATGCCGTCGCGCCAGATCAGTTGTCTCAGCGCATATTTTTTCTTGCCTATATGATCAGCCCAGCCAAGGATGAGACCAAAGACGATCAGCATGATGGCGGTGATGTAAAGGTTGCGCAGCCCGTGTTCGATCGCATCCTTGAAAGCCAGGCCAAGCACGATGATCGGCAAGGAGCCGAGAATGATCAGCCAGCCCATGCGGGCGGCATCCTTGTCATATTCTCCAAGGCGAAACACCTGCCGCAACCAGGCGGTGGCGATCGCCATGATATCCTTCCAGAAATAGACGAGGACGGCGGCTTCGGTGCCAAGCTGGGTGATGGCGGTGAAGGCAGCGCCGGGATCGGTGCCGGAAGGCAGGAATTCGCCGAGAATGCGCAGGTGCGCGCTGGAGGAAACCGGCAGGAATTCGGTCAATCCCTGAACAAGTCCAAGGATGGCGGCATCGGTCCAACTCACGCTCATGGCAACTCCGAGGTTTTGGTTTTCGCGGATAAGAAATAGGCGGATTTCTGCAGACTCAAGTCCGGCAGATCACCAATGTCAGGCGCTCGTCTTTCGAACCGGCAATGTGACGATTGTATGGTTTGCTGACTTTTTGCTGAACGCCGCCGTTTCCATTTTGATACGGTGACAGGCGGCAGGCCGATGAGACGACGCGGTGAAGGCGGTGTTTCGCATGCGACGGTCGCAATCTTGGTTGGTAAAGCGGATCGGCAAAGCTCTGTTGCGACGCACAATAATTACGCCTTTTTAAGTTGGCCAGCACAAACGAAACAGACTCGCATTTCGTTTATGTGACAGACCTATCGACGGACTAACATCTTATTAGGATTTTATTGACCATAATTGCTGATCCGCGGCGCTCTCACGAGTGTCAGATGTCCCGCGTAATCTGGGTTTATTAGTGTCATGGTGGCGTTCGAGTTTTTGCACGGCGTTTCGGTCATAACTTCCCTGTGCCGAGGTGTTGCGAGCAGAATGTGCCGTTTCGTGACGCGCCCGACCAAGGGACTGGCCATTGGCCTGCTGGCCCTGCCGCTGCTTGCAGGCACCAGCGGCTTTGCCGCAGCCGAGACGCGATCTCTCAAGCTCTATTTCACCCATACCGGCGAGCGTGCTGAAATCGTCTACAAACGCAATGGCCGTTTCGACCAGAAGGGGCTCAACCAGGTCAACCGTATCCTGCGCGACTGGCGTCGCAACGAGCCGACCAAGATGGATCCGCGCCTGCTGGATCTCGTCTGGGAGGTTTACGACCGGGTGAATGCCAAGGGATATATCCATGTGGTTTCGGCCTATCGCTCGCCGGCAACCAACGGCATGCTGCGCGGTCGCTCGCGCAATACCGGTGTTGCTAAAAAAAGCCAGCACATGCTGGGCAAGGCCATGGACTTCTTCATTCCGGGCGTGAAAATATCAACGCTGCGCGCCACCGCCATGCAGATGCAGGTCGGCGGCGTAGGGTATTATCCGACCTCCGGTTCGCCCTTCGTGCATCTGGACGTGGGCAGTGTGCGCGCCTGGCCGCGCATGTCGCAGACCGAACTCGCCCGGATTTTTCCGAACGGACGGACGCTGCACCTGCCGACCAACGGCAAGCCGCTGCCGGGTTATCAGCAGGCACTGGCCGACTACAAACGCCGCATCGGCCCGCGTTCCATCGAGATTGCGGCCACCGCCGAGGATGACGACGATGATAACGCACCTGTCATCGCTCGCGGCCGTTCCCGCGATGCGGACGATAGCGGCCTTGTGACGGCCATGTTGCCGACGCCCAAAAGCCGGGCACAGGCGGCACTGGACATGCAGAGCAAATTTGGCGGCAGCCCGAAGGAAAAGTCGGAAATTGCCGAAAAACGCGAGGAAAATCAGGTGGAATTGCTGACGGCCGCCATTCCGCTGCCCTCACCGCGTCCAAAAACAGTCGAGACCACCGATCTGCCACCGGACAATATCGTGGTGGCGTCGATCGGCCCGATCCCGGCGCAGCGCCCGGCTTTGCCCGCGCCGGTCTCAAAACCCTTCGGCGACCCTGATATCCGACAGGATCTGGCAAAAATCCGTGTATTGAAGGATGCGGCTCCCACCACCGGTACGGCCTCTGCCGAACCGGTGGCGATCCGCTCGCTCACCCATTGGGCGCTGCTTTCGCCTGGCCAGTCCGTGGCCATGAAACCGCCGATTCTGGTGAAACGTTCGCTGGAAACCGAACCGGGTGCTGCAACGAACACAGTGGCGCAGAAGCCGATGGCACATGGCGGCGCGTTCGATTTCGGACGGTTTGTCGAGGATGAGGGGTAAGCGGTTTTCTAGTCCTCACCGTAATCCGGTGGCAAGTGCCGCTCCAGTTCCATCGCATCGTGCAAGATACGACCGATGCCAATCAAATCCGGTTCAATAATACGGTAGAGCAGCAAATGTCGGGGACGATGCACGATACCGGTTTCATTTCGTGCCCGCTCCCGGCTGTGGCGTAGGTGATAGCTCAAGACGCCATCGCCAAGTTCCGGGCGTAAGCGACATCCGATACGTTCGGGAGCATTTCCCAGATCACGCAGAGCCGTCACCAAAAGTTTTTGGTAACGTTCCCGCGCAACGTGGCCGAAACGATCTTCGGTTTCGGCGAGAATGTCTATGATATCGGCCCGTGCCCATGTGGATAGACGATACGTGCCGCGCTTCGTCACAAACGGGCCTTGCGGACCCGCGCTTCGGCTTGGCGGCCGAGAGCAGCAATCTCATCTTCCAGTTCATCGTCGGCGATTGCGGTAAAACGCCCTTCCTCCAGATCGGCAAAACCAAGGCTGGCTGCTTTCTGTAGAGCTTCGAGCTTGGAAACTTCCACAGCTTCCCGCCGCTCCACCAGCCGCAGCCCCTCCCGCATCACTTCGCTGGCGTTCTGGTATCTGCCAGACTTCACCAGTTTGTCGATCACATCTTCATGATGCTCGGTGAGCACGACATTGCGGGTGGGCACGGCTGGACCTCGCGGGTTCGGTTGCGAGGTCCATCATAGCAGAATGGCATGATCTGCCAATGTGCCTTACTTCTCCGCTAACTGCTTGCGCAGCGCATAAAGCGCATCCATGGCTTCACGCGGGGTCATGTCATCCGGGTTGAGAGCTTTCAGCGCTTCCTCGACCTTGGAGGGGCCACGGCGCGTTTCTTCCTTTCGGACGGCGATCTGGAATAGCGGCAGGTCGTCGATCAACTGGCTTGCCGGGTTTTTGCGGTCCGAATCCTCCAGCTTTGTCAGCACGTCGCGGGCGCGCTCGACCACCGCATCCGGCAGGCCGGCAAGGCGGGCGACCTGAATGCCGTAGGATCTGTCTGCGGCGCCGGGGCCGACTTCGTGCAGGAAGATCACCTCACCATCCCATTCCTTCACCTTCATGGTGGCGTTGGAGAGGCGGTTGAGCTTCTCCGACAGCACGGTGAGTTCGTGGAAATGGGTGGCGAACAGACCACGGCAGCGATTGGCCTCGTGCAGGTGTTCGACGGCGGCCCATGCAATCGACAGGCCGTCGAACGTTGCGGTGCCACGGCCGATTTCATCGAGGATGACCAGCGAACGATCGGTCGCCTGATTGAGGATGGCGGCTGTCTCGACCATTTCCACCATGAAGGTGGAGCGGCCACGCGCCAGATCGTCGGATGCGCCCACACGCGAGAACAGGCGGTCGACCACGCCGATATGCGCCGATGCTGCCGGCACGAAGGAACCCATCTGGGCCAGAATGGCGATCAATGCGTTCTGGCGCAGGAAGGTCGATTTACCGCCCATGTTGGGACCGGTGAGCAGCCAGAGCGCGCCGAATTCGCCGCCATCCCTCGGAGACAGATCGCATTCATTGGCGATAAATGCCCCGGCCGACTGGCGGCGCAAAGCCTGTTCGACCACCGGGTGGCGGCCACCTTCGATCGCAAACATGCGGCTGTCATCGACGATCGGGCGGCGATAACCCCATTCTTCCGCCAGCATGGCAAGGCCTGCGGCGACATCAATGATGCCGAGCGCGCGGGCACCGGCCTTGATGGCTTCGGCGGCGGATGTCACCGCATTGGTCATGTGGGTAAAGGCTTCGAGCTCGATGACAAGCGCCTGACCGGCAGCATTGGCGATGCGGGTTTCGAGATCGGCCAGTTCCGTGGTGGTGAACCGCATGGCATTGGCCATGGTCTGGCGATGGATGAAACGGGCCTTTGCTTCCGGCGTATCGGTCATCGGGCCGGCATTGCCGGCGGTAACCTCGATGAAATAACCGAGCACGTTGTTATGTTTGATCTTCAGCGACTTGATGCCGGTTTCGTCTGCATATTGCAGCTGCAGCCCGGCGATGACCTTTCGCGACTGGTCACGCAATGCGCGGACTTCGTCGAGTTCGGCATAGGCGCCGTCGGCGACAAAACCGCCATCGCGTTTCAGCAGCGGCAGTTCCTGCGCCAGAAGGCCGGAAAGCAGGTTTTCGACATCATCCGGCAGGGCAGCGAGCGAAGCCATCGCCTCTTCCAGTTCCGGCGGCAGCATGACTTTCGACAGGCTCTGGCCGACGGTGCGGGCAGCCTGCAGGCCGATGAGAATGGCGCCGAGATCGCGCGGGCCGCCACGGTCAAGCGCCAGACGCGAAAGGGCGCGCGGCATGTCCGGCACGTGTTTCAGGCCGGTGCGCAGATCGCCACAGAGCGACGGTTCATCGATCAGGAAGGAGATGGAATCAAGACGGTGATTGATGACCTCTGGGTCGGTCAGCGGTGACATCAGCCGTTCGGCGAGAAGACGCCCGCCGCCGCCGGTGACGGTGCGGTCGATGGCTTTCAGCAGCGAGCCATCACGGCTTCCAGCCAGCGTTTTCGTCAGTTCCAGATTGCCGCGTGTGGCGGGATCGATGAACAGCGTGGAATTGCCGCTTTCACGTTCCGGCCGGCCGAGGGGCGGACGCTCTGCGATTTGGGTCTTTTCCACATAGGCGACGGCGGCAGCGGCGGCGGCCAGTTCGGCACGAGAGAACGTGCCAAAGCCATCGAGCGTTTCGACGCCAAAATAACGGGTGATGCGGCTTTCGGCCATGGCGCTGTCGAACAAAACGGCGGGCTGTGGCACGGCAACGCGGCCGAGCACGTCGAAGACCGGCTTCAGTTCGGGATCATGGAAAATGGCATCGGCGAGGATGAGTTCGCGCGGTTCGATGCGCAGGATATCGGCCAGCAGGCGGGTGTGTTCGGTTTCGGCAACGCGGAAAACGCCGGTCGAGATATCGATCCAGGCAAGCGCCATCTGCTGTTCGCTATTGCCGCGGATGCGGGCAAGCGTCATCAGATAGTTGGATTCCGAAGCAACGAGCAGTTTTTCCTCGGTCAGCGTGCCGGGCGTGACGAGGCGCACGACATCCCGTTTCACCACCGATTTCGAGCCACGTTTCTTGGCTTCCGCCGGATCCTCGATCTGCTCGCAGACGGCAACACGATAACCCAGCGAAATCAGTTTCTGCAGGTAATCGTCGGCGGCATGGACCGGCACACCGCACATGGGGATATCATAACCCATATGCTGGCCACGTTTGGTGAGCGTGATGCCCAGCGCGCGTGAAGCTTCCGCCGCATCATCGAAGAACAGCTCGTAGAAATCGCCCATGCGATAGAACAGCAGCGAGCCGGGATTGTTGGCCTTGATCTCGATGAATTGTTCCATCATCGGGGTGGCCGAAGCACGGCTTTCCTCGGTGATCAGGCGGGCAGTGTCGAGCGTGTCGGTCGGCAGGCGTTGCAAATCGATGGTCCGTTTTGTGTTGCTTCCGGGAAAAGGCGACCTTATCGATGATGCACCCGAAAACACAACAATGGCGGCGGCAATCCGGCCTTCTGCCCACATGATACTGACAAAGAAACAGGGAAACGGAAACACAATGGCAGCAGACAAGACGCCCAAGGGCCGCGCATCGGTGACCGACCGCGAGGCGCTCGACTTTCACGCCAATGGCCGCCCCGGCAAGCTGGAGATCACGCCGACCAAGCCGATGGCAACCCAGCGCGACCTGTCTCTCGCTTATTCCCCCGGCGTTGCCGTACCGGTGAAGGCAATCGCCGCCGACCCTGCCACTGCCTATGATTACACGACGCGCGGCAACATGGTGGCCGTCATCACCAACGGCACGGCCATCCTGGGCCTCGGAAACCTCGGAGCCCTGGCATCGAAGCCGGTGATGGAAGGCAAGTCGGTCCTGTTCAAACGCTTTGCCGATGTGGACAGTATCGACCTTGAAGTCGACACCGAAAATGTCGACGAGTTCATCAATTGCGTGCGTTACCTCGGCCCCTCCTTCGGCGGCATCAACCTTGAGGACATCAAGGCGCCGGAATGTTTCATCATCGAAAGCCGCCTGCGCGAACTGATGGATATCCCGGTTTTCCACGACGACCAGCATGGCACGGCGATCATCGCCGCCGCCGGCCTGATCAATGCGCTGGAACTGACCGGCCGTGACCTGAAGACCACCAAGCTCGTTTGCAATGGCGCCGGTGCGGCCGCCATTGCCTGTATCGAGCTGATCAAGGCCATGGGTTTTGCCCCGGAAAACATCATTCTCTGCGACACCAAGGGCGTGATCTACCAAGGCCGCACCGAGGGCATGAACCAGTGGAAGAGCGCGCATGCGGCAAAGACCGACCGCCGTTCTCTGGAAGAAGCGATGAAGGGTGCCGACGTGGTGTTCGGCCTTTCGCAGAAGGGCGCGTTTACCGACGAGATGATCCGCTCGATGGCGGACCAGCCGATCATTTTTGCGATGGCCAACCCGGACCCGGAAATCACCCCGGAAGAAGTGGCGCTGATCCGCGACGACGCGATCATGGCGACCGGCCGCTCGGACTATCCGAACCAGGTCAACAACGTGCTTGGTTTCCCCTACATCTTCCGCGGGGCGCTGGATGTGCGCGCGGTGCAGATCAACGATGCGATGAAGATTGCCGCAGCCCAGGCGCTGGCCGACTTGGCCCGCGAGGACGTGCCGGACGATGTGGCTGCCGCCTATCAGGGCGTTCGCCCACGATTTGGGCCGCAATACATCATTCCGGTGCCGTTCGATCCGCGCCTGATCTCGGCCATTCCGGTCGCCGTTGCCAAGGCTGCAATGGATAGCGGCGTGGCACGTCGCGACATTACCGACCTGGCCCTTTACGGTCGGCAGCTTTCGGCGCGTATCGACCCGATTGCCGCCAACACGCAGGACATTTACGAGCGCGTGCGGCAATATCCGAAGCGCGTGGTTTTTGCCGAAGCGGAGGAAGAACAGGTCATGCGCGCCGCCGTCGCCTATATGGCGCAGGGGCTCGGCACCGCCATTCTTCTGGGGCGCGACGACGTCATTCGCACCACGGCAGAAAAGGCTGGCATCGAACTGGATCGTCCCGGCATCGAGATCGTCAACGCCCGTATTTCGACCCGTGTCGATGTCTATATCGACTACCTTTATGAACGCCTGCAGCGCGAAGGATATCTGCTGCGCGACGTACAGCGCCTGATCCACAACGACCGCAACCACTTTGCCGCCTGCATGGTGGCACTGGGCGATGCGGACGCCATGGTGACGGGTACGACGCGCAACTATGCCTCCGCCCTCTCGGATGTGCGCCGCTGCATCGATGCCAAGCCGGGCCACAAGGTGATCGGCGTTTCGATGATCCTGGCACGCGGGCGCACCGTATTTGTGGCCGATACGGCTGTGCATGACATGCCGACGGCGGACGATCTGGCCGAGATTGCCATTGAGGCGGCGCGACTGGCCAAGCGCATGGGGCATGAACCGCGCGTGGCGATGCTGGCCTATTCCACCTTCGGCCAACCGATCGGCGAACGTTCGGAGCGGGTTCGCGAGGCCGTCAAAATCCTCGACGGCCAGCGGGTCGATTTCGAATATGACGGCGAGATGGGGGCAGATGTGGCGCTCAATCTGGAGCGCATGCAGCAGCAATACCCGTTCTGCCGTCTCTCCGGCACAGCCAACGTTCTGGTGATGCCGGCGATCCATTCTGCGGCCATTTCCACCCGCATGCTGCAGGAACTGGGCGGTTCGACTGTCATCGGTCCGCTTCTGGTCGGTCTCGACAAATCGGTGCAGATTGCCCCGATGGGCGCCAAGGACAGCGATATCGTCAACATGGCGGCGATCGCGGCCTATAACGCCGGCATGTAAGCACCCTGCTTGAATGGCAACCGCGGGTGGATTACCTTGGATGAACAAGGTCCACTCGCGGAATGTCGCTCATGAAGACCGTCAATATTCAGGAAGCTCAGGAAGATTTGGCGCGGCTTTTGGAAGAGGCTGCGAAGGGGGAGCCGTTTGTCGTTGAGCGGGAAGGAAAACCTTCGCTGAAGGTGGTGGGCGTGGAGGCGATCGACGATCTCTTCTTGTACAACAATCCGCCCGACACAGCTCACCCGGACTGATCAGGAGATTGTTTATCATGACAAGTTTCACTCTCGCCGAACTGAGCCACAGATCAAACGAAGTGGCCGAAGCGACCTCTGACGGGCCCGTGGAGATTACGGCTCAGGGCAGACGCAAATTTGTGCTGATGACAGCCGAGCAATTTGACCGCATGCGACAAGGCAGCAGTCAGAAAGCCCACCACATAGACGATATCGAACCACGCGAGCGTGAAGAGTTGATAACGGCATTGGAAAGCGTGGCCGCGAGAGGCAACTTATAGGATGAGCAGCTTCGCCCATGGCGACGTCATTCTCTATTCCTACTTTTGGGCTCGCGAACATGATCGCGGCGAAGAAAGCGGCCGAAAAGCCCGGCCAACCTGCGTCATGCTGATCGTGATCGGCTCAGACGGCCGCAACAAATCCCTGCTGTTTCCCATTACCAGTCAACCGCCAGGCTCGGAGCGGTGGGCGATTGAAATCCCACCAGTCGAGGCAAGCTCGGCCAACCTGCGCATGCCTGCCTGGGTCATTGTCGATGAGTTCAATACCGATGATCTCGCGGCATCTTTTGCAATCGAGCAACAATCGCCGATCGGTCGCTTCAGCAAGGGCTTCATGTCAATGATCGCCGCCGAAGCCGCAAAAGCAATGCGGGCAGCATCTTCCCGCACTATTCCTCGTGACACCCTTTAGTTGGATAATCCGGGAAATCGTGGCGACTACCCGGTCTCAAGCTTTAGCTCGCGAACCTTCCGGCATCGGCGCCGAAGTGGTTGATGTAACGGCCGGAGATGACTGCAATGGGCAGAACGATCAGCACATCCGTCGTGTTGAAAGCCTGATCGACCACGGCGCCGTCACCGATCATCGCGCCCAGGCGGAGATATCCCTTGACGAGCGGCGGCATGGCCGAAAGTGCCTGGCGCGGGTTGATTTCTTCCGCCGGCACCATGTTCATGTTCTTGTAAAGTTCAGGCAGGGCGGAAACCATCCACTCATCCGTCACCTGCGAATTGTGATGAAGGAAGGACAGCGCCAGCGCATGCTCCTGCGGATCGACGCCCGGGAAGGACGCGCAGCCAAACATGGCATCCATGCCGTGCTTCAGTGCATAGGCCCAGTTGCCCTGCCACAGAAGCTCGACGGTGCGCTTGGTGCGGTAATCCGGCAGGACGCAGGAGCGGCCGAGCTCCATGAATTGTTTGCCCGGGTGGCGGGCGAGAAGTGGCGCAAGGTCGAATTCCGAAGCCGAATAAAAGCCGCCATGGGCCATCGCCACTTCCTGGCGCAGCAGGCGATAGGTGCCGACGATCTGATCCTCGATATCGCCTTCGATTGCGTGATCGATGACGAGAAGATGGTCGCAGATATCATCGAAGGCATCGAAATCGCGCTCGCGCCGCATGGCTTCCGCCGGCAGCTGTGCGCCCATTTCAGTAACGAAGACACGATAACGGACGGCCTGCGCGGCGTCGATCTCACGGGAAGATCGGGCAAGGCGGGTTTCGAGAGAGCCTATGCGGCCGAATACATCCGTACCCGCAGCAGCCTGCGGGACAACCTGGTTAGTTTCGATGGTGACGCCCCGAGCAAGCAGTTCGACAGTCATTGTGGTTCGCCCATTTTAGCGCTTCGATGACTGTCATAAATCATTTCCATGCGACATTGCCGTGACAGTCTTTGCCACAACAAACGGCTGCGTCAAGACGCCTGTCGCATTGCTGCCGTTCCGAATTGCCGCACCAACTCGTTGAGCTTGTCGGGAGATACAGGCTTTTCCATGACATGTGCCGCACCGGCTGAAAGCGCCTGCACATGCTGGCTTAGGCGTCCCTCACCGGTGAGGATTATGACAGGCAGCGTTTGGCCCCGGCCGTTTGCGCAGGCGGTGATGGCGGCAAGCGCGTGACCGATTTCCCCACCCGGCATATGGATGTCCGAGATGACGAGATCGGGTAGTGTTTCGCCGCAGGCGGCGGCCAGCAACGCCGGAAAATCGGCAACGCGCGTGACCGTGTGGCCGGAGCGGCTGAGGATGGTCGAATAGAGCATGGCGCTGACCGCGTCATCCTCGGCCAGCACGATGGAGAGGCTTGCCTGGGAAACCGGTGCCGACTCAGTCTGCGGTTTTACATCGGGTGTTTGCACCGGCGGCTGAGGCGCGGACGGTTCACGACTGCCGAGACGGCCGCGCAGCACGTCGATCAATGTGCGTTCGCGAAGCGGGCGGATGAGCCAAGCGTCGTAGAGTGCCTGCGGCTGGCTGCCGCGTTCTTCCGGATTGACCAGAAGGATGCGACGCAACCCCTCGTGAACGAGTGCTCCAGCGGGACCACCGGCAAGGCGGTGATCGACGATGACGTCGGAAAAGCGATCATCCCCCCTGCCCGCCTGTTCGATCAGGCGCTCGGCTTCGGCCGCGCTGCCGGCCTGGACGCAGGTGCCGCCGAGGGTTCCGATCATTCCGACGATGGCAGCGGAGGATGGCCCTTCCGGTGAAAGCAGGAGGACGCGTGATGAACGCAACGCTTCAGAGCGACCGGACGGCATGGCGCTGGCGCCCTCGACGAAAGCTGCAGCGCTTTCGGTCGGCGCCAACGGCAGGCGGATGGTGAAGGTGGACCCGACACCCTTTTCGCTCTCGACGGATAACGCCCCGCCGAATTCCTCGACGATGCGGTAGGAGATGGCCATGCCGAGGCCGGTTCCGCCGCTTCGGGCTTCGGCAGAACCTGCCTGTTCGAATTCGCCAAAGATACGAGCCTGTTCTTCCGCCGTCATGCCCGGGCCTGTATCGGAGACGGTGATGATGACGTTTTCCGTTTCCGGCCAGGCACGGATGAGGACGCCGCCGGATTGCGTAAATTTCACGGCATTGCCGATGACGTTGAACAGAACCTGGCGCAGGCGTGCCGGGTCGAAATCATGCAGGTCCGGCAGTTCGGACATGACGGCGGCGCCGATTTCGACGTTCTTTTCGTGAGCGCGCGGGGCAAGCATTTCCACGACGCTTTCGATCAACTGGCGCAGATTTTCCGCACGCGTGTTGAGCTTGAAGCGACCGGCTTCCATGGTGGAATAATCGAGAAGGTCATCGACCAGCTGAGCCAACGCCTGACCGGCCTGACGGATACCGCCGATATAATTCTGCTGTTCCGGCGACAGATGCGTACGGTCGAGCAACTGGCCCATGCCGAGAATGCCGTTCAACGGCGTACGCAGTTCATGCACCACGGTAGCGAGCTGGCGGGACTTGGTGACGCTTTGCGCTTCGGCCTTGAGACGTGCGACTTCCTGCTGCTCCCGCACCAGCCGTTCCTCGGTAACGTCACGGGCAAAACCGTGAAAAAGCACGCTACCATCGGCGGCGGTTACCGGAACATCGCGCCACCAGAAAACGCGTGGGCCCGCCGGCCCCGCGATTTCGAGATCACGGCCGGTGAGCGTCGGTTCGGCAAGATCGATCTTTTGGCTGGACTGGGCACGTTGGCAAAAGCCGAGATCTTCGAGTGTGCGGCCTTCAGGCGCATCGCAGTGGGTAAGGCTGCGGAAAACGCCGTTGGCGCTGACAATGCCACCATCGGCCTTACGGATAACGGCAACCTCGCCGAGGGCATCGGCCAGATTTGCGGGATCGATCGAAGGCGTGGCGACGGCCAGGCGTTCCCCCCGATGGCTACCGAGACGCGTGAAAAAATTCAGCCATGCAGGGCTGGGGGATATCCCGGAAGACGCCTGTTTGGGAAAGGCGATCGGCGTTCCGAGGTCATCACGCGGGGCTGCCTCCTCAGACGGTACCGGAGCACCGAAGGCAGCAACCAGTCGATTTTGCATGTCGGCTATCTTGCGCATGTTTCAAAAGTAACATGCGCTTCCTTCCGAATGCTTTCGGCCAAAGGTTAACGTTTTAGATTTTTGGCTCTTCGGTCTTCTTGCGCATGGAGCCGAGAATTTCATCGAGGATGACGCAACCCGCGCCGATGGTGATGAAACTGTCGGCAAGATTGAAGACGGCAAACGACCAGGTGGATGTGTAGAAAAGGATGTAATCGATCACGTGACCATAAAGGAAACGGTCGAACAGATTGCCGAGCGCGCCGGCGATGATGAAAGCGAAACCGGCATGGGCAAAGGTGCGGTCGGCCGGCGTGCGGCGCCACAACCAGATGACGAAGGCGCAGATGGCAAGACGCATGGTGACGATGAACCAGCCATCCATGTGATCGAGCATGGAGAAGGCGACGCCGGTATTATAGGTGCGATAAAGCGCCAGCATCGGCACGACATGCACCGCTTCTTCCAGCGGCAGGTAATGATCGACAGCGATCTTGATGATCTGGTCGAGGATCAGGGCGATGACGATGAAGATCGCGATCGGCAGCGGTCGCGACAGAAGCGTCGGGCTTGGCGGAGCGATATCGTTCGTCATGCCGGTCCTTTTCAGATTTTCAGGAGATGGCGGCGGGCTTCAAACAGCATCACTGCCGTCGCCACCGCAAGATTGAGACTGTCCGCCAGACCCTGCTGCGGGATGCGCACCAGACGTGTGGCCGACTTGGCAAGATTTTCCGGCAGGCCGGACTGCTCGTTGCCCATCAGGATGACGACCGGCTTTTTCGAATAATCCACCGTGCGATAATCGACCGAACCGGCCAGATGCGTAGCGACGACTTCCGCGCCTGAATGTTTCTGCCAGGACAGGAATTCATCCACCGAGGCGCGGATCAAAGGCGTCGCAAAGATCGAACCCATGGTGGCGCGCACGGTTTCCAGCGAAAACGGATCGGTGCATTCGCCGACCAGAATGACACCGGAGGCGCCGGCAGCATCGGCCGTGCGGATGATCGTGCCGAGATTGCCGGGGTCGCGCACGCGATCCAGCGCCACAAAAGTCTGGCCGTTTTCCGGGCGGATATCCGACAGTCGCGTCCAGCGGCTTTCAAAAATACCGACGACCATCTGCGGATTGTCGCGGCGGGTGATCGAGGACAGTACCTTTTCGCTGACTTCCAGCACGAGGCCACCATTGGCGACGGTTTTTGTTGCCACCTGTTCGACCAGCGGCTTGCCCTTGGCGGCCTTGGCATAAACCAGAGTGCGGATCTTCCAGCCAAGCTCCAGCGCATCGATGACCAGTTTCAGGCCTTCGGCCATGAAGGTGCCGGTCTCTTCGCGGGTCTTCTTGTCGGACAACGCCTTGATGTCCTTGACGATCGGATTGGCGAGACTGGTGACTTCCTTCACCTGGCCAACGCGGCGCGGGCTTTCCCGCCTGAAATCGGAACGATAGTCTTCGGTCATTTCGGCACCCAGCGGGAAAAGAGGGAGGTGGAGAGCGCGCGCTCATGGCTTTTGCCGTCAATTCCGGCTTCGCGGATGACGAGTTCGCCGGATTCGACGACGCCACCGGCGCCACGCATGGTTTCGCGCATCAGCTCATGAATGGAATAGAAGCTGGCGCGGATGGAATAGGCGGTCAGCACAAGGCCCACGGCTTTGGGCGAGAGCAGTTCGCGGCAGATATCCAGCATGTTCGGCAGGTGCTCGAACAGGTGCCAGACCTCGCCATTCGGCCCGCGCCCGAATTTCGGGGGGTCGGTGAGGATGATGTCGTATTTGCTGCCACGACGTTCCTCGCGCTGGATGAACTTCATGGCGTCCTCGCAGATCCAGCGGATCGGCGCGCGCTCAAGCCCGGCCAGCGACTGGTTCTCGCGCGCCCAACCGATCGCCTTTTTCGAGGCATCGACATGGGTAACCTCGGCACCGGCACCGGCGGCCACCAGCGAGGCCACACCGGTATAACCGAAGAGGTTCAGAACCTTCAGCGGACGATCAGCCTTTTCCTGTTGTTCCTTGACCCATGCCCAGTGAACGATCTGTTCCGGGAACACACCGACATGGCGGAAGGACGTGAAACGACCGAGGAAATCGATGCCGAGCAGCGACAGCGGCCACGTTTCGCCGAGCGCTTCCTTGGGGAAACGCCAGCGGCCCATGCCGTCCTCGTCGGTATCGCCGGTGAAAACCGCATCGGCATTGTCCCAGACATGGTCGGGAAGCGACGGCTTCCACAGTGCCTGCGCTTCTGGACGCACGATACGATAGGGACCGTATTGCTCGAGCTTCAGCCCGTTGCCGGTGTCGATCAGGTGAAAATCACCGGCGCCGGTGGATTCGAGAATGACCGGAATACGCTCGGGCGGACGTTCACCGTTGCGCTCGATCATAGGGCGCTGTTCGGCGGTCGCTGCCTGCCGTGCTTCGGCTTCACGCAGATTGCCGAATTGCGCGTGTTCGCTGCGCTGAGGACGCGGTTTTGCCTCGCTGCGCTGCTCCATAGGGCGGGCGGCCTTGAAAGGCTTCGCGGCAGGGCGTTCACCGTGAGCCACACCTGCCGGTTTGCCGGATTGCCGGGCGACAGGCTTGGCAGCCGCTTTTCCTGCGGACTGGCCGGGGCCCTTGCCGGCGGACTTGCCGGCAGGTTTTGCGCCAGCGCGCGCTCCCGGGCGTCGTTCCTTGTTCTTCATGATCATTTTTCCCGAGCACGATCAGGCCGATCCGGTCGGGCCTTCCTTTATCTGGCGTGCAAATAGCATTGCCGCGCCCCTTGGCAAAGAGCTTTCCCTTTCGCAGATAGATGACAAAAGACAACGAGGCGGATTAACCCGCAAAAAAAGGAGATGCCCATGGACGTGACCGGCGAGGAACGCATTGCAGCGCCACGCGACAAGGTATGGGCAGGCCTCAACGATGCGGATATATTGAAACGCTGTATTCCCCACTGCAAAAGCCTCGAATGGCAATCCGACAGCGAGTTGGTGGCCGTCATCCGCATCAAGCTGGGACCGATCGCCAGCAATTTTTCCGGAACGATCACGCTCTCGAATGTGAATGCACCGGCAAGCTACCGGCTTTCGGCGGCCGGCAAGGGCGGCATTTTGGGATTTGCGCAAGGGGCGGCAGATGTGGAACTCATCGAAGACGGCAACGAGACTATTCTGCGTTATGTCGCCGCAGCTGAGCTCGGCGGACGACTGGCCCAGCTTGGCGCCAAGCTGATCGGCGCCGCCACACAGCGGCTGGCAGCGCGTTTCTTTTCGGATTTCAATGATGCGGTGAGCGGGAAGCAGGCCGAGGCCTGATCGACATCAGATCGCCCAGCCTTACTTGACGCGCAACTGCTTCGCCTCTACCGGCGAGATCGATGGCTTGCCGTTCTGCTGCCATTTCATGGCTTCACGTGCTTCGGTGCGGGCCTGCTTGCGATAACGGCCCTGGTTCCACCAGGTCACGGATGCGCCGACGGCCATGCCAAAAATGACGGCGAGAAAGAGGAAGGCGAAAAGCGGTGCCGACACCGACAATACGCTATCCTGCGGCTGGAAAGGATTGAGCGCGAGCGTCACGCTCTGTCGATTGGCCACGCACAGCACGACCAGCAAAATGCCGAGCGGTACAAAAATCACGAGATTGGCGATTTTCCTGACCTTTGTCATGGTCCCTCTCATAATTTCTGCATTGGTAGAACAGCGGTCTCAGCCGGCGACCGCCACAACGATCGCCCTCATGAACTAGGTTCTAAAATCCGATTTTCAAGCGAGGCGACTGGCCGCGTTCGCCTCAGTCGGCATCTTCTTCGTCGGCCAGATCGGGATTCAGCCGCTCGCGCAGCTCCTTTCCGGTCTTGAAGAAGGGGACCCACTTTTCCTCGACAAACACTGTTTCGCCGGTGCGCGGGTTGCGGCCGGAGCGCGACGGGCGGTTTTTGACGGAGAATGCGCCAAAACCGCGCAGTTCCACGCGGTTGCCACCGGCGAGCGCGTCGGTGATTTCGTCGAGGACGGCGTTGACGATGTTTTCCACGTCACGGTGATAAAGATGCGGGTTGCGGGCCGCGACGATCTGCACCAATTCCGACTTGATCACGATCTTCCCCCAGAAATCATTGAATTATCTATCACTACCAACCTGCCAAACGGAAACGAGACCGTCAAGGAACAACTTATCGCCGCCCCACTGCCGCATGGCTTCCGGCGAAAGATCGGTATCGATGCCCAGCAGGCGGGCGAAATAGCTGATGGCCAACGGAAACGGGAGGAGCGAACCCTCGTCCTTCTTTTTCCAGTCCAGCACCGGCAGGTTCTTCGAGACACCCTTGGTATCGAGCCAGTTGCGAATTTCCTTCTCGCCGCCAAGCTGGTCGATCAGCTTGACCTTCAGCGCCTGGCGGCCGGTAAAGATCGAACCGTCGGCAAGCTTCAGCGTTTCTTCGCGGGACAGGCCGCGACGTTCCGCCACCAGATCCACGAACCAGTCGTAACTGTCCATGATCATCGAACGGATCATCGTCTTGGCTTCTTCGCTGGCGGGATGGAAAGGCGAAGGTTCGGCCTTTAGCGGTGTCGACTTGATGGCTTCCAGCGAAACGCCGAGCTTTTTCATCAGCTCCTCGACCTGCGGATACTGAAAGATGACACCGATCGACCCGGTGATCGAGCTTTCGCCGGCGATGATCATGTCACCGGCAGAGGCAACCATGTAACCGGCAGAGGCGGCAAGTGTGCGGATATCGGAGACGACCGGCTTCTTTTCGGAAATGGCGCGGATGGCCTTGAAAATGCGTTCACCGCCGTAGGTAGTGCCGCCCGGCGAGGTGATGGAAATGATCACCGCCTTGACCTGATCGTTGCTGGCGATCCTGTCGAGCCTTTCGAGAAGCTCGGTATTGTCGGTGATCATGCCGGAAATTTCGACGCGCGCCACATGCGGGCGCACCGTGCCCTGCTGATCGCCAGCGGCAAAACGGTAGAGCGCGAAACCGATGGCAACGACGAGAACGAACGCCGCGATACGCCAGAAGGTCAGCTTGCGACGCAGACGCCTGCGATCGGCATAGGCCATTTGATCCATGGTTTTTTCCTCGTCACTTTCGACAGGTCCTAGAACCTTTCCGCAAGAAAAGGAACCGGAACGATAAAAATCAAGGGTCGCCGCGCCTGGGAGGCAATGAAAAAGACCATGTGACGCAACCGCTTGGCAGAAGGCCGATCACCGGGTACACGTATTTGTGTCGTCCATTATTGTTTGTTGATGATTAATCGCCATATTCGGGGTTCAGGACGCCGGCTGCCCAAGCGCCGCGGCCCTTCATCGATAAAGAATGCGGACGCATAACCGACTGCCTGGAGAATCCCGCTGCAGACCCTTACTCAATCCGGCCCCGCTAACGACGCAGTGCTGCGACAGGCCAGAGCCTACAAGCTGGCACTGGCGCATTCGGCGCGCGTGAAGAAGCTGAAGGTGCTGTTGCCGATCGCTGCGCTGATCATTTCGCTGCTCTTCATCGGCGTGTCTTTCCTGCGTACTTTCCTGCCTGAAAACCTGACGATCCAGAGCGCCAAGATCGAGGACGGCAAGATTGTCATGGAAAGCCCGGCGATTGCCGGCCGCAATGACGATGGCGTCAGCTATTCGATGACGGCGACACGGGCGCTGCAGGATCTGCAAAACCCCAACATGATCTCGCTCGAAAACGTCAAGGCAGCGATGCCGATGAGCAAGGAAGTGATTGCCCGCGTGATCGCAAGCGCCGGCATATTTGACCGCGCCACCGACCGCATGCAGCTGACGGCACCTTTCGACGTCAATCTGAGCAATGGCCTGACCGCAAAGTTTCAGTCCGCCAACATGGATGTAAAGGCCGGAACGCTTGATACGCCCGACACTATAACAATCTCCACTCCGGAAGCGTCTATTGTTGCAGACTCGATGAAGATAACGGATAAGGGGAAAACCATTACCTTCACGGGCGGGGTCCGGGTCGATCTCGAAGCCGCCTCGCTCAACAACCAAGATAAATAGAGCCCGGCCATGACCCTTCGCCGTTTCCTGACCACGATGACCGTCCCGGCTGCACTCGCTGCCTGTTTCCTGGCCGGCTCGGCGCTGGCGCAATCTTCTACCCGCATGGAAGGCATGACGCTTTCCAACGACAAGCCGATCCAGATCGAAAGCGATCAGCTTGAAATTCAGGACACGGAGAAGAAGGCTTATTTCACCGGCAATGTTCGCGTTGTGCAGGGCACGACGACGATGCGCGCCGGCAAGATGACGGTGCTTTATCTTGGCGAGGGTTCGTCCGTGACTTCGGGCAACACGCAGATCGACAAGATCTTTCTCGATGACACCGTTCACCTGACTTCGGGCGAGCAGAATGCCACGGCAGACAAGGGCGAGTTCCAGATGGCATCGCAGACCTTCGTGCTGACGGGCAAGCAGGTCGTGTTGTCGGATGGGCCGAACGTTTTCAAGGGCTGCAAGCTGACCGTGCTGATGAAGACCGGCGAAGCAAAGCTGACACCCTGCTCCAGCGGTCGCGTGCAGATCCTGCTCGACCCGAAATCGAAGCCACAGCAGTAATCGCGCCCAGTGAAGAAAATTTTCGCCAAACAGCCGAAGCCCGGCCAGCCGGAACCTTTCGACCCGCGTGACAAGGCGCGTTACGAAGGCACGCTGATTGCCCATGGGCTGACCAAGACTTACGACTCGAGACGCGTCGTCAACGGCGTGTCGCTGGTCGTGCGCCGGGGCGAGGCCGTCGGCCTGCTCGGGCCCAACGGTGCGGGCAAGACCACCTGTTTCTACATGATCACCGGCCTGGTCGGCGTCGATCTCGGCATGATTGCCATCAACGGCAATGACGTGACGCGCATGCCGATGTACCGTCGCGCGCGCCTCGGTGTCGGCTACCTGCCACAGGAAGCGTCGATCTTTCGTGGTCTGACGGTGGAAGAAAACATCCTTGCCGTTCTGGAAGTACACCAGAAGGACAGGAAACTGCGTGCCCGCAAGCTGGACGAGCTGCTCGAAGAATTTCACATCGAACGCTTGCGCAAATCGCCGGCCGTTGCGCTTTCGGGTGGTGAACGCCGCCGCCTGGAGATTGCCCGCGCATTGGCCACCGATCCGGCCTTCATGCTCCTGGACGAACCTTTTGCCGGCGTCGATCCGATTTCGGTATCCGACATTCAGAACCTCGTGCGTCACCTGACGGCACGCGGCATCGGCGTTCTGATCACCGACCACAACGTCCGCGAGACGCTTGGCCTGATCGACCGCGCCTATATCATCCATGCCGGCGAGGTTCTGACCCACGGTCGCGCCGACGACATCGTCAACAATGCCGACGTGCGCCGCCTTTATCTGGGCGACAAGTTCAGTCTTTGATCGATTCACCCTCAACGGCATGAATTTGGCGCCGGCCTGCGGTCGGCGCTTGACCAAACCCATATAAAAAGCAATTTTCGGGCCAAGTGAGATTTCTCCGTTACCCAGGACAGAGAAAAATCCACGAGTGGGAGATCGTCCGGGAGTATCGCGTTCGCCATGGCCTTGTCCGCCAGCCTTTTCCTGCGACAGAGCCAGTCGCTCGTCATGACGCCGCAACTGATGCAGTCGATCCAGCTGCTTCAGATGACGCATTTCGAGCTGAACCAGTTCATCGCGCAGGAGGTGGAAAAGAACCCGCTGCTCGATTTGTCGCCCAATGACGGGCAAGGTGAAGCAACCGACGCCAACTTCGACAATGCCGGCGATGATCGGGACCGGCACGGCTCCGACGATGCCCGCGGCGATGCGGAGACGGACTGGTACGAAACAGGGCGCGAGGATGGCGGCGCCCATATTTCCGAGCAGATCGACGCCAGTTTCGAAAATGTCTTTCCCGATGACGTGCCGCAGGTTCGCCCCGATGCGCCGGAACTGATGGGGCAATGGAAATCCATGCCGGGTGGCGAAGGCGGCGAGGCTTACGACCTCGATGATTTCGTCGCCGGACAGTTGAGCCTGCACGACCATATCGCCCAGCAAATACCGTTTCTGGTGTCCGGGATCGGCGAAAGACTTATTGCGCAGCACCTGATCGACCAGCTTGACGATGCCGGTTACCTGCACGCCGATATGCAGGAAATTGCAGACAGGCTGGGCACGGGGCGCGAGGAAGTCGAAGCGGTTCTGGAGCGGCTGCAAACACTTGATCCACCTGGCATTTTTGCACGTTCTCTGGCGGAATGTCTGGCAATCCAGCTGAAGCAGAAGGATCGCTACGACCCGGCCATGCAGACGCTGGTGGAGCATCTGGAACTATTGGGCAAACGCGACTTTGCCAGCTTACGCAAACTCTGCGGTGTCGACGACGAGGATCTCCTCGACATGCTGGCCGAGATCCGCCAGCTGAACCCGAAGCCCGGCAGCGGTTTCGAGACCGGCGTGTCCGAAGCGATCGTGCCCGATGTCGTGGTGCGGTCCGGCGCCGATGGCGGCTGGGCAATCGAACTCAACCCGGAAACGCTGCCGCGCGTTCTCGTGAACCAGACCTATTTCCAGACGGTCTCTAAAACCGTCGCCAGACGAAGCGAGGATCAGGCTTTCCTTTCCGAATGCCTGCAGAGCGCCAACTGGCTGACACGCAGTCTGGATCAGCGCGCCAAGACGATCATGAAGGTGGCATCGGAAATCGTGCGCCAGCAGGATGCCTTCCTGTTGCACGGCATCGAACATTTGCGGCCGCTGAACCTGAAGACAGTGGCAGACGCGATCAAGATGCACGAATCGACGGTCAGCCGCGTCACCTCCAACAAATACATGCTGACGCCGCGCGGCCTGTTCGAACTCAAATATTTTTTCACCGTTTCGATCGGCTCCGCGGAAGGCGGCGACAATCATTCGGCCGAAGCCGTACGCCACAGGATTCGCCAGATGATTGCGCAGGAATCGCCTGATGCGGTGCTTTCGGATGACGACATTGTTATCGTCCTGAAGAAGGGCGGGGTCGATCTAGCTCGCCGCACGGTTGCGAAATATCGCGAGGCGATGGACATCCCTTCCTCTGTTCAAAGGCGGCGTGAAAAGCGCGCGCTCGCCAAGGTTTCCAAGGCCGTCTGAGCCGTTCAAAACACCGGAAAACCGCCGCTTTACCCACAGGCGCAGGGTCTTGCACAAACTGCTAATTTTCCCCACCGTTGACTTTCGATATGTCTGCGTCTAGAAGCCCGCCGCATCGGCTTGGAGATATGCGCCACACCTCGATCCCTCAATTATGACCTGATAGCGCAATTTGCCTCATCACCGCGTGAAGAGCTTGGATGCGTCCGCGGCTTGGCGTAAACTGTTCGTGCAAGTCACGACAAGAAGGAAACAATCCATGAGTGTGCGTGTATCTGGAAAGCATATGGAGATTGGCGACTCGTTCCGTCAGAAGATCGAGGCCCATATCGGTGATGCGGTTACCAAATACTTCGACGGGGGATATTCCAGCCAGGTGATCGTTGAAAAGGCGGGTTCTTCGCGCTTTTCGGCTGACTGCAAGATCCACCTCGATTCGGGCGTGGTTTTCCACGCGGCCGGTCAGGCCAACGACCCGCAACTGAGCTTCGATGCTGCTGCAGAACGAATTGAAAAGCGTCTGCGTCGCTACAAGCGTCGCCTCAAGGACCATCACGCCGGCAACGGCAATGGTCATGAAGACGTCGCCTACGCGATCATGGATTCCATTCCTGACGACGACCAGGAAGTGGCGGAGGATTTTGCTCCGACGATCGTCGCCGAAAGCTCCAAACAGCTGCGCACCATGACGGTGGCAACGGCTGTAATGGCGCTGGACATGACCGATGAACCGGTTCTCCTGTTCCGTAGCCCGGACAAGGAACTGAACATCGTTTACCGCCGCAACGACGGCAATATTGGCTGGATCGACGCCGCCAATATCAAAGGATAAGAGACTGGTCGGGAGCGGTTCAAAGCCGCTCCCCTCGCCCCGCTCGGTGGCAAAAGGATGAGAAGAATGGCTTTGGCAGATCTGCTGCAGCAAGATGCGATTATCCCCAGCTTGAAGGTGAATTCCAAAAAGCAATTGCTGCAGGAACTGGCTGCCAGGGCTGCCAAACTGACCGGTGTACCGGAGCGCGAGATCTTCGATGTGATCGTTCAGCGCGAACGCCTCGGTTCCACGGGCGTGGGCCATGGCATTGCCATCCCGCACGGCAAGCTGACTGCCATTTCGCAGATCGTCGGCCTGTTCGCCCGCCTCGACGCTCCCGTCGATTTCGAGGCTCTGGACGATGAGCCCGTCGATCTGGTCTTCCTGCTGCTCGCCCCGGAAGGCGCCGGCGCCGATCACTTGAAGGCGCTTTCGCGCATTGCCCGCGTACTGCGCGACCAGGATCTGGTGACCAAGTTGCGCGCCACCGATTCCGCCTCCGCCATTTATGCCTTCCTTAACGAGGAACAGGCTTCCAACGCGGCTTAAGGCATTTTCAAAGTTTCAAAACGAAAAGCCCTGGGTATCTGTCGATACCCAGGGCTTTTCGTTGGAATGACATTGGTTGCCTATCAGGCCTTGTCGTCGGCGACGTCCGCTTTCGGACCACCCTTGGCGACACCGACCATGGCCGGGCGCAGGACGCGCTCGCCGATCGTGTAACCGGCCTGGACCACCTGCACGACGGTGTTGTTCGGCACGGCCGGGTTCGGCACTTCGAACATGGCCTGATGGAAGTTCGGATCGAACTTCTCACCTTCCGGCTCGATCTTCTTCACGCCATGGCGCTCCAGCGTCGACAGCATGGAACGCTCGGTCATTTCCACACCTTCGAGAAGGGTAGTGAGGCCGGCATCGGCACCGGCGCGCATGTCTTCTGGAACGGCATCCAGTGCACGGCGAAGATTGTCCGACACGCCGAGCATGTCGCGAGCGAAATTGGTGACGCCATAAACCTTGGCATCCTTCAGTTCGCGTTCGGTGCGGCGGCGCAGATTATCCATATCGGCGGCGAGGCGTACAAAACGATCGCGAAGTTCGGCATTTTCAGCCTGGAGTTCTGCAATCGGATCGGGCTCGGCGAGATCGGCTTCGGCCGCATCGATATCGTCAAACGCGGATGCCACGGCTTCAGCCGTATTTTCATGTTCTGCCGCGTCAGGGCCGTTGTTCTTGGTTTCGTCGGTCATGACGGTCTCCGAATGGTGTTCATGTGGATTGGCCCCGATATCAGGGTTTGAGCCGAAAAAATCAAGAGTTTGCGGCGAGGAAGCGGCATCTAGGCCCAGAAGCCCTTAACGCGGGGTGCGCGACATGCGGGCGAGAAGCTGGGCGGTGTAATCCACCATCGGTACAATACGCGAATAATTGAGCCGTGTCGGGCCGATAACGCCGACAGCACCGACGATACGATCCTCGCCATCGCGATAAGGCGCGACGATGAGCGATGAGCCGGACAGCGAAAACAGTTTGTTTTCCGAACCGATAAAGATGCGCACCCCCGGCCCGCTTTCGGCCAGATCGAGGATCTCGATCAGGCTGTCCTTCTTTTCGAGATCATCGAAAAGAAGTCGCAGACGGTCCATGTCGTCCGCACCCTCCAGCCCTTGCAGGAGGTTGGCACGACCACGCACGATCAGCTGCGCCGGCTTGCCTTCGCCATTATCGCCCGACCAGACGGCAAGGCCACGGGAAACCAGATCCTGCGATAGCGCATCGAGTTCACCCTTCACCTGCTCCTTGAGCCTGGTGATCTGGCTGCGCAGATCGGGCAGGGTCTGGCCGGTCAGGTGGGCGTTGACGTAATTGGCGGCTTCCGTGAGCTGCGACGAGGTGATGCCGGACGGCAGGTCGATAACACGGTTTTCCACCTGATTGTGTTCACCGACCAGAATGGCGAGCGCCTTGGTGGGCTCCAGCCGGATGAATTCGACATGCTTGAGAACGGGATCGCTTTTCGAAGTGATGACGATGCCGGCGCCGCGTGACACGCCCGAGAGCATGCGGCTTGCCTCCGTCAGCATGGTTTCAATCGGCTGGCCACGATCGGAAGCGCGCACTTCGCGATCGATGTTGGCGCGTTCTTCCGGCGACAGATCCCCCACCTGCATGAAGGCATCGACGAAAAAACGCAGGCCCGTCTGGGTGGGCAGGCGGCCGGCACTGATATGCGGGGAATAGATGAGGCCGAGTTCCTCGAGGTCGCTCATGACATTGCGCACCGAGGCCGGCGACAGCGACATGGGCAAAAGCCGCGACAGATTGCGCGAGCCGAGCGGTTCGCCATTTTCCAGATAGCTCTCGACTATGCGGCGAAAGATCTCGCGGGAGCGGTCGTCGAGAATGGATTCCGTCGCCGTCGATGCCGAAAATGCCATATGTCTGCCTATCCTGCCTGCAAACCTTCACCGTCTGACAATGCAGATATAATGCCGCGGCGGCCATGGCAAAAGGGAAAAGCAGAAAGGTGATCGCCGGCTTTTCCTTTGCAAAAGCGGCCTCACAGTTCTAGAAACGCGATCACCAATTATGGAGTGAAGCATGCGGCCTTCAGGCAGAAAAATCGACCAGATGCGCAAGGTCTCTTTCGAGCGCAATTTTTCCAAGCACGCGGAAGGTTCGTGCCTCGTGAAATTCGGCGAAACGCATGTGCTGTGCACGGCAAGCCTTGAAGAAAAGACGCCGCCGTGGCTGCGCAATTCCGGCAAGGGCTGGGTAACGGCCGAATACGGCATGCTGCCGCGCGCCACCGGCGACCGCATGAAGCGCGAGGCCGCAACCGGCAAGCAGGGTGGACGCACCCAGGAAATCCAGCGCCTGATCGGCCGATCCCTGCGCGCGGTCGTCGACCTCGAGGCGCTCGGCGAAAAGCAGATCACCATCGACTGCGACGTCATCCAGGCGGATGGCGGCACGCGCACGGCAGCCATCACCGGCGGCTTCATTGCTTTGCACGACTGCCTGAAATGGATGGAAGCCCGCAACATGGCCAAGGTGGACAAGGTTCTGAAGGATCATGTCGCTGCCATTTCCTGCGGCATCTTTGCCGGTCAGTCCGTGATCGACCTCGACTATCTCGAGGATTCCGCTGCCGAAACCGACGCCAACTTCGTCATGACCGGCTCCGGCGGCATTGTGGAGGTTCAGGGCACGGCTGAAGGCAAGCCGTTCAGCCGCGAAGAGTTTCTGACGCTGCTGGATCTGGCAACCGCCGGCACTGCCGAGTTGGTGGCCATGCAGAAGGCTGCCATTGCGGGTTGATTTTTGACGGCGGTCACAAACGTGGCCGCCGTTCCCCCGGAGAATGACAGGATGATCGACGGCATTCTCGAAACAGCACTTTATGTCGATGACCTCGATGGTGCCGAAGCTTTTTACGGTACCCTCCTCGGCCTCGAAAAAATCTCCCGAGCCGGCAACCGCCATATCTTCTTTCGCTGCGGCCCCGGCATTCTTCTGATCTTCAACCGTACCGAAACCATCAAGCCGCCCTTGCCCGAGGCGCTACCCGTTCCGACCCACGGCACGACGGGCGCAGGCCATGCCTGTTTCCGCGTCAATGCGGAAGCGATTGACTTGATCGCCGAAAAGCTCAACAAGGCGGGCGTTTCCATCGAAAGCGACTTTCGCTGGCCGAACGGCGCGCGATCGATCTATTTCCGCGATCCGGCCGGCAACAGCCTGGAATGCGCCGAACCCAAACTCTGGAATCTTTGAAGGACCGCCCATGCGCAAGCTCGAGACCCGCACCATTGTCGTTGCCAGCCACAATGCCGGAAAAATCCGCGAGATCGCCGACCTGATCGGTCCCTTCGGTTTTTCGGCAAAATCGGCAGCCGAGCTGAAATTCGAGGAGCCGGATGAAACCGGCACGACATTCGAGGAAAATGCGGCGATCAAGGCGCTCGCTTCGGCAAAAGCATCCGGCCTGCCTGCGCTTTCCGACGACAGCGGTCTCGTGATCGACGCGCTGGATGGCGCACCGGGCGTCTATACTGCCAACTGGGCCGAACGCGAGGATGGCAGCCGCGATTTTCCGTGGGCAATGCAGAAGGTGGAAACCGCCTTGCAGGACAAGGGCGCGACGACGGCGGACAAGCGCACGGCGCGTTTCGTCAGCGTGCTCTGCCTTGCTTGGCCCGATGGCCACACCGAGATGTTCAGAGGCGAAGTCGAGGGCACGATCGCCTGGCCGCCGCGCGGCGCCGATGGTTTTGGTTACGACCCGATCTTTCAGCCGCAGGGTTACGACACCACATTCGGTGAAATGACGGCGGACGAAAAGCACGGCTGGAAACCCGGCGATGCGGAAGCGCTTTCCCACCGCGCCCGCGCCTTCAAGATTTTTGTCGAAACCTGCCTGGAAGCGTAAACAACACCCTATGGACACCGTGCTCGACCGCCATGCCAAACTTCTGCCCGATACCGGCGAACCCGGTTTCGGGATCTATGTGCATTGGCCCTTCTGTGCCGCCAAGTGTCCTTACTGCGACTTCAACAGCCATGTCCGCCACCAGCCTGTCGATCAGGAGCGGTTCACTGCCGCCTTCCTGAAAGAGATGGCATGGATGCGGCAGATGAGCGGCCCGAAAACCGTGACCAGCGTGTTTCTGGGCGGCGGCACACCATCGCTGATGCACCCGAACACGGTATCGGCCATTCTCGACGGTATTGCAAAAAACTGGCATATGCCTGACGGCATCGAGATCACCATGGAGGCCAACCCTTCCAGCGTGGAAGCGGAGCGGTTTCGCGGGTATCGCGCCGGTGGTGTCAACCGCGTGTCGCTGGGTGTGCAGGCGCTGAACGACCGCGACCTGAAGTTTCTCGGCCGCCTGCATGACGTCGAAGACGCGCTGAAGGCAATCAAACTGGCACGCGACATTTTTCCGCGCATGTCTTTCGACCTCATCTATGCCCGGCCGAAACAGACCGTGGCCGAATGGGAAAAGGAACTGCATCAGGCCATCGACTTTGCCGTCGACCACCTGTCGCTCTACCAGCTGACCATAGAGGAAGGCACGCCCTTCTATGGCCTGCACAAGGCCGGCAAACTGATCGTGCCGGATGGTGACCAGTCGGCCGATCTTTACGAGGCAACGCAGGAGATTACCGCACGGTTCGGCATGCCGGCCTATGAGGTTTCCAACCACGCCGTGCCGGGGGCTGAAAGCCGCCATAACCTGACCTATTGGCGTTACGGCGATTACACGGGCATCGGCCCCGGCGCGCATGGGCGGCTGACGCGCGGCTCTTATAAGGTTGCGACCGCCACCGAGCGCAAGCCGGAAGCCTGGCTCGACCTCGTGGAAGCGCATGGCCACGGCATGGTGGAGCAGGAAATGCTCGGTTATGACGAGATGGCCGACGAATTGCTGCTGATGGGCCTGCGTCTGACCGAGGGCGTCGATCTTGCTCGCTGGAGCCAGCTTTCCGGCCGCGACCCAAACCCGGAGCGCGAGCAGACTTTACTGGAACACGGGTTTATCGAACGCATCGGCAATTCCCGCCTGCGCTGCACACCCTCCGGCATGCTGATCCTCGATGCCGTGGTGGCCGATCTCGCCTGCTGAGAAGACTTGCGCCTATCGCGAAAGCATCAGCTTGGTACCGAAGCCCAGAAACACCATGCCGACACCGAGATCGATCTTCTTTTTGGCTTTCAGGTAACCGGCAGCGACGCGCGGATGGGTGATCAGACCCACAAGGCAGGTGTAATAGAGGGTCGAGACCGTCATCATAACGGCGATGGCGGCAAGGCCATAAAGGAAGGGCGTGCCGGCAGGCATGGTGGCGGCGAAAAGTGACGCGACGAAAAGCGCCGTTTTCGGATTGGCGAGATTGGTGGCAAGCCCCATGCGATAGGCGGCTTTCAGAGGGATATCGATTTTCGCGGCAGCAAGATCGGCAACCGGACCGGAACGCCTGAGATCCCGCAAAATCTTGAAGCCAAGCCAGACGAGATAAAGCCCGCCAACGATCTTCAGTGCCAGATAGGCGAAAGGCGCGGCCTGGAACAACGCATTGATGCCCAGCCAGCCGGCAAGCCCCCAACAAAACGTTCCGGTGATCGTGCCGGCCGACGCCACCGCGGCGACCTTTCGTGGCGCCGTCAGCGCATAACGCATGACCAGCAATGTGTTCGGTCCCGGCGTGAGGCAGGCAACCGCCCAGATAGTGGCAACGGAAATAAGAAACATTCTTTGAGCCCCTCGGCATGGCTTTTTTGAAGACATGCGCCTCGGAGATGCTCGTGGTCAAGGTGGAAAGGGCCGCAAAACTCCGCCACATAAACGGCTGCGTATATCCGGCCGCTCGATGCGCGCTATTCGGCCGGTTTTTCCGCCTCGTCCGCTTTCGCCTTGCGGGCAAGCTCGGCGCTTTCACGGCGGATCGGGCCGCCAATCGGGCAGACATCCTGCACGAAACCGGTCAACGTGGAGGCCAGCGTATCCGGCACCTGTTTGTAATAAACGAATTTTCCGCGTTTTTCGCTGGCGATCAGGCCGGCATGCTCCAGCAATTGCAGATGCTGCGAGATCGACGGTTTCGACATTTCGAAACGTGCGGCAATATCGCCCGCGTTCATCTCGTGATGGGCGACATAAGCCAGGATTTTTCGGCGTACCGGCGAGGCAAGAGCCTCGAAAATGATCTGCATCGACATGCCTGTCTCTACCATAAGTCATTTAGGCAATCAATTAACTGTTGACAGAAAAACAATTAGACGATTACCTAAATGAATAAACGAAGAAGAGATGACATGCAGATCCGATCGCAATGGGTTTTTGAAAGTGAGCCGCACCATATCTGGCCGAATTTCCTGCATACCCGCATGGATGACCGCCGGCCGCTGCTGTTTCGCCTCGGCATTCCCAAGCCGGTGAGCTGCAAGGTGCTGGAGGGTGAAGGCGCCCTTGGGGCCACCCGCCAGTGCACGACCGATCGCGGCACGATCGACCAGCGCATCGTGGCATTCGAGGAGAACAGAAAGCTGCGTTACCGAATGATCGCAAGCACGGTATGGTGCCGCGATTGGGTGGGGCATCTGGAGGATCAGTTTACGCTGACGCCGCTTGAGGGCGGTCGCACAAAGGTGGAAAGGCTGACGGAATTTCGCGCCGCCGGCTGGCTGTGGCCGGTGCGGCAGATCGGCCTGTGGGTGGCGCTTGCGCAGGCGCATCGTTATGCCGCCCGCAACTGGCGGCGCTTGAGCGAGGCGAGGAAAATTGGCACGCTGGCAGCGCCTGTCTTGGCCAAACGGACGACGGGAGAGATCCTGTGAGCGCACCGGTTAAAAAAAGCAGGTTGTGGCGCGCCACTTATCTGGTCGAAATCATCATTCTTGCCTTGCCGACGCTGGCTATTATGACCCTCGTCGCGCTTGTCGGAGCGGTCTATTGCGCCGGTACGACATTGGCCAGCGTATCGTCTGCGCAGAGCGTAAGCATGACGCTTTTGGCTGTGGTCGGAACTTTGACCTGCATCAGCGGCCTTGCAGCCATATTCAAGTTCTGCAGGTTGTCGCTTGTCTATATTTTCTCTGGCGAGACGACTTTACGCAATTATCGACGCGAGTTTCTCGTCGGCTTGCGTCTTGCCATTGCGCCCCTCGTCGTAACGATCGGATTTTCGATTTTTGCGGCCTATACCGACCCTGCAGGGTGGCCCCTGCTGCCGCACTTGAGCGGCGTAGTGCTTTTCATTCCCATAACGCATCTATGGCTCGCCCTGCGCGAGGCAGGCCGAGCCACGATGAAAGAATCCGGCTAAGGATCAGGCGTTATTGTCGTTGATCAGGCGCTTCAGGAGTTCGATTTCCTGGCCGAGCTTGGTATCGCCACCGATAAGATCCTCGATCTTGCGCACAGCGTGCAGAACCGTGGTGTGATCGCGACCACCGAAACGGCGACCGATTTCAGGGAAGGAGCGCGGCGTCAGCGTCTTGGCCAGATACATGGCGATCTGGCGCGGCTTGACGATGACGCGGGTGCGACGGTTCGAGACCAGTTCCTGGCGCGAAACATTGTAATGGCGGGCGACGATGCGCTGAATGTCTTCGATACGAACACGTTTGGCTTCGCCCGTGCCGACCAGATGGGCCAGAAGTTCATCCACGCGCTCGATCGACAGCGACGGCTCGAAAGAACGACGGAAGATCAGCTGATTGAAGGCGCCTTCCAGCTCGCGGCCGCTGTTTGCGACATTGCGGGCGACGTGGGCGAGGATCTCGTCCGGGATATCCAGCGACGGATCGTCCTGACGCGAGATTTCCAGACGACGCTTCAGCATTTCGAAGCGCATTTCGAAATCCGGGGTTTCCATCTCGATATTGACGCCGCCCTGCAGACGCGAGCGAACGCGGGTATCCAGCGATTCCAGTTCCCACGGAGCGCGATCGGCGGCAACGACGACCTGCTTGGCGCTGTCGAGCAGCATGTTCAAGAGATGGCAGAATTCGTTCTGGATCATCTTGCCCTGCAGGAACTGCATGTCGTCGATGATCAGCAGATCGATATTGCGCAGCGATTCCTTGAGTGTCAGGGCATCGTTGTCGCGAATGGCGGTGGCGAAACGCCACATGAAATATTCGGCAGTGAGATAAACGACGCGCGGATTGCGGTCGCTGTTGACGGCCGCGTTGGCAATGGCCTGCAGAAGATGGGTCTTGCCGAGGCCGACGCCGGAATGGATGAAGAGCGGGTTGAAACGCACGGCATTTGCACCGGCATCCGCAATCGTGCGGGCGGCAGCAAGGGCAACGCGGTTGGACGGGCCTTCGACGAACGTATCGAACGTGTAGCGGCTATCGAGAGGCGAGCCGAACAGCGGGCCGCTGGCGGAGGGCTGGCGCTGCGTGGACGACTGAGAAGCCTGAACCGGCGCGGGAAAAGCGGCGATCTGACCGATTTCGCGTGGCGGCTGGCGGCGAACGGGCTGCGCGGCCGGCGCTGCGTCGACTGCCGACGGGCGCTCTTCGGCGCCGGCACGGACCGGACGGCTTGCGGTGCGCACCAGGATCTCGACCTTCAGGATTTCAGCATCCTCGGCCTGCATGATCGTGGTGATCAGATCGAGATAACGGTTATTGATCCACGATTTCAGAAAGGTCGTGGGAACGCTCAAACGAACGACGCTTTTGGAAACGGAATGGAGTTTGAGCCGTCCGAACCAGCTCGTGTAGACTTCAAGGCCAACCTGCGCTTTCAGGCGCGCGCTGAACCGCTCGAAAAGAGCATCATTCTGCATTTCAGATTTTTCCCCTGCCGCCTGGGAGCAAACTGAATCCAACGCCCGCGGTACGGTATCGCTTTCGCCAAAAGCCCGGATCGGAGCCGTGTTCATCTGCATTGCTGTGCCGCCTTCCAAATATTACTCACGCCCGGCGGCCGTACTTTCGTACCGCCAGGTCGAACTCGTTAAATTGCGATCAGCCTCCCCTCCTCGTAAGAGGTGAGCTTCTCGCAGCAATTTTTTAAATGCCCCGTGGGTCAGACCCGATCGCGGCTTTACCAGGAGCCCCTTTTCCCCGGCCCCAGGTCGCACCGCCAAATCGATACGACCGACATATCCCATCCTCGTCATGGGATACTCATGTCCCCTTTTCCCTGGGGCCAAGCCGGCGGCCCCAGTCATTCGGCAAAAACCTGCCACGCCGGAATCCGTATGGATTCTCGGTGCACAACCGCAGGTTATATGAAAAAACGGAAAATGAACTTTCCGTCACAAGAGTCTAGAGAAGCTCGACACGTACTCTATACTTGGCGTTTGTCAGTGTTCCCGACAATTCCCAGCGCCTCTTGTTGGAAGCCATTTAGGCAGGATCACCTATCAAGATCAACAGTGAATTTTACGCAAAATTAAACGGCGGCCGTTGACTCTTCTGGTCTAGTCGGCATCGATTTAAGTCCTTGTTCGAGAATCTCTTTTGAATCAACGGGATTCAAAAATGACGGGAATACTGGACGCGCGATAAGCGAAAAAATAAAAATTCGCTTGACTCAAAATCGGACAGGCAAGGCACTCCCAAAAAAGACGGAACCCGACCTTTCCTTCCATAAGCTTTTGATTTTAAAAGAATTTTTATGTCACCGACTTGTTATCAATTAGTCAAATAAGCCGGACACAATTTCACGCATAGGGAGAAACGCAAAAAAGCCCGGTCTAGGACCAGGCTTTATTTGCGACTGCGATTGCAGAATTTATTAGGCCGAAAGAGCCTTAACGCGCTTGGCAAGACGCGAGACCTTACGGTCAGCAGTGTTGCCGTGCATGACGCCCTTGCCAGCTGCACGCTGGATTTCCGGCTGAGCTGCCTTGAGGGCTGCTGCTGCTACCGTTACGTCACCCGATGCGATTGCTTCTTCGACCTTGCGGATGAAGCCACGGACGCGCGAACGGCGAGCCTTGTTGACTGCGGTACGGCGAGCGATCTTGCGGGTCGCCTTTTTCGCCGAAGTTGTATTGGCCATCTCATGCCTCTCTACGAATTCGAACCAAAACTCCACCATCGCCGCGCAGGGTCATTGCGACCTCACCATCCAGCAATTCGGGAGCAATAGAGGAAGCCGTGATCAGGCTTTCCCAACTGTGGAGGGGCGTATAGCCTTAATGGGCGCAGTCGTCAACGCGCAATTTCACCGGTTTTGCCCGGATTACGAGTCTTTTCGCCAAGCCGCCCCGCCACCGCTTCATCGCTGGCATTGCGGGCAATAGAAAGACGAACGCCCCGCCTGGGTGATGCGGTGGATCGTACCTGCGCAATCCGGTGTCCGGCAAGCCGCCCCTTCCCTATCGTAGACGGAGAAGGAATGCTGGAAATAACCGAGCGTACCGTCAGTCTGAATGTGATCCCTGAGTGACGAACCGCCGGCGGCAATGGCATCGGCGATCACCTCGCGAATGGCCTGCGTCAGCGCCACGAGTTCCTTTTTCGGCTTGCCGGTCGGCGTGACGACGGTTCCCGATGCCCTGAGCGGGGACAGGTGAGAACGCCACAATGCCTCGCAGACATAGATATTGCCAAGGCCGGCGATATTGCTCTGATCGAGCAGCGCGCTTTTCAGCGGCTGAATTTTCCCGGCAAACCGCCGGGCAAGATGATCCGCGCCCAAAATGTTGCCGGTGGGTTCGGGACCAAGCTCTGCAAAGGCCGGATAGACATCGAGTTCGGAGCGCCCCCAAAGGTGCATGAAGCCGAACCGGCGAGGATCATTATAGATGACGCGCATCGGGCCGGCCGCGGTCGTCAGATGAAAGATGACGTGATCGTGTTTCTCATCCTTGGAGCGGGCGTGATGAAAACTGCCGGGCACATGTTCACCCGCCCCTTCTTCGATGCGGAAAGAGCCCGACATGCCGAGATGAGCGATGATGGTCGACCCATCATCCAGGTCGATCAGCAGATATTTGGCGCGGCGCCCAAGTGCCTCGATCCGGCGACCGGAAACCCGCTGCTCGAAATTTTCGGGAAAAGGGAAACGCAGATCCGGCCGGCGGGTCTCCAGACGCGTGATCACCGCACCTTCCATGACCGGGGCAAGCCCGCGGCGGACGGTTTCGACCTCTGGCAATTCGGGCATGGCTTTCCTAACTTCCTGTTTCAACGTCCAGCGGACTGCTCTATAGACCAACCACCACGGCCTGGCATTCGGGCCGCCGCCTTTGATCGAAAACATAGTGCGGCGGACAATCATTCGCTATGGCCGACACGACCAGGATGCCTGATCCCCATGCAGGCTAAAAGAAAAGGATAGTTCCATGGCTGACACCCGAACCCAGGCAGACGGCGGCATGGAAACCTCCTACGGTTTTCGCGAGGTCAATACCGGCGAGAAACAGGGCCTCGTCAACGAGGTCTTTCACAAGGTCGCCAAGCGCTACGACGTGATGAATGATGTCATGTCTGTCGGCATGCACCGCGTCTGGAAAGATGCGATGATCAATGCGCTCAACCCGCGCAAGGACCCTGATTATCGTTTTCTCGACGTCGCAGGCGGCACCGGTGACATTGCTTTCCGTATCGTCGAAGCTTCCGATCGTCAGGCCAAGGGCACCGTTCTCGATATCAACGGCTCGATGCTGGGCGTCGGTGCTGAGCGCGCCACCAAAAAGAAGCTGGCCGACAACCTGACCTTCGTCGAAGCCAATGCCGAAGAACTGCCGTTCGACAACAATTCCTTCGACGCCTATACGATCGCTTTCGGCATTCGTAACGTGCCGCGCATCGACGTGGCGCTTTCGGAAGCTTACCGCGTTCTCAAGCGCGGCGGCCGCCTTCTGGTGCTGGAATTTTCGGAAGTGGACATGCCGCTTCTGGAGCGCGTTTATGAAGAATGGTCTTTCAAGGCCATTCCGCAGTTCGGCAAGATGATCACCGGCGATGCAGAACCCTATCAGTATCTGGTGGAATCGATCCGCAAATTCCCCAACCAGACGAATTTCGCGACAATGATCCGCACGGCCGGTTTTTCGCGAGTCAGCTTCACCAATTATACCGGCGGCATTGCGGTGCTGCATTCCGGCTGGAAGCTGTAAGGGCATCGCATGAGCACGATCGGCGCCTATTTCCGCCTGACCCGCGTCGGCTGGGTTCTCGTCCGCGAAGGTGTCGTTTCGGCGCTGCCGACGCAGGGCATGCCGCCGATGCTGGCATTTGCCAAATCGCTGACCCGCATCTTTGTCAAACCACGCTCGATCAAGGAAAGCCGCGCAGAGCGGCTGGCCCGCGCCGTTTCGCGGCTGGGGCCTTCCTACGTGAAGATCGGCCAGTTCCTGGCGACGCGGCCGGATGTGGTGGGTGTCGACTGGTCCGCCGACCTGGCGCTGCTGCAGGACCGGATGGCGTTTTTTCCGACCGCCATCTCCAAGGACCAGATCGAGACCTCGCTTGGACGGCCGATCGACGATCTCTATACCTCCTTCGGCGAACCGATTGCCGCAGCCTCGATTGCGCAGGTGCATCCGGCCGAAGTCGCGGGCAAGAAGGTTGCCGTAAAGGTCGTGCGCCCCGGCGTGCGCCAGCGTTTCGCAAACGATATCGAGGGCATGTATCTGGTTGCCCATATGCAGGAGCGCTTCATGCGCTCCTCGCGGCGACTCCGCCCCGTCGAAGTGACGCGCACGCTGGAACAGACCACCAAGCTGGAAATGGACCTGCGGCTGGAAGCGGCCGCCCTTTCCGAAATCGGCGAGAACACCAAGGACGATCCCGGCTTTCGCGTGCCGAACGTGGACTGGGAACGCACCGGCCGCGACGTCATCACCATGGAGTGGATCGACGGCGTCAAGATGTCGGATGTGGCAGCCCTGCGCGCCGCCGGCCACGACCTCGATCTGCTGGCCGAAACGCTGATCCAGTCTTTCCTGCGCCATACGCTGCGTGACGGCTTTTTCCACGCCGACATGCACCCCGGCAACCTGTTCGTCGACCGACAAGGCATCATCGTTGCTGTCGACATGGGCATTGTCGGACGCCTGTGCAAAAAGGAACGGCGCTTCCTTGCCGAAATCCTCTACGGTTTCATTACCCGCGATTACATGCGTGTCGCGCAGGTGCATTTCGAAGCCGGTTACGTGCCGAGCCACCACGATATTGCCAGCTTTGCGCAGGCGATCCGCGCCATCGGTGAGCCGATCCACGGACAGCCGGCCGAAACCATCTCCATGGCGCGGCTTTTGGCGCTGCTGTTCGAAGTGACCGACCTGTTCGAGATGGAAACGCGGCCCGAGCTGATCATGCTGCAAAAGACCATGGTCGTGGTGGAGGGCGTGTCGCGCATGCTCAATCCGCGTTTCAACATGTGGAAGGCATCCGAACCTGTCGTCGGCCAGTGGATCCGCGACAATCTCGGCCCCAAGCGCATTGCCACAGACCTGAAGGACGGCATGACGGCGGCCTTCAAGCTGGCGGAAGCCTTGCCGGAAATCGCCGCCAAAACCGAAAAATTCCATGGCCAGCTGTTGCAGATGAGCGAACATGGCTTGCGTTTCGACCCTCAGACGGCGGAAGCGATCGGCAAGGCCGAAGCGCGTCACACCCGTTCGGGACGTCTGGCGTTGTGGGTCATCGCCATCGCATTGGTTTCGATTGCGGTGATGCTGGCCTGACGGCTGCAACGGAAATGAACGATATGGCCCGTCGCAACCAGACACGGTTGCGATGGCCGCGGATCGGATAGAATCTGCGCACGAGGAGACGGGATGATACAATCCGACGGCGTGCATGACATGAAGAATTCCGAAAAGCAGGGGCCGGCCGAGGATGCCGCAGACCCGCATGCCGTCATCGAACTGACAGGCCAGCCGCTCGGTTTTCCCGAACTGATCCGCATTGGCCAAGGCAGCGTGCAGGTTACCGCTGATCCCGAAGGCCTGGACCGTGTGCGCGCCGCCCGTGCCGTGCTGGAAAAGGCAATCGACAACGGCATTCCCGTTTATGGCGCCACCACCGGCGTTGGTGCGATGAAGGATGTCGCCTGGTCGCCCGAAGAACTGGACGCGTTCAATCTCGGCCTCGTGCGTGCCCACCATTTCGGCACAGGCGAACCGTTTCCCATATCCGTGGTGCGCAATGCCATGGCCCTGCGCGTCAACACGGCGCTGACCGGTTATGTCGGTTGCTCGACCGATCTGGTCGAAGCCTATCTCGCGCTGCTGGCCGCCGATGTGATCCCGGTCGTGCGGCGCACCGGCTCCATCGGCTGCGCCGATATCGGCCTGATGGGCCAGATCGGGGCGGTTCTGACCGGCGTCGGAGAGGCACATTTTCGCGGCCAGCGGCTACCCGCCGCGCAAGCTTTCGAGGCAGCGGGATTAAAACCGTTCAAGATGGCGCCACGCGACAGTCTTGCTTCGCTCAGCGTCAATTCCGTGAGTTTTGCTGCCGCCGCCGAAGCGACGCGCGCTGCAGCCGGCGCAATCCGCACCATGCTGGCGACGGGCTTGGCCGCATCGGCTGCGATGGGCGGTTCGCGCGATCCGTGGATTGCCGTTACCCATGTCGGTACGCCGCGTGAAAAAATGATCGGCAAATGGCTGTGCAACGCCTCCGACGGATGGACGGAGGGCGGGCAGGATTGGCCGATAGCCACCCACGTGCAGGATCCGTTGAGCCTGCGCATGATCGCGCAGGTGTTCGGATCGGTCTTCGAGGCGGTGCTGACGGCGGGGCACAAGGTTCTGGCCGCCACCGGGCGCTCGGACGACAATCCCGTGATCGTCGATGGCCGCGTGCTGACCTCTGGCGGCTCGCTGCCGCTCGACGTGACCGTGCTTCTCGAATCCGCGTCGCTGACCATGGCGCATGCGGCCCGCAATGCCTTTAATCGCTGTGTGCTTCTGGGCAACGGCCAGCGTCGTGACCTGCCGGTAAACCTCGTGCCGCACGGACGCATCGCCACCGGTTTCGGGCCCATCATCAAACTGGCCGGGGAGATTTTTTCGCGTGTCCTGTCAATGACCAATCCGGTGTCTGCACAGTCTCTGGTCGTTTCCGGCGGCATGGAAGACGAAGCGGCGTTTCTGCCGCTGGTCATAGAGCGGTTCGAACGACAGACACAGGCGCTGAAACGTCTTGCCGCCTTGGAGGAACTGCTGGCCGCACAGGCCATGGATATCTGCGAGGACCGGCCGGACGGCGCAGCGAAGCTGGTTTATGACGTGGTTCGTCGGCATGCGGAATTTTACACCGTCGACCGGCCGCTTTCGGCAGAGGTGGAAGCGATAGAGCTGGACCTTGCCGCAGACGCATTCCTCACCGATCTTATCGCCATTTCGCCGATCCACGCGATCGATGATTTTTTCGCACTGGGCGGCCTCGGTAGCCAGGCGAGCGACAAGTCGCTCGGTTTTATCGGTTAAGCCGGTGCGGGTTGTGACAGGTGGCTAGACGAAGTGGAGAAAAAAGGCGTGCCCCATATTCGGCTGTCGTGGCGGCGGCTGCGACGCGCGCGCGGTCATCATTCCGCCCTGATCTTCAGTCTCTGTTAAGGAATATAGTCCTTTCGCCTGGCGCGATCGCCTATCGATGGCGCATTCGGAATATTGTCTTGTTTTACAATATGCGCATCGGCGGCGGTCCCGATCGATGCGCCGGCTCAATGGAGGCCTCATGGCGCTTGGCGCTTCGCATCGTTTGACTGACGGCGTCGCGGCCGTCGAAACCATGACTCGTTTCGCGCTGGCCGTTCTGGCGCTGGCCTCCGGTGTCTATACCTATCTTGGTGCGCGAACGATCCTTGATGGTTCGCCTACCGCCGTGTTCTTTGCAGCGATCATCTATTCCGTCTCGGTCTCCGTCGGCATCTATGCCTTCTGGTCCTACATGATGCGTTTCTATCCGCATGTGACCAGCCGCACCGGGAGAACCGGCCTGCTGTTCGTAATGGCCGCAGGCTGTGCGATGATCATGGCGATGTCGAGTTGGCTGAACGCCGCCGCCCTTGCCGGTTCCGCCGCCGTCGAACGACATCTGGCGCAATCGGTGGAGGCCTATGCGGCCGATCTCGACCGTGCCCACCAGAATGCACTTTCCGCGCAGAGCCTGCTGCCGGATATCCAGCGCGCTTCCGAACGCTTTTCGCAACTGGCCGCCGTCGAGCGGCAATCGGGTTCGCTGACCGGCACGACTGGATCCGGCAGTGTCGTGCAGCTGCTTACCCAGATGTCGTCGCAGATGAAATCGCTGGAAGGCAACCTCAATGCCTCGCGCGGTGAGGTGAGCGAACTGGTGGAACAGGGCCAGAAACGGCTGGAGACCATGCGCACCATCCTCTCGACACCGGGTTCAATCGAGCCGCGTGCCGACCAGTTTTCCAGCGAGGCCGTGGCGCTGACCAATGTCATGACGCAGCTTTCGCAGATGTCCATTGCGCCATCGATCCGCCGCGCCGCCGCCGACCTTTCGCTCGGCTTTATTGCACCGGTGCCGGATGGTGCGGCTCCCGATCTCGTCAACCGCCAGAACCAGGTGATGGAGACGGTGAAGGCATCTGTAGCAGCGCAATCGAAGGCGCTGGCCAAGGCAGCCGACGAAATCCTCGCTCGCCCGCCGGTGAACGAGCGCCGGTTCGTGCCAATGTCGCCTGCCGAGGCGGTGCTGCAATATGCCTATGACTTCATTCCGGCATGGGCCGGTGCTATTTCCATCGACCTCCTGCCTGGCGTGATGGTGTTCATCCTCGCGATCGTTCATGGCTCCATTCGTCGCCAGGAAGAAGGCATGTCGTTTGCCGAACGGCTGACTGTGGCCGAACTGATGGAAACGCTGACGCTGCAGAAGGCGATTTCGGAAAAGGCAATCGAGGCCAGGGCCAACGGCCAGCCGAATGCCGAAGAGGCAGCGCTGGCGGCAGCGGAAGCGCGCGCGCAGCGCGAGACCGACATCGGTGGCCGCGCCGAAAGCAATGACGAGCATTTTTCACGCGACGAGCATCACCGCACAGTGGATGGCGATGATGCGCTTCACGCTACCAATGTCGCGAGCTTCGATCCGGCAAAAAATCCACGCAAGGGCCCCTGATCCGTGAACCAGTTCAGCCGATCAGTCGCCACCAATGTCACGGCTGAGCCAAAACCGCGCCGCAGCCTGAAACAGGTTCTGGTGTCTATCGATGATGGCGCCATCATGCGCACAGTCTTTTACATGCTGCTGGGCGCGGCAGTGACCTTTCTGACTTTCGATATCTACGAGACCGCCACGGCGAAACGCGACACGCGATTGCCGGGACACGACCCGCTGACGACGGATGCACCGGTTCTGCCGCCGGCGCTGACGGAAGGTGTTCCACATGCACCGCCGGTGGAACCGGCAAGCCCCGCAGAAGTGTTGCGCAAACCGATTACCTTCAACCTGATTGGCGGCGGTATTCTTCTGGCGGAAGGCGCAATCGATCCCGGTGCTGCCGACCGTTTCAGAACGGAGATCGAGGCGCGCGGTGAGTATGTGAAGACGGTGGCGCTGAATTCACCGGGCGGATCCGTCGAAGACGCCATCGCCATGTCGAAACTGATCCGCGAAAAGAAGCTGGTGACCCGGGTGAAGGAAAAGGCGCTTTGCGCTTCGTCCTGCCCGATCGTGTTTGCCGGTGGCGTGATGCGGATTGCGGAAAAGGATGCGGTGATCGGCGTACATCAGGTTTTCAACGGAAGTCGGGAACGGCCCTCGCCCGAAGAGGCGATGTCGGCGGCGCAATCCACCACCGCCCGCATTGCCCGGCATCTGGAAGAGATGGGCATTGGTGCAGGTGTGTGGCTGAAGGCGCTGGAGACCCCACCGGACCGGCTCTATTACCTGACGCCAAAAGAACTGGCGGAGTTCAAGCTGACCACTCCGGGGGTGACGCCCGCGGCGGCTGCAACACCGGCACGGCGCCCCTGACAACAGAACATCGCGCCATCTATTTCGGACGATTGCAACTTCCGCCTCAAAGGCTTAGCTTCCGCCGACATCATTACGGGCAGAGCCATGGATCTTTCGGGCAAACGTATTCTTCTCATCATCAGCGGCGGCATCGCGGCCTACAAGAGCCTCGACCTGATCCGTCGCCTGCGTGAGCGTGGCGCCGAAGTGCGGCCGGTAATGACGAAGGCGGCGCAGGAATTCGTGACGCCGCTTGCCGTCGGCGCCCTGTCTTCCGGCCATGTTTATACCGAGCTTTTTTCCCGTGAGGACGAGCAGGATGTCGGCCATATCCGGCTGGCCCGCGATTGCGACCTCGTTCTGGTGGCACCGGCAACCGCCAACCTGATGGCCAGGATGGCGCATGGTCTCGCCGACGATTTGGCAAGCACCATTCTGCTTGCAACAGATCGGCCGGTTCTGATCGCGCCCGCCATGAACCCGAAAATGTGGGAGGCTGCGGCAACCCGGCGGAATGTCGAGACGTTGAAGGCGGATGGCATTTCCTTCATCGGCCCGATGGCGGGTGAAATGGCCGAAAGCAACGAGGCGGGCCTGGGTCGCATGGCCGAACCGTTACAGATCGTCGATGCCGCGATCCGCATGTTCGATGGCGGAGCAAAGCCGCTCAGTGGTCGAAAGGCGATCGTCACCTCCGGACCGACACATGAGCCGATCGATCCCGTCCGTTATATCGCCAACCGTTCCTCCGGTCGTCAGGGGCATGCGATTGCCGCCGCATTGGCAAAACTCGGAGCCGATGTGACCCTGGTTTCCGGGCCGGTAACGATCCCTGCTCCAGCCGGAGTAACCATTCTGCATGTGGAGACGGCAAGCGAGATGCTGGACGCTGTAGAAACTCGGCTGCCGGCCGATATCGCCGTGATGGTGGCGGCGGTCGCGGACTGGCGTGTGGCGACATCGGCGGACCAGAAGATCAAGAAACAACCAGGCGAAGCCCCCGCTCCGTTGTTGCTGACGGAAAACCCGGACATTCTGAAGACCGTGGGCCATCATGCGAAACGGCCGAAGCTGGTGGTGGGTTTTGCGGCGGAAACCCAAAATATCGAGGCCAACGGCCGCAGCAAACTGGAACGCAAGGGTGCCGACATGATCGTCGCAAATGACGTTTCGCCTCAGACCGGTGTGATGGGCGGCACGCGCAACCGGGTAAAGATCATTTCGGCTGACGGCGTCGATGCCTGGCCCGATCTTGGCAAGGACGAGGTGGCCGAGCGGCTGGCGGCACTGATCGCCGAGCGGCTGGCATCGAAATGACGAAGGGGACTGCCATGAGCCTGTTTGCGAAAAAAGGTTTCGATGCCTTCATAAAAAAGCTGCCGGGAACCACTTTCGTCGATCAGTGGGACAGCCATGTTGCCAAGGTGGGCGAAAAAGCGTTTGCGCTGCTGGGCGACGGCGATGATGCGCATATCGTCGTCAAATGCGCGGAAGAAAGTTTCGAGATCCTGACGGCGCTCGAACGCATTGGACAGGCACCCTATTTTGCCAAGCGCAAATGGGTGGAGATCCATGCCGGCTCTCCGTTATCAGAGGAGGAGGTCGCGCATTACATGACCCGATCCTATGAACTGGTGGCTGCGGGGCTGACGAAAAAGCTGCGCACGGAATTGGGCATCATCCTGCCGGGAAAATGATCTGAAACCCCGGCTGGCCGATCAGGCGGCTTCCGACAGCAGTTTCGGCTGAAACGTTTCCCGCACCATGCCGTCGTCGCAGAGTGTCACGGCAGTGCCGTCAGGAATTTCCATCCAGGCATCGATATCGTCGTTCAAGGGCTCGGACACGAGGCAATAACCGGGCGTATCGCCCATACGTCCACCCATAGGGGCCGCATAAAGCGTCGGCGGTTTATGGTCGGTGGCGTAACGCACGGCGTAAAGCTTTTCGCCATCGGAAAACGCAGCGGTAAAGCGAACCAACGCCTCGCCGCCATGACGATGGGAAAATTCCTCGACCGTTGCGATCGCTTCGGCCATCGCGCCAAGCGGATCGCTGTTCAGGCCGAAATGAAGCGCGAGCAGGAAAAGCAGTTCGGAATCGGTGGTGCCGGTGCGCGCATCGAAAAGTGCGTCCGGCAAAAGCGCTTCCATACGACGACGGATGCGGTCGAAACCGGCGATCTGTCCATTGTGCATGAACGACCAACGGCCGTGCACAAAAGGATGGCAGTTGTCGCGCCGCGTTCCTCCATTGGTGGCGGCGCGCACATGAGCGAGGAAAAGCGGGGAGCGGATCTGGCGCGCAATGCTGCGCAGATTGCAGTCCGACCATGCCGGCAGAATATCGCGATAACGACCCGGTTCGGGGTGATCGCCATACCAGGCAATGCCGAAACCATCGCCATTGGTGGCGGTCTTGGCGCGATTGGCGCAATGGGATTGTTCGATCAGCGAGTGCGCAGGCGAGGATACAAGCTCTTCGAGATAAAGAGGGTTACCACGGTAGGCTGCCCAGCGGCACATGGATTTCACTGCTCCGATAAAAGCCGCGACACAGCGGCGTGGATTTGAAGGGTCGATGTATTTGGCTAATGAAAAGTTAAACTAGCAGCATTCCCGACGGAATTGCGGCGGTCAGGGCATCACGTTTTGCAACGCATAAACATACTGCGACGCAATCAGCACGACCGAACGCTATCGTACGGAACGCCTCAGCTGCGTCCATTTGAGGGCAGCCGGGGTTGCCGCATCCCGGATGAGGCCTAGTTATCACCCCATGTCTCAGCAAGCAAAATCTCGTGAAGCCACCCAGGTTGGCCGCTTTTCGTCGTCCGCGACAGCAGTTCTCGACCTTCTGCACGATGCGGGCCGCTACGCCCTTTTTCTCGATATCGATGGCACTTTGGTCGATCTCGCGGCAACACCGGATGCCATCGTGGTTGCGCCCGAACTGCCAAGCGACCTTGCGGCGGTTTCGAAAAAACTGGATGGCGCGCTGGCGCTGGTGACGGGGCGTGCGCTTCCCTATGCCGACGAACTGTTTGCCCCCCATCGTTTCCCCATTGCCGGCCTGCACGGTGCCGAGCAACGTATGGCGGATGGCACCGTGGATCGAGTGACGGTGACACCGGAATTCGAGGCGCTGAAAGCGGAGATCGCTGCAGAAGCGGCGCATTGGAATGGCGTATTGATCGAGGACAAGGGAGCCGCCGTCGGTGCGCATTACCGGCAGGCGCCTGAACGGCAGAGCGAACTCGACGCCCTGATGGAAAGGGCTGCGCAGAAAGCCGGCAGCGAATTTTCCCTGCAGCGCGGCAAGATGGTGATCGAACTGCGGCCGGCGCGCGCGAGCAAAGGCGAGGCGGTAAAACGTTTTCTAAACGATGCCCCCTTTGCCGGTCGTCTGCCGATCGCCGTTGGCGACGATCTGACCGACGAGGCGATGTTCAGGACGGCCAACGCACTTGGCGGCCATTCCATTCGTATCGGCGACGAGACCCTTGCCGACGGCAGCACCACCGCAGCCACCATGCTCCTGTCCTCCGCTCAAGAGCTTCGCGATATTCTGGCCGGTCTTGCCCGCTAAGGGCCTGCCATACCCACATACTTGAAAGGAATTTGCCTTGAGCCGCCTTGTGGTCGTTTCGAACCGTGTCACCGTCCCGAAAAAGGCGGGCGATGCACCTGCCGGCGGCCTTGCCGTTGCCTTGCAGGCAGCGTTGGAAGAACGCGGCGGCATCTGGATGGGCTGGTCCGGCAATTCCAGTGGTGACCGCGAGCCGGAAAAGATGGACATCATCGAGCACGGCAACATTACCTACGCGCTGACCGACCTTACCGATACCGATGTCGAGGAATATTATCACGGTTTCGCCAACCGGGTGCTTTGGCCGATCTGTCATTACCGGCTGGATCTGGCCGAATACGGTCGCAAGGAAATGGCGGGATATTTCCGCGTCAACCGCTTCTTTGCCCAGAAACTTGCACCGCTCCTCAAGGAAGACGACATCATCTGGGTGCATGACTACCACCTGATACCGCTTGCCGCCGAACTTCGGCAGATGGGCTTCAAGAACAAGATCGGTTTTTTCCTGCACATTCCCTGGCCGCCGGCAGACGTGCTGTTTGCCATGCCGGTGCATGAACAGATCATGCGCGGGCTTTCGCAATACGATCTCGTCGGTTTCCATACCGATTTCGATCTCGACAATTTCGGCGGCGGACTGGTACGCGAAGGTATCGGTGAGAGGCTGGAAGGTGGTCGAAAATTCTCCACCTATGGCCGCACGTTCAAAGGCGGCGCCTATCCGATCTCGATCGAGACCAAGGCCTTTTCGCAATATGCACAAAAGGCCTCCCGCAACGTCATGGTCAAGAAGGCGCGCGAAAGCATCGAAGACAGAAGCCTGATCATCGGTGTCGACCGGCTGGATTATTCCAAGGGCATTACCCAGCGCATCGATGCCTTCGAGCAGTTCGTGACACTGAACCCGGCTTACCAGAACAAGGTGACCTATCTTCAGGTCACGCCCAAATCGCGCTCGGAAGTGCCGGAATACGAACAGATGCAGCGCACGGTGGCCGAACAGGCGGGACGCGTGAACGGCGCACTCGGTACGGTGGATTGGGTGCCGATCCGCTACGTCAATCGCTCGATCGCGCGGCCGTTGCTCGCCGGGCTTTACCGGCTGGCCAAGATCGGCCTTGTCACGCCGCTACGCGACGGCATGAACCTGGTCGCCAAGGAATATGTGGCAGCGCAAGACCCGGAGGATCCGGGTGTTCTGGTTCTTTCCCGCTTTGCCGGCGCAGCACGCGAATTGTCCGGTGCATTGCTGGTCAATCCCTACGATATCGAGGGAACCGCGCATGCGATTGCCCGCGGCCTGACCATGTCGCTCGAGGAGCGCAAACAGCGCTGGGAAAAGATGATGGAGCACCTTCTCGAATATGACATCAACCGCTGGTGCGACGATTTCCTGGCAGACCTTACCGCAGAGTGAGACATGAGCCTTGCTTGACAATGCCTGCGCACGCGGCTTGTTTGGTGGCCTCACATCACTTGCGACAGGAGAATTTTCAATGAAGATCAGCGCACGCAATCGTTTCAAGGGCAAGGTCGTGGATGTGACCAAGGGCGCCACCACCGCCCATGTCCGCATCGACCTCGGCAACGGTCTGGTCGTCACGTCCTCGATCACCAACGAAGCCGTTGACGAACTGGCACTGACGGTCGGCTCGGAAGCCTATGCGGTCATCAAGGCTTCGGATGTGATGGTCGCCATCGACTGATCGCAGCCTCTGTGGCTCTTTCTTTTCCGCCAAGGCAGCGATAGTGCTGCAGCATGTTCCAGCTCGAGCACCCAGCCACATTCGAACAGGTCGTCAAGAACAGCCGTTTCGCTGCCATCGCCCTTTCCGTTTCCAGTGAACAAGAGGCAAAGACGGTGCTCGGCGAACATGCGTTTGCGGACGCAAACCACAATTGCTGGGCTTGGCGGATCGGTTCGGCCTATCGTTTTTCCGATGACGGCGAGCCGAGCGGCACGGCGGGCAAGCCAATCCTTGCCGCAATCTACGGCCAATCGCTCGATCAGGTACTGGTGATCGTTACCCGCTGGTTCGGCGGCATATTGCTTGGCAGCGGCGGATTGGTGCGCGCCTATGGCGGCACGGCAGCGGCCTGTTTACGGGCGGCAAAGCTGGTGGAGGTCAAACCGACCATCGAGGGTATTGTCGGGATCGAATTTTCCGATCTTGCCCGCGTAAAGGCCCGGCTTCTGGCGATCACCGACCTCGGTATTTTCGAGGAGCAATTTACCGCAACCGGCGCGGACCTCGTTTTGCGCATACCGGAGGCGGAGATCGAAACCGTCTCACGGCTGATCTCCGACCTCACAAGCGGGCGTGCCGAGTTGAAGCTCGACGAACCGTAAAATATCACGCCGCCTTGGCGACGTGATACTCCTTGATGGCAGCCATCTTGATCGACGGATAACGTTCCGACTCGTAACGCAGCGAAAATGCGTCCTGCGCCAGGAAAACCGGATCGCCGTCGAGATCGCGGGCGATATCGCCGCGCTTGACGGTGACGAACTTTTCCAGTTCCGCCTTGTCATCACACGATACCCAGCGGCAGACGGAAAAGCGCGACATTTCGAACGAGACCGGCAGCGAATATTCCGCCGACAGACGTTCCTTCAAGACATCGAGCTGCAGTGCGCCGACCACGCCGACGATGGCAGGCGAACCGTCTTCCGGCGAAAACAGCTGTACAACGCCTTCCTCGGCCATCTGCTGCAGGGCTTCCTTCAGCTTCTTCGCCTTCATCGCATCTTCAAGACGGACGCGACGCAGAATTTCCGGCGAAAAGTTCGGCACGCCCTGGAAGACCAGATTTTCACCTTCGGTCAGCGTATCGCCGATACGAAGCGTGCCGTGGTTGGGAATGCCGACAACGTCGCCGGCAAAGGCCGTATCTGCGATGTGACGCTGCGAAGCGAAAAAGAACTGCGGCGCGGTCAGGCCAAGCTGCTTGCCGGTACGTGCCAGTCTCGCTTTCATGCCACGCTCCAGCTTGCCGGAGCAGATGCGCGCGAAGGCGATACGGTCGCGATGGTTCGGGTCCATGTTCGCCTGGATCTTGAAGACGAAGGCGGTCATCTTTTCTTCTGCCGCATGCACCGTGCGGATATCGGCCACCTGATCGCGCGGCGGCGGAGCAAAATCGGCCAGCGCGTTGATGAGATCGCGCACGCCGAAATTGCGCAGAGCAGAGCCGAAAAAGACCGGCGTCATATGCCCTTCAAGAAAAGCCTGCCTGTCGAAGGGACGGCAAGCCTCTCTGGCCAGTTCGACTTCATCGACGAATGCGGCGCGTTCGTTTTCCGGCAGACGGTCGGCCACGGCCTGCGGGCCATTCACGGTTACGGCCTCTTCACTATCTGGACCGCGCACCTTGTTTGTCGCCAGCTGATACGACCCGCAAAAACTTTTCGAGCGACCGATAGGCCAGGTGACCGGAGCCGTATCCAGCGCCAGCTTTTCTTCCACTTCGTCGAGAATTTCGAAAATGTCGCGGCTTTCACGGTCCATCTTGTTGATGAAGGTGATGATCGGAATGTCGCGCATGCGGCAGACCTCGAACAGCTTTAGCGTCCGCGGCTCGATGCCCTTGGCGGCGTCGATGACCATGATCGCCGCATCCACCGCCGTCAGCGTGCGATACGTGTCGTCGGCAAAGTCTTCGTGACCGGGCGTATCGAGAATGTTGAAGACCTTGTCGGCATATTCGAAGGTCATCACCGAGGTAACGACCGAGATGCCGCGCTCGCGTTCGATCTTCATCCAGTCAGACCGCGTCTGGATGCGATCCTTCTTGGCCTTGACCTCACCGGCAAGCTGAATGGCACCCCCGAACAGCAGCAGCTTTTCGGTGAGCGTGGTCTTACCGGCATCCGGGTGCGCGATGATCGCAAAAGTGCGGCGGCGGGAAACCGCCTCTGCCAATGTTTCGGCCATGGGAAATCCTTTGAGTTGCCGCCTTCTAGCGACTTAGTGGATAACTTTCAATTCGTGTTTGACCCTGACTGCCGCTGGCGGGCTAATGGGACCCATGAACGTTCACGCCCCCTCCTCACCAAAACTCAACCTCATCCGCCTGCCGAACGGCGACGGTCTGGACCTGCCGTCCTACGAAACATCCGGTGCCGCCGGCATGGATCTGCGCGCCGCCGTGGCCGAAGACGGCGCCATTACGCTCGCGCCGGGCAAGCGGATGCTTGTGCCGACCGGTTTCATCTTCGAGATCCCCCATGGTTTCGAAGCGCAAATCCGCCCGCGCTCCGGCCTTGCCTTCAAGAACGGCATCACCTGCCTCAATACACCCGGCACGATCGACAGCGATTATCGCGGCGAGGTGAAGGTTTTGCTGGTGAACCTCGGCGAGGACGATTTCGTCATCACCCGCGGCATGCGCATCGCCCAGATGGTCGTCGCACCGGTGACGCAGGTGCGGGTTGCCGAGATTTCCGAAACCTCCGAGACGGCGCGCGGCGCGGGTGGTTTCGGCTCAACCGGGGTATAGACCTCATGGCAGACAGGCTGATGGCGGAGGGGCTCACCTTCCGGCAAGGTGATCTTCGCGATCCGGCGGCCTGGGCCTCGGTCGCCAGCCTGCTTGCCGATATCTTCGGCATCGATGTCACGCCGCTTGACCAGATGGGCGGGCCGGACCCGAGCAGCATGGCTTTCAGCTGGTTTGCAGCGGATGGCCAGCTGGCGGCAAACCTTTCCGCCTTTGCCTTGCCGATGATGATCGATGGCCGCACCGTCAACGCGGCCGGGCTGCAATCCGGCGCGGTGCGACCGGAGTTTCGCACACGCGGGCTGTTTCGGGATGTGACGGAAAAGGCGCTCGACTGGTGCGACGCGCAAGGTTTCGAGGCCGTTCTGCTCTATACCGAAAAGCCAGCGCTTTACGAGCAACACGGGTTTGCAATTTTGCCGCAAAGCCGATTTGTTGCCGAAGCAACCACAACAGGCCAAACGACGCCGCAGGTGCATCCGCTCAATCTTCGCAAGTCGGACGATCTGACGCTGGTGACAAAGATGCTGGCGACGAGAAAGCCGGTGTCCGGCCGTTTCGCCGTCGCCAGGCAAAACGAGATGTTTTTGCTGAACGCCCTGCTTTCGGAGAATGTCCGGCTCGGCTACCTGAAACCCCATGACGCCATCATCGTCTGGCGAGACGCCATGGACGGTTCATTCGAACTCCTCGATATCGTGGCGCCCGAAATACCGAGGCTGGACGATATTCTCGAGACACTTGGCAAAAGCTTGAGCCGCCTGGTGATCGATTTTCCGCCCGACCTGCTTGGTTGCGATTTTACGGCCACGCCGGATAACGACCCGCTGGTGCTGATGATGCGCAGCGCGCTTGTTCCTTTTCCGGAAGCAGCGATCCGGTTGCCGGAAATGGCGCATTTCTGATTTCACGCTGAAGCCTTCCGGAACGCCACCACGATCTGGAAAAGGCGTCCGTATCGCCAAACTGACGATGGCTCTCAAATTGTTGTTTATCAACATTCTTCCGTCGCGGAATGGCAGTGTTCCAAAAGGCCGGTATTGCGAAGATTTTTTCTCTGCATGCGGGTCGCAGACGAGAGACCGCCCTCGCGGAAACGATGTTTAAGTCCTATTTTCCGAACCAACGTCAGAATGGAGAATGACAATGTCGGAGAAAAAGCCCGGCCGGGGCCGCATCTATTCCTCGATCACCGATACGATCGGCGAAACGCCGCTGGTGCGCCTGGACAAGCTGGCGAGAGAGCACGGGGTAAAAGCCAATATCCTTGGCAAGCTCGAATTTTTCAATCCGATCGCTTCTGTCAAGGACCGTATCGGGGTTGCCATGCTGGAAGCGGCGGAAGCGAGCGGCCGTATCACACCCGGCAAGACGACCCTGATCGAGCCGACCTCCGGCAATACCGGCATTGCGCTTGCTTTTGCCGCAGCCGCCAAAGGCTACCGCCTGATCCTCACCATGCCGGAGACCATGTCCATCGAGCGCCGCAAGATGCTGGCGCTTCTGGGTGCGGAACTTGTGCTAACAGAAGGCGCCAAAGGCATGAAGGGCGCAATCGCCAAAGCAGAGGAACTGGCCGCTTCGACCCCGGACGCCATCATTCCGCAGCAGTTCGAAAACCCCGCCAATCCTGAAATCCACCGCAAGACGACGGCCGAAGAAATCTGGAACGACACCGACGGCAAGGTCGATATCTTCGTGGCCGGCATCGGCACCGGCGGTACGATTACCGGCGTCGGCCAGGTGCTGAAGGCGCGCAACCCGAACATCAAGGTGATCGCCGTGGAGCCGAAGGAATCGCCTGTTCTTTCGGGCGGCGAACCGGGTCCGCACAAAATCCAGGGCATTGGTGCGGGTTTCGCGCCTAAAATCCTCGACACCGAAATCTATGACGAAATCGTCACCATCGCCAGCACCGACGCGCTGGAAACAGCCCGTCATGTGGCCCGTCTGGAAGGCGTACCGGTCGGCATTTCTTCAGGCGCAGCTCTGAAGGCCGCAATCGAGATCGGCAGCCGCCCGGAAAATGCGGACAAGAATATCGTGGTGATCATTCCTTCCTTCGCCGAACGTTATCTTTCGACGGCGTTGTTCGAGGGCCTTGGCGGTTAAAGCGCGTTGCAATCCTTCAAATCCGCTTGTCGGGCTTGAGGGCTTGCCCGCTGTTTGGCCCATGGCCTTCTCGCCAAACCGGTGACCATTTTCGGGAAACGTGATTCAAGCGTATTTCCGACCGATAGAAGCAGGGCGCGGTGAGCATCGCGCCCTGTTTTCTTTCAAGGTTTCAGAGCGCTGCTTCAGTCGTGCAGGCCCTTGCCCTCGAGAATACGGGACAGGCATTTCTCGATCCGGGCCTCCCGTGTTTTTGCCTGCTTTGGTGCTGCGAAGTTAAGAAGATAGGCGCGCTGCCGGCCGGGTGTGAGTGCCTCGAAGGCGATCTTCAACTCCGGCTCCGCATCCAGTCTGGCCTGAAACTCGTCCGGCACCGGAAACTCTTCGGTCTTGCGATATTCGACTTTCAGGCCGGCCTTTTCCACCGCAACCGCCTCCAGCACATAGGCAGCCAGGATGTCCGTCATCCGATCTATCTCAGCAAGTTCGGTAAAGCGGATCTGCCGGGCACCCTGCACATTTTCGGTCTGGCGGATGAGGATGGCATTGGGATCCTTCATCAAGGCGCCCTTGAAGAACAGAAGTGCGCAATATTCCTTGAAGCCATGGATGATGATGACATTGCCGCCATCCACCGTGTAGCAGGGCTCGCCCCATTTCAGCTCTTCGGTCAGCCCGCAGTCGAGCACGATCTTTCGCAAGGCCTGCGATTGCGCCCGCCAATTCTCCTGACGCTCGAAATAGGCATCCACTTTCGGGTTTGTTATCGCATGGGCCATCACTGCCTCCCGGGGCGGCCAGCGTGCTGCCCCCACCCTCTCCTCTTGCCGTAAAGGGCTATCACATTTGCCCTCCATGGTCACGGCCGAGCCCGTATCGTCGGGTTACTGCCTGGACACCGATGTTCAAGCTTCAATTCGACGCCATCGCCATCCTTTCTCCCGCCATTCGGTAGGATATCGCTTCGGCCAGATGGATGCGGCCGACCGTATCCTTGTCGTCGAGATCGGCCAACGTGCGCGCGACCTTGAGAACACGATGATAACCCCGGGCGGAAAACTTCAGTTTTTCGGCGGCATCACGCAGCAATTGCAGGCCCGATTGATCCGGCGCGGCAAAGGTCTCGATCATTGAGGTCGAGCAACGGGCATTGGTCGCCGATCCGCCCTGCCCCGCGGCTTCGAAACGCTCCTGCTGGCGGGCACGAGCACGGGCGACCCGACGCGCGACATCGGCGCTGTTTTCCGCCGGTGCGGGTCGGATAAGATCGACCGCAGAGACAGCCGGCACCTCGATACGGATATCGATGCGATCCATCAGCGGACCGGAAATGCGAGCCTGATAATCCGATGCGCAGCGTGGGCCACGAGCACAGGTATGGCCGGGTTCGCCTGCCATACCGCAGCGGCAGGGGTTCATGGCAGCGACAAGCTGGATACCGGCGGGATAGGAAACCCGGTGATTGGCGCGCGCGATGACGCATTCGGCGGTTTCCAGCGGCTGCCGCAGGGCATCGAGAACCTGTGGCGAAAATTCCGGAAATTCGTCGAGAAACAGTACACCGTGATGGGCAAGCGACGCCTCTCCCGGTTTTGCCCGCAGGCCGCCGCCGACAAGTGCTGCCATGGTGGCCGAGTGGTGCGGCGCGCGATAGGGCCGACGATCCGATAACTTGCCACCGGAAAGCTGCCCGGCGATGGAATGGATCATCGACACTTCGAGAAGTTCGGGCGCGGTCAGTGGCGGCAGGATTGAAGGCAGGCGCGCGGCGAGCATGGATTTGCCGGAGCCGGGCGGACCGATCATCAGCAGGTTATGGCCGCCGGCGGCCGCCACTTCCAGCGCCCGTTTGGCGCTTTCCTGGCCTTTGATGTCTGCCAGATCCGGCAGATCCGTTGCAGGCGCGCGAATGGCCGGCTGCGGCCGCGACAGAACCTGCGTGCCGCGAAAATGATTGGCGAGCGCGATCAGGCTGCGGGGTGCGAGAATATCGATCTCATGGCCGGCCCATGCGGCTTCGGCACCGCTGTCCGCCGGGCATATCAGCCCCTTGCCAAGGCCGTTTGCACCAATTGCCGCCGGCAAGGCACCGGCAACGGGTGCCAGCGTACCATCGAGATTGAGTTCGCCGAGCACGACATATCCGGCAAGCGCATCCGCCGGGATGGCGCCAAGCACCGCCATCAGGCCGAGCGCAATCGGCAGGTCGAAATGCGACCCCTCCTTCGGCAGATCGGCCGGCGCGAGATTGATAGTGATCTTCTTTGCCGGCAATGCCAGGCCCGAGGCATGCAGCGCTGCCTGCACGCGCTCGCGACTTTCCGCCACCGCCTTGTCCGGCAGGCCGACGATGTGCATGTTGATCTTGCCCGGGCCGATCATCACCTGCACATCGACCGGAACCCCCTCTATGCCTTGAAACGCAACCGTACCAACACGCGCCACCATGACCATTGCCCCCAATATGCCGGTGCGAGGTCATAACTGCCAATGCGACCCCTGCTTGCAATCAAGCATGAAAGATGGCCCCAGACAAGAACAATAGAGGAACAATTTCGCGTATAAAGTTTATTTCGATTTTTTCTGGTTGCAGACCGGGAACAAAGCCAAAAAAAGCCATGAACGAACAAGAACGGCCTGCTCCGGTTGAGGCAGGCCGTTCATCAAGACATGTGATGGATCAGGCTTAGCGCTTGGCCTCTATAGCGTCCCACAACAGGCTGGCGACATCGGCGCCGCCGAATTTCTTCACCTCGCGAATGCCGGTTGGCGACGTGACGTTGATCTCCGTCATGTAGTCACCGATGACATCGATGCCGACAAACAGGAAACCGCGCTCGCGCAGCGCAGGACCGATGCGGGCGCAGATTTCCTTTTCGCGCGCCGTCAGTTCGGTGGGTTCGGCGCGGCCGCCGACGTGCATGTTGGAACGGCTGTCGGTTTCCGCCGGTACGCGGTTGATGGCACCCACGGGCTCACCATCGACCAGCAGGATGCGCTTGTCGCCCTTGCGCACCTCTTTCAGGTAACCTTGCGCGATATAGGGTTCGCCGCGATACATCTGGCCGAACATTTCCAGAAGCGACGTGAAATTGCGATCGTCACGCGCCGAATGGAACACGCCGGCACCACCGTTGCCATAAAGCGGCTTCAGGATGATATCGCCCAGTTCCTGACGGAACGCGGCGATTTCTGCCGGATCACGCGAGATCAGGGTCGGCGGCATCAGGTCGGCAAATTCGGTGACAAAAATCTTTTCCGGCGAGTTGCGCACCCAGGCCGGATCGTTGACCACCAGCGTTTTCGGATGAATACGCTCCAACAGATGGGTCGAGGTGATGTAACCCATGTCGAAGGGCGGATCCTGACGCAAGTGGACCACGTCGATCGTCGAGAGATCGACGCGCTCCTTGTCGCCCAGCGTATAATGGTCGCCCTTGACGTCACGCAGCTGCATCGGCTCCAACGCGGCAAAGATGCGCCCGTCGCGCATGGTTAGGCGGTCTGGCGTGTAATGAAAGACCTGATATCCGCGTGTCTGGGCTTCCAGAGCCATGGCAAACGTAGAATCTCCGGCAATATTGATGCCGGAGACATGGTCCATCTGGAACGCGACTGTCTTGATCTTCGCCATAACCCACCCTTTAAAATTGCCCGCCAGATGTAGGACGGCACAAGCGGGATGGCAACTGCTTCGGGAGCCTTATTGTCTCACGCTTTCAGGCCGCGAGACCGGTCTTTTTCTTCGGCATGAATTTGGCCCAGGCACGGAAAGCATAAGAAAGCGGCATGGGAATCGGCTTGCGCACGAAGGCGATCTTCTTGACGTAATTGTCGATATGCCAGGTGGCCCATGTGCCGCCGCGGAAATAACCGACATCTCCCGCCTTTAACGTGCGCTCGCTGCCGTCTTCAGCAGTGACATGCACCTCGCCTTCCAAGATGACGACCGTCTCGTCCCAGCCGAAATACCAGCGGAACGTACCGGCGGTGCAATCCCATACGCCCGTCGAGGCGAACTTGTCGTGGGCCTGGGAGTGCGCGGAAAACCGTGCCTGCGGATCGCCTGCGATCACCCAGCCGGGTTCGATCGGTGATGGCTTCATCTCCGCACTGGCGGAACAGCCGCCAACAAAGGGCGTGGGCTGGTTGGCAGAAGGCGTCTGGCCCTTGTAGCGAATGCCGACGGCTGAAGCTGCAAGTCCAACGTAATGCAAGGCCATGGGGATCCCCTGGTTGATACTCGGGGAACCGGTAACGCAAAAAGGTAAGGCGGCGATTGCATCAATCGCTAAAATTGCAACCACCGCCCGGTTTTGTTTCGATTCAGGCAACCGGCGCCGGGCTTGGTGCATCGGCTGCGGCACCGCTGCGGTCGGCTGCACTGATCCGCTTGCCATCGGCCTGCGCAAAGAAATGCAGTTTTGCCGGATCGATGTCGATGCGCATGTTGGCCGGAATTTCGGTCTCGCCCGAAAGTGCGATCGTCAGCGACTGATCGCCGACAACACCGTGCACGAGACGCTGCGAGCCGAGTTCCTCGACATATTCCACTGCAAACGGCATGCCTTTGTCACCGGTAACCACACGCAGATCTTCAGCGCGCATGCCGACGGTGACGGCACCCGAGGTCGGCGCGTAACCGTTCAGCGAAATCATCGCCGGCCCGATAACGAGCTTGTCGCCCTGGCACTCGGCCTTGACGAGGTTCATGGCCGGCGAGCCGATGAAGCTGGCGACGAAGGTGGAAGCCGGTGTGTGGTAGACTTCGAGCGGAGAGCCGACCTGTTCGATCTTGCCGCCATTGAGGACAACCAGACGATCGGCAAGCGTCATCGCTTCCAGCTGGTCGTGGGTCACGTAGATCGAGGTGGTGCCAAGCCTGCGCTGCAGGCGCTTGATCTCGCCGCGCATGGAAACGCGTAGTTTCGCATCGAGGTTGGAGAGCGGCTCGTCGAACAGGAAGACGGACGGCTTGCGCACGATGGCACGGCCCATAGCGACACGCTGGCGCTGACCACCGGAAAGCGCACGCGGCTTGCGATCGAGATACTGGGTGATTTCCAGCATGCGGGCGGCCTCCGCCACGCGCGCATCGATTTCAGCCTTTGGTGTCTTGCGGTTCTTCAGGCCATATTCGAGGTTCTGGCGAACGGTCATATGCGGGTAGAGCGCATAATTCTGGAACACCATGGCGATGTCGCGGTCAGCCGGTTCGACCTGGTTGACGACACGCGCGCCGATCTTGACGGCACCTTCGGAAATGGTTTCCAGACCGGCCAGCATGCGCAAAAGCGTGGACTTGCCGCAACCGGAGGGGCCGACCAGAACGATGAATTCACCGTCCTTGATGGCAAGGTTGATGTCGGTGACGGCGCGAACATTGCCCGTATAAACCTTGCCGACGCTTTCGATATCGATCGAAGCCATGATCACTTCTCCGTTTCGGTCAGGCCTCGGATGAAGAGGCGCTGCATGAATATGACGATGGCGACCGGGGGCAACATGGCCAATACCGAGGCCGCCATAACGAGGTTCCACTGGACTTCACCATCCTGCACCGCGACCATGCGCTTCATGCCCATCATCAGCGTGTAATAGCTCGGGTCGGTGGTCACCAGCATTGGCCAGAGATATTGAACCCAGCCGTAGATGAAGAGGATGACGCAAAGCGCCGCGATATTGGTGCGAGACAGCGGTAGGAGGATATCCTTGAAGAATTTCATCGGCCCGGCGCCATCGACGCGGGCGGCTTCCATCATTTCTTCCGGCACGGTCATGAAGAACTGGCGAAAGAGGAAGGTGGCCGTGGCAGACGCCACCAGCGGGATGATGAGGCCCGCCCAGGAATTCAGCATGCCGAGATCGGCGACGATCTTGTAGGTCGGCATGATGCGTACCTCGACCGGCAGCATCAACGTGATGAAGATGATCCAGAAGGCAAGCTGGCGGAAGCGGAAGCGGAAATAGACGATGGCGAAAGCGGACAGGATCGAGATGACGATTTTGCCGATCGTAATGACGATCGCCATGATCATCGAGTTCATCGCCATCAGCGGGTAGGCCGGCAGGCCATTGGCAGCCGAGGCGCTGGTAAAGATTGTCCGATAGTTTTCGATGAAATGCGAACCCGGCAGCAACGGCATGGTTGTCGACATCAGCGTCTGTGCATCATGCGTGGACGCGATGATGGCGACATAGACCGGGAAGGCCACCACCACGAAACCGCAAAGCAGAAACGCGTGAGTGAGGAATGTCAGGAAGGGGCGATTTTCGACCATGTCAGCGGTTCCTCAATACTGCACGCGCCGCTCGACGAAGCGGAACTGGACGAAGATGAGCACGATGACGATCAACATCAGCAGTACCGACTGGGCCGAGGACGAACCGAGGTTCAGACCGAGATAACCGTCCTGATAGACCTTGTAGACAAGGATATTGGTGGACTGCGCCGGACCGCCATTGGTGGTGGCGTCAACGATCGAGAACGTGTCGAACATCGTGTAGTTGACGTTGACGATGAAGAGAAAAAACGTCGTTGGCGAAAGCAGCGGCAGCGAGATGTCGAAGAACCGCTTGATCGGTCCCGAACCATCGATCGCGGCGGCTTCCATCAACGTGTGCGGCACCGATTGCAGGCCGGCGAGGAAGAACAGAAAATTGTAGGAGATCTGCTTCCAGGCGGCGGCGATGATGATGAGGATCATCGCGTGCGTGCCGTTGAGATTGTGATCCCACTTGATACCGAAAAAGGAGAGGTAATAGGGCAGGATGCCGGTGGACGAGTTGAACAGGAAGAACCACAACACGCCGGCAACGACCGGCGCGACGGCATAAGGCCAGACCAGCAGCGTCGTGTAGACGCGGGCCGAACGCATGAGACGATCGACCGCAACGGCGAACAGCAGGCCGAGCAGCATCGAGATGACGGTGACGGCGACGGCAAAGACGGCCGTGCGCAAAAAACTGTCAAGATAGTTGGGGTCCTGCATCAGCCGCGCATAATGCTGCAGACCGACAAACACCGTGGAGAAGCCGAACGGATCTTCACGCTCGAAAGAGGACTTTACCGCTTGGCCGGCCGGCCAGATGAAAAAGATCAGAGTGATGAACAGCTGCGGTGCGAGAAGCACATAAGGCAGCCATTTGTTCTGGAATGTCGTGCGTTTGGTATCCATCATGTCCGTCCGCCGTTGCTGCACCGCCTGGTTGCGATACCCTGCAAACAAGGAAAGGACCGGCGAGCGCCGGTCCCCTCCACTTTTCGAAGCCAGTGATTAGTTGGCAGCCTGGAACTCGCGCAGGATGGCATCGCCACGCTTTGCAGCGCTGTCGAGAGCCTGCTTGGCGTCCTTCTTGCCGGCCAGCAGCGCCTGGAACTCTTCGTCCACGACGGTACGAACCTGGGCGAAGTTGCCGAAGCGAACGCCCTTGGAGTTGGCAGAAGGCGTACCGCGCATGATCTGCCTGATCGAAACGTCGGCGCCCGGGTTCTTTTCGTAGTAACCCTGTTTCTGTCCAAGCTCGTAGGCAGCGTTGGTGATCGGCAGGTAACCGGTGAACTGGTGCCAGTCAGCCTGGACTTCCGGCTTCGACAGGTAGGAGAAGAACTTCGCCACGCCCTTGTAGGTCGCGTCGTCCTTGCCGTTCAGAACCCAGAGGGTGGCGCCACCGATGATGGAGTTCTTCGGCTCCTTGGTTTCGTCGTCGTAATAAGGCAGCGGAGCAAAACCCGGGGTGAAGGTCTTGGCGTTGTTGATCACACCGGCGCGGCCAGCCGACGAGTTCATCGTGATGGCGCATTCCTGGCTGTAGAACATGGTCGCAGCCTGATCGCCGCCAACCGGACCGCCATACTTGAAGAGGCCTTCGTCCTGCCACTTTTTCAGGTTTGCCCAATGCTTGACCTGCAGGTCGCCGTTGAATTCGAACTTGGTGTCGAAGCCGCCAAAGCCGTTTTCGAGCGAGCCGAACGGCTTGTCGTGGATGGCGGAGAGGTTTTCGGTCTGAACCCAGGTGATCCAGGCAGAGGTGAAGCCGCACTTGGCAGCGCCCGAGGTCACGATCTTCTTCGAGAACTCCTCGACTTCCTTCCAGGTCTTCGGGGCGACTTCCGGGTCAAGGCCAGCCTTCTTGAAGACGTCCTTGTTGTAATACATGATCGGCGTGGAGGAGTTGAAGGGCAGCGACAGGATGTTGCCTTCGGTGTCCGAATAGTAGCCGGTAACCGGTCCGAGGAAGGACTTGGTGTCGAAAGCTTCACCCTGGTCAGCCATCAGCTTGTAGACCGGATAGACGGCGCCCTTGGCGGCCATCATGGTGCCGGTGCCGACTTCGAAAACCTGAACGATGGCCGGCTGCTGCTTGGCGCGGAAAGCGGCGATGGCAGCGGTCAGGGTTTCCGGATAGGTGCCCTTGTAGACCGGAACGACCTTGTATTCCGACTGGCTTTCGTTGAACTTCTGAGCGACTTCCTCGAGCTTCTTGCCAAGCTCGCCACCCATGGCGTGCCACCAGGTGACTTCCGTCGCGGCGAGCGACGTGGTTGCGGACAATGCGACCGCAGCAGCAGTCAGAACAAGCTTCTTGATCATGGAAAGACCCTTCTCCCCGGTTAATGGTGAGGGAGGGATAGAGGCCTTGTGTGACGTCACCGTAACGGATTTATGACAGAACGATTACAAGGCCTTAAGCCCTTTGCACAGCATTGCAATTCCTTCAGAAAGCATCTTGAAAATGCTTGGGAAACCGGCCGGGAAGCACAACAACGATATCGTATCGGAGGGTAAGACGATGGCCATCACGCCTGCGTGACAGCCATTGACCGGAGGCGGAATGGATACGCTTTTGGGTCTCATAACCGACAGCATCGATTGCCAGGTTCTCGATCCGCCGCGCCTTGACCTCGACAAAGGCCACGACATCACGCTTGCGGACGATGAGATCGATCTCCCCGCCCCTTGTTTTGTACCGCAGGCCGAGAATGCGGTAGCCCTTCAGCAACAGAAAGGCAGCCGCCAGATATTCGGACCAGTGGCCCCGGCGTTCGGCGCGACGGCGACTTTCCCGTCGATCAGGCTTCCGGCTGGTCTGGCTCATCCTCTCCCTTCAGGGCAATGAGGCGCTGATAAAGATCCTTTTTCGAAAGCCCCGTAAGCCGTGCCGCCTCGGCCGCCGCCTTGGATGTTTGCATCGTGGCCGCAAGCTCGCGCAGTAGCACGTCGACTTCGACTGCGCCCGGCACGTCGTCGTAATCCGGAGGACCGACGACAAGGACGATCTCGCCCTTCACCGTGCGCTCGTCGTCATTATAATAGTCAGCCAGTTCGCCCAGCGTGCCGCGGCGAAATTCCTCATAGGTCTTGGTAAGCTCGCGGCAGACGCAGGCTTCCCTTTCGCGACCCAGAACATCCGCTGCCGAGGCAAGCGTCGCAGCGATGCGGTGCGGGCTTTCGAAAAAGATCAGCGTCGAAGGTATCTTCGACAGCTCCGCCAGACGGTCACGGCGGCCCTTTTCCTTTACCGGCAGGAAACCGGCAAACAGAAAGGCATCCGACGGCTGACCGGAACCGACCAGAGCAGCAAGCGGTGCCGAGGCACCCGGAATGGGGACGACACGGAAACCCGCCGATATCGCCAATTGGCCGAGACGGTAACCAGGATCGGAAACCAGAGGCGTGCCGGCATCCGAAACCAGCGCCACCGACTTGCCGCCTTCCAGCGCTGCCAGCAGCTTTGGCCCGACCTCGTCGGCATTGTGTTCGTGATAGGCGTATGGCTTGTTGACGATGCCGAAGCGATCCAGCAGCACGCGGGTGACGCGCGTATCCTCGCAGGCAAGCACATCGGCGCCAGCGAGTGTTTCAAGCGCACGAAGCGTGATATCGCCGAGATTGCCGATAGGCGTTGCAACCAGATAGAGCGCAGGCTCCAGCGGCCGGGCAGGCACGAATGTGTTCGCGACCCGGTAACCGCGCGTTGCCGTCTTTGTCTCTTCCGTCACTGCAGTCTCTCTTTCATGCTCTCTTTTCGCCTTTATGGTCGAGGCGCCGGGCTTCGGCAAGTCGCGGCAAGGTCCGCTTTTCTGTGCGCATCATCGGGCGCGGCATCGAAATGGTGCGCTGCGGGCAGTCTCCCCCTTGCGCTTGCGAATAAAACTCTGCCATTTTGCCGGTCCACATCCATCCGCCTCACGGGCGGACGACAATAACATACGGCCCGGTCTCCGGTCCGGCACGGTCGAAAGCGATAACGTCCATGCGTATTACTCTTGAGCGGTCCAACCTTCTGAAGTCGCTGAACCACGTTCACCGCGTGGTCGAGCGCCGGAACACGATCCCGATCCTGTCGAACGTTCTGATGCGCGCATCCGGCGCCAACCTTGAACTCAAGGCAACCGACCTCGATCTCGAAATCACCGAGAGCGTTCCGGCCATGGTCGAGCAGGCAGGCGCCACCACCGTGCCGGCGCATCTGCTTTACGAAATCGTCCGCAAACTGCCGGACGGTTCTGAAGTGATGCTGGCCACCACGCCGGATGGCGGCTCGATGACCGTTCAGTCCGGACGCTCGAAATTCTCGCTGCAGTGCCTGCCGGAATCCGACTTCCCGGATCTGACCGCCGGTACGTTCAGCCACACATTCAAGCTGAAGGCGACCGATCTCAAGATGCTGATCGAGCGCACCCAGTTCGCGATCTCCACCGAAGAGACCCGTTATTACCTCAACGGCATTTTCTTCCACACGATCGAAGCCGGTGGCGCGCTGAAGCTGCGCGCCGTTGCGACCGATGGTCACCGTCTGGCGCGCGCCGACGTGGAAGCACCGTCGGGCTCGGAAGGCATGCCGGGCATCATCATTCCGCGCAAGACGGTCGGCGAGTTGCAGAAACTGGTCGACAACCCGGAAATCGTCGTCACCGTCGAGCTGTCGGACGCCAAGATCCGCCTGACGATCGGCGAGATCATCATGACCTCGAAACTGATCGACGGCACGTTCCCGGATTACCAGCGCGTCATCCCGACCGGCAACGACAAGGAAATGCGCGTCGATTGCCAGAGCTTTACCCGCGCCGTGGATCGCGTTTCGACGATCTCGTCGGAACGTGGCCGTGCCGTCAAGCTGGCAATCTCCGAAGGCCAGCTGACGCTGACCGTCAACAACCCGGATTCGGGCAGCGCAACGGAAGAAGTTGCCGTCGGTTATGAGAACGACGCAATGGAAATCGGCTTCAACGCCAAGTACCTGCTGGACATCACAGCCCAGCTTTCCGGCGACGACGCCATCTTCATGCTGGCCGATGCGGGCTCACCGACACTGGTGCGCGACACCGCCGGGGACGATGCCCTTTATGTGTTGATGCCAATGCGCGTCTAGGACTTTTGAAGGCGGCTAGGAATAGCCGCCTTTTTTCATGGAATTTTCCAGGCGCGACATTCTGCCTTGTTTTGGCGACATTTGGGCCCACATAAATCACTGCGAACTATCGAGGAGACGCGACGGATGGAACTACGTTTGAAGGAACGGCTCGGCCGCAAGTTTGACGAGGAAATCCGTTTCTTCAAGGGCTGGATGGATGGCCCGAAAAGCGTCGGCGCGATCTGCCCGACCTCCTCCGTCACCGCCAAGCGCATGGCGAGCGTCATCAATCCGTCTTCCGGCCTCCCCGTTCTGGAGCTTGGCCCGGGCACCGGCGTCATCACCAAGGCGATCCTTGAGCGCGGCATTGCGCCGGAAAACCTGGTTTCCATCGAATTCTCGACGGATTTCTACCAGAACCTCGTCAAGACCTATGAGGGCGTCCACTTCATCAATGGCGACGCGTTCGACCTCGACAAGACGCTGGGTGACAAGAACAGCGTGATCTTCGACAGCGTCGTTTCCGCCATTCCGCTTTTGAGCTTTCCGATGGAACGCCGTATCGCGCTGATCGAAGACCTCCTGAACCGCATGCCGGCCGGCCGGCCCATCATCCAGATCACCTACGGGCCGATTTCCCCCGTGATTGCCAAGCCGAGCAGCTACAAGATCAAGCATTACGATTTCGTCGTGCGCAATATCCCGCCGGCTCAGCTCTGGGTCTATAGCCGCGGCTGACGCGGATGAGCTTCGCGCTCTACATAACCCATCCGCAGGTGAAGATCGACCCGGCCGTGCCGGTGCCGCAATGGGGCCTTTCCGACATCGGGCGGGCGCGGACGGAACAGGCTGCCGGCGCCGATTGGGCAAAACAGCTGGGCCGCATCGTTTCCAGCGATGAGAAAAAGGCTGTCGAGACCGCAGCGCTGCTTGCGGCGGCCGCCAAGGTTTCCGTCACCATCCTTCCCGAAACCCACGAAAACGACCGTTCGGCGACCGGTTTTCTGGCACCCCCGGAATTTGAGCGGGCTGCTGACTGGTTTTTTGCCAATCCCGATCAAAGCTTCCGTGGCTGGGAGCGGGCAGTCGATGCGCAGGCCCGCATCGTTTCGGCCGTCGAACGCATTCTGGCCGACCACGACCCCGCAATCCCGATTGCCTTCGTGGGCCATGGCGGTGTCGGCACGCTTCTCAAATGTCATCTGTCGGGAAAACCCATTGCCCGCGATGGCGACCAGCCCGCCGGGGGTGGCAATCTCTTCTGCTTTGATCTTGCGAACCGCGCTGTCTCATGCGACTGGACCCCTATCGAAACCTGGCAGGGAGTTTAGACCATGGGCGCACGTGACCGATTGATCGTAGGCCTGGATATTCCCACCATTTCAGAAGCCGAAGCGATGGTTTCCACACTCGGCGACAGCGTTTCCTTCTACAAGATCGGTCATCAGTTGGCCTTTATCGGCGGCCTGGAGCTTGCCCGCGATCTCGCAAAAGACGGCAAGAAAGTCTTTCTCGACATGAAGCTGCTCGATATCGACAACACGGTAGCGAAGGGCGTCGAGGCGATTGCCGGCATGGGCATGACCATGCTGACGCTGCACGCATACCCCAAGGCGATGCGCGCAGCCGTCGAGGCTGCGAAAGGGTCCGGCCTCTGCCTTCTGGGCGTGACCGTACTGACCTCCATGGATGCGGCCGACCTCACCGAAGCCGGTTACGCCCACACGCCGGAAGAACTGGTGCATATCCGCGCGCGTCAGGCCCGCGAGGCGGGCATGGGCGGCATTGTATGCTCGGCCGAAGAATCGGCTGCCGTGCGCCAGATCGTCGGCTCGGACATGGCAATCGTCACTCCGGGCATCCGCCCAAAAGGCGCTGATGCCGGAGACCAGAAACGCGTCGTGACGCCTTTTGACGCGCTGAAGGCCGGCTCGAGCCATCTCGTCGTCGCTCGCCCGATCGTCAAGGCGGCGGAGCCGAAGCTGGCCGCGGAAGCCATTTTGCAGGAAATGAGCGAGGCGCTCTAACCACCATACGGGGGAAGACATGCCAAAAGGATACTGGATTGCCCGCGTCGATGTGCGCGATGCCGAACGCTACAAGGACTATGTGGCGGCTGCCAAACCCGCCTTCGAGCGATTTGGAGCGGTTTTCCTCGCCCGCGGCGGCCCCGTCAGCCATCTGGAAGGCGAAGTCCGCAGCCGCAATGTGGTGATCGAGTTTCCATCCGTGCAAGCCGCGCTCGACTGCTACAATTCCCCGGAATACCAGGTCGCCGCGAAAATCCGCCAGGAAGTGGCCGATGCAGACATGCTCGTTGTCGAAGGCGTCTGACCGGCCGGGTTCCTTGCAGGCCGATTTCGGTGCGATTTGCGCAGGATCAAGGTAAAGACCTTTCAAACCTGCATCGTTTCCAACGCTGGACATTGTGTCGGCCAGCGCCACGCAACCACTTCACCTGCCGTCGCGTTTCGGCTAAGAGAATGCGACAACCCGCCACAGGCCCATTCCCGGAGCATGCCATGACCGTGTCCAATCTTCCGCCTCTCGTCACCGTCTTCGGAGGTTCGGGTTTTGTGGGACGATACGTGGTGCGCGCGCTGGCCAAGCGCGGTTACCGCATTCGCGTTGCGGTACGCCGCCCGGATCTCGCCGGTTTCCTGCGTCCTGACGGTTATCCGGGCCAGATCGCATTGATGCAGGCCAACCTGCGCAATCGTCAGTCCGTCGAACGCGCTGTTGCCGGTGCTTCCCACGTCGTCAACTGTGTCGGCATCCTGTTCGAAAGCGGCAAGAACAAGTTCGACAGCGTTCAGGATTTTGGTGCAAAGACCGTGGCAGAGGCCGCGGCTGCCGCGGGTGCGAAGCTGACCCATATTTCCGCACTTGGCGCCGATCCCAAATCCGCCTCTTCCTATGCCCGCTCCAAGGGCCGTGGTGAAGACGCCATTCTGGCCGCGCTGCCGGATGCGGTCATCATCCGCCCTTCCATCGTGTTCGGCAAGGAAGACAACTTCTTCAACAAGTTCGCGTCCATGGCGCGTAACCTTCCCTTCCTGCCTTTGATCGGCGGTGGAAAAACCAAGTTCCAGCCAGTCTTTGTCGGCGATGTCGCGGAAGCCGTTGCCCGCTCGGTCGATGGCAATGCAGCAGCCGGCAAGATCTACGAGATCGGCGGACCGGAAGTGATGACCTTCCGTAACTGTCTTGAGACCATCCTGCGCGTCACCTGTCGCAAGCGCGGTTTCATCTCGCTGCCTTTCGGCATCGCTTCCCTGATCGGCAAGATCGCCCAGTCGGTTCCGTTGATCGCTCCGCCGCTGACGTCGGATCAGGTCACCCTGCTGAAAACCGACACAGTCGTCTCGGATGCGGCCATCAAGGAAGGCCGCACGCTTTCCGACCTTGGCGTTCAGCCGACACTTCTCACCAACGTATTGCCGCAATACGTGGTGCATTACCGCCCGCAGGGTCAGTTCACCAATACGGGCAAGGCCGCCTGACGGAAACGACCAAAGATTGAGCGCAGGCAGTCCATGCCTGCGCTTTACGCATTTATGGACAGTTGCAGTGTGACACAAAGATCGCACCATCAACTCGCGTTGCGTTAACTGCAGATTCAGTAAAATCCCCTATTGTATCTTTGAAATCCGCCCAATAAATCGCGGGCTACAGGATTTCAGGAAAGACATTCCCACCGTGACAGACGCACCTTCCTCCGAAAGGCCAAATTCCATGGGCAAGTCCATCGCACTGTTTTTCGCGTGTGCGGCACTGATCATTCTCGCAGGCTCGTTCATGGCGCCCGGCACGGTTGCCGCCAACAAGGGCTCCTGCGCTCCGGCCTATGGCGTCGATCCTTGCAGCACCGGTTCGATTACGCACTGAGCGATCAGGATTTCAGATCATGACGAAGGGTGAGTGGCATGCCGCTCACCCTTTTTTCTTTTGGATGACACGACACGTTCGGCTTTCGCAAAGCCGTTAACAGCACGCCTCTTTTCTTGATCATTTGTTAGAAAAATTAACTTAAAGTGACGAGAATTGTCGTTCTGGCGGTTTGGGCTGGCAATCGGGCCACTTCGCCTTATGTCAGCCACATTCGGGACTTGGAGGTCTTCTCCAACTTCCGCTGATAATTGCACTACCAACAATCGAGTATCGATGCCCACGCTCTATCATCACCCCATGTCTTCGGCTTCCCGGTTCGTGCGACTCATCCTTGCCGAATACGGCTTTCAGACCGATCTCGTGGAGGAGCAGACCTGGGAAAAGCGTCGGGAATTTCTTGCGCTCAACCCGGCCGGCACGCTGCCTGTCTATGTCGATGACAATATGCGTGTGCTGAGCGGGCCGAATGTGCTTCTGGAATTCCTCGACGAGACCCATGGCGTTTTGAAGCGCGAGCGTCGGCTTCTGGCCGAAGACCCGTTTCAGCGCGCCGAAATCCGCCGGTTGACGGAATGGTTTCTGCTGAAGATGGAACGCGATGTAACGCTGCCGCTGACGCGCGAACGCGCCTACAAGCTGCAGATGAGCGCTGCCCATGGCGGCGGGGCTCCGGATTCAAAGGTGCTACGCACCTCGCGCGCCAATATACGCCAGCATATGAAATACCTGTCGTGGCTTGCGGGTTCACGCCCATGGCTTGCGGGCGAACGGTTGTCCTATGCAGATCTCGCGGCGGCGGCCTCGATCTCCGTTCTCGATTATCTCGGCGAGATTGATTGGCAGGAGACACCGGTTGCCAAGGAATGGTATCAGAGGCTGAAATCGCGGCCGTCTTTTCGTCCGCTTCTGGCGGAACGCGTCCGCGGCCTAACACCGGTGTCCCACTATGCGGATCTCGACTTCTGAGACAGAACACGGCGCTGCACGGGCGGATGGCCCGTCGCGGCCGGATGTTCGCTCGGAAAAGGACCGCCTGCGCGCCGGCAAACTGACCGCACTCATTCGTACGGAAGCGCAAGCCCAGGGCTTCGATCTCTGTCGTATCACTTCCCCCGAAAGTATTCCGCAGGCCCCTGCCCGCCTTGTCGAATTCGTCGATGCCGGCCGGCACGGCACGATGGCATGGATGGAGGAAACGCGCGAGCGCCGCGGTGACCCGAAAGTGTTGTGGAGCGATGTACGCTCGATCGTCATGTTCGGCATGAATTACGGGCCGGACGAGGATCCGCGAGGGCTTCTGTCCCAGCCCGACAAGGCGAACATTTCTGTCTATGCGCGCAATCGCGATTACCACGACGTCATCAAGGGACGACTGAAGGAGATCGCCACGCGTTTTGCCGCCCGTGCCGGTGTCGATGTCAAAGTGTTTGTCGATACGGCACCGGTTATGGAAAAGCCGCTGGCGGCCGCCGCTGGTCTCGGCTGGCAGGGCAAACACACCAATCTGGTCAGCCGCACACATGGCTCATGGCTGTTTCTCGGCAGTCTTTTCACCACAGCCGATCTGGATTTCGATGAGCCGGAGCGTGACCATTGCGGCAAATGCCGCGCCTGTCTCGACGCCTGTCCGACCAACGCCTTCCCGGCACCCTACCAGATCGACGCCCGGCGCTGCATTTCCTACCTGACGATCGAGCACAAGGGGCCGATCGCGCACGAATTCCGGCCGCTGATCGGCAACCGCATCTATGGCTGCGACGACTGTCTGGCGGCCTGTCCGTGGAACAAGTTTGCGGCAAGCGCAAGCGAGATGAAGCTGCAGGCACGTGAAGACCTGAAGGAACCGTCCATCGCTTTCCTGCTGACGCTGGACGATGCACAGTTTCGCAGCTTCTTCAGCGGCTCGCCGGTCAAACGCATCGGCCGCGACCGGTTTGTGCGCAATGTGCTGATTGCAGCCGGCAATTCGCAGGATCGCGGATTTATCGACGCCTGTCGATTGCTTTCTGCAGACCATGCGCCCGCCGTGCGCGGCATGGCCGTCTGGGCGCTATCGCGGCTGATGTCTGGAGAAGAGTTCGAACGGTTTGCGTCTGCACGCGTTATCGACGAGGATGCGGATGTCGAAGCAGAATGGGCAATGGCGGGAGCGGCGTAATGCAGGTCATGATCTTTGGAGCAGGTTATTCCGGGCAGGCGATCGGCACGGAAACCCTGGCCAGAGGCAAGGCTGCATTCGGCACGACGCGCAGCACGGATAAACTCGCCGAACTCGGCAGCCGTGGCATCACTCCTTATATATATAATGGAGAGACGATCTCGCCCCAACTGCGTCGGGCGATGCAGACGACCACCCATCTTGTGCAATCTATCCCGCCCGGAGCCGAAGGCGACAGCTTGCTGCGACTGACCAATCGCGACCTCAGGACATGTTTTCCGTCACTGCAGTGGGTCGGTTATCTGTCGACCGTCGGCGTTTACGGCAATCACGACGGCGCCTGGGTGGATGAGACCACCCCATGCCATCCGAAATCGGCCCGTGCGCTGGAACGCGTTGCCGCCGAGCGCGCCTGGATGGATGCCGGTGCTGCGGCCAGTATTCCGGTTGCCGTTTTGCGACTGGCCGGCATCTATGGTCCCGGTCGCAATGCCTTCGTCAATCTGGATCGGGGCACGGCGCATCGTATCATCAAGAAGGATCAGGTCTTCAATCGTATCCGGGTCGAGGATATCGGCGCTGCGACACTGTTTCTGGCGTCATCGGAGACTGGTGGCATCTTCAACATTGCCGATAACGAACCGGCGCCGCCACAGGATGTGGTAACCGAAGCCGCACGTTTGATGGGCGTGGTACCGCCAGCGGAACAGGCTTTCGAAACGGCAGAAATGCGGCCTATGGCGCGCTCGTTCTACGGTGACAACAAGCGCATTTCCAATGCCGCCATCTGCAACCTCGGATTTCAATTCGCGCACCGGGATTATCGTGCGTCGCTGGCGGATCTTTGGACGTCCGGACGCTGGAATGGCTGATCGGCGGCATCCGGCAGCGATAGAGAAAACGTCCTAAAACGGATGAAATTTCCTACCAACCCCGACTATCCGGTCATAAATTCTTAATAAGATGGGCAGCCTCTCACAAAAATTCCGCAAATGAGGCACTTGGAATCTAGTTCGCGCAAAATTTTTTTCTCGGTTTTCGTGATCAATGTGACAGCGCCGTGACAAGCGGAATGGTTTTGCGGTTTTTACTGATTTTACTGCGATTCTTGCGTGTCCGTTAACGATTTGGCAACCTGCAGATTCATCACGTATGTTACAGTCTGTAACGTTCCGTGATCGAAAAGCCCACTTTTTCGCCTTTTTTGCCCCTGCCTTACCGTCGTCACCCGCATTTGCGGCTCTTCGACCACAGGGGATACTCCGATTTGAACTTCTTCCGACGCTCACTTTCCATCGCAGCTGCCGTGGCTGCTCTCAGCTGTCTCGGTGCCGCGCAGGCAAATGCTGCGCCCGGTTGTGGCCATGCCTCCTGGTATGCTCTCACTTCCAAGACCGCTTCCGGCGAACGCATGAATGCCAGCCTGATGACCGCAGCACATCGCTCGCTGCCCTTCGGCACCAAGGTTCTGGTGACCAACAAGCGCAACGGCAAAAGCGTTGTCGTACGCATCAACGACCGTGGTCCATTCATCCGTGGCCGCATCATCGACGTTTCCAAGGCTGCTGCCAAGAACATCGGCATGGTCTCTTCCGGCACCGCACAGGTCTGCTACCAGATCGTTGACAACGGCAGCCAGAAAGTCGCCGGCAAGGGCGCCAAGGAAGGCTGAGCCACCACGCTCGCTATTCGGCCGCCTCTTGCCCTGTTGCTCAAACCCCGCTACGACCCCGGCCATACGGGTTCAACCGAAGTGGAGTTTGATATGCGACTGGGCGGACGAGTAGCCGGAGCGATAGAAGTATTGGCCGACATAGAGGCGCGCAGGCGCCCAGTGGCCGATGCCCTCAAGGACTGGGGCCTTGCCCATCGGTTTGCCGGATCGGGAGACCGCGCGGCAATCGGCAACATTGTCTACGACGCGCTTCGCATGCGCCTTTCGCATGCCTGGCTGATGGAAGACGACAGCCCGACTGCACTCGCCTTCGCGGTTCTGATACGCCAGTGGGGTTTCACCCCCGAAACGCTGGCGACCGAACTGCAAGACGACAAGTTTGCACCAACGATGCCTTCCTTCGAACCGCTTCTGAGCCGCGATCTGACGAATGCGCCCTTCCACATACAGGGCGACATTCCTGATTGGGTTCAAACTTCCTTCGAAACCGGTTTCGGCGAAAACTGGTTGAAGGAGGCGCAGGCATTGGCCGGCCGCCCGACGCTTGATCTGCGCGCCAACACATTGAAGGCGTCGCGCGACAAGGTGGTGAAAGCGCTCGACCGCTCCGGCGCTTCGGCCTCGCCGATCGCCCGTAACGGCGTGCGCATCGCCGCCGGTGAAGGCCCGTCACGTCTACCCAACGTCACGGCAGAGCTTTCGTTCCAGAAAGGCTGGTTCGAGGTGCAGGACGAGGGATCGCAGATCGTTTCCGATCTTGTCATGCCGGCCGAGGGCGCACAGGTGCTGGACTATTGCGCCGGCGGCGGCGGCAAGACGCTCGCCATGTCGGCTGCCATGCACAACAAGGGCCAGATCCACGCCTACGATACCGACCGCAAACGGCTGGCTCCGATCATCGAGCGCCTGAAGCGTGCCGGCGTGCGCAATGCGCAGGTTCATGACGATGTGCGCCGCATGGAAAACCTGAAAGGCAAGCTCGATACCGTGCTGGTCGATGCACCCTGCACCGGCACCGGCACATGGCGCCGCCGACCCGATACCAAATGGCGGCTGACCCAGAAAAACATCGAGGAACGCGTGGAGCAGCAGCAGGCGGCACTTGCCGAAGCCGCGGTCTACGTCAAGCCGGGCGGAACACTGGTCTATGTCACCTGCTCGGTCCTGCCCGAGGAAAACGATATTCAGGCCAAGCGTTTTGCAGAAAACAATCCGGAGTTTTCCATCGAACCTGCGGCACCCGCCTGGAGCACGCTTTTCGGCGAGAAAGCGCCGCGCCCATATTCACGCGATGCGGCGACACTGACTTTGACGCCCGCTTCGACCGATACGGACGGTTTCTTTTTCTGCCGCTTGCGTCGCAAGGGCTGATTTCAGCCTGAATCAGATTGCTTGAACGGCCGATAATACAGGTCGTTCAAGCACATGCTGTTGTTTGGAAATACTCCAAACTAGATTGTTTGACACCAGTTATCAAAAGCGCGATGAAAATCGTCTCGCAGCCCTGAGATCAACAGGCTGCATCAGGAGGGACGATGATCCGCAAGACCTTGCTCGGCGCAACATTCGCGCTGCTTTCCGCCTCGGCGGCCTTTGCCGCGACCGAACCGGCGGCTGTGATCAAGCATTACGCCGATGTGGCGCATGCCAAATACGAAGATTCGCTGACGACGGCGAAGACGCTCGATACCGCTATCGACGCGCTGATCGCCAAGCCGAGCGCCGATACGCTGAAGGCTGCCCGCACCGCGTGGATTGCCGCCCGAGTGCCTTACCAGCAGAGTGAAGTCTACCGTTTCGGTAATCCGCTCGTCGATGACTGGGAAGGCAAGGTGAATGCCTGGCCGCTGGATGAAGGCCTGATCGACTATGTCGATGCCTCCTACGGTACGGAAAGCGATTCCAACGCCTATTATACGGCCAACATCATCGGCCATCCGACGCTGACGGTGAACGGCGAGACGATCGACGCCAAGAAGATCACGCCGGAACTGCTGGAAAGCCTGCAGGAAGCCGGCGAGGTCGAGGCGAATGTCGCGACCGGTTACCACGCCATCGAATTCCTGCTCTGGGGCCAGGATCTGCACGGCACCGAGGCCGGTGCCGGCGAACGCCCCTATACCGACTATGACAAGGCCAATTGCACCAATGGCAATTGCGACCGCCGCGGCGAATATTTGAAGGCAGCATCCATTCTGCTGATCAAGGATCTGCAGGAAATGGTCGATGCCTGGGCACCGGGCGGCGAAGCGACCAAGGCGGTGGAAGCCGATCCGAAGGCCGGCCTGACCACAATCCTGACCGGTATGGGTTCGCTGTCCTATGGTGAACTCGCCGGCGAGCGCATGAAGCTCGGCCTGCTGCTGCATGATCCGGAAGAAGAGCATGATTGCTTCTCCGACAACACCCATGCCTCGCATCTGAACGACGCGGTCGGCATCGCTGCCGCCTATACCGGCAATTATACCCGTATCGACGGTACCAAGATGACCGGTCCGTCGCTCTCTGACCTGGTGAAAGTCAAGGATGCCAAGCTCGACACCGAGATGACCGGCAAGCTGGACGCGACCCTTGCCGCCATGAACGCCATGGCAGACCGCGCCAAGGGCGGCGAGGCCTACGACCAGATGATCGGTGACGGCAACAAGGAAGGCAATGCCGTTGTCCAGAAGGCTATCGACGGCCTGATCGACCAGACCAAGACGATCGAACGCGTCATCACCGCACTTGATCTCGGCTCGGTTTCGCTCGAAGGCTCCGACAGCCTCGACAACCCGGACGCCGTGTTCAAATAAGCCGATGAAAACTCCGCATCCGCGACAAGATGCTAGTCGCGGATGCCATGAAAATGTCGGATCGTGCCCGCATGAGGCGAATTGTTCGCAGTCATGCGCGTTGTGTCGCGATCCACCCATTATGTGAGTTTCGTTCCATGAAGATGTCGAGGGCATTGCTTTGGGTGCTGCCGTTTCTGGCGGGCGCGCCCGTTCTGGTGTCGCCGCTCGTGATCTCGACGGTTTCGGCGCAGGACGCTTCTGCCGCCGATAGCCCCATCATGCCGCAGGAACGCACCGATCTCACGCCAAAGGATCGCAAACGTGTCACAAGCGTCACGCGCCCGACCGACGATTTCTCCAAGCCTGAACAATTCGAAACCATGCAGGGCGGGGCAGCAACCACCAAGGCGACCGTCAACGGCAATATCTTTTCGCACTTCTCCACCAACCTGACCTTTGAGGAGGAGGAGACGTTCAAGCTGGGCAATGCGCTGTTCACCAAGCTTTGGGTGGCCGCCCCCTCTTCCACGCAGGCATCGGACGGGCTTGGGCCGCTTTTCAATGCGCGCGGTTGCCAAAGCTGTCACCTCAAGGATGGCCGCGGCCATCCGCCGGAAGGCGCGCCCGACGCCACATCGATGTTTTTGCGGCTGGCACGACCGGCCAGCACCGAAGCCGAAAAAGCGGACGTTGCCGCGCGCAAGGTGCTGAATTTTCCCGATCCGGTTTACGGCGAACAGTTGCAGGATCTCGCCGTACAGGACCTGCCCATCGAGGGCCGGATGAAGGTGACCTACGAGGAAATCCCGGTGGAACTTGCGGGTGGCGAAAAGGCGTCCCTGCGCAAACCGAGCTATTCCATCTCCGACCTCGGTTACGGGCCGATGCACCCTGAAACGACACTGTCGCCGCGCGTCTCTCCGCCGATGATCGGGCTCGGACTGGTGCAGGCCATCCACGAGACCGATATTTTGGCGAACGCCGATCCCGACGACAAAGATGAGGATGGCATTTCCGGCAAACCGGCTTTTGTGCGCGATCACCGCACCGGCGAGCTGAAACTGGGCCGTTTCGGCTTCAAGGCACAGAATGCCTCGATCCGTGACCAGAGTTCATCCGCCTTTGCCGGAGATCTCGGCATTTCAACACCGGATGCGCCGCGCGATTTCGGTGATTGCACCCAGGCGCAGACCAAATGCCTGACACTGCCGACCGGCGTGCAGGAGCGTCTGGGACCGACCGAGGCACCCGATCCGGTGATGGATCTCGTCACCTTCTATTCCGAAAATCTGGCCGTACCCGCTCGCCGCGACATCGACAGCCCGACTGTACTGCGCGGCAAGGAGATGTTCTACACATCCGGCTGCACCGGCTGCCATACGCCAAAATTCGTCACGAGGCGCGATGCCGGCAACAAGGCGCAGGCGTTTCAGCTCATCTGGCCCTATTCCGATTTCCTGCTGCACGACATGGGCGAAGGCCTGGCCGACGGCCAGCAGGTGGGCGATGCCGATGGCCGCGAATGGCGCACCCAGCCACTCTGGGGCATCGGCTTGACGAAAACCGTCAACAACCACACCTTCTTCCTGCACGATGGACGCGCCCGGAACCTGACGGAAGCGGTGCTCTGGCACGGCGGCGAGGCGCAGGCCGCGCGCGACGCCTTTGCCCGCCTGCCCAAGGATGACAGACTAGCCCTCATCACCTTCCTGGAGTCGCTTTAATGCGCAAACTTTTCGTCGCCAGCCTTGCCCTCCTGATGCCGGTCGCCGTTTTGGCACAGGAGGCCGCCCCAGCAGTGACCCTGCCCGAAGCGAAGGTGAAGGCGGTGATGACGGCGGCTGTCGATGGGTTCATCAAGCCGGGTTACGATGCGTTTTCGGCATCTGCCGCATCCACCACCAAAGTGGTCGGTGCGCTATGCGCCACGCCTTCCGAGGCAAATTACAAGGCAGCGCAAGACGCGTTTCGCGATACGGCCAAAAGCTGGGCCCATATCGAAATCGTCCGCACGGGCCCGATCATCGAGCAGAACCGGTTTGAGCGCATCCTGTTTTACCCCGACCGCAAGAGTACCGGCCTGAAACAGGTGCAGGCCGTGCTTTCCAAAGGTGACGAAACCGCCACCGATCCCAAAACACTCGGCACCAAGAGCGTTGCGACCCAAGGCCTTGGCGCACTCGAATATCTGCTGTTCGGCACCGACGCACAGACATTGGCGACGGCCGAGAAAAACAGTTTTCGCTGCCGGTATGCGCAGGCCGTTTCCGGCAATATCGCCAATGTTGCGGAGGAAGTGTCTGCCATCTGGGATGCGCCTGACGGTATCCAGAAAGCTTGGGAAGAGCCCGGCCCGGAAAATTCCGCCTTCCGCACCGGCGGTGAGGCGATGACGGCACTGCTCGGCATTCTTGTCCATGGCGCGGAAGCCGTGCGCGACCAGCGCATCGAGACCTTTTATAAAGGCCCTGACAAGGCAAAGTTTCCGAAACAGGCGCTGTTCTGGCGGTCCGAAACCACGTGGCCTTCCATTAGCGCCAATATTGATGGCCTGAAAACGCTGCTCGCCACGTCAAAAATGATCGATCTTCTGCCGGAAAAGGACAGGCCGGTGGTTGCTGCGATCGATGCGCAACTGACGGCCATGGCGGCAACGGCCGGCAGCGTGACACCCGACCTCGAAAAGGCCTTGGCCGACGAGGGCGAGCGCAAAAAGCTCGACACGCTTCTGGCAGAAGGCAAGGATGTCATTTCCAGCCTGAACGACGGATATGGCGGCGCGATCGGCCTCAGCTCCGGCTTTTCCTTCGCTGATGGCGACTGACGATGATCTGGCGCGGCGAAACCATTGACCGACGCAGTTTTCTCAAAGCTGCCGGCGTGGCCTTCACCGCCGCGCTTGCGCCCGGTTCACTGCATGCACTTGAACGGACCGACGCCGTCTACGCCTCCGGTTTTCGCGCACCGGATGGTTCCTTCGGCATCGCCACTGTGTCCGAGCGCGGCGAGATCATCGACCGTGTTGCCCTGCCCGCTCGCGCCCATGGTCTGGCGCACAGCGCTGCCACCGGCCGCACCGTTGCTTTCGCACGCCGGCCCGGCACGTTTGCAATGATATTCGATGCGTCGCGTCGGTCGGAGCCGATCGTCATCACCGCACCCGAAGGCCGGCACTTTTACGGCCACGGCCATTTTTCACCGGATGGCTCCCGGCTTTACGCCAGCGAAAACGACTTTGACGGCAATCGCGGAATGATCGGCATTTACGACGCGACGGACGGCTTTCAGCGTATCGGCGAATTCGATGCTCACGGGCTTGGCACCCACGACATGACCGTATCCGACGATGGCTCCATGCTGGTGATCGCCAATGGCGGCATCGAAACCCACCCGGATTTCGGTCGCACCAAACTCAATCTCGATCATATGGAGCCATCGCTGGTTCTGCTCGATACCCGTAATGGCGCGTTGATCCAGAAACACACGCTGCCCTCCTCCCTCCGGCAGCTTTCCACCCGACACCTCGATATCGCCGACAACGGCCGCATCTGGTTTGCCTGCCAGTGGGAAGGCGCGCGTAACGAACTGCCGCCGCTGGCGGGGTGGATTTCCAGGGGCGAGGATATCGCCTTTCTCGATCTGCCGGAGGAAACGACTGTTCGCCTCGGCAACTATGTCGGCGCCATAGCCGTCAACCGTCGCGAGGGACTGATCGGTCTGACCTCACCGGTGGGCGGGGCTGCAGTGACACTTGATGCGAAAACCGGCGCGGTACTACGGGAAGAGATCGTTCGCGAGGCTGCCGGTGTTGCTCCGGCCCCTTCGGGCATTGCCATTTCCAGCTATGACGGCCACTTCAACGACACGCAAAATGAAGTTGCCTGGGATCAACATATCATTTCTCTAAAATAACCTTTACGCCGCGTTATCCTGGCCCTATGTCAGGCTTATGGGAAAACTGACAACCTATATTTTATTCGTTGCCGCATGCGTCGCCATTGGGGTTTTGAGCGGCGTTTCCAATATGCCGGGCGAGTGGTACCAGGCGCTCGAAAAGCCGCCGCTCAATCCGCCGGACTGGATTTTCGGGCCCGTATGGGCGGCCCTCTATGTCATGATCGGCACGGCGCTTGCCGAAACCTGGTTCGATGAAAACAATCGCAGCCGCCTGATCGTGTTCGGCCTGCAGGGGGCCTTCAACATCTGCTGGTCGCCAGCCTTTTTCGGAATGCAGAACCCGACTTTGGGCCTCGCCATCATCATCCCGATGTTGTTCTTCATTCTCCTCTTCATTGCCATGAGCTGGAACCCCAACAGAAAAGCAGCACTCCTGTTCGTGCCCTATGCGATTTGGGTATCCTTCGCGACATATCTGAACCTTGCCATCGTCCTGTTAAATCCCTGATCTAGGTCCTGGGAGGCAAGCCGCCGCTTGCGATCCGCGGCTGCCTCGTGCAAGTTCGCGGCCACAAACAGGAGCAGGCATGACGGTGATCGATCCCGGCGATTTTCAGAAACGTATCGAGAAAAGCTTTGCCAGCCAGCAGGCAATGGCCATGCTTGGCGCCGAACTGACGCGGGTCGAGCGGGCCATGGTCGAGATCGAAATGCCGTTCGATCCAAAGCTTACCCAGCAGCACGGTTTTCTGCATGCCGGCGTCATCGCGGCGGGGCTCGATTCCGCCTGCGGTTATGCCGCCTATACGCTGATCGAGCCGGAAGCCTCGATCCTCACCATCGAATTCAAGATCAACCTGATGTCGCCGGGCCGTGGTGAGCGTTTTCTGTTTCGCGGCGAAATCACCAAACCGGGCTCCACCATCATCGTTGCAGACGGACGCGCCTATGCCTTAGGTGACGGCCCTGCAAAACTGATCGCCTCCATGAGCGGCAGCATGATGGTGATCCGCGGCCGTGAGGATCTTGTCGGATGAATGCGCCGCTTTCGATTACGCCGACCAAGCATATTGGCGGGAAATCGGTTCTGTTCGTAATGGCTGTGGATGCCGAATACGGACCACATCTCAAAACGCGCATCGTTCCGTTGATGACCGGGGTTGGCCCCGTGGAGGCCGCCGCCGTTCTTTCACGCGAACTGACGCTTCTGGAAACTGCCGGTGGATTGCCGGATCTGGTCGTCTCGCTCGGATCCGCCGGTTCCCGCAACCTGGAACAGACCGCCGTTTATCAGGTTTCCTCCGTTGCCTATCGCGACATGGATGTATCGCCGCTCGGCTTCGAAAAGGGCGTGACGCCGTTTCTGGATCATCCGGCCATCATCCCGCTGTCGGTAAACATTCCGGGTATTCCGCAGGCCTCGCTTTCCACCGGCGGCAACATTGTTTCAGGTTCCGCCTATGACCTGATCGCCGCAGATATGGTGGATATGGAAACATTCGCCGTCTTGCGATGCTGCCAGCTTTTCGATGTGCCGCTGATCGGCCTGCGCGGCATTTCCGATGGCAAGGAAGAGTTGAAGCACGTCGGCGACTGGACCGAATATTTGGCGGTGATCGACGAAAAGCTGGCTGACGCCCTCGACAATCTGACAATCGCCATCGAAAGCGGTGATATTCCGCTATGAAGCCAGTGCGAATCCGCTATGCGCTGGCGGTTTTCTGCCTTTGTCCGGTTGCCAGAAATGCCAAGTTTCTCTAAAGGCTCGCCATGACCCAGATAGCTCATCCCGACAGCATCCTCATCATCGATTTCGGCAGCCAGGTAACGCAGCTGATTGCGCGCCGCGTGCGCGAAGCAGGCGTCTACTGCGAAATCCATCCTTTCCAGAGCGCCGCAGAGGCTTTTGACAAGCTTGCGCCAAAAGGCGTGATCTTCTCCGGCGGCCCGGCTTCGGTCACCACCGAAGGCAGCCCGCGTGCCCCGCAGGCGGTGTTCGACAGCGGTGTGCCGATCCTCGGCATCTGCTACGGCCAGCAGACGCTCTGCACCCAGCTCGGCGGTGTTGTCGAAGGTGGCCATGCCGCAGAATTCGGCCGTGCCGACGTGGAAGTAAAAAAAGCCAGCCCGCTGTTCGACGGCTTTTGGGAACAGGGCGGCCGTTATCCCGTATGGATGAGCCACGGCGACCGGGTCACCAAACTGCCGGAAGGTTTCGAAGTCATCGCGACCTCGGAAAACGCTCCGTTCGCGATCGCTGCCGATGAAAGCCGCCGTTACTACACGACGATGTTCCATCCGGAAGTGGTGCATACGCCGGATGGCGCCAAACTGCTTTCCAACTTCGTACACAAGATCGTCGGCCTGAAATCCGACTGGACCATGGCTGCCTACCGCGCCGAAATGATCCGCAAGATCAAGGATCAGGTCGGCAATGAGCGCGTCATCTGCGGCCTGTCCGGCGGCGTCGACAGTTCGGTCGCGGCGATCCTCATCCATGAAGCGATCGGCGACCAGCTGACCTGCATCTATGTCGACCACGGCCTGATGCGTCAGGGCGAGACCGAACAGGTCGTCGGCATGTTCCGCGATCACTACAACATCCCGCTCGTGGCTGTTGATGCCTCCGACATGTTCCTGACCCAGCTTGCCGGCGAAAGCGACCCGGAAGTGAAGCGCAAGACGATCGGTCGCCTGTTCATCGAGGTGTTCGAAGCGGAAGCGGCAAAGATCGCAGCCGACGGCAAGGGCGCACCGCGTTTTCTGGCGCAGGGCACGCTTTACCCGGATGTCATCGAAAGCGTGTCATTCTCCGGTGGCCCTTCGGTCACCATCAAGAGCCACCACAATGTCGGCGGCCTGCCCGAGCGCATGAACATGCAGCTCGTCGAGCCGTTGCGCGAACTGTTCAAGGACGAAGTCCGCGCACTCGGCCGCGAACTCGGCATGCCAGATAGCTTTATCGGCCGCCACCCCTTCCCGGGTCCGGGCCTTGCCATCCGTTGCCCGGGTGGTGTGACCAAAGAGAAGCTCGACATCCTGCGCAAGGCGGATGCCATCTATCTCGACGAAATCCGCAAGGCCGGTCTCTACGACACGATCTGGCAGGCCTTTGCCGTGCTGCTGCCGGTGCAGACTGTCGGCGTCATGGGCGATTACCGCACCTACGAGTTTGTCTGCGCGCTACGCGCCGTCACCTCGGTCGACGGCATGACGGCGGACTTTTATCCGTACGACATGAATTTCCTCGGCCGCGCGGCGACCCGCATTATCAACGAAGTCCGCGGCATCAATCGCGTAGTTTATGACGTGACCTCGAAGCCGCCGGGCACGATCGAGTGGGAATAAGACGGAGCATCCGTTCCGACAGCGATTGCAAGGGAGGGCGAAAGCTCTCCCTTTTTCGTGTTGCTTGATCGAGAAATCCTTCGGCACTATTCTCATCTCATAGCAACGGGTAGGCTTCGTGATGGATCATCAGGACAAGCTGACGGCAACAGTTTCCCCGAATGGGCAAATCGCACTGCCAAGTGGGGTGAGCGAAAGACAAAGCTGGAATGCTGGAACGCGTCTGGTGATCGAGGAAACCCCGGATGGCGTGCACCTGAAGCGTGCACGGGAGCAGGCTTTTCCGCCGACGACCCAAGGTGCAGCTTTCGGAATACTCAAATATCAGGGAAAACCGAAAACTCTGAAGGAAATGGATGAAGGAATTGCGGAAGAAGCGCGCCGCAGCTTTCTTCGCAGTATCGATCCCGACGCATGATCGGCATCGATACCAACGTCCTCATACGATATATCGTTGCCGACGATCCTGAACAAACCCGTCGTTCGCGCCAGATCATAGATGAGCAGGATGTCTTCGTGCCAACAACGGTGGCGATGGAAGCCGAGTGGGTGCTGCGCAGTATCTATCATTTCAGCAGGACTGAAATCGTCGACGCGCTCAGAACCTTCGCCGGCATGCCCACCGTGACGATTGAAGATCCGGAAGCCGTTTCGGTAGCCTTCGAACATCTTCAACAAGGCATGGACTTTGCCGACGCACTCCATCTTCTGAAAAGTCGGCATTGCGAAAGTTTCACCACCTTCGACCGCAAGTTCGTCAAGTTGGCACGAAAAATCGGCGATCAAAACGTCGTTGAAGGCTGATCTACAGCAACCGTATCCCTTAAACAATCTGACGGCCCCACCTTGCCAGCCACCCGGCATCAGTCTAATAACGCGCCATCACAGGGGTGCTCCGTAAGGCCGGGGCTGAGATTTGGTCGCATGACCATGGACCCTCAAGCTGATCTGGATAATGCCAGCGGAGCGAGGTAGAGCGATGTTTTCCGGCGCGCAGATTTCTTTGTACCCCATGACCGACGACTTCGTCGGTGTCATCACCCACGCGCTCTCCGCGCTTGATCCCTATCGCGAAAAGCTCAGGATCGAGACGGACGACATTTCCACGCTGCTCGTCGGCACGCCCGATGTGGTGTTCGCCGCCATGCGCGACCTGTTCGCTGCTGCCGCGGCCAGCGGCAAACATTGCGTCCTGCATGCCACCATTTCTCGCGGCTGCCCGGGCGAACCGGACGATCCGATGTGTCAGGTGCCGGAATTTTTGGGCCCCTGGGCTCCGCTAGACGAGCGCAAAGCGAAGGCGCACGCGGCTGTGGCCGCAGCACCCGTCATCGGCCAGGAATCGGCGGCGCAGTTCTCGCTCTACACGCTCGGCATTGACGGCCATATGGACGAGATCTACGGCTGCATCGACTTCGTGAAGAATTCCGGCACGTTCGAGAAATCGAAAAATTTCTGCACGAAGCTGCGTGGCGATACCGGTGCGGTTTTTTCCACCGTGCATGAAGCTCTAGTGCGCTTCGGGCCACCGGCCGGCCATGTGACGATCGACCTGACGGTTTCCGCCAACAGCCCCTCCAAGCGCTGAACCTTTTTCACGCGCTCTTCCGGTTGGCCGAGGCCTCGTTATGTCGTTATCGCAGTCCCAAAGCGGGCGGCTTGCCGTCCAGATGATGTCCCATATTCGCCACGCACTGCCGGCCGTTCTGGCTGTCGGCAGTCTGGTGTTGATCTGGGAGGGGTATGCGTGGTTTTCCGGCGTCTCTCCGACAACATTGCCGGCTCCTTCACGCGTTCTGGCGCAAGCGTTCGAATATCGGGAGGCGCTGTTCGACAATACCCTTCCGACCTTGCGCGCCACATTGACGGGATTTGCGCTATCGCTCGTCGCCGCCTTCCTGCTCTCGGTCATCGTCGATTTTGTGCCTCTTTTGAAGCGGGCGCTGTTTCCCGTCTTCATCATCAGCCAGACCTTGCCGCTGGTCGCCATCGCGCCGCTTGTCGTTCTGTGGTTCGGCTTCGGACTTCTGCCAAAAATCCTGCTGGTGGCGCTGGTCACCTTCTTTCCCATGCTGGTGGCGCTCTCCAAGGGTTACGATGCGACAGAGCCGGAACTCCAGCAATTGCTGGCCTCGATGGGCGCACCAAGCTGGAAAATCTTCTGGCTGGCCCGCCTGCCCTCTTCGCTGCCCTTCTTTTTTGCGGGCCTGAGAATTTCCATCACCTATGCGGTCGTCGGCGCGATCTTTGCCGAATATGCAGGTGCCGCCAAAGGGCTCGGCATCTACATGCTGAATGCCAAGAACAATTTTCGCCCCGACCTCGTGCTCGCCGCCGTGCTGGTCAGCGCGGCCCTGACGCTTAGCCTGTTTGGAGCGGCCGTGCTTGCGGAACGGCTCACCATGCCATGGACGCGTCGAACCTCCACCGGAGGGAATAGCCGATGAGCGCGCCAAGGCTGAAGCTCGATCAGGTCGGCTACTCGTATGGCGATCTGCCGGTGCTCGAAAACATCTCCATGACGGTGCAGCCGGGAGAGTTCGTCTCGATCCTCGGGCCTTCCGGCTCGGGTAAATCCACGCTGTTTCGCCTTTTGACCGGTGCCATCACTACGGACACCGGCGCGATCGCATTCGACGGCAAGCCTCTCTCGGAAGCCGGGCGGCCCTTCGCCTTCATGCCGCAGCGCGATGCACTGATGCCGTGGCGAAGGATTTTGGACAACACGACACTGGGCTTGGAAGTACAGGGTATCGGCCGGAAGCAGGCGCGTGAGCGTGTTTCACCGCTGTTTGCCGAGTTCGGGCTTGCCGGTTTCGAGGAAAACTATCCGGCAGAACTTTCCGGCGGCATGCGGCAGCGGGCAGCGCTGTTGCGCACCGTCGTACAGGACAAGCCGATGCTGCTTCTGGACGAACCTTTTGGTGCGCTCGATGCGCTGACACGCGCCGGCATGCAGCGCTGGCTGGAAGCGATGTGGGAAAAGCACCGCTGGACGGCAATGCTGGTGACCCATGACGTGCGCGAGGCGGTGCATCTCTCAGACCGGATCTATGTGCTTTCGCCACGGCCGGCGCGTGTGATCCGCGAGATCGAAATCGACCTGCCACGCCCACGCGGGCGCGATGCCGCCACACGGGCGCTCGCAGCGGCAATCGAGGCGGACATTCTTGAGACGCTTCTCAGGCCGGACCCCGACCATGTCGACGATGCAGCCTCGCACGGATCTGCCTCATCATAAGAATTCACGCGTTTCAGGAGGATTGAACGCCATGACCATTATCACCCGCCGCACGGCTCTTGCGTCTGTTGCAGGCCTTGCCCTCTCCCCGCTGCTGACCTTGCCTGCCCGCGCGGACAACCAGACGGTAAAGGTGGCGCTCGACTGGACGCCGAACACCAATCATGTCGGCCTGTTCGTGGCGCGCGACAAAGGCTTTTACAAGCAAGCCGGGCTGAAAGTCGAAATCCTGCCCTATACCGACACCTCGGCCGGAACGCTGGTCGCCAATCATATCGCAGATTTCGGCGTGATCGGTTCCATCGGCCTGTTCACCCAACACTCAGCCGGCGCCGATCTGGTGGGCGCTTATGCGATCATGCAGCATGAAACCGGACGCGTGGTCTTCAATGCCAATCGCGACGACATCAGGAGCCCGAAAGATCTCGACGGCAAGACCTATGGCGGGTTCGGCAGCGCCTGGGAAAATGCGCTGCTGGGCGCAATGATCCGCCACGACGGCGGCAAGGGTGAATTCGAGACGGTGACGCTCGGCACCTCAGCCTATCAGGCGCTTGCCAATGGTTCTGTCGATTTCACACTGGAAGTTTATACCTGGGAAGGCGTGCAGGCGGAGCTCGAGGGTTTGAAACAGAAAGCGTTTCGTTACGCCGATTACGGCGTGCCGGACGAACACACCGCCCTGCTCGGTTCCAGCCGCAAATTTCTCGATGCGAAGCCGGATGTGGCCAAAGCGTTTCTGCAGGCGACGAGGCAAGGTTATACCTTTGCCGTCGAAAACCCCGACGAGGCCGCCGATCTGTTGATTGCCGCCAATCGGGATGCGCTGACCAACCGCGCGCTGATCCGTGCCTCGCTGCAGGCGTTGATCGACGGCCATTATCTGCGCACGGAAAGCGGCATCGTCGGAAAGATCGATCCGGCCAAGATGGAGGCGATCGGTACGTATCTGTTCGACGCAAAAATCCTCAAGGACGGCAACGGCAAGGTGCTCGAGGCCAAACCGGACATGGCACGCTATTTCACCAACGAGACACTTGGCGGCTGATACGCTTTCTGCCAAGCCTCTGCGAATGCCTGCCACCCCTCAGGCATTCGCCTCTCTGACGGCCAGATAATGGCCATTTTTGCGCTGCAGCAAGTTTACATGCCTATTCCGCATCGATAGACCTCGATGCAACACAGATCGGGGACCATTGCATGCTGCGCAGACTCTACGACTGGACCATGGCGCTGAGCGCGCGCAAGGCCGCCTCCACATGGCTTGCCGTCATCGCTTTCGTGGAAAGCTCGATCTTTCTGATACCGGCTGACGTATTGTTCCTGCCAATGGCCTTGGCACGGCCGCAACGTGCTTGGCGCTACGCGCTGATCGCGACTGTTGCTTCGGTTCTGGGTGGCATTGCCGGATGGTGGATCGGTTATTACGCGTTCGATGCGATCGCCGCACCGGTTCTGGAATTTTACGGCAAGCTCGACACGTTCGAGGAATTGCGCTCAGGCATTACCTTCGAAATGGTCATCCTGTTTCTGATGACGTCAGGCTTGGCGCATCTGCCACCGATCAAGGTCGTGACCATTCTGGCGGGTGCCGCGCATGTGAACATATGGCTGTTCATCGGCTCGGCTATCGTTGCCCGCGGTGCGCGTTTCTATCTGTTGGCATGGCTGTTGCGCCGGTATGGCGAAGGCATTCGCCATTTCATCGAGCATCGCCTGGGCCTGATCACGGCAGGCGGCGCCGCGGTTCTGCTCGTCGGTTATGTGGGCTACAAGTTCCTGACACATTGATGGCTTGCATCACGCGCCGGTATCGCCCCAGACTGCCCCTCATTGATCCGGGGCAGTCAGATCATCAAAGTTCTTGATTAGAACTGTACGCGGTCGAATGCCTTCGGGTCGATACCGAGGGTAGCGAGATCGCGGGCCTGCGGCTTGCGGCCACCTTCAACAGCAGCAGAAGCGGCGGTTGCGGCACCGAAAACAGCGATTGCACGGCCAATAAAACCACCGCGCATATTCTTGAGGTTCGTAGACATGTGCATCTCCTTTTGTTGATTAGAATATGCTCCTGCGCCGTTTTGCATTCAATGCACAAGACAAGATGGGAGCCATGCAAAACAACGCTGCCTGCCTGTATTTCCGCTTGTTCCCGGCCGGTTTTGAAGGCATTTCAATGGTCGAATTTCGACAAGGGAGAGACCAGATGAGCGTTACCATTTTCGGCATCAAGAACTGCGACACGATGAAAAAGGCACGCACCTGGCTCGAAGAGCACGGCATCGATTACACGTTCCACGATTACAAGGCATCCGGCATTGATCTGGCTCATCTTCAGACCTGGACGGACAGGGCAGGGTGGGAAACGGTACTGAACCGCGCGGGCACCACATTCAGGAAACTGCCGGATGAGGCCAAGGTGGACATGGGCCAAGACAAGGCGATCGGCCTGATGTTGGAACAACCTTCTATGATAAAGCGGCCGGTGCTGGAAAAGGACGGCACGCTGCTGGTCGGCTTCAAGCCGGAACTCTACGCTGAAGCCTTCGGCAAATAAGGACTGAAAGCCGATGTCGAAAACGACGCGCGCCACACAGACGCTTTCCAAGGCCGGGATCGACTTCGAGACCGTGACCTACGACTATGACCCCAATGCCGAACGTGTCGGCCTGCAGGCGGCCGAAGCGATCGGTGAAGAACCGCATCGCGTGCTCAAGACCCTGATGGCGGAACTGGATGGTAAACCGGTCTGCGTGGTCGTGCCCTCCGATCGCGAGGTATCCATGAAGAAGCTGGCGGCGGCTTTCGGCGGCAAGTCGGCGCATATGATGAAACCGGCCGATGCCGAGCGCCTGACCGGTTACCACGTCGGAGGCATCAGTCCTTTCGGCCAGAAGAAGCAGGTACCGACGGCCATCGAGGTGGCAGCAATGGATGAGCCGTTGGTCTACATGAATGGCGGCCAACGCGGCCTGCAGGTTCGATTGAACCCGAAGGATGCTCAGCGTGCGTTGAAGGCAATTGTTGCCGCTCTGGTGGCAGACTGACCTTCAAATCCTCAGGCTGCGGGTCTATGTCTGTTCCATCGTTTTTTGAAAACAGGCAGGCATCTCCATGAACATCCATTCCGATATCGCCACCGTCGATCCCGACAAGCTGGAAAAGCTCGCCGAAGTGGCAGTGAAAGTGGGCCTGCGGCTGGAAGCCGGTCAGGATCTGGTGATGACGGCGCCGCTTGCCGCCGTTCCGCTGGTGCGGTTGATCACGCGCCACGCCTATATGGCCGGCGCTGGGCTGGTGACAACCTTCTACTCCGACGAAGACACCACGCTGTCCCGTTACACCCATGCGCCGGATGCCAGTTTCGACAAGGCATCCGGCTGGCTTTATGAGGGCATGGCAAAGGCGTTTGCAGGCAATGCCGCGCGTCTGGCGATTGCCGGCGACAATCCGATGATGCTGGCGGGTCAGGATGCGTCCAAGGTGGCGCGCGCCAACAAAGCCAATTCGATGGCTTACAAGCCGGCGCTCGAAAAGATCTCCAATTTCGACATCAACTGGAACATCATCTCCTATCCCAACCCGGTCTGGGCCAAGCAGGTATTTCCGGAGCTTGGCGAGCAGGAAGCGATCAAGAAGCTGGCCGATGCGATCTTTGCAGCCTCGCGCGTCGATCTCTACGACCCGGTCGCAGCATGGACCGAGCACAATGCCAACCTGCGCAAGCGTTCGACCTGGCTGAACGGCGAGCGTTTTTCGGCACTGAAGTTCACCGGTCCGGGCACGGATGTCACCATTGGCCTCGCCGACGATCACGAATGGCATGGCGGCGAATCCACCGCCAAGAACGGCATCACCTGCAACCCGAACATTCCGACCGAAGAAGTGTTCACCACCCCGCATGCGCTGAAGGTGGACGGTTATGTGTCCAGCACCAAGCCGCTATCGCATCAGGGCACGCTGATCGACGGCATTCAGGTCAAATTCGAGGGCGGCCGCATCGTCGAGGCAAAGGCCACCAAGGGCGAAGAAGTGCTCAACAAGGTGCTGGATACGGACGAAGGCGCGCGCCGCCTCGGTGAAGTGGCACTGGTGCCGCATTCCTCGCCGATCTCGGCCAGCGGCATCCTGTTCTACAACACGCTGTTTGATGAAAACGCCTCCTGCCATATCGCGCTCGGCCAGTGCTACTCGAAATGTTTCCTCGATGGCGCATCTCTCACTCAGGACCAGATTGCGGCTAAGGGCGGCAATTCAAGCCTGATCCACATCGATTGGATGATCGGTTCCGACAAGGTGGATATCGACGGGATCAGCGCTGACGGTTCGGTAAAGCCCGTGATGCGCAAGGGTGAGTGGGCCTGATCCCAAACGCTACCGAACACACAAAGGGCCGGTCTGCTTTCGCGGACCGGCCCTTATTCATGTCAGCGATCAGGCCATGCCCGTCAGGCCGGCTTGTGACCCTTCAGGCCGTAATAGGCGATGTAGACATAGCAGACGATCGGCATGACAAAGGCCAGCTGAATGCCGATCGTATCGGCAAGAGCGCCCTGCACGAGCGGCAGGATGGCACCGCCGACGATGGCAAGGCACAGAATGCCCGAACCCTGGCTGGTGTGGCGGCCAAGGCCGTGCAATGCTAGGGAGAAGATCGTCGGGAACATGATCGAGTTGAACAGGCCGATGGCCAGAACCGCCCACATGGCAACCGCACCGCTGGACATGATGGTGACGATCAACAGGATGATGACTGCGGCGGCATTGAACGCCAGCGCCTTGCCGTCATCGACATAACGCATGACTGCGGCACCGATGAAACGGCCGATCATGGCGCCACCCCAAAAATAGGCGACGTAATGCGCGGCATCGGTTTCCGGGATATTGCCGATGGTCGGTTCAGCCAGGAAGTTGACGAGGAAGCTGCCGATGGAGACTTCGGCACCGACATACACGAACAGGCCGACGGCACCGAGAACCAGGTGACGGTAACCCCAAGCAGAGCCTCCCGCATGGGCACCGGTTTCGACGGTTTCTTCTTCCTGAACCTGCGGCAGTTTCAGCGCCGCAAAGATGGCGGCAAGCACGAGGAAGGCGATGGCCAGAATCATGTAGGGAAACTGGACGGCACCGGCTTCGGCCACACGCAGAGCCTCTACCTGCTCCGGCGTGGCATTTTCCATGCCGGCAGTTGCTGCCGACAGGATCAGCACGGCGCCGAACAGCGGCGCAAGCGTGGTGCCGAGCGAGTTGAACGCCTGCGTCAGCGTCAGGCGGCTGGCGGCCGTTTCAGGCTTGCCGAGCACGGTGACGTAAGGATTGGCGGCAACCTGCAGCACGGTGACACCAGCGGCCAGCACGAACAGCGCGCCAAGGAAGAGTGCATAAACGCGGTAGCTCGCAGCCGGGATGAACAGTGCGCAGCCAATGGCGGCAATCACCAGCCCGACGACAATGCCCCATTTATAGCTGATACGCTTGACCAGGGCACCGGCCGGCAAGGACACGATGAAATATGCGCCGAAGAAGCATAGCTGGATCAGCATGGACTGCGTGTAGTTCAGCGAAAACACGCTCTTCAGGTGCGGGATGAGAATGTCGTTCAGGCAGGTGATGAAACCCCACATGAAGAACAGAGACGTCAGAGCGACGAGAGCGAAACCGTAGTTTTCGGTGCTCGAAACGCCGGAGGAGCGTGCCCCTCCGAGATCGGCGCCGTTGCCTGTATAACCAGCCACTTGGCATAACCTTTCAAACACATTCTGGCAGCCGGACACGACAGGATGCCTTGCTGCGCTGCGGGACAAAATGTCCCAATAAACACCCTATATGCTGCACTTGCACAGTTTTGAAAGTGATCCGTGTCAATTCCGTTGGCAATACACCTAAATTTTGCGCAACCGATCCCGCCGTTCGTAAAGATTGCATTCAGTCTTTTTCGGTAATCTTCCGTTAGCACTGTCTCCAATGGTTCCGGCTTGCTGCATCAGGCACCGGACATGTGATGCGTACGGACACCGATGCACAAAGCGATCAAGCCTGCATTTTTCATTGCCACGCTGTTCCTCAGTGGCTGCTCCTCGAGCATGACACCGGATGTGCTGGTGCCTTCCAGACCGTCGCGTGAGGTGACGAGTTCCGTGCGGCAGACACCGCCGCCGGTTCCGGCCGCCAGTGTCGGCGGACCTTCGGTTGCCGCCGCGCCGCAACAGCAGCATCAGGAAATTCTGGCATGGGCCGGCCCGACGCCGACCCAGCATGTGTCCACGCCGCCCGCGCCGATGGAAACCATGGCGGCCACCCGTACGGCCCGCCTGCCCGCTTCCGAAACCACGGTCGGCATGCCGGAAACGCCACTTCCGTTGCAGCGCCCCGCCGGCATGATGGAAACGGCAGCGCTTTCATCGGGAACGATGAGTGCCGCAGCGCGCTCACGCATCTACAGCCGCCAGTTCCGCGACGCCAAGCCGATCAATTTCGGCAAGGTGCAGCCCCGTCATTATGCTGTTCACGGTGTCGACGTTTCTCGTTGGCAGGGTGAGATCGACTGGCCGCAGCTCAGAAGCCAGGGAGCCAATTTTGCCTATATAAAGGCGACCGACGGCGGCGATCATCTGGACCCGATGTTCCGCACCAACTGGCGTCGCGCCAAGGAGGCCGGCATTCGCCGTGGCGCCTACCACTTCTTCTACTGGTGCCGTACCGCTGGCGAACAGGCAGACTGGTTCATCCGCAACGTGCCGCGCGAACCGGACGCCCTGCCGCCCGTCATCGATGTGGAATACAATGGCGAATCCGCCTGCAAGATGCGGCTCTCGAAAGCCCGCGTCATCGAAAAGATGCAGGTCTTCATGGACAAGCTGGAGCGCCATTACGGACAGCGGCCGGTAATCTATACCGCCCCCGATTTCTACAAGGACAATCTGCGCGGCGAGTTCGAGAACTATCCGTTCTGGTTGCGCGCGGTTGCCCAGCATCCGTCAAAGGTCTATCCGGGCCGCAACTGGGTATTCTGGCAATATTCCGGCTCGGGCCTCTCGCATGGCGTCACCGGCAAGATCGACCTCAATGTCTTTAACGGCAGCGAGGAACAGTGGCACAGGTGGCTGGGCCGCCAGCGTGGCTCAGGTGTCGTTGCCAGCCGCTGAGGCGAGAGAACCCGCATCAGGAACTGAAAAAAGGCGCCCGCTGTAAAGCGAGCGCCTTTTACGTTTGAACCGGTCTCTAGAAGAAGATCAAAAATCGAACGACCAGCTGACGGTTTAGCTGGCAAGCCTTTGCGGCCTGTTGCGCAGTGCCAGCTCCGGCATTTCCTCCAAAAGCTCTGTCACCTGTTCCGCCCTCAACGGCCGCGCCAGCAGAAAGCCCTGAACCTCGTTACACTGGTCGGCCGTCAGGATGGCAAGCTGCTCGTTGGTTTCCACACCCTCTGCCGTCACCGAGATGCCTAGCGCGCGGCCAAGGCCGAGAATAGCCTGCACGATCGGGCGGGCGCTTTCCTTGCGATCGAGATCGGCAACGAAACTGCGATCGATCTTGATGACATCGAACGGATAGTTGCGCAGATAGCTGAGCGACGAATAGCCTGTCCCGAAATCGTCCATGGCCAGCCGGACGCCCACCTTTTTCAGCTCCTTGAGGAGTTCGATGGCGCGTTCGGCGTCTTCCAGCAGCACGCCTTCGGTGATTTCCAGCTCCAGCAGAGATGGCTCCAGCCCGGTTTCCTCCAGGCATTCGCGGATCTTTTGCGAGAAATTGATGTCGCGAAACTGTACCGGCGAAACGTTGACGGAAACGCCGATGCCATGCCAGTTCATCGCGGTTTCACAAGCGGTGCGCAAGATCCACTCACCGAGCGGCGCTATCAGGCCATTCTGTTCTGCAAGCGGAATGAACTCTGCAGGGCTGATACGGCCGCGTTCCGGGTGGGCCCAGCGCACCAGCGCCTCGACGCTGCGGATATGCCGGCCACGCGCATCGAAACGCGGCTGATATTCGAGGTAAAATTCTCCCGCTGCCAGACTGTTGCGCATGCCCTCGGTCATCTGCCGTTGGCTGGCGATCTTGCAGTTCATGTCTGTTGAAAAGAAGCTGAACTGGCCGCGACCGTTTTCCTTGGACTTGTAAAGCGCAGCGTCGGCCGCGCGCAGCAATTCGTCAGGCGTGGTGCCGTCCGTGGGCGACATGGCGATACCGATGGAGACACCGACAGAGAGTTCCACACCCTCATGACGGATCGGTGCCGTGACGATATCGTGGATATGAGAGCAGAAACGTTCGATCGCCTCGGTCGGCATGCCGGGCGCGGCGATGACGAATTCATCGCCGCCGACACGGGCAACGATCTGGTCGTCGCGCAGGGACCGCCGCATGCGGTCGGCAACTTCGCCGAGGACGCGATCACCGACATGGTGGCCGTAGGTATCGTTGATCGGCTTGAAACGGTCGAGATCGAGATAAAACACGACCATGCTGGCGGCAGGTCCGGCAAGGCAGTTTTCCATAAAGGAAGAAAGCTTCACACGATTTGGCAGCGAGGTGGCAGAATCGTGCTGGGCCTGACGGCGCGCATCGTCGAACGCTGCGGCAAGCGCGACATTGGAGCTGACATCGGTTGCGTATTTGATGACCTTGGTCGGCTTGCCATTCAGATCGAAGATCGGGTTATAGCTGGCCTGGATCCAGATTTCGCGGCCATCCTTGCCGACACGTTTATACATGCCGGAATGGTAGCTGCCGGAACGCAATGTGTCCCAGAAACCCACGTAATCCGCACTGGCGGCTTCATCACGGGCGATCAGAACCGAATGGTGGCGCCCCCTGATCTCGTCGATTTCATAACCGAGCATGTTCAGGAAATTGGGATTGAGATCGATGACGGTACCGTCCAGATCGAAAACCGCAACACCCTGCGACTTGTGGATCGCTTCGATCTGTCCCTGGTAATCGGCCTGGCGTAGTTTCGCTTCGGTTACATCGGTCGCATATTTGACGACCTTGAAGGGTCGGCCGCTTGGATCCTTGATCGGATTGTAGGTGGCCTGCAGCCACACTTCATGGCCGTTCTTGCCGATACGCTTGTATTCTCCGGCGCGGAAACTGCCCTTGGCGAGATCGGCCCAGAAACTCAGGTACTCCTCGCTTTCGGCGTAATCGTCCTCGACGAACATGCGGTGATGACGGCCGCGGACATCCACGAACTTATAACCGGTGGCCGACAGGAAATTTTCGTTGGCCTCGATCACCGTGCCATCGAGTTCGAACGATACCACGCATTGCGCGTTGTGGATGGCAGCGATCTGGCCTTCGTGTTCGGCCTGCACCAACCGCTCGTCGGTAACGACGGATGCGTATTTGACGACCTTTACCGGTTTGCCGTTGGCATCGAAGATCGGGTTATAGGTGGCCTGCAGCCATATTTCGCTGCCATCCTTGGAGAAACGCTTGAACAGGCCGGAACGGTGGCGACCCTTTCGCAGATCGTTCCAGAAGGTGGCGTATTGCGTGCCATGTGCATGGGATCGTTCCACGAACATCTTGTGGTGCCGGCCCTGGACCTCATCGAGCGTATATCCAACCGCTTCGAGAAACTGCTCGTTGGCATCGAGAATGGTGCCGTGCATATCGAAGGTGATGACGCTGTTCGACTTGTGGATGGCGGTAATCTGCCATTCGTAATCGGCTTGGCGAAGCTTCTGGCTGGTCACGTCGGTCGCATATTTGACGATCTTCATCGGCCGGCCGGCGGGATCGAAGATCGGGCTGTAAAGCGCCTGCAGCCAGACATCCTCACCGTCACGCCGGCGGCGACGAAACTCTCCGGACTTGTGTTCGCCACGTGCGAGCGAGCGCCAGAACTCCCGGTATTCGACGGAATCGGGCTCATGCACGAACATCGAATGATGATTGCCGACGACCTCGGACAAGAGGTAACCGGTGGCAGCCAGGAACTGGTCGTTGGCATCGATCACGATACCTTCAAGCGAAAAATGGATGACCGCCTGATTGGCATTGATGGCTGCGATCTGGCCGCGCTCATCGGCTTCCCGCGCCTTTTCGCTGGTGACATCGGTGACGATCTGAAGGATTTCCGTGACGGTGCCGTCTTCGGCCTGGATCGGCACGTAACGCGACTGCAACCACAGTTCCGCGCCAAGCTTGGCAATCCATAACGACAGAATTTCTCGCTGCTCGCCGCGGCGCAGGCCTTCCCACAAATCGTTCTGGCGGCCGCGATCGGCTGCTTTGGACAGGAAAAGGCGATCCTGCATGCCGAGCAGTTCGGTCAGCTCGTAGCCCATCATGCGCAAAAAATGCGGATTTGCAGCGGTTATCTTGCCATCTACATCATATTTCACCGTGGCGAAAAGCTGATTGAGGGCGCGAACCTCGGTCGAAAGGTTCAGATAATCGGCGACGGGCTGCGGCATCGGCGGCATACACTGGAGCTGTTACAACTCGCGCCAGTTTACACTGCAGCCTCTAAAGTAGCGTAAACATTTGAAATCATTATATTTATAACTGATTGTCACTTTTTCATATTCTGAAAAGCGAAACTGCGAAATAATGACGCCTGCCAGTTGCAGACGCCAGTTTTAGCCAATCCGGTGCATTTTGGTTTTGCCGAAGCGTTCAGGCAGAGACGGTTTCGTCAACCGTATCGGCGCCGGGAGCGTTTTTCTTCACGGATTCGATGCAGTTCTTGGCGCTTGCCTTGGAAGCATAACCTTCGGAGCGAACCATGCTTTCGCCGTTTGCCGCCTTGAAGCGCACGAAATGCTCGCCATTCTTGGCCTCCACGATTTCAAAACGATAGCCGGAGCCGGTCTCGTCCTTTGTCAGATCCACAGTTGTCGCAGCGGGCGCGTTTTTCTTGATCGATTCGATGCAATTCTTGGCACTGGCCTTTGAAGCGTAGTTTTCCGACCAGACCATGACTTCGGCATTATAAACGAACTGAACGCGAAACTGCTCATTGGCAGCCTTTACGATCTTGAACCTGTGCATGCGGCAACTCCCCAATAAACTGGTGGTAAACCCGGCAATTGCATGGCAGTCGCCGCCATGTTCCAGCAAGTTGTAATGAAGGCGGGGCTAAGTCAAGAGTTCGGTAAAGGCGCACCAGCAAGTGCAGGCGGAAGCCCGCCGACATAATGTCGATGGACTTCCAGAGCTCAAAAGGCCCATACCGGATGGATCGGGTTGGAGGTTTGAATTTCATGGCAGACAATAGTCTCACCGCGTCGGCGGGAGGACGGACGGAGTTTTGGCGCGGGCTGATCTGGATGGCCGGCAGCATGGCTTCATTCATCGGCATGTCGATCGGCTCTCGCGAAATGGCAGCGACGATGTCGATCCAGCAGGTAATGTTTTTTCGCGCACTGGTCGGCCTTCTGATCATCCTTGTGGTGGCGCGAAAACTGTTTCCGGAAGTGCGGCAGATGAAGGTGCTGAAACTGCATCTCCTGCGCAATGTCGTGCATTTCACCGCGCAATATCTCTGGACGGTCGGCATCGTTTTCCTGCCGCTGGCATCCGTTTTCGCGCTGGAATTCACCATGCCGATCTGGGCGGCTTTCTTTGCCTGGATTTTCCTGAAGGAGAAACTGACGACACCGCGCATCATCGCCACCATAGGCGGGTTCATTGGTGTACTCGTGATCGTGCGGCCGGGCCTGGCGATGATCCACCCCGCCGCCGGACTGGTGCTGATTGCAGCCGCCGGTTTTGCCATCGCGCTGATCGTGGTGAAGGAGTTGACGCGGCACTGCTCGCCGGGCGTCATCGTCGTCTGGATGATCCTCATCCAGCTACCACTCGGCTTCGTGGCCGCCCTGACCGACTGGCAGCAGGTGCAGATGGTGTCCGTGCCGTGGATGTTCGTATCCGGCATCGGCGGGCTGACCGCCCATTATTGCCTGGCGCAGGCCCTGAAACGGCTGGAGGCCTCGATCGTCATGCCGGTCGATTTTTTGCGCGTGCCGCTCGCAGCGATCGTCGGTTATTACGCCTATTCGGAAGCGATCGACCTGTTTGTCTTTTTAGGCGCCGGCATCATCGTTCTGTCGAACTATCAGGTGGTGATGACGGAGCGGAAAAAGGTGCGGTGACGAAAAAGGCGGGCTCTGCGGCCCGCCTCAAATTCTCAATCGTCCTTCATCTTCAGTGCGGCGATGAACGCTTCCTGCGGAATGTCCACCTTGCCGAACTGGCGCATGCGCTTTTTGCCTTCCTTCTGCTTGTCCAGAAGTTTGCGCTTACGGGTGGCGTCACCACCATAACACTTGGCCGTCACGTCCTTGCGCATGGCCGAGATCGTCTCGCGGGCAATCACGTTGCCGCCGATCGCGGCCTGGATCGGGATCTTGAACATGTGCCGCGGGATCAGATCCTTCAGCTTTTCGCACATGTCGCGACCGCGCTTTTCAGCCGCCGTGCGGTGCACCAGCATGGAGAGCGCGTCCACGGGCTCGCCATTGACCATGATCGACATTTTTACGAGGTTGCCCTCGCGATAGGCATCAAGATGGTAGTCGAACGAGGCGTAACCCTTGGAGATCGACTTCAGGCGGTCGTAGAAATCGAACACGACTTCGTTGAGCGGCAGCTCATAGGTGAGCATGGCGCGCTTGCCGACATAGGTCAGTTCGGTCTGGATACCGCGACGATCCTGGCAAAGTTTCAGGATGCCGCCGAGATAATCGTCCGGCGTCAGGATGGTGGCCTTGATCCAGGGTTCGCGGATCTCGGAAATCTTGACCACATCCGGCATGTCGGCCGGGTTGTGCAACTCGCGTTCCGAACCGTCGGTCATGGTCAACTGATAGACGACCGAAGGGGCGGTGGCGATGAGATCGAGGTTGAACTCGCGCTCCAGGCGCTCCTGGATGATTTCCAGATGCAGAAGACCGAGGAAGCCGCAACGGAAACCGAAGCCGAGAGCGGCAGACGATTCCATTTCGAACGAGAACGAGGCGTCGTTGAGACGCAGCTTGCCCATGGCGGCGCGCAGATCTTCGAAATCGGCGGCATCGACCGGGAAGAGACCGCAGAACACAACGGGTTGCGCAGGTTTGAAGCCAGGCAGCGCCTTTGCCGTCGGCTTCTTGTCTTCAGTGATCGTGTCACCGACGCGGGTATCGGCGACTTCCTTGATCGAGCCGGTGAAGAAACCGATTTCGCCCGGACCGAGGCTGTCGACAGCCAGCATCTTTGGCGTGAGTACGCCGACGCGCTCGACCTGATATTTGGCATCCGTGCCCATCATGCGGATGGTCTGGCCCTTGGTGAGCACGCCATCGAGGATGCGCACCAGAACCATGACGCCGAGATAGGTATCGTACCAGCTATCGACCAGCAGCGCTTTCAGCGGGCCCTTGTCGCCGGCTTCGCTCTTGGGCGCCGGCAGCTGATGCACGATGGCTTCGAGAACATCCGGAATGCCGAGGCCGGTTTTTGCGGAGATCAGAACGGCCTGCGAAGCATCGATGCCGATGACTTCCTCGATCTGTTCCTTGATGCGCTCCGGTTCGGCCGCGGGAAGATCGATCTTGTTGAGGACCGTGACGATCTCGTGGTCGTTGTCGATCGCCTGATAGACGTTGGCAAGCGTCTGCGCTTCCACCCCCTGAGAGGCATCGACGACCAGAAGCGAACCTTCGCAGGCCGACAGCGAACGCGAGACTTCGTAGGCGAAGTCCACGTGGCCGGGCGTGTCGATAAGGTTCAGCACATAGGTCTCGCCGTCATTCGCCTTGTAATGCAGGCGGACGGTCTGGGCCTTGATGGTGATGCCGCGCTCGCGCTCGATATCCATCGAATCGAGGACCTGCTCGGACATGTCGCGTTCGGCAAGGCCGCCGGTCGTCTGGATCAGACGGTCGGCCAGCGTCGACTTGCCGTGGTCGATATGCGCCACGATCGAGAAGTTGCGGATATGGTCAAGCGGCGTGCGCGAAGAATTGGTGCTCATGGTTCGCGCATATATCAGCGACAGTCCCTGCCGCAAAGGGGGGACGATAACCTTTCGTTGAGTATGAGGCCGCGATTTATGCCTATGGCAGCTTGGTTTCCGGGGTGATGCCGCCTTCGGGATCGGTGATGATGGAGGCGTTCGGCATCTGCGCGGTTTTCATGCCGAAATTTTCACGCTCGTCCATCGGCACCGGTTCGCGTTCCTTCAGGCGCCAGAGGACGTAAAACCCGTAGGCCGAGGCGACGAGAATGATGGCGTAGAGAAACGTCTGCTGGCCGAGAACGGGGGCGAGAAAGGTGATGCCGAGCGGTACTATTGTCGCCGATGTGGACCAGGCGACCAGCAGTGTCGATGACAGCGGCACGAAATCACCGGGATCGGCGCGGTCGTTGGCATGGGCGTTGGCGACGGAATAGACGGTTTCGATGGCGCCGCCGAACACAAGAAAAACGATCATCAGCAGGATGAAAGTGGTGAAGGAGACCATCAGCGCTGCCACACCCGCGATCACGATGAGACCGCAGGTGAAAAGCAGAATGACGCGACGATCGATGCGGTCGGAGATCAGGCCGAGCGGGTACTGGATGAACAGCAAACCCGTCTGCATGATGAGCATCAACAGCGCCACCTCGCCCTGGCTGACACCGTTCAGCGTCGCATAGATCGGCGTAAAACCCTGCACGACCATGGAGAGCCCGCCGGACGCGAGAACGCCGATCAGGCCGACCGGCGAGATGCGCCATGCCATTTTCACATCGACACTGACGCTGGCCGGCGGCGGCGGGTTCGGCAGGCGTGTAAGGCCGATGGGGATGATGGAAAGCGCGGTGACGAACACGACGATCAGCGGTGCGAGATTGCCTTCCGCGGGAACCTGCCCGAACAGCCAGGCGCCGAAACCGAGGCCGAGAATGAAACACATGTAGAAAAACGACATGGCGCGACCACGCCATTCGTTCGACGTGGCGTGGTTGAGCCAGCTCTGGCAGATGATGAAATTGACGTTGGACGCGGCACCGTAAATGGCGCGGGCAAGCACCCACCAGACGGGCGGCAGGTCGGCCGCCACCAGCACGGCGCCGATGATGACCATGGCCATGGAGCAGGCAAACAGTCGCGCATGTCCCACACGGCGGATAAGCGGACCGGCCAGCACGCAGCCGAGAAGACCGCCGAAGGCCAGCGCCGGCACCGCCAGCCTTGCCGCCCATGTGGCGTCCTCACGGGTCAGCACGAAGGGTACGTAAGTCGCCATGATGCCGCTGCCGATAGCGGCTATCGTCATCGATATGACGATGCTGGCGATCGACGCGGGGGAAGCGGCAATGGCAGGCGTTCCGGTCATGATCATCCTCGAAGGCAGGCAAATGCAACAACGGTATTTTTGCGGACGATCTCGATTGCAGGCTTGCCGGGACTGCTTGCGAAAAGGGGCAGGCAGAGGGGGCCGCGTGCGATTGAACCGGAGATTAGCGCAGGGTTGCAAGAGAAAGCTATCCGGGGAGCGGCATCGGAGAGGCATATTTCGAAGCGGTGCGACACCGCATGAGGCCTTGATTGTGCGTGCCGGTGCCATCATGGATAGGTGACCCTCTTTGCCACCCCCTCCCCATCTATTCCCGAGGATTTTTCCGATGACCACCGTCCGTATTCTCGATGCCGATGCCGCAAGGACCGCCATTCCCGATCTGTGCGAAGTGCTGTCCGACGGCGTCAACGGCGGTGCCTCGCTTGGTTTCATGCTGCCGTTTTCGCCGCAGGATGCAGAGATTTATTGGCACGAGGTCGCGGAGGCCGTGGCGTCGGGCAGCGTCATCCTTGCGGTGGCAGAGCATGAAGGGCGCGTAGTCGGCACGGTACAGGTGGGGCTGGCGTCCAAACCGAACCAGCCGCATCGTGGCGACCTGATGAAACTGCTGGTGCATCGTGACGCACGCGGTCTCGGCCTTTCCCGCAAACTGATGGCGGCAGTGGAGGAGGAAGCGGCGCGGCGGGGTCGCACATTGCTGGTGCTGGACACAGCGACCGGCAGCGAGGCGGAAGCGATCTATCCGCGCTTCGGCTGGGAACGGGTTGGCACCATTCCCGACTATGCCATGTGGCCGCAGGGCGGCTTTTGCGGCACAACGCTGTTTTACAAACGCGTCGGATGAAGCGGGAGGTTTTCATCTCCCGCCCCGCCTTTTCAGTTGCCAGGCTTCAGATCGCGCTCGAAAGCGTCGATGATGAGCCGGCTCAGTTCTTCGTGAATGTCTGCACGCGGACGGGCGGTTTCCTCGCAGATCGGATCGGTTTCGCCGAAAGACTTGAGGAAAGCTGGAGCATCAGGCTGGCAGACAGGCAGGAAGCTGTAGTGGTCCGAGTCATCCACACGATGGAAGGTGGCGCCGGGAAGGTCCTTCGCCAGTTGTTCTGCCTCCACCGCCAATGGCACCGTGCCTTCGCTGCCGAGATTGATGATCGTGACCGGCACATCCACCGCCTTGATGCTTTCAGGCTTCATCAGAGTGCCGAGACCGGGATCGACGGCAATCACTGTCTTGATACGAGGATCTTCATTGGATTGCTCGAAAAGTCGACGGTCGACCTCGCGCAGATTGAACGGCTCCACCTTGACGAATGCGCCATCGGCATAACCTCGGCCACCACGGAACCAGCTGCAATCCAGGGCACCGGGTTGGCTTTCATCGCAATAGCGGATGAAACCATCAAGGTCTGGCCGAGTGCCCGCCAGTTCCAACGCAGTCGAGCCACCAAGCGAAAAGCCGAGTATGCCGATGCGCTTCTGATCAATCGATGACTGCCAGCTTTTGTTGTTGGAAAGCGCGGTGATAATAACAGACATGTCCTGCGCCCGCTCCCAGATCTTTGGCGTAGCGGCCGGGGTAGAGTCGCCGCTCGTCGTGCCAGGGTGGTTCGGCGCCGCGACGATGTAACCGGCTTTGGCCAACTCAACACCAATCCAGCTCATGCCTTCAGCGCGGGATCCGGAGCCGTGCGACATCAGGATCAGTGGAAATCGACCGTCACGGATGGTCGCCCCGGCATTGGAAGTCGTGCCTTGAAAAATTTTGTCGGCGGCCAAAGCTGTTGGTTGCCCATCCCCCTTCGACGGATACCAGACGGTCACCGCCAATGGCCGCGGATAGTCCTGCGTGACGACGCTGATCTTGCGCATACCGACCGGTTCGGCGGCATGGAGTGTTGTGGTGACTGCAACAAGTGAAAGAGCAAGAAGAAGTGTGATCGGCTTCATGGAAAACCTCATTCGGTTGGAGAACGAGGCGGAGGATGAAGCCTGAATGGCGAGGCATTCGACCTCGAACATGATCAAGGTCGTTTTGTTGTCCAAAAAAATTCCACCTCTCCTGTCGGCGCACCCCATCTTCGCGCGTCCTTGTGGACATCGACAACGTGAAGTAGCGTCTATCGCGGCGCTTTGGGAGGTTTGAAATGAAAACATCCTATCAATGGGTCATCGTGGCAGCGGGTGGAGCAATGGGCTGCGTGGCCGCCGGTGCCATGTTTTCGCTGGCTGTGTTTCTGCAACCGATCGTCACCTCGACAGGTTGGTCACATGCGGGTGTTTCGCTGGCGATGACGCTGAATTTTATCGTCATGGGGTTCGGCGGCTTTTTGTGGGGCATGGCCAGCGACCGTTTCGGCACCCGCATCGTCATCATGATCGGCAGCGCGCTTTTGGGTCTTGCGCTGGTTCTCGGTTCGATGGCGACCAGTTTGCCGGCCTTTCAACTGATCTATGGCGGCCTGCTGGGGTTGGCGACCAGCGCCTTCTTTGCGCCTCTGATCGCGCTGACCATGGCGTGGTTCGACAAACATCGCAGCATTGCGGTGTCGCTCGTGTCAGCCGGTATCGGTGTCGCGCCCATGACGATCTCGCCTCTGGCCCGGTTTCTTGTTTCGTATTATGGCGATTGGCGGCCGGCCATGCTGGCAATCGGCATAGGCTGCTGGATCGTTCTACCGCCCTTGGCGCTTCTGATGCGACCTGCGCCCCAAGCCGCAGCCGCTGGACAAGCGGAAACGGAAACGAATTCGCCGGGAGGGGATCGGTCGCTTTCCCGAATTTTCCGTTCGCCGAAATTCCTGGTTCTGGCCTTTACCTATTTTGCCTGCTGTGCTGCGCATTCCGGCCCGATCTTTCATATGGTCAGCTACGCCATGTCTTGCGGCATCGCGCCGATGGCGGCCGTCAGTATCTATAGCGTCGAGGGTGCGGCAGGTCTTGGCGGGCGTGTTCTCTTGGGGCTTCTTGGCGATCGTTACGGAGCAAAACCGGTTCTGATCGGCGGGTTACTGGTGCAGGCACTGGTGATTTCAGCCTATACGCAGGCAAGCGCGCTTCCGGGCTTTTATGCGCTGGCAATCATATTCGGGGCTGCCTATGGCGGCGTCATGCCGCTTTATGCGGTGCTGGCGCATGATTATTTCCCGCCAAGGGTGATGGGCACCGTGCTTGGCGCCATTACGCTTTTTTCCTCAGCCGGCATGGCGCTTGGCCCCGTGGCCGGCGGCTGGGCATTCGATCATTTTTCCGGATACGAATGGATGTTCATCGGCTCATCGCTGATGGGGCTGGCGGCGGTGGCAATTGCGCTCGCCTTTCCCAAGCCGGACAGATCGCAGCCGCCGGCCGTGGCGGCGGCTGCGTAATAGGCGTTAGGCCTGCGCCCGTTTTTCGGTGAGGAAATAGAGGAAGGCGACGATCGGCAGCGCAATGCCGATCGTCGATGCCAGCGACCAGCCGCCGCTCGCATAGGCCCAGGCGCCGATCGCCGAGCCGAGGGCGCCACCGACAAAGAAGGTGGCCATGAACAGGCCGTTCAAACGGCTGCGCAGGCTGGCATTGAGGCCGTAGATTGCCCGCTGGCTGATGACCAGGGTGGTGGAAACGCCAAAATCGATAAGGATGGCTGCCAGCGTGAGCAGACCGAGCGCCAGCATGGAGCCATCGGCTGCGATGTGGGTGATAAGGTACCCGGCAACCAGCGAGGCGATACCGAGTGCCGTTGCCGGCGGCCGAGATCACGGTCTGCAAGGCGTCCGGCAATTGGCGAAGCGATGGCGCCCGCAACACCGGCAAGCGCGAAAAGTGCGATACCGGCCTGGCTGAGCCCGAAAGCCGGGCCGGCCAGAAGAAGCGGCGTGACCGTCCAGAACAGGCTGAAACTGGCAAACTGACAGAACTGATAGGCGGCGCGGCGGCGCAGGACCGGCTGGGTGAGAACCAGCGAGACCATGGAGCCAAGCAGGGAAATATAGTTGAGGCTGGTTTCCGGCCGGCGGGTGGGCAGTTTCAGCGCCAGCACGACAGCGAGCACGACCATGACAGCAGCGGAGAGATAAAACACCGTGTGCCATGAAGAGAACTCGGCAATGAAGCTGGAGACCGGCCGCGCCAGCATGATGCCGAGCATGAGGCCGCTGACGACGTTGCCGACAACGCGACCGCGGCTTTCCTCCGGCGCAAGGCTTGCGGCAAAGGGAACGATCACCTGTACCGCAACCGACCCGAGGCCGATCATGAGCGATGCGGCAAGAAAGGGAGACGGCGTGGAGGAAACGGCGGCGGCAAGCAGCGCCAATGTTACCAGCGCCATCATGGACAAGATCAGCCGGCGGTTTTCGACGAGATCGCCCAGCGGCACGACGAACAGGAGGCCGAGGCCATAACCGATCTGGGTCAGCGTTACGATCAGGCCGGTTGCTTCCGCCGGCAGTCCGATGGAGGCCGCAATCGGCCCGGCAAGTGGCTGTGCATAATAGATATTGGCGCAGATGAGGCCGGCGGCGGCGGCCATCAGAAAGGTCATGCCGGCGGAGATGCCGGCCGGTTTTTCCTTTTCGATGGCAGCATCGGAAAATGCCGTGTCTTCGGCGGTCTGGAGGGTCATGAAATAACTCCTGGGAGGCTGGAGGCAGAAATTGAAAAGGTCAGTCGAGGATTTTCAGCGCGGCATCGGCGATTGCGAGGGCCTGGGCAAATTCCTGCCCGCCCTTGCCGATCACGCGCATGCCCTGGATGACGGCATAGAGGAGACGTGCGGTAACCTGTGGATCGATATGCCCGCCGATCGAGCCATCCGCCTGGCCCTCCCGAACCAGACGTTCGAACAGCATTTCGAACCCCGCTTGCGAACGGGCGACACGGGCATCGGCTTCGGCATCGAACAGCGCAAGTTCAACAGCGGCACCGACGACGAGACAGCCGCGGCGGCCCATGTCGCCATGGGCGCCATCGGCATAAAAGTGCAGAAGCAGGCGAATGCGCCCCCGGCCATTCCTGCCCGGTGCGATCGCCTCATCGCGCAGGCCGTTGCGCACCTGCTTGTAACGGTCGAATGCGGCAAGGAAGATCGCCTTCTTGTCGGCAAAAGCCTTGTAGAGGCTGCCGGCGGTAACGCCCATGGCTGCGCTGAGATCACCGACGGAGGTGCCGTGATATCCGCGCTCGGTGAATACGACGATGGCCTTGTCGAGCGCCGCATCCATATCAAATTCGCGCGGACGGCCGGCGGGGCGCGGCAAGGCCGCTTCTGTGACAGACATGATTGGCAAAACCACATTCGGAAATGATCGTTCCCAAATATGCTCGATGGCCTCCACCGTCAACCGGGTTTTATCGAAAATAAGGTGCTGGCAGCAGCTTGGCGCCTACGGCACAGGTGGCAGGACGGCGTCAATCGACAAGAATGTCGGCAGTAACCGTCCGAATTCCGGTCGTCGAGTATAGCGCCGCACTTGCACCGACGTGCGCTTCAGCGGGCGCGCGACATAGTTGCAATTACATCCGCCATCATCAGTATTTCTACCCTTGAACTGCCGATCCGACCTAGATTTTCAAGATCAATCAAAAGTCCCGTCAGCGTACGGGGCTTTTTTTAACGTTCTTTGGCTACCACAGCCGTGTTTTGTGCGGCCCGCGCCACAGAATCGCCCAGCCTGCCTGCTTCACGGTGGGCGAGAGGCGACGCTTGGGGCAACCCACAGGTTTATATCAGGACTTTTAGTTACGCCGCGACCACGAGTGTGAATTCATGATCGACCCTTACGACATTCTTGGTGTTACGCGCGATGCCGACGGCTCCGCCATCAAGGGCGCCTATCGCAAACAGGCCAAGACCTCACATCCGGACGCGGGCGGCGACGTGGAAACTTTCAGCAAGCTGACGACCTCCTACGAACTTCTGATCGATCCGGTACGCCGCAAGGTTTACGACGACACCGGTTACGACCCGGTTCTTGCGGATACCAAGGATCTTGAAAGCGTTCTCGTTCTGGAAACGCTGATGAACGAACTTATTCTCGATGAACGCGAGCCGGGCAGTTTCGATCCCGTTGCCGCAATGCGCCGCAAGCTGACCGACCAGATCGTCAGCGCCCGTTTTCACATTCTTGAAATGGAACGCCATCGCGGCCGCATCCGCAACCATCTCGACCGTATCGGCCGACGCCCGGATGCCGATGTACTCGGCCGCATGTTCCGCGCCCGCACGGAAACGATCGGCGAGGCCATCATCAAGTCGGAAGCGCAGATCGAGGCAATCGAGCGCGCCTACAACATGCTCGAAGGTTACTCCTACGAAATGCAGCAGATGGAACTCCAGAACGCCGCCGAGTAACGACCGGTCTGTCTGAAATACGACATTCGCCCAAAGGAAAGCCCGCCGTCTGATCAACGGCGGGCTTTCTTCATTTCGTTATCTGTATTGCGCGATCAGGCGCGCAGGACGCCGCCCGTGGCCTTTTCGACATTGGCGACGATCTTTTTCGTCAGCGCGTCGAAATCCTCGTCGGTCAGGGTCTTGTCGGCGGGCTGGATCAGCACTTCGATCGCGACCGACTTCTTGTCCTCACCGAGCGATGCACCGGCAAAGACGTCAAACACGTTGACGCCGGTGACCAGCTTGCGATCGGCAGTCTGGGCTGCCTTGATGATGGCGCCGGCCTCGATATCCGAACCGACCACGAAAGCGAAGTCGCGCTTGACCACCTGGAAAGGCGAAAGCTCCAGGCCCGGCTTGGTGCGCGTCGCCTTCTTTTTCGGCTCCGCCATGGCATCGAGATAGATTTCGAAACCGCAGAGAGCGCCGGAAATATCGAGCGCATCGAGCGTCTTCGGATGGAATTCGCCGAACGTGCCGAGGATCACCTTGGGTCCCATCTTGATCGTTCCGGAACGGCCCGGATGATACCAGGACGGACCGCCCTGCTCGACCTGGACATTTGCCATCGGCAAGCCACAGGCTTCAATCACGGCCAGCGCATCGGCCTTGGCGTCGTAAACATCGACCGGCTTGCCGCCGCCCTTGGCGGCATTCGACCACATGCGGCCGGCGCCGTTGATGGAGGCTGTGCCACGACGGATGCCGCCGGCGACGCGACGCTGGCCTTCCGGCGTGTCGGTCTCGTATGTGCCCGATACCTCGAAGATCGCCACATCGCCGAAACCCTTGTCGGCATTGCGCTGGGCTGCCGTCAGCAGGCCCGGCAGAAGCGACGGACGCATGTCCGACATATCGGCCGCAATCGGGTTGGCAAGCTTCAGCGATGGCGAACCGCCGCCGAACAGTTTTGCCTGATCTTCCGGGATGAAGGACCAGGTGACGGCCTCCAGCATGCCGCGCGAAGCAAGGGCACGGCGGGCAGTGCGGGTGCGCACCTGCAGCGTCGTCAGGATGCGGCCGTTGACGGAGGACAGCTTTTCCAGCGGTTCCGGCTTGATCTGGTCGACGCCATGGATACGCATGACTTCTTCGACGAGATCGGCCTTGCCATCGACATCGGGACGCCAGGACGGAATTTTGACCGATACACGCTCGCCGGAACCTTCGACGGTGAAACCGAGGCGGGTGAGAATTTCGCGACTTTCATCCGTGGAGATATCGAGGCCGGTCAGGCGCTTGACTTCGGAGTAAGGGAAATCAACCGATTTGGCTTCGTATCCCTTGTAACCGACGATTTTGGCTTCGGCGGCCACGCCGCCGCAAAGCTCCAGAACCAGCTGCGTCGTACGGTCGAGGCCGGGAACCATATATTCCGGATCGACGCCACGCTCGAAGCGATAACGTGCATCGGTGATGATCCCGAGAGTACGGCCCGACTTGGCGATGTTGATCGGATCCCACAGAGCGGATTCGATCAGCACGTCCGTGGTATTTTCATCGCAGCCGGAATGTTCGCCGCCCATGATGCCGCCGATCGATTCGACGCCGTTATCATCGGCAATGACGACGTTGTTGGGACCGAGCTTGTATTCGCGGGTATCGAGCGCCAGCACCGTTTCGCCTTCCGCGGCGCGACGGACGGTAAGATCGCCCTTGACCTTGGCAGCGTCGAAGACGTGCATCGGACGGCCCTGATCGAAGGTCATGTAGTTGGTGACATCGACCAGCGCATTGATCGGGCGCAGGCCGATGGCCTTCAGGCGCGTCTGCATCCAGGCCGGGCTCGGGCCGTTCTTCACGCCGCGCACGAGACGCAGACCGAATCCGGGGCAAAGCTTTTCGTCGTCGAGATCGATCGTCAGGCCGACAGACGTCTCGCCTTCGAGCTTCAGCTCCGGCGCAGCCGGCACCTTCAGCGTGCCAAGGCCGGAAGCTGCCAGATCGCGGGCGATGCCGTAGATCGAGGTGCAATCCGGGCGGTTCGGCGTCAGGTTGATCTCGATCATCGGATCGTCGATGCCGGCATAGGTCGCAAACGACGTGCCGATCGGAGCATCTTCGGGAAGATCGATGATGCCGTTATGGTCTTCCGACATGTTGAGCTCTTTTTCCGAGCACATCATGCCATGGCTTTCGACACCGCGGATTTTTCCGACCGACAGCGTGACATCGATGCCCGGAACATAATCGCCCGGACGCGCCAAGGCCCCGACGAGACCGGCGCGGGCATTCGGCGCGCCGCAAACGATCTGCAACGGCTTGCCGCCATTGACGTCAGGACCGGCATCGACCGACAGAACCTTGAGACGGTCTGCCTCGGGGTGTTTTTCCGCCGACAGAACCTTTGCGATGACAAAAGGCTTGTAGGCCGCCTTGTCGTCGACATCCTCGACTTCGAGACCGATCGCCGTCAGGCGCTCGCAGATCTGCTCGAGGGTAGCGTCGGTCTCAAGATGATCCTTGAGCCAGGAAAGCGTGAATTTCATGTGTCTGATCCTTCGCTTACGCGCTCGAATTACTGGCTGAGACCGCCGAACAGGGTCGGCATGTCGAGCGGGCGGAAACCGTAATGGTTCATCCAGCGCACGTCGGCGTTAAAGAAGTCGCGCAGGTCCGGCATGCCGTATTTCAGCATGGCGATGCGGTCGAGGCCCATGCCCCAGGCAAAACCCTGGAACTCATCCGGATCGAGACCGCCGGAGCGCAGCACGTTCGGGTGCACCATGCCGCAGCCCAGAATTTCCATCCAGTCCGTGCCCTCGCCGAATTTCACGATCGGGCCGGAGCGGTCGCACTGGATGTCCACTTCGAAGGACGGTTCGGTGAACGGGAAGAAGGATGGGCGGAAACGCATGACGACGTTATCGACCTCGAAGAAGGTCTTGCAGAATTCTTCCAGAACCCAACGCAGATTGCCGACATGGGCCTTGCGGTCGATTACCAGCCCTTCCACCTGATGGAACATCGGCGAATGGGTGGCGTCGCTGTCCTGGCGATAGGTCTTGCCCGGAATGACGATGCGGATCGGCGGTTCCTGCGCTTCCATCGTGCGCACCTGGACCGGCGACGTATGGGTGCGCAGAACCTTGCGCTCGCCCTTTTCATCCGGCTGGAAGAAAAAGGTGTCGTGCATTTCGCGGGCCGGGTGGCCTTCGGGAAAATTCAGGGCGGTGAAATTGTAGTAATCGGTTTCGACATCCGGGCCTTCGGCGATGGAGAAACCCATGTCGGCGAAGATGGCGGTGATTTCGTCGGTAATCTGGCTGATCGGGTGGATACGGCCACGCTCGGCCGGGGAGGATCGCACCGGCAGCGAGACGTCCAGCGTTTCGGCCTTGAGACGGGCGTCGATCGCCGCGTCCTTCAGCAGCGTCTTGCGCTCGGTGATGGCATCGGTGATTTCGGTCTTCAGCGCGTTGATGGCGGCGCCGCGGTTCTGGCGCTCTTCCGGTGTCATCGAACCCAGCGTTTTCAGGAGCTCGGAAACCGAACCCTTCTTGCCAAGGGCTGACACGCGGACGGCTTCGATGGCCGCTTCGTCGGCTGCATTGGCGATTTCCGCCAGGAGCGCGCTCTTCAATGTTACGAGTTCGGTCATGTTGTCCTGCTTTTCGGCCGTGTCAGCGCTGATGTATCGTTGCCAGATAGGAAGTGGCCAGGATGAATTGTCGCAAATCTCTACCCATGTGAATCCGGCCAATCAACCGGGCAAGCCATAAAAAGCGGCTGAGGGATCGCGTCATGGTGCCCAGTTCGGCAATTGCTGCCTGCGATGCGCATGCCGCCCATGCCTGATAGGCGCGGTCCTGGGTTTGATGGCGATCCACCGCGCGATCGCTCAATTGCAGAAACAGCAGCCAGAGATCGCGGGCCTGCGCGGTGGCAAGCGGCATCACGGCTTCCGGCTCTTCCTCGAAATCGATGTAACCCAGGCGGTCGTCTGAGATGAACATGTCGCGAGGGAACGGCCGACCGTGGCAAAGCCCGGCGGCATGCAGACGGCCGAGTTCTCTGCTGCAGAAGACCAGAAGATCGTCATGCGCGGCAGGTTGGCCTTCGCGCAATTCGCCCAGCCGACGTTCCACCGTCGGCGCGACGTCGCTCAGGACGATGGCGTTTCCGGACGTATAGATGATTTTCGCGGTGGCGATACCATTACGGGCGAAGCTCTGCATGCGACGCAGATCGCGTTTCACCATGCCTTCGCCGGTTTCGGCTGGGGATGGACGCACGAAGGACAGCCGCAACAGGCGAGCAACCGCGGTCTGAACCGCCACGATGGCGCGACGCCCCTTGTCGCCGTGGCGCTTGATCCACACAGTGCCGCAGGAAAGAGAAACCGCCTGCACCCGCTCCCCATCACGAACCAGCGCTGCCAGAAGCGGCGCGATGTCCTCTGCGGGAAGTTGAGGTCCATTCCTCATATCGACAACGTCATCAAGCACTTTGACGCTCCTGCGTACCGCGTCTAAAGCGCGTCGCGATCTGTTGGCTTCGCTTGTCGCACTTTAGCTTTTTGTTTCTCGGCATCCATCCCGAAACCGGTGACCACTTCGGAAGACATGTTTCTGGTCATCATGGTCCGGAAAAAGAAAAAACCCGCGCAGCAACGCCGCGCGGGTCTTTTTGGTTCAGAAAAAGTCCAGCGCTTACTTAACGGCGCTTTCGAACTCGTTCTTCGTACCGGCGTCCTTGAGGTAGGACAGAGCCTTCTTGGAGGCTTCGACCAGTGCGCCGAATGCTTCCGGCTCATGGATAGCCATGTCGGACAGAACCTTGCGGTCGACTTCGATGCCAGCCTTGTTGAGGCCATCGATGAAGCGGCCGTAGGTCAGGCCGGATTCGCGGACAGCAGCGTTGATACGCTGGATCCACAGAGCGCGGAAATTACGCTTCTTGACCTTGCGGTCGCGGGTAGCGAACTGACGCGAACGATCGACAGCAGCCTTAGCGGCGCGGATCGTATTCTTGCGGCGGCCGTAGAAGCCCTTGGCTGCCTTGAGTGTCTTGGTGTGCTTGGCGCGGGAAGTTACGCCACGTTTTACGCGTGCCATGTCATGATCTCCTTAAAACTGTTCCAGGTCGTCGAATAAGTCTTAGAGACCGTTCGGCAGGTAGTTCTTGATGACCTTCTTGCCGTCAGCTTCGGCGAGAACCATCGTGCCGCGTGCATCGCGGATGAACTTGTTGGAACGCTTGATCATGCCGTGGCGCTTGCCGGCAGCAGCTGCCAGAACCTTGCCGGTGGCAGTGACCTTGAACCGCTTCTTAGCAGCGGATTTCGTCTTCATCTTGGGCATTTTGCTACTCCAGTTTTGTATCGAACCAGCAGACGAGGCTGGTTCAAGCATTAACAACGGCCTCGGCATGCCCTGCCGGACCGTTTGGACGCGCGCTTATAATCATAGTCCGATCGAAAGCGCAATGGGTGAAAGTGCCGAAAAGCCCGCATTCACGGGCATACGGCCCACCGAATGGCGGGCGGCGTCGGCAAAAGTCGGTGCAGGCGCCTTAACGGGGCGCCAACACCATCATCATCTGGCGGCCTTCGAGCTTGGGCTCGGCTTCCACCTTGGCGATCTCGGCCGTGTCTTCCTTGACCTGAAGCAGAAGCTTCATGCCCAGTTCCTGGTGAGCCATTTCGCGGCCGCGGAAGCGCAGCGTCACGCGAACCTTGTCGCCGTCTTCGAAGAAACGCAGGATTGCCTTCATCTTCACGTCGTAATCGTGCGTGTCGATGTTCGGGCGCATCTTGATTTCTTTGATTTCAACGACCTTCTGCTTCTTGCGAGCTTCGGCCGCCTTCTTCTGGTTGGCATATTTCAGCCTTCCCAGGTCGAGGATCTTGCAAACCGGCGGATCGTTGTTCGGCGAGATCTCTACGAGGTCAAGTCCCGCTTCCTCGGCCATCTTGAGGGCCTGGTCGGTGGGTATGTTACCGAGATTCTGGCCTTCGGCATCGATAAGCTGGACCCTGGGAACGCGAATTTCCCGGTTTGAGCGCGGGCCCTCTTTGACAGGGGCATCGGCTTTGAAAGGTCTGCGAATGGTCGTGTTCTCCTGAATTTTTTCAAGTTTGCGGTGGCGAGCATTAGCGTCGCATTTGCAATTGCGGGCCAATGTCGTCATCGACGCGGCGAAGTCAATAGCATATTGCGCCGGAAAGATCACCTGCCGTTGGCATGTCACCTATATGTTTTATGACGGCAAGTTTATAAGCGCCGCACATACAGATAGGAAATGACAAGGAGCAAGCAATGGTCGCGATGACTGAGGACGGGATGAGGCGCCTGGCGGTGGGCATGGGCAAGGATGCCCGCGAGATCGCCTATTCTTATCGTCCGGGCGAGCATTCAGACGCTCCGATCCTTGTCTGGCTCGGCGGCTACCGCTCCGACATGAGCGGCACAAAGGCGATCGAAATGGAAACCGTGGCCGCAGATACCGGCGCCGGCGCCCTGCGCCTCGATTATTCCGGCCACGGCCTGTCTGGCGGCGATTTCAATGACGGCACGATTTCCCGCTGGCTGGAAGAAGCAATCGCCGTCATCGATCACGTCGCACCTGAACGTGTCGTTCTCGTCGGCTCATCCATGGGCGGCTGGATTGCGTTGCGCATGGTTCAGGAATTATCGCGCCGCGCAAAAGGACCCAAGGTCGAAGGACTGGTTCTGATCGCCCCTGCCCCCGATTTCACCCACGACCTGATCGAACCGGCACTGACCGACAAGGAGCGCCAATCGCTTTCCGAGCGCGGTTATTTCGAGGAGATGTCCGAATACAGCCCCGAGCCGAACATCTTTACCCGCCGCCTCATGGAGGATGGCGTACGCAACCGCGTGTTGACCGGCATTATCGAAACCGGCTGCCCCGTTCACATCCTGCAGGGCATGAAGGATGCCGATGTGCCCTATCGCCACGCGCTGAAACTTATGGAATTTCTCCCGGCCGACGATGTTGTGCTGACGATGATCCGTGATGGCGACCACCGCCTGTCACGCCCGCAGGACCTGAAAAAAATGCGCGCAGTGCTGGCAGACTTCGTAAAGCAATCCGAAAAATAAGCTGATACTGAAATGCACCGCTCTTAACCATAAACGCCGATAGTTACATGTTTACCGATTGGTAATAATTGACTCTGTGCCCGTCCGGCTCTTAACCTTTCGTTAAGAATTTGAAGGACGGGCATATGACGTTTGCAGTGAAGGTACGGTTCCTTGCCGTGATCCTCGGGGTCACGTTCGCTTCGGCAACCTCCGCCATCCCGGCTCCCAGAGCGCTTTCCAGCATGGTCACCGGCTCGGTGACGTCGCAGCCCATCGGCCATTACGAATTCTGCCAGCGCCACCAGGATGAATGCAGTGTCCGGTCCCGCCCCGCGCCGGCACCCAAGGTGACCGAATTCGGCTGGAAGGCCATTCAGGACATCAATGCTTCCGTCAACGACCGTATTATGGCCCGGACCGACATGGAGGTTTACGGCCGTGAGGAATACTGGGAATACCCGGTCGATGCCGGCGATTGCGAAGACTATGCGCTGCAGAAGCGCAAAGAGCTTTCCGAGCGCGGCTTTGCGCTTTCCGACCTTCTGATGACCGTTGTGCGCAAGCCCGACGGCGAAGGACATGCGGTGCTGACGGTGCGCACCTCGAAGGGCGACTTCATCCTCGACAACCTTACCTCGGACGTAAAGCTTTGGTCCGACACGGACTATACGTTCCTCAAGCGCCAGGCTTCGTTCGACAGCGGTCGCTGGGTAACGATCGAAGATGGCCGCGATGTCGTGGTCGGCGCGCTGCGGTAACACTTGAATACTGTTGGGGATCAACAAGGCCCGCGCGGTCATCCGCTGCGGGCCTTGTTGTTATGCGCATAAATCAATGAAGTCGGCGGCTGAGGGTGAGATCAGGTTGCGATATGACGCACCATCTCCCGGCTCTTCACTTTGGCTCAGGGCGTTCCTCACTGCAATCGATTCACTGGATCGATTGCTCGCGCTACGCCCGACCGTTCGTCACCCATTGCCGATCAATATGCCGGCTGCCAACACCAGCGAGCCGCCTAGAACGACCTGAAAGACGGCGCGCACAAACGGCGTCTCCATATAACGGTTCTGGATGAAGGCGATGGCCCAGAGTTCGATGAAAACGACAATGGCGGCGATGGCCGTTGCCGTCCAGAAATCGGGAATGAGGTAAGGCAGAGCGTGGCCGAGGCCGCCGACCGCCGTCATGATGCCGGAGGCCAGGCCGCGCTTCACCGGTGAACCGCGCCCGGAAATCTTGCCGTCGTCATGTGCCGCTTCGGTAAAGCCCATGGAAATGCCGGCACCGACCGAGGCCGACAGGCCGATCAGGAAGGTGGACCAGGTATCGCCGGTGGCGAATGCGGCGGCAAAGATCGGTGCCAGCGTCGAGACCGAACCATCCATGAGGCCCGCAAGGCCCGGCTGCACATAGGTCAGCACGAATTGCCGGTGAGCGCTTTCGTCCTCCGACGCCTTCACGTCTTGCGGAGCGTGTTTTTCTTCCAGTATGGCCGCGATGTCGCCATGACCTTGTTCGGCCAACGCCAGATCGCCCAGCAGAGCCCGTGTCGATGCGTCGCTGACGCGCCGGGTTGCCTCGGTGTAAAACCGAAAGGCCTGCGCCTCCATGGCTTCGGCCTGCGCCCTGATCTTTTCCAGGGGCAGGTTCTTGACCAGCCAGTCCGGTTGCCGCTCGTAAAAACCGCTGACATGCTCGCGCCGGATCAGCGGGATGCTCTCGCCAAAACGCCGGCGGAACTGCGAGATCAGCATGTTCTTGTGACTCTGCTCGACCTCGGCCATGTCTTCAAATACCTTTGCCGAAGCCGGAGCGTGCTGCCGCAGGCTATCGGCATAAGCGAGGTAGATACGCGCGTCCTCTTCTTCGGAGGCTATAGCCAGCGCAAGGATTTCCTCCTCGCTCAGGGAATTGAAACTGCGCTTGCGGGAAAATGACAGCCGGCCGAACATCGGAAACACCCTTATTTAGAATTATTCTAATTCTAAATCCATAAAGACAAAAAGCAACCTTTTTCAGTTAGACAATGCTCGAAATCGGCTGACGAGCGGCTTCTGCGCAACTTTCAAAAAGAAAACTTTAGGCTTGGAGAAAGTTCACGAAAGGCTCGCTTGCAGGACACGCAACAAACCATTATGCCGCGAATTAGCATTTGGAGGATATGCACAGCCCATGACCAACTCGAACGAAAATGCGCCCATCAATCGCCGCTCATTCTTCCGCAAGGCCGGTACTGCCGGCGCCGGTGCGGCGGCAGCCGCAACGCTTGCTGCGCCAGCGATCGCGCAGGAAAGCCCCCAGATCACCTGGCGGCTGACGTCTTCCTTCCCGAAAAGCCTCGACATCATCTACAGCGCGGCAACCGAGATCGCGACGAGCGTGAACGAGGCGTCCGACGGCAAGTTCAAGATCGAAAGCTACGCAGCCGGTGAAATCGTTCCCGCCCTGCAGGCCGCCGATGCGGTTGCGGCCGGTACGGTCGAAATGGCGCATACCTGCTCCTATTACTACGTGGGCAAGGACCCGACCTTCGCGCTCGGCACGGCCATTCCGTTCGGCCTCAACGCGCGCCTGACGAACTCGTGGTTCACGGTCGGCGGCGGCAACGATCTGCTCAACGAATTCCTTTCGGGTCATGGTCTCTACGCGTTGCCGGCCGGCAATACCGGTGCGCAGATGGGCGGATGGTTCCGTAAGGAAATCAAGACGATCGACGACCTCAAGGGGCTGAAGATGCGCATTGCCGGCCTGACCGGGCAGGTGATGAGCAAGCTCGGCGTGACACCGCAGCAGATCGCCGGCGGCGACGTCTACGCGGCGCTGGAAAAGGGCACGATCGACGCCACCGAATTCGTCGGCCCCTATGACGATCAGAAGCTCGGCTTCGTGAAAGTCGCCAAATTCTATTATTACCCGGCATGGTGGGAAGGCGGCCCGACCGTCCACGCCTTCTTCAACCTCAACAAGTTCAACGGCCTGCCAAAGGCCTACCAGCGCATGCTGAAGGATGCCTGCGCCAATGCCAACATGAACATGCTGGCGAAATACGACGCGCATAATGCAAAGGCGCTGAAGCAGCTGGTGGCCGAAGGTGCAATCCTTAAACCCTTCAGCCAGGATATTCTCGACGCCAGCTACAAGGCGGCGCAGGATACCTACGCAGAAATCTCGGCCAAGAACCCGGCTTTCAAGAAGATCTTTGACAGCCAGCAGGCGTTCAAGCGCGACGGTTACCTTTGGGCGCAGATTGCCGAATACAGCTATGACACGTTCATGATGATCCAGCAGCGTAACGGCAAGCTCTAAGCCTGTTTCGCTGAACACGATGAAGGCCCGGACGCACCAGCGTGCCGGGCCTTTTCTATTGCGAGCAACCGCTTTACGCTGCCACCCGACTGGGGTCGGAGGCAATGATGCGCAAGCCGAATTCGATGAAGGGACTGGAGGATCTCGGCCGGGTACGGCTTTCCGAAAACTTCTTCTTGCGGGACTTCCTGCATTCGGAGATTGCCGAATTTTATCGCATTCCCAACATTCCGGATGATCCCGACCTCGCGATCGAAGCGGGCAAGCGTCTTTGCGAGGAATTGCTGGAACCGCTGCAGGCAACGTTCGGGCGATTGCACATCCGCTCCGGGTACCGTTCGGCCGCCGTCAACGAATTCGGCAACCGTAACAACCTCAATTGCTCGACCAATGCGGCAACCGCTGCCGACCACATCTGGGACCGGCGCGATGCCGATGGCTTTATGGGCGCGACGGCCTGTATCGTGGTGCCCTGGCTGATCGACAATCATGACCGGGAAGGCGATTGGCAAAAACTGGCCTGGTGGGTCCATGACCACCTGCCCTATGCCTCACTGTGTTTCTTCCCGAAATTATGGGCCTTCAACATCCAATGGCACGAGCGACCGGTGCGTCGGATCATGAGTTATGTCGCGCCGCGTGGTGTGCTGACCAAAGCGGGAATGGCCAACCATGAAGGCGACCATTCCGAGTTCTATGGTGACTTTCCGAAGCTGCGGCGCTGATTACTTCTTCGGCGTCCAAGCCATCTGACTTGCGGCATACCGCGCGCCGGCGATCTTTTCCGGCGCCAGCATATCATCGAGCCTGCGAACCTCTGCATCGGTCAGCACGATATCGGCGGCCGCGGCGTTCTGCTCCAGATTTGGGATTTTTCTGGCGCCGGGGATCGGCACGATGAATTCGCCCTTGGCCAGTACCCATGCCAGCGCCAGCTGCGCGGCGGTTATGGCCTTTGTCTCCGCCATCTGCTCGACCAGCCGCACGAGCGCAAGATTGGCCTCCATGTTTTCGGCTTCGAAACGCGGCAGGCCAAGGCGCATGTCGCCTTCGGACATGTCCGCCGCGCTCTTGATCTTGCCGGTCAGGAAACCGCGGCCAAGCGGGCTGAAGGGTACGAAGCCTATGCCGAGTTCGCGGCATGTCGCGAGGATTTCACCTTCGGGATCACGCGTCCAGAGCGAGTACTCACTCTGCAATGCCGAAATGGGATGCACGGCGTGGGCGCGGCGAACAATATCTGCCCCGGCCTCGGAAAGCCCGAGCGCGCGTACCTTGCCTTCCTTCACAAGGTCCGCCATGGCCCCGACCGTCTCCTCGATCGGTACGTTGGGATCGACGCGATGCTGATAAAAGAGGTCGATGACCTCTATGCCGAGACGCTTCAACGAGGCTTCGGCAACCTCCCGAACGTGCTCCGGGCGGCTGTCGAGACCTGACATGGCGCCGGTCTGGGTTTTGCTCGTGTCGATCTTGAAACCGAACTTCGTGGCGATGACCACCTTGTCGCGATGCGGTTTCAGCGCCTTGCCGACCAGTTCTTCATTCACGAACGGGCCGTAGACTTCGGCAGTGTCGAAGAAATTGACGCCAAGTTCAACGGCGCGATGCAGCGTCTTGATCGACGTCGCTTCATCTTGGCCACCATAGGCATGGCTCATGCCCATGCAGCCGAGGCCGATGGCCGATACGGTGAGGTCTTTTCCGAGTTTTCTCGTCTGCATGGGGGATCTCCGTTTTGAATGAAAAGGCGAACCGGCAAAGCCTGCCGCGATCAGGCGCTGGCGTCGGTCAGCTGTTTCATCTGGGCATCCGACAGCTTCAGGTTACCGGCCGCGATCATGGTCTCCAGCTGCCGTGTGCTGGTGGCGCTGGCAATCGGTGCGGTGACACCGGGGCGCTGCGCGATCCATGCAAGCGCGACCGAGGCTGGCTGCGAATGGGTTTCCGCCGCAACTTCATCCAGCGCAGAAAGAATGCGGGTGCCGCGCTCATCGAAATATCTGGCAACCATGCCGCCGCGGTTCTTGTTGGCTTGCGCCTCCGCCTTGCTTTTGTATTTGCCGGTCAAAAAGCCGGAAGCCAGGCTGAAATAGGTTATGACGCCGATATCTTGCGCCTTGCAGAGGTCGGCCAGAGCGCCATCGAAACCGGCACGGTCGTAGAGATTATATTCCGGCTCCAGAACGTCGTAACGCGGCAGGCCCGCCTTTTCGGCGGCATCGAACGAAGCCTGGAGCTGCTCCGCATCGAAATTCGAGCAACCGATGGCGCGGATCTTGCCCTGTTCCTTCAAGGTTGCGAAAGCGGACAGGGTTTCTTCGTGAGGTGTTTTCGGGTCCGGCCAATGGGAGAGATAAAGATCGATGTAATCGGTCTGCAGGCGGCGAAGCGAATCTTCCACCTTCTCTATTATCCGTGCCTTTGCGAGGCCGCCTTCCATCGCCGCACCTTTCGGCGTGGAGCCGACCTTGGTGATGACGATTGCCTTGTCACGCGACCGACCGGACTGCTTCAGCCATTTGCCGATAATGGTTTCGGACTCGCCGCCCTGATTGCCGTCGACCCAGCCGGAATAGCAATCGGCGGTATCGATGGTATTGAAACCGGCATCGAAAAACGTGTCGAGCAAGCCGAACGAGGTTTTTTCGTCAGCTGTCCAGCCGAACACGTTGCCGCCAAAAACGACGGGCGAGATGGAAAGTCCGGTGCGGCCGAGCGAGCGGTTGTCCATGAAGGTCTCCAATATCGGTAACGTGAAAAAATCCAGCGAGTGCCGGCTATTGTTCATCTAGGCGCGATGATGGACGCGTCAAACCACGACCGTCATCACGAAAGCGTAACGGCAAACCGTGATTTCACATCGTGCACCATACCGCTCCACGGAAACAATGCCTTCTTTGCCTCGAACTCATTGAAGCCCGGGAGCTGCCACCCTAATCTGCGCTTCGCATTTGAAGAGGAGAGATCGATGCTGCGTTTCGGAATCCTGTCCACCGCCAAGATTGGCCGCACGACGGTTGCCCCTGCCATCCAGGATGCCGAAAATTGCGTCGTGAGCGCCATTGCCAGCCGCGACCTTTCCCGCGCCCGCGACATGGCCGACCGGTTTTCGGTTCCGCATGCCTTCGGCTCCTATGAAGAAATGCTGGCATCCGATGTCATCGATGCGGTCTATATTCCGCTGCCGTCCAGCCAGCATGTGGACTGGACGATCAAGGCCGCGCAAGCCGGCAAACATGTGCTGTGCGAAAAGCCCATCGCGCTGAAGGCTGAAGATATCGAACGGTTGATCGCGGCGCGTGACGCCAACAAGGTGCTGATCTGCGAAGCCTTCATGATCGCCTATGCGCCGGTCTGGAAAAAGGTGCGCGAGCTGCTGGCGGACGGCGCGATCGGCACCCTGAAACATGTGCAGGGTGCCTTTACCTATTTCAACCGCGATGCCGAAAACATGCGTAACATTCCCGAACTCGGCGGCGGCGGATTGCCGGATATCGGCGTTTATCTTGCCATGGCGTCCCGCATGGCGACGGGCACGGAACCGCTACGGATACAGGCGACGACCGAGCGCGACCCGGAATTCGGCACCGATATCTATTCCAGTGTGAAAGCCGATTTCGGTTCCTTCGATTTTTCCTTTTATGTCGCGACCCAGATGGCAAATCGCCAGGTCATGGTGTTTCACGGCACAGAAGGTTTCATCGAAGTGAAATCGCCGTTCAACGCCGACCGGTGGGGTGCGGAAGAGATCGAGCTGACCAACCAGAAGCACGATGTTTCACAGATCTTCCGCTTCCAGGACAGCCGACAATACAAGCGTCAGGCGGAAGCCTTTGCCGGTGCTGCCCAAGGGGAAAAGGCAGAGGTGGTTACGCTGGAGAATTCGCTTCTCAACCAGCGTTTCATCGATGCGATTTATCGCGCCAGTGAAAAGGGCGGCTGGGAGGCGGTATGACGCGCCGCCTAATGCCGGCGACGGAAAACGAAGCGGGCGTAACCGAAATAACTGTAAAGCGTGGCGGAAGCTGACGCGAGGATCAAGGCAAAAATCGGCCGCAACATCGGAAAGCTGATGAGCAGCGCGGAATAGATTGCGTAGTTCAACAGGGCCGATGTGATGCCGACGGAACCATAGAGCACGCCTTCACGCACCACATGCCGGCCGGATTTTCCGAAGGTGAAATTGCGATTGCAAAACCAGGTGCAGGCAAGCGCCAGCAAGATTGCAACCGCGCGGGCGATAAACGGGCCGAAAAGACCCATCGCAAGAAGACCCAGCGTCACACCGGCATCGACCACGAAGCCGATGCCGCCGACCGCCATGAAGCGCAGGAAACGCTTCATGCTGCGGAGGTGCCCGTGCGGCCACGCCGCTTCGGTTCAGGCTTCACGGCTTCGTCCGGCACCTTCACGAAGGATGGCGCGTCACGATAAAAACGCGGCGGGCGGGCGTTCAGGCCCATATAATGGATACGCAGCTGCTCGGCCCGGCCACGCGAGACCGAATCGAGGATCAACCCGGCGGTAAAGACCAGAAGCGATACCATCAGAAGCGACATGGAGAGCATCCAGGTCGGCATGCGACTGACGAGGCCTGTCTCGAAATATTCGACGAGAACCGGCGCCATGAAGGCGAGACTGACGGCAAATATGGCGGTGCTGATGATGCCGAAAAAGGCGAATGGCCGCGTTTCCTTCATCAGCATGGCAAACATCCAGAGGATCTTTGCGCCATCGCGATAGGTTGAAAGTTTCGAATGCGAGCCTTCCGGGCGGCGACCGTAATCCAGTTCCAGTTCGGTGACCGGCAGCTTCAGGCGCGAGGCGTGAACCGACATTTCCGTTTCGATCTCGAAACCGCCCGAAACGGCCGGGAAGCTCTTGACGAAACGGCGCGAGAAGACGCGATAGCCGGAGAAAATGTCGGTGAAATCGCGGCCGAACATCGAGCGGTAGAGGATGTTGAAAAGACGGTTGCCTGCGGCATGGCCCTGGCGGCCGGCATCATCGTGCACACCACGGCGCGTGCCCACCACCATGTCGGCGCGTTCGGTCAGCATGGTGCGGATCAGTTCTTCGGCGTCTGATGGCGCATAGGTGCCGTCGCCATCGGCCATGATGTAGATATCGGCCTCGATATCGGCAAACATGCGGCGCACGACATAGCCCTTGCCCTGACGGCGCTCGCGCATGACATGGGCGCCGGCAAGCATTGCCTGCAGGGCCGTTCCGTCCGTGGAATTGTTGTCGTAGACGTAAATCCTCGCCGTCGGCAGCGTCTCGCGAAAGCCGCGGACCACCGATGCGATCGTGGTTGCTTCATTGTAGCACGGCAGGAGGACAGCGATCTCAAGATCACTGCTTTTGATTTCGTCCATGATTTGCACTCGATACACGGTAAATCATCGGAAAGACGCTCCGACTGCGGATACTTTACTATTTCTTGAGAAGGTTAAATCTAGGTTTCCCGCAGTTAAAAACATGCGGGACGACAATGACGACTTCGATGGCGAGCAAAAACGGCGGCGACCTGTCAGGGATGCCGGCGCGACCCGGTCTGCTTAAACCTCTCGCCATTTATTGCCTCGTCGTGGTCATCGCGATCCTGTTGTCGACATTGCCGAATGCCGTCGATTATGTCGGCGAGGACAATGACGACATCATGCGGCTTGTCGTGATCCGCGACTGGCTAGGCGGCCAGAGCTGGTTCGACACGCAACAGTACCGGCTGGGCCTCGATGGCGGCACCCTGATGCACTGGTCGCGTTTCGTCGACTTGCCGATCGGTGCGATGATCCGATTCTTTTCGCTGTTCATGGCAAACCAGCAGGCAGAAGCCGTTGCGCTTGCCATCTGGCCGCTTGCGATGGCGGTGGCTTTTCTGGCAGCGGTCGCCATTGCCGCGCGGCGCGTCGGCGATGGCGCAACGCTTCATATCGCCCTCGGGCTTGCCTCGCTGTATGTCTATACCTCGATCCGCTTTCATCCCGGCTCGATCGATCATCACAACGTCCAGATCGCCTTGGTGATGACGATTGCCGCCATGCTGCTCGACCCGCTTTACCGGGCACGAAGCTATATCATTGCCGGACTGGCGTCCGCTTTCGCCATTGCCATCGGTGCGGAAACCGTGCCGATGGTGGCGATCGCCTGCCTGTGCGTGACGCTGCAATGGGTCTGGCACGGCCACATTTTTCGCGCCGCCGCCCGCGCCTTCGGCCTGACCTTGGCGCTCGCCCTGACCGGCGCATTTCTGGCGACGGTACCGCCGCGGCTTTATTCGACAGTGACCTGCGACAACCTTTCGCTTGGCTTCCTTGCTCCGACGGCGCTGGGCGGCGCTGGGCTTTTTCTGTGCAGCCTTCTGCCCGCAAGCGTCGGTCGCGGCATGCGGGTCGGCGCCATGCTGCTGCTTGGCGCGGTGGTTCTTGTGGCAACCAAACTGATCGCACCGGAATGCCTCGGCAGCCCGCTTGCCAATCTCGACCCCATGCTGGTCAAACTCTGGCTGAACAGCGTGACCGAAGCACAGTCCATTTTCGGTGAAATCCAAAAAGAACCCTACATGGTCGGCTACTTTTATGCGGTCGGCCTGTTCGCGCTGGCTGTCTGCGGCTTCGAGATCATCCGGGGTGAACGTACCGAGTTCCATCTTATCATGCTGGCGCTGATCGGCACCGCCTGGGGCGTGGCACTGATCCAGTTGCGTTCCTCTTTCTTTTCCAACGCGCTGAGCATTCTGCCGCTGGCCGTGGTGATTACCGGCCTCAGACAACATGCCGGCAAGGAGCCGGAAAACATGAATGCCGGCCTTGCCTATATTCTCGGCGTATTGGCATCCGTGCCGGTCATCTGGGGGGTTGTAGGCATCGTTGCGCAGGAGGGCGTCCGCAACTCCTTCAATCTGGCGGCCATCTCGAAGTCAGGCACACCGAGCGCCGAGATCGGAGAATGCGGCAGCCCCCTCGAATGGCAGGCACTGGCAGCACAGCCTGCGGGCCTCGTTGTTTCGGCATCCAACAGCGGCGCGGAAATTCTTCGCTTCACGCATCACCGCGCCATCTCGGCGCCCTATCACCGCAACCAGGGCGGCATGCTGACTGAACTGCATATCGGCCTTGCCACCCCTGCCGAAGCCGAGGCCTTCCTGCGTGGTGCCGGCGTTTCCATTCTCGCCTTCTGCAAGAACGATCCGCAGACTGCCAATCTCATCGAGATGAAGCCGGACGGGCTTTACGCCGCTTTGGCTGCCGGCAAGGTGCCGGCCTATCTCGAACCGCTGCCGTCCCCTGAACCGAACGGCTTCCGGTTCTTCAGGTTTAACGGTTCCTGAACGGATAAACGACAAGACCCGAAAACCAGCAACGGTTTCCGGGTCTTTTTATCTGGAACGCCATGCGGCGCAAAAAAGTCTGCGGCTCGATCAGGCTTCGGCAGCGCGGCGGGAAAATGCCAGCATGCCGGCGACAAGCCCAAAAATGCCGGCATTGTAACCACCCAGCACGACAGCAAGATCGATCAGCGATACATGCCCGACGAATGCGGCAGCGCCGAACGCGCCGACGATGAGGACAGCAACGAGCGCCATGGAGAAGGCCGATCGCAGCATCGCGGCGGTGAGGCCCAGAGTGACAGCGGTAAGAAACAGCACTGATAATCTCCTGTTACTTTCTTTTTATGCCTGCAAGCCTATGGCGAACTTGCTAAGAAAGATTACCGAGACAGCATCCGATTTCTCGTTGATTGAAACTAGGTTTAACCGTTGCTGAACGGGGTACTTCAATTTCGAGACAAACATCTTCTGCAAGCAGAAGTTTCCGGCATTTTTCTCTCGGACATCAATGCGCCCCGTCAGGCCTCACCGATTTGATTTGCGATAAAAACCCACTAATTTCGCGGCATGAACAGAATGTCTGGTACCGATTCGTCCTCCAATCTCACCGAGTTTTCGGTCTCCGAGCTTTCCGGCTCCATCAAGCGGACGGTTGAGACCGCATTCGATCATGTGCGGGTGCGCGGCGAGATTTCCGGCTATCGCGGTCCTCATTCCTCGGGCCATGCCTATTTTTCGCTGAAGGATGACCGCGCCCGCATCGACGCGGTGATCTGGAAGGGTTCTTTCTCGCGGATAAAATTCCGCCCGGAAGAAGGCATGGAAGTGATTGCCACCGGCAAGATCACCACGTTCCCGGGCTCCTCCAAATACCAGATCGTCATCGAAGCGATGGAACCGGCCGGCGCCGGCGCGTTGATGGCGCTCCTGGAAGAGCGCAAGCGCAAGCTTGGCGCGGAAGGACTGTTCGATCAGGCGCGCAAACGCCCCCTGCCCTACATGCCGCAGGTCATCGGCGTCGTGACCTCGCCAACCGGCGCGGTCATCCGCGATATTCTCCATCGCATCACCGACCGTTTTCCGGTTCATGTCATCGTCTGGCCGGTGAAGGTGCAGGGCGATGGATCGGGTGATGAGGTGGCCAATGCCATTCGCGGCTTCAACGCCATCGACCCGAGCGATGCCGCTGGCCCGATGCGCAGGCCGGACGTGCTGATCGTGGCACGCGGTGGCGGCAGTCTGGAAGACCTGTGGAGTTTCAACGACGAGGCGGTGGTGCGTGCAGCGGCGGAAAGCCGGATCCCACTGATTTCGGCAGTCGGGCACGAGACCGACTGGACGCTGATCGACTATGCCGCCGACATGCGCGCACCAACCCCGACAGGAGCCGCCGAAATGGCCGTTCCTGTCAAAGCCGATCTGGAAGCACAACTGGCCGGACTTGGCGCACGGCTGCGCGGCAGTGCGTCGCGCCAGATGGACAATCGCCGCCAGTTCCTGCGCTCGCTGATGCGGGCGCTGCCTTCGCTCGACCAGCTGCTCGCACTGCCGCGCCGCCGCTTCGACGAAGCCGCCTCGGGCCTTGGGCGCGGACTGGAGCGCACGGCAATCGCCAAGCGCCGTATATATGAACAGGCAAGCGCCGGGCTGCGGCTCGATATTCTCACCAACCGCATCGCCACACAGCGTCGCCACATAGCAGAACAGGTTCTGCGCACCGACAATACGCTGGAACGCCGTTTGTTGAAGGAACACAGCCGCATCCAGCGGGCATCGGCTTCGCTTTCCGCCCTGCCCGCGCGCCTGAACGGCCAGCTGCAGCGGGAAGGCCAGCGGGTAACGACACTGTCTCACCGCGCAGAATCCGCCGTGACCCATGCGATGGCACGACGGCATTCCGCCATTGCCGCGCAGGACCGCGTGCTGCAATCGCTTTCCTACAAGAATGTGCTGAAACGCGGTTACGCGGTCATCCGCGGCGAAGACGACCAACCACTAACGCGCGCCGCCGGCATTTCTTCAGGTCAGGCGATTTCGGTAGAATTTGCCGATGGTCGTATCTCCGCCGTAACCGGCGAAGATGGGCCTGAAAATATTGCGCCTGCACCGAAAAAGCGGACGGCTCTCAAGCCGGCCTCCGCAGACGAAAAACCAAAGGAAGCACCCAAACAGGGCAGCCTGTTCTGAGCGGCTCAGCCGTCGACGGGAAGGAACCTCACATGTCTGCCACCACTACCGATCCGACGAAAAACGATCGTCCACGCATCACCATCCTTTATTGCACCCAATGTAATTGGCTGCTGCGCGCCGCATGGATGGCGCAGGAACTGCTGCAGACCTTTGGACAGGATATCGGTGAAGTGGCGCTCATTCCCGGCACCGGCGGCCATTTCGAGATCCGCTGCAATGACGCGCTGATCTGGGAACGCAAACGCGATGGCGGCTTTCCCGGCCCGAAGGAACTGAAGCAGCGACTGCGTGACATCATCTGGCCGGAGCGAGATCTCGGCCACACCGACAGGGCCGCGAATGTGGAAAACCCTGCGCCGAAAGCACCGTCCGACGACCCCGCCTGATGCGTCGCACAATTTTTTTCTCAACTGACACAGAAACTTCAAAAACGCTGTTGACTTCCCCCGCCCGCCCCCGTACATCGCTCCTCGTTGCCCAGATGGCGGAATTGGTAGACGCGCCAGCTTCAGGTGCTGGTACCCGAAAGGGTGTGGAGGTTCGAGTCCTCTTCTGGGCACCATTCTCATTTAAGATCAGAGAGTTATCGGCCTCCTGGCCGAAACCTGCGCGACGCGCAATCAGCGTTCAGTCCTGCTATGAAGGACGTATTTTACGCTTCTCTGGTCTTCCAATTTTCTTGAAAATCAAAAAGCTCTCAACCGCGTGAACCACCTCGGTTTTTGTGGCCAGATGCGTGAAAACTTCCCCGGCGTGGGCTGGGGCGTTATCATGCCTGAATATCCGCGGCACTCTGGCGGCACTTGAATATCGACCTGGAAAAATCAGTTTTCCGGCAGGAAATGCGGGTTGATGCCCGGGACCCAAGGTCGGTTGGGCGGCAGATCGGTGCCGGTATAGGTGAAACCGCCGCTTTCGCAACGATAGACCTGTGTCGGGAAATTGCGGCCAAACGTGTCCCTGCGCCAGCCATGATGATTGCGGATGTAGCCAATGCCTGTTTCGCAGCGGGCAGTGCCATCTTCGCCGCCGTTATCCACGGTGACACGGCTCTTTTCCGGCACAACGCCCGGCAGATCCTTGAACGTGGGAGCGCGGTCCTGCGCCAGCGCCAGCGCCGGCAAAAGAACCAGCACCATGACAAGCGGCAAAATCCAGGCACCTTTAAACATCGTCAGTCTCCGTATCCGTCCCTACAGATAAGGATCCATTGCGGCCGACGCCAGAGCGGCGGCGCCACGTTCACGTGATCGAGGGCCACGTGATCGAGGGCAATGCAACGATCAAAGGATGCGACGATAGCCGGTGGGCTGTTCATAGAGCCAGCCGATGCGCTTGACCGCCGCTTCGAAATTCTCTCGCGCCACTGTCATTGTATGACCGTTGGCATGCAGAAGCGTTTCTGCGTCTTCCATGATGCCTACATGCCCCTTCCAGAACACGAGGTCGCCACGGCGAAGTTCATCGCGCGTGATCTCGGTGCCCATCTTGGCCTGCATGTCCGTGTCGCGCGGAAACTTTTGGCCCGTCATCATCAACGCAAGCTGGGTGAGGCCGGAACAATCGATGCCGATGCCGGAACGCCCGCCCCAGAGATAGGGCGTCTCGATGAAACGCGTGGCGACCGTGACGTAATCCTGAAGGCTCTCGGAAACAGGCCGGCAATGGCCGGACATGACCGCCGTGCCGTCCGCCAGCACGTGATAATGATTTCCGCGGGTCTCCGCCTCGCCGACAATCCGGATACGGCTGCCGAGAGACAGAACGCCAACATGCGGCTTGCGCAATTCCGGCTCCGGATAAAGGAAGCTGCGTGGCACGACGATCCGATGCGTCGGCACCTCGATGGGTCCGATATGGGCTTCCGGCAGATAACCGACGTAACCGTCTTCATCCGCCTGCACCCAGGCCCAGCCTTCGGCGCGATCGAAAACACGCACCGTTTCGCCGATCAGAAGTTCGGTATCGATGCCGCGCGCCGGATCGGGCGCGGGGCGCAGCGCCGCTACCGGCACGATGACCTGCGCCGGTTGACCGGAAACAAAGCGTTCTGCCTGCACTTTATCACGCAGGGTTTCGTCCGCGAGATCTGGACGGAAGGCATGGAGACGACGATCGAGAGTGTTGGTCATGCGGCCCTCAGAAGGTGAGCTTGCGGCCCTCGTCAATGACGAGGTCGCCGAATTTTTCCAGATAGAGCGCGCCCGCCAGCGTGCGCTTGATGACGACATTGCGGCGATCGCGTTCATCGCGGGCGCGATCGATCAACGCCATGCCACCCATCGTATCGAGTGCGCGGGTGATCACCGGCTTGGTGACACCGAGCGTTGCGGCGAGACCGCGCACGGTATGCGGCGGAGGCACCAGGTAAACATGCAGGAGAATGGACAATTGCCGCAAGGTGAGGTCCGGACCATCGTCACGCACCTGTCCGATCGTCACCCTTTGCCACAGGCCAAGTGCTTCACTGGCCGTCATTTCCACCGGCATGCCTACTCCGAACTCCAAGCTTTGCGGCTATTTATGGCGCATATGCAAACGGGCGCAAGAATGCGCCCGTTGTCGTTTCTGAATCGATAAAATGGTCAAATCATGGTGCGGACATGACGATAAAGCGCGCGAATGGTCTGTGCCTCGCCGCCGATCGTTGCATGCGGACGTTCCGCCGGGCACCAGCCGTAAATGTCGAGATGCACCCAGCTTTTGGCGTTGGAGACAAAACGCTTGAGGAAGAGTGCCGCGGTAATGGAACCCGCCATGCCGCCGCCCGGCGCATTGGTGATTTCGGCGGCACGCGAGCGGATATCCTTCTCATATCCCTTGAAAAGCGGCAGGCGCCACATCGGGTCGTCTTCTTCATTGCTGGAGGCATAAAGCGCAGACGCCAGCGCTTCGTCATCGGTGAAGAAAGGCGGCACGTCCGGACCGAGCGCCACGCGGGCGGCACCTGTCAGCGTCGCCATGTCGATGATCAGGTCCGGCGTTTCCTCGTCTGCATAAGCAAGCGCATCGGCCAGAACCAGGCGGCCTTCGGCATCCGTGTTGTCGATCTGCACCGTGATGCCCTTGCGGCTGCGATAGATGTCGCTGGGACGGAAGGCGTTGGCGGAAATCGAGTTCTCGACCGCCGGGACAAGTACCCGCAGATCGACGTCGAGGCCGGCATCCATGATCATCAGCGCCAGAGCCAGAACGTTTGCGGCACCGCCCATGTCCTTCTTCATCAGCAGCATGGAAGCGGCCGGCTTGATATCGAGACCACCCGTATCGAAGCAGACGCCCTTGCCGACCAGCGTGATCTTCCTGGCGCCCTTGCGGCCCCAGCGCATATCGAGGAGGCGCGGCGCCTGTGCGCTGGCGCGGCCAACGGTATGGATCAGCGGGAAGTTCTGCGCGATGAGATCGTCGCCGACTATGGACGACACGTCGGCACCGTAATGTTTGCCGAGCGCGCGGAAAGCGGCCTCGAGATCATCCGGCCCCATGTCGTTGGTCGGCGTATTGATAAGGTCGCGGGCAAGATAAACGGCAGCGAGCTGGCGTTCGAGATCGGCGGAATCGACCCCTTCCCCAAGAGCCAACCGGGCTTCCTGCGGCTTGTCCTTGCGATAACGATTGAAGGCATAGGCACCGAGACCGAAACCGAGCGCCAGCTTTTCCGCCGCCAGAGCGGATGTCACGATATGCCAATCTCCAGCCGGCAGAGAACGCGCAAGCTTGCCGGTTGCAAAGGGTGCATCGGTCGGTTCGGCCCCAAGGCCGAACAACGCGCTTTCCAGATCGCCGCTGGCGCCCGGCACCAGCAACACAGCTCCTGATTCGGCCTTGAAACCCGCCGCCTTCGCCCATTCTCCCACCCGTGCCGGAAGGCTGCCGGCTTCGAGATCAACCGGCGTAACCGCATAAACCGGTCGGGAAGCGGCGGATTTCGTGGTGAAGGGAGAGGAACGGTCGATGAATTGATAGGGGGACATGGCTGCCTTCATTGAGGAAATTAACAGTATGTTAGGGTTAACAGATTATTGCTTGAGGGAAGATTGCGCCACCCATGTTCGTATCCCTTTCAGTCGCAGGGGCGCCGGTTTATCCGAGAGATTACGTCATGCCCGCTTATTCGTTCGTCACCATCGATAAAAGCCGCCTCGCCCGGACTGCGGCGCTGGTCCTCGTCACGCTTTCGATCGCGGGCTGCAACAGCACCAGCCGCAATGCCGACCGGCTGACCACCGGCTCGATTTCGAGCCAGAGCACGGCGCGTGCTGAATCCTTCGACGGCATGAATGCGTCGCAGCTTTCAAGCGCCGAACAGCGTATCGGCGCAGCCTACGAAAAGAACCCGAAGGACCGAAATACCGGCCTGAATTACGCAAACATCCTGCGCATGACCGGCAAGAACACGCAGTCGCTGGCGGTGATGCAGCAGGTGGTGATCGCTCACCCGTCTGACCGCGACGTGCTGGCAGCCTACGGCAAGGCGCAGGCCGCTGCGGGCCAGCTGGAACAGGCGCTCAGCACGCTTGCTCGTGCCCAGACCCCGGACCGCCCCGACTGGCGCCTGTATTCTGCCGAAGGCGCAGTCATGGACCAGCTTGGACGTTCCGAAGAGGCCCGTGCAAAATACCGTCAGGCTCTTGCTACACAGCCGAACGAACCGAGTGTCGTCTCCAACATGGGAATGTCCTATGTTCTGTCCGGCGATCTGAAGAAAGCGGAATCCTATCTGCGCGACGCTTCGGGCCAGCCGACAGCCGATAGCCGGGTGCGCCAGAACCTGGCATTGGTGGTAGGTCTGCAGGGCCGTTTTTCCGAAGCCGAGGATATTGCCCGCAAGGAGCTTTCGCAGAACCAGGCCGATGCCAATGTGGCCTATCTGCGCTCCATGCTTTCCCAACAGAACTCCTGGGCAAAACTTGCCGACAAGGACGGCAAGCCGAAATTGCGGACAAACTGATCCCTGCCCCTTTTCAAGATTGCTTCACGACAAAAAGCCGGCTCCGTTCATCACGGGCCGGCTTTCTTGTTGGAATGCGGTGAATTGCGGGATCCGTCGTCTCGTCAGAAGCGCCCCGTCAGAAGCGGTCGGATACCTGAATGATTGCAGGGCCGAGAATGACGGCGATGAGGACTGGCAGGAAGAACAGGATCATCGGCACGGTCAGTTTCGGCGGCAGAGCGGCGGCTTTCTTTTCCGCGGCGTTCATGCGCTCATCACGACCCTCCTGAGCCAGCACGCGCAGCGCCTGCGATAGCGGCGTACCATAACGTTCAGCCTGGATCAGGGCCGTCGTTACCGCCTTGACGATATCGAGCTGGGTGCGAATGCCGAGGTTTTCGAGTGCAACGCGGCGATCCGGCAGAAACGAAAGCTCGGCCGTCGTCAGCACCATTTCCTCGGCAAGTTCCGGTGACTGGCTTGCCATTTCCTCGGCAACGCGGCGCATTGCGGCCTCGATGGAAATGCCGGATTCGACACAGATCAGCATGAGATCGAGCGCATCTGGCCAAGCACGCTTGATAGATGCCTGCCGCTTGCCGACCCTGTTGCTGATATAGATGTTGGGTGCATAAAAGCCGATATAGCCGACCACGATCGCCGCAAGCATGCGGATCGCGAAGGAATAATCCTTCATGTTCTCCAGCACGAAGATATAGACGACGGCCAAGGCCAGGAACACGAAAGGCAGCATGAAGCGTGCCAGAAGGAACATGTTGAGCGCGTTCTGCGAGCGCAAGCCTGCTGCACGAAGGCGATTGACGGTATTGTCGTCCACCAGCGCCTTGCGCAGATTGAACCGTTCCACGATCTGGCGAACCGGCTGGTTGTTCTGTGCGCGAAGGCTGCCGCGGGTCTGTTCGTTTGCCATGCGCGATCGCTCGCGGGCGCGGATCAGTTCGCGTTCCGTCGATACCGCCTTCATGCGCTTGTTGAGATTGTCACCCTCCAGATAAGGGGCGGCAAGCGAATAGAAGGTGGCAAAGACGGCGACGGCGACGAGCACGGCTATCAGCGTTGTGGGATCGGTCAGGGTGGCTGCGAGTTCCGACGACATTATCCCGGCCTCAGATGTCGAAGTTGATCATGTTGCGCATGACGAAGATGCCGATCGACATCCAGATGCCGGCTCCCACCATGATGAGGTGGCCGCGCGGATCGGTGAACAGAACCGCCATGTATTGCGGAGAGGTAAGGGAAACGAGGGTCGCCACGATGAACGGCAATGCGCCGATGATGACGGCCGAAGCCTTGGCTTCCATCGAAAGCGCACTGACCTTGGCTTTCATCTTGCGGCGGTCGCGCAGCACTTTCGAAAGGTTTCCGATGGCTTCGGAAAGATTGCCGCCGGCCTGACTCTGAAGCGCGATGACGATGGCAAAAAAGTTGATTTCCGACAGCGGCATGGTCTGCATCATGCGGGCGCAGGCTTCCGGGATGCTCAAACCCACCTGCTGGGATTCGATGACGCGGCGGAATTCGCTCTTTACCGGTTCCTGGCCGTCGCTGGCAATCAACCGCATCGCGTCGTTCAGCGGCAGGCCCGACTTGATCGAACGGACCATGACATCGAGCGCGTTGGGAAATTCTTCGAGAAACTTGTTCTGGCGGCGCTTGACGATAAAACCGACCACCCAGCGCGGCAAGCCGACGCCGGCGACGAAACCGGCGCCAAGTGCGGCATATATGGGTAGGAAGACGATGAGTATCAGCGCGAAGAAAAGCCCCAAGGCGACACTGATCATGTAGAACTGCGGAAGAGTGAGCGACATGCCGGATTGCGCCAGCCTGCTCTTGACGCTCTTGTCGCCCTTCTTGCGGGAGTTTTCCTGCTGCTTCTTTTCCAGTTCTTTCAGCGAGTCCTGCACCGATTTGCGGCGCTTGGACATTTCCTGAACCCGATCGCGAGCAGCCTTCGCGCGTCCGAGGTCGGTCTCTGCCGACTTGACGCGGTTGAGCCGGTTTTCCGACTTCTTTTCCGTCTCGAGACGACTGAAAAGGACGCCATAAGCGACGGCGCCCGCCGAAATGGCGGCGAGGAGGATGACACCGAGCAGAATGGGGTCCACACCGAACATATCAAGCCGACTTCTTTTCCATCTCGTCGAGCGCAGCGGCCAGACGACGATCCTCGTTGAAATAGCGGGCGCGATCCCAGAAATGCGGCTTGACGATGCCGGTCGACATATGGCGGCCGATCAGCCGACCATTGGCATCTTCGCCCTCGATCTCGTAACGCATCAGATCCTGGGTGATGATGACATCGCCTTCCATGCCGATCACTTCGGTAATGTGTGTGATACGGCGCGAACCGTCGCGCAGACGTGCAGCCTGGACGATGACGTCGATCGAACCGGCGATGATTTCGCGCACGGTTTTGGCCGGCAGCGTGAAACCGCCCATGGCGATCATCGATTCCATACGGCTGAGGCATTCGCGCGGTGTGTTGGCGTGGATCGTACCCATCGAGCCGTCGTGACCGGTGTTCATGGCCTGCAACAGGTCGAAAACCTCCGGTCCGCGCACTTCACCGACGATGATACGTTCGGGACGCATACGCAGGCAGTTCTTGACGAGATCGCGCATCGTCACCTCGCCCTCGCCTTCGATATTGGGCGGGCGGGTTTCAAGGCGAACCACGTGCGGCTGCTGCAACTGCAGTTCGGCCGTATCCTCGCAGGTGATGACGCGTTCGTCGGTATCGATATAACCGGTCAGGCAGTTCAGAAGCGTCGTCTTACCCGAACCGGTACCGCCAGAGATGACGACGTTGCAGCGTACACGTCCAATGATCTGCAGGACGGTGGCGCCTTCCGGGCTGATTGATCCGAACTTGACCAGCTGGTCGAGCTTCAGCTTGTCCTTCTTGAACTTACGGATTGTGAGGGCCGGGCCATCGATGGCAAGCGGCGGCGCGATGACGTTGACACGCGAGCCGTCAGGCAGACGCGCATCGCAGATCGGCGAGCTTTCATCGACACGGCGGCCAACCTGACTGACGATGCGCTGGCAGATCGACAGAAGCTGCTGATTGTCGCGAAAGCGGATGTCGGATTCGACGGTCTTGCCGCCGACTTCGATAAAGGTCTGGCCGGAACCGTTGACCATGATATCGGCGATATCGTCACGCGCCAGAAGCGGTTCCAGCGGGCCGTAGCCAAGCACATCGTTGCAGATATCCTCGAGCAGTTCCTCCTGCTCGGAAATGGACATCGCAAAATTCTTGATGGTGATGATGTCGTTGACGATATCGCGGATTTCTTCGCGCGCGCTTTCGCCATCGAGCTTTGCCAGCTGCGACAGGTCGATCGTATCGATCAGCGCCGAAAACACCTGGCTCTTGGTGTCGTAATATCCTTCCGTACGCGTCGGACGCTTGCGCGCCGGCGGCGGTGCTGCCGGCGGGCGGTTCACGGTCTTTGCCGGGCTTTCCACCAGAACTTCGGGAACGCTCGGGCGCACGGCTGCCGGTTCCGGCTGCGAAACCGGTGGCGGCGCAACCGGCGGCGGGCTGATGCCCGCCTTGCCAAAGCCTTCGTTTCCGCGTTTTCCAAACATTCTACGATCCAGTCGTTACGACGCGTTACAGATCAGCCGCGACGGAAGCGGCCAAGCACATTGCCAAGGCCGCCTTTCTTGGCGCGTTTTACCGCGGCACGTCCGGTGACGATGTGCGAGATCTGGGAAAAGGTTTCTGCCGCAGCCGATTTCGGATCGACCTCGGCAATCATGCGGCCGCTGTTGGCGGCATTGCCAAACAGTTGCGCATCGAACGGCAGGATGGCGATCGGCTGCATTTCCAACGGTTCGACGAAATCCGCCGGCGCGATCTCCGGGCGCTTGAGCATGCCCACCTGGTTGAGAACGAGATGCGGCGGACGATCGTTCGGCCGCAACTTCTTCAACGCATCCAGCATGTTCTTGGTGTTGCGCAGGTTGGCGAGATCGGGCACCGCGGTAATGACGACTTCATCGACCTCGGCGAGCACCGAGCGCGTCCATTCCGACCAGGCATGCGGCACGTCCAAAACAGCGACCGGAGCCGTGCGTTGCAGGACTTCCATGACCGGACGGAAAGCACCGCCGTCGAAATCGTAAGCTCGGTCCAGGAGCGATGGAGCGGACAGAAGCGACAGATGCTGCGAGCATTTGGTCAGCAGACGATCCAGAAAAACCTCGTCCAGACGCTCAGGCGCGAAAACGGCCTCGGCAATGCCTTGGGCAGGATCCTGGTCGAAATCGATATTGGCCGTGCCGTAAGCGAGATCGAGGTCGGCAAGAATGGTTTCGGTCGAAAACAGCGATGAGATACCGAAAGCGCAGTTATGCGCTATGGTCGAGGAACCGCTTCCGCCCTTGGCGCCGATGAATGCAATCGACTTGCCGAGCGGTTCAGCCTCGGGATCGACGAAAATTGCCGAAACCGCGCCCAAAAGGTCTGCCATCGAGACCGGCGCCACCATGTATTCGGAAATACCGTTGCGGATCAGATCCCGGTAAAGCGTGATGTCGTTATAGCGGCCGATGAGGATCACCCGCGTCGACGGATCGCAAACCTGCGCAAGCGGAGCCAGTTCCGCCAGAAGATTGCGCGGCTCGGCGTGAGTTTCCAGGATGATGAGGTTGGGGGTTGGCGTAGATGCAAACATCTGCGCTGCGGCATCGACGCTGCCACTGGTGATACGCAGATTGACCTTGGCCATGCGGCGATCGTTGGCCAAGCGCTCCATAACCCGGTGCAGGCCATCGCTTTCGCAAAAAACATGCACGGAAATGCGCGGCAGCGGCCGCATATTTTCCAGCTCAGACTCGCGCACCATTTCGTCTTCCGCCTGCGAAGCTGCAGGATTGACGCGATATTCCACGGACCCGATCATGATTTGGTCTCCCTCGTGACGATCTTCGCGATCAATTGTCCATGTCTTTCAACTTGGTGTAGGCACCGCGGTAATTTTCCATGACCTTGCCGCGCTGCACCGCATCCGGCGGTGTCATGCGGCGGGGTCCGAGAAGATCGTGCGGGTTGGCGATCTGGGCGGCGAGGTTCCGCTGGCTGGCGCAGCCGAAATTGTAATAATTGTCGTTCTGCGTCGTATTGAGCGTCATGTCCGCCGGCCATTCGCCACAGGGGCTGGTCTGTGCCGTGACGGCATTATAGGTCAGGCGGATGGGGGCCGGATCGCCCGATCCCGTCGCGAAACGAGCGTGCAGGATCTTGTTTTTCGGCACACCCATGCGCACCATCAGGCGCCTTATTTCGCCCGCCGCCGAAGCCGCTGCACCATCGTTGACCGAGCCTTTCGGCGTCTGGATCTGGATGATGCCGGTCGACGCGCGGCGATATTCATCGACAAAACCGGCGATGACTTCGCTTTGGCCACGGGTCAGGCCTTCGTCTCCCATGGCAACGGGGATGTCGATCGACTTTTGACCTTCGGCAACGACGATCGGATGGCGGGTACGGTAATCATCCGGAACCGAGCCGGTGACGACGCGATCGGCGCAACCCGAAACGAGAACCGCAAGGCCGACAACGGCAGCAACAGCGGGAAGACGGCCTGCAAAAGCTGCGGGTACAAAGGTTATGGCCTTGGTCATGGGTCGGCGTCTTTCCTGTGCGCTGCCTGCCTTGATGATGGGAGTGAAGGAGTTGTCCGTCATTTGTAGATGAACCCGACATTGCCGTGGTAAGGCTCGCTCGGCGGTGCAGTTTCGCGGCGGCCATAAATCTTGTTCACGTGACCGAGGAAGACGCTTGCCGCATCGCTCGCCGGATTGAAGTTGTCATCCGGACGGGAAAGGTCGTTGCGGGCGACCGGACGCACCAGATAGGGCGTGGCGATGATGACGAGTTCCGTTTCTCTACGGTCCGAAGTCTTTTTGCGGAATGCCGCGCCCAGCAATGGAATTTTCGACGCACCCGGCGTGCCGCTCATTGTTTGCTGAGAATCATCTCGGATCAGGCCAGCAAGCGTCATCGATCCACCCGATGGCAATTCAACAACTGTTTCCGCATCGCGCTTGCGATATTCCGCGCCGCTAGTTCTGCCTTCCAACGGCTCGGAAACAGATGTTTGAATACGCAAACTGATCCGACCGGATGACAGGACTGTCGGCGTGAAAGCAAGTCCAATGCCGTACTTGTAAGGCGTTACCGTCGTGACACCGTCGGGCCCTATGCTGGTGTAGAGAATTTCACCGCCGGAATTGAACGTAGCAGATTGCCCGGAAATCGCCGTAAGCGTTGGTTCTGCCAAAGTCCTGATAGCGTTTGCCTGCTCCAGCGCGCTCAGGACCATTCTTATACTGAACTTGCCGACATTGCCGATGCCGGTCGCCTGAATTCCGTCTGAATCGGTTATTGCCTGAAGAACATTCAAGTTCGAACCGGTTCCAGCAGCACTGCGCGCGAAGGCATTGTCAAAACCAAGCTGCTTGACCACCTCGCGCCGGATTTCGGCGACGGTGATCTTCAGCATTACCTGATCTTCGCCTTCAACGGTCAGCATGTTCTGGATCTGCGAGACCTGCCGACCCTCGTCATTGTTGACGTCCTTGCGGCTTGTGGCTTCGCCGCCCTTGAGGAATATCTGCGCCAGCTTTTCAGCCTTGGTCGAATCCTGTGGTGTACGCACATTGCCGCTCAGGACGATGTTGTCCGAGATGATCTCGACCTTGATGTTGGAATCCGGCATGAAACGGCGCAGGTTCTGTTCAAGACCCGCGATATCGCGCTCTATCTCAAGATCGATGCTGACGACTTCTTCGCCTTTCGGGCCAAAGACGAAGATATTCGTCTGGCCGACGGTTTTGCCGAAGAGATAAATGCGCCGTGAGGTGCGGGTTACCGCGTCGGCGATGGTCGGATCCGCCACGAGAATATCATGCGCATCCGCTGGCAGGTCGACGACGATAGCCTTGTTGAGACCGATCTTCAGACGGCGGCGAACACCGGTACCGGCCTCGTTGATCCGGATGATGCTTTCCTGCGCGGCCTGAGCCTCGGCGGGAGCAAAGCCCGAAATGCCTGCACCAATCGGAAAACCTGAAAAGGCAATGCAGAATGACAGGCTCGCCGCTGCGGATGTGCGGAGTTTATTCTTGAAGCTAACCACCTGAGCGTTCCTGTTCATTGTTGTGTCGCCTGCGTCCCTGTCACGATCTGACCGGATTTGATGACCTGGACCTGCCCCTTGTCGCCGCCGGCGAGGAGATAATCCGGTGCTGTCGTGTCCGGCTCCTGGGCATCGGCAACCGAACGCAATGCGAGAGTAAGACGGCTGGCCATCTGCTGGGCGACAGCGATGACTTTGGCCTGATCGGGTGTAAGTTCAAGCGTTGCAGTCGTACCGACGACAGCCTTGGAACCGTCTTCGTTTTCCTGGATCTGCTGATCGATCGCCAGCACGCGGATATTGCTGAGAATGTCTTCCGTCCGGAATGCGCCATCATCTCCCTTGCGGACCATGATGACATCGACGCGGTCATTGGGCAGCACGAAGCCGCCGGCGCCGGTCGCCACGGAAATATCCGTCGCCACCGCGCGTTTACCTGCCGGCAAAAGGGAGGACATGATGCGACTGGAGGAGTCGGCAACTTTTTCCGGCCGCACGGGCTCGCCTTCGAACAGCGGAAAACGCACGACGGAGCCTGTCAGCTCGTTGATGGCTTCCGGCCGCTCACGATCGGTGATCAAGCCCTGAACGACGCCGCTTTCGGGCCATCCTACCCAGCGCAGCGATTCACCGTTGAGCCTGCTGCCCACAGGAAGATTGGCTGCCGAAACAAGCACGTTGACGGTCGGCGCCTGACGAACGATTTCCTGAACGGTAGCACCACCGCCCATTTGCATGGCCAGCATACCGGCCAACCCGGCTGCGACCACGGCAACTGTGAGGATGATTATACGAGCAGGTTTCATGACAGCTTCCTGGAGGACTACTTAAGTCTTCCCGGACAATGGCCGCCAATGGTGTAATTATGGTTAATGGAGGCCTTACATTTTCGGTTAACGTCCCGTTCTCGAAGTAAAACCGAAGTTAACTTGCAGCGCGCATCGCCATTGCAACGATAGGTGCATATTCATAGGTCATGAAACCGGCAATCGCGATGCCGATACCGTAAGGTATCTTGTTGGCTGTCGTCAGCGACTTCGGAAGCGCGACACCCATGGCCAGAACAGTATTCGAGTGGGCGCGGATCATGAGAATGGCGATGGTCAGCACGCCGCCGAGAAAGGCGGTGGCGACCAGAAAGATCATCAGGGATTGATTGAAGCCGAACCAGCAGGCGGCTGCGGTCAGCAGCTTGGCATCTCCGCCACCCATGACATTGGCGGCAAACAAACAAAAACACACGACGAATACTGCAAGACCCGCCACGAAACTCATGCCGACATCCGGCCATGGGAGACCGAGGACGGGAGCGAAAAGAAAAAAGGACAACACCAGGACTGCGGGTATGGCGTTTGGGATTGTCATGCGCGTCAAATCGCTGATTGCGGCAAGCGCCAATCCCGCCGGCAGAATGCAAAGGACCAAATATCCAATAATCATGCTTGCCATATCGCCTCTTACGCCGGTCGACTCGCCGGTCTATGTGACTTCCCGAAACGAGCGAAGCCGCCCAAGCAGGCGGCTTCGCAAAACATCATCTAACTTTGGTAAGCTATTGGCTTACTGATACTTGTTAGCTGCGTTGCCCATCTTGTTGGAGATGCCAGTGAACGTGTTGTTCAGCGCGCCGCCGAGGGTGGTTGCACCAGCGATCAGAGCGACGGAAATCAGGGCTGCGATCAGGCCATATTCGATGGCGGTCGCACCAGATTCGTCCTTCATGAAACGAGCGAAAATCTTGGACATACTTCTCTCCTAAGTCTACGTTGTTCTTCAGCACTACCGACAACTGTTGTCCGCTGTTCGGATGAGCAAAACCTACCGAAAGCCGATTTCAATCCGCTTAACGAATTCGGTTACCAGAAGATTAATTCTTTGATGCCAATGACTTGGTAAACAATATGAAAATGAAAACCGGAGAATACCTTGCGATTTTCCGCGCTTTATATTTGCTCGAAATCTGAAATCACAACATTCAGTTATATTTCAATTCCTGCCTCGACGCTTAAAACGGCACGCAAAGGCAATACTATAACGCCGCCATCGACATGAGGTTAACCGGGCATTCACCATTCGCGATCATGCTTGCGCCAACTCGCACGCGTAAAGGCCGTTTGGAAACATGTCGCGCATCACTACCCTGATCTTGTCCGTTGCCTTTTCGCTATCTTCGACAGTGTTCGTCCAGGCCGAAGATGATGTCGATCTCCTGCGCGTCTATATGAATCATGCGCGCGTGCTGAAACTCGATCGCCCCGTCGCCAAGGTCATTGTCGGAAACTCCAAGGTGGCGGACGCCACGGTCGCGGATCCGATGACGATCGTCGTAACCGGCCGGAGTTATGGGACCACCAATCTCGTCCTCATGGACAAGGAAGGAAACGCGATTGCAGACGAGCGCGTTCTGGTCTCCATCGATGAAGGCAATACCGTGCGCGTTTTCCGCCAGACGGATCGCTCCATTCTTTCGTGCACGCCCAATTGCGAACAGCATTCCGATCTGAAGGCAGACGAAAAGACGCCCTGACAAAGCTTAAGCCCAAGGCATTCGGAAACGAGTGTCCCGTTATGACGCTCTGCAAGCACAGGAAATATCCGGCAGCCGCCATAGATAGACATCCTGGCGATTCAGGCCGACACACATCGTTCTAACTGTCGATAAAGCCGCAACCAAATTTCAACACAAGAACCTTACCATTGCGCGCAACAGAATGATGTTTGCGTGTGGATATGTGCAGCGATTGTAACGCCGAAATACCGGTTCAAAACCCGCCCAGACCAAAAAGATCGATCCTGCGCCGTTTCACGCGTTCGCAAGATGGCGCCGCAGCGATCGAATTCGCCATTTTGGCGCTTCCTTACTTTCTTATCGTTTTTGCCATTCTGGAAACATTCGTCGCCTTCATCGGCGAACAGGTCGTCTCGAACGGCGTCGATGTGATGGCTCGAAAGGTCAGAACCGGCGAGATCAAATCCACCACGCCGAACGATCCGACATTCAAGACCGCGTTCCGCACCGCATTCTGCAACGAGATCTCGGTGATGATCTCCTGCTCTGCGGAAGAGATTACCACGCCGAAGCGACTTTATATAGATCTGCGCTCTTTCAGCAGCTATGCGGACATACCCACCGGCATGCCGCGGAAAGACGCGAGCCAGTATTCCGATCTCAAGACTTCCGATTTTGCCTATTCGCCTGGCGGAGCCAAGAGCATCAACATGCTGCGCGCCTATTATCGATGGCCGGTTCTGACCGATCTGGTTCGTCCCATGCTCACCACCGTGCGCTCTTCCGAGGGCGGGGGCGATTTCCTGATCGTCGCCACAGCCACATTCCAGAACGAGGACTATCCGTGAGCGACGCCACCTTGTCGGACCCCACAGGTAAATGCGCCGTGCAATCCGTTTCACCAGTGTCAGAACAACGTTCAGGCGGCATTTTTCTCGGCTTTAGAGCATATCTCCGTGACCGGCGTGGCGTCGGCAGTGTCGAGTTCGCGATCCTCGCGCCGATCCTGATCGCGGCATATTTCACCTGCTTCGAACTGACGATCGGCTTCAGCTTCGCCAAGCGCGCCACGCGGGCAGCAGGCACCGTGGGCGATCTCGTGGCCCAGCAGAGCAACACGGTCAACAAGGCGTTCCTTGGCACCATGACCAATGCCGCCCAAAGCATTTTCGCACCGTATGACGTCGAAGGCCTGACAAAGGCCGCCAAAAATCCGCTCAATCTCAAGATAACCGGTGTGGAGATCGACAAGGACGGCAATGCCAAGACGGCATGGTCCTGGCAACGGACGGGGGCGGCACCTTATGCCGTCGGCTCGGCCGTCACGGTACCCAAGGAATTGAGAATAGCAGAAACGTTTTTGATCCGCACAGAACTGACGGCATCCTATCCGCTGATGCTTTTCCTGCCGACAACCTTCTCGCCTGAAAACCGCGCCATTTCGATGAACCGCGAAATTTTCTACCAGCAGAGAACAGGCAAAAATATCGCCTGCAGTGATTGCTGAGGCACACCGGCACAAGCGGCGGGCTCAGCCTTTGCCAACACGGGCTTCAGCCTGTATGTAGCGACGATCATGCCGGGCTGCCTTACGCAGGTGCCCGGCGCCACAAATGCCGGAGGATCGATTGGCGCGCGCTTTCCTTTTCGTTCTGGATTCCTTTGGTGTCGGCGGCGCCCCGGACGCCGCGAAATACAACGATGAAGGATCGAACACGCTCGGTCATATCGCACAGTTTTGCGCCTCCGGAGCCGCCGATCGCCAAGGGCTCAGAGACGGACCGCTCAAACTACCCAACATGTCCTCGCTCGGTCTCCTGCATATCGCCAGGATGGCAAGCGGCGAATTTCCGGCGGGTATGGCCGTTCCTGAACGCGTTTTCGGTTTGCATGGCGCGGCAACCGAAGTTTCGCGCGGCAAGGACACGCCTTCCGGCCACTGGGAAATTGCCGGCGCGCCCGTCATGTTCGACTGGGGTTATTTTCCCAACGAAGACGATGCCTTCCCGAAAGATCTGATCGAGGAAATCTGTGAGGAAGCAAAGTTGCCGGGTATCCTTGGCAACTGCCACGCATCCGGCACCGATATCATCCAGAGGCATGGTGTCGAGCATATCCGCAGCGGCAAGCCGATCTTTTACACATCCACCGACTCGGTCTTCCAGGTCGCTGCACATGAAAACCACTTCGGGCTGCAACGGCTGCTGGACTTGAGCCAGATCGTGAGAAAACGACTTGATGCGCTGAATATCGGCCGTGTCATCGCTCGCCCCTTCGTCGGCGAGACGCCCGCCACATTTGAACGCACCGGCAACCGCCGCGATTTTTCCGTACCGCCGGCGCAAGACACGTTGCTCGACCGGCTTATCGCCGCCGAACGCAAGGTTCTGGCCGTGGGCAAGGTCGGCGACATATTCGCGCATCGCGGTGTCAGTCAGGTGATGAAGGCGAACGGCAATAACGCGCTCATGGATCGCACCCTCGAAGCAATCGACCAGGCGGCCGATGGCGACCTCGTCTTCACCAATTTCGTCGATTTCGATATGCTGTACGGGCATCGTCGCGATGTGGCGGGTTATGCCGCGGCGCTCGAAGAGTTCGACAGACGCCTGCCCGAAGTGCACGCCAGGATGAAACCCGGCGACCTTCTGGTCATGACCGCCGATCACGGCTGCGACCCGACATGGCGCGGCACCGATCATACACGTGAGCGTGTGCCGGTCATGGCGCTCGGACCCGGCATCCGGGCCCGCGATATCGGCATTCGCCAAACCTATGCCGATATCGGAGAGACGATAGCCGCGCATCTTCGCATTCCTGCAGGCAAATACGGACGGAGTTTTCTTTGATGGCATTCGATACGACAGGCATGATGAAGGCGGAAATCCATTGCCATATCGAGGGTGCGGCTCCGCCGGAGCTGTCCTTGCGGCAGGCCCGGAAATACGGGGTCGATGTCAGCACCATCCTGCGTGACGGCAAATATGTCTGGTCGGATTTTGCCGAGTTCATCGTCTGTTACGATGCGGTGGCTTCGCTTTTCAGAACCGAAGCCGATTATGCGCTGCTGACAGAAACCTATCTGACCGAGCTTGCGGCAATCAATACGATCTACAGCGAGATCATCGTTTCCCCGGATCATGGCGATCGCACCGGCCTGGGCGCCGACGCTTATCTCGCCGGCATCTGTGACGGCATTTTCGCCGCCCGGGAAAAAACCGGTATAGAGGCGCGCATCATCGTCACCGGCGAGCGCCACTTTGGCGTGGACCGGGTGGTCGGGGCCGCCGAATATGCCATGCGGGCGAAAAATCCGTTGGTGACCGGCTTCAACATGGCCGGTGAGGAGCGCATGGGCAAGGTTGCCGATTATGCCCGCGCCTTCGATATTGCCCGCGATGCAGGGCTTGGCCTGACCATTCATGCGGGAGAGGTCTGCGGAGCGTTCAGCGTCGCCGATGCGCTCGATATCATCAAACCATCGCGGATCGGCCATGGCGTGCGCGCCATCGAGGATGCGGCACTGGTGGAACGACTGGCCACCGACGGCACCGTTCTGGAAGTCTGCCCGGGCTCGAACATCGCCTTGAATGTCTACCCCGATTTTCAGGCACACCCGCTGCGTCGTCTGAAGGAGGCCGGCGTTCGCGTCACGATCAGTTCCGACGATCCGCCGTTCTTCAGCACCTCGCTGGCGCGGGAATATGACATTGCCGCGAGCGACATGGGGTTTGCCCGTGAGGAAATCGACGCGATGACGCGCACGTCGCTGGAAGCGGCTTTTGTCGACGAGGACACCCGGAACAGGCTCCTGACGCGTTTTGACGCACATGTGCAAAGCGGTGCGAAAGCGGCGGTGAAAGACGCCTGAACGCTTGGATTCGTGCGCCGTCCATGACAGAAGGGGAAAACACCAACATCCCCGGAAGGCATTCCCATGAACGGCGTCACCGTCATTGACCATCCGCTCGTCCAGCACAAGCTTACCATCATGCGCAAGAAGGAAACTTCGACCGCCGGTTTCCGCCGTCTGTTGCGCGAAATTTCCATGCTTCTGTGTTACGAGGTCACGCGTGACCTCGAGCTGACGCTCGAGACCATCGAAACGCCGATCACCGAGATGCAGGCACCGATCGTCGAAGGCAAGAAGCTGGTTTTCGTTTCCATCCTGCGCGCCGGCAACGGTCTGCTGGAAGGCATGCTCGAGCTTGTACCCTCTGCGCGTGTTTCGCATATCGGCCTCTACCGCGACCACGATACGCTGAAGCCGGTCGAGTATTACTTCAAGGCGCCCGACAGCCTCGATGAGCGCCTGATCATCGTCGTCGATCCGATGCTGGCCACCGGCAACTCGGCGATTGCGGCCATCGAGAAACTCAAAGAACGCGGCGCCAAAAATATCCGCTTCCTCTGCCTTCTGGCGGCTCCGGAAGGCATCCAGAACTTTCAGGAAGCCCATCCGGACGTCAAGATCTACACGGCGTCCGTCGACAGCTACCTCAACGATAAGGGTTACATCGTGCCCGGCCTCGGCGACGCCGGCGACCGCATGTACGGCACGAAATAAGCGGTCAGGATTTCTTAACCGCATTCCAAGATTGGCGGTCCCCGGTTCATTCCGTGGGCCGCTTTTTTATTGTTTCAAGCGCAGACTGCAGGCCTGATTTCGTCACGCCAGAGATATTCATGCTTCTGCGCACCACCATTTTCGCCTCCGTCGCCATTTTGGCTGCCACGCAGGTTCCGCGCTTTTTCGAAGGCACCCAGCAGAATAAGCCGGATGCGAAATTCGAACAGAAGAGCGCCTTGCCTAAGGTGCAGAAAGCCGAGCTTTCGAACGGCCGCATCAGCCTCAAGGCGGATGGCCGCGGGCATTTCTTCGGAACCTTTCAGATGAACGGAAAGGCCGTGGAAGGACTGGTCGATACCGGCGCTTCCACCATCGCCATCAACGAAACGACCGCCCGCAAACTTGGCTTTACCGGCAACAGTCTCGACTTTCGTTACAAGGCCAGCACCGCCAACGGCATGACCGATGCGGCACGTATCACGATCGACCGCGTCGAAATCGGCACGATCAGGGTACGGACGGTGGAAGCCATGGTGCTCCGGGACAAGGCCTTGGACGGCACTTTGGTCGGCATGAGTTTCCTGACAAAGCTGCGATCCTACCAGGTACAGGATGGTGACCTGACGCTGGTGCAGTGATCATCCGATCCGCTGCAGGATGGCCGGCACTTCGGTTTCTGCTTCATCCGCTATCGTAAACAGCCTGGACACGTCCGCGGCGATGCGAGCGGCATCATCGTCGTTGGCGGCATGCACGGTCGCGATCGGCTGGCCCTGCATTACATTTGTGCCAAGCGACAGCAAACCATCGATCCCGACGCGATGATCGATCGTGTCGGATGCGCGAAGCCGCCCGCCGCCCAGATCCACGACCGCCATGCCGAGCGCACGCGTGTCGCAAGCCGCAATATACCCTGTCCGCCTAGCCAATACTTCCAACGTCACCGGGGCGGAAACGAGATAGTTTTGCGGTCGCTCCAGGAAATCCGCGGGGCCTCCAAGTGCGTGCACCATACGACCGAAAACATCGGCAGCACGGCCGCTCTCCAGTGCCGTCCTCGCAGTTTTCTCACCTTCCGACAGATTTGCGGCAAGACGGGCCTGGACCAGCATTTCGGCAGCAAAGGCCAGAACCACAGTTTCCAGCCGCGTACGCGCCTTGGCCCCTTTCAGGAAATCGACGCAGTTGGCGATCTCCAGCGCATTGCCGGCGGCATCTGCCAGCGGCTGGTTCATGTCCGTGACCAAAGCCGACGTCTTGACGCCGGCACCGTTTGCCACATCGACCAGCGACCTTGCCAGTATTTCCGCCTGCTCCAGACTGTTCATGAAGGCGCCGTTGCCGACTTTCACGTCCATCACCAAAGTCTGCAGACCTGCCGCCAGTTTTTTCGACAGGATCGATGCCGTGATCAGGGGGACGGATTCGACCGTCGCCGTGACATCCCGGATCGCATAAAGCCGCCGGTCGGCCGGAGCGAGGCAGCCTGTCTGGCCGATGATCGCGCAACCAACGTCGTCCACCGTGCGACGAAACAGCGTTTCGTCCGGCATGATATTGTAGCCGGGGATGGCTTCCAGCTTGTCCAGCGTCCCGCCGGTGTGGCCAAGCCCACGGCCCGAAATCATCGGTACCGCCAGCCCACAGGCGGCGGCAATCGGCGCCAGCATCAGCGAAACATTGTCGCCGACGCCGCCGGTCGAATGCTTATCGGCAATCGGTCGCCCGACATCGCCCCAGGACAGCACGTCGCCGCTGTCACGCATGGCAAGCGTGAGCGCGATGGTTTCATCGCGCGTCATGCCGCGAAAGAACACGGCCATGGCGAAGGCCGCCACCTGTCCTTCGGAAATGCGGTCTTCGCTCATGGCACGAATGAACGCGGCGATCTCGTCACCCGAAAGCGCCTCGCCATCGCGTTTGCGGCGGATGACTTCCTGCGGGATCATGTTGGCTCAATAGCCGCCGGACGTGCGGGCGGAACCGCTGCCCGAGAGCACGGCCAGAATATCGTCGAGCAGGCCGGAGGCACCGAAACGGAAGGTGGATGGCATGATCCAGTTCGCACCCATGATGGTTTCGGCCGAACGCAGGTAGAGATCCGCATCGGCAACCGTGCCGACACCGCCGGCCGGTTTGAAGCCCACCCGCTTTTTCGAATCGCGGATCACCTGCAGCATGATATCGGCCGCTTCCAGCGTGGCGTTGACGGCAACCTTGCCGGTGGAGGTCTTGATGAAATCGGCACCGGCTTCGATGGCAAGCTCCGAAGCACGACGGATCAGCGCACGTTCCTTCAACTCGCCGGTCTCGATAATGACCTTCAGGCAGGAATTCGCGCAGGCGGCACGCACGGCTTCCACCATGGTGGTAACGGCTGCCTCATCGCCAGCGATGAATGCGCGATAAGGGATGACGAGATCGATCTCGTCGGCACCGTCAGCGACCGCCTGTTCAGTCTCCTTCACCACGTCGGCTACCGGCAAATCGCCGGACGGGAAATTCACCACGGTGGCGATGCGAACCACATGCCCCTGCCCCAGAATTCCGCGCGCATGCGCGACAAAACGTGGCCAGATGCAAATGGCTGCGCTGTGGCCATAGGGTGTCTGCGCGCGTTGGCACAGGGTTTCGATGGCGGCATTGTCGCAATCGTCGCGCAGGTTGGTCAGGTCGAGAAGAGAAAGGGCAAAAGACGCCGCTTCGCGTGGGCTCATCAGCTCCATAGTGCCTCCGGAGTTTATTGCACGTGCCCGAAAACCGCTTTCGATTTTCGGATCGCAGGATTTGCAGAATTCAAAGTTCTACAGGGCCGTTCGCGCGCCCTTTATGACGCATGAGATGCAATTGGCTGAAATATGTTGGAAAGCCATATTTACCATTCGATCCGTGAGTGGCAACCCGGCAGCTCGGCGCAAAAGCCGATCATTCCGGATCGCTGAACATTTCAGATAAAATGGAGGCAAGCCGCGCACCGCCGATTGGCGCCATATCCTTGGTTTCGTCATGGCTGAGCTCAGCCCCGGTCATGCCCGCCGCATAGTTGGTGATCACCGATGCGGCTGCAACCTTGAGACCGAAATAACGTGCCAGAATGACCTCGGGTACGGTGGACATGCCGACCGCATCCGTACCCAGAATACGCGCCATGCGGATTTCCGCCGGCGTTTCGAAGCTTGGGCCCGAGAACCACATGTAGACGCCGGAAAACAGCTGCACGCCACGGCGAATGGCGGCATTGCGCATGGCGGCACCAAGATCCGCATCGTAGGCGTTGGTCAAACCGACGAAACGGCGGTCGCTTGCTTCGCCGATCAGCGGGTTCATGCCGGAATAGTTGATATGATCGGTGATCTGCATGACCGACCCGGGCGGCATGTCTTCGCGCACCGAGCCTGCGGAATTGGTGAGGATCAGCGACTGTACGCCGAGGCCGGCCAGAAGCTCGATCGGCGCGCGCATCGCATTGGCATCGCCGTGCTCGTAATAATGGGTGCGGCCGGACAGCATGATGACCGGTTGGCGGCCGAGATAACCGGCAACCAGTTCCCCCGCATGGCCGCTGACCCCACCTTTGGGAAAACCGGCAAGCTCCGAATAAGGAATGCGGATCGGATCCGTGACTTCATTGACGATGGGGCCGAGGCCAGAGCCGAGCACGATGGCGTGCCGTGGCACAAGGCCGTTCAGGCGCTCGACAAGAAGATCGATCAAGGCGTTCAGGCTCTCGGTCATGCCCTGCCCTCGCTCAGCCGAGAATGTCGGTCTTGAAGGAGAAAGGCAGAAGCTCTTCCATCGTCATGGTCTTTTGCACACCCTGCTCGTCGCAGAGATAGACGCGGGTATCGGGGCCGGCGAACTCGGCGATCTTCTGGCGGCAGCCGCCACAGGGCGGGCAGAGCGCCAGCTTTTCGGCGATCACGGCGATTTCCCTGATGCGGCTACCACCGCCCATGATCATGGCGCCGATGGCGGTCGGTTCGGCACACCAACCTTGAGGAAAGGAGAGGTTCTCGATATTGGCGCCGACATAGACCTTTCCATCCTCGGCGCGGATGGCCGCGCCGACGGGAAATTTCGAGTAAGGCGCGTAGGCCTTGCCCATGGCCTCGCGAGCGGCTTCGAACAAATCATGCGCCATATCAACGCTCCTTCACATAAGGTACGCCACCGGCCTTGGGCGGGCGGGCGATGCCGATGAAACCTGCCAGCAGAACACAGGTGAGAACATAAGGCAGCGCCTGAAAGATCTGCACCGGCACTTCGCCGATCATGGGCAAGGATTTGCCCTGCATGAAGTTCGCGACCGCATCGAGAAAACCAAACAGCAGGCAGGCGAACATTACCGGCACCGGCTTCCACTTGGCAAAAATCAGGGCGGCGAGCGCGATATATCCCTTGCCGGCCGACATGTTGTTGATGAAGGCGGCCGACTGGGCAATCGCCAGATAGGCACCGGCAAAACCGCCTAGCACGCCCGTGACGAGAAGTGCGCGATAGCGCAGGAACGCGACCGAAATGCCTGCCGTATCGACCGCTGCCGGATTTTCACCGACGGCACGCAGGCGCAGGCCGAAGCGGGTACGATACAGGATCCACCAGGACAGCGGCACGGCTGCAAAAGCCAGATAGGTGAGGATGTTGTTGCCGGAAATCACATTGGCATAAAGCGGGCCGATGACCGGTACTTCACGCATGACATCCACGCCTGGCAGGATGATCGGCGCAAAACGTGCATCGCCCGTCAGACCCGGCGTGCGCCCACCCTGGTTGAACCACGCCTGACCAAGCACGATGGTGAGGCCGGCGGCGATGAAATTCAGCGCCACGCCGGACACGATCTGGTTGCCGCGATTGGTGATCGAGGCAAAACCATGGATGAGCGAGAACAGGATCGAAACGCCGATACCGCCGAGCAGTCCGATCCAAGCATTGCCGCTGACATAAGCGAGACAGGCGGCAGCGAACGCGGCGGCCAGCATCTTGCCTTCAAGGCCGATATCGAAAATGCCGGCGCGTTCGGAAAACAGGCCCGCAAGTGCCGTGAAGATCAGCGGGATCGACAGCCGGATGGTGGAGCCGAGGATGCTGACAAAGATATCGAAATAATCCATGGCTTCACTTCCCCGCCAGTTTCTGGCCCGCGAACTGCTGATAGATCCGCACCAAGGCCGGGCGGAACATGTATTCGAGCGCACCGGCAAACAGGATGACAAGACCCTGGATGACGACAATCATTTCGCGGGTGATATTGGGCATTTCAAACGAAAGATCGGCGCCGCCCTGATAGAGCATGCCGAACAGCAGCGCTGAAAAGATGATGCCGAGCGGGTGGCTGCGACCCATCAGCGACACGGCGATGCCGACGAAACCGGCGCCTGCCACGAACTCGACCTGCAGGCGGGCCGACGCCCCCATGACCGGGTTGAGCGCCATCATGCCGGCAAGACCGCCGGAAATCAGCATGGCGATGATGACCGTGCGCGAATAGGGAATGCCGGCGTAAACGGCAGCAGACGGCGAAATGCCGAGTGTGCGCATTTCATAACCAAGTTTGCTGCGCCAGATCAGCAGCCAGACGAGGTAACACATTACCAGCGCGATGATGAAGGACACGTTGAACGGCGCCGGACCGAGCTTCATGCCGAACAGCGCCATCAGCCAGTCCAGCTTCGGCAGCTGTCCACCCGGCAGGAATGTGCGGGTTTCCGGCGCCATCTTGCCCGGCACGATGAACACGTTGACCAGCAGGTAAACCATCAGCGCCGCGGCGATGAAGTTGAACATGATGGTGGTGATGACCACGTGGCTGCCGCGCTTGGCCTGCAGCCACGCCGGGATGAAGGCCCATCCGGCACCGAACACGGCGGCACCGATGACCGCAAACGGCATGGTGACGTACCACGGCACGTAATGATCGAGCGCCAGCGCCACAAGCGCTGCACCAAGACCGCCGACATAGGCCTGACCTTCCGAGCCGATGTTGAACAGACCGGCATGAAACGCAACGGCGACAGACAGGCCGGTGAAGATGAAGCTCGTCGTATAGAACAGGGTGAAACCAATTGCTTCACCGCGGCCAAGCGCACCTTCGATCAGAAGCTTCAGCGCCTGAAACGGGTTTTCGCCGATTGACCAGACGACAAGGCCGGAAATGAAAAACGCAAGCAGAAGGTTCAGCAGAGGCAAAACGCCATAGCTGATCCAGCTGGGAAGCGGAACGGACGCTGTACTCATGATATCCTCACACCGCTCCGGCCATCATCAGGCCGAGCGTCTGTTCACCGGCGTCCGGCGTTTCTTCACCCACCACCTTGCCGGCGAACATGACGATGATGCGATCGGACATGGACCGGATTTCGTCGAGTTCGACCGATACAAGCAGTACGGCCTTTTGCGCGTCCCGCATCTCGATGATGCGGCGATGAATGAATTCGATGGCGCCGATATCGACCCCGCGCGTGGGCTGGCCGATGATCAGCATCTTCGGGTCGCGTTCGATTTCGCGGGCAACGACGATCTTCTGCTGGTTGCCACCGGAAAAATTGGCGGTTTTCAGCCGTGGGTTCGGCGGGCGGATATCGTATTTGGCGATTTTTTCCTCGGCATCCTTCTGGATGGCCGCAAGATCGAGAAGCGCACCACGGCCGTAACGCGGCTCGCGGTGATATCCGAGCACGGAGTTCTCGTATTCCTCGAACTTGAGGACGAGGCCCATGTGATGGCGATCCTCCGGGATATGCGCGAGACCGATCTGGCGCAACCGGGCAGGATCGAGACCGGCAACCGGCTGGCCGTCGATAAGGATTTCGCCCGATGTCGGCTTGCGGATACCGGCAATGGCTTCCAGCAGTTCCGACTGGCCGTTGCCGGCCACACCGGCAATACCGAGGATTTCACCTTCGCGGACATCGAAGGAGACGTTATCGACCATGATGACACCACGGCTGTCCTTGACCGTCAGGTCTTTCACCGACAGCAGCACCTTGCCGGGCTGCGCCTCGCCCTTTTCGACGCGCAGGAGAACACGGCGACCGACCATCAGTTCGGCCAGTTCCTCAACCGTCGTTTCGGCGGTCTTGCGCGTGGCGACCATTTCACCACGGCGCATGACCGAGACTTCGTCGGTAATCGCCATGATCTCGCGCAGCTTGTGGGTGATGAGCAGGATCGTCTTGCCCTGATCGCGCAGCACCTTGAGGATGCGGAACAGGTGATCGGCCTCGGCGGGGGTCAGCACACCCGTCGGTTCGTCGAGAATGAGGATTTCGGCGCCACGATAGAGCGCTTTCAGGATTTCGACACGCTGCTGCTTGCCGACCGGCAGTTCCTCGATGATCGCATCGGGATCGACGTCGAGCCCGTATTCGGTCTCCAGACGCTTCAATTCCTTGCGCGCGCCGGCAACACCCTTGGCAAGCAATTGCCCACCTTCGGCGCCGAGCATGACGTTTTCCAGCACGGTGAAATTTTCGACCAGCATGAAATGCTGGTGCACCATGCCGATGCCCGAAGCGATGGCCGTCTGGCTGTCGCGGATCGTCACCGGCTTGCCGTCGATGCGGATCTCGCCGTGATCGGCCTGGTAAAAACCGTAGAGAATCGACATCAGGGTCGATTTCCCGGCCCCGTTTTCACCGATAATGCCGTGGATCGAGCCCTTGGCGACGGTCAGATTGATATTCTTGTTGGCGTGAACGGCACCGAAACTCTTGTCGATGCCCGCCAGTTCGATCGCGGGATGCGGGGTCAAGCGCAGCCTCTCCTTCGCACTTTCGGCGGATGGCAGATACGATTGGGGCGCTTGGTGTCTCCACCCCGCGCCCCAAACAATCAGATTACAGCGGGCACTTGTTGTCCGTCATGTAGTCGTGCACCTTGACGGTGCCGGCGATGATGTCAGCGGTCGCCTTGTCGGCAGCAGCCTTCATTTCGGGCGTGATCAACGCCTTGTTGTCATCATCGACCGCATAAACGACGCCGCCGTCCTTGATGCCATTGGACTGGATGCCGGCGGTGAACTTGTCCGCTGCGGTATCCTTGTAAGCGTTATAGACGGCCAGATCGACGCGCTTGACCATCGAGGTCAGAACAGAACCCGGATGAACGTGGTTCTGGTTCGAATCCACACCGATCGAGAACTTCTTGTTGTCGGCCGCCGTCTGCAGAACGCCGAGACCGGACGCACCTGCTGCCGCGTAGATCACGTCGGCGCCCTGATCGATCTGGTTCTTGGTCAGCTCGCCGGCGCGAACCGGGTCGTTCCAGGCAGCACCGGTCGTGCCGACCATGTTCTGGAAGACCTGCATGTCGGCCTTGACCGACTTGGCGCCCTGCGCATAACCACAGCCGAACTTGCGGATCAACGGAATATCCATGCCGCCGACGAAACCGACCTTGCCGGTCTTGGAGGCCATGCCGGCCAGCAGGCCGACGAGGTAGGAACCCTCGGCTTCGTTATAGACTACCGAGCGCACGTTCGGCAGTTCAACGACGGAATCGACGATCACGAACTTGGTATCCGGGTATTCGGCGGCAACCTTTTCCATGGCCGAGGTCCAGGCGAAAGATACGGCGATGACCGGGCTGAAACCCTTGCTGGCGAAGTTGCGGATCGCCTGCTCGCCCTGCGTATCGCTGGTCGGTTCGAAATCGCGATATTCGGTGCCGGTTTCCTTCTTGTACATTTCAGCGCCGTTATAGGCAGCTTCATTGAAGGATTTGTCGAACTTGCCGCCGGTGCCGTAAACCAGCGCAGGCTTGATATCCGCAGCCAGTGCGGTGCTCGACAGCATGGCTGTAGCAATGAAGGTGAGAAGGGTTTTCGTCATCGTGCGCCCTGTTTCTTAAATTTGATCTCTTTTGTTCCCCCCGCACCTCCAGCCGGTCGAAACTGGCGGACAGTCTGCGGCACCGATGCCTCGCGTTCGGGCTTGCGGCGAATTTACCCTTGCATGCTCGGATCGAAATTTCACGGGAAATTTTTCACGCGGCCGGAATCTGACACACGTTTTTCAATCAACGGCTCTACGGCGCAAAAAATTGTGCCCCGATTCGCATCAGGCAGCAAAACGTCCGTAAGGCTTTGGCCGCCGATAACCGGCAATCCACAAAATGAGCGCGATGCCGAGGAAAACCGCACATGCGGGCTGCGCCAGCACATAGGCCCCGCCAACCTGCCAGGCATCGGGATGGATATACCGCTCGACCATGTCTTCGGCAGCCACCAGGGTGCCGGGGCTGATTGCGATCCACAAATCGCCGACGCTTGCCAGAGAAACGGACGAGGATGCCACCGACTGGATGGAATCCAATGTGCCAGAGCCGATTGCGACGGCCAAAGCCACCAGACTGAGAAAATGGAAGATGAGAGACATGGCGGCGGGACGATCGTGAAACTGCGATAAACCAAGGGTAACGGGCGCTCGCTCGCTTGGCAACGGAGATGAGTTTTACAAACCGTCATCCAACCGTCAGATTTCGGTTGATCCTAGAAAAATCATTGGTATATATCGCGCCGACCGCTGCTTCGGGAACTTCCCCAGCAGCCCTTCCCGGAAGGACAGGTGGCCGAGTGGTTTAAGGCGCACGCCTGGAACGCGTGTGTGCGTGAAAGCGTACCGTGGGTTCGAATCCCACCCTGTCCGCCATGGGTTAGATCTTTCCAGACATTCGATAATCACACACACTTGACGTGGCCGCGCAAACAGCTGCGGATCCTCGTTTATTGCGTCATCCAGTCCGGCAATCGTTTACGCGTAAAAGTCATCCTCCTCGATACGCGAGGAAAAATAGGCGAAGAGCAGCGACGGCAAGGCAACGAACAGAATAAGTCCTGTCTTCACGCGTGACATCAGCGGCGTGATCGCTGCGCCGCCCGATGTTTCCGCAGCCTTCGGCCTCAGGTTGACCTTGTTCTGCAACAGCAGTTCGGTAAGCTGACGGTCGTCTTCGATCCTCGTCCCATCGGCGTCGGGCCGATGGACGGATTTGGCTCTGCTGAGATCAGGCATGGCGCAACTCCAGACGAGTGATCGATCGTAGTTTAATGATTATTTACGCCAATTGTTAAACGTTAACAATTCAAAAGCGCCTCGGCTGCTCTTCAGCCGACATGGGACCGTTCGAAAGAGATCGGCTGTCCTTCAATACGATCAGGCCCAGGCACCGGCCTCTTCCTGCTCGGCAAAGGCTGCCTGCAATTCCATTTGCACGGCATTCATGAACAGCGCCGCCTGATGCGAGATTTCCACATCCGACACGCCCTGCGTTTTCAGGCGTAAGGCAAACCCTGCCATTTCCTGACGCCAGAAACGATTGGCCTCCTCACCATGCAGATGGGTCAGCGCTTCGCTGCAACGGCGGATGTCGGCCGTACGGCGGTCGGCAGGAAATTGGACGAGGGTCATGCGGTCTCCACTCAACGCGACACGGGCGAATCGCCCAGGAACTTTCGCCAGAATCGGTTCGACTCCTTCACAAATGTTGAACGCGAGCCCCTGAGAAACCGCGATCGGTACAATTTTAGCGAATTTTCCTGGAAACAAATCGGAGCGACGCCCGTTAGACCTCCAACATTTACTCTGTGAAGATGCGCCCTGCGCCGCTTTTGGCGCGGGATAGCCAAGCCATTGCCGTGAGGGAGGAAGCCAATGCAGAAACCCGTATGGAATAGCGCTGTAACGATAGGTGCCATGGAGATCATCGGGCCTTTCGAGGCTCTTTCGTTTCTCGATCACGGCTGGCCCAACCGGAAGGGCCCTCGTTTTGTCGACGCCCGGTTTGCCTGCCTTGCAGCGCTTGATGAACGTGGCGATCCGGAAGATGCCAAGGTGCGGTTTTCCGAAGCGCTGGCCGAAGCACACCTGCACTGAGCGGTCGAAAAGACCCGAACAGACGATTTTCGCATGCCGATGAGCGACGGTCCAAAACGGATCGACGCACTACGCCAACACCGTAGACACGTCAGGATCTGCTATGAACGTCTATTCCCGTTTCAACGAAGCCGCCCCTTCGGTTGCGTCGGCACGAATTTATTATGTCCACCCTCTGATGCTGCGCGGGTTTTCCGCGTGGGAAGAGGTATTCTCACATGCTCGCACTCTTGGTTTCGATACGATCCTGACGGCACCGTTGTTCCGCCGGGCGGATGGCACCAGCGTTTTCGTGACGGACGATTATGAGCGTACCGATCCGCAATTCGAGCTTGGCGACACAATCGACGACGCGATCCGGCAGTTGGTGCGCCGGGCGAAGGACAGCGATCTTTCGCTGATGATGGATATTCTGCCCGGCCGCATGGCGGATACGGCAAACGTTGCGACCGCTGCAACGGACCCTCGCCAGACGCCTTTTCTTCGCGGCAGTCGGCCCATCGATATCTCCGGCCATTTGGACGAATGGCAACAGCGGCTGATCAGGCTCGGTGAACTCGGCCTTTCCGGTTTCCGCTGCCTTGAACTCGAAACCCTGTCACCCGATGCCTGGCGCTCCCTCATCTCGGGCGTCAAACAGCAAAAGCCGGACATGCGGTTTTTTGCCTGGACGCCCGGCACCGCCTTCGAAACACGGCGTGCGCTTGGCCGTGTTGGCTTTGATGCCAGCTTCTCGTCATTGGCCTGGTGGAACCTGCAGGAAGGCTGGTTTGCCGAGGAACATGACGCCCAGATCGGTTTTGGTCGCGAGATCGCCTTTCCCGAAGGACCGTTTTCCAAGCGCGTGGCGCATGGCACAGACAGTGCCGAGGTGCTGGAGCGCCGCGCCGACCGTGCCCTGAAACTGGCGGCCTCGCTCGGCGGCGGGTTGATGGTGCCTATGGGTTTCGAATATGGTGCCGCCACGCCGCTCGACCCGACCCATGGTCATGGCGGCGGTCTGCGCATCTTGCGCGATCGCCCGACATTCGATCTGTCCGGCGCAATCCGCACGGCCAACGAAACCCTGAAACACTCCGGGGATTTCGAAAAACAGCCGCTCGGACTGATCGCCTCCAGCCATTCGCCGGCTGCCGCCATCGTGCAGGGTGACCGTGGTGATCTGCGCATTTCCGACAGCGTGCGGGTGATCCTCTTCAACCGTGACCTTCGCCGCAGCGCCACCCCGCCCCTTCACGCCATCAGCGAAGCGGCATCCGCCTTCCTGCCGCTCACCGATATGTCCGCGCGCGGCGAACCGCTGACGGAGAAGCTGCGGCTTAAACCCGGCGAACTCAGGATTTTCGAAGGGCGCGTTTCCGATCCCATCCTGCCGACGGCCAAGGTCGAACCGGCAGCCAAAGCTGCATTGTCGCCTCGCCTCGCCATCGAAAAGGTCACCCCTGCCGTCGATGACGGACGTTTTGTCGTCAAGCGCGTTGTCGGCGAAACCGTCATTGTCGAGGCTGATGTGTTCGGCGATGGCCATGATCCGCTTTCCGCGGCGCTTCTCTGGCGCACCGCCGACAGCGACGACTGGAACGAAGTGCCGATGGCACTGGTGCTGAACGACCGCTGGCGCGCCGAATTTCCGTTGAAACGTATGGGCCGTCACGAATTTGTGGTTGAAGGCTGGCGCAACCCTTTTCAGATCTTTCGTTACGAGTTCACCAAAAAACACGAGGCGCGGCTCGATCTGCGGCTCGAGATCCAGGAAGGCATCAATCTCGTTCTCGATGCGCTCGACAACGCCTCCGGCAATCTGAAAACCGAACTGAAAGTGCTGTTCGATTTCCTGACTGCAGCGCAGGACGAGCAGCGCATCAAGACCCTGCTGGCACCGGAAACTGCCGACCTGATGGCGGAGGCCGACCGGCGCCCGCACAAGATGCGATCCAACATCATCCCCATCGATGCCGAACGCACTGCCGCTGCCTTCGCCAGCTGGTACCAGATCTTTCCACGCTCCCAGAGTGGTGATCCGAACCGCCACGGCACGTTCGATGATGTGATCGCCCGCTTGCCGGCCATCCACGCCATGGGGTTCGATGTTCTTTATTTCCCGCCGATCCACCCGATCGGCGCGACCAACCGCAAGGGCAAGAACAACACCCTGACGCCCGGCCCAGATGATCCCGGCAGCCCTTACGCCATCGGCTCGACGGACGGCGGCCATGACGCCATCCACCCGCAGCTCGGCACATTCGACGATTTCGACCGGCTGGTGGATGCTGCTGCTGAACATGGGCTGGAGCTGGCACTCGACCTCGCCATCCAGGCATCACCCGATCATCCATGGCTGAAGGACCACCCCGGCTGGTTCGACTGGCGCCCGGACGGCACGATCCGTTACGCAGAAAATCCGCCGAAAAAATACGAGGACATCGTCAACGTCGATTTCTACGCCGGCGAAGCGGTACCGTCGCTCTGGATCGAACTGCGCGACGTGGTGCAGAAATGGGTCGATCACGGCGTCAAACTGTTTCGCGTCGACAATCCCCACACCAAACCGTTTCCCTTCTGGGAATGGCTGATTGCCGATATCCGCTCACGCCACCCGGATGTGGTGTTCCTGTCGGAAGCTTTCACCAAACCCAAAGTCATGTACCGGCTGGCGAAAGTCGGCTTCTCGCAATCCTACACCTATTTCACATGGCGCAATGCCAAGTGGGAACTCGAAGAATATATGCGCGAGATCACCACGGAAGCGCCAAAAGATTTCTTCCGTCCGCATTTCTTCGTCAACACCCACGATATCAACCCGGACTTTCTGCAGAACGCGCCGCGCCCGGCCTATCTCATCCGCGCGGCACTGGCGGCGACACTGTCCGGTCTCTGGGGCGTTTATAACGGCTTTGAGCTTTGCGAAGGCCGCCCGGATGCCAAGCGCAAGGAATATGCGGATTCGGAAAAATACGAAATCCGCGCCTGGGATTATGACCGCCCCGGCAACATCAAACCCGAGATCACGCTTCTGAACCGTATCCGTCGGGAAAACCCGGCTTTGCATTCGCATCTCGGCCTGCAGCTGTTGAGCGCTTCGAACGACAACATCCTGTTCTTCGAAAAATCGAGCCCGGGGCATGAAAACGTCGTGCTGGTGGCAATCAGCCTTAATCCGCACCAGTCACAGGAAGCCGATATCGAGATCCCGCTCTGGACCTTTGGCCGGCCCGATCACGGCACGCTCGACATGGAAGATCTGCTGAACGGCCAGTCTTTCGGCTGGACGGGAAAATGGCAGCACATCCGGCTTGAACCAGACCGCCCGTTCGCCATCTGGCGCATGCGATAGACCGGACGATGGGAGGAGAACAACAATGGATATCTCACGCACGCAGGCAAAAATGACAAACGAAGCCCAGCCCGACGAAGACACCGTGACGTCGGATCCGTTGTGGTACAAAGATGCCGTCATTTACCAGCTGCACATCAAATCCTTTTTTGATGGCAATGGCGATGGTATCGGTGACTTTCCCGGGCTGCATGAAAAGCTCGACCATATTGCCTCGCTGGGCGTGACGGCCATCTGGCTCCTGCCCTTCTTCCCCTCGCCCCGCCGCGATGACGGTTACGACATTGCCGATTACAGCAGCGTCAGCCCCGACTACGGCACGATGGAGGATTTTCGCAGCTTCGTGGATGCCGCCCACGAACGCGGCATCAAGGTCATCATCGAACTCGTCATCAACCACACATCCGACCAGCATCCGTGGTTCCAGCGCGCCCGCAATGCGCCGGAAGGCTCGCCGGAGCGCGATTTTTATGTCTGGTCCGACAGCGACCAGAAATTTCCCGAAACCCGGATCATTTTCATCGATACGGAAAAATCCAACTGGACCTGGGATCCGGTCGCCGGCGCCTATTATTGGCACCGCTTCTATTCCCACCAGCCGGATCTCAACTTCGACAATCCCGAAGTGATGAAGGAACTGCTGGTCATCATGCGGTTCTGGCTGGAAACCGGCATCGATGGTTTCCGCCTCGACGCCATCCCCTATCTCATCGAGCGGGAAGGCACGAACAACGAAAACCTGCCGGAAACCCACGACATCCTGAAGCGCATCCGTGCCGCACTCGATGAAACGCATCCCGGCAAAATGCTGCTGGCCGAGGCCAACCAGTGGCCGGAAGATACGCGCGACTACTTTGGCGATGGCGACGAATGCAACATGGCGTTCCATTTCCCGCTGATGCCGCGCATGTATATGGCGATCGCCAAGGAAGACCGTTTTCCGATCACCGACATCATGCGGCAGACCCCGGAAATTCCTGAAAACTGCCAATGGGCGATTTTCCTTCGAAATCACGACGAACTGACGCTGGAAATGGTGACCGACGAGGAGCGCGACTACCTCTGGAACACCTATGCCGCCGATCGCCGCGCCCGCATCAACCTCGGCATCCGCCGCCGCCTTGCACCGCTGATGGAGCGCGACCGTCGCCGTGTCGAGCTGATGAACGGCCTGCTTCTCTCCATGCCCGGCACGCCGGTTCTGTATTACGGCGACGAGATCGGCATGGGCGACAATATCTATCTGGGTGACCGCGACGGCGTGCGCACGCCGATGCAATGGTCGCCCGACCGCAATGGCGGATTTTCCAAGGCCGATCCTGCCCGGCTCGTGCTGCCACCGATCATGGACCCGCTTTACGGTTACGAGGCGCTGAATGTCGAGGCGCAGGGCGCCGACGCGCATTCGCTTCTCAACTGGACGCGCCGCATGCTGGCGCTGCGCAACAAGCACCCGGCCTTCGGGCGCGGCTCACAGCGTTTTCTGAGCCCCGGCAACCGCAAGATCCTCGCCTATCTGCGCGAATATCAGGGCGAAACGCTGATGTGCGTCTTCAACCTGTCGCGCCTGCCTCAGGCGGTCGAGCTTGATCTCTCGGAATTCAACGGCCGCGTTCCAATCGAACTCACCGGCATGTCGCCCTTTCCGCCGATCGGCCAGCTGACCTATCTTCTCACCCTGCCACCCTACGGCTTCTTCTGGTTCCAGCTGGCGCCGGAATCCGAAGGTCCGGCATGGCGCACCGCACCGCCAGAGCAGATGCAGGACATGGTGACCATGGTTCTGCGCAATGATCTGCAGGAACTGATCGACCAGCCGCGTCTGGCGACGGCTCTCTCCAACGACGTGCTGCCATCCTATCTCGCAAAACGCCGCTGGTTCGGCTCCAAGGGTGCCGTGCTCAACTCGGCACAACTGGTCACCGCAACGCCGGTCGCCTTTGCCGACAATGTCGTGCTTGGCGAGCTTGAGGTCGATCTCGACGGCCACAAGGACACCTATCTCCTGCCGCTGTCCATCGCCTGGGATGATACGCAGCCGAGTGCGCTCGCTCATCAACTGGCCTTGGCACGCATCCGTCAGGGCCGCCGCGTTGGCTTCCTCACCGATGGCTTTTCAGCTGAAGCGCTGGGGCGCGGTGTCATAAAAGGCCTGTGCGAACGTACGACGATTTCCGGCCGCACCGGCACGCTGGAATTCGTCGGTACCGACAAGCTCGACTGCATGGCCTTTGTCGACGACCTGCCCGTCCATTGGCTTTCGGCGGAACAATCGAACAGCTCGCTAATCCTTGGCGATCTGGCGATGATAAAGCTCATCCGCCACGTCTTCCCGGGCATCCACCCGGAAGTGGAGATGACTCGTTACCTGACCAAAGTTGGTTACGCCAACACGGCTCAGCTGCTCGGCGAAGTCGCCCGTATCGACCCGGACGGCAATCGATTCACGCTGATTATCGTGCAAAGTGCCATCCGAAACCAGGGCGAAGCCTGGACATGGATGCTCTCCAACCTGCGCCGCGTCATCGATCAGGTCGTGGTGACGGGGCTGGACGGCGATGCCGCCGACGACCAGTTCCAGCCGCTGGTGGATTTTGTGGCAACCGTCGGCCAGCGCCTCGGCGAATTGCACGTGGCTTTGGCGCAGCCTACCGATGATGCCGATTTCAAGCCGGTTAAGGCCGAGAGCACCGACGCCACCCGCTGGCGCGATGCAACGGTCAAACAGATCAGCGATAGTCTGCGCATTCTCGAAACCGGCATCGACGATTTCGAGGAGCATATCGCCGCCGAGGTCTCCGATCTTCTCCAGCATCGCGACGAATTGCTGGATCTGACCAAAAAACTTGCCGCCTCGATCGACGGCACGCTGATGACCCGCAACCACGGCGATTTCCATCTTGGCCAGATTCTCGTTGCCGAAAGCGATGCCTACATCATCGATTTCGAGGGCGAGCCGACCCGCGATCTCGAAGAACGCCGCGCCAAGAGCAATCCGCTGCGCGACGTTGCAGGTTTCCTGCGGTCGCTGAGTTATCTCGGCGCATCCGCCGATCTCGACCGCGAGATTGTCAGCGAGGTGGATGACGCCCGCCATGGCGAACTGGTAGATCGTTTCATGAAACTGGCGGAACCGGCTTTCCTGCGCGCCTACCTGACGGTGGCAGACGGCTGTGAGCTTCTCCGCATGCCCCAGTCGCAGCGCGAAAACATTCTCGACCTCTTCCTTCTGGAAAAGGCGGCCTACGAGATCGCCTATGAAGTCCGCAGCCGGCCGCACTGGCTGCCACTGCCTCTGGCCGGCTTTTCGGCCATTGCCAATCGTCTCCTCAAAACATCCCGAGCGGAGAAGAACCGATGAGATATGAGCGCACCGACCTGATCATCGGCACCGTGACGGAAGGGTTGAACGCCCTTGTGGACGGTCGGCACGGCGATCCGTTTTCCATTCTCGGCCGCCACCAGTATGGCGAACTGACCGTGGTACGGGCGCTCCTTCCCGGCGCCGTTTCCGTGGAGGTGATCGAGCGTGACAGCGGCCGTATTCTCGCCGCCCTCGACAATATCCATGCCGGTGGCCTGTTCGCCGGCGTGGTCGGTTCGACGACGCCCTACCTCTTCCGCATCCAGTGGCCGGACGCGGTGCAGGAAACCGAAGACCCTTACTCCTTCGCACCTCTGCTCGGCGATCTCGACCTGCACCTGATCGCGCAGGGCACGCATTACGATCTCGGCCGTACGCTCGGCGCCATTCCCATGGAGGTCGATGGCATATCCGGCGTGCGCTTTGCCGTCTGGGCGCCGAATGCGCGGCGTGTTTCGGTGGTCGGTGATTTCAACGCCTGGGACGGTCGCCGCCACCCGATGCGCCAACGCCCGCAGGCCGGCGTCTGGGAATTGTTTCTGCCGCGCCTGACCGCCGGTGAGCGCTACAAGTTCGAAATCATCGACGCGCATGGCAATGTGCTGGCCCAGAAGGCCGACCCCGTCGCCCGCGCCTCCGAGGCAGCCCCTTCCACCGCATCTGTCGTCGCCTCGTCGCGCCCCTTTGCCTGGACCGACGGCGCATGGATGCAGCGTAATGATGCTCGCGCAGGCGCTGGCGCGATGTCGGTCTATGAAGTGCATCTCGGCTCATGGCTGCGGATTGCAGAGGAAGGCAATCGCTCGCTTGACTGGGTTGAACTCAGCCAGCGCCTCGTGCCTTACGTCAAAAGCCTCGGTTTCACCCATATCGAAATGTTGCCGATCATGGAGCATCCGTTCGGCGGTTCCTGGGGTTACCAGCCGCTTGGCCTGTTCGCGCCGACCGGCCGTTACGGCACGCCGGAAGATTTTGCCTATTTCATCGACCGCTGCCATGCGGCCGGCATCGGCGTCATCCTAGACTGGGTGCCGGCGCATTTCCCGACCGATGTCTGGGGGCTGGCACGTTTCGACGGCACCGCGCTTTACGAACACGAGGACCCGCGCGAAGGTTTTCACAAGGACTGGAACACGCTGATCTACAATCTGGGCCGCAACGAGGTGAAAGGTTTTCTGATCGCTTCGGCGCTGGAATGGCTCGAACATTTCCATATCGATGCGCTGCGCGTCGATGCCGTCGCCTCGATGCTGTACCGGGATTACAGCCGCAACGAAGGCGAATGGATTCCCAACCAGTATGGCGGCCGGGAAAATTGGGAAGCCGTCGAGTTCTTCAAGCATTTAAACAGCATCATTCATGACCGCTGCCCTCATGCTTTTACGGTGGCGGAAGAATCAACCGCGTGGCCGGGCGTGACCAAGTCCCCCGAAGACGGCGGGCTAGGCTTCGATTTCAAATGGAACATGGGCTGGATGCACGACACGCTGCATTACATGTCCGACGATCCGGTCTACCGCAAATACCACCACGGCATGCTGACCTTCGGGATGATATACGCTTATTCCGAACGGTTCATGCTGCCGATCTCCCATGACGAGGTGGTGCACGGCAAAGGTTCGCTGTTCGGAAAGATGCCGGGCGACCACTGGCAGAAACTTGCCAATCTGCGCGCCTATTTCGCGTTCATGTGGGCGCATCCGGGCAAGAAACTGCTGTTCATGGGCTGCGAGATTGCCCAGGAGACCGAATGGAACCATGACGGCTCGGTGGTCTGGGATCTGCTCGACCGGCCCGATCACGCCGGCATGCAGAAGCTGATCGGCGATCTCAACCGGCTTTATTCGGCCGAACCGGCCTTGCAGTTCGGTGATCTCGATCCGGCCGGTTTCGAATGGGCGGTATCGGACGATGCGGAAAGCTCGGTGCTTGGCATGCTGCGCAAATCACGCGACGGGTCATCCATGGTGCTGGCCGTATCGAACCTGACGCCGCTGCCGCGCCATCACTACCGGATCGGTGTGCCGGCCGAAGGACGTTGGCAGGAGGTTTTGAATACCGATGCGAGCGTTTATGGCGGCTCCAACCTCGGCAATGTCGAGGTTTGGACCAGCCCGGAGCCATCGCATGGACGCCCACAGTCGGTAACGCTCACGCTGCCCCCACTTTCGACAATCTACCTGAGATGGTCTGCGGCCTGATGTGAACTCTTCGCTTCAGTTGAACAGTTTCAACCGCGCCGGTGGCGTACCGGTGCGGCCGCTCTTTCTGTCGACGGCAAACTGAATGAGGTCACGCGAAGCCTGATCTGTCAGAGGTTTTGCCATAACGCCGACAACGCCTGGGACACCCTGCACGACCACGCCGGGATTGCCGGTAACCATCACCACCACGATGCCCGAATCGGCAAGAATGCGGGCGATTTCTGGTCCCGTCTCGCCATCGGCAAGACGCACATCCACAAAAGCGATATCGGTATCGCCGCTGTAATTCAGCGCCACTTTCATGTCGGGCGCGATGCCGACCACCTTGTGGCCGCTGCGCTGCACGGCGTCTTCGATGTCCATCGCCACCAGCAAGCTGTCTTCCACGATCAGAAAACGATATTCCAAGGCTTTGGTCCTCCATGCTCGCAACGAAGATAGGTTTAAAGCGCGGGCCGGCAATAGAGCCTTTGTCCGACAAATGAAAGCGGCTGCCGCACATGGTCCGCTAAGTGACAGATCGGCGCTCTATCTGATTTTTTCGACAACGGGGCGGAACAATTACCGCCGCTCGTCGCTTATCGCCTTGCTCTGCATTCGGGGGATCGCATGATCGGCAATCTGGTGAGTTTTCGCTGCAGGATACAAGCCGGCATATTATCCCATCGCTCAGTCATGCCCATTGATGGCGACAGCTTACTCTGATTACCAGTCGCAATATGAAATTGGCGATTCGCAAGAATTGCCGCACCGAACTGCCCATCATGCCCAAGGAGCCACCGCCTCATGACACCCGAAGCCCGGCGGGCGCTTGTTGATCGCATTTTCGATAAAGCTCGCGCGAACGGTCATACCATCGAAAACGATCCACTCTTTATTGGCTGGATCGAAAACTGGATTGCCGGCGATATAGAGATCGCAGAACTCAGGGAAAAATATCGCGATTTTCTCATCGCGCGGCATAGCTCCGCGCCGCAGGAGTAGCCGCCCCCAAAAGAGGGCGGCCTGACGGCAGACTTAACGGTTGGTGTTTCGCGTAATCTCGAACAGGAACCAGACGCGCCGTTCGCTTTCATCGATCCAGTTTTCCAGAAGGCTTGCGGTCGCGACGTCGTTGAACTCGTCGCAGACGTCATGAAGTTCGCGCATGCTGACAACCAGCGACGCATTATCGTCTCGCAGCTCAGCCAGCATTTCATGCGGATGAACGAAGTCGGCATCGTTGTCGGAGATGCGCTGCAGGCGGGAAATCTCGCCGATCGACCGCAGCGTGCCGCCTCCAATCTTGCGGGCCCGTTCGGCCAGCGGGTCGGTCATCGCAAAAAGCTGGTCGCCATGTTCATCGAGCAGAAGGTGATAATCGCGAAAATTCGCGCCCGACATATGCCAATGAAAATTCTTGGTCTTCAGATAGATTGCAAAAACATCGGCCAGAAGCTTGGTGATCCCGGCTGAAATATCGCGCACGCCCTCTTCGGAAATGCCGCTTGGCGTCTTCAACGGGGCCTGGCGGCGGGATTTTGTGGAATTGTCCATGAGATTTTCATCCATTCGGTTTTGGTCCGCAGGCAAAGCCTGTCCTGCAGACCGGGGAGGATTACGGGCAAGGTTTCAGTCCGAATAACCGGAGGCGGGTGGATCGCTGGCGGGGAAGCTTTCTTCCAGGCTTTCATCGATATCCGCTTCGGTCTTATGGACGCCGCGGGGATGAACGGGCGAATGCGCCGACGGTTCCAGCGCCGGCATATCGACCGGTTCGGGCAGGATATCCTTGCCGTCACGCAGGCCTTTTTCGAGATCATTGCTGGCGGTCATCGGCGCTCTCCTCAGCGACAAGGGCAGATTTCAAAGCCATACCGTTCATGTGGATCGGCAAGACGGATCGACAAGACGCCGGATCGTGTTGTCGATCACGTTGCCGGGAGCATAAGGCACCATCCCGACGATATCCGTCTTGAAGGATTGTCACTTGCGCATGGAAATACGAATGCGAAACACACCACCGCGCGCCGATGATCCGACAAACACATTGACCGCAAGATCGGGCTGCGTATCTTGGCCGGCGATCTAAAAGAGGAAGACCCATGCACCGAACCCTGCGGAACCTGGCCACGCTTGCCTCATTTCTTGCCTGCGCCGCGCCAGCATTTTCGGCCGAAACCAGTGCGCGTATCCGCAACGCCACCGCTGCGGAAATCCGCGCGCATCTGAACGAAAGTTCACAGGAAACCACAACCGACCGCAGCGGTTATACCTACCGCAAGGGGTCCAAGCGCGGTTACAAGATCTCGACCGGCAAGATCTGCATTCGGTTCGAAAACAGGCAGACGGATTGCGCCGACGTCAAAACCGACGGTTCGAAATTTCACATGATCACCAACGACGGTACACGCACGCGCTTTTGAAAAGACCACAGTGCCGGTTTTATACGGTTTGGCTAAAATTCGAATGATTGGCTGAGGATCGATTTTACCCGACGTCTGGCATTTTGCCTCCAAAGAACAAGGAGGCCGCCATGCACCGGATCGCCGTTTCATCCCGCCTGATCGCCGAAATCGCTTATGATCCTGATCACAAATATCTGGACGTGACGTTTCACGACGGCATGGTCCGAGAACTGGCGGACGTGCCGACCGAGGCCGTAAGCGGGCTCCTGACCGCCACGTCTCCCGGCAACTATTACATGACCTATATCCGCAAGGTGTTTCCCCGCCGCGACGGCACGGTTGCGTCAAGCAACGCCCGCACCGGCTAAACAATCAAAAATCAATTCGAAACGTCGATCACCACGCGACCACGGATCTTTCCGGCCAGAATGTCTTCCGCCAGTTCCGGCAGGTTCGACATGGGCTGCATCTGAGTGATGCTGTCGAGTTTTGCGCGGTCGAGATCGCGGGCGAGACGCAGCCAGGCGGACTGACGCTGGCTCTGTGGCGCCATGACGGAATCGACCCCGATCAGCGCCACCGAGCGCAGGATATGCGGCATGACCGTAGCCGGCAGATCCGCCCCGCCGGCAAGGCCGCAGGCTGCGATCGCGCCGCCGCGCATCGTTTGCGACAAGGCATTGGCAAGTGTCGTGGAACCAACGGAATCGATCCCGCCCGACCAGCGTTCCTTCTGCAATGGCCCGCCCTTTTCCTGCAGGGCCGCACGGTCGATAAAGGCACTGGCGCCGAGCAAGCGCAGGTAATCGTGGGTTTCCGGCCGGCCTGTGGAAGCCGTGACCTCATAGCCCGCAGCCGCCAGCAGCGCGATCGCCACCGAGCCGACGCCGCCGGCGGCACCGGTAACCAGCACCTCGCCTTCACCGGACTGGATCGCACCCCATTTTTCCAGCGCATCGACGCAGAGTGCGGCCGTATAACCCGCAGTGCCGATCGCCATCGCCTGCGCTTCGGAAAAGACGTCGGGCAGGCGGATCAGCCATTCCGTTTTGAGTTTCGCAAATCGCGCATACCCGCCGAATTCCGTTTCCGACAGGCCCCAGCCATTGACCATCACCTTGTCACCGGCTTTCCATTCGGGCACACGCGATTCCACCACCGTTCCGCACAGATCGATTCCGCCGACAAGCGGCGTGCGACGTGCGATCCTGCCTCTGCCGGAAACGGCCAGCCCGTCCTTGTAGTTGAGCGTCGAATAAGCCACCTCGACCAGGACATCGTTATCCGGCAGGTCGGCGACCGTCATCTCGCGGAAAGTGCCTTTCGGCTTGCCGTCGACCCTATCGATGACCATGGCGGTAAAGGTCTCGCTCATTTTGCTCTTTCCTGTGCTGGCGCGCCTTGAAAAGGTATCGTGACTTTCGCAGACAAGCATATATGGCCTGCTTTCCCGGTGGCCATGACTTAAGGTCGCAATTTACGTCGGGCCAAGTGCGCCATCACAGGCTTGCGCCCGTCCCGCGCTTCGCGTAGCGCAGGGAAATATCTGGTTTCCTAATTCTTTGGAGGAGCGTCGCATGGCGGAAAAGATTATTATCGATACCGATCCCGGTCAGGACGATGCCCTGGCGATCCTGCTGGCGCTGGCAAGCCCCGAGATCGAAATCCTCGGCATCACCGCCGCCGCCGGCAATGTACCGCTGACACTGACGGAAAAAAACATCCGCAAGATCTGCGAACTGGCCGGGCGCACCGACATCAAGGTTTTTGCCGGCTGCGACAAGCCGATGGAAGGCGCTCTCGTCACCGCCGAATACGTGCATGGCTGGACCGGTATCGATGGCGCGACCTTGGCAGAGCCGACCATGCCGCTGCAGGAAAAGCACGCCGTCGATTTCATCATCGAAACGCTGATGGCGGAGGCGGAAGGCACCGTCACCATCTGCACGCTGGGGCCGCTGACCAATCTCGGCACTGCGCTGACCAAGGCGCCCGAAATCGCCAAGCGTATCCGCCGCATCGTTTCCATGGGCGGCGGCCTGTTCGAGGGCGGCAACATCACGCCGGCTGCCGAATTCAACATCTATGTCGATCCGAAAGCCGCAAAGATCGCCTTCGGTTGCGGCGCGCCCGTCGTTATCATCCCGCTGGATGTCACCCACAAAGTGCTGACAACCAAGCCGCGCGTTGCCGCATTCCGCGATCTTGGTACGCCGGTCGGCGAAGCGGTTGCCGGCTGGCTCGAATATTTCGAACGTTTCGATGTGGAGAAATACGGCAGCGAAGGCGGGCCGCTGCATGACCCGAATGTCATTGCCTATCTGCTGAAGCCGGAGCTTTATGCGGGCCGCGAGTGCAATGTCGAAGTGGAAACCGCTTCGGAACTGACCAAGGGCATGACCGTCGCCGACTGGTGGGGCGTGACCGACCGTCCGAAAAATGCGCTCTTCATGGGCAGCGTCGATGCCGATGGCTTTTTTGCGCTGCTGACCGAACGGCTTGCGACATTACGGTAAGTCTTGAAATGCAAAAGGGCCGCATCGAGCGGCCCTTTCCTTATCTGCCTGGCGAACCGGATTAGCGGCCGGCCTTCAGCGGCGCGTACGCAACCGCCATGCGGGCAGCAAGCGCTGCATTGTTGCGCACCAGCTGGATATTGGCCTTCAGGCTTTCACCGCCCGACAGCTCGTTGATGCGGGCCAGCAGGAACGGCGTCAATTCCTTGCGTCCGATGCCGCGCTCATCGGCTTCCTTCACCGCATCGGCGATCGTGCCGTCGATGAATTCATGCGTCAATGCCGCCGCCTGCGGGATAGGATTGGCGATCAGCAGGCCGGTACCGGTGCCGAGCTGATGGTGCAGATACATGGCGCGGGCAATCTCTTCCGGCGTATCGAGACGGTGATCCGCCTTGAAACCGCTCTGGCGGGTGAAAAAAGCCGGGAACTCTTCCGTGCCGTAAGCGATGACCGGAACGCGCTGGGTTTCGAGATATTCCAGGGTCTTGGCAATATCGAGGATGGATTTCACACCGGCGCAGACGACCGCAGTCTTCGTGCGACCAAGTTCGGTCAGATCAGCCGAGATATCGAAGGTCTGCTCGGCGCCGCGATGCACGCCACCGACGCCGCCTGTGGCAAAGATGTCGATGCCGGCAAGATCGGCCATCAGCATGGTTGCGGAAACAGTGGTACCTGCCGACTGGCCACGCACCATGGCAACGGCAAGGTCACGGCCCGATGCCTTGACGACGCCTTGAGCCTTGGCGAGCGCTTCCAGTTCGTCAGGCTCCAGACCGACGCGCAGCTCGCCATCGACGACGGCGATGGTGGCCGGAACGGCGCCGTTATCCCGGATCACCTGCTCGACGCCGAATGCGGTTTCGAGATTGGCGGGAAACGGCATGCCATGGGTGATGATGGTGGATTCCAGCGCCACGACCGGCCCGCCGGATGCCAGCGTATCGGCAACTTCGGGGCTGAGCTTTGGTTTGATGAGGGACATGATGATTTCCTTTCAGCGATCGAGGCGGTGCATGTTGGCGGCGAGAAAACGTTCCGACAGTTCGGTGTGAACGCTGGCCGGGCTTTCCGTCGTCAGAGTTCCGAGAAGCGCGCCGGTGCGGGCGGCGCGATAAAGATCATCGCCTTCCAGAAGGCGATGCAGCGTGCCGGCAATCATCGCGTCGCCGGCACCGGTCATATCGACCGGGCGGGCTTCGACGGCCGGGAAAAATTTCAGGCCCTCGCGGCCGGCAACGGCAATTCCCTTCGGACCCATGGTGACAATGGCTTCCGCAGCCCCTGCGGCCTGCAGCGCGAGCGCCGCTTCACCGGCATCGGTGATCACCTCATCGAGACGCAGCACCGCATTGGCTTCGTCGATATTCATGAAAATCAGGTCGATACCGGTCAGATCACGCGGCAGGCGGGCTGCTTTTGGGGTAGATACGGCATCGATCGCCAGGCGAAAACGCGCATCTCGGCGCTTGGAGATCAGAAAGGCCAGCGTTTCGGCAGGCAGGTTGCAATCGGCGAAGACCCAGCTTGCGGCCGCCAGATGCGACCAAGCTTTTTCGACCTGCGGCGGCTGGATGAGATCAAAGATGCTCATGTCAGAAATGCCGAGCACAAGATCGCCGGCCGGATCGAGAATGGCCGCATATTCCGCGGTCGGACGTTCCGCCGTCGTGGCCACCTGGCTGATGTCGATACCGCAATCCTGCAAATAATGAAGAATGGCGCGGCCCGTCTCGTCATCGCCGACCATGGACACAAAGCCGGTTGCGGTACCGAGACGCGCCAGATTTTCCGCAACGTTGCGCGCCACGCCACCGAAGGAGCGACCGCTATCGACCGGATTGGACGTTTCCATGACCAACGGAGCGCGGGCATTGTACTTGCGGTCGAGCACCGCGCCGCCGACGCAGATTGCCCGCTGGCCGCTTGCCAGAACATAACCACGGCCGAGGATATGGCCCTTCTGAACCAGCTGGACGATGTGAGCGGCCACCGTGGAGCGAGCAAGGCCGAGCTGGTCGGCAACTTCCTGCTGCCCGACGAACGGATTGGCTTTGATGATTGCCAAAACCGCCGCTTCCTGCGGTGCAAGTTCGTCCATCGTATGCGAAGCCTTTTCGAAAGCGGTTTACCGCGTCATTAAAACTTTTGACTAGGTTGTCAACAAATGTTTTCAAGCATCGAAACAGCAAGGGTTCCCGAGGTCGGCATTGCCTTCGCCGGCAATTTGCCGGGAAAAAGCCTGCGTTGAAGGAGGCCCGTTTTGAAAGCTTTGGAGCGCCGACCCTCGCAACGTGATCGCAATCAGTCGCATCAATGAAACTAACATTCCAATGACTTAACCGATTCCGCGAGGCGTTTTTACAGACCCTGTTTTCAAATCTTTACGATTCGTTATCGGCAAATCGGAACGGAAAATCCCCAGCAGTGTTCTTTCGCCATTGGTAAACCCAAGAGAGGAGAAGACCAATGCGTAAGATCATCATGACGTCCGCAGCCGCCCTTGCGACAGTATTTGCCACTGCGGCCTATGCGCAGGAAGGCACGGCAAGCGGTGCGGCAGGCGGAGCAGTGACCGGCGCAATCGTCGGCGGTCCGGTCGGCGCGGCAGTCGGGGGTGTTGCCGGCGCGATTATCGGCACGGCCATCGATCCGCCGCCGCAGGAAGTCGTCACCTATGTCCAACAGCAACCGGCCCCGGCGCCTGTCATGGTTCAGCAGGAAGTGGTTGTCGGCAAGCGCATTCCGGAAACAGTCGTGTTGATGCCGGTCCCGAGCAACGAACGTTACGGTTATGCCGTCGTCAATGAACAGCGCGTCATCGTCGATCCGCGCACCCACACGGTCGTGCAGGTCGTACAGTAAGCTTTTACGCATAAAAAAGGCCCCGTGCATGTCTGCATGGGGCCTTTTGTGTCATGCCGGGTGTTAAACGAGAACAGCCTGTTCCACCCGGTCTTCCTGGCCGAAAATCTTCAGATAGCGCTGCACTTCCGATGGTTCGCCCGTCGCCTTGTGCGGATTGTCGGATAGTTTGACGGCCGGACGACCGTTAGCATCACTGACCTTGCAAACGACCGAAATCGGATTGAGTCCATCGATTGCCGTCGGCGCGCAGCCCATAAAATCGTTGGTGAGGTTGGTGCCCCAGCCAAAACTCATGCGCACCCGGCCCTCGAAATGGCGATAGGTGTCGATGATCGCATCGACGTCCAGTCCATCGGAAAAGATCAGAAGCTTCTGGCGTGGATCGCGCCCCATCTTCTGCCACCACTCGATGATCTTTTCGCCACCTTCGATTGGCGGCGCACTGTCGGGACGGAAACCCGTCCAATCCGCCACCCATTCCGGTGCATCCCGCAGGAAGGCGGCCGTGCCGAAAGCGTCGGGAAGTGCGATCAGAAGGTTGCCGCCGTAAAGCCGGTTCCAGTCCTTCATGATATTATAGGGTGCGGCGCGAAGCTCATCGTCGGTATCGGCAAGCGCTGCCATCACCATGGGCAGTTCATGCGCATTGGTGCCGACGGCTTCGAGATCGGAATCCATGGCCAGAAGAACGTTGCTTGTGCCGGTAAAGCCCGGGCCGATCCCTTCCTTCAACGCCTCGACGCACCAGCGCTGCCACAAGAAGCTGTGGCGGCGGCGCGTGCCGAAATCGGAGATGCGCAGGCCCGGAAGCTCGCGCAGACGCTGAACCTTTTCCCACATCTTGGCCTTGGCGCGGGCGTAGATCACGTCGAGCGTGAAATAACCGAGCGAGCGAAGGGCCGCGCGCGAGCGCAACTCGTTGATGATGGCAAGTGCTGGAATTTCCCACATCGTGGTATCGACCCAACGACCATGGAAGGTCAGCTCATATTGGCCATCGCGTTTTGCCAGTTCGTATTCCGGCAACTGATAGGCGGCAAGCCATGTCAGGAATTCCGGCTCGAAGATCTGCTTGCGACCGTAAAACGAGTTACCTGCCAGCCAGATCATTTCCTTCTTGGTGAGACGAAGCGAGCGCGCATGATCCAACTGGTCCCGCAACTCACCTTCGTCGATCTCGTCTGCGAGCCGAACGCGGGTCGTGCGGTTGATCAGCGAAAACGTCGCATCCGTTTGCGGATACAGTTTCCAGATCATCTGCAACATCAGCAGTTTGTAGAAATCCGTGTCGATCAGACTGCGAATGATGGGATCGAGCTTGAAGGCGTGGTTATAGACCCGGGTTGCGATATCGGTCTTTGTCATGCCTGCCCCTGTGGCGCCCCGCATTGGGATAAAGCGCCCTTGCCTGCCTAATCTAGGAACGTGTCTTCACGTCCGCGGCACAATTTATCGGCAAAACATGTGACAATGTCCAGACGCGGGTGCATCAAATCGATTGATGTGTCCCGCATCCGGCTCGAACGCGGTCAAGGTGTGTTGGCAGGGGCCGGCACATCACTCGGGTTTGCGGGCGCGGCCGGACCGGCCGGCGGCGTAGCCGTTTGCTCCGCAGGCGGCGCAGTTTCCGCTCCCCACCATTCCGCACCACCCCAGGCAATCAGCGCCAGAATGATGCCCGCGAGCAGGACTTTCAGGACCGGCGTCCCCTTTGCGCCCTGGCGGGCATCTGTTGGGGTCAGCGGTTGTTCAATCTCCCGCACCGTCGTTTCGCGCGTACCGAACGGCGGCGGTACGGTGTCGACAGGTCGGGCTTCCTTTGGATCGAAACGGCTGTTCATCGTCTCCTCCTTGAGCGATTTGCCACCGAAAACGGCTGCATTCATGCAAGGAAAACCGATTGCACCCTCGAATGTTCCGGTCGCTGTGCCCGGTTACTCGCTGATCGCCCCTGTGTCAGCTGCCTCGATCCTGAAGGCCGCAGCCATGAGCGTGCGCGTGTAGTCATTTTGCGGTGCGCGGAAAATCTGCTCGGCGGGCCCCGCCTCCATGACCTTGCCGAGACGCATGACAATCATTTCGTTGGCCAGCGCCTTCACCACTTTCAGGTCGTGACTGATGAAGAGGTAGGCGAGCTGATGTTTCTGCTGCAGGTCACGCAGCAGATCGACCACCTGCGCCTGCACGGTCATGTCGAGTGCCGAGGTCGGCTCGTCGAGCATGACGAAACGGGGTTTCAGCACCATGGCACGGGCAATGGCGATACGCTGTCGCTGGCCGCCGGAAAATTCGTGCGGATAACGCCAGCGGGTGGCGGGATCGAGGCCGACTTCATCCAGCGCCGCCGCAACGCGACGGTCTCGGTCTGCTGCCGACAGCGATTTTTCGTGAACCTTCAAGCCTTCGGCGACAATCTCACCGACAGACATGCGCGGGCTGAGAGATCCATAAGGATCCTGAAACACCACCTGCAACCGGTCACGATAAGGCAGCATTCCCTTGAAGGACAAGCCGTCGATCTGATTGCCGATGAAGCTGATGCGGCCTTTGGACGATATCAGCCGCGCAAGCGCCAGGCCAAGCGTCGTCTTGCCCGAGCCCGATTCGCCGACGACGCCCAGCGTTTCGCCGGCACGCAACGTCAGGTCGACGCCATCGACCGCCTTCACATGATCGACCACCTTGCGGAAGAAACCGGCCTTGACCGGAAACCATACCTTTATGTCCTTGCCCTCGATCACGACCGGCCGAGCCGGATCGGTGACCGGCGGCTCGCCCCGTGGTTCGGAGCCCAGAAGATGCCGGGTGTATTCATGGCTCGGGTTTTCAAACACGTCTTCGACCGCACCGGTCTCGACGATCTTGCCCTTGGTCATCACGCACACACGATCGGCGAATTTGCGAACTATGCCAAGATCATGGGTGATGAACAGGATAGACATGCCGTAATCGACCTTTAGCCGGCTCAAGAGCTCGAGAATCTGGGCCTGCACGGTGACATCGAGCGCGGTGGTCGGCTCGTCGGCAATCAGGAGCTTTGGGCGGTTGGCGAGTGCCATGGCAATCATCACGCGCTGCCGCTGACCGCCGGACAATTCATGCGGAAACGCCTTCAGCCGCTTTTCCGGTTCGCGGATACCCACTTCATTGAGAAGCTCCAACGTGCGGACGCGCGCGGTCGCGAAATTCATGCCCTGATGCAGCGCCAGGATTTCACCGATCTGCCGCTCGATCGAATGTAGCGGATTGAGCGAGGTCATCGGCTCCTGAAAGATCATGGTGATGTCATCACCACGCACATGTCGAAGCTCGGCATCGCTGGCCTTCAACATGTCCTTTCCATCGAACAGGATTTTTCCCGACGGGTGGCTGGCCGCCGGATAAGGCAGCAAGCGCAGGATCGAATTGGCCGATACGGACTTGCCGGAACCGGATTCGCCAACCAACGCCAGCACTTCTCCCGGCGCGATATCGAATGACACGCGGTCAACGGCCAGCGACGTCTTGCCCCCCTGATGGAAGGCAACCGACAGGTCTTTGACGGAGAGAAGCGGTTCGATCCTGTTATTCATCTGAAAGCCTTTCGTGGATCGAAGGCATCACGCACGGCTTCACCGATGAAGATCAGGAGCGACATCATTACCGACATCGCCATGAACGCGGTAATGCCGAGCCAGGGTGCCTGCAGGTTGTTCTTTCCCTGCGCGATCATTTCACCCAGTGACGGCGAGCCGGGCGGCATGCCGACGCCGAGGAAATCGAGCGATGTGAGTGTCGCGATGGAGCCGGACAGGATGAAAGGCAGAAATGTAAGGGTTGCGACCATGGCATTGGGCAGCAGGTGGCGCATCATGATCGTCCAGTTGCCGACACCCAAAGCCCGCGCTGCCCGCACATATTCGAAATTGCGGGCGCGCAGGAATTCCGCCCGCACCACGCCGACGAAGGCGACCCAGGAGAACAGCAGCATGATGCCGAGCAGGATGAAGAAGCCCGGCGGCAGGATGGCTGCGATGATCAGGAGAATGTAGAAGACCGGCATGGCCGACCAGATCTCGATGAAACGTTGCATCAGAAGATCGGTCCAGCCGCCAAAATATCCCTGCACTGCACCGGCGAACACTCCGATCACCGCGGACGCAATGGTTAGAGCCAGGCCGAACAGGACGGAGATGCGAAAACCGTAGATCAGACGGGCAGCGACATCGCGCGCCTGGTCATCTGTTCCAAGCCAGTTCAGGTTACCCAGCGAACAATTCGGATCGGCATCCTTTTGGGCATAGGCGCTGCAGCGATCGGCCTTGTCCATCAGCCAGAACGGTTCGGTCGGCGCCGAATGCGGGATCTGCGAATTGACCGTCTGGTAGGAATAGCGGATTGGCGGCCAGATCATCCAGCCATTGGCCTCGATTTCCTGGGTAATGTATTCGGAGCGGTAATCGGTGGTGGCCAGAAAGCCGCCGAACTTTTCCTCCGGGTAATCGACCAGCACCGGGTAGAGGATCTCCCCCTTGTAGGAGGCGATGATCGGCCGGTCGTTGGCGATGAATTCCGCCATCATGCTTGCGAAAAACAGGACGAGAAAAATCCAGAAGGACCAGAAACCCCGGCCATTGGCGCGAAAATTCTGCCAGCGGCGCAGGCTGGTCGGAGACCAGAAACCCTTGGGTGGTGCCGATATCTGGGCGGCTGCGGTTGCCACGGAAGCGTCGGTCATCAGACGTCCCTCCGCTCGAAATCGATACGCGGGTCGATCCAGGTATAGATCAGGTCGGAAACAAGGCTGATGACGAGACCCATCAGCGAGAAGATGAAGAGCGTACCGAACACGATCGGATAGTCCCGATTGATGATGGCGAGATAGCCGAGACGCCCGAGCCCATCGAGCGAAAAGATGTTTTCGATAAGAAGCGAGCCGGTGAAGAAGGCCGAGATAAAGGCCCCCGGGAAGCCTGCAATGACGATCAGCATGGCGTTGCGGAAAACGTGTCCGTAAAGCACCTGCCGCTCGTTCAGCCCCTTGGCCCGCGCGGTCGTTACATACTGTTTCTTGATCTCGTCGATGAACGAGTTCTTGGTCAGCAATGTCGTCGTGGCGAATGCCGACAGCGACAGCGCGATCAACGGCAATGTCAGGTGCCAGAAATAGTCGACGACCTTTTCCCACCAGGACAGTTCCGCAAAGTTATCGGAAACGATGCCACGCAACGGGAACCAGTCGAAGAAAGAACCGCCGGCAAACAGCACGATCAGCAGAATGCCGAACAGGAAACTCGGCACGGCATACCCGACGATGATGATGCCGGAGGTCCACACATCGAAAGCCGATCCGTCGGTGACGGCCTTGCGGATGCCGAGCGGGATGGAAATGATGTAGGAAAACAAGAGGATCCAGACGCCGAGCGACAGCGACACCGGCAGTTTGTCGAGGATGAGGTCGATGACCGGCGTATTGCGGAAAAAGCTCTCGCCGAAATCGAAGCGGGCGTAATTCCACATCATGTCGAGAAAACGCGTCAGCGGCGGCTTGTCGAAACCGAACTGCTGCTCGAGCTTCTTGATGAATTCGGGATCCAGCCCCTGTGCGCCGCGATACTGACCTTCATCCCCGACCTGGGTGGCAAGATCGTTGCCGCCACCCGACAGGCGATCGCCGGCATCCGAGCCTTGCAGCTGTGCGATGACCTGTTCGACCGGACCGCCGGGCGCAAACTGAATGACGATGAAGGAAAACGCCATGATGCCGATCAGCGTCGGGATCACCAGAAGAAGGCGGCGGAGAATATAGGCGCCCATCAGCGCTCCCTGATCGTCGTTGTGTGCGTTTCACCAGGGACCGGTGAAAACGGTATTCCTGCATGGATGCGAATCATCGGGCCATTTGGACCAGTTGGGCTTGCATGAAGCAAGCCCCGGCTCCGAAAGCTCATTTGCCTGCCGGTCTCTCGTACCAGATAGCGGGAAAGCCGATATCGTATTCAGGAAGGCTCGCAGGATGCTCGATACGGTCCCAATAAGCGATCTTTTCCTCGCCGGAATAAAACATCGGCACGACATAATTGTTGGCCAGCAGGACACGGTCCATCGCCTTGATCGCCGCCACCTGTTCGTCACGATTGGGGGCAAACACGATCTTGCGTATCAGCGCATCGACAGCGGGGTCGGAGATGCCGGCGTAGTTTTTCGAGCCTTGCCGATCGACGGATTCCGACCCCCAGTAGTCGGCCTGCTCGTTGCCGGGGTTCATGCTCTGCGCCCATATGCCGTAGAGCATGTCGTAATCGAAACTGCGGACACGGTTGATATATTGCGAGGAGTCGACGGTGCGAATGCGGGCATCGATGCCGATCTTCTTAAGGCTCGCCACATAGGGAATGACGGTTCGCTCCTGCGCGGCGTTGCTGAGCAGGATTTCGAAGCTCATTGGCTTGCCGGTCTTGGCATTGACCATGCGGTTGCCCTTCAAGTCCCAACCGGCTTCCTTCAAAAGCCCGATGGCCTTGAGCAGGTTTGCGCGGACCTTGCTCGGATCGCCACCCACCGGGTTGACGAAAGGCTCGGTGAAGACGCGCGCCGGAACCTTTTCCTTCAACTCCTGCAGCAATTCGAGTTCACGTCCCTGCGGCAGGCCGGAAGATGCCAGTTCCGTTCCCCAGAAGAAACTGTCGACACGCTTCAAGCCGCCAAATGCGAGGTTCTTGTTGATATCCTCGAAGTCATAGGCGTAGTTGAGTGCTTCGCGCACCCGCGCATCCTTGAACAGGTCGCGGCGCATATTCGGAACGAATGCCTGCATGACACCAACTGCCTTGAACGGATTGGTGAGCGCTTCCCGTTTTACACGTCCGTCCTTCACCGCATCGAAATCGTAACGGGTTGCCCAGCGGCTCGAACTGTTTTCACGGCGATAATCGATCGTGCCGGCGCGAAACGCCTCAAAAGCAACGTCGCTGTCCGAGAAATAGGTATAGCTGATGGTGCGGAAATTGTTCTGACCGAGATTGATCGGCAGATCCTTGCCCCAATAATCGTCGCGCAATTCATAGCGGATCGAGGATCCGGGCTGGGCGGCGGCGATTTTGTAGGGACCGGAGCCCATGACGATATCGAGCGTGGTGCGGGAAATATCCCGCTGCTTGCCCTTGTCGTCCTGCCCTTCCCACCAATGCTTGGGCAGGATCGGAAAATCGCCAACGATCGAGGGCAATTCCTTGTTGCCCTTTTCGTCGAAGCGGAAAGTCACCTCGCGTTCCCCGGTCTTTTCGACCTTGGCGACATGACGGTAATAACCGGAATATCTCGCGCTCAGTTCCTTCAGCTTTTCCAGGCTGAAGATCACGTCCTCCGGCGTTACCGGCTGGCCATCCGCCCACTTCGCCTCGGCCCGCAGGCGAAAGCTGGCCGACGACATGTCATCGGGATAGGAGACCGCTTCAGCCAGAAGGCCATAGGTGCCGAACACCTCGTTTTCCGAACGCTTCATCAGCGTGTCGTAGATCATTTCGAGATCGAGCACCGGCGAGCCACGGTCGATGGCCAGGTTGAGATTGTCGAATGTACCGTCAGCTGCAAGCCGCAGTTGGCCGGCCTTCGGGGCATTCACATCCACATAAGGAAGCTGCTTGAAATCCGCCGGCAATTCGAGCTCGCCGATGACGGCCGTGCCATGCCGCCATTTCTGTTCCTGTCCGGCATCCTGTGCGTGAACTCCCGAAGCCACCACGATCGCCGTCGTTACAGCAATCGCCAAACCTGTCTTCAGCCGGAACCAAGCCATCCAAAACCTCTTGCCTGCATTTTCTGTTGCAGCGAAGCATAGGGCAAAACGGGGCGAAAAACAGGAGACCACGCCTCACAAGCGTATTATCGGAGAAGATAATTCACCATTGTCGATCTCCATTTCACCAAAATCCGATTTCACGGTAAAACCAAATCAACAGAGTGATTTGCGGCAGATGAACATGACAGCGATTTCCCGGAGCTTTTGGGGCCTGACGGCCGTAGCGATGCTGTGCGGCGCGTTGGCCGAACCATTGGCCGCGCAGGAAGGCACACCCGCAAAGCAGCTGTTCGGCTCCGTTGCCTTGCCGTCAGAAGGGGCATCCACCTCCTTCGGTTCTTATGCCAAGGGCTGCCAGATGGGCGCCGTCGCCATGCCCGAAGATGGCCCGACATGGCAGGCCATGCGCCTGTCACGCAACCGCCGCTGGGGACAGCCGCAACTGGTGGCGCTGTTGCAGCGCTTTTCCATGGACGCGGCAAGGCTCGGCTGGGGTTCCGGCATTCTGATCGGCGATATTTCGCAGCCGCGCGGCGGACCGATGCTGACCGGCCATGCGTCCCATCAGATCGGACTGGATGCCGATATCTGGTTCACGCCGATGCCCGAACGCCACATGACGGCGGCAGAACGCGAAAAACTGCCCTTCACCTCCATGCTCGACAAGAGCAAGTTCCTCACCGTGGATCAGCGTCGCTGGACCTTTACCCACGCAAAACTCGTCATGCAGGCGGCAAGTTATCCCGATGTGGAGCGGATTTTCGTCAATCCGGCCATCAAGAAGAAACTCTGCGAAACATGGACGGGCAATCGTTCATTGTTGGGCAAGGTGCGGCCGATCTACGGGCATGACGAGCATTTCCATATTCGCATGCGCTGCCCGGCGGGTGATACGAACTGCCGACCGCAAACTTCGGTGCCGGCAGGCGATGGCTGCGACAAATCGCTCGCATGGTGGTTTACCCCAGAGCCCTGGGCAAAACCGAAGGCGGACCCGAGCGAAAAACCGGTCAAGCCGCGCCAGGTCATGCTGTCGGACCTGCCGAAGGCCTGTGCCGCCGTGCTTGCCGCACCGTCAGACAAGGCCATTGCCGAAGTTACCAGCGGTGCTGCGCGGATCGCGCCGCGTCCAGGCGCCGTATTGCCGCAAGGCGGTGCTGCAGCGGTTACCGAAGCGCCGCCCGCCGACGTGCCTCTGCCACGCTCGCGTCCGGGTAACTAAGCCTGTTGGCAAAAACCTGATCTCCAGTCTAGAAATCCATGGCGTCTTGCCGAAGCGGGCAAGCGCTATGGAAATCGCAGGCAAAAGCCCTATAAGTTCCACGGGCGAGGAGACACCATGTCGGGCAGGAAATGTATTGCGCTGATCGCGCATGACGAAAAGAAAAGCGACATGGCGGATTTCGCCCGCGCCCATGAGGCGTCGCTGGCGCCGTTCAGGATCGTCGCCACCGGCACGACCGGCGGCCGTGTGCAGGAAGCCGCACCGGGACTGGACGTTACCCGCCTGAAAAGCGGCCCCTTGGGCGGCGACCAGCAGATCGGCGCGATGATCGCCACCGGCGAAGTCGACATGTTGATCTTCTTCATAGACCCGCTTTCCGCGCTGCCCCATGACGTTGATGTCAAGGCGCTGACCCGGCTTGCCACCGTCTACGATATCCCCATGGCGCTTAACCGCGCGACAGCTGAAAAATTCATCGATTTCCAGAAGGACTGACGTTTCTAATGGCCGACAGCATGAAGACCGACGCTCTCCCTTTTCCCATTCTTCTCGGCGATATCGGCGGCACCAATGCCCGCTTTTCCGTGCTTGCCGATGCGAAGGCGGAAGCCACACCCTTCGTCAGCGTCAAGACGGCCGATTACCCGACGATCGATGAGGCGATCAGACAGGTCGTGCTTGAAGGCAGCAGCCTGAAGCCACGTTCCGCCATTCTGGCCGTTGCCGGACCTATCGATGGTCACGAGATCGACCTCACCAATTGCGACTGGGTCGTGCGTCCGAAAAAGATGATCTCCGATCTCGGCTTCGACGACGTGCTCGTCGTCAACGACTTCGAAGCGCAGGCGCTGGCAGCCTCCGAACTCGGTCCCGATCACCGCGAAACGCTCGGCCCCGAAGGCGAACCGCATATGGCATCGCGCGTTGTGCTCGGGCCCGGCACCGGACTGGGCGTTGCCGGTCTGGTTCATGCCCGAGACATGTGGTTTCCGGTTCCCGGCGAAGGCGGCCATGTGGATGTCGGACCGCGTTCGGACCGCGACTTCGCAATCTTCCCGCATCTGAAGCGTATCGAAGGCCGCGTGTCGGCCGAGGAAATCCTCAGCGGTCGCGGCCTCGTCAATATATATCGGGCAATCTGTGCCGCCGATGGCGCGGAGCCGACATTGAAGGATCCGGCGGATGTCACGGCTGCGGGCCTCAACGGGTCCAACGAACAGGCCGTCGAAACCCTGTCGCTGTTTTCCACCTATCTCGGCCGTGTGGCCGGCGACATGGCGCTGATCTTCATGGCGCGGGGCGGGGTTTATCTCGCCGGCGGCATCTCCCAGAAGATCCTTGCCGCATTGAAGAAGCCGGAATTCCGCGCAGCCTTTCAGGACAAAGCGCCGCACACCGAACTGCTTGCCACCATTCCGACCTTTGTGGTGACGCACCCCCAGGCCGCGCTGGCCGGCCTCGCCAGCTTCGCCCGCAGGCCTTCCGCTTACGGCGTTTCGATGGATGAACGTCGCTGGAAGCGGTAAAAGCGGTTGATATCGATTGCATTTGTGCACGTCCCTTTGGCCTGCACAAATGCAACAAGCCCTCCGAATCGTTTGGCTTCACTAGCCAAAACGCTACCAACTGGTTAAGACGCGCCTCCGACAACGGCGTTTTTGCGTCAACGTTTTGGTGATTGGAAGGCTTGTTGAAAGCGCACAAGAACAGAAAATCCGAGGTAAGCTCCTCGACGGTCGCAGGCACGCTGAAGCGCGTTATCGCTGAAAACGGGCGTGACCATATCGGCGGTTATGCCTTTGCCATCACCTGTCTTGTCCTGGTCGCCGGCAGCACTGCCTTTACCGCCTGGATCATGGAAGCGGTCGTCAACGAGGCTTTCGCCAACAAGCGCGCCGATCTCGTCCTCCTGATTTGCAGCGCCATCTTCGGGGTCTTCGTGCTGCGCGGTTTTGCCAGCTATTTCGAAGCCGTCACGCTTGCCAAGATCGGCAACAACATCGTCGCCCGCTACCAGCGTCGCCTCTACACCCATCTGATGAGCCTGTCGGTCGGTTATTTCAGCGAAGCCCGCTCCGCCCATCTCGCTGCCCAGATCAGCCAGAATGTCACCGGCATTCGCGACGTCCTCAATCTGACGGTGACCTCGACCGCCCGCGACTTTCTGACGTTGATCGCGCTGATCGGCGTGATGATCAGCAAGGACTGGGTGCTGTCGCTGATCGTTTTTGCCGTTGCACCACCGCTTCTTTATGCGCTGCGTTACGTGTCGCGCCGCCTGCGCGTTGCCACCAAGGAATCCATCGAGGTCAACAGCCACGTGCTGGGTGCCATGCAGGAAACCATTCAGGGCATTGCCATCGTCAAGGCCTTCACGATGGAACAGCAGCTCGACAACAAGGTGCAGAGCATCATCGAGACGGCGGAAAAGCGCGCCAACCGCATTGCCCGTCTGTCCGAGCGCACTTCGCCGCTGACGGAATCCTTCGCCGGCCTCGCGATCGCGAGCGTTCTTGCTTATGCCGCCTTCCGCTCGATCTACGACAACGTGCCGCCGGGCGCCTTCTTCTCCTTCGTGACAGCACTGCTGATGGCCTACGACCCGGCCCGCCGGCTTGCCAAGCTGCAGGTGCAGATCGAACGCGCCGTCGTCAACGCCCGCATGATCTACGCCCTTCTCGACCTGCAGCCCCAGCAGCGCGAAGTGCCGGATGCCGCCGATCTCGTCGTCACCAAGGCCCGTGTCGAACTACAGGGCGTCGGTTTCGCCTATGGCGAAGGATCGGCGATCTTGAAGGGTGTCGACATCGTTGCCGAAGGTGGTCAGACGACAGCGCTGGTCGGGCCATCAGGTGCCGGCAAATCGACCATTATTGCCCTTGTTCCGCGTTTCTATGATCCGACGGAAGGTGCTATTCTCATCGACGGGCAGGACATTTCCAAGGTCACCAAGTCTTCGCTCCGTCGCCAGATCGCCTATGTCTCGCAGCAGCCCTATCTGTTCGAAGGTTCGATTCGCGACAATATCCGTTATGGCCGACCGGAAGCGACGGATGTGGAAATCGAGGAAGCCGCCCGCCTTGCCCATGCGCATGATTTCATCCTCGCGCAGCCCAAGGGTTACGATACGCCGGTCGGCGAAAACGGAATCACGCTTTCCGGCGGCCAGCGCCAGCGCCTTTCCATTGCCCGCGCGCTTGTTCGCAACGCCCCGATCCTGCTGCTCGACGAAGCCACGTCCGCACTCGACAACGAATCGGAAGCCGCAGTGCAAAAGGCGCTCGATGTGGCCATGAAGGGCCGTACGGTCGTCGTTGTCGCACACCGCCTCTCGACCGTCGTCAAGGCCGACAAGATCGTCGTCATGAGCGAAGGTCATGTGATCGAGCAAGGTTCGCACGAGGAGCTTGCGAAGCGCCCGGACGGGCTTTACGCTCGCCTCAACAACCTGCAGGGCTCGCCTGCGGAAAAGCCCGCGACCGACAACTGACCGACTGCATCAATACGGAGCCTGCCTGCATGCCTGCAACGCCCAAGACCGAAACCGACATGAAGCTCGTGGTCGTGGGTGCAGCCGGCAGAATGGGACAGTCGCTGATCCGCATCATCCAGGAAACCGAGGGTGTGTGCCTGCATGCGGCCATCGGGCGTGAAGGCTCACCGTTCATCGGCAAGGATGCCGGCGAGTTGGCCGGTGTCGGCCTTCTCGGCATTCCCCTGACGACCGATCCGCTGCAGGCTTTTCTGCATGCCGATGGCGTCCTGGATTTCACCACGCCGGCAACCTCGGTTGAATATGCCGGTCTCGCTGCACAGGCGCGCATCGTGCATGTTTGCGGCACGACGGGATGTTCCGAAGCCGACAACGAAAAGATCATGGCCGCCGGCCGTCATGCGCGTGTCGTGAAATCCGCCAATACCAGCCTCGGTGTCAATCTTCTCGGCGTACTGGTCGAGCAGGCGGCAAAAGCGCTGCCGGCCTCCGGCTGGGATATCGAAATCATGGAAATGCACCACAAGCACAAGGTCGACGCGCCGTCCGGTGCCGCCCTCTTGCTCGGCGAATTTGCCGCCCGCGGCCGCGACATCGCGCTTGCCGATCATTCGCTGCGGGTGCGTGATGGCCACACAGGTGCTCGCGAAGCCGGCAAGATCGGTTTTGCGACGCTGCGCGGCGGTTCCATCGTCGGCGATCATTCGGTGCTGTTTGCCGGAGAGGGAGAAATGCTGACGCTGTCGCACACGGCGCGCGATCGCAGCATCTTTGCCCGCGGCGGTGTTGCTGCGGCACTTTGGGCCCGTGACAAGAAGCCGGGTTTCTATTCCATGCTCGACGTGCTCGGGCTTTCGAACTGACAAAACATACTGGAGGTAATACATGAGCGGCACCCTCGTCCTCGTTCGCCACGGGCAGAGCGACTGGAATCTCAAGAACCTGTTCACCGGCTGGCGCGACCCGGACCTGACCCCGCTCGGCATCGAGGAAGCCGAAGCCGGCGGCAAGGCACTGGCCGAAACCGGCATCAAGTTTGACATCGCCTTTACCTCGGATCTGAAGCGCGCCCAGAACACGCTGAAGATCGTGCTCGACAAGCTCGGCCAGTCCGGCCTCGAAACGATCCGCAACCAGGCGCTCAACGAGCGCGATTACGGCGATCTTTCCGGCCTCAACAAGGACGATGCCCGCGCCAAGTGGGGCGAGGAGCAGGTGCATATCTGGCGTCGTTCCTATGACGTACCGCCGCCGGGTGGCGAAAGCCTGCGCGACACCGGTGCCCGCGTCTGGCCCTATTACCTGACGGAAATTCTGCCTCGCGTGCTCAAGGGCGAAAAGGTTCTGGTTGCCGCACACGGCAACTCGCTGCGCTCCTTGATCATGGTTCTCGACCGCCTGACCAAGGAACAGATCCTCGACGTCAATCTCGCGACCGGCGTTCCGATCGTCTACACGGTCAACGCCGATTCGAGCGTGGCTTCCAAGGCCGTTCTTGGCGACATGTCGAAAGCGCACTGAGCGCCCGAACAGGTTCAAGATGCAGAAAAGGCCGCGTCACCGACGCGGCCTTTTCCTTATGAAAAACAAAATGCCAGATGATCGGCGGTCAATCCTCGTGGCGGGAATACCAATAGGCCGACAATACGCCGCTGGCTGCAAAGACTGCCATGACGGTGCCGATCATGATGCTTGCTTCTTCCATTGACCTGTCTCCTTATTGCCCTGTGGAAACGTGGGAAGGGCGCAAAAGGTTTCATGGAACGCAACGCAGCTTTGTCACGAGCCTGTGAAATGGTGCCGCGACAACCACGCTCCGAGCGCCTATACCCTTGGCGAAGCAACGATTTCGAGGACACATTCACAATGCGTTATGCGATATACTTCACCCCCGCCAAGGATGATCCGCTGACGCAGGCAGCAAGTCTCTGGCTGGGCCGTGATGCTTACGAAGGTCGCGACCTCGCCGTCCCCACCGATACCGGACTTGCCGAGGATGAATGGCGCACAATCACCGCCGATCCCCGCCGTTACGCCTTTCACGCCACCCTGAAGGCACCGTTCGCGCTTGCCGATGGCAAGAACGAGGCGGGCCTAATCGCGGCCGTGGACGCTTTCGCCGAAACGGCTGACGCTTTCGATGTCCCAGAACTGGTTGTCGCCGGGCTTGGCCCCTTCTTCGCGCTGGTGCCGGGTGCGCCCGATGCAACCCTTCAGGAATTTGCCGGCAGTATCGTCGAACATTTCGAGCCGTTTCGCGCGCCGCTTTCTGAATCCGATATCGCCCGCCGCAAACCGGAAAAACTCAGCGAGCCGCAACGCAACCATCTGTACCGATACGGTTATCCCTATGTCATGGAGGAATTCCGCTTCCATATGACGCTCACCGGTCCGGTTGCGGAAGATCGGCGCCACGCCATTCATACTCTTCTGACCGAACGCTTCGCCGCCTTCACCGGCAAACCGCGCAGGATCGATGCTCTGACGGTATTCGTGGAACCGCAGCGTGGCGCGCCGTTTTCCGTCCTGCATCGGGTGCCGCTGAAGGAAAACCAAGATCGGAGGGCTTTTGCCTGATGGAAAAGGTTCTCAGCAATGCCCGCATCGTTCTCGAAGACACGATCCTGCACGGGTCCGTGCAGATCCGGGACGGGTTGATCGCCGACATTTCCGAAGGGCTGTCCCGCACGGGTGAAGACCTTGACGGCGATTTTCTACTGCCCGGCTTGGTCGAACTGCATACCGATCATCTGGAAACCCATTTTTCTCCCCGCGCCGGGCTGAAATGGAATGCGATTGCCGCCATTCAGGCCCATGACACGCAGGTGGCCGGTTCCGGCATCACCACCGTGCTGGATTGCCTGCGCATGGGATCGGGCGAGGAAGGCGGTTTTGCGCGCGGAGAGATGCGCGAACTGGCCTCCTCCATAGAAACCGCCGGACGCGAGGGACGCCTGCGTGCCGAACATCTCCTGCACCTGCGCTGCGAGGTTTCGACGGCGGATGTGGTCGAGCAGTTTTCCGATTTCGAAGGCGACCCTGCCGTGCGGCTGGTGTCGCTGATGGACCATGCCCCCGGTCAGCGTCAATTCCAGACGATGGATCAGTATATCTTCTACTACAAGATCAAGCGCGGCCTCAGCGATGAGGCCTTCGACGCCTTTGTCAAACGCCGGCTGGAAGCTTCCGAGCTTTATGCCGCCCCTCACCGCGATGCGCTTGCCAGGCACTGCGCCGAGGCCGGCATCACCCTTGCCAGCCACGATGACGCCACGCTCGATCATGTCGCCGAGTCGGTTAGCCATGGTGTGCGGCTGGCGGAGTTCCCCACCAGCATCGCTGCCGCCGAAGCTTCGCACAAGGCAGGTCTTGCCGTGCTGATGGGCGCGCCGAATGTGGTTCGTGGCCAGTCGCATTCCGGCAATATCGCCGCCAGCGATCTCGCCCGTCTCGGGGTACTGGATGTGCTGTCGTCCGATTACGTGCCTTTCAGCCTGCTGCATGCTCCATTCATCCTCTCGGACGAAATCGACACCGTCAGCCTGCCACAGGCCATCGCGATGGTCAGTACGACGCCTGCGCGCACGGTCGGCCTCGATGACCGTGGCCGCATTTCGACCGGCCTGCGCGCCGATCTCGTGCGCGTTCATCGCGACAGCGGCGTGCCGGTCTGCCGGGCCGTTTGGCGTCAGGGGCAGCGCGTCGCCTGAGGCCGGTCGCTCGTCGGCTCACTGCGACGTCAAAATTCTTCGCGTGTCTCGCTTTAAAGTTCCAGACCATGCTCTAGCTCCCCTGATATTAGGGGGAGCAAATATGAAGCGGACAACGGGAACGAACAGACGCGTGGTGCAAACGGCTCTGGATCTTGAGGCGCGCATGGTCGTGCTGGAGATCATATCCATGACCAGCCTTGCACTTGCGCTGGACACGTCCGAGAACGGCAATTCCGAACAGGCGCGCGGCATCATGGCTCTGATCGTCGAGACCGTGCAACAACGTTGTTCGGAAATGGGCCTGTCGCCCGAGGCTTCACATTCGGCAGAGCATTATGCCCAGCAACTGCTGTCGACCGCGCTGCTCTCGCTTTTCCCGGAAGGCCACTGAGCGGCCCGCCATCCGGCAGACCGCCTGCTCAATGCACTGATCAGTGCGCCTCATCCCAATTGTTGGCGGCGCGCGCATCCACCTTCAGCGGAACGCGCATGGAAAGCGCCGGCATGGTGGCGTTCTCCATCACCGAGGTGACGATAGGGATTGCCTTGTCGACATCCGCATCTTCGACCTCGAAGATGAGTTCGTCATGGACCTGCAACAGCATGCGCACACGCTCGCCAAGACCGGCCTTTTCAAGGGCCGGTTCCATCTGCACCATGGCGCGGCGGATGACATCGGCCGCAGATCCCTGGATCGGAGCATTGATGGCCGCACGTTCGTTGAACGCCCGCACCGACGGGTTGGACGACTTGATGTCCGGATAATTGATGCGCCGGCCAAAGATGGTTTCGACATAACCGTCTTCTCGCGCCTTCGCCTTGGTGCTGTCCATATAGTCGCGAATGCCCGGGAAACGCTCAAAATACTTCTTGATGTATTCACCCGCTTCCGAGCGCTCGATCGACAGCTGATTGGCAAGGCCGAAGGCGGAAATGCCGTAGATGATGCCGAAGTTGATGGCCTTGGCACGGCGGCGCACCTCGGCCGGCATGCCTTCCACCGGCACACCGAACATCTCCGATGCGGTCATGGCATGGATGTCTATGCCGTCCTCGAATGCCTTGGTCAGCTGCGGAATGTCCGCCACATGGGCAAGTACGCGCAACTCGATCTGGCTGTAATCGGCAGAGACCAGCTTGTGGCCCGGCGTGGCAATGAAAGCCGTACGGATCTTGCGGCCTTCGGCATTGCGCACCGGAATGTTCTGCAGATTCGGTTCGGATGAGGATAGACGGCCTGTCGTCGTCGATGCCAGCGAATAGGACGTGTGTACCCGCTTGGTTTGCGGATGGACATAGCCCGGCAGCGCATCCGTATAGGTGGATTTCAGCTTGGTAAGCTGACGCCAGTCAACAATCTTGCGCGGCAGTTCCGCGCCTTCGGCGGCCAGATCCTCGAGTACGCTCGCGGATGTCGACCATTGACCGGTCTTGGTTTTCGAACCACCGGGCAGACCCATCTTACCGAACAGGATATCGCCGAGCTGTTTTGGCGAACCGACGTTGAAACGTTCGCCGGCCAGCTCATAGATTTCATTTTCGAAGGCAGCCGCCTTCTGGGCAAGCTCGCCGGAAAGACGCGACAGGATCTGCCGGTCGATGGTGATGCCGCGCTCCTCCATGTCGGCGAGAACGGAAACCAGCGGCCGTTCCAGCCGCTCATAAACGCGGTTGAGACCCGCTGCCGCCAGCTGCGGCTTCAACACCTTCCACAGGCGCAGGGTCACATCGGCATCTTCGGCCGCGTAAGCCGTTGCCTTTTCGATATCGACGAAATCGAAAGTCACGCCGCTCTTGCCGGAACCGGCGACATCCTTGAAGGCAATCGGCTTGTGGTTCAGCCAGCGTTCTGAAAGCCCATCCATGCCGTGGTTCGCCTTGCCGGCTTCCAGCACGTAGGACATCAGCATCGTGTCGTCGTAGTTCTCGACGGTAATGCCGTGGCGTTTCATCAGCAGGTAATCGAACTTCAGGTTCTGCGCGACCTTCAGGACCGAAGGGTCTTCCAGCAATGCCTTCAGGCGATCGAGCGCCTTGCGCGGATCGATCTGGTTTTCATCCAGACCACCACCCAAAAGATCACCAACGCCGGTCTTGTGCGTCAACGGCACATAGGCGGCGCGGATATCCTGACCCGAAGGATTTTCGCCATTGTCGGCAACTGCGAGCGAAAAGCCGACAAGCTCGGCCTGCATCGGATCAAGCGAATTGGTTTCCGTGTCGAAACCCACCAGACCGGTTTCACGGGCAGCCTTGATCCAGTCATCGAGCACCTCGATATCGCGGATCGTCACGTAATTTGTCGTATCGATCTTGGCGTTTCCCGAAGCTGCAATGCGCGCCTCGGCCAGCGAAGCAGGCGTTGCCTCGCCCGTGCCCTTGGCGACCGCCGCCATTGCCGGGTTGGCGGGCGCATCAGCGGCTGCCTCGCCGGTATTAGATGTTGCAGCCCCAGCATCCAGATCCGGTCCACGGGCAGCATCACCCCACTCCACCGTCACTTCCGTCGGTTCGATCTCGTCCGCATTGCAATCACACGCGGTTGCCACACGACGCGTCAGTGTGCCGAACTGCATCGCTTTCAGGAAGCCGATCAGTTTCGGCCCATTCTGGGGCTCAAGCACGAGAGCATCGAGATCGAGTTCCAGCGGCACATCCGTGCGAAGCTCGACCAGCTGGCGGGACAGGCGCGCCTGGTCGGCAAAATTGATGATGCTTTCGCGGCGCTTGACCTGCTTGATTTCCCCGGCGCGCGCGAGCAGCGTTTCGAGATCGCCGAATTCCTCCAGCAATTGCGCCGCAGTCTTCGGGCCGATGCCCGGAATACCCGGTACGTTGTCAACCGAATCGCCGACCAGCGCCTGCAGGTCAATCATCTTTTCCGGCGGCACGCCCCATTTTTCGACGACTTCCGGCAGACCGATCTGCTTGTCCTTCATGCTGTCATACATGTGGACCATGGACGTCACGAGCTGCATCAGATCCTTGTCGGACGAGACGATCGTGACATCGGCGCCGGTGGCTTCCGCCTGCCTTGCATAGGTGGCGATGATATCGTCCGCCTCGAAACCTTCGGTCTCGATACAGGGCAAATTGAAGGCGCGGGTGGCCTGGCGGATCAGCCCGAACTGCGGCACCAGCTCTTCCGGCGGCGCCGAGCGATTGGCCTTGTAGGCGTCATAGATTTCCTTGCGGAACGTCTTCGAGGAATAATCGAAGATGACCGCGAAATGCGTCGGCGTCACGCCGACCGAGGTATCGCGCGCATCGGTCAACAGCTTCCAGAGCATGTTGCAGAAACCTGACACGGCGCCGACAGGCAAGCCATCGGATTTGCGCGTCAGGGGAGGAAGCGCGTGAAAGGCCCGGAAGATGAAACCGGAGCCGTCGACTAGGAAGAGGTGATCGCCTTTTTTCATGGTCATGAGATACCGCGCGACTTTATCGCCGTCCAATGAAACTTGCCTGACGTTCAGGCTTTGAAACAAAGTCGATCACATATCACCTTCACCTCAACGTTACCGATTTGTAATTTAAAACTCCCTTGAAAAGCCGCATTCCGCCGCTCATCTCTTAACCAACGGCGCCTGATCACGCCGTCGTCTGAAAGCTGGCTCGTCCCCCGCCGCTTCAGACCGGGCAAGGGCCTTTCCCCCTCTCCGGGCCTTTGCCGCTTATACGAGCCGCCATGACCGTCCCCCCTCCCGGTCATGGCGGTTTCCGTCTCAAAAATAGCCGCCTCAATCTTTCACGTTTGCTCATACAGGCTTCGCAAAAGCATGGCAGGCTATATGATCAATGTCTCGCCCTCGCATCCGACAGGATGATTCGTCCATGGCTTTTGATCGGTCCAACTCGGCAACTTACCTGGCCAGCCAGCTGGCCAAAGGTTTTGCGAGGTCCCTGCAGCAGCGCGCCGCAACCCTCGGCTTTTCTCCCGGCCAGTTTCCCGTCCTTGTCGAACTGTGGCAGGAGGACGGATTGACCCAGAAGCAGATCCTCGATCGTCTCGACGTCGAGCAGGCAACCCTTGCCAACACGCTTTCGCGCATGGAGCGCGACGGACTGATCGGGCGCACGCCTCACCCGAGCGATCGTCGTGCCCAGATCATTTCCCTCACCGAACGAGGACGGGTGCTGGAACGTGAAGCCATCAACGCAGCGGCCGAGGCGGAAAATGCGCTGCTCGGCAGTTTTCGCAGCTTCGAAAGGCAGCTGATGCTCGAGTACATGCGCATGGTGGTGGAGAAGGCCCGCAAGCTATAGGAAGCGCACCCCAATATCTGAGGGTGTTTCCAAATCATGCGGAATGGGATTAGGGTTCGGCCATCTTTCAGAATGCAGGATCTTTTCCATGACCGACCTTTCCCCTGTTCTTTCCCGCGCCGACGAAAACCTGCCGGCAGCGCTTGAACGCCTGTTCGATCTTGTCCGTATCAAGTCGATCTCCACCGATCCGGCTTACAGGACCGATTGCGCCAAGGCGGCCGAATGGCTGGCGAATGAACTGACGTCGCTTGGCTTCGAAGCTTCGGTACGGACCACACCTGGCCATCCGATGGTCGTCGGCCATCATGCCGCCTCAACGCCGTACGCACCGCATGTGTTGTTTTACGGCCATTACGACGTGCAGCCGGTCGATCCGATCGAGCTTTGGGAAAACGATCCGTTCGAGCCGGCCATCAAGGACCTCGGCAATGGCCGCAAGGTCCTGACCGGCCGTGGCACTGCCGATGACAAGGGCCAGCTGATGACCTTTGTCGAAGCCTGCCGCGCCTACAAGGATGTGCATGGCGCGCTGCCGATCCGCGTCACAATTCTGTTCGAGGGTGAAGAAGAATCCGGCTCGCCTTCGCTGAAACCTTTCCTTGAAGCCAATGCGGAAGAACTGAAGGCCGAGTTCGCGCTGGTTTGCGATACGGGCATGTGGGATAGCGATACGCCGGCAATTGCCGCAGCGCTTCGCGGTCTTGTCGGCGAAGAAATCACAATCACCGCCGCCGACCGCGACCTGCATTCCGGCCTCTACGGTGGCGCTGCCGCAAACCCGATCCACATCCTCACCAAGGCCATTGCCGGCCTTCGCGATGAGACGGGCCGCATCACGCTGCCGGGCTTTTACGAAGGTGTCGAGGAAACGCCGGAAAATATCAAGGCAAGCTGGGAAACGCTTGGCCGGTCATCGGCAAACTTTCTCGGCGAGATCGGCCTTTCGGAACCAGCAGGTGAAAAAGGCCGCTCGGTCCTGGAATTGACCTGGGCACGGCCTACCTGCGAGGTCAACGGCATCTGGGGTGGCTACACCGGCGACGGCTTCAAGACCGTGATCGCGGCCAAGGCGTCGGCGAAGATTTCCTTCCGTCTCGTCGGCACACAAGACCCGCAGAAAATTCGCGAATCGTTCCGCGCCTATATCCGTTCGCAGATCCCCGCAGATTGCTCGGTCGAGTTCCATGAGCACGGTGCATCGCCGGCGATCCAGCTCTCCTACGATTCACCGGCGCTGACCAAGGCGAAAAACGCGCTGTCCGACGAATGGGCAAAACCGGCGGTCGTCATCGGCATGGGCGGCTCCATCCCGATCGTCGGTGATTTCCAGACCATGCTCGGCATGGATTCACTGCTCGTCGGCTTCGGTCTCAACGACGACCGCATCCATTCCCCGAACGAAAAATACGAGTTGAAGTCGTTCCACAAGGGCATCCGCTCGTGGGCACGCATCATCGAAGCGCTCGCCAAGCGCTGATTTTTCAGTGGCTCCAGTCTTTGCGCCGGGGCCACATTTTTAAGTTAAAGCATGATTTGAAAGCAAAAAAGGTCGGGCAAGCCCGACCTTTCGTATCCCGTTTCCAGCCTGCCATTACATCCGTGGTCAAACGAACGGGATCGGCACTTCTCAATCCGTCGGGCTTTTGGCCCGCGGTTATGAAGCGATCCTAGGCTGCAATAGTTAATATTTCGTTAACGACTAAATAAGCGTTTTGGATCGACACAGGCAGCGGCATGCCATGTTCCAAAATGCAAGACGCGCCCACAAGGAGCGCGTCTCGATATCATCGTTCCCCGGCATCAGGCCGGAAAGGCGCCAATCAGGCAGCCTGAAGGTTGTCAGCCGAAACGCGGCCCGAACGCTTGTCCGTAACCAGTTCGAAGTTGATCTTCTGGCCATCCTTGAGACCGTTCATGCCAGCGCGTTCAACGGCCGAGATGTGCACGAATACGTCCTGTGCGCCGTCGTCAGGCTGAATGAAGCCGAAGCCCTTGGTTGCATTGAACCACTTTACAGTACCGCTAGCCATTACGAAGTCCTTTCACTCGCAAATATAAGCTTGCTCATCACCTCACCGGCGATGCGCGTCGATTCTCGTATTTGAAGGTAAGGTCTTGTAGCGCCGGGACGCCTTAGTGCCGCTTGCAAACAAATATCGATGTCAAGGCAGGTATATTTGAGCAGTCGGGATGTCAAGTCACGGCAACGCCGCGCCGGCAATCCTGAATTGCATTAAAGTCGATAAATCAACCAAAATTGACGATGATCAAACACCGAAAATAAGAAACCCGGCGCGGGAGGAGGTGCGCCGGGTTCTTAATACTGACTAGCAACCGGGAGGAGGAGGTGTTGCCAGTCCAATCGGGCGACGCTGGGAGGAGGAGTGCGTCGCTTCGATGTTTGTAATATACGCGGATTTCGCTCAAAAAACAGACAGCCTTTCGCAGCGCAGCCATGTGCTTGACGCATACCTATTTACGGCCTTGCCGTGGATCTGCCTCGCCGATAGGCTGCATTCATGTCTATTGAATCCGTTCGCGCCTTCTTCGCCGCAAATGCTCCGGATATCGTTGTCCTCCAGACGGATACCAGTTCCGCAACCGTTGCCCTGGCGGCCCAGGCACATGGCGTGGAAGCAGACCAGATTGCCAAGACCCTTTGCCTGCGTGCCGGGGATACTGTCCTGTTGCTGGTGACTGCCGGGACGCGCCGTATAGACAACCGCAAATTTCGCGATCGTTTTTCGGCCAAACCGCGCATGCTGGAGGCGGAGGAAGTCTCTCAGTTGACCAGCCACCCTGTCGGTGGGGTGTGTCCATTTGGATTGCCGGCGCCGATGCCCGTGTTTTGCGATATTTCGCTGAAGGACCACGAGATCGTCGTGCCTGCCGCCGGAGCCACGAACTCTGCAGTTCGCATTCAACCCGATCAGATGGCGGAACTGGTATCCGCCATCTGGGTAGACGTGTGTGACGTCCCTAAACCACCTGCGGCCACTTAATAATAGCGGCGATACCAGGCTTCCTTCTGCTCGGCGGCAGTCGAGGCCACCAGATAACCGATGCCGAAACCGATAGCGCCGATCAGCGTGAACAACGTGGTTGCCGCAGCGGGATGCTCGCGAATGGCGCCGGCAGCAGAGACAGCTTCGTCCTGAACATAATGAGCAGCGTTGCTGGCGCGACGTGAAACGTTCTCGTAAGCTTCGCCGCTTTTCTGAGCCAGATTTTCACGGATGGATGCGATTTCAGCGCGCAACGTCGCCACTTCGCTTTTGAAGGTTTCATTCATTTCGGAACTGGACAGATCGTCGATATCGGTCTTGCGAACGGGTTTCATTCCAATGGCCTCCGGCATGATTGCCTCCAAACAGTTTGCGTGAACGGGGTGTGTGAGCACGGTCAACTTGCAGGAAGCAGATAGGTTCCCGAATGGATGCAATGACAACCCAGCCGAGGCTACATCAGCTGCCTTGCCACGTTTTTGCCGCAATGCGATTCGGCTGGTTGTCCTGTCGAGGGCAAAGAAATACCGGCCCTTGAAGACCGGTGCGGATCAAATGGAAAGGTTATGAAAAAGCGGGACTATCGGCTTTGAGCCAGAGTTTCAGCCAAGTGAGAAAGAGCCTCTTTTTCGCTCATCCCCTTTTGAAGAGAGTTCACCAGAATAAGAGCAAGCGCCTCTCCATCAGGGCTATCCTTGCTGATCCGATGTTCCGTGCAGGCGTTGTCGAAAACCTGCTGAAGAAGACTGAGCTGATCCGGATTGACCGGCTGTCGAACTTGAGTGCGCATGAAAACCTCCATCGCTCCCGGCGTCCCCCGCCGGGCGTTGGCTACTGTGCATACGTCGAGACGTCTGCTAGGTGCCGCACCTTCCTCGAAAATAAAGGCACCAATTGGACTGATCCGCGGCCCAGTTCCCTGAGATGGTTTGAGCAAAAAGCGCAGCCCTTGCGGGCAGCACCTTGCAGCCAAACCCGCCGGAGGCGCAACTACAACTAATAATGGGTAATTTAACAGATCACCACACTCTTAATTGTAAAATCAGACATGAGCAAAATCATGCCTGCTGACGAGGTATCAGCTTGAATGAATAGGAACGTCGTTCACTGCATGTTCAAACTGCACACGCGCTTCTTCTACGGTCTTGCGGCCATCGAGTGCAGCGCGGCAAACGCTCCGCGCACGAACGAATTCCATACCGCGTGAAAAAGGCCACTGTTCGGTCATCATCGCAAGAGCATCATGCGGGCCCTTGATCATTTGCTTGTCCGTATTTCCAACAGCAACACAGACCGGCGTAGTCCACTGAGATTTAGCCTGAACTTCGAGCATCGGATCCTCCCCTGAGCACAGCCAACCTAAACGCTTCAGCAGCGTAAACGGTTCCTGATAAAAACACCAGAAAAGGATGGTCTAACACCGCCATCCGTCAAGGTCGGGATCAACCTCGCCACGAACGGCCATATGTATGAGAACCGGACCCCAACAGATAACCAGCCATCAGCCCGATAAGCCCGACGGCCAGCATTGCGGAGCCGGTGGCAACGGGATGATCTACGGCATGCGCTGCCATCATTCCGGTTTCATCCTTGACACGACTGACGACCTTTTTTGCCCTTTCTCCCGCGTGATCCCTTTTTGTCAGGTCTCCCGTAAAGCCTGCATTCAGATCCATTCGCTCCATCACCTGCCTCCTTGAAGATGAAATTCGAGAGACAACACGATCGACCGCCATCTGTTCCGCCCGAGCAAACGAGCCGCAATTTCACGAAGACGTGCTCGGAAGTTGCATTGCTTTTCGCAAGTGCGGCAAACAAAGGAATTCGTTTTCTTTTTTCTCCCGGAGCACATTGCCTATGCAAAACAATCTCAATAACGCACAACCCGCCCTCCTCAGTGCTTTGCGCATCGCGCTTGGTCTCGTAATATTCTCCTACGGCACGGCTAAAATCTTTCATTTTCATGCTGGTAATTTCACGCCGTCTACCGGCTCCCTCCCCTGGATCGCCGGTCTTCTGGAACTCACGCTCGGCTTCCTCTTCCTCGTAGGCTTCCAGACACGCATTGCCGCTTTCATATTGTCTGGCCTGATGGCATCCGCCTATTTCATCGGCCATTTTCCGAAGAGCTTCTTCCCGACCGAAAACAATGGCGGCGCAGCTGCGGTCTACTGTTTCGTTTTCCTTTATTTCGTTGCGGCCGGCGCCGGCCCGTTCAGTGTCGATGCCAAGCTTTCCGGCACACGCTCGCCAAAAACGGCCTGACCAAGCACCGGGAGACGCGGGCCGCATGGCCGCGTCTCTCACCCCTCCGCCCGAAGCTGCGAGCCTTAATGCCTCCTTAAATCGCCGCATTTACAATTCATTGGAAATATTGGGCAAGGAAACACGCGCACACCCGGACTTGATATCGACGGCGTGTGCCTGACAAAATTGGGGCACTACCGGTCCGCATGGCATCCAGATCAAAGTCAAATGAACGCGTCGAGCCATCCTTCGAGGACGAGGCAGAGCAGGATTCCGACTTCCGCCTGGATGATGAAGACCGAATTTCAGGCAGGGGCCGATCTTCGAAGGGCAAAACCAAACCTGCAGCCCCGGCGAAAAAATCCACCCGTAAAACCAAGGAAGCTCGCCAATCCGGCGGATTGTTCGGTTTCATCCGGTCTGTCGTCTACTGGTGCATCGTGCTCGGCATCTGGACCGGTATCGGCGTGGGCGGTCTTGTCATCTATTACGGATCGAAAATGCCGAGCGCCAGTTCCTGGACGATCCCCGATCGGCCACCGAACATCAAGATCACCGCGCTCGACGGGCAGGTGATTGCCAACCGCGGCGCGACCGGTGGCGAAGCCTTGGCGCTGGAAGAAATGTCGCCCTACCTTCCGCAGGCCGTCATATCCATCGAGGACCGTCGTTTCTATTCGCATTTCGGCATCGATCCGCCCGGCCTTGCGCGCGCCTTCGTCAACAACTTGACCGGCCAGCCGATCCAGGGCGGCTCCACCATTACCCAGCAGCTGGCCAAGAACCTTTTCCTGTCCCCGGACCGCACATTCGAGCGCAAGATCCAGGAAGTTCTGCTGGCCTTCTGGCTGGAGCAGAAATTCACCAAGGACCAGATCCTTGCCATGTACTTGAACCGGGTATTTTTCGGTTCGGGCGCATATGGCGTTGAAGCGGCGTCACGACGTTACTTCAACAAGTCGGCACGGGACGTCAATCTGGGGGAAGCGGCCACGATTGCCGGCCTTTTGAAGGCGCCTTCCCGCCTGTCCCCCGCCCGCGACCCGGAAGCGGCCGAAGCCCGCGCACAGGTCGTTCTCGGCACCATGCAGGAAGAAGGCTATATCTCCGAAAGCGACCTGAAAACGGCGATGTCGCAGCCACCGACCAAGGCAAAACGCTACTGGTCCGGCGCGCAGCATTACGCGGCCGATATGGTTGTCGATGAAGTGAAACGGCTCGTCGGCGACATCAAGACCGACGTCAATGTCGAGACCACGATAGACCTTTCTCTTGAAGAGAAAGCCGAGAAGGCCCTGACCGATGTCCTCACGAAAGAGGGCAGCAAGCTCAATGCCTCGCAGGCGGCACTGGTCTCGGTCGATGCGACGGGCGCCATCCGTGCGTTGGTCGGCGGCAGGGATTACACGGAAAGCCAGTTCAACCGTGCGGTTACGGCCAAGCGCCAACCCGGTTCGGCGTTCAAACCTTTCGTCTATGCAGCAGCCCTCGAAGCCGGCGCGCGGCCGGACACCGTCTACAATGACGGGCCGGTGAAGATCGGCAACTGGACGCCGGAAAACTTCGACCAGAAATACCGCGGCCCGGTGACGCTTTCGACAGCGCTGACCAATTCGCTCAACACGATTGCGGCCCAGCTTGTGAACCAGGTGGGTCCTACTAATGTCATCCAGCTTGCCCACCGCGTCGGCATCGATTCGGAATTGCAGTCGAATGCGTCGATCGCGCTCGGCACGTCAGAAGTGTCGCTGCTGGAACTGACCTCCTCCTACGCGCCCTTCATGAATGGCGGCTTCAAGGCGGCACCGCATATCGTTACCCGCATCACCGATCCGGACGGCAAGGTTCTTTATCAGGCGGAATTTCAGAATCCGCCGCGCGTCTTGAGCGAAACCGTAGCCGCCACCATGAACAACATGATGAGCCGTGTCGTCATGGAAGGCACGGGCAAGAATGCACGTCTGAAAAACTGGCAGGTGGCAGGCAAGTCGGGCACGACGCAATCGTTTCGTGACGCACTATTTGTCGGTTACACCAGCATCCTCACCACCGGCATATGGTTCGGCAATGACGACGGCGCACCGATGAAGAAAGTCACCGGTGGCGGGCTGCCGGCGAAGGCGTGGAAGGAATACATGACGGCGGCAATGAGCGGTTACACGCCGACGCCGCTTTACGGAAGCGGCGCCGGCTTCATCCTGCCGCCGGCGGCAGAACAGCCACCGCAGCAGACGACCTTGGGCGATCTGATATCCGGCGTTCTGCCGGGCGCAGGCAGCGATCCGGCGCCGATCGACGATACGGGCGAATTCCCCCCGGCGCCGACGCCGGCCCAGCCCGCTCAAAACCAGGCGGACCCGAACCCTTATCCGCAAAACCCGTCTATGCAGGCGCAACCGCAGCAACAGCCGCGCCCACAGCCCATCCAGCAAGCACAACCGCGCCCGCAACAGCAGCAGAGACCGCAGCCGCAGCAAGGCGCGCCCGTGCCGGCGAATGTGCGACCGAACGATCGAGGCTACACACCGCCGGGCAACACGCCGGGTGATCGTTATGACCAGCGCGAATACCGACCGGAAAATCAGCCTGGCTACGAACCCGAATATCGCCCGCGGGACCGCGAGGTGCGGGATTACCGCGAATATCGTGGCGGTTATGGCGATCGCGACGGTGCGCCTGTTCCCCCCGGGGATGTCGGCGGCGATTACGGCAACTATATCCCGCCCGGCGACGTGGGAGGCGATGGCTACATTCCACCGGACAACCGGGGCTATGAGCAGCCGCACCCAATGCCGCGCCGAACGACGCTTTTCGACATCCTGACAGGGCAGTGACACCGCCTGGCCGTCCTGCGAAGTAAAGGCGCAGCAAACTCCTATTTTTGCTGACATTCGCGTGAATTCCCGCCTTGCAGTCGGAAAAACCCGTCCTTATATACGCCGCATGTCCGCAGCGCAGACTGCGGAAAACCATCCCAGTCGAGGAACTGTCAGCGGAATGCCTGCACGGGGTTCCGACAGTTCGCTTAAAGGAGAGAAGAAGACATGGCTAAAGTTATTGGCATCGACCTTGGTACCACAAACTCCTGCGTCGCCATCATGGATGGTAAGGACGCGAAGGTGATCGAGAACGCCGAAGGCGCTCGCACGACCCCTTCCATGGTTGCATTTTCGGACGACGGCGAACGCCTCGTCGGCCAGCCGGCCAAGCGCCAGGCGGTGACCAACCCGATCAACACCCTGTTTGCTGTCAAGCGCCTGATCGGCCGCCGTGCGGACGAACCGGCTGTCGAAAAGGACAAGGCACTCGTGCCGTTCGAAATCGTCAAGGGCGATAACGGCGACGCATGGGTACAGGCACAGGGCAAGGGTTATTCGCCTGCCCAGATTTCCGCGATGATCCTTCAGAAGATGAAGGAAACCGCCGAATCCTACCTCGGTGAAAAGGTCGAAAAGGCCGTCATCACCGTTCCGGCATACTTTAACGACGCGCAGCGCCAGGCAACCAAGGATGCCGGTCGTATCGCTGGTCTCGAAGTCCTGCGTATCATCAACGAGCCGACGGCCGCTGCTCTCGCCTACGGCCTCGACAAGAAGGACGGCAAGACCATCGCCGTTTACGACTTGGGTGGTGGCACGTTCGATATCTCGGTTCTGGAAATCGGTGACGGCGTCTTCGAAGTGAAGTCGACCAATGGCGATACTTTCCTCGGCGGTGAAGACTTTGACATGCGTCTGGTCGAATACCTTGCAGGCGAGTTCAAGAAGGACCAGGGCATCGATCTGAAGAACGACAAGCTTGCTCTGCAGCGCCTCAAGGAAGCTGCCGAAAAGGCCAAGATCGAACTGTCCTCCGCACAGCAGACCGAAATCAACCTGCCGTTCATCACGGCCGATGCTTCCGGTCCGAAGCACCTGACGCTCAAGCTGACCCGCGCCAAGTTCGAAACCCTGGTCGACGATCTTGTCCAGCGCACGATCGCACCGTGCAAGGCAGCCCTCAAGGATGCCGGCGTTACCGCAGCCGAAATCGACGAAGTCGTTCTGGTTGGCGGCATGAGCCGCATGCCGAAGGTGCAGGAAATCGTCAAGCAGCTGTTCGGCAAGGAGCCGCACAAGGGCGTCAACCCGGATGAGGTCGTCGCGCTCGGTGCTGCCATCCAGGCCGGCGTTCTGCAGGGCGACGTCAAGGACGTTCTGCTTCTTGACGTAACCCCGCTGTCGCTCGGCATCGAAACGCTCGGTGGCGTCTTCACCCGCCTGATCGACCGTAACACGACGATCCCGACCAAGAAGAGCCAGACCTTCTCGACCGCCGACGACAACCAGTCGGCCGTTACCATCCGCGTTTCGCAGGGCGAGCGCGAAATGGCTGCCGACAACAAGCTGCTCGGCCAGTTCGACCTCGTTGGCCTGCCGCCGGCACCGCGTGGCGTTCCGCAGATCGAAGTCACCTTCGATATCGACGCCAACGGCATCGTGCAGGTTTCGGCCAAGGACAAGGGCACTGGCAAGGAACAGCAGATCCGTATCCAGGCCTCTGGTGGTCTCTCCGACGCCGACATCGAAAAGATGGTCAAGGATGCTGAAGCCAATGCCGAAGCCGACAAGAAGCGTCGCGAAGGCGTGGAAGCCAAGAACCAGGCCGAAAGCCTGATCCACTCCAGCGAAAAGTCGCTTGCCGAATACGGCGACAAGGTTGGCGAGAGCGACCGCGCAGCCATTCAGGATGCCATTACGGCGCTGAAGGGTGCAGTTGAAGCTTCCGAGCCGAACGCCGAGGACATTCAGGCCAAGACCCAGACCCTCATGGAAGTTTCCATGAAGCTCGGCCAGGCCGTTTATGAGGCTCAGCAGGCCGAAGGTGGCGCTTCCGAAGACGGCAAGGATGGCGACATCCTCGATGCCGACTACGAAGAGGTCAAGGACGATAAGAAGTCGGCTTGATCGTGCGTTTGCCCTTTGGCAGACAGTTACGCATAGTTGACACGAAATCCGGCTGCCATAGTGCAGCCGGAATACTTTCGGGAGCCGGTTAAATCTCCATGGCAAAAGCAGATTTTTACGAAACGCTGGGTGTGGCGAAAACCGCCGACGAGAAGGAGCTGAAGAGCGCCTTCCGCAAGCTTGCGATGAAATACCATCCCGACAAGAACCCGGGCGACGCGGAAGCTGAGAAGAAGTTCAAGGAGATCGGCGAAGCCTATGAGAACCTGAAGGATCCGCAGAAGCGGGCGGCCTATGACCGCTTCGGCCACGCAGCCTTCGAGCAGGGTGGCATGGGCGGCGGCGGCGGCTTCTCCGGCGGTGCCGGTGGCTTCTCCGACATTTTTGAGGACATCTTTGGCGAGATGATGGGTGGCGGCCGTGCGCGCCGTTCATCCGGTGGTCGCGAACGCGGCGCCGATCTGCGCTACAATATGGAAATCAGCCTGGAAGAGGCTTATTCCGGCAAGACCGCACAGATCCGGGTTCCGACCTCGATCACCTGTGATGTCTGCTCAGGCTCTGGCGCCAAGCCGGGCACGCAGCCAAAGACCTGCGGTACCTGTCAGGGTTCCGGTCGCGTCCGTGCAGCGCAGGGCTTTTTCTCGGTTGAGCGCACCTGCCCGACCTGTCACGGTCGCGGTCAGACAATCACCGACCCTTGCGGCAAGTGCCATGGCCAGGGCCGTGTTACGGAAGAACGTTCGCTTTCGGTCAACATTCCGGCCGGTATCGAGGACGGCACGCGCATCCGCCTGCAGGGCGAAGGCGAGGCCGGCGCACGCGGTGGCCCGGCAGGTGATCTCTACATTTTCCTGTCCGTGACCCCGCACCAGTTCTTCCAGCGAGACGGCGCCGATCTTTATTGTGCCGTGCCGATTTCCATGACCACTGCGGCACTTGGCGGTACGTTCGACGTCACCACGCTCGACAATACCAAGTCGCGCGTGACGGTGCCGGAAGGCACCCAGGCCGGCAAACAGTTCCGCCTGAAGGGCAAGGGCATGCCTGTTCTGCGTTCTTCGCAGACGGGTGATCTCTACATCCAGATCGGCATCGAAACCCCGCAGAAGCTGACCAAACGCCAGCGCGAACTGCTGCAGGAGTTCGAGGAACTGTCGTCGAAGGAAAACAATCCGGAATCGACGGGCTTCTTTGCCCGCATGAAGGAATTTTTCGACAACTGATCGGTCAAAACCAATCCGCAAAAAAGCCGCCTCGCAAGGGCGGCTTTTTTTCTTGGGTGATTTACGCCAGCGACTGGATGGATGAACTGGCAAGGATGATTGCGAACAGCAGCAGGCAGGCGGCAGCGACCCGGCGGATGACCACCGGTTGGATTTCGAAACCGCGTATGCCGCGCATCAGCCGACCGAACATGATCCAGCCATTTGCAGCAAGCAGAACCAGCCCGGCAAACAGCAGCAACCAGGGTGTGAGTATCATCAGGTCGCCGTGGGGCATGATAACCAATGCGATGATGAGAGCCTTGGGATTGAGAACGGTGGTGATGAAAACCTGCCGCAGAGAAATCTCGGCGCTGTCATCGTCGGCTTTTTTCGTCGAGGCCCAGAGCCGGATACCGAGATAAAGTACCCAAAGGACGGCAGCGATCTTGGCGACCATGTAAGCCTGCGGATAGGCCTCGAAAAAAGGCGCCGCGAGCGTTGCCACCGGCACGATAACCAGAAGATATCCGCCAAGCTCACCGCCGACCAGCGGTAGTGCCTTCGCCCAACCGCGCGCATAGCCGCCGAGCGCCATCAGCGTGTTGGTGGGGCCGGGTGTGCAGAGGAGGAGGAGAATGGTGAGGATAAATTGAAGAGGCGTCACGGCTGGACCTGGGGCGAGAATACCGGCACGACCCGGCACTATCGGACCATACCATGCCATACGCTGCTTTCCTTGACGTCGGTCAATGCTACAGCGGGTGGATGTAGATGGCCGGCAAGATATGGGCGTCCGGCCCCCTGCCCTTTCATGGCGCCGCGCTAGATTGCTTATTCCGTGCACGTCACATCACCGGAAAACAACAATGGCCGACAGTAAGCACCACTGGCTCCGCAAGGACGACAAGGATTCGACCAAGGCAAGTTTTCCGGAACTGTTTTTCGATCTGGTTTTCGTGTTTGCGCTGATCCAGCTCTCGATGACGCTGGCTGCCGATTTTTCCTTCGGGATCGCGGCAGAGGCGGTGCTGTTCATCTTTGCGCTCTGGTGGGTATGGATCCACACGACCTGGGTCACCAACCTTCTGGATGCGGCAATCGAACCGGTACGGATACTGTTGTTCGTGCTGATGTTCTTTGGTGTGGTGCTGGCCATCGCCTTGCCCAAGGCCTTTGCCGACCTCGGTCTGGTTTTCGCGCTTGCCTATTCCGGCATGCAGCTTTCACGTTCGTTGTTTGCGCTTTACGCCTTTCGCGGCACCGATGAAAACTCCTACCGCAGCTTTCAACGCATCACGCTCTGGCTCGTGATTTCCTGCAGCTTCTGGATCGCCGGCGGTCTGATGGAACGGGAGTTGCGCGTGCTGTTCTGGATTACAGCGCTGGCGATCGAATATATCGCGCCGATGGTGCGCTACTGGTTGCCGGGCCTGGGCAGCTCACCGCCCGAAACGCTCGATGTCAACGGCGAACATCTGGCGGAGCGATGCGCCCTCTTCGTCATCATCGCACTCGGTGAAACCATCATCACCACGGGCAAGACCGCTTCCAGCCATTTCGACAGCGCCATGACGCCGCTTGTGCTGTTTTGCGCTTTTCTCTCGACGGTGCTGATGTGGTGGATCTATTTCCACGACGGGCAAGAACGGGCGGCCGACAAGGCGGAAGAAGATACCGAGCCGCAGGCGACTGCCGATTACCTTTTTACCTATGGGCACCTGCCGATCGTGGCCGGCATCATTCTGACCGCTGTCGGCGAGGATTTTTCGCTTTCGCACCCCTTCGAGAAGGGCGGGTATAACCATGCCATCGCCATACTTGGCGGACCGGTACTTTATCTGGCAGGCGCATTGTGGATGAAAACCGTGTCCTCGCGGCTGATGCCGTGGTCACATTGCGCCGGTATCGCCATTCTTCTGGCAGGCTTCCTGATCGTGCCGTTCGCGGCGAATTTCCTGATCCAGACCATCGCCAGCCTTAGCCTGCTGATGGTGGCGATCTGGGAATATCTGGCGCTGAAACGATACCGACGCGATGCCGCCTGAGCAGGCCCGATCAATAATGCGGCGGACGGGTGATCGCCGGGGCTTCCAGCGAACTTTCCTCGAGCGAAAGAAAACGTTCGGTCAAACGGTCGAGTTTGGCGCGGGTCTGCTCGACCACTTTCCACTGCTCGGCCAACTGGTCCGACAGTTCTTCGATAACCTTGGCCTGATGCGCCGCCAGTTCTTCCAGTTTCAGCAAACGGTCATCATTGCTCACGGCGCTCATCTTTCTTTTGTCTCTTCACCCGGTCATGACTAGCGTATCGGGCCGGAAAACGAAATGGCCCGATCAGCCCACCGTATGACGACTGCGAGCGGCCTTCTGCTCGATCAGGATCAGCGCTCCGGCGAGAAAGACCGCCAGGCTCATGGCCAGAATGTCGATGACCCAGTGCAACGGCCTGAGCAGGCCTGCCACAACAGCATCGCCAGTTTTCATGAGATCATGCGGCAGCACCATGCCGCGTCTGGACATAAAATCACGCAATACATCGGTCCGATCTGAAAGATGGATTTTTTCAAAAGCTGATGAAGTAATCGCTGAGCGCGGGACAAGCCTCGACGCGATCTTTCTTTGCCCTGATCGGCCCGATGTCGCAATATGTGATTATTGATCGGTTTGTTTTGACAGGCCGGCCTTTCGGCCGACCTCCCGGTCAAGCGCGCAGACGCGGGCGCTCCACCTGCGTGGTACGGCCGGCGCGGGTGCGGAAACGGGCGACCAGCGAAGCAAGCGTGTGAGAAATACCGACCAGGCTCTGGGCCGACGCGTTGGTTTCTTCCATCAGCGCGGCATTCTGCTGGGTGATCTGGTCCATGCTGCGCACGGAGGCATTGATCTCGTCTATGCCCGATGCCTGTTCCTGCGCAGACTGTGCAATCGAGGAGATATGTTCGTCGATTGCCTTCACCCGTGTGCCGATGCCCGTCAGCGCCTCCCCGGCGCGGTTGACGAGATTGACGCCGCGCTGCACGTCGCCGGAGGATCGGTCGATCAACTCCTTGATTTCCTTGGCGGCGGCGGCGGAACGTTGCGCCAGTTCGCGCACTTCCTGCGCGACCACGGCAAAACCCTTGCCCTGTTCGCCGGCGCGCGCTGCCTCGACGCCGGCATTGAGAGCCAGCAAGTTGGTCTGGAAAGCGATCTCATCGATGGCGCCGATGATCTGCGTCATCTTCTGCGAAGATTCCTCGATATCGCCCATGGCGGCGACGGCTTCTTCCACCACCTGGCCGTTCTTCTGGGTTTCCATCGCCGATTCGCGGATGATCTTCTGTACTTCCTTGGTGCGCTGGGCTGCCTGACCGGACAGCGCGGTGATCTCTTCCAGCGCAGCTGCCGTTTCTTCCAGGGCGGCGGCCTGCTGTTCGGTGCGGCGGGCCATGTTGTCGGCAGCCGAGGAAATATCGCCGACTTCCGCACGAACCTGATCGACGGAACCGGCGATGTCACGCATGGCGGTATCGAGCGAAGCGACCGAGGAATTGTAGTTTTCACGCAGCACTGCGAAATTGGCCGCCAGTTCCTGACGAATTTCCGAGGTAAGATCACCGCCAGCAAGATTTTTCAGGGACGTATCGAGCGCTTCAAGTGCGGCATCCTGTTCGGCCTTGGCAATTGCCCGTTCGGCTTCCACCTTTGTGCGCTCGTCATTCAGGACCTGCAGATAGACCGAAATCGCATAATCCATGTCGACCATCGCCGCCTTGACGACGGCCGAAAGGTGCTCGGACAGGACCTTGGCTTTCTTCTCGACGAAAAAGCCCTTCATTTCATTCTGGATGACGGCCCGGATGATGCCGTCCAGAATCATTGCATAGCCGCCAATATACCAGCGCGGCTCCAGCCCCAACCGAGCGTGGGTGCGGCCGATGGTGGAAACCGCTTCGACATAGCTGTCATCGTAACGACCGGACGCGATCACATCCCAATGGCTGGCCTGACGTCCCTTGGCGTGGGCGATATGGGCATCATTGTCGAAGAATTTCGCCGTATGCGGATGCGCCTTTGCCTTGCGGTAAAATTTGTCGAGTGCGCCATCTACGGCCTCCGCAACGAGGGGCCTGACGTTGGCAAGATGCCCACGTTCGGCAACACCCAGACCCACGAAGTCCAGGCGTTCGTTCAGTGCCGATTTGTTGTCGCTCATAAAAATCCCCGTCGAATACCTGTGTGGCGCATTTTCCAGAACACCTGCCCCCGGCGTTTCTTCTGGCAATGAGCGATTAACGTGCTGTTAGGCATACATACTGAGCTTTCGTTAATTATAAGTTTTGCTTGTATTAGCGACGCCGGACTTTTCGATCCTCAGATTAAGCGTAGAGACAAGCGGGTAACGCAACCGGATCTCAACCGACGCATCAAACAACACTCCCCGAACACACAGAACTTGCCATCCGGCCCCGAAATCCTTAGCTCCTGATGAACGACAAGCACGAATCGCGATGGCCGAAAAAACCTCCCTGTCCCGCCTGAAGCTGACCGACTTCCGCAATTATGCGGCGGCGTCGCTGTCGCTCGACGGGCGCCACGTCGTGCTGACCGGCAATAACGGAGCGGGCAAGACCAACCTGCTCGAAGCCATCTCCTTTCTTTCCCCCGGCAGGGGGTTGCGTCGCGCCGTGCTTTCCGACGTCACCCGGGTGGGGGCGACTGGCGGTTTTACGATTTTTGCCGATGTCGAAGGCCGCGAGGGTAATGTTGCGATCGGCACCGGACTGGATGGCGAAGGCGAAAGCCAGACGCGGCGGCTGCGCCTCAACGGCACGCCGGTGCGCTCCGTCGAGGAACTGACCGACCATTTGAACGTGCTGTGGCTGACACCCGCCATGGACGGGCTGTTTACCGGCTCCTCCTCCGACCGCCGACGGTTTCTCGACCGGCTGGTGCTTTCGCTGGACCCCGCCCATGGGCGCCGCGCTGCCGATTACGAGCGCGCCATGCGCAGCCGCAACCGCCTGCTTTCCGAAGGGCGATTCGATCCGGCATGGCTTTCGGCCATCGAGGTGCAGATGGCGGAGCTCGGGATTTCCATGGCGGCGGCACGGCGCGAGATGCTGGGGCTTCTGACGGCGCTGATTGCCGAGAGCGACGCTTCACCCTTTCCCTCGCCCGACCTGCAATTGAGCGGGTTTCTGGACGAGGCGGGCGACAGGCCCTTTGCCGAACTGGAAGACGATTTTCGCGCAATGCTGGAAGAGGGTCGTCGCCGCGATTCCGCTGCCGGCCGCACGCTGACCGGCCCGCACCGCGTCGACCTTATGGTGCGCCACCGCGACAAGGACATGGACGCGGCCCGCTGTTCCACCGGCGAACAGAAGGCGCTGCTGGTCGGCCTCATCCTGGCGCATGCGCGATTGACCGCCAACATGACCGGATATGCCCCCGTACTGCTGCTGGACGAGATTGCCGCGCATCTGGACGAGGGCCGCCGTGCCGCGCTGTTTGATCTCGTGCATGATCTTGGCGGGCAATCCTTCATGACCGGCACCGACCGCGAGATGTTTTCAGCCCTTGGCGAGAGGGCGCAATTCCTGACCGTCGAGCATGGCGGCATTGCGGGATGAGCCGCTACTCAAATGCTGTGTCAGTGTTAGGATAGGCATATGGACACGCTGACGACCGAAGAAATCGAACGGTATCGACGCCATATCCTGCTGCCGGAAATCGGCGGCACGGGGCAACAGGCGCTGAAAAATGCGCGGGTGATGGTGATCGGTGCCGGCGGCCTTGGGGCGCCGGTTCTGCTCTATCTCGCCGCCGCCGGGATCGGCACGCTGGCCTTTGCCGATGACGACCATGTGTCGCTCTCCAACCTGCAACGACAGGTGATCCACGACACCGGCACGGTGGGCGAGGAAAAGACGGCAAGCGCGCGAAAAACCATTGCCCGGTTGAACCCGCATGTGCGTGTCGTGACCTATGAGGAACGGTTCTCCGCCGTCTGGGCAGCCGATCATCTGCAAAAATTTGATCTTCTGATCGACGGCTCCGACAATTTCGATACCCGTTACATGGCCGCCGATGCGGCCGAGGCCGCGCGCATTCCGCTGGTGACGGGTGCCGTCGGCAGGTTCGACGGTTCGGTGACGGTGCTGAAACCCTATGAGACCGGGCCGGATGGTGTGCTGTTGCCGACCTATCGTGACCTGTTTCCCGAAAAGCCGCCGGAAGGTCTGGTGCCGGTCTGCGCCGAGACGGGCGTGATCGGCGCGCTGACCGGCGTCATCGGCACGCTGATGGCCATGGAGGCGATCAAGGTGCTGACCTGCACCGGTGAGCCGCTCATCGGCCGTTTGATGCTCTACGATGCGCTGTCGGCACGGTTCGACACGATCAGATACAAACGCCGCAAGCCGGGGGCACCAGCCGAATGACCGAGATTGTCCGTATCGAGCCCGGCTTTCAGCGCTGGGACGAGCTTTTTGCGCTGATCCTTTCCTCCTTCGCCTATATGGACGGTGTCATCGATCCGCCCTCTTCCGCCAACCGGCTGACGCTGGCCGCACTCGCCTTCAAGGCGCAAACAGAGGTCGCCTTTGTGGCTATCGAGGACAGAAAACTGGTGGGCTGCGTGTTCTGCAAGCCCGAGGAGTGCTTCCTTTATATCGGCAAGCTTGCCATCGCTCCCGCCTTGCAGGGCAGGGGACTGGGCCGACAGCTGCTGGCGAAAGCCGAAGAGGTAGCGCGCGAACGTGGCCTGCCGGCGCTGCGGCTGGAAACCCGCATCGAGCTCACCGGCAACCATACCACCTTTGGCCGCTGGGGTTTCGAGAAGACGGCGGAAAACCGTCATGCGGGGTTTGACCGCACGACCTCCATCGAGATGCAGAAGCGGATCGCGTAATTGCGCCCGATCAGTCCCGGCCCGGCAGCACGCGGTTGGGCGGACGATGACCGTCGAAATAGGCGCGGATGTTGATGATCACCTTGTCACCCATATCGATGCGGCCTTCGAGCGTCGCCGAGCCCATATGCGGGAACAGCACCGCCTTGCCTTCCTTGGCAAGCTTCAGGAGCTTGGGATTGATAGCCGGCTCATTTTGAAAGACATCGAGACCGGCGCCGGCGATCTTACCGTCGCGCAGCAGCTGGATCAGCGCAGCCTCATCGATCACGTCACCACGCGCGGTGTTGACGATGATGGAGGACGGCTGCATCAGCGCCAGGCGCCGCGCCGATAGAAGATGGAAGGTCGCAGGCGTCGACGGGCAATTGACCGAAACGATATCGACCCGTGCGAGCATCTGGTCGAGGCTTTCCCAGTGGGTGGCCTCCAGTTCCGCCTCGGTGGCCGGGTTGATGCGACCGCGATTGTGGTAATGCACGGCAAGGCCGAAAGCCTTGGCGCGGCGGGCAACAGCGGTGCCGATACGGCCCATGCCGATGATGCCGATGCGCTTGCCGCCGATACGCCGGCCGAGCATCCAGGTGGGCGACCAGCCTTCCCATTGGCCGGGCTTGTCCATCAGCACCTGAGAGCCTTCGACAAGGCGGCGCATGACGGCAAAGATCAGCGCCATGGTCATGTCGGCCGTATCTTCGGTCAGCACGTTCGGCGTGTTGGTGACGGTGATGCCGCGTTTGGCCGCCGCATCGACATCGATATGATCGGTGCCGTTGGAAAAGCCGGCGATCAGCTTCAGTTGCGGCCCGGCCTTTTCGATGAGTTCGGCATCGATGCGATCGGTAACGGTGGGCACCAGAACATCGACCTCAGCCATCGCGGCGGCAAGCTCGGTGCGGGTGCGCGGCGTGTCGTCGATATTCAGTTCGGCATCGAAAAGCTCGCGCATGCGGGTTTCCACCGCATCGGGCAGCTTGCGCGTAAGATAGACCCTTGGCTTCTTCTTGGCGGTCATGCTGTTCAGAGGTCCTTAACCAAGTTTTGCGATCCTGTCTGGGTTAAGCGTTTTCTACCAGACCCTTTGGCGAAGACAAACGAAACCTGCGCGGTATGAGTGGCTCTCGCGTGGGCGCAAGCAGGCTTTTTATCATCATAGCCGGAACCTCTAGGACTAAAAAACATATGCGTCGCGTCATTCGCAATTCCATCCTTGCCATTACGCTTTGCTTTACGGCAGCCGCACCGGTGTTCGTTAGCCCGGTATTTGCGCAAGGGGCGGGCAAGGGCGCAAGCGGCCTGCCGCTTCCCCGATTTGCCAGCCTGAAATCCAAAAAGGTCAATATCCGCATCGGCCCCAGCACCGATTACGCCGTTTCATGGATGTATATGAAGGCCGGTACGCCGATGGAAATCATCCAGGAATACGAAAACTGGCGTCGTGTGCGCGATGCCGACGGCACCGAGGGCTGGGTCAACCAGGCGCTGCTTTCCGGCACCCGCACCGCCGTGGCCGCCCCGTGGATGCGCGGCAAGGGCGATGACGTCTTCGTCAACATGCGCCGGGGCCCGGAAGGATCGAGCGCCGTGATCGCCAAGGTCGAGCCGGGTGCGGTTCTGACCATCGGCGAATGCAATGGCGACTGGTGCCACGCCGAGGCCGGCGAGGCAGAGGGATGGGTGAACCAGGGCGAAATCTGGGGCGCCTACCCCGGAGAGGCCTTCAAGTAAGAAGGTCTCAGATAAGACCTTCGGCCTTTGCCAGCGGCTGCATGGATTCGAGCGGTCGCGGGCCGAGCTGCTGGATGACGATGCCGGCAGCCAGGCAACCGAGCTTGCCGCATTCTTCCAGCGAGCGGCCGCGCGTGTAAGCCACAAGGAAACCGGCGGCAAACAGATCGCCGGCACCGGTCGTATCGACCAGCTGATCAATCAGCATGGCCGGAACCTTGATGCGCTCATTGCCGCGCACGATGACCGCGCCTCTTTCCGACAGGGTGACGGCCGCCAGCTTGCAATCGGCGCTGATCTTGTCGAGCGCCAGTTCGAAATCGTCGGTTTCGTAAAGCGACATCGCTTCCTGCTCGTTGGCGAACACGATATCGACCTTGCCGGACCGCATCAGGTCCAGGAACTCATCGCGGTAACGGCCGACGCAGAACGTATCGGACAGCGTCATCGAGACTTCACGACCAGCCTCGTGGGCAATGCGGCTGCATTCCAGAATGGCTTCCTTGGCGCGCGGCGGGTCCCACAGGTACCCCTCGAAGTAGGTGACCTTCGAATCCTTCACCACGTCTTCCTCGACATGTTCGGGGCCAAGATCGACGCAGGCGCCGAGATAGGTGTTCATCGACCGCTCGCTATCGGGCGTGACGAAGATCATCGAGCGCGCGGTGGGTGGAAACGTGCCGTCCGGCTTCGTTTCGTAATGCACGCCCTGGGCGCGGATATCGTGCTGGAAGATTTCGCCGAGCTGATCGGCTGCGACCTTGCCGAAATAGGCGGCCTTGCCGCCGAGATTGGCGATACCGGCCGCCGTATTGCCGGCGCTGCCGCCCGAAGCTTCATGGGCAGGACCCATCAGCGAATAAAGAAGCTGCGCACGTTCGGCATCGATGAGGTTCATAGCCGCCTTGGTGATGCCGTTGTCGGTGAGAAACTTGTCATCGCAACGCGCGATGATATCCACGATGGCGTTACCGATGGTGAGGACGTCGAACCTGCTCATATGCCGATGCTTTCTCCGCGATTGGGTTTCCTTCGTCATAGCCATTTCTGACCCGAATGAAAGCGGAAACCGGAAGTTTCGCCCACGGCTTGACCCAGGTCATATGGTTGTCATGCAAGATGGGTAGGTTTGTCATCAACGGAGGCCGCGACGCACGGCTATCAAGGGCTGAAAAGCCGCCGTTACCGGTTTTGCGCCCGACCACGGATGTACTGGCGGAAGTTGAACCGGACACCCGGCAGGATCGGGACGGAAAGCGGGGGCTTCCCCCGCTTTTTTGTTGGCCGCATTTGCGCAATCGCATCGGATAGATGGCAATACATTTGTCGAGACGGGCAATATGCGCTAGACGCGATGATACTCTGCGCGTCCTGAAACCTCGCGTCCAAAGTCCAGCGCCCGAAAGCATTCTCCGTGTCAGCTGTCTTCTACAACGTCGCCCCGATCTTCATTCTCATTCTTCTGGGCTGGCTTCTGGTACGCAGCAAGTTCATCGGCCCGAAGACCGGAGATGCGCTTGGGGAATTCGTCTTCAAGGTGCCGCTGCCGCTGTTGATCTTCCGCACACTGGCGGAAGCAGATTTTCATGGCGCTTCGCCTTTTCGTCTCTGGATCGCCTATTTTACCGGCGTGGCGATCACCTGGACCGTCGGGCATCTGGTGGCGCGCTACGTGTTCGGACGCGATGCCAAGATCGGCGTGATCGCCGGCATGTCGTCGGCCTTCGCCAACAATGTCTTCATTGGCCTGCCGCTGGTGGGAAGATCGGTCGGCAATGACGGGATCGTGGCGCTTTCCATTCTGATCGCCATTCACCTGCCGCTGATGATGGTGGTGGGAACCGTGCTGATGGAAAGTGCGGCATCCAAGGTGGATGGCGGCGGTCGGCGCAGCATCACCACCGTATTGAAGCAGGTGGGTTCGAACCTCATTCGCAACCCGCTTGTCATCGCGCTGTTTGCCGGACTGGCGCTGAACGGCCTCGACGTGACCATGCCGCCGCTGATCAAGAACCTTGTAGACCAGATCGCCGCCGTGACGGCGCCGGTGGCGCTGATGTCGCTCGGCATGACGCTGACGCAATACCCGATCCGCGGCAATCTCGGCCTTGCGACGGTGACGGCATCTTTGAAACTGATGTTGATGCCGGCCTGCGTTTACGCCGTGGCGCGCCTGTTGGACCTTTCGCCCGCGTGGACGATGGCGATCGTGCTGACCTCTTCTGTGCCCACCGGCATCAATGCCTGGCTGATTGCCATGCGGTTTCGCGCCGGTCAGGGCATGGCGGCCTCAACCATCAGCATCACGACCTTGTTCGGTGTGTTATCCGTCAGTTTCTGGATGTGGTTTCTCGGCTGACAGTCGTAGAGCAACGAAAAAGCCCGGCCTGGACCGGGCTCTTTTGCATTTCATGCCGATCAGTTGGTAGCCGGTGGCGGGGCTGCCGGATCCGGCAGCGGCTCTGGCGTATCGGCCAGCGTGCGCAAATATGCGATCAGGTTGGCGCGCTCGTCGTCTTTTTTCACGCCGGCAAAACCCATGGCAGTTCCCGGAATGTAGGCCTTCGGGCCTGCCAGGAAGTGGCTGAGGTGGTCATAGGTCCACTTTTCCTCGCCGCCCTTGGAATAATCCTTCATGGCGGCGGAATAGCTGAAGCCCTCATGCTTGGCGATGGGACGATTGACGAGACCGAAGAGATTGGGACCAACCTTGTTGGGCCCTCCCTTGGTCGCGTCATGACAGCTTTGACACTTCTTGAATGCAGTTTCGCCGGCCTTGGCATCGGCGCTGGCCATAAGCTGAGCGATCGGCACGGCGGCCGGTGCTGCGGCCTCCCCGCCGCCTCCAGCTGCTGCCTCTTCGGCCACGATCTCGAAACCGGGCTTTTCCGGCGCTGGCGAATGGAACAGTCCTTCCGAGGCGATGGACACCGACATCAGAACGAAGACAGAAGCCAACAGGGCCCCCACGCCCATATTCACATAGGGATTCACGACGACACCCTCCCACTTTACCGCCCAAATGCCGACGGTGACTTGAAATTGCGCAGAAGCTATGTCTTTTGCACCACGCGTGCAATCCGAATATAGCACTCGCAACTGAGACGTTTTGCCACTATTCGGCCTGAAATAGAAGGGCTTACCATGACAAGTTTGGCTTCCGACAAGGTGCTGGTTCTGATCCCTGCGCGCATGGCATCGACCCGTCTGCCGGACAAGCCGCTGGCCGATATCAATGGCTTGCCGATGATCGTGCAGGTGGCCAATCGCGCCAGGGAAGCCGATGTCGGCCGCGTTGTCGTGGCTGTCGATGACCAGCGTGTCTTCGATGTTGTAAAAGCCGCCGGTTTCGAGGTCGTGATGACCCGCGCCGACCATCAGTCCGGTTCGGACCGGATTTTCGAGGCGGTGCAACTGGTTGACCCGACGGGACAAGCCGAAATCATCATCAACGTGCAGGGAGACCTGCCGACCATCGAGGCGGAAGTGGTGCGGGCTTCGCTCAGGCCGCTGGAAGACCCGAACGTCGATATAGCCACGCTGACCGTCGAGATCAGCGACGAGCACGAAAAGACCAGCCCGCATGTGGTGAAGATCGTCGGCTCGCCGATTTCCGACACACGCCTGAAGGCCCTTTATTTTACCCGCGCCACCGCTCCTTATGGCGAAGGGCCTCTCTACCATCACATCGGTCTTTATACCTATCGCCGCGCAGCGCTTGAGCGGTTCGTTTCGATGAAGCCATCCGTGCTGGAAAGCCGCGAAAAGCTGGAGCAATTGCGCGCATTGGAAGCCGGCATGCGCATCGATGCCGAAATTGTTCACTCCATTCCTCTGGGCGTGGATACGCCTGCCGATCTCGAAAAGGCGCGGGCGCTTCTGGCCGGCCGTACCAAGTGAAGGACATGACGATGACCGTGACCAACCGCATTGCCTTTCAGGGCGATTACGGCGCCAATTCCGACATGGCCTGCCGCGACATGTTCCCGAACCTGGAGCCCCTGCCCTGCCCGACCTTCGAGGATGCGTTCAACGCGCTGGAAAACGGCGAGGCCGATCTGGCGATGATCCCGATCGAAAACACGCTGGCCGGCCGCGTGGCGGATATTCACCACCTGCTGCCGGAATCGCGGTTGAACATCATCGGCGAATATTTCATGCCGATCCGCTTCCAGCTGATGGTGATGCCGGGCGTGAGCCGCGACGAAATCCGCACCGTGCACAGCCATATCCATGCGCTTGGCCAGTGCCGCAAGATCATTCGCAGCAATGGCTGGAAGGCCGTGGTGGCCGGAGATACGGCGGGTGCCGCCAAGCTGGTCTCGGAAATGGGCGACCGCTCGATGGCGGCACTTGCGCCGCGCCTGGCGGCCGATCTTTACGGGCTGGAGATTCTGGCTGAAAACGTCGAGGATTCGGAAAACAACGTAACGCGCTTCGTTATACTCTCGCGCGACGAGGCCTGGGCCACGCGCGAGGAGCAGAGAACACAGGCGGACGAAGTCATCGTCACGACCTTCGTGTTCAACGTGCGCAACATTCCGGCAGCGCTCTACAAGGCACTGGGCGGTTTTGCCACCAACGGCATCAACATGACCAAGCTGGAAAGCTACCAGATCGGCGGCAAGTTCATCGCCACGCAGTTTTACGCCGATGTGCAGGGACACCCGGACGATCCGGCTTTGCGCCGGGCGCTGGAAGAACTGCGGTTCTTTTCGGAGAAGGTTCGCATTCTGGGCGTTTACAAGGGCCATGCCATGCGTGGCACGCTGTAATCGCGTCGCATCGACTGTCTTGAACAAGGCGGCGTTTTCGAACGCCGCCTTGTTTCGTTGATGGGGCTCAGGCTCTGGCGTAAACGCGCAGACGATGGCCGTCGGGATCGGTGACGGTGAACGTGTAGCCGAAATCGGCCGTGACCGGGGTTTGCAGTACGCGCATGCTGCGTTTTGTCCAATCCGCATAGATGCGATCGACGTCAGCGGCAGCATCGACACGGAAACCGATTTCAGAACCACCGCTCTCACCTGTCACTGTCGGCAGTGCTGTGTGGCGCGACCACAGGCCGAGCTTCATGCCCGTGGACAGCACGAACATTGAGAAGGTGGGCGAGTTTTCGACCGGCTCTGCGCCGAGCAGATCACGATAAAAGCTGGTGCTGACGGCGGTATTATCGACGTAGAGGATAACGAAATCGGGATGGTTCATCTCAGTGCTCCTTGGTTGGGACTGAGCGAACCTTATGCGCACCTGCTGTCAAATAATGTCAGCAGCATCAGGATGGCGCAGGAATTCCCTGCTCTTCGCGCCACGCCTTCAAAAGGACCGAGCGTCGCCGCGGATAACGTTTGTCGGTAGCCGTGGCCGACGCGATGCGGTCCGTTCTGAAATGGCGAAACCCTTGCCGCATCTCGCACCAGGCGATCATGATACGAACGCTATCGAAAAAACCGAGCGCAAACGGCCAAACGCGGCGCTGCGTGGGCGTGCCTTTTTCGTCCTCATAGGAAAGCTCGAGAATATGTTCCGAGCGGATCGCCTTGCGGATCAGTACCAGATCGGACTTGTCCTCCGGCCGTCTGGGGCCGGCGACCAGAAGCGTGGAATTGTCGATCTCTTCCCGGAGTTCGAACGGCAGCACGGCAGCAATTTTTTCCAAAGCATCGACAGCGCCGGCGGCAAGACGGGCATCCGCCATCTTCGCCACCCAGCGCGAACCGAGTACCAGTGCTTCGATTTCCTCCGGCGAAAACATCATCGGCGGCAGCATGAAGCCGGGTTTCAGCACATAACCGAGGCCTGCCTCGCCTTCGATCAGAGCACCTTGAGCCTGCAGGCTGGCGATATCGCGGTAAAGCGTGCGCAGGCTGACGCCGGTTTCCGTCGCCAAAACCTTGCCGCTGACAGGCTGGCGGTAACGCCGTAGCACCTGCAAAAGTGTCAGCAGGCGTTCAGAACGGGCAACCGTCACGGCTGCGGCCAGTCGATCCAGTCGCGCATCAGGCGGTAGGCGATGGCGCCCGGATGCGGGGCGAAAAACTGGCTTTCCGGCCCGGCATCGAGCATTTCGGTGACTTCGGCGCGGGTGAACCAGCGCACATCCGCCATTTCCTGGCGGTCGATGACGATCTCGGACGAGGTCGCTTCAGCATAACAGCCGATCATCAGCGTGTGCGGCATCGGCCATGGCTGCGAGGCGTGATACCGCACGCGGCCGGTTTCGATGCCCGCCTCCTCGAAGGTTTCGCGGCGCACGGCGTGTTCCATCGTTTCGCCGGGTTCCACAAAACCTGCAAGGCAGGAATACATGCCCTCCTGAAAATGATGGCTGCGGCCAAGCAGGCAGATATCCTTCTCTACATCCACGGTCAGCATGATGACCACCGGATCGGTGCGCGGAAACATCATGTGGTCGCAGGCGGTGCAGACGCGTTTGTAGCCGCCGATTTTCGGCTCCGTAGCCGCGCCGCACTTGCCGCAAAAGCGATTGGCGGCATTCCAGGCCATCAGGCTGACGGCCTGCGCCACCTCGCCTAAAATTTCGCCTTCCAGCAGCGCGTCGCGATAAAGAGCACGGGCATCGGCCGGCTTGAAATGGCTGGCGAGATCATCGGCTGCAATGCCGACCGGCACCGCGATGCGCGGCTCGCCGTTTTCCTTGTAACCCAAGAGGACGGCGTTATCGAAATCCGGCTGCATGTCAGACAGTTCGTAGGCCGAGAACAGCGGATCGAGCACCCGGTCATCATGCTTGAGGATGAGCTTGTTGCCGGAGAAGGCGAAGATATGCGTGCCTTCGATGGCCAGCGCCTTTTCGATACTATCCTCGCCCCGGTATTCGGCCTGCCGGTCGAGCATGTTGCCGGCAAAGGCGGTCATGCTGCTCGGTTCGGGATGAGGGGCGTCGGTATCGAAAAGCGTTTTCGTCATTTGAGATTTCACCATGTTTGAAAAATCAGAGTGCCTGCGTCAGCGTCTCGATGAAAGCCTTGATCTCGGTCTCGCTGCGTGGCTGCGCCGACCCGAAACCCCAGATTGGGCCCGGCCAATTCGGATCGCCTTCGAAGCGCGCGACAATGTGGACATGGAGTTGGCCGACAATGTTTCCAAGCGCGCCGACATTGATCTTTTTCGCGCCGGTCACCTTTTTAAGCGCCGAAGCCACCATGTTGGTCTCGAAGGTCAGCAGCGTCTGATCGAGGGGCGTAAGCTCGAACGGTTCGGAAATGCCGTTGCGCTGCGGCACCAGCATGACCCAGGGCCAGCGTCCATCCTTCATGACCCTGAGCTGGCAGAGCCCGGTGACGGTGGCAAGCACCGTATCGCGCGCCAGGCGCTCGTCGAGTTCGAACTTTGCCAAGGGGTTTTCCTCCGGTGAAGCAGTCTTTTTGTGATGGCGATCGATACCGCCCGCAGATTTTTACAGGCTTGGCTTGCATTTGCCAGCGTTATTGACGATATGAGCGTTGGGAGGTTGGTGGTGGACGAGCCACTCGCCAACCGGGTCAGGTCCGGAAGGAAGCAGCCCTAACGAGCCAGGCACGGGTCGCCGTGCCAGCCTCCCACCCTCTCATCTTGGCCAGCGTCCGGTCCGGTCAAGAACCTTGCGGCCGGAGCGGCCCGTAAGCTGGCAGGATTGATATGAGCGATACCGGCACCCCTTCGACGACCAATACGACCACCGGCAGCGGTTACCGGGTGCTGGCGCGCAAATATCGCCCCAAGGATTTTTCCGACCTGATGGTCGGCCAGGAGCCGATGGTTCGCACGCTGACCAATGCGTTCGAGACCGGCCGTATTGCCCAGGCCTACATGCTGACCGGCGTACGCGGTGTGGGCAAGACCACCACCGCCCGCATTTTGGCGCGCGGCCTCAACTACAAGACCGCCGAGATGGATCGACCGACCATCGACCTGCGTGAACCCGGCGAACATTGCCAGGCGATCATGGAAGGCCGGCATGTCGACGTCATCGAGATGGACGCCGCCTCGCATACCGGTATCGACGATATCCGCGAGATCATCGAACAGGTGCGTTACCGCCCGGTTTCGGCGCGCTACAAAGTTTACATCATCGACGAAGTACACATGCTGTCCACGCAGGCCTTCAACGGCCTACTGAAGACGCTCGAAGAGCCGCCGGAACATGTGAAATTCATTTTTGCGACGACGGAAATCCGGAAAGTTCCGATCACCGTTCTTTCGCGCTGCCAGCGTTTCGACCTGCGCCGCATCAGTGCCGCCGATCTTGTCGGCTTGTTCGGCACGATTGCGCAGAAGGAAGGCATAACCGCCGAGCCGGAAGCGCTGGCGATGATCGCCCGTGCCGCCGAAGGTTCTGCGCGTGACGGTCTGTCGCTGCTCGACCAGGCGATTGCCCATGGCGGAGGCAGTGTTCATGCCGATACCGTGCGTGGCATGCTGGGCCTCGCCGACCGCGCCCGCATCGTCGACCTGTTTGGCCATGTGGTGGCCGGCGACGTGACGGCGGCGCTTTCGGAATTCACCGCGCAATACGAGGCCGGCGCCAACCCGGTCGTGGTGCTGACGGATCTGGCCGACTTCACCCATCTGGTTACTCGCTTCAAATATATTCCCGACGCTGCCAACGATCCTTCGCTGAGCGAAGTGGAGCGTACACGCGGGCCTGAATATGCGCAGTCGGTGGCGGTGAGCACGCTGTCGCGCATCTGGCAGATGCTGCTGAAAGGCATTCCGGAAGCGGAAAACTCTTCACGCCCTGCAGGTGCTGCCGAAATGGTGCTGATCCGTCTGACGCATGCGGCCCACCTTCCCTCACCGGAAGAAGCAGCAAAACGCATGCTGGATATCGCCAATGGCGGCGGTGAAGATGCCGCTCCGCGCGGTGCACCGAACGGCAACGGCAGTGGATCGCATTCCATGCAATCCGCCTCGATGACCAGTGCGCGCGCCATCGGCATGCCGCAAGGCATTGGCGGCAATGGTGCGACGGCGCGCCTGCATTCAGTGCCGATGCCGGAACGGCAGGAAATACCGGTCGGCCGCATCGAGCAGCAGCCGGCGGAAAAGGCGGCGCCGCAGATATCGGTCAATTCGCTCAACGACATCGTCGATCTGTGCGTCAAACACCGTGATGCCAAGCTGAAGGCGCTGGTGCGCAATTTCGTGAGACTGGTAAAGGTCGAGCCCGGCCGGCTGGACATGCGCCTGACCGAAGGTGGCCCCGCCTCGCTTCCGGGCGAACTCGGCGTCAAGCTGAAGGAATGGACCGGTATTCACTGGATCATCTCGCTCAGCCGCGAAGAGGGTTCCGAGACGCTGGTCGAGATCGATAACAAGGCGCGCGAGACGCGACTGGTCGACGCCCGTACCGACCCGGATATCATGGCCATTCTCGGCCAGTTTCCCGGTGCCAAGGTCATTGACGTGCGTATTCGCGTCGATGACACATCCGACGACGACGAGACCGCGGCCCCGCCGGCCGTGATCGAAACCGCCGAAGGCGATATTCTGCCCGGCGACGACATCGACACCGATCAATAAGGAAAAACACGATGCGCGACATCATGGGCATGATGGGCAAGGTCAAGGAAATGCAGGCCAAGATGGAGAAGATGCAGGCGGATATCGCCCTTCTCGAAGTCGAAGGCAAATCGGGCGGCGGCCTCGTGACCGTGCGCCTGAACGGCAAGGGCGAAATGCTCGGCGTAAAAATCGACCCGTCGCTGTTCAAGGAAGACGAAGTCGAGATCCTCGAGGATCTGGTGATCGCCGCCCACAAGGATGCCAAGGACAAGGCGGACGCCACGACCGCAGAAAAGACCCGCGAGCTGACCGCCGGCCTGCCGATCCCTCCGGGCATGAAGTTCCCGTTCTGATTTTGGGTTCATGGGGCAAGAGCGCCCCTTACTCTGACCCTCTCCCCGCATGCGGGGAGAGGGTAGCGTTCGCCGGATGGGCCACTTGAAGGACCCGGGCACCGGAATTTTTGAGAGATTGCCATGACGCTGACATCCATTCTGGTTTTTGCAGCAGCCCTCTTCGTTGCGGCCGGTTCACCTGGCCCGAGCATTGCGGCCCTGGTGGCGCGCGTGCTTGCCAAGGGCTGGCGAGAGGTCATGCCCTTCATGGTCGCCATGTGGGTGGGCGAGGCAATCTGGTTGTCGCTTGCGGTCGCCGGTCTTGCGGCCGTTGCCGAAAGCTTTCAGCCGGTATTCGTGGCAATCAAGTGGATCGGCGTCGCCTATCTTCTCTATCTCGCCTGGAAAATGTGGTTTGCGCCCGCCAAGGTCGGCGGCGGTGACCTGCCTGAAAGCCGATCTGCCGCCAAAATGTTTCTTGCGGGCCTGACGGTGACATTGGGCAATCCAAAAATCATGATCTTTTACGTGGCACTGCTGCCGTCGATCATCGATCTCGCCGGGGTGACGCTGGTCGGCTGGGCGGAACTCGTTGCCGCCATGCTGGTCGTTCTGGCTGCGGTCGATCTGGCATGGATGGCACTGGCCGCCAAGGCGCGACAGTTCCTGCAAAGCCCGCGAGCCGTCAGGATCGCCAACCGGATCTCTGCCGGCACCATGGCAGGTGCAGCGGCGGCAATCGCCACGCGCTAAGCCAGAATTTCTAGAATTTGGCCGGTTTGCCGGCGATGATCGCTTCGCGCATATCGGTGTGAATGGGTGCTGCGAGAAAACGCGCTGCATCTGCCGCAGTCAGCCGTTTTCCGAATTTCTCCAGCATTTCAGGAATGGGCACATTGGAGCCGTCATGGCCGATATGCTCGACCGCATCACCGGCTGCCGCCATGCCGGCTTTCAGGACGCGGCAATAGATGCCGGGGCGCATGGCTTGCCTATAGCTTTTGACGATCGACGGATCGTTCATGCGGGCGGCAAGCGTGGCGCAGGGCGTGCGGGCAGAGGTTGCCTGCAATTCGAGACCATTGCCAAAGACAAACCGGTCGCCGGCGCTGACATCGCTGTTGTCGAGGCCTTCGATGACAAGGTTTTCGCCAAACGTGCCGGGCGCGAGCGGCCGGCCGAGTTGCTGCGACCACCAGTCCATCGTCAGCGATCCTTCCAGAAGCACCGCCTGTTCCGGGCCACCGTGGTATTTGCCGTTGCAGACCGCATCGCCGACGAGACCTTCGCGGTCGATCATGACGGATGTATTGATGGCGATCTTGTTGATGCCGGTCTTGTAGGATTTGCCGGCGAGTTTTTCCGGGCGGCCGAGACAGACAGCGAGAAGTTTCATGGTCCGCGGCTCCTTCGGCGATTCCGTTTCGCCCTCATATGGGCTACAAGCGGCGCATGGCAAAACGCGTGACCGGTCCCGAAATCGAAAAACTCATCCAGCTTCTGGCAAAAGTGCCGGGACTTGGGCCCCGCTCAGCCCGAAGGGCAGCGCTGCACCTGATCAAGAAGAAGGACCAGTTGCTGGGTCCGCTGGGCTCCGCCATGGGCGAGGCCTATGACAAGGTGAAAGTCTGCTCGCGCTGCGGCAATGTCGACACGATCGATCCCTGTACGGTGTGCACAGACGACCGCCGTGACCAGTCGGTCATCATCGTCGTTGAGGATGTATCTGATCTCTGGGCGCTGGAGCGTGCGGGCGTCATGAATGCCGCCTATCATGTGCTGGGCGGCACGCTGTCGCCGCTCGATGGCGTCGGGCCTGATGACCTCAATATCAAGGGATTGATCGACCGGGTGAGCGAAGGCGGCGTCAAGGAAATCATCATTGCGGTCAATGCCACCGTCGAGGGCCAGACGACGGCACACTACATTACCGACCGGCTGGCCGATCTGGGCGTTGCGATCACCCGCCTGGCGCATGGCGTGCCGGTGGGTGGCGAGCTGGATTATCTCGACGAAGGCACGCTGAGTGCAGCACTTCGCGCACGCACGGCGATCTGAGGAGGATTTTTCGATGAAAGCAAGATTTCCGGCAGCCCTGACCTGCCTTCTCGCGCTCCTTCCTCTGCCCGCCGTAGCCCAGAACAAGCCGGATGTCGAAAAACAGTTTCAGCGATGGATCGTCAGCGATCTTTCTCCAGCCGCAAAAAAGGCAGGTGTTTCGGAACGCACGATCAAGGCGGCATTCGATGGCGTTTCGCTGAACTGGGATCTGCCGGATCTGGTGCCACCGGGCACGACACCGCCGAAAAAACAGGACCAGAGCCAGGCAGAATTTTCCTCGCCCGGTGCCTATTTCAACGAAAAACGGCTGCAAGGATTGGCGACCACCGGGCGTGGGCTGGCGAGCACCTATGGCTCGACACTGAAAAAGATCGAGGCCGCCTATGGCGTTCCGGGTGAGGTGATCGTTGCCATCTGGGGCCGGGAATCCGGGTTCGGCAAGGCGCGCATGCCCTATTCAGCCGTGCAGGTTCTGGCGACCAAGGCCTTCATGTCCACCCGCAAGGACATGTTTCGCGAGGAACTGATTGCCGCGTTGCAGATGATCCAGCGCGGCGATGTGGATGCTGCGACCATGAAGGGATCCTGGGCCGGCGCGCTGGGCCAACCGCAATTCATGCCGACCAGCTATCTGAAATATGCCGTCGACTTCGATGGCGATGGCCGCGCCGATATCTGGAATTCGGTGCCGGATGCGCTCGCCTCTATCGGTCATTACCTGCAAAAGGAAGGCTGGCAGCGCAACCGCGACTGGGGTTTCGAGGTCAGCATTCCGCAAAACGTCTCTTGCGCGCAGGAAGGGCCTGACCTCGCCAAGCCGGTTTCCGCCTGGGCGGGCATGGGGCTTGAGCGCATTTCCGGCAAGGCGTTTCCTTCCGCCGACCTGAAGGCCGATGGCATGATGCTGGTGCCGGCCGGGCGTGGCGGGCCTGAATTTCTGGTGACGCCGAATTTTTACGTCATCAAGGAATACAACAATTCCGACCTTTATGCGCTGTTCATCGGCAATCTGGCCGACCGGATCGCGCACGGCGCGGGACCGTTTCAGGCCAAATGGGGCGATGTCGGCAAGATGCTGCGCTCGGATGTGCTTGCAATGCAGAAGGCGCTGGTGGCCAAAGGATATGATGTCGGCAATGTCGATGGATTGCCGGGCTTCAAGACCCGCCGCTCATTGGGTGACTGGCAGGCGAAAAGCGGGCTGGCCCAGACATGTTATCCGGATGCTTCGTTGAAGGGCAAGTTACGGTAAGCTGAGGCCGCAGAGAATACCCCTCACCAAGCGCGTCCAGCGATCGGCTTTGCCTCTCGCGGACTTGCTATCCTCTCCCGCAAGGGGAGAGGGAGGATGCTGCGGCCTTATCTCTCCCCTTGCGGGAGAGAAAGCGATTTCAACATCTTGGCCAGAGGCCAAGTGTTAGAAATCGCAAGTGAGTGGCTAATACCTCACCCAAGCCTCTCAATGATGCAGGTCGATCGGCGCCTTGTGAAAAATATCGTCGCGCGGCGGGATGGCCTGCCGTTCGATCATGCGGTGAACGCGTGGGCCGACCTCGCCGACATGCAGTTCGCGGATTCGTTTCCAGACATCGGCATCCGCCTGGGTACGACGCTGGTTATGACGCACGTAATCCGCCCAGGTGGCGGTATGATAGGTTTCCGTCCAGATATCCGGGTTTTCCAGATCGCGCATCAGTGTCCATTGGCGCGCACCATCGCGGATGCGGATGCGGCGGCGCTGCGACATCAGGTCGAGGAATTCGGCCACGTCCTTCTCGCCGATCGTGTAATCGATCAGCAGCACGATTGGCCCGCTTCGCGCTTTCAGATCCAGGCGCAGCGACGGTTCGTTGAATGTGTTGAGCGGATCGAGATTGAGGCTTTCGAACTGCGGCAGGCGCATGCGCAGACCGATGACGATGCCGACAAGCATGACCGCGGCGGAACAGAGAAACGCAGTCGGCGCGCCATGGTTTTCAGCGACGAGGCCCCACATCCAGCTGCCGCCGGCCATGCCGCCGAAAACTGCCGTCTGGTAAAGCGATAAGGCCCGCCCGACCACCCAGCGCGGAGTGGACATCTGCACCGTGACATTGAACAGCGATAGCGCCATGACCCAGCAGGCCCCGGGGATCAGCATGATGGCGGTGGTAAGCCACGCATTCGTGCTGAACGCCGTGACGACGGCGCTGATGGCAAACCCGCAGAACGACATGCGGACGATGGTTTCCGACGTGAATTTTTCGCGCAAGGTCGCATTGGCGAAAGCGCCGCCGATGGCGCCGATACCGAAGGCGCCGAGCATGATGCCGTAGGTGAGCGGACCGCCTGACACCAGATCGCGCGCGACAATCGGCAAAAGCGCGAGAATGATGCTGGTGGAAATGCCGAAGATGAAGGAGCGGAACATCACGTTCAGGATGTTCGGCGACATGGCGACGTAGCCGATGCCGGCGGAGATCGCCCGCAGCATGGTTTCCCGAGGCAGCTGCGTTTTCACATATTGGGGCCGCCAGCGCGCCAGCGCGTAGATCAGCGCCAGATAGCTGAATGTATTGGCGGCAAAAGCCGCGGCTGCGCCCGCGGCCGCAACGATTGCGCCGCCGATGGCAGGCCCGACGCTGCGGGTGATGTTGAAACCGACGCTGTTGAGCGTGACGGCGGCCGGCAGAATTTCACGCGGCACCATATCGCCCACGGATGCCTGCCAGGACGGGTTGTTGAGCGCCACACCGCAGCCGATGAGGAAAGTGAAGGCGAGCAGCGACCAAGGGGTGAGGACATCCAGATAGGCGCAGAGCGTGAGAAGCGACGAGACGACCAGCATGAAGATCTGGGCCGTCAGCATGATGCCGCGGCGATTGTAATTATCCGCCAAGGCACCCGAAACCAGCGAGAACAACATGATCGGCAAGGTTGTCGACGACTGGACCAGCGCCACCATGTCCTGCGAATTGCTGATCGACGTCATCATCCAGGCCGCACCCACCGCCTGTATCAGCCCGCCGAGGTTGGAGGATATGCTGGCGAACCAGACTGTTCGGAACGTCTGATGACTGAAAGGCGCGAGAGGCGACACCCGGTTGGGCACTGTGCTGTTCCTGAATGATTCTTGTTGAGCTTTAACGTAGAGACATGACCGGCAAGGGCAAGCCGAAAGACGACCCGACGGCGATATGGTTCAGGCACTGCGACGCCGTGACAGCGCAACCCTTGCAATCCTGCGGCTTGAGGCGTATATGACCATTAAATTCTTGATCGTCTGATGAAGGGTGGGCCCGCAAGGACCCGCTCTTTTTTATTAGCCGGTCGCGGGAGAAGCTTCGCATATTTGCGATAACACGCCGGATAAAACATGCAGCCAACCGAACTGGAGCCGCGTCTCATCGTCGAGACAGGCCTTGACCTCAGGATCGCAGAAATCATCGAACCCACGCTGATCGGCATGGGTTTCCGTCTGGTGCGCGTGCGCATGATGAACCAGAACGGCATGACGCTGCAGATCATGGCCGAGCGCGAAGACGGCACGATGGATGTCGAAGGCTGCGAAGCCGTATCCACCGCGATTTCGCCCGTTCTCGATGTGGAAGATCCCATCGACAAGGAGTATCATCTGGAAGTGTCCTCGCCGGGCATCGACCGCCCCATGGTGCGCAAGTCCGATTTCGCGCGCTGGGCTGGCCATCTCATCAAGCTGGAGACCTCGATCCTGGTCGACGGCAAGAAGCGTTTCCGCGGCAAGATCGGCGAGAGCAACGAAGACGGTTTTGTGCTTGAGCGCGACCAGGTGGCTGCCGGCGAAGAGCCGCATGTAACCATTCCGTTCTCGGCGCTCGCCGAAGGCAAGCTGATCCTGACGGACGACCTGATCCGCGACGCTCTGAAGGCCGATAAGCTTGCCAAGCAGGCGGCCAACCAGAACGACGGCGAAGACGAACAAGACGCAGAATAACATTGAAACCCTGCCTTAAACGGCAGTCAGCATTTCGACCTACGGAGACCAACGACTATGGCAGTGAGTGCGAACCGGCTTGAACTTCTGCAGATCGCAGATGCAGTTGCGCGCGAAAAAGTCATCGACCGCGAAATCGTTCTGGCCGCCATGGCCGACGCGATCCAGAAGGCCGCACGTTCGCGTTACGGCTCTGAGACCAACATTCGCGCCGACATCAACTCGAAGACCGGCGAAATCCGCCTCCAGCGTCTTCTCGAAGTGGTCGAGCATGCCGAAGACTACGGCACGCAGATCCCGCTGGCTCTCGCCCGCGACCGCAATGTCGACGCCAAGATCGGCGACTTCATCGCCGATCCGCTGCCGCCGATGGACTTTGGCCGTATCGCCGCACAGTCGGCCAAGCAGGTCATCGTGCAGAAGGTGCGCGAAGCCGAGCGTGACCGCCAGTTCGACGAATTCAAGGACCGCATGGGCGAAATCGTCAACGGCACCGTCAAGCGCGTCGAATACGGCAACGTCATCGTCGACCTCGGCCGTGGCGAAGGCATCATCCGTCGCGACGAGATGATCCCGCGCGAAAACATGCGTTACGGCGACCGCGTCCGCGCCTACGTCTACGACGTTCGCCGCGAACAGCGTGGCCCGCAGATTTTCCTATCGCGTACGCATCCGCAGTTCATGGTCAAGCTTTTCACCATGGAAGTGCCGGAAATCTACGACGGCATCATCCAGATCAAGTCGGTTGCCCGTGACCCCGGTTCGCGCGCCAAGATCGCCGTCATCTCCAACGACTCGTCGATCGATCCGGTCGGTGCCTGCGTCGGTATGCGTGGTAGCCGCGTTCAGGCGGTTGTCGGCGAGCTTCAGGGCGAAAAGATCGACATCATTCCGTGGAGCCAGGATCCGGCTTCCTTCATTGTCAACGCCCTGCAGCCGGCTGAAGTCGCCAAGGTCGTTCTCGACGAAGATGCAGAGCGTATCGAAGTCGTGGTTCCGGACGAGCAGCTGTCGCTGGCCATCGGCCGCCGCGGCCAGAACGTCCGCCTCGCATCGCAGCTGACCGGCTGGGATATCGACATCATGACGGAAGCCGAAGAGTCGGAACGCCGTCAGAAGGAATTCAACGAGCGCACCAACCTGTTCATGGAAGCCCTCGACGTCGACGAAATGGTCGGCCAGGTGCTTGCTTCGGAAGGTTTTGCCGCCGTCGAGGAACTGGCTTACGTCGAACTCGACGAAATCGCCTCGATCGACGGTTTCGACGAAGACACCGCCAACGAGATCCAGACACGCGCCAAGGAATTCCTGGAGCGTATCGAAGCCGAAAACGATGCCAAGCGCGTTGCGCTCGGCGTTCAGGACGAGCTGAAGCAGATCGACGGCCTGACGGCCCAGATGCTGGTGGCGCTCGGCGAAGAAGGCATCAAGACGGTCGAAGACTTTGCCGGCTGCGCAGCCGACGATCTCGTCGGCTGGTCGGAACGCAAGAACAACGAGACCAAGAAGTTCGAAGGTACGTTCTCGAAGTTCGACGTCTCCCGTGTCGAAGCCGAAAACATGATCGTGCAGGCCCGTCTGCTGGCCGGCTGGATCACCGAGGCTGACCTTGCAACGGCCGAAGAAGACGTTGCCGAGACCTCGGAGGAGGCGGAAGCCGCTGAACAGGAATGATTGCCGAGGCTTCTGCCAACGGTGATCACGAAGATCAGGATGCGGACGAAGTTTTCAACGACCGCACCTGCATCGTGACGCGCGAGGCCGGATCGCCGGAAACGCTGATCCGCTTCGTGGCCGGCCCTGACGGGACGGTGGTTCCGGACCTGAAACGCCAGCTGCCGGGTCGCGGCTGCTGGGTGAAGGCGGAACGGGCTATGGTCGACAAGGCCGTGGCTCGCAAGATTTTTGCACGCGCGCTCAAGAACAAGGAGGTGCGTGCAGAGCCGGAACTCGGCGCACTGGTGGACACATTGATGGTGTCCCAGGTTGCCGGCATGATGAACCTGGCCCGCAAGGCTGGGCAATTTATCTCCGGCGCGACGAAAGTGGATGCCGCTGTCCGCTCGGGCGAGGCTCTGGCCGTGTTTCACGCGTCGGATGCAGCCGCGGACGGCAAACGCAAGATCGACCAGGCCCGAAAGGCCTGGCGGCTCGGTAACGACCTGGAGGAGGAGATTCCTTCCTTCGCGTTGTTCACCGCGGCCGAAATGGACGAACTGATGGGCCAGAATGCTTTTATCCATGCCGTAGCGCTTGCAGGCCAGGCAGGTGAAGGTGTAGTGAAGCGCGCAACCATGCTCGAAACGTACCGTCATGGCGGTCCTTCCGGAGCAAATGGCGGCGCTGGCCGGTCAGAGACATGACACGGTTACCGGCAAAAGCCGGCTGCCGCATTGAACGACGTGTATTGAAACACAGGGTCTGATGTTCCTCATCCGGTCCTGTGCGAAGGAACAGGAACGGAATGACGGACAACAAAGACGACAAGACAGCCGGCGTGAAAAAGACCCTCACCCTGAAACCATCAGGGATGAGCCAGGGTACCGTGCGCCAGGATATGGGGCGCGGCCGTACGAAGTCGGTCGTCGTAGAGACGGTGAAACGCCGCCCGACCCGCCCGCAGGACGAAAAGCCGATCACCCCGATCGCGACGCCGGCAGCACCGCGCGCCGAAACGCCGGCACCTGTTGCCGCAGCGACGCCAGCGCCACGCCCGGCGACACCGGCAGCCGCGCCTGCCCCGGCGCAGAACCAGACCCGCGTTCACCAGCAGACGCAAGCGCATCGCCCGGCCCCGACGCCGGTTCGCCAGCCGGAACGCCCGCGTGGCGCCGTGCTGCACGACCTGTCGGCCAGCGAAATGGACGCCCGTCGCCGCGCACTCGTAGAAGCGCAGGCTCGCGAAGTCATCGAAGCGCAGAAGCGCGCCGAAGACGAAGCACGCCGCAAGGTCGAGGAAGAACAGCGCCGCATCGAGGCGGAAGCCGAAGCTGCGCGCATTGCCGCTCTGCCGAAGCCAGAGCCTGTTGTTGAACCGGTTGTCGAAGAACCTGCCGCTCAGCCGGCGGCAGCCGCTCCGGCAGCGACCCGCAATCAGGAAAACCGCCCGCAGACGACGCGTCCTGCCGCACCCGGCAGCGCCGCTGCCGTTCCCGGCCGCCGCAATGTCAGCGAAGAAGATGACCGTCGCGGCCCGCCGCGTGGCGGCGCTCCGAACCGTGGCAAGGCAGCCGTCGTCATTCCGGCCAAGGCCCCGGCCCGCCCGAAGGCTGACGATGGTCGCCGTCAGGGCAAGCTGACGATCACCGCAGCCAGCACGGACGACGACGGTAACAACCGTGGCCGTTCGATGGCCGCCATGCGCCGCCGTCAGGAAAAGTTCCGCCGCAGCCAGATGCAGGAAACCCGTGAAAAGGTTATCCGCGAAGTCATCCTGCCGGAAACCATCACCATTCAGGAATTGTCGCAGCGTATGTCCGAACGGGCCGTCGACGTGATCAAGTACCTGATGAAGGAAGGCCAGATGATGAAGCCGGGCGACGTCATCGACGCCGACCTCGCAGAACTCATCGCCTCGGAATTCGGCCATACGGTCAAGCGCGTTTCGGAATCCGACGTTGAAGAAGGCATCTTCGACGTTGCCGACGACGCCGTCGAAATGATCTCGCGTCCTCCGGTCGTCACGATCATGGGTCACGTCGACCACGGCAAGACCTCGCTGCTCGACGCTATCCGTCAGGCAAACGTCGTATCGGGCGAAGCCGGTGGCATTACCCAGCATATCGGTGCCTATCAGGTCGAACAGAACGGCCAGAAGATCACCTTCATCGACACCCCCGGTCACGCCGCCTTTACGGCCATGCGTGCCCGTGGTGCACAGGCGACGGATATCGCGATCCTGGTGGTTGCGGCCGACGACGCCGTGATGCCGCAGACGATCGAATCCATCAGCCACGCAAAGGCTGCCGGCGTTCCGATCATCGTGGCGATCAACAAGATCGACAAGCACGAAGCCAACCCGGACAAGGTCCGTCAGCAGCTTCTGCAGCATGAAGTCTTCGTTGAATCGCTGGGCGGTGAAGTGCTCGACGTCGAAGTTTCGGCCAAGAACAAGCTCAACCTCGACAAGCTGCTCGAAGCGGTGCTGCTGCAGGCCGAAATCCTCGATCTCAAGGCCGATCCGGTCCGTACGGCCGAAGGTATCGTCATCGAAGCCCAGCTCGACCGTGGTCGTGGTGCGGTTGCGACCGTTCTCGTCCAGAAGGGCACGCTGAAGCCTGGCCAGATCATCGTTGCCGGCGACCAGTGGGGCCGTGTTCGCGCCCTCGTCAATGACAAGGGTGAACACGTCAAGGAAGCAGGGCCTGCCATGCCGGTCGAAATCCTCGGCCTGTCGGGTACGCCTGCTGCCGGTGACCGCTTTGCCGTCGTTGAAAACGAAAGCCGTGCTCGCGAGATTTCCGAATATCGCCAGCGTCTGGCCCGCGACAAGGCCGTTGCACGCCAGTCCGGTCAGCGCGGTTCGCTCGAACAGATGATGAGCAAGCTGCAGAACACCGGCTACAAGGAGTTCCCGCTGCTCATCAAGGGCGACGTGCAGGGTTCGGTCGAAGCGATTATCGCATCGCTCGACAAGCTCGGCACCGACGAAGTGCGTGCCCGCATCGTTCACTCCGGCGCAGGCGCCATCACGGAATCGGATCTTTCGCTTGCCGAAGCGTCTAACGCCGCGATCATCGGCTTCAACGTTCGTGCCAACGCACAGGCCCGTCTGGCCGCAGAACGTGGCGGTATCGAACTTCGCTACTACAACATCATCTACGATCTGGTGGATGACGTGAAGGCAGCGATGTCGGGTCTGCTTTCGCCGGAACGCCGCGAGACTTTCCTCGGCAATGCCGAGATCCTCGAAGTGTTCAACATCACCAAGACCGGCAAGGTCGCTGGTTGCCGTGTTGTCGAAGGCAAGGTCGAGCGTGGTGCAGGTGTACGCCTGCTGCGCGACAACGTCGTCATCCACGAAGGCAAGCTCAAGACGCTCAAGCGCTTCAAGGACGAAGTCTCGGAAGTGCCGATGGGCCAGGAATGCGGTATGGCCTTCGAGAACTACGAAGACATCCGCGCCGGCGACGTCATCGAGTGCTTCCGCGTGGAACACATCACGCGTTCGCTCTAAGCCGAACGCGTTCAGAAACAGCAAAGCCGCCCGTGATGCTCACGGGCGGCTTTTTTTGTACCTATTGGGGCGATTGCGGCGGCGCAGGCGGCCTATTGACGGACCGTCCAAACTTGACTCGAACAAGCGTATTTTACCGTGGCGCAACAATTTATTGTTGCCAAACTTAGTCAAGTTTACTATCGGGTAACCGAACGGTACGAGCGTCGCCTGGGGCATGTTCGCTGACGGATTGAATGTATATCGCATTCTCCCGGGCATGGCACACGATGGGGGCATCGTGCAGGCCTGTTTCGAGTCCGGAGAATTTCTAATGTCCATAGCCGATAATCGCGTTTCGACCACTCGTGGCCGTGGCATCCACCTTCTATCCTGCACGGCGCTCGTTGCCGCAACGCTGCTGACGGCATCCGCTCAAGCTCAGACGCCGCCGACGGAAACACCCGCTGCGACAACGACGCAGGAAAGTGCACCCGCGACACCAAGCCAACCTGCAACACCGGCACAGCCTGCGGCATCGGCACAGCCTTCCGCAACAGCACCTGCTGCCCAGCCCCAGAATGCTGCACCGGCAGGTTCTCCGGCTGCTCAGCCCACAACGCCTGCGCAGGGCGGATCAAGCGCGCCGACCGGTCGCTTGCCGCAGGCGGCCAGCCCGGCACCGGCGACTGCTCCGGCCAGCCAGCCGGCACCCGCAGACGTCAACGCTACTCCCGCAACGGCACCGACCGCTTCCGAACAATCCGCTCAGACACCTGCCACCGAACCGTCGAGCACAGTCGCTCCGGCTCAACCGGGCACAGCACCAGCCCCGCAGGCCACCGATATTACACCGGCCACCGGCGAAGAGGCACCGCGTGCAGATCTGCCGCATGACCTTTCGCCCTGGGGCATGTTCATGCAGGCCGACTGGGTCGTCAAAACCGTCATGATCGGCCTTGCCATCGCTTCGCTTCTGACCTGGACCGTATGGCTGGCCAAGACATTTGAACTGGCCGGCGCCCGTGCCCGCGCCAACAGGACCATCAAGGCCATTCGCAAGGCGCGCACGCTCGGTGAGGCCGTCAAGGCGACGGAAGGCCGCGGCGGTCCTGCCGCCGCCATGCTGCGCGCCGCCGCCGAGGAAATGGATATTTCCGAAGCAGCGATCGAGCATGCGGAAGGTGACGGCGTGAAGGAACGCGTATCGTCCGTTCTGTCGCGTATCGAAGCCTCTGCCGGACGCCGCATGGCACGGGGTACCGGCATTCTGGCGACCATCGGCTCCGTTGGCCCGTTCGTCGGCCTGTTCGGCACCGTCTGGGGTATCATGAACTCGTTCATCGGCATTTCGGAATCGAACACGACCAACCTTGCGGTCGTGGCACCCGGTATCGCGGAAGCACTTCTGGCCACCGCGATCGGCCTTGTTGCCGCGATCCCCGCCGTTGTCATCTACAACCTGTTCGCCCGTTCGGTGACCGGTTATCGCCAGCTTCTGGCCGATGCCGCCGCCGGCGTCGAGCGTCTGGTCAGCCGTGACCTTGACTTCCGCAAAATTCCGCCGGGCGGCCGCGTCAAGCCGGTTTCGCTCGTCGCCGGGGAGTAAGCACCATGGCTGGCGGCATTCGCGAACATCACGGCGAGGAAATGGCCGAGAACCACGAGATCAACGTGACGCCGTTTATCGACGTCATGCTGGTTCTCCTGATCATCTTCATGGTGGCGGCGCCGCTGGCAACCGTCGACGTCAATGTCGATCTGCCTGCTTCCACCGCCAAGCCGGCCGAACGGCCGGATGAACCGATGTATCTGACGGTCAAGGAAGACCTCAGCCTCAACCTTGGCAATGATGTCGTTTCCCGCGAGGAACTGGCCAACACGCTTGACCGCCTGACCGGCAACAAGCGCGATACCCGTGTCTTCCTTCGCGCCGACAAGATGGTCGATTACGGCCACTTCATGGAAGTGATGAACCTTCTGCGTGACGGCGGTTACCTGAAAATCGCGCTGGTAGGGCTCGAGAGCCTGCCGGCACCGATGCCTGCCCAGGAGGGAACCGGAGCGGGAACGGCATCGCCAGCCCCCGCCACATCGCCGGCTCCGGCTGCCGCTGGAGGTGCCAACCCGTGAGCACCGTGACCTATGATCCAACGCCGGCCGGGCGTATTGGAGAGGCTGCGCTCTGGTGCTCGGTGGGTCTGGTCGTGCTTGCCTTGCATGTGGGCGCCGGCTTCTACCTGATGCAGCAGACCGAAGTGGCGGCTGGCGACAATACGCCGCCGCCCGCCATCATGATCGAGCTTGCGCCGGAGCCGGAAGCGGCCATGCCGGAAGAAACGCAGATTGCCGAACAGACGGAAGATTCCGAAGAAATCAAGAGCGACACGCCCGAACCCGTGGAGCAGCAGCCGGAAACCCCGCCGGAAGAGGTGACACCGCCTGAACCACCGCCACCGGAACCGGTCGTGGAAGAACCGCCGCCGGAGCCGGAACCCGTTCAGGAAGTAACGGAAACCGTGCCAGAGGAACCACCGGAGCCGCAGGTCGATCCGATCGTGGAAGAGCAGATGGCAGCGCTCGACAATGTCGAAGTGCCTTTGCCGACGATCCGTCCGCCGGAACCTGTTGAAAAGAAGCCGGAAGAACCGGTCAAGAAGAAGGTGGCTGAAAAGCCGCGGCCGAAAAAGCAGGTTCAGGCCTCCAAGGCGAGCCAGGAAGCCAAGGTAGACGCCAACCAGTCCAACCGTACGGCAGCGCAGCAGACCTCCACCAACGCGTCGAGCGCGCCTTCTATTTCGCCGCAGCGATGGCAGGGCCGACTGGCCGCGCATCTGGAGCGCCGGAAGAAATATCCTGCAGCCGCACGCTCGCGGCGTGAGGAAGGGACCGCATCCGTGCGCTTCCAGATCGACAGCAGCGGCAATGTTCTGTCGGTATCGCTGTCGCGTTCTTCCGGTTCGGATGCACTCGATCAGGAAGTTCTGGCACTTCTGAAGCGGGCATCGCCTGTCCCCGCGCCGCCAGCCGGGGTCAACAAGACGATCACGGTGCCGATCCGCTTCAGCATCCGCTAAAAAATTGCAGCCGCCGCGTTTGAGAAATCAGCGCGGCGGTGGCGCTTTGAACGGGCTCTTGCTAACTCTTGCGACATCGCAAAAGGTGCAGACCCATGCAAATCTCGATCACAGACGCCGAACTTTTCCTTTCCTCCATTTTTCAAGAAAACGGCGTCGATACCGCGGCATCGCTTTCGGTTGCACATGCCCTCGTACAGGCAGAGGCAGCCGGGCAAGCCGGTCACGGTCTGCGGCGCGTGCCGGCCTATGTGAAACAGGTGCGCAGCGGAAAGGTGGATGGGCGGGCCATTCCCTGCCCCTCCCGGCCGAAACCCGGCATCCTCGCAATCGACGCGGCCTGTGGTTTTGCCTATCCCGCCCTCGATCTTGCAATCACCAAGCTCCCCCAGATGGTACGTGAACAGGGAATTGCGCTGGCCGCCATCAACCGTTCGCATCATGCCGGCGTGATGGCATTGACGGTGGAGCGATTTGCCGAGCAAGGGCTGGTGGCGATGATGTTTGCCAATGCGCCCGCGGCGATCGCTCCCTGGGGCGGCAAGACACCGCTTTACGGCACCAATCCGATTGCCTTTGCCGTGCCTGTGGCGGATGCCGATCCTGTCGTCATCGATCTGGCGCTTTCGAAAGTGGCGCGCGGCAAGGTGATGGCCGCCAACCAGAAGGGGATCAGCATTCCCGAAGACTGGGCTTTTGACGGCGATGGCAATCCGACCACGAACGCCGCCGAGGCGCTGAAAGGCACGATGGCGCCAGCCGGCGGCCCCAAGGGCGCGGCACTGGCGCTGATGGTTGAAGTGCTGGCCGCCGGGCTGACAGGCGCCAACTTTTCCTATCAGGCAAGTTCGCTTTTCGATGAGCATGGCCCTGCGCCCGGCCTCGGCCAGATGATCATTGCCATCGATCCCGACGTTGCTTGCGGCGGCAGCGCTGAGCGCATGGCTGCGCTGGCCACGGAGATAGCCCGCGAAGAGGGCGTGCGGCTTCCAGGGCGCCGCGGCCGCGGATTGCGGCAGGAAGCGCTGCAGCACGGCCTCACGATCGAAGACGAGGTCATCCAGGCAATCGATGCGCTGCGCTGAACGCTCCCGCTGCTCAGGCCCGCAGGGCCTGAGCCGGTGACTGGCGGTAAGCGAGCAGCGCCGGTACCGCAGCAAGACCGCCGGCAAAGCCGAGCAGTATCAGGGCAAGCCGCAAGTCCTCACGTGTAAAGCCGACCGGCAGGATGACACCGCTTTTGGCGGTAAACATCTGCGAGCCGACATGAGCCGCAGCGAAGCCAAGCAGAAAACCGATGCCGACGCCCAGCGCCACGAGCAAAAACAGCTCCAGCCAGACGATCAGGAAAACCGAGGTTCGCGGAGCGCCAAACGCACGCAGGGCACCGATCTGGCGGCGACGTTGACCCACGTGAATCACTGTCACCAGCACGAGTGCTGCGGCCACCAGACCTTGGGAGCCCGCAGCAACGGCGCTCAATACCATCTTGGCATCGCCGAGCGCGGCATAAAGGCTGGTGAGGACTTCTCCTGGAAACACACCGAGCGTGGATCCGGATCGATATTCCTGACGCAGGCGATAGGCATCGGCGATGGTTTTGGGTTTCACAAGAATGGCCGGCAGGCCGGGGGTGGATGAACCGAAGGTTTCTATGATTGGCGCGTCGGGATCGATGCTGCCGTGGTGCTCTTCCTCGACATGTTTCGAGGAAGCGGCGCCCAGCGCGAAAGGGTATTTGGGGGCATGCTGCTCGGGAGCCGCATGAGAGGCAGACTGGGCTGCCGGCTCCTGATGATTGGCTTCGCCTTCGGCATGGGCATCACCCTCATGCCCTTCCTCATTTTCGTGGTCATGAGAGTGGCCGTCACCATCGTGGTGCTCGCCCGCTTCATGGCCGTGCTCATCCTGCCCGTGCTCATGGCCGAGATTGTGGACGTGCCAGACGGCCTGGATAGGCACCAGAATGGCGCGGTCCCAAGGCGTGCCGGTGGGCTGCAGCTTGCCGACCACCTTGTATGCGGCACCCGCATGGGTGTGGCCACCGGTTTCGGCTGTACCGTGCATGGGTTTGATCTCGGCACCAACAGACAGGTCGACCGCAGCGCCGAGCACGGCCTCGCCTTCGAGCGCAAACATTTTGCCTTCCGAAAAGCCGGTCGTCGTTCCCTTGATCAGGCTGGTCGTCGTGCCGATGATCGGATAGCCGGAAAAAGAATCGCCGAAACCGACAGGAGCCGCCCATGAGACGCGCGGATCGGCAGCCAGTTTCGTCAGCACCGATCCATCGACCAGCGGCAGGGGGGCGGGCTGAAGAAAGATCGAGGACAGGATCAACTGGGTTTCGCTGCCGGCGGCCCCGACAACCAGATCAAACTTGTCGGCCGCGCGGGCACTGCCGAGACGTAGGGATCGCTCCTGCAGTGTTACGGCGACACCGAGCGCTGTTGCCAGCGCCACCAGAAGAATGACCACAGCGCCACCCAGCCAGAGGCGGCGCAGATCGGCAAGAATGAACCTGATCATGCCGCGATCTCCCCGGCCGGCACGTCGCCGATGATACGTCCACTTTTCAGCAACAGGCGGCGCTCGAGCCGTTCGACAAGACGAAGGTCATGGCTGGCGACGATCAGCGTGGAGCCGGAATCTGCAGCAATGGCGAGCAGCAGGTCGCCGACCGCATCTCCGCTTTCCAGATCGAGGCTGGCAGTCGGTTCGTCGGCGATGATGACGCCCGGCTTTCTCAAGAGTGCGCGCGCGATCGCCACACGCTGCATTTCACCGCGCGACATGGTTTCGACATTCTGCTCGGGGCGCTTGAGACCGACCGTTTCGAACAGCATATGGGCCCGTTTCACGAGATCATTGTTTGCCACGCGCGACAGACGTGCCGGCAAGAGAATGTTGTCTAGAGCCGAGAGGCCGGGAAACAGATGAAAATCCTGCATGACGAGACCGACATTGGCAGCGCGCCACTGATCACGTCTGCCTTCCGAAAGCTCGGCAAGGTTCTGCTCACCCCAGAACACATTGCCCGTGCGGATGCGCTCAAGCCCGGCTATGATGTTGATGAGCGTGCTTTTGCCCGAGCCGGAACCGCCCGTCAGCGCCACATGGCTGCCGGCGGCGATTTCGAGGTGATCGATGGCAAGCACCGGTGCCGCCAGACCTGGAAAGGTGACGGCGAGATTTTCGATTTTCAGCGGCAGCATGTCTTCAAACCGTGGCGTATTCGGCCTGGCGGATGCGCAGGAGGCTGACGAAACCCGTCTCCGGATCCGTCCAGGAGCCCATTTCCAGCTTGCCACGGACTTCGATTGTCTGGCTGGGCTGGGTGAAGGTCTGTTTCTCGCCGAGATAAACGACGACGATATTGTCCGGCCAGTCGCTGTCGGTGGAGCAGAAAGGGCAGATGGACATCGGGATTTCGGTCAGCACGAAAAACTGTGCTTCGGCCTTCAGCGGCGGCGCCATGAAACCGCGCATGGCAATTTCCTTGCCCTGCAGCTGCTTGACCTTCTCTGAAAATTCGAGACCGAGTACGCTGACCTTGCCATAAAGTTCGTCGAACGAAATGGGACTTTCGGCATGGGCGCGGCTACCGGCAGCGAACAGCGGCAGGCCTGCGATGAGACCCAGCGACATGGTCTGCAGCGTCTGGCGGCGATTGAAACGCGCCTCGACAAGCTTGCTCATGACCATTCTCCTTCCTGGAAACTTTCCCGCATCGTGATCCTGACAGGATATCGACGCAAGAGCGGGAACGCGAGGGCACGCCATCATGGCGCGCCCTCGCGCAATTCAGGTCTTAGTTGGTCTGCTTTGCACCAAGAGCGAAGGCTTCAGCCAGGCCCTTGTAGACGTCGCTCTGTTCCATGTAGCCACGGAAACCATCGGCGCCGGGGCCTTCGGCCTGCAGGACGATATCGTCAACGGCGTGGACGCCGCTGTCAGCGCTCTTCGGGATGATGCCCTGTACGAATACGGCGCCGGGAACGTCCTTGTACTGTTCGTTGGCGATGTATTCCTTCTTTTCGTTCTGGATCGACGGTGCGAACGGACCATCGAGCTTCGGACGGAAGGTTTCGTAATGGTCCGGGCCGTTATTGGCGTTCAGGAACAGGCGACGCGAGACGTCAACCTTGTCCGGGTAACCGTCGCCGTCCTTGTCCTCGTAGTTCGGGAAGCCGGCTTCGGCGTAGGTGCCGACCTTTTCGCGCATCTCTGTGCCCGGCTTTTCGTCATCGACTGTGCCGATGATCGATACGCCGTGGGTGTGGTCGCCGGTGACGACGATCAGCGTATCCGGGTTCTTGGCTGCGAATTCGCGAGCAACGCCGATGGCCTTGTCGAATTCGATCGTATCGACGACGGCGCGATCCCAATCCAGCGGGTGGGACATCTTGTCGACGTTGGCGGCTTCAACCATCAGGAAGAAACCTTCCGGGTTCTTCGACAGCGTATCGATGGCGACCTTGGTCATTTCGACGAGGCCCGGCTGTTCCGGGAACTTGCCGACGGTGCCCTTCTTGAGGAATTCGCGGTCAAGCGTGGTGTCGAGGTTGCCGGTGTGGAACAGGCCGAGAACCTTGCCGTCATTGGCGCCGGCAACGGTTGCCAGTTCGCTCTTGCTGGTCGCCAGCTTGTAACCGGCTTCCTTGAACAGCGAGATATAATCCTTGTCGTCCTTGCGCTTCGAACCGGCAGTTGCCTGCGGCAGGAAGTAGGCGGAACCGCCGCCGAGTACGACTTCCGGCTTCACGTCGAACAGCATGCCGTTGATCTCTGCCTTGTCGCCACGCTTGCGGGTGTGGGCGACGACGGCAGCGGGAGTGGCATCCTGCAGTTCGGCAGTCGAAACGATGCCGATCGACTTCTTGGTCTGGCGACGCAGGGCTTCAGCGATGTTTTCGACCTTCGGATCGTCGGTCGAGGAAGGCGTACGGTCGGCGTAGACGCCGATGGCGTTCACAGCGGTCTTGTGGCCGGTCATGTAGGCAGACATGGTGTTGGCCGAATCCGTTGCAACGGCATCGGTAGCCGAGGTGCCGATGAAGGCGACCGGCGGCACGTCGTCCATGTTGAGGCGGCCATTGGCCTTACCTTCGGTCATGCCCTTGGACATGATGCGGGCAGCCGTGCGGTGAGCAACCGAAAGGCCGTCGGCGATCAGGAAGATGACGTTCTTGGCCTTGGCCTGGGAAGGCGTGCCGTAAACGTTCCAGGTGACGCTCTTGGTTTCCGAACCGGCCGAAACTTCGACCTTGTAGTCACCGGCATTGGCGATGGTGATGTCACGCAGGATCACGGCAGAACCGAGGACCTTGTCCTTGTTCTTTTCCTCGGCGACGAACTCGACTTCCTTGCCGAGGGCAGCCTTGTAATCCTGACCGTTGACGGTGATCTTGACGTCTTCAGGCTTTACGACGGCGTCGAACTCGACTTTGAAATCGAACGGCGAACCCGACAGGATAGTGGCACGATCGAGCGGGAAGACTTCGGCAGCCTGGGCGGCGCCGGCAAGAACGGTCGTAGCGACCAGAGCGGCAAGAATTTTGCGCATGGTGGAACCTCGCTGAGGGGTTGAGAAAATGAAGGCGAGGTGCGGTATATCGACGCCTCATGACACTTGCGTGACGCGGAGGGAGCCTTCAAAAACTTGCAACGGAGAGAGGTCTTGCGGATACGGAAGCTATAGGCTCGATCCTGAAAATGAAAAAGCCTGCCGCGGGAGGAGGTGCGGCAGGCTTTAAACTTGACCGACAACTGGGAGGAGGAGGATGTTGTCGATCCGTATCGGGCGACGCTGGGAGGAGGAGTGCGTCGCTTCGATGATTTGCTTATAGCCATGCTTTAGTAGAATGGGAAACTAATTTGTTGCAACGCAGCAATGCGTTTTTCGCAACCCTGGCTGATTTCCTGGCTCCAAACGAGGCAAAACATTTAAAGATAGCGGTGTCGTTCGTGAGTACGGTATAGCGAGGGGAATAGTCGAAAGAGGATGTCCCATGCCCCATATCCGTTATCATGAAGGCGATATTTCAGCCGCTGACGCTGCCCGCTATACCGGCGCAATCGCCATCGATACGGAAACGCTGGGCCTTGTACCGCATCGCGACCGGCTTTGTGTGGTACAGCTTTCACCCGGCGACGGCACGGCGGACGTGATCCGCATCGCTGCAGGGCAGACGGAGGCACCCAATCTTGTCGCTCTTCTGGCTGACCCGACCCATGAGAAGATCTTTCATTATGGCCGATTCGATATCGCCGTCCTGTTCCACACCTTCGGTGTAACGACGACGCCTGTCTTCTGCACCAAGATCGCCTCGCGATTGACGCGTACCTATACAGACCGACATGGCTTGAAGGACAATCTTCGCGAATTGCTGGAAGTCGATATTTCCAAGGCCCAGCAACAGACGGACTGGGCGGCCGAGGTGCTTTCGCGGGCACAGCTCGAATACGCGGCTTCGGATGTGCTCCATCTGCATGCCCTGCGGGACAAGCAGGTCAACCGCCTTATCCGCGACAAGCGCATGGAGCTGGCCGAAGCCTGTTTCGCATTTCTGCCGACACGCTCGAAGCTCGATCTTCTGGGCTGGAACGACACGGACATCTTTGCCCATAGCTGATTGGAAACGGTTGCACCGGGAAGACACGCTGCCGCATTAGCAAAACATTAGGGATGTCTGCGGCATATTCGGCAGTGTTATCCGGCATGAAAACGCCATGAGGCACCGCGGCCGCAAGCTCAATCATTGCGGGTTGCTTTTCACCGAGGTCGCCGGTCTGTCCCATCAACACGAGGCCCCTGCCTTTTTGACGTGGAGGAGCCGGTTATGCTGCCCCCTGTTCCTGCCACATCCGTCGCTCTTCAAGCGAATCAGCGCCAGGCTTCTGCACCACGGACGGAGCCGAGCTCGCCCGTTGCGGAAGAAAATGCTGTCCCCGCGGTACCCCTACGCATAGCGGCCGGCCCGACCTCAAGCCTCGATATGCTTGACCTTTCCGGTCAATTGCGGCTGGGGCAGAGCCTGTCCGTTTTCGCCGAGACGCTTGGAAGCATTTTGCAGCTGCCGCGCCGCGAAGGTGAGGCCCTGGCCGACTACAGCAAGCGCCTTGCCGCGGCGATCGACGCGTTGAGCGCTTCGGACCGCATACGCCTTCAAGCGCAGCTGAACCAGATCATGCAGGGCGCAACCTTACGCCTGCTGGCCGAACTTCTGAAAGATCCCTCCGGCCCGGCAGCCGCGCGATTGGCGGCGCAGATCGAGATTGCGCAATATCACGAAACCGACCTCGCTGCCCGCAATGCGGTGAGTTTCTATCGCCAGAACAATGGCATCGATACGACCCGCCTGCCCGCCAATACCAACCTCGCCGCTGACACCGGCAGCGCAACCAGTCCGCCTACCACTACAGGTGATTCGAAGATCTCCGGCAGCGCGCAGCAAAGCACAAGCGGCGATCAGGATACGCTCACGCGCATCCTCAAGGACGGTGCTGCATCCTCTAAAGCCGCGGCAGAACCGGGTCAGTCTGCCGCGCCGGCCGAGGCCGACGATCCTGCAGGACGGACTTCGGGGAAATCTCTTATCCCCGGTCAGGTGACCGCCAACAACACAAGGGCTGCAGCCCCCGGCAGCGAACCAAGCAAGCTACCTGGTGACGCCGCGACCACCCGCGCCGAGACCGCGGCAATACCGGCAACCGTGACGGATGCTGCGGAAGCGCCCGAGGCCGAATTAAAGATGCGTACCCCGCCGCAGCCAACGGGCAACGCTGCTGCGACGACTTTCACTGCAGCAGGCACGAGCGAGCTGACCCGCATGCGCGGTGACGCCGCACCCGGGACTGCCGCACATGGGACTGCCGCACATGGGACTGCCGGAACGATCTATGACGCAGCAGCGCTTGCCCGTCGCGCCCATGCGGAAGGCAGCCCGCATGGCAGGCAATCCGTCGAGGCGGCAGTCGATCACTTCGTGACCGAATGGATTTCCGAATCGCTTTCAGACAAGCCGGAAGCACGCGAACCCGGACAGCCGCTCGCCGGGCGAACGCCCCTGCAAGACACGAGCAGAGCACGCCAAATCCTGCAGGCAGACGGGGACGTGGATGCGGCAAAGTCTAGGATACATTCGGAACGAACCTCCGATGATCAAACGGTTCTCGTGCAACCCAATTCTCTGCCCACACCCGCCGCGATATCGACTGCAACAAAAGCTGCGCAGCACACCGACTCTGCCTTCGAAAAAGCCCTGCTCGGCATGATGGCGCCGTCGCGAGAGCCACCGGCGCATCCGCTTGTGCCACATGCCGGCGCGCAGGAGTTCGACGACAGACAGGATCACGACATCAAGCGCAAGCCTGCTGTCGGGGACGACGGCCAGCCATCTCGACAGGGATTTGGCGGCGGACAGTTTTCTCAAGGTGAGGAACGGCCGGCGCAGGAGGACGCACCGGCAGAAACCGTGCTCTCCCAGATCGACGCGGAGGCGCCGGCCGATCTGGACACGCAAGCGGAACAGCCGCGTTTCGGCCAGGCACCGCAGCAGCATCTGTCCAGCAGCCCCGCCAACGACCTTGCCCCGGGTGCGGAAGATTTTTACCGGCGGATGGCGGTACTCGAATAGCTTTGCTTCAGCGTTCTCACGAAAAAGGCCGCCGGATCTGCATCCGGCGGCCTTCTTATTTCATTCTATCGAAACGAGACGATTATTCGCCGCCACGGTTCTTCAGGGCTGCGCCCAGGATGTCGCCGAGCGAAGCGCCCGAGTCCGACGAACCGAACTGAGCAACAGCTTCCTTCTCTTCTGCGATCTCGAGAGCCTTGATCGACAGCATGACCTTGCGGTCCTTCTTGGAGAAGTTGGTGACGCGAGCGTCAAAAACCTGGCCAACAGAGAAACGCTCCGGACGCTGGTCGTCGCGGTCGCGAGCGAGGTCAGCGCGGCGGATGAAGGACGTGATGTCTTCGTGGTCTACGAGCTTCACTTCAACGCCACCGTCGTTAACGGCGATGACTTCGCACGAAACGACAGCATTCTTGCGCAGGTCGCCGGAAGCGGCAGCTTCACCGACCGAGTCCTTGCCGAGCTGCTTGATGCCGAGCGAGATACGCTCCTTCTCGACGTCAACATCGAGAACAACAGCCTTGACGATGTCGCCCTTGTTGAACTCTTCGATGACCTGCTCGCCCGGACGGTTCCAGTCGAGATCCGACAGGTGAACCATGCCGTCAACGTCGCCTTCGAGGCCGATGAACAGGCCGAATTCGGTCTTGTTCTTGACTTCGCCTTCGACTTCAGTGCCGGCCGGATGGCTGAAGGCAAATGCCTGCCACGGGTTCTCGAGGGTCTGCTTGAGACCGAGCGAGATACGGCGCTTGGACGGATCGACTTCGAGAACGACAACGTCGACGTCCTGCGTGGTCGAAAGGATCTTGCCGGGATGAACGTTCTTCTTCGTCCAGGACATTTCGGAGATGTGGATCAGGCCTTCGATGCCCGGCTCCAGCTCTACGAATGCACCGTAATCGGTGATGTTCGTGACGGTACCGGAGATCTTCTTGCCGACCGGGTACTTGGCCGAGATGCCATCCCACGGATCCGACTCGAGCTGCTTCATGCCGAGCGAGATGCGGTGGGTTTCCTGGTTGATGCGGATGATCTGAACCTTGACCTGCTGGCCAATGGACAGGATTTCCGACGGATGGTTCACACGGCGCCATGCCATGTCGGTGACGTGCAGCAGGCCGTCGATGCCGCCGAGGTCAACGAACGCACCGTAATCGGTGATGTTCTTGACGACGCCGTCAACAACCTGGCCTTCTTCGAGGTTCTGAACGATTTCAGAACGCTGCTCGGCGCGCGACTCTTCAAGAACCGTACGGCGCGAAACAACGATGTTGCCGCGACGCTTGTCCATCTTGAGGATTTCGAAGGGCTGCGGGTTGTGCATGAGCGGGGTGACGTCGCGGATCGGACGGATGTCGACCTGCGAACGCGGCAGGAAGGCAACAGCGCCGTCGAGATCGACGGTGAAACCACCCTTGACCTGGTTGAAGATAACGCCTTCAACGCGCTCGCCAGCTTCGAACTTGACTTCGAGCTTGACCCAGCTCTCTTCGCGGCGAGCCTTTTCGCGCGACAGAACAGCTTCGCCGAGAGCGTTTTCGATGCGCTCAACGTAAACTTCAACTTCGTCGCCGACCTTCAGCGAGCCGTCCTTGCCCTTTGCACCGAATTCCTTCAGCGCGATACGGCCTTCGACCTTGAGGCCGACGTCGATGACGGCAACGTCCTTTTCAATCGCCGTGACGATACCCTTGGCTACATAGCCTTCGGCGAGATCGGTCTTGGCAAAGGATTCTTCCAGCAGGGCTGCGAAATCTTCGCGCGACGGGGTAGATACTGACATGAAATCTCCTGGGTGTGTCCATTGGACACTGAGCGCCGGGGGTTCGCGTTAAAAATACCCGAAGTTCAAGTCCGCCTCCCTCGAAGGGAAAGCAATCCGGCGCGGGGACTAGACTTTCGGGGCATGCCGGCTGCCGGTGAACCGGCAAGCCATCAATTCTCAATTCAGGGCAGCATCGACAATGCGTTTTGCTGCCTGAAACGCGGCTTCTATACTCATTTCCGAGGTATCAAGCAAGACCGCATCATCCGCAGGCTTCAAAGGACTGTCGGCGCGGTTCATGTCGCGGTCGTCGCGCGTCTTCACATCCGCGACAATAGCTTCGTAATCGGCCTTGCCACCGGCAGCGACGATCTCATCATAACGGCGGCGGGCGCGCACTTCCGGAGAAGCGGTGACGTAGAGCTTAACCGCCGCATCCGGGCAGACCACGGTGCCGATATCGCGGCCATCGAGCACGGTGCCGGGCTGTTTTTTCGAAAATGTCCGTTGTGCCTCCACCAAAGCGCGGCGAACTGACGGCATCACGGCGATCTTCGAGGCCGCCTCGCCTATCTCGTGCTTCGCCAGGACGGAACGATCGAGACCGGCGAGATCGACGTCCAGCGCCATCCTTTCCGCCACCGCTTCGTCATTGAAGGGCAGGTCGGCATCGATCAGCGCCTTGGCCGTGGCGCGATAGGTGAGGCCGGTATCGAGGTGATGAAAACCATAGGTTTCAGCAAGCCGGCGCGACAGCGTACCTTTGCCGGCCGCGGCGGGTCCATCGATGGCGATCGTGATATGTTTCAAGGAACCCCTCCTGCCGATCCGGCTGCAAAGCTCATTTTCCGCCTTCTTAAGCGCCGCGACACCGTTAATGCAACATATTGCAGAATCGGCCGTTTTTACCTCATGCTGCGAACTGGCGGGATTTTGCCCGCATTAAGTTCGTTTGACATGCAAAAGGACAACGATTAAGGGGACCGGCTAAGCATTTTCACCTGAAAATAGACGACCGCACAGCGCGGCATTGCCGATCAAATCGGCCATTCTCACGAGGCTTTCGACAGTGGCAAAAGCGGAACTTGGTACCAAACGCGTAGACCCGGATACCGGCAAGAAATTCTACGACCTCAATCGTGACCCGGTCGTGTCGCCTTACAGCGGCAAATCCTGGCCACTTTCCTTCTTCGAAGAAAATTCGGCGGCCGCCATCATGGAACAGGCCGAAGAAGAGGACGTCCAGGAAGTCGATACCGAAAATAACGAAGCCGAGATCGTTTCACACGACGACAACGATGACGGCAGCAACAACGACGACATCCCCGATGATCTCGGCGATGACGACGTAGAGCTCGACGGCGACGACGACGACACCTTCCTCGAGACCGAAGAAGACGATGACGACGACATGTCGGGTATCATCGGCGTCGGCGGCGACGACGAAGAAGGCTGATCTTCTTTTAAAATGCGGCCCGGACAAGATTTTTTCACCGGGTCGCATTTTTCGGCTTGCACTTCTCAGAAACAGGAAGTACTTAGCCGCCACTCCCGAAGCGAACTTGCTCACGGAGTTTCCCAGGACCGGAAAATACCGGACCACCCTGATGGGGCTATAGCTCAGCTGGGAGAGCGCTTGCATGGCATGCAAGAGGTCAGCGGTTCGATCCCGCTTAGCTCCACCAAATCTTCCCGGACATTTTTCGACCCTTACAGGATACTCTAGCACCCTTGTGTGTCAGATCTTGAACACTTCTTCCCCACAGAACACGATCACGTAGCCGCCCGAAGGCTCGGCCTTTGCCGCCCATGATTCGAGCTGGCTGCGATAGGGTTCGCTGCGCCACAAGTCCGGGTGATCGGGATCGGCCAGAACCGTGATCTGCGGTCCCTGCTCGTAAATCATCATTTTCGAGATTTCCGGGTCCCATTCGGGCGGCAGCGTGCCATCTGTGCGCCAGAGACAGAGAAAATCGCGGCAGAGCGACGGACGGTTCGCATAGATCGAACAGCCCTGCCCTTCGATGCAATGGCTGCACCACGCGTTCGCCGGTTTGTCGAAATGATCGATATCGGGCAGCCGGCAACAGAGTGTGCAGGTGCCGCAGTTTCGGCTTTCGAGATCTGGCGTTGTTGCGGGCATGCGCCAGCCTTTAACACCGCGACTGCCCGGACAGAAGAGAGCTTACGCGCGGTGTATGCAATCGCCGCCGATAAAGGTGGCTTTCATCGAGAGATCATCGTTCAAAACGACAAAATCCGCATCCGTCCCTGTTCGCAACGCACCTTTATGCGAGATGCCCAGCGCCCCCGCCGGATAAACGGTTGCCATGCGCACCGCTTCTTCCAGCGGCAGGTCCAGCTTTCGATGCACGAACAGGACCGATGACAGCATGTCGATATCGGCGCCTGCGAGCGTGCCGTCCGCCAGTGTCAGACGGCCATCCTTGCGCAATATCTCGCGGCCGTTGAGCCTGAAGCTGGTGACATCCGTACCGATCGGCGACATGGCATCGGTGACGATGAAGATGCGGCCCTGCCCCTGCTTGGCACGCAAGGCAACGGCCATGGATGGTGGAACCACGTGAATGCCGTCGGCGATCAGGCCGCAATGGAGCGTGGTGCTTGCCAGTGCCGCGCCGACAAGCCCGGGTTCACGATGGCCGAGCGGGCTCATGGCATTGAAGAGATGCGTGACCATGCGCGCACCGGCTTTTTCGTAAAGCCCTGCCGTCTCGAAATCCGATTCGGTATGGCCGAGACTGACGATGATGCCTGCATTCGCGAGTTTGTGGGCCTGCGCCTCGGTGACGTTTTCCGGTGCGATCGTGGTCAGGAGGACATCCAGATCTTTTGCCCCGGACAGGAGCAGGTCGAGATCGGCCTCTTCCATCGGGCGTATCAGTGACGGGTCGTGCGCACCCTTGCGGGCAACGGAAAGATGCGGGCCTTCCAGATGCAGGCCGAGGAAACCGGCAACACCCTCCCGCTTCGCCTGCTTTCCGGCCTCGACGGCGGCGCGGGTGATTTGAGGCGTGTCGGTGATCAGCGTCGGCAAAAGCGCCGTCGTGCCGAAACGGGCGTGGGCGGCGCAGATGCGCGAAATGCCTTCCACCGTCGGTTCGTCATTCAACATGACACCGCCGCCGCCATTGACCTGGAGGTCGATAAAACCGGGCAGGAGAACGGCTCCGTCGAGCACGACCTTGCCGATACCTTCGGCCAATGCAGAAGCCGGAACGATGGCTTTCACCTTGCCGCCGGTGACGACCAGGGCCGAATCATAGTGCCAGACTTCACCATCAAAAATGCGGGCCCCCAGATATGCCTTGTCGTCCGTCATCGTGTTTCCGTTACCTTTTTCAGGGCTACAGGCGCATCCGGGTCAAAACCGCGGCTGCGCGACCATGATTCGACGAATCCGTAAAATGGCAGGATCAAAGCAAGCGCATCGGTGAGCGAATGTCCCGTTGCCACAAAGGGCAGTTTGCGAGCGGATTTCACATTGTCCGATGTCGCGAAGGCAAGGGCGCGTTTGCCCGCAAGGCTATCGACGATCTCGACGACCGATGCTTCGGCCACATCACGTGCAGCGAAGGCGAGGAGCGGAAACCCGTCTTCCACCAGCGCAACCGGCCCATGCAGCACTTCGGCCGCCGAATAGGCTTCGGCGTGGATGTTGGAGGTTTCCTTGAATTTCAGCGCCGCCTCGCTGGCAATTGCCAGGGCCGGACCGCGTCCGAGCATATAAAGCGATTCGGCATTGCCGAGCTCTGCGGCCAAATCGTCCCATTGCAGGGTAACGGCCTTGCCGAATACTTCGGGCAGATTATGCAGCGCGCTGCGCAGATCGGCGTCATCCGTCCATTCGGCAAGAAGTGCGAGGCCGGCGACAATGGAATTGACGAAGGATTTGGTAGCAGCGACGGCGAGCTCCGGCCCGGCCTGGATGTCCAGCGCATGGGTGCAGGCGGAGGCGATCGGCGACGGCAGCGTGTTGGTAAGTGCAACGGTGACGGCACCGGCATCGGTGGCCGATTGCGCCATTGCGACGATATCCGGGCTTTTGCCGGATTGGGAAATGGCGATGGCCGCACCGCCTGAAAGTTTCAGCTTTGCACCATAGATCGATGCGAGCGAAGGCCCGAGCGAGGCGACCGGGCGGCCGGCCGTCAGCTCCACCGCATATTTGATGAAGGTGGCTGCGTGATCGGAAGAACCACGGGCGATGGTGACCAGAAAGGTCGGATCCTTTTCACGCAGGGCAAGCCCTGCGGATTTGAGCTCTTTGGCAGAGCGGTCGAGAAGGCGGGCAACGGCATCGGGGATCTCGTCGATCTCGCGGCGCATATGGGTTTGGCTCGTCATCGTGGTCTTCCGTTTTCAGCGGTCGCCAAGCGTCAGCTCGGCCACGAAATCATAGGCATCGCCCCGGTAAAGGGAGCGTGTGAACTCCACCACCCGGCCGGAACCGAGATAGGAAATACGTTCGATCGACAGACCCGCCGCGCCGACCGGCATCTGCAACAGGCCTGCATCCGGGTTCTTGACGTTGCAGGCGGAAATGCGCTGGATGGCGCGCACCGGCCGAGTGCCGGTCTTTTCCAGTTCCGCATAAAGCGAGGTGGTGACACAGTTCGGCTCGGGCAGGAATTCGGACGACAGGCTGGCGCGTTCGATGGCAAGCGGCATGTCGTTGGCAATGCGCAGGCGGCCGATACGGGCAACCAGCGTGCCCGGTGCCAGGCCCAGCATGACGCTTTCTTCCGGCGAAGGATGATAAAGACCCCGCTCCAGCCATTCCGAGCGGGTAACAAGGCCGCGGCGGGCCATATCCTCGGTAAAGGAGGTGAGGTGCGAAAGCGGCTGCTCGACCCGCGAAACCGGCTTGACCACAAAGGTGCCGGAGCCATGGCGACGCATAAGAAGCCCGTCCTTCACCAGATCGTCCACCGCCTTGCGCACGGTGACGCGGCTGACACTGGCATAATCGGCAAGATCGCGTTCGGCGGGAAGGGCGGCGCCATGGGCAAGTCGTCCGGTGCGGATGGCATCTTCCAAGGTCTGGCGCAGTTTCAGATAAAGCGGGCCGGCGCTTGCCGCCTGAAAACCGTCGAGCGGCAGGATGACGGACAGCGCCTCGCTCATCACCGCGGCTCCACATCTGTGAGCAATTCGGCCGCGGCCAATGCAACCGCACCCGTCAGAGCATCGGCAAGCGGCTCCGACAGGCGGATGCGATGGCGTTCGGCGAGATAGGTCGGGTAGAGCGATGCGAGACCTCCAAGCAGGCAGAGCCTCCCTTTGCCACGCAAGACTTCGGCCACGGCATCCAGCGCGGCATCCACCTCGGCGGCAGCGGCATGAAGGATGCGCAAAGCTGCTTCATCGCCCCGCTCGGCGGCAAAAAACACCCGTGGCGCATAACGACCGAATTCACCAGGGCTGGCCTTGCGGGCAAATTCGACCACCTGTGTCGGCTCGCTTCCAAATTCGGCCAGGAGTTCGGCGGAAAGCGGCGTCATCGGCCGGACACGATCATGGGCAAGCAGGCATTCCTGAAGCGCCGCATGGCCGAGACGTGCGCCTCCGCCGAGATCGCTGACCTGAAACCCCCAGCCGCCAATCGACGTCATTTCATTTCCGTGACGCGCAAGGCAGATCGTTCCGGTGCCGAGAATGACGATCGCGCCTTCTTCGCTGCCGATGGCACCCTGCAATGCGATCAAACCGTCATTGACGATTTTCGAGCGCCTGAATGGCAGGCGAGCCAACACATAGTTGACCGCATCACCGACGTTGTTTCCGGCAAGGCCGAGTGTGGCGGAAGACGATCTGACCAGATCCTCCGGCAGCCCCGCATCACGAAACGCCAGACGGGCGGCCTCATCGATATGGCGCAAGGCATTGTCCGGATCGGACAGGATGTTGGAAGCACCGCTTTTGCCGCGACCGAGAATGCGGCCGTCCGCATCCGCCACAGCCGCGCGGCAACTGGTTCCTCCACCATCGATCCCGAGAATGTAGTCCGGCATATGCACCTCCGATCAAAACAATACCAAAAAAGTACCAATAGCCAAGGCCGATTTGCAATACGCATATCTTATCGCTCGCAATCGTTTGAATTAAAACTATATTTTCACGAAATCGGCTTCGGACAGCTGCTCAACTTGTACGATCGTTAATTTGTATCTGGACAATTGGTATTTTTTTGGCATCATTTCCGCCGAGGGAGAAATCGGATGAGCAAAAATGCCACCGAAGCCAGACATGACAATGCAATCGGGCTCGATCAGCTGGAGCCGTCGGTTGTCTTGCGGATGCTCGCGGACGGCCAACAGGCCGCCGCACGGACTGTGACCGAGGCCATTCCCGCGATTGCGGCTGCAGCCGAACTGGCGACCGTTGCGCTGCGCAATGGCGGCAGGCTTATCTATGTGGGCGCCGGCAGTTCCGGCCTGATGGCCATGGCCGACGCACTCGAACTGCCGGGTACCTATGGCATTGCCCGCGAACGGATCATGGTCCTGATGGCCGGCGGCATAACCGGCCTCACCGATCTGGCCGGTGGGCCGGAAGACGATGTCGCTCTGGCCGAGCGAGATGCCGCTTCCATTGCCGCCAATGACTGTGTGATCTGCGTCACCGCCAGCGGCTCGACACCCTATTCTCTTGCCATTGCCAGGATCGCCAGATTGCGTGGCGCAAAGGTGATCGGCCTTGCCAATAACGCCGGCGCGCCCCTGTTCGATGTGGCGGATGTGGCCGTTCTTCTTGCGACGCCGCCGGAAGTCGTGGCCGGCTCGACACGCATGGGGGCAGGTACTGCCCAGAAGATCGCCTTCAACATGCTGTCGACGCTGACGGCCATCAAGCTCGGTCATGTGCATGACGGACACATGGTGGATGTACGCGCCGACAATGAAAAGCTGCGCATCCGCGCCACCCGTATCGTTGCCGAAATTGCCGGCATCGACATGGATGCAGCCGGTGAACGGATGCGACATGCCGATGGTTCGGTGAAAGTCGCGGTCCTGCTGGCGGCCGGCGCGGAAAATGCAAAAGCCGCACAAGCGGCACTTGCCCGTTCGGGGCAGGTCCTGCGGCAGGCTCTTGCCGAGTTCGAAAAATAAAAACCGGGAACTGAAAACGCGCCCGCGGGCGCAACAACTGGGAGAACGTCATGACCCGCATGCTGAAAGGTTTGATGCTTGCCACGACCGTGCTGGTGCCTTCGGCGCTGGCAGGTGTCGCCAACGCTGCCGATACCGCGCTGACCATCGAAAGCTGGCGCAACGACGACCTGTCGATCTGGCAGGAAAAACTCATTCCCGCCTTCGAGGCGAAGAACCCTGGCATCAAGGTGACTTTCGCACCGATGGCGCCGACCGAATACAATTCCGCCGTCAACGCCAAGCTGGAAGCCGGCACCGCGGGCGATCTCATCACCTGCCGTCCGTTCGACCTGTCGCTTGCCATGTTTGAAAAAGGCCAGTTGGCGCCCTTGAGCGATCTCGACGGCATCAAGAACTTTTCCGACACGGCAAAGTCTGCGTGGACCACGGACGACGGCAAGACCACATTCTGCGTGCCGATGGCATCGGTCATTCACGGTTTTATCTACAACAGGAAGATTTTCTCGGACCTGAAGCTTGAAGTGCCCAAAACCGAGGACGCGTTCTTCGCGCTTCTGGACAAGATCAAGGCAGATGGAAACTATACGCCTCTGGCCATGGGCACCAAGGATCAGTGGGAAGCCGCGACCATGGGTTATTACAATATCGGCCCGAATGACTGGAAGGGCGAGGAAGGCCGCAAGGCTTTGATCGCAGGCACCCAGAAGCTGACCGATGCCGACTGGGTCGAGCCCTACAAGACGCTTGCCAAGTGGAAGCCATATCTCGGTGACGGCTTTGAAGCCCAGACCTATCCGGACAGCCAGAACCTCTTCACGCTTGGCCGTGCGGCTATCTATCCGGCCGGTTCCTGGGAAATCGCACCGTTCAAGGCACAGGCCGATTTCGAAATGGGCGCCTTCCCGCCACCGGTGAAAAAGGCCGGCGATACCTGCTACATTTCCGACCATAACGACATCGGCATAGGTCTCAACGCCAAGGGCAAGAACCCGGAAGCGGCGAAGAAATTCCTCGCCTGGGTCGCCTCGCCTGAATTCGCCACGCTTTACGCCAACGCGCTGCCGGGCTTCTTCAGCCTCAACTCGACGGCGGTGAAGATGGAAGACCCGCTTGCGCAGGAATTCGTTTCGTGGCGCCAGAATTGCAAACCGACCATCCGCCCGAGCGCTGCGATCGTCGGCCGCGGCAAGCCGAACCTCGATCTGGAAATGTGGCGTGTATCGGCAAACGTGATCAATGGCACGCAGACGCCTGAACAGGCAGCCGAAGAGACCCAGAAGGGTCTGGACAGCTGGTACAAGCCGGCGAAGTGAGCTGAGTGACGTTGCGGAGGCTGGTAACCAGCCTCCTTTGCAACCTTCGACAAGGCCCACAAACCTCTCGGTCGTCATCCTCACCACGAGGATGGGGATGACGACTCGAATGCAAACGTAGAGTTCCCTTCATGAGCGACATCGACACAGCCGATCCTGCGATCGCTCCGATCAAGCGACCCACACGCTGGCATATCGCGGTATTTCTGGCGCCGGCAGTGCTCGTCTATACGGCGATCATGATCCTGCCGCTGATCGAGACGTTACGGCTGTCGCTTTATAATCTCGTCGAGGGCCAGACGGTATTTGTCGGCCTTTCCAACTTTATCACGCTGTTTTCCGATCCGCGGCTTTCGGCCAGTTTCTGGAATGCCCTCGGCAACAACCTGATTTTTTTCGTCATCCACATGGCCGTGCAGAACCCGCTGGGCATCGCGCTCGCGGCCATGTTGTCGATACCGAAACTCAGGTTCGCCACCTTCTATCGCACCGCCATCTTTGTGCCGACGCTGCTCTCCTTTGTCATCGTCGGCTTCATCTGGAAACTCATTCTCTCGCCAATCTGGGGCATCGCGCCCGGCATGATGGATTGGGTGGGGTTGAAATGGGCGTTCGCACCCTGGCTTGGCAAACCGGACAGCGCGCTGATTGCCGTATCGCTGATTTCCGTCTGGCAATATGTCGGCATTCCAATGATGCTGATCTACGCTGCGCTTCTCAATATTCCGGAGGAAGTGCTGGAAGCCGCCGAATGCGACGGCATTACCGGCTGGAGCCAGTTCTGGAAGATCAAGCTGCCGCTGATCCTGCCGTCGATCGGGATCATCTCGATCCTCACCTTTGTCGGCAATTTCAACGCTTTCGACCTGATTTACACCGTGCAGGGCGCGCTTGCCGGCCCAGATGGCTCCACCGATATTCTGGGCACCCTGCTCTACCGCACCTTTTTCGGTTTCCAGAACCAGATGGGCGACCGCTCCATGGGCGCAACCATTGCAACGGTGATGTTCCTGATCATCCTTGCAGGCGTTTCGCTTTATCTCTTCGTCATCCAGCGGCGCATGCGCCGTTACCAGTTCTAGAGGGGAGACCGAGATATGGCCAAGGCGCGCACCTCTTTTGTCCGCAGCGGACTGATCCATGCGGCTCTGATCAGCTATACGCTGATTGCGCTCTTTCCAGTATTCCTGACGCTGGTCAACTCGTTCAAGAGCCGCAATTCGATCTTCCGTGATCCGATGGCGATCCCGACGCCCTCCACCTTCGACCTCGTCGGTTATCAGACGGTGCTGGCCCAGGGCGACTTCTTCGGTTATTTCCAGAACAGCCTGATCGTAACCGTTCTTTCGATCGCTCTCGTCTTGCTCTTCGGCGCGATGGCGGCGTTTGCGCTCTCCGAATATCGCTTTCGCGGCAACCTGCTGATGGGGCTTTATCTGGCTCTCGGCATCATGATCCCGATCCGGCTTGGCACCGTCGCCATCCTGCAAGGCATGGTGGCCGCCGGTCTCGTCAACACTCTGACGGCGCTGGTTCTGGTCTATACGGCGCAAGGATTGCCGCTCGCCATCTTCATCCTCTCGGAATTCATGCGCACCGTTTCCGATGACCTGAAAAACGCCGGGCGGATCGACGGGCTGTCGGAATATGCAATCTTCTTTCGCCTCGTCCTGCCGCTGGTGCGCCCGGCCATGGCGACAGTTGCCGTCTTCACCATGATCCCGATCTGGAACGACCTGTGGTTCCCGCTGATCCTTGCGCCCGGCGAGGAAACCAAGACGGTAACTTTGGGTGCGCAAATGTTCATCGGCCAGTTCGTGACCAACTGGAATGCGGTCCTCTCCGCCCTGTCGCTCGCCATCCTGCCGGTTCTGGTTCTTTACGTCATCTTCTCACGCCAGCTGATCCGCGGCATCACCTCGGGAGCCGTCAAATGACTTCCAATACGCCCCTTCGCGTGCTTGTCGCCGGCCTTGGCAATATGGGCCGCAGCCATGCCCTCGCCTACCACAACAATCCGGGCTTCAAGATTGTCGGCCTTGTGAACCGCAGCACACCGGACCTGCCGGCGGAACTCGCAACATATCCGCTATCCGACGACTTCGAGGCGGCACTTGCCGAATTGAAACCGGACATCTGCTCGATCAATACCTATTCCGACAGCCATGCCGACTATGCCATCAAGGCATTCGAGGCCGGTGCTCACGTATTTCTGGAAAAGCCGCTGGCGACGACGGTGGCCGATGCAGAGCGCGTGGTCGCTGCCGCAAAGGCGGCGAGCCGACAGCTGGTGATCGGTTACATCCTGCGCCATCACCCTTCGTGGATACGCCTGATCGCGGAGGCAAGAAAACTCGGGCCGCCTTTTGTGTTCCGGATGAACCTCAACCAGCAATCCACCGGCGCGCATTGGGGCGTACACAAGGCGCTGATGCAGACGACCTCGCCGATCGTCGATTGCGGCGTGCATTATCTCGACGTCATGTGCCAGATTACCGATGCACGCGCCGTCGAAGTGCGCGGCATGGGGTTGCGCATGTCGCAAGAGATTGCGCCCGACATGTATAATTACGGACACCTGCAGGTCTTGTTCGAGGATGGTTCGGTCGGCTGGTACGAGGCCGGATGGGGTCCGATGATGTCGGAGACGGCATTTTTCGTGAAGGACGTGATGTCGCCAAATGGTTCGGTATCGATCCGCGTCGACGAGAATGCCAGATCGGCCGATATCGACACACATACAAAAACCTCCGTCATTCGCGTGCATCGTGCTGAAACCGGGCCGGACGGCGGTTTCCTGACGCCCGACGAGGATCTCGCGATGGAAGGCGAGCCCGGCCATCAGCAACTCTGCGACCTGGAACAGGCCTATGTGCTGAAGGCAATCCGCGAGGGCATCGATCTGACGCGGCATATGGATGATGCCGTGCAATCGCTGCGCATCGCGCTGGCGGCCGACGAAAGCGTGCGCACCGGTTTAGCCGTGCGCCTTTGAGACCACGTGAAGGAAAAAGCTCTTGGGTTCTCTGAAACTGACATCCATCACCAAAGCCTTTGGCAATCACGAAGTGCTCAAGGGCATCGATCTTGCGGTCGAAGACGGCGAGTTCGTGATCTTCGTCGGCCCCTCCGGCTGCGGGAAATCCACGCTTTTGCGGGTGATCGCGGGCCTTGAGGATGCCTCGAGTGGCAGCGTGCAGATCGATGGCGAAGAAGTCGCCACCGTGCCCCCGGCCAAACGCGGCATCGCCATGGTCTTCCAATCCTACGCGCTTTATCCTCATCTGACGGTGAAGGACAATATGGGCCTGGGCCTGAAGCAGGCCGGCACCGCGAAGGACGAAATCGAGACACGCGTCGGGGAGGCTTCGCGCATGCTGTCGCTCGGGCCCTATCTGGCTCGGCGTCCGGCAGAACTTTCCGGCGGTCAGCGCCAGCGTGTCGCCATCGGCCGCGCCATCGTGCGCGAGCCAAAACTGTTTCTGTTCGATGAACCGCTCTCCAACCTCGATGCGGCACTGCGCGTGCAGACACGCCTGGAGATCGCCCGCCTGCACAAGCAGCTGAAGGCGACGATGATTTACGTCACCCACGACCAGGTGGAGGCGATGACGCTGGCAGACAAGATCGTGGTGCTCAATGCCGGCGCGATCGAGCAGATCGGTTCGCCGATGGAGCTTTACAACAAACCGGCCAATACATTTGTGGCCGGCTTTATCGGCTCGCCGCAGATGAATTTTATCGAGGCCGGCCGACTGGGTGATACACAGACCAAGACCATCGGCATCCGTCCCGAACATATCGGGCTTTCACGCGAGAGCGGTGACTGGAAGGCCAAGGTCGTCCATGCCGAACATCTCGGCGCGGACACTATTCTCTATCTGGAGAGCGAAGCAACGGGCCTTCTGACCGTGCGCCTGTTCGGTGAACACCGTTATGCGGCCGATGACATCGTTTTTGCGACACCGGACAAAAGCCGCCTGCACCGCTTCGGCGCCGACGACAGGGCAATTGCCTGACCGCGGACTTGCCGAGGGCCACAGGCAGGCCGATATCCCTGCCGGTGATGAAGCGGTGAGACATGGTGGACCTGCAGGAGTTTTTCGACCGATCGTCGGTCGAGGTGGCGCGCGACCTGATCGGCGCCGAACTGGTGTTTTCCGGTGCCGGCGGCGTGATCGTCGAGACGGAGGCCTATGAGCCGGATGACCCGGCATCCCACAGCTTTCGGGGCATGACGCCGCGGACCCGCACCATGTTCGGCCCGCCGGCTCATGCCTATGTCTACCGGTCCTACGGCATTCATTGGTGCCTAAACTTCGTATGCAGGCCCGGCAGCGCCGTATTGATCCGGGCATTGCAGCCCACAAGCGGTCTGGCGGAAATGGAAGCAAGGCGTGGCAAGGCGGATCCGCTGCTTCTCTGTTCCGGACCCGGACGCCTCTGCCAGGCACTTGCCATTAGCATCGAACAGGATGGCCTTCCGCTCCAGCAACCGCCCTTTGCAATCACCTTTCCCGAAATCGCACCCATCGTTTCGGTTGGCCAGCGTATTGGCATAACCAAAGCTATCGATTTGCCCTGGCGTTTCGGCCTGCGCGACAGTACGCATGTCAGCCGCAAGTTTCGCTGACCGATTTGGCGGCGCCCTACTCGCTATCGATGTATTGCCACTTATCCAAGCAAGCGATGTTGTTACGTTATGGGAATTTTACCCGCTTTATACCGAATAAAACACAGTAGTTAAATCGATCAACTACTGTATTTTCGCAAAACTTAATGCGATATTCCGCGCAAGCTGCGTGGAGAGTTTCAATGAATGACGTAAATGAAGCCGAAGGAGCGGCTCAGGACCTCACGGACATCGCCGCATCTGAAGATGCGTTGACGGCATTCGAGTGGTCTTTATGGCGTATTTCAGCCGCCTTCCTGCGCTGGCAGTCAGAATGTAGCAGCGATCTTGCCGGCACCGGCATCAGCGGGCTGGAGACTGCGGTTCTGCACACGATCCGCTACCGGCAGAAGCCGAAAGGCTTGAGCGAAATCTGCCGCCTGCTCGGTCGCGACGACACCGCCAATGTGCAATACGCCATCAAGAAGCTGCAGGGCCTCAAGATGATCGAGCGTGTAAAGGGGCGGTCCCGCAAGGATACGCTCTACATTCCGACATCTGCCGGTGAGCAGCTGACACAGGATTACCGAAGGGTTCGTGAAAACCTCCTGGTTTCGATGATCCAGAGGATCGATCGCTCCGACAACAACCTGCAGTCCACCACGGAAATGCTGGAGCTGCTGACGAGCTTCTACGAGGCCGCCACACGCCGCGTGGCCAGCAGCACGCTGCCGGCTGGCCACCCAAGCCATTCCTGACCTTTTCCAATCGGCCACACATGCTACGGTGACGTGATCAGAAATTTTCACGGCGGGTGGGAATATGCTTTTTCATGCGGTTTCAGACTGGAACGACGCTTATGCCAATGGCCCCAACATTGCCGGCGGCAGTGCCTGGCCACAGGCATGGGTGGAGCCTGCCCAAACCTATCGCGCACACATGCTGGCTTGTGGCGCCGCCGAGATAGACATTCCCTACGGATCAATGCCCAGGCATCGGCTCGATCTTTTCCTGCCGGAGAATACGCCGCTCGGACTGGTCGTGTACGTCCATGGGGGTTTCTGGCAAAGCCTCGACAAATCCTATTGGTCGCACCTAGCCAACGGCGCCGTGAAACGCGGTTATGCCGTGGCCATGCCGCAATATACGCTTTGCCCGGAAGCTCGCATTTCAGACATTACGCGCGAGGTTTCACAAGCGATTGCCTCGGCGGCTGGCCGGATCGCGGGGCCGATCCACCTGACCGGCCATTCGGCGGGCGGCCATCTGGTGGCCCGCATGATTTCGAACACGTCTCCTCTTTCCGCCGATATTCGCGCGCGTATCGGCAATACCGTGTCGATTTCCGGTCTGCACGACCTGCGCCCTCTCCTCAGCACCCAGCTGAATGACAAACTGCAGCTGACGCCGGAGGAGGCCGAACTGGAAAGTCCAGCACTTTTGTCGCCGGGAGACAATACCCGGCTTTTCTGCTGGGTGGGTGCAACTGAACGCGCCGAATTCATCCGTCAGAACGATCTGCTCGCCAATATCTGGACGGGGCTTGGGGCATCGACCGGCCTCCATCACGAACCCGACCGGCACCATTTCAATGTGGTCGATGGATTGGCCGACCCCGACCATGCGCTGACGGCAACACTTCTCTCCTGATAATCTTCACGACGGCTGCGTTTCGTTTCAGACAAAACCGTCGTAAGGCCGGTCACATTAAGATGACGTCGAGACGATTCGCAAAGAGCCCTTCCCGATGATGTTTTATCTCTCGAAAATCGTCTGGCTGCTGTTGCAGCCCTTATCACTGGTATTTTTACTGTGCCTGGCAGGCGCCTTGCTGGCCCTTTTCAGGTGCAGGCGAGCGGGCGGAGTTCTATCACTTTCGGCGGCATTGCTGTTGTTCGTGACGCTCTACACGACGACCGGCAGTATCGCCCTGCAAGCGCTGGAAGATCACGTGCCGAAGGCCAAAGGCGACCCGGGCGCTCTTTCCTGCATCATCGTGCTGGGCGGAGCACTTGAAAATCAGGTGACGACCACCCGAGGCGGGATGGAACTCAATCAGGCCGCGGACCGGTTCGTCGAAACGGCGCGGCTGGCGCTGAAATACCCGGAAGCGAAAATACTGATCTCAGGTGGCGACGGTTCGATCAGCGGCAATTACGAGGGTGAGGCGAATGCTTCCGAACGGTTCTTTTCCGCCTTCGGCATCTCCTCAGAACGGCTGATCAAGGAAAATACATCGCGCAACACGTTCGAGAACACGCTGAACACTGCGGCATTGCTGAAAGAAAACGGGCTGTCGAACTGCATTCTGATCACTTCGGCGTTTCACATGCCGCGATCGCTTGGTCTTTTTCGCCAGGCGGGATTGGCGGTGACACCATGGCCTGTCGATTATCGCACAGCAGGCAACGAGAGATTGGGCTTCGACTTCACCCAACCATCCCTCAACGCACAGCAGGCGGCGACGGCTGCCCGGGAGTGGATGGGCTTGGCCGGCTATTACCTTGCCGGCCGAACAGGGTCGCTGCTACCGGACTGATTATTTCTTCGAGATGGTCACGAACTTCGTGCCGCGCACCCGAACGGTCATCTCGCAAGGGTCGCCGCCGGTACGATCGCAATATTTCGGCGCCATCTTGAAGACGAACACCATGTTGCCGAAGCGCTTGATGAAGTCGTAACTGAAGATCCGGGCAGTCGCGATCATGAAGTAACCGCCCTCCTTCACCTGCAGATAGAAGTTATAAGGGCAACCTTCCTCGTTACAAGCCGGGCCCTTGGCACCGTCGCAGCGATAGGCGCCGTGATTGGAGATGGCGTCGATCAGGCCGTCATTGTTGATGTCCATGCGGGTGATGAAATCACCGCCGAATTCAACGGTTTTGCACTGCTTGCGGAAATGATCTTTTTCATAAATTTCCGGATCGCTCAGCAGTTGCTGCTGCGCAAAAGCGGGCGTTGCCGCAGTCAGGCAGAGCAATGCGGCGAAAACAGACAATATCTTCATCAAAAGGGCTCCGGGAAACGGCATGCAAAGGTCTTCGGGGCGCCAAATGGCCGGCGGCCCGATATCCTTTTCCCAAATGGCGCTTGCGCGGCGCTGACGAGACAACTCCCGGGAGTTGCGATCAGGCCTTTTTCTCGCGGAGGCGGATGATCACGTCGACATGGGCGATTTCCATGCCTTCCGGCGGCGGCGGCAGGTTGTCGATCGCCAGATTGTTGATCGGGATGTCCAGCACTTCGTTGCGTCCTTCAACGAAGAAGTGATGGTGATCGGACGTGTTCGTGTCGAAATAGGTTTTTGCACTTTCGACGGCGAGCACCCGGATCATACCGGCTTCGGTGAACTGGTGCAGGGTGTTATAGACCGTGGCAAGCGAAACCGGCACGCCGGCAGACGTCGCCTCCTCGTGCAATTCCTCCACGGTCAGATGGCGATCACCCTTGGCAAACAGGAGATCTGCAAGTGCGATACGTTGCCGCGTTGGACGCAGCCCGCATACCCGCAATCTCGTTTCAACGTCCATGCTGGCTTCAGCCATCATGCAAGCAAACTCCTGTCAGCTTTGATAAAGTTCAACACTCGATATAACTTTACCGACGAATGGTTTCAATAGCGCAAGTGTTCGCGCCATGGGCAAGCGGTAATGCGCCTTCTTTACATTGGCGAAAAAACGCATTTTTGCCGTTTGCGCCTCTGGTTTGGCGGCTTCGCTTCCTATATGCCCACGTGATCGTATGGGGCAGTCCCGATTGATCGGCGATAAGCGGATTGGGTCAGCTCTCTTAATTTTGTGCCGATCCTGCTCTATAGCTTCGGATGGCCGAGACAGACGGAGTAATGGATAATCCTGATGGCAACCAGACAGTCCAGCTATAGCTACGAAGAAATCCTCGCCTGCGCACATGGTGAACTCTTCGGACCCGGTAACGCGCAATTGCCGCTGCCGCCCATGCTGATGGTCCACCGCATCACGGATATTTCCGAAACCGGCGGCGCATTCGACAAGGGTTACCTCCGCGCCGAATACGACGTGCGTCCGGACGATTGGTATTTTCCCTGCCATTTCGAAGGCAACCCGATCATGCCGGGCTGCCTTGGCCTTGACGGCATGTGGCAGCTGACCGGCTTCTTCCTCGGCTGGCTGGGCGAAGAAGGTCGCGGCATGGCGCTTTCCACCGGTGAAGTGAAGTTCAAGGGCATGATCCGCCCCACCACCAAGCTTCTCGAATTCGGTATCGACTTCAAGCGCGTCATGAAGGGCCGTCTCGTGCTCGGCACTGCTGACGGCTGGCTGAAGGCTGATGGCGAAACCATTTATCAGGCAACCGACCTGCGCGTCGGTCTGTCCAAAGACAAGACGGCCTGAACCGCTTCGCAAAAGGCGGTCGACGAAAACAACAAAGGTTTGATCACATGAGACGGGTAGTAGTCACGGGCCTGGGGATCGTGTCCTCGATCGGTAACGACGCTGGCGAAGTCACCGAATCCCTGCGTCAGGCAAAGTCCGGCATTTCCTTTTCCCCCGATTTCGCCGAGCACGGTTTCAAGTGCCAGGTATGGGGCAAGCCGAACATCGATACGGCCGATCTTGTCGATCGCCGCGCCATGCGCTTCCTCTCTCAGGGTGGTGCCTGGAACCACGTCGCGATGAAGCAGGCCCTGGCCGACAGCGGCCTGGAAGAGAAGGACTACGCCGAAAACGAGCGTGCCGGCATCATCATGGGTTCGGGCGGTCCTTCCACCCGCACGCTGATCGAAGCCGCCGACATCACCATCAAGAACAACAGCCCGAAGCGCATTGGCCCGTTTGCCGTGCCGAAGGCGATGTCTTCGACGGCATCGGCAACGCTTGCCACCTGGTTCAAGATCCACGGCGTCAACTACTCGATCTCGTCGGCCTGCTCGACGTCTGCACATTGCATCGGCAACGCCGCCGAGATGATCCAGTGGGGCAAGCAGGACATCATGTTCGCCGGCGGCCATGAAGATCTCGACTGGACCATGTCGAACCTGTTCGACGCCATGGGCGCCATGTCCTCGAAATACAACGACAACGCACCAAGCGCCTCACGCGCCTATGACGTTGATCGTGACGGCTTTGTCATCGCTGGCGGCGCAGGCGTTCTGGTTCTCGAGGAACTGGAACACGCCAAGGCCCGCGGTGCAAAGATCTACGCGGAAATCACCGGTTACGGCGCAACTTCCGACGGCTACGACATGGTTGCTCCATCAGGCGAAGGCGCTATCCGCTGCATGCGTCAGGCACTTTCGACCGTGAAGGGCGAAGTCGACTACATCAACACCCACGGCACTTCGACGCCTGTTGGTGATTCGAAGGAAATCGGCGCCATCCGCACCGTCTTCGGCGACAAGATCCCGCATATCCAGTCGACCAAGTCGCTGACCGGCCATTCGCTCGGTGCTGCCGGCGTGCAGGAATCGATCTACGGTCTTCTGATGATGCAGGCCGGTTTCATCGGCGAAAGCGCCCATATCCAGAACCTCGACCCGGAATTCGACGGTGTGCCGATCGTGCGCAAGCGCATCGACAATGCCAAGATCGACACCGTTCTTTCCAACTCGTTCGGCTTCGGCGGCACCAACGCCACGCTCGTCTTCCAGCGCTATAACGGATAATCCCATGACAGGAATCATGCAGGGCAAACGCGGCCTGATCATGGGCGTTGCCAACAACCATTCGATCGCCTGGGGCATTGCCAAGGCATTGGCGGCACAGGGTGCGGAACTGGCCTTCACCTATCAGGGTGATGCGCTGGGCAAGCGGGTGAAGCCGCTGGCGGCGGAGGTCGGCTCCGACTTCGTCATTCCGTGCGATGTCGAGGATATCGCCTCTGTCGACGCGACATTCGACGCTTTGAAGGAACGCTGGGGCACGATCGATTTCCTCGTTCACGCCATCGGTTTTTCCGACAAGAACGAACTGAAGGGCCAGTACGCCGAAACCACGCGCGAAAACTTTTCGCGCACCATGGTGATTTCGTGCTTCTCGTTCACGGAAATCGCCAAGCGCGCAGCACCGTTGATGACCAATGGCGGCTCCATGCTGACATTGACCTACAACGGCTCGCAGCGCGTCATACCGAACTACAACGTCATGGGCGTGGCCAAGGCTGCTCTTGAAGCCTCCGTACGCTATCTGGCAGCGGATTTCGGTCCGCAGGATGTTCGTGTCAACACGATCTCGGCAGGCCCGGTGCGCACACTTGCCGGTGCCGGTATTTCCGATGCCCGTGCGATCTATTCCTGGAACAAGGAAAATTCGCCGTTGCGCCGCACCGCAACGATCGAGGATATCGGCGGCTCGGCTCTTTACCTGCTTTCCGACCTTTCGCGCGGCGTGACCGGCGAAGTGCATTATGTCGACGCCGGTTACAGCATCACCTCGCTGCCGACGCTGGACAAGCTGCGCAAGGCAGACGTCGTCGAGTAATCGACCGTATCATTATTGCTTCAATTCTGCGGCCGCCTGGACATTCCCGGCGGCCGCAGCTTCTTTGAGAAGCTCTTTCGCTCTTGTTGGATCATCCCCGGCCACAAGTTGGGCCAGCTTCCATTTCGCCCAGTGATCTTTTGTCTTCGGCAGGCTGAGTTCGAGATACCGTATTGCCAGCGCCACATCCTTCTTCACGCCCTCACCGTCGGCGAGCATGAAGGCCAACATGTGATAGGCCCAGATATTGTCGTTGTCCGCTGAAACGCGATACCAGATTGCCGCGATCCGCGGATCGACCTCAACGCCGATGCCCTTCTGATAACACCAGCCGATTTTCAGCTGGCCGTGTTTGTCGTTTCGGGCTGCAGCGCGCATGTACCAATCGAAAGCCAGCACCGGATCCCTGGTGACGCCGATACCGTTCTCGTAAATCTCCCCAAGCTTGTAAGCAGCAGCGGTATTGCCCTTGTCGGCAGCAAGACGAAAGTAATGGGCGGAAAGCCTGAGATCATCGTGTCCCTTGAGCTTTCCGGACTGGTAAACCTCGGCGGTATTATACCATTCCCAGGTGATCCTGGCCGGTTCGGCCTGCACATGAGGCATGCCAGCCAAAAGCATTCCGCAGGCAATCGACACCCGGCGCATTCAATTGCTCCCCATCAACAACCGAATGCAACCATAGACTGCAATTTTTAGATATCAATGACCGTTGCTTACCCTTCACCCGCGATATCGGTGGCTTCGGCTTTCATCGGCTTGTATTTGAACGCTGCGCAGACAATGCCGTGATCGTTGGTGCCGCTTGTCTTGTGATCGTCGAAATGCAGGTGGTCGTTGTTGATTGTTAGGCCATCGAACATCCAGATGCGTCGGCGACTGTTGTCGTAAAACTCCTCGCTGACAAAGATATGGTCGAGCGATTCCATCATGTCCTGATGGATATGAGTGTAATAGATATCGCGGGTGCTGCGATATTCCTGCAGCGTCTGCGCGGTGTAGAGCGCCGTATCTCCCCCGCCGAGACTGTCACCAACCAGGAAACGCGGCTGTCCCGTCAGGATGTTGGCGGTATTGCTGAGCTGGCCATCATTGACATCGCCAAGCACCATGACCGATGTGCGCGTTCCCTTCATCTGATCCGTGAGCATGAAACGCAGGGCGGCCGCCTCCGCGGTGCGGCGAATGGTCGAGATTGCCGCACCTATGGCCGTGGAATGTTTGCTGTAGTTTGCCTTTGCGCCCTTGTACCAATCTTCGTGATCGATCCGTGTCGGTGCCTTGGACTTGAAGTGGCAGACATAGACATGCGCGTCTTCATGGTCATCATGTGGTCTGATGGTGAAATGCAGGACAGGGCGCGAAAAACTGTCGATCGAGACAGAGATCGCTTTTGTCTGCGGATCGTCACCGGAGCTTTCGAGGCGAAATTTGTCGGGAAACTTGACGATCCATTCCGGCTTGCCGGTCAAAAGCCCCTTGCGAACAATGGCAGCGCAAACGATCTGTTTTCCGGTCGCATCCGGCGGGACGATCAGCTGGTAGTCATCCAGCAGTCCAGATGCTTTGAGGGCATTTTCAAGCGAAGTGGCGTGCCAGACTTCCTGAAACCCGAAAACATCAGGTTTCAACTGCCGGATGTTGCGTGCCGTCCACTCGATCTTGCGGTCGTATTGCTCTTGGCTCCAGCCGTCGCCGGTATAGATCGGCAGGCCGGGTTCATTGAGATTGAGAAGATTGAAAGTCCCGATCGTCAGTCGCTTGAGCGCCATCGCACGTCCCCCTCAATGGATATTCACATTGAGGGGAAGTGTGCGACCTGATTTCAACAGGATGATGACGTGGCTTTATTTGCGCGCCCAGAGCACCTTGAAGCGGGCATTGCGGCAGGTTTCGCCGCTTTCACGGAAAGCCTCTGACAGAACCGGCTCATAGGGCAAGCCGCGATTGGCCACCATCAGCAGCTGGCCGCCGCTGCGTAGCGAAGCGGCTGCCGTGCGGATCATTGTCTTGCCGAGCTCGGGATCGGCCGCCTGCGCCTCGTGGAAAGGCGGGTTCATGATGACGAGGTCGTATTTTTCCTTCGGCGGCTCGGATCCGAGGTCCTGCCAGAAGAAACGCGCGGCAAGATCCGGGCAATTGCCGGCGAGATTACGCTTGGCGAATTCCAGCGCCTGCCAGTCGGCTTCGAACAGGTCGATACGGTTGGTGCGGCGCGACTTTTCGGCCAGCATGACGGAGAGGTAACCCCAGCCTGCGCCAAAGTCTGCAGCATTGCCGTCGAAATCGGTCGGCAGGCGACTTGCGAGCAGCTCTGAGCCCGGATCGACGTGATCATGGGAGAAGATGCCCGGAATGGTCTCGAAGCGTCCCTCGACCATGCCTGCGGTCTTGCGCAGCGCCTTGATGCTGGAAGACGCATCTTCCGGGCGGCCGAACCAGATGGCGACGCCGTGATATTTCGGCGCATAATCCAGCACGATGCCGAGCTTCAGCAACATGGTGCGCAACGACTGGATACCGTCTTCCTTGCCGCCGGCGATCACGATGATGCCGCCGACCTTCACGCGGGCAAGAACTTCCGCGACACGGTTTTCGTTTTCGCCGCGATGCTTGCCGCAAAGCACGAGACCGAAATCATAGTCTTCGCCTTCCGCCTCCGGGAACGCATTATCGGAGAGCGAGCGGAACAAGGGGCGGAAAGGCTGGACGGCGGTAATATCGCCCAGGAACTCCGACGGTTTGGCATGGCCGGCCTCGGCACCAAGGAAGAGCACGCGCTCACCCTCGTCCGGCATCGGCACCGCGTCGGTGGCAAAGGGATGGAAAAGCGTCTTGAGGGCGTCTCGGCTCATGATGTCGGACCTTGGCGGTTTTTGTTTTCTTGGATGGATAAAGAAAAGGCGCGGAAGACAGAGCTTCCGCGCCTCGATCTCTCGATAGACGAAAGCTTATTCGGCTGCTTCGCCTTCGGCCTTCTTGATTTCCTGACCGGTGGTCTGGTCAACGATCTTCATCGACAGACGAACCTTGCCGCGCTCATCGAAGCCCATCAGCTTGACCCAGACCTTGTCGCCTTCCTTGACGATGTCGGAGGTCTTGGCAACACGCTCGGAAGCGAGCTGCGAGATGTGGACCAGACCGTCGCGGGCGCCGAAGAAGTTGACGAAGGCGCCGAAATCGGCGGTCTTTACAACAGTACCTTCGTAGATGGCGCCGACTTCCGGCTCGGCAACGATCGAGTGGATCCACTTACGGGCCGCTTCGATTTCCTTGCCCGAGGAAGATGCGATCTTCACGGTGCCGTCGTCTTCGATGTTGATCTTGGCGCCGGTCTTTTCGACGATTTCGCGGATGACCTTGCCGCCCGAACCGATGACTTCACGGATCTTGTCGACCGGGATGTTCATGACTTCGATGCGCGGTGCGAATTCGCCGAGCTGCGAACGGCCCTCGGAGATGGCGTTGGCCATTTCGCCGAGGATGTGGGTACGACCGCCCTGTGCCTGAGCCAGAGCGACCTTCATGATCTCTTCGGTGATACCGGCGATCTTGATGTCCATCTGCAGCGAGGTGATGCCATCGGCAGTACCTGCAACCTTGAAGTCCATGTCGCCGAGGTGGTCTTCGTCGCCGAGGATGTCGGAGAGAACGGCAAAACGGTCACCTTCGAGGATCAGGCCCATGGCGATACCGGCAACCGGCTTTGCGAGCGGAACGCCGGCATCCATCAGAGCGAGCGAAGTGCCGCAAACGGTTGCCATCGAAGACGAGCCGTTCGACTCCGTGATCTCGGAGACGACGCGCAACGTGTAAGGGAACTGTTCAGCCGAAGGCAGCATCGGACGGATAGCGCGCCATGCGAGCTTGCCGTGACCGATTTCGCGACGACCCGGGGAACCCATGCGGCCGGTTTCGCCAACCGAGTAGGGAGGGAAGTTGTAATGGAGCAGGAAGCGCTCCTTGTACATGCCGGTGAGGCTATCGACATACTGTTCGTCTTCGCCGGTGCCGAGCGTGGCAACAACGATTGCCTGCGTTTCACCGCGGGTGAACAGCGACGAACCGTGGGTACGCGGCAGGATGCCGACTTCCGAAGTGATCGCGCGAACGGTCGACAGATCACGGCCGTCGATGCGGCTCTTGGTGTCGAGGATGTTCCAGCGAACGATCTTGGCCTGAAGGTGCTTGAAGATCGCGCCGATGACTTCGGCCGAGTACTTCGGCTCGACGCCTTCCGGGAAGTAGTGTGCCTTGACCTTGGCCTTGACGGCGTCGATGGCGGCGTAACGATCAGCCTTCTGGGTGATCTTGTAGCCTTCGCGAAGCTCGGCTTCGAAATGCTTCAGCATGTCGGCTTCGAGTTCGGAATGGTCTTCCGGCTGGAAATCGCGCGGCTCCTTGGCGGCAACTTCGGCGAGCTTGATGATCGCGTCGATGACCGGCTGGAAACCCTTGTGGCCGAACATGACGGCGCCAAGCATGATTTCTTCGTTGAGTTCCTTGGCTTCCGATTCAACCATCAGGACGGCGTCCTGGGTGCCGGCAACAACGAGGTCGAGAACAGACTCGTCCATCTCGTCGAGATGCGGGTTCAGAACGTATTCGCCGTTGATGTAACCAACGCGGGCGCCACCGATCGGGCCCATGAACGGAACGCCGGAGAGCGTCAGGGCTGCAGACGTGGCAACCATGGACAGGATGTCCGGGTTGTTCTCGAGGTCATGCTGAACGACGGTGACGACAACCTGGGTGTCGTTCTTGTAGCCTTCCGGGAAGAGCGGGCGGATCGGACGGTCGATCAGACGCGAAACCAGCGTTTCGTTTTCCGAAGGGCGGCCTTCGCGCTTGAAATAGCCACCCGGAATCTTGCCGGCGGCGTAGGTCTTTTCCTGGTAGTTGACGGTGAGCGGGAAGAAGTCCTGGCCCGGCTTCGGCGACTTGGCCGAAACGACGGTGGCGAGAACAACGGTTTCACCGTAGGTCGCGAGGACGGCGCCGTCTGCCTGGCGGGCGATCTTGCCCGTTTCCAGCTTCAGCGGGCGGCCAGCCCATTCGATTTCGACAGAGTGGGTATTGAACATCAAGTTGTCCTTCAATGCGGGAATGACGTAACACCCTTTACAGGACGCCGGCACAATCGACCGCAGATGTGACACATCACGGGCAAGACAACGAGAAGCTCCGATCCCTCATAGAGGGAAACATTGGCCAAGACTTTTGACAAATCTCGGCCAACAAAGCATCCGGCAATCCTGCCCCATGACAGGTCGGGGTTGATCTGGCGAACCGGCCATCCGGTTTCGCCGACAGTTTTCGTGCACATCATGAGCACGACAGTCCATTATCGGGCGAAGCCCGGAAAGAGGCCCGGCGGACACCCGTAAGGGTGCCCGCCGGAAAAAGTCTTAGCGACGGATACCCAGGCTGGTGATCAGCTTGGTGTAACGGGCTTCGTCCTTCTTCTTGACGTAATCAAGAAGCGAACGGCGCGTGGAAACCATGGTCAGAAGGCCACGACGGGAGTGGTTGTCCTTCTTGTGGCCCTTGAAGTGTTCGGTCAGGTTGGTGATGCGCTCGGTGAGGATCGCAACCTGGACTTCCGGCGAACCGGTGTCGCCTTCAACGGTTGCGTATTCCTTGATGAGTTCGGCCTTGCGCTCTGCAGTGATCGACATCGTATGATCCTTTATAAGAAGAGGAATAGGGGTCGCCAAAGGCCGAGATGTCGGTCAGCCTTGGCCGTGAATGCTAAAGCGATGCCTAAAAAGACATGCTTTGGCTGGCGCTGCCTATAGACCATTCAGCCAATAATTGGAAGAGGCCGGCATCGTATCAGCCGAACACCCTTTTAGGGCGGAATTCGCCCTGACCGATCTCACCGATGGCAATCAGGCGCCCCTTGGCGGTGGCATACACTTCCGGTTCCTCAAGCGGCGCATCACGGCCGCGCACGATGACCGGGTTGCCCATGCGGATGCGATAGGCCTGGTCTTCGCTGAGCGGAAGATGCGGCAGGTCGGAGAGAGCCTCGACGGTGTCGAACAGAAGCGCATCCAGCGCTGCCAGGCGTTCGTCTCGATCTTCAACGCTTTCCAGCGCCACGAGATCGGCCAGCGGCACCATCTTCTCTTCGGCAAACGGAGCGACGAAAGTGCGGCGCAGGTTTGATATGTGACCGAAGCAGCCGAGATCGACACCAAAATCGCGGGCAAGCGCGCGAACATAGGTGCCCTTGCCGCATTCGACTTCGAAATGCGCGCAGTTCTCTTCAGCGCCCAGCAGGGTCAGACGAAAGATTTCGACTTCGCGTGAGGGGATCTCGACGACCTCGCCGCCACGAGCCAGATCATAGGCGCGTTCGCCGGCGATCTTGATGGCAGAAAACTGCGGCGGGATCTGGCTGATGACGCCGGTATAGTTCGGCAGAATATCGCGGATAGCCTGTTCGGACGGACGCGTGTCGGAGCTTTCGATCACTTCGCCTTCAAGGTCGTCCGTGGAACGCTGTTCGCCCCAGGTAACCGTGAATTCATAAATCTTGCGGCCGTCCATGACATAAGGCACGGTCTTGGTGGCATCGCCCAATGCGATCGGCAGCATGCCGGAGGCAAGCGGATCGAGTGTGCCGGCGTGACCGGCCTTCTGGGCATTGAACAGCCACTTGATCTTGGAGACGGCTTCGGTCGATCCAAAATCGACGGGCTTGTCGAGGATCAGCCAGCCGGAAACCGGCCGGCCCTTGGGTTTACGCGGTTTGGACATTCTTCTCTATTCTTGCTCGTCGTCCGAGGACTTTGCCCCGAGATCGCGCTGCACTTCCGGGGATTTCAGCAGTTCGTCGATCTTCTTGTAATTGTCGAAGCTGGTATCGTCGCGGAAACGCACTTCGGGCATGTATTTCATCTGCCGCAACTGGCCGCCAAGACGGCCGCGAATGTATTTCGCGTTGCGGTTCAACGCCTCGATGACCGCTTCATGATCCGGCAGACCGAGCGGGGTGACATAGGCGGTGGCAATTTTCAGATCGGGAGACATGCGCACTTCCGAGACGGAAATCACAGTCTTTTCGATCAGATCGTCGCGCACTTCGCCACGCTGGAGAACCTGCGTGATAGCTGCGCGTACCTGTTCGCCGACGCGCAGCATCCGCTGCGAAGGCGCGGAAGACGTTGCTTTGCTCATGTGTTGTTTTTCTTTCTTTTCATGTCCGCTTCGATGCTGATCCTATCAGAAAGACCGTCGTTTGGCGCGGGCAGGCGTGCTCCATGCCTTTTTGACAGGAAAAGGTCAAGCTTTGGCGGGCAATCGGCACCCCCCTCGAACGGACCCCGTCGCCCACCGGTCGTTCATCAAACATTCGGGATCGATCCCGTCGCCCTCTTGACGAGACGTGTAAAACAGCCGATTTTTTACCTGTCTTCGCACGCATTACCGAGCTGCGAAAGAAACCTGGTGCCGGGCCCCTCTGGCGAGAGTTTTTACGGCGCTCTCGCGATGTCGGTACCGCCTGCAAAACAGCCGGCGGATTAATAACGTCATGACACAATCCCATACTTTTGGGATGGATGCCGCATGCGGCATGTCCATCTCCACCTTGCGTATTCTCTCCACCAGGGGGACATGCGCATGAACCAGCCCTCCACTTCATCATCCACGCTCGGCTATTTCCGCTGGGCCTTCATCGTCACCGCGCTGGGTCTTATCCTCGGCGGCGTGCTCGGCTGGCAATCGACCGGCACGATCAGCGGTACGGCGACGATCTTCTTCATCTGCGTCGTTCTTGCGGTACTGGAAATCTCCCTGTCCTTCGACAACGCCATCGTCAACGCCAACAAGCTGAAGGACATGACCCCGGAATGGCAGCATCGCTTCCTGACCTGGGGCATCCTGATCGCCGTTTTCGGCATGCGTATCGTCTTCCCGCTGCTGATCGTCGTGATCGCTGCCCAGATCGGGCCGATCGAAGCGATCGTTCTGGCAGCCAGCCAGCCGGAAGAATATTCGCGTATCATGCACGACGCGCACCTGCCGATCGCAGCCTTCGGCGGCACATTCCTGATGATGGTCGGTCTCACCTACTTCTTCAATCAGGAAAAGGACGTGCACTGGATCCCCTTCCTCGAAAGCCCGATGGCACGTTTTGCCGGCATCAAGGGTATCGAGATTGCGGTCGTGCTGCTGCTGATCCTTCTCTTTTCCCGCCTTCTGGGCGGTGAAGATGCCGTGACCTTCGTGCATTCGGCCATCTATGGCCTGGTGACGTTCCTGATCGTGGAAGTGATCGGCGGCATTCTCGATGCACAACAGAAGACGATGACCGAAGCCGCCAAGGGTGGTCTCGGTGCGTTCATCTATCTGGAAGTGCTGGATGCCAGCTTCTCCTTCGACGGCGTCATCGGCGCGTTTGCCTTGACCCACAACCTGTTCATCATCGCGATCGGCCTTGGTATTGGCGCCATGTACGTTCGCTCCATGACGATCATGCTGGTCGAAAAGGGCACGCTCACCCATTACCGCTATCTCGAGCATGGCGCCTTTTATGCCATCCTCATCCTGTCGGTGATCATGTACGTTCAGACGATGTTCCACATTCCGGAAGTCATTACCGGCCTTGGCGGCGCGACCCTCATCGGTATCTCGTTGTGGTCTTCGATCCGTTACAACCGTCGCCATGTGGAAAAGGACAAACGCGAAGGCACGCTGGATCGACCGGTAGAACCGGCGGCCAGCCAGATCTGAGCCACGACAGATCGGTAATCTGACGATTGAAGCCGCCGGACATTTTCGATGTCCGGCGGCTTTTCTTTTTCATGCAGTTTGGCTGAGACCGGAGCAACGTGCCGCCAGACGTTCGCCAAACAGAAGGGTGTCATAGATCAGCACTGCGAGGGCGGCGACAACCACGCCTCCCTGAAGGACAAAAGCGAGATTGTTGGATTGCAACCCGGCAATGATGACCTCGCCGAGTGTTCTGGCCGCCACCGTCGAACCGATGGTGGCCGTCGCCAAGCTGATGACGATCGACAAGCGGATGCCACCGAGGATGAGCGGAAAGGCCAAGGGCAACTCGACCTTGATCAGCCGCTGCCATCCGGTCATGCCCGTACCACGCGCCGCTTCCATGACCGAGGCCGGCAATGTGGTCAGTCCGGTCAGGGTGTTCTCGAAAATCGGCAGAAGCCCATACAGAAACAGCGCAATCAGCGTGGGCCACTCGCCGAAACCCAGCATCGGCACTGTCAAAGCCAAAACGGCAACCGGCGGAAAGGTCTGGCCTATATTCACCAGGCTGCGCGAAAGGGGCAAAAACTCGGCACCGGATTCGCGCGTAACGACGATCGCCAGGCCGACAGCAACGAAGGTGGCGGCAATGGTGGCGGCGAACACCACCAACAAATGCGACAGGGTGAGCGATAAAAGGCTGGCCTGGACATAAATTGCCGGCGCACCGTTTTCAGTAAGCGGCTGCAAGAGCGGCGCGAATAGTTCCGGCTTGGCAAGAAAGCCAACCAGTGCGATCAAAACCAGTAGCCGGATAATAAACGACGCACCAAACCTCATGCGGGCCTCGCCGCATGTTTCAGCAAGGCTTCGACCGTTACCCTGCCGATGAGCGCGCCATCCTTGCCGGTGACAGGTAGAGCTGGCCGGCCGGACCAGAGCAATTCAGCCAGCGCATCCCGCTGGCTGACATCGGCTCCAATTGCGGTGCCCTCCGCGGCCCCCGCCTCAACGGCGGTTTCGACACGGTTGATAGACAAAAGCCGGAACGGGCGCTCCGCAGTGCCGATCAACGATGCCACGAAATCGGTGGCCGGATTGGCGAGCATTTCGGCTGGTGTCGCGTATTGCAGCAGGCGTCCGCCATCCATGACGGCAATCTTGTCGGCGAGGCCAAACGCCTCCTCCATATCGTGAGTGACGAGGATGATCGTGGTGCCGAAATGTTTCTGGATAGCGAGCAGATCGTCCTGCGCCTTGGCGCGGATGATTGGATCAAGCGCCCCAAAAGGCTCGTCCATCAAAAGCAGGTTCGGTTCGGCCGCGAGCGCGCGGGCGACGCCGACACGCTGGCTTTGGCCACCAGAAAGCTCATGCGGAAAACGCGGCCCGAAAGCCAAGGGATCGAGTTGAAAGAGGTTCAGAAGCTCTTCGACACGCACCTTGATACGGTCCTGCGGCCAGCCCAGCAGTTTTGGCACCGTGGCGATATTGTCCGCAACGGTGCGGTGTGGAAACAGGCCATGTCCCTGAATGGCATAACCAATGCGGCGGCGCAGTTCGTACGGGGCAATCGCCCCGATATTCTCACCATCGATGCGGATGACACCTTTCGTCGGCTCCACCAGCCGGTTGATCATGCGCAGAAGCGTCGTCTTGCCGGAACCGGATGTGCCGACGATGACCGTGATCGACCGTGCGTCTACCGTCATCGACACGTTATCGACCACGGTGGCGCTACCATAGTCCTTGCTGATGCCGTCGATCTCGATCATGCAGTCGCTTCCTTTCTGCCGGCATTCACGTTTTCTGGCGCCGTCAATTCCACCACCGCATCGAGAATGACCGCCGCGGCAAAGGCGAGAAAGACGGTCGGCACCGCGCCAAGCAGGACCAGATCCATCGCGGTCTGGCCGAGGCCCTGAAACACGAAGACACCAAATCCACCGCCGCCAATCAGTGCGGCGATTGTGGCAAGGCCAATATTCTGCACCAGCACGATACGGATACCGGTGAGGATCACCGGGAAGGCGAGCGGCAATTCGACCTGAAACAATCGCTGGCGATCGGTCATGCCGACACCACGGGCAGCATCATTGGCATCACGTGGAACGCTGGCGAGACCGCCGACCGTATTGGCCACCATCGGCAGCAGAGAATAGAGAAACAGCGCAACAAAAGCCGGTGCCGTGCCGATACCGCGGATGCCGATATTTGCCGCGCCCGGCACATTGGCAGCCACCCAGGACAGCGGGCCGATCAGGATTCCGAAGAGCGCGATCGATGGGATGGTCTGGACGATATTGAGAATGTTGAGAATGGCAGAACGAACGGGTTCGACGCGGTGGCAGAAAATACCAAGCGGAATGCCTGCAAAGGCTGCAACGACAAGTGATCCAAGAGCAAGGGTCAGATGCCTCCCCGCCTCAGTCCAGAACGTGTCGGCGCGCGAAACATACTCTTTCATGATCGAAAGACCGTTCCACAGGCCCGATATCAGGACGAGTGTCACCGCTGCCGCCGTTGCCACCAGAATGGCGATACGCACCCACGCACTCGGCCGCATGCGGGCAAGCGAATCCGTTGCCAGCAGGGCAAAGGCTGCGCTGAGCATCCAGAAGCCGGAACCGGGAGACACACGCGCATAGCTATTGCCCTCCGGTGTGAGGAATGTTGCGGCGCTGCCGATGGCAATTGCCAGAACCGCCAGCAGAACAAAACTGGCGGCTAAACGGACCAGAATCGGCAAACGCAGGAGAGCGACAACAATGCCCGCAGCGGCAATGGCCAGCAGCAGCATACCAAGCGAGGGCGGCAGAGCGTCGAGCAATGAGCGCCCCTCACCTTGCACGATACGGTTGGCGCGAAATAACGCGAAGGGCGCAATAAGCCCGTAAGTAGCAATCAGGGCGACCACCACTCCAACCCGGTCGATCCGGTTCAGGCCAAGCCTCATGCGGTTCATCGCCTTTTGCGGGTTGCGCTTCAGCGGCTTACTTCACAAAACCGTTTTTCTTGAGAAAGTCGTCCGCCACGGCTTTGGCCGGCTCGCCGCCCAACTGAACGCGGCCGTTCAATTCTTGCAGCGTGACGAGATCGAGTTTTTCGAAGACAGGCTTGAGAAGGCTTTCGATCTGCGGATTTTCCTTCAGCACCTTTTCGCGGATGATCGGCGACGGCTGGTAGACCGGCTGCACGCCCTTGTCGTCTTCCAGCACGGCGAGACCGGACGGCGCTATCCCGCCATCGGTGCCATAGACCATGGCCGCATTGGCACCGCTCGTCTGATTGGCGGCCGCGGCGATGGTTGCGGCCGTATCGCCACCTGAAAGGGTGATCAGCTGGTCAGGCTTCAGGTTGAAACCATAGGTCTTCTGGAAAGCCGGCAAAGCGGCAGCCGAATTGACGAATTCAGACGAGGCTGCGAGTTTCACCGTGCCGCCACCGCTCACGTATTTGCCGAAATCGCTCAAGGTGACGAGCTTATTGGCATCCGTCACGTCCTTGCGCAATGCGATTGCCCAGGTGTTATTTGCCGGCGAAGGTGTCAGCCAGACGATCTTGTTGGCATCGTAATCGAGCTTCTTTGCCTGCTCATAGGCCTTGGCGGCATCGTTCCACGCGGTATCGCCACTCTTTTCGAAAAAGAAGGCGGCATTGCCGGTATATTCCGGATAGATATCGATCTCGCCTGCCGTGATCGCCTTGCGAACGACCGGCGTTGCGCCAAGCTGAATGCGGTCGGTCGTCTTGATGCCATTGGCATTCAACACCGACAGAATAATATTGCCGAGCACGCCGCCTTCGGTATCGATCTTCGACGATACGACGACCTGCGCTTCTGCGCTTCCAAAAGCGAAGGAGGCAGCGAGGAGCACACCTGCAAATTTTGTGATCATGCGCATGAAAACTGTTCCTTCCCTCTTAAGCTCATTTTGGGCTCGTTCGGCGGCCCGATGTCGTTCGGCGTCATTCGACTATGGAATGCGCCCTGGGTCTCGGCATGATTTTGCAAGTAGGTCGCGGCTGGAGAAAAAACAGGCTGCACGACCGTACTGACCCGAAAAAGCACCGCACGAAAACTTGACTTTCTGCGACATGAATATGGTTCTATCGACGGGAGCGGTCAGTGATGCGGGTCACGTTCGAGGTGGTTTTCGCAGTTGTCATCTGTCCGTCGATCAAGGAGACTGCCATGGATCAGCAATCCAATTCCGCACCCACACAGGACATGCCGCGTAGGCGGCCGGAACTGCCGGCCTGGACTTTTCGCGTTGTCGATGCTGCGGATGTGAAACCAAAACTGCGGCGTGTGTGGTTCACCACCGAGGGCATTGAGAATTTTCACTACAAGCCCGGCCAGGACGTGGTGCTTTTTCTGCCGCTTGAAAACGGCGACCTCGGGCGCAGGCATTATACGATCCGTGGCATCGACCGCGACAAGGCAACGATCGCCCTCGACTTCGTCATGCACGGTGACACGCCGGGGCCGAATTTTGCGCGCAGGTGCAAGCCCGGCGACACGGTTGAGGTGAAGGGGCCGCGCGGCCGCGTGGTGTTCAATCCGGAAGCCGACTGGCACCTGTTAACCGGCGACGAAACCTGCCTGCCGGCAATATACCACATTATGGAAACGATGCCGGCCGCAACCAAGGCCTACCTGTTTCTGGAGGTTCAGAGCCGAGAGGACGAGGAGGAGATCGTTACCCAGGCGGATGCCGACATCGAATGGCTGCATCGTATCGGCGAGCATCCGGGTCCGAACAGCATCGTGCTCGACCGCCTCTCCAACTTCGAACTGCCGCAAGGTCGCGGTCAGGCCTATATTATCGGCGAGACCAGTAACGTGCGGGCGCAACGCCACCACCTGATCGCTCGCGGGCTCGGCCGCGACCAGATCGCCTCGGAAGGATATTGGCGCCCTGGCCGCACCGGTGGCCACGATCACGTGGACGACTGAAACCATCAGCAACAACAACAAAGGCGTCGCAACAACTTGCGACGCCAAATTCCGCAAACTAACGCGGCTCATCCGGACTGTCGTCGGAAAGGATGCGCCACGCAGCTCCATCGAGATCATCATATTGGCCGGAACGCAAAGACCAGAGGAAGGCGCCGAGCCCGAGGGCACCGAGAAACAATGCCACCGGAATCAGATAGATCAGCATGTTCATGCGGTGCGAGCCTCCGGAGAAATATCGAGATCCGCGCTTTCCGTGCTGCTGGCTTCCCGCTCACCGGCGCGCACATGGTTGAGGCGAAGTGCATTGGCGACGACAATCAGCGAAGAGGTGGACATGGCGACGGCCGCGATCAGCGGCGTGGCGTAACCGGCCAAGGCAATCGGCACGGCGATGACGTTATAGCCGATTGCCAGCCCGAAATTCTGGCGAATCAGGCTGCCCGCCCGTTTCGACATGTCATATGCGAAAGGCACCGCGGAAAGGCTTTCGTGCATGAACACGAAATCGGCAGCCTGGCGGCCGATATCGGCAGCAGTGGCCGGGGCCATCGAAACATGAGCGGCGCGCAGAGCCGGCGCGTCATTGATGCCATCACCCACCATCATCACCGCGCGGCCGCTTTCAGAAAAGGCCGTTACGGCATCCGTCTTGCCACGCGGCGAAAGATCGGCCTGCCATGCCCCCAAGGACAAACGTCTGGCCAGACGTTCGACCACAGCGGCGCGGTCTCCCGAGAGGATTGCCGTCGACAAATGTCTCGACCGCAGATCGCGCATCGCAGCTTCCGCACCGACACGAGCGCGATCCTCGAAACGGAAGGTTGCCAGTTCCACACCATCGGCAGACAGAACCACCTCGGAGGAGGCGGCGCCACCGGCATGATGGTGACCGCAGGCAAAACGCCGGCTGCCAAGGCGGTATTGATGGTCTTCTGATCGTCCGTACAGCCCCTCGCCCGGTCGTTCCTCCACACTGTCGAACAATGGCAACGAGCCGACATGGCGCGTGTAAAGCGTCTGCGACAGCGGGTGGCGCGAATGGCCAGCAAGACCTGCAGCCAAAGCCAGATATGCGGGATCGATTTCACTGGCATTGAGCAGGCGTGGCCGCCCGACCGTCAAGGTTCCGGTCTTGTCGAACACGACCATATCGACTTGCGCCAGACGTTCCATGGCCGACCCATCCTTGACCATGATGCCGTTCTTGAACAACCGCCCCGCCGCCACGACCTGCACGACCGGAACAGCCAGGCCCAGCGCGCACGGACAGGTGATGATCAGCACGGCAATGGCAATCAACATTGCATGTTTCCAGTCACCGCCGAAAATTCCCCAGAAGAGAAAAGCAGTGATCGCCAGCAAATGCACAGCCGGCGAATAAAACTGCGCCACGCGATCGGCCAATCGCCGATAACCGGCGCGGCTGCCTTCGGCAGCTTCCATCAGGGACATGATTTCCGACAGAAACGAATCCCTTGCCGCCGCCGTTGCCTTCAGCACCAGCGATCCGGTGAGGCTGAGCATCCCGGCCTGGACGGCGGCACCGGCGGCAACCGGAAGCGGCGCACTCTCGCCGTTGACGATCGACACATCGAGATCGCTTCCACCGCTTTCGACAATGCCATCCACCGGGATGCGTTCGCCGGCGGCAATAGCGATACGGTCACCCGGGCGGATATCCGAAACGGGGCGATATTCGCGGCCGCCGTCTGCGCCCAGAACCATGGCGCCCCGTGGTGACAGACGCGCCAATCCGCTGATGGAAGCACGGGCACGCTCCCGCATGATATGATCGAGCGCACGGCCTATCAGCAGGAAAAACAGCAGAGAGACCGTAGCGTCGAACCAGACATGCTGACCGTGGTGCATGGTTTCCCAGAGCGACACGGAATAGGACAGCGTGATGGCGAGCGCGATCGGCACATCCATGTTGGTGCGACCGCGGCGAACGGCGTTCCAGGCCGACTGGTAATAAAAACGTCCGCCGTAGATCAGGGCCGGCGCGGCAATCATTGCCGAAATCCAGTGGAACATGTCACGGGTGGAAGCATCGGCACCCGACCAGACGGAAACCGACAACAGCATGATGTTTGCGGCAGCAAACCCGCAGACGGCAACGCCGCGCAGAAGTTGGGCCTTCATCGCATCGGAGGCTTCCTCCACATCGTTGAACAGATGAGCGGAATAGCCTGTCGAGGTTGCGATGGCGCGGACGATATCGACCGGATCGGTCATCTCGCCATCCACGATTTCGCGCCAGACCACGGACACCCTTTTTGTCGACAGGTTGACGCGCGCCTTTTCCACCGACGGCACGTCATTCAAGGCCTTTTCGATCGTGGCGATGCAGGCGCCGCAATAGACGTCCGGCACACCGAGATCCGTCTGCCTGCGCCCGCCGCCGAGGTCACGGGCAGACAACATCAGTTCTTCTGTCGATGGCAAGGCGCCCATGAGTTCGAGAGCGCCTTCGGTTCCCGGCGCGCAACAGCTCATGGCCGTTCTCCGTGCACCGAAATCCGGCGCGTCTGGTGCAGAACGGGCTTGCCATCACGCGTCGCAACCGCCTCGACGATCCAGTGACCGGCAAGGATTTCGTGTTGCGTGGCAAAGACGCCCGGTTGATCCAGTGCGAGAGTGAGCGAAAAATCCTGGGCGTCGCCAACCGGGCGGCGGAATGCCAGCACCAGTTTATCGGGGCTGACGGAACCCTCGGGTCCAGTCACCTCATAACGCAAGGCCTTGCCATCGATGGTCAGGTTACCCGTTACGCCCGTTGCGACAAGTGCCCTTTCCGCCGCGACCTTCGCGTTGAACTGTTGGCTGGCCACATAGGTGTTCGGTACGACAAGCCCACTCCAACTGCTGACCGCCTGATAGGCCATGAAGAAATTGACCGAGATGATGACGCCGAAAAATGACAGCATGATCGCCAGCATATGCCATCCAGTAAAGGCAAAGGGCTTCTTGGTGGCTTGGATCATCTCTTTCCTCCTGGCAGATTGAACGTGGCCTTGTAGGCATCGCTTTCGTGGCTCGAGCGATCCTCCGCAACAAAACGGAATTCGGGAGTCTGCTGCAATTTTTCGCCGTCGGCCGGCAGCGTCACGAAGACCCGCAGCGCCATCGCCTTGTCCGGTTCTGCTTGGATGGCGACAACCTGGCCGGGGACATCGCTGATACCAACGACCTTCATCGTAGCCTGCGGCAGACCATCGAGCGTCAGCATGATGGTGCGCGGTTCCGGCACCATGTTGAGAAGGCGGATCGTATAACCGTTGCGGATCGAGCCGTCCGACTCCAGCACGAATTGCGGATTGCGGTCATGGACGACATTGAGTTGCAGCCGGTCGCGCGCCAGAAGCGCATAGACCAGACCCAGGCCAATCAACGCCCAGATGCCGAAATAGACCAGCGTGCGCGCTCGAAAGATCACCTGCCAGCGGAACTGGCGGATACGGTCTACGAACGATCCGTCGGCATTGCGCACGCGCGCGGGCTCTATGGCAGTCTGCCTTCCATTGGTGGCTAGACCCATATTGCTTTCGTATTCGTCGAGCGTGGCATAAGCGATCAAACCGCGCGGCTTGCCGAGCTTGTCCATGACATTGTCACAGGCATCGATACAGAGCGCGCAGGTGATGCAGGCCATCTGCTGCCCATCCCGGATATCGATGCCCATGGGACAGACCGCGACGCAGGCATCACAATCGACACAATCGCCGACTGGTTGGCCGGCGGCGACCATCTTCTTGGCATGTCGGCTGCGCGGCTCACCGCGCCAGTCATTATAGGTGACGACGAGCGAGTGTTCGTCCAGCATGGCGCCCTGAATGCGCGGCCATGGACACATGTAGATGCAGACCTGCTCGCGCAGCAAACCGCCCAGGATATAGGTCGTTGCCGTCAGGGTCGCGACCGTCCAATAGGCGACCATAGCCGCCTGACCGGTGACGAAATCGAAAGCGAGACCCGGCGCATCGGCAAAATAGAATATCCAAGCGCCCCCGGTCAGCACGGCAATGGCGAGCCAGATCGCATGTTTGGATGCGCGCTTGCAGATTTTTGCAAAAGTCCAGGGTGCGGCATTCAGCTTGATCTGGGCGTTACGATCTCCTTCGATAAAACGTTCGACGGCCAGGAAGAGATCGACCCAGACCGTCTGCGGACAGGCATATCCGCACCAGGCGCGCCCAACCGCCGATGTCAGCAGAAACAGTCCCAGCCCCGCCATGACCAGCAAGCCGGCAACGAAAAAGAACTCCTGCGGCCATATTTCGATGAAGAAGAAATAGAAACGTCGCGCCGACAGATCGATCAGTACAGCCTGGTCGGGCGCATGCGGACCACGGTCCCAGCGGATCCACGGCGTCAGGTAATAGATGGCCAGAGCCACCACCATGAACAGCCATTTGAAGCGGCGGAATCTTCCTTTGACGCTTTTCGGAAAAATCTTTCTGCGTTTTTCGTAAAGGGGTTCGACCGGCGGAACCGCACCTGATCCGGTGCCGGAGCCATTCCCGGTTCCTCCTGCTCCGCCGGCGGGCTGCAGATGGTTGGCCGTATAAAGGTTCATGGGACGATCCACTTCTTGTTCCGCTCTTTTCCCATCCGCCGCCGCGGCCAACCTTGACCTAGGTCAAGTTTTCGCTGCGACAGAATTGGCAAACGAAAAGCCGCGCTCCTTGCAAAGCGCGGCCTTGAAATGTTTGTAAGCGATCGGAAAATTGCTCTGATCGTGTCTATTCGCCACCACCCAGCGAGTGGACATAAACGGTCAGCTGCTTGACGGTGTCGCTGCTCAGGCGCGCCTGCCACGCAGGCATCACACCATGTTTCGGCGCGCGGACCTGTTCGGCAATCTCGGCCTCGCCGCGAACTTTCAGCCAGATGGCGTCGGCAAGGTTGGGTGCGCCAAGCTCACGGTTCCCTTTGGCATCTTCCCCATGGCAGGATGAACAGTTTTCCGCAAACACCTGCTTGCCTGGTTCAGCCATGGCCGCATCCTTCGGCGTGCCGGTGAGACTGACGACATAAGCTGCAACCTGACGGATTTCCTGCGGCTCCAGCATCTCGCCGAATGCCGGCATATCGGCGATCCGGGTGTCCGGATCGACGGCATCACGGATACCGTGAGCGATCGTCTGCTGCAGCGTGTCGAGATCGCCGCCCCAAATCCAGTCGTCATCGTTTAGATTGGGATACCCCTTGCTGCCTTCCGCACCAAAGCCGTGGCAGGTCACACAGTTGACCTTGAAGGCGGAAGCGCCGCCTGCGATGGCGAATTGGTTCATCTGCGGATCCGCAACGATTTCCTGAAGCGATGACTTCGAAATCTTCTCCAGAATGCCCCCTTGGGCAACCTTGGCACCTTCCAGTTCCGTCGCCAAATCAGCACGGCTGGAATAGCCTAGAAGGCCGGGAGTGGCCTCAGTCAGCATCGGCCAAGCCGGGTAAAGAACAGAATAACCGATCGCCCAGACGATACAGGCGTAAAAGCTCCAAAGCCACCACCGCGGTAGGGGATTGTTGAGCTCGCGGATGCCATCCCACTCATGACCGGTGGTTTCGACGCCGCTGATTTCATCGACATGTTTTTCGGACATGGATCAGTCCTCATCCTTGAGAGGGATATGCGCTGCCCTGTCCGCGGATGCCTTGCCGCCCGGACGCAGGGTGAAGATGATGACGCCGATAAAAAACAGGGTCATGGCAAGCAGGCCCCAGCTATCGGCGAAGTGACGCATTGCTGTGTAGGTTTCCATCGATACCCTTCCTCAGCGATAACCGGTGGCATCGTCATAGGTCGAGAAATCGACCAGCGTGCCGAGCATCTGCAGATAGGCGACCAAGGCATCCATCTCCGTCAAACGGGAGGGATCGCCGTCGAAATTGCCTACCTTTGCCTTGGGATAACGTTCGAGAAGACCGGACGTGTCTGCATCGGGATTGGCCTGCGCCTCGAGATCGGCCTTGGCGTTTGCCAGCATGTCATCGGTATAGGGAACACCGACGCGGCCGTTGGCGACCAGTTCCATGGTGGCATTGGTGACCTTGAGCTTGGTTTCCTTCAAAAACGCGTAGCTCGGCATCACCGATTCCGGCACGACCGAGCGCGGATCGGCCAGATGTTGCACGTGCCATTCGTTGGAGTAGCGATCGCCGACGCGAGCAAGGTCCGGTCCCGTACGCTTGGAGCCCCACTGGAAGGGGTGATCGTACATGGATTCTGCCGCAAGGCTGTAATGGCCGTAACGCTCGACCTCGTCACGGAACGGACGGATCATCTGGCTATGACAGGCGTAACAGCCTTCGCGGATGTAGATGTTGCGGCCGGCGAGCTCGAGCGGCGTATAGGGACGCATCCCCTCCACCTTCTCGATGGTGTTTTCCAGATAGAAGAGCGGCGCGATTTCCACGATGCCGCCGATCGACACGACGAGCAGGGAGCCGACCAGAAGCAAGGTCGCGTTACGCTCGATGAACTGATGTTTATCCATCAAAGACATGGTTTCGTCCTTATTCGGCAGGCTGCAGGTTGGCTGTCGCCAGACCGGGAAGCCGTTCTTCGCGCTCGTGACCGAGGATGGTCATGGTGACGTTGAAGGCCATGATGATGCCGCCGGCGAGGTACATGGCGCCGCCGAGCGCACGCAGCAGATAGTATGGGAACATGGCCGATACGGTTTCTGCGAAGGAATAGACGAGGAAACCCTGGTCATCATATTCGCGCCACATCAGGCCTTGCTGGATGCCGGCGACCCACATGACGGCCGCATAAACAACGATACCGAGGGTGGCGAGCCAGAAGTGCCAGTTCACCATGGCAAGACTGTAGAGACGCCTGCGGCCCCAGAGCTTCGGCACGAGGAAATAGACGGCGCCGAAGGTGATCATTCCCACCCAGCCGAGAGCGCCGGAGTGAACGTGACCGATGGTCCAGTCGGTGTAATGGCTGAGCGAATTGACGGCCTTGACCGACATCATCGGGCCTTCGAAGGTCGACATGCCGTAAAAGGCAATCGCCATCACCATCATGCGCATGATCGGGTCTGTACGGATCTTGTCCCAGGCGCCCGAAAGCGTCATCAGACCGTTGATCATGCCACCCCAGGAGGGCATCCACAGCATGATGGAAAAGACCATGCCGAGCGTCTGCGCCCAATCCGGCAATGCCGTGTAATGCAGATGGTGCGGGCCGGCCCAGATATACATGAAGATCAGGGCCCAGAAGTGGATGATCGACAGCCGGTAGGAATAGACCGGACGGTCGGCCTGTTTGGGCACGAAATAATACATCATGCCGAGGAAGCCGGCCGTCAGGAAGAAGCCGACGGCATTATGGCCATACCACCACTGCGTCAGTGCGTCCTGAACGCCGGAAAAGGCAGAGTAGCTTTTTACACCGAGGAAAGAGACCGGCACTGCGAGGTTGTTGACGATGTGCAGCATGGCGATGGTGACGATGAAAGCGAGATAGAACCAGTTTGCCACATAGATGTGGGGTTCCTTGCGCTTCAGGATCGTGCCCAAGAAAACAAGCAGATAAGCCACCCAGACGATGGTCAGCCAGATATCGACATACCATTCCGGCTCCGCATATTCCCTGCTCTGGGTGATGCCCAGCAGATAACCGGTTGCCGCCATGACGATGAAAAGCTGGTACCCCCAGAACACGAACCAGGCGAGATCACCACCGAACAGACGCGCGCGACAGGTGCGCTGGACGACATAAAAGGACGTCGCGATGAGCGCATTGCCGCCGAACGCGAAAACGACGGCCGATGTGTGAACCGGGCGCACCCGGCCAAGCGTCAGAAACGGTTCGAAATTGAGCGCCGGGAAGGCCAGCTGCAGAGCGACAAAAACGCCGACGAGAAACCCGACGACGCCCCAGAAAACCGTTGCAATCGTTCCGTAGCGAATGACCTCGTCAAAATAGCCGGACTGGTCATCCCTGCTGCGGACCTTGGGCGCGCCCGAAAAATCGACACGCCGCAGCGCGACGACCGTGCCGATGGCGAGACAGAAAAACAGCACCCACATATGGGCGGCGAAAAGTTCGTCATAGGCAAAACCGGCGCCTAGGAGCGCCAGAAACGCCCCTGCAACCAGCCCGCCAATGGTAATGGTATTGTTCATCGCGAACATCCCCCTGAAGCATATGACGGCCGGCCGAATCCGTTGTTCAGCCGCCGCTCTCAGGCAGAAATGTCATTTGATGTGTCGTGATACCTTGATTCAGATCAAGGTATCACCCGCGTCCTTGAGACGTCCTACTTTTGCCGCAGTGACAGGCGTCCGTCCTCATCGACGTGAGACGTCCAGTCACGGTAATCCACAATGGCGGGATGGGCCGTTGCGAGCGGATGCACGTGCGTGTGGCTGATGACGATCACGTCTGCGCCCGCCGCTTCACCAGCCTTGACCCCTGCCATGACATCCTCAAAAACGAGCGACTGCGCGGTGTCGATACCGACCCTTTCCGCTCCGAGAATGTAGCATTGCGGGTTTGGTTTTCCGACCTTCACGTCTTCCGCCGTCACCATGAAACGCGGTTCTGCAATGCCCGCCGCAGCGAGCCGGCGTTTTGCCAGCATTATCGGTGAAGATGTGACGATCGCCCATTTTTCCGGTGGAATGGATGCCAGAAACTCGATGGCGCCAGGTATTGCAACAACACCATCGACATCATCGATTTCCCCCTGAAGTATGATGGCCGCTTCCGCAGCCGGATCCACACCGGGAAGATCGAGTTCCGTAATGGTGTCGATGCCACGTTTGCCGTGCATGGTCGGCAGGAATGCCTCCACATCCAATCCATGACTTTTCGCCCAGCGTCCCCAGACACGCTCGGCAGAAGCGATGGAATTCAAAATGGTCCCGTCCATATCGAACAGAAACGCATCATATGACTTCTGGGGTAAAATCGGCATGGAGGATAACCTTCGACAGCGTGGCGGGCGTTCTGGATAACTGCCGGGCCGCCATTATGCAAACGGTGTGCGGCACTGTCGTTCATTTGCATTCGTTTTGGATTGCGGTGCTGATGTTTGGCGGGATTATTGTCGCCGTTTTGGGCGTTGTCACCGCTGCAAGGTCTTCGGGCTCTGTACGTCATTCGCCGCTGTCTGCGGCCATTTCCGTTTGTGGTCTTAGTGGACTGCCCGCCGCAGGCATTCCGGCGCTTTTTCGCTTTGACCACCGAAGTGCCCGTGCTGGCGTTTGCGATGAAGTGTACTGTATTTCGTTTTTGGGGATATTGGTTGC
>UCHV01000009.1 GCA_900472395.1 Hyphomicrobiales bacterium
AAGAGATTGCCTTTTACGAAGGACTTCGAGCGCGAGGCTGTTCGCCTGGCGGAAACGAGCGGCCGTACGCGGCGCGAGATAGCCGATGATCTGGGGATCGGTCTGTCGACATTGACGCGTTGGCTCAGCCGCAACCGGGATAGCATTATGGACGATCCTGGACGTCGTGATGTCGATGAAGACATGGCGGCTGAACTCAAACGGCTGCGGCGCGAGAACGAGGTTTTGCGGCAGGAACGGGATATTCTGAAGAAGGCGACGGCTTTTTTCGCCAAGGAGGGAAGTCGATGAAGTTCCGCTTCATCGATCAGGCGAGACAAGAATTCCCCGCACACCGTCTCTGCAAAGTTCTGGATGTCAGCCAGAGCGGCTATTTTGCCTGGAAAGGCCGTCCGGCAAGTCGCCGCCAGCGCGAAGACATGGTGATGCTGGCGCATGTGCGATCGGCCTACACGCTGTCTCGCGAAACGTATGGCAGCCCTCGTATGACACGGGAATTACAAGACAGTGGTTTCTCTATCGGTCGACGGCGAACCGCCCGGCTGATGCGTGAGAATGGCCTGCATGCCCGACAGAAGCGCAGGTTCAGGCGGACAACAGATAGCCAGCATGCCTTCCCGGTCGCCGCCAACATCATCGATCAGGATTTTGCAGCGACTGGGCCGAACCAGAAATGGGGTGTTGATATTTCCTACGTTTGGACCCGTGAAGGCTGGCTGTATCTTGCGGTCGTCATCGACCTGTTCTCCCGGCGCGTTGTCGGTTGGGATACCAGCGATCGGCTGCATCGCGAACTGGCCATCAATGCTCTTCGAAAGGCCATTGTGATGCGTCGTCCAAGGCCCGGACTGATCCATCATTCCGACCGCGGCAGTCAATATTGTGCCATTGACTATCAGGCACTTCTGCGAAGCAATGGCATCCTGATCTCGATGTCGGGAAAGGGTAATTGCTACGATAACGCAATGGTCGAGACGTTCTTCAAGACACTGAAATCAGAACTGATCTGGAGAACCGTCTACCAAACCCGAAGACAGGCAGAAGTCGCCATTGCACGATACATCGATGGCTTTTACAATCCAATC
>UCHV01000059.1 GCA_900472395.1 Hyphomicrobiales bacterium
ATTGTATTGCGCAGGAACCAGTCGTCGTCCGTATCCGTCGATTGAGCTATACCACCGCGATACAGGTAGTATTCGAACGGTCCGGCGGCGACGGGGCCATTCAGGCTGAACGCGCTTGCTGTCGTCGTCGCCGCGTTGATCGCATCGATGACGCGGATACCATCACCGTTCGTCAGTGCGCCTTGCCCGTCGACATTTGTGATCGTGATCCCGGTCGATCCACTTGCCTGACCTGAATCGATGATCAATTGATCCGAGGGGGAGTTGTCCGTGCCCAGATACGTGTGCAGCCAGAGCGATCCGCTTTGTCCGACATAATTCCCTTTGACGCGAAATGTGTCATGTAACGTCGAACCATCGCCGGGAACATCATTTGTAAGATCAATGATACCGGCATTTTGCAGTGTGACCGACTGCACCGTATCAAACGGCACGATGCCGAAGCCATAGGAATTGCCTGCATTGATCCTGCTGGTAGAATCGATCGAAATCGTGCCTGTCCCGGTCGCCGCATCTCCAAGCGTCAGGACGCCCGTTGTGTAGATGAAGGTCATCTGAGACCCATCGAGAAGATTGATCGCTTCCCAATTGACAAAATTGGTCGGGTGGTCGCCCCCGCCGGAGCCGCTATCGTTCGAGCTGCGGTGCCAGTTGAGTATGTCGTTTCCGGAACCGCCATCGACGATTTTTCCGGCCATCAGATTGGACTGCGTCAGAAAATCGAGATTGGCTGTGTCGTTGCCGTCTCCCATTTGGACGGTGGCTGCGATATTGCCGACGACCCAGGTAAAGCGGTCATCACCGGCTCCCATATCAACGGATGTCTGCACGGTGCCAGCAAGGAGCGCAAGCACATCATCACCACCACCAAGGCTGATTGCCCCGGCAAAAAAGCCGTTGTTGATGACTGTATCGTTGGAACTGCCGGTGCCGTTCACGCCATTCTGGACCGTTCCATCTCCATAATTGATGATGAAATTGGTGCCGGTGCCGCCAAGGGTGATATTGCCGTCGATCAGTCCGTGATTGTTGAGGGTAAAGCGGTCATTGCTCGTGGCAACGAGACCATTGGTCAAGGTGCCGTAGTTGTTCAGAACGCTTGTACCTGGTCCCGTGACCGACACGTCGCTGGTGAAACTTGTCGTCGCATCATCGTTGATGGTGACGGACTGCCCCGAAAAGGTCGGTCCCGGCCCCGATCCGGAGCAGTTGAACTGACCGGACCCCGGTGCGCTTTCGACGCAGTCAGAATAGGCCGGACGGATGCTCAAACAGCCCAGCAATGCGATCGAGGCGGCGGATGACAAGAGCAGCGACAGTCTGGGCCGACGCCACGTTTTCTGGAAATGCTGGCCGATGAAAAAGGCCAAATTCCGAATTGTTGGGTGAGACGGAGCTGGTCGCAAACGAGCGACGCTGACTGAAGAGCGAGCTTTGGGACGTATCGGTTTCAAATGGCGTGGCCCCCGAAGTCTTGTTGGATCGCAACAGGATCGTCGACTATCGCGGCAGCCTGCTCAAATGCGGCGGAGAGCGGAAGTACGTTACTGTAAATGCCAATGTTGCGTCTTGTTCAGGCGACAGGGCGTCAATGGCCGAGCGGGTTCGCCTGCGGATCCGTATCAAGCGTCTCCGTCACGTCCGCCGGATCGGTAACGGCAGGTTTTTCCGCAATGTGCAAAGGCGCTGCCACGGCTCCGCCCGCAACCTTGCCAACGGTTTGCACGGTGCCTCCGACGACTGCCGCAACACTGTCTCCGAGCGTGATATTGCTGTCAGTGAGTGTCTGGCCGTTTATCAGTCGTGTGCCGATGAGCTTGACGATCTCGGGGCTCTCGGCGAATTTTCCATGGTTGAGGCGATCGTTCGTATTTACCTTCGTGAGGTCGATTGCGGTGATCCCGGCCTCTTCAAGGCGGGACCGATACGGTTCGCTTGTCGGGTCTATGCCGCCAAGACGTGCGACCCGGCCTGTAATCAGGCTCGAGACGGCAAGCGCCCTATCGTCCTGGGAAACAAAGATCGTAAATTTCGGCGCGGGCCTTCCCATTTCGGCAAACTGCTTGGCGAACACCTGAATATCGATATCCGGCGAAGCGAGGATCACGTTTTTTACCTTGCTGGTGACGTGGCCGTTGCGAATACCCAGTTGCCGCAACGCTTCCATTGCAAGCCAGGTGCCCATCGAATGGGCAAGAACGGTAATTTCCCTGACATCCTTGTCATCCGCCAGCACGCGCAGTGTCTGCTCCAGCGAGGTGCGCGAATAGTTGGTGCTTTCCTTGTCGTATTCGTAGGCGGTCAACTGGGCACGCGAAGGCCAAGTGAACAGCACCGGCGTTGCGCGCATCCCGCTGTCGTGCACGATCTGGGCAAGGCGAAAGACTGAATCTTCGTAAGTGTTGTTGAAGCCGTGAACGAAGACCAGCGCGTGACCGGCCACCACGTGTCGACGGAACCATGCCCGCCCGTCCGCAATTGTTTGCACCTGCTGGACCCGCGTGACGGCAAAATCCGTTCGTGGATCCGGCGGCAAGCGTTTGGGCCACTGCACCGTTCCGGGCTCGCGTTTCGCTGGAATCGAAACAGAAATATCCGTGATGAACGGTTTGGGACTGCGTTCGCCGGAAAACAGGGTGGCGGGGCTTCCCGATGGCTGACGCGTTGTTGCAACCAGCATGTCGACCCGACTGGTCTTCGCTGTCGATGAAGCAACCGAAACCGGGGTCATGACGCCGGTCGGATGACCGCAGGATGAAAGCAGAACACCCAAGGACAGAAGGATGGCTTTGATCTTCATGTCGGCTCCATCAATCCTCGGGCCGGACGCGAACCGGACATGACGCGCCTCCGAATATCCCCGGACGTTATCGTGATGTGAACAGACCAAGATTGAAAAGCTGGACGCGCCGGTTGTTTGCGGCGTCAGCCTTGGAAGCTTCGATGGGAAAGCTCTCGCCCACACCGACGGCAAAAAGCCTTTCGGGAGTAATGGCAAAAGTGGTCGCCAGAACTTCCTGAATTGCGGTCGCCCGCCTCTGGCTGAGATCGAGATTGTGCTCCGCGCTGCCTGTCGCGCTGGTATGGCCAACGATCAGGAATTTGTAGTCCCAGAGATTGGGATGGTGAAGCGCGTCGGCGATCAGGCCAAGCGTGCGATAGGAGCCCGGTTCGATCATCACGGAATCGTTCTTGAAGTCGATTTCGACCACCATCTGAGGAAGCTTCGTGACCTTGCTCCAGTTCGGCAGGGACGCCATGGTTCCGCCGGCCATAGCCTCCTGTCGCAAGAGTTCGACATCAACGATGGGCGTGGCGCTGGTCAGCTTGCCGAGGCTGGTGACGATGCGTTGCTCGGAGACGGCCTGGGCCGCGGCAAGGCTTGCCGAAAGCGCAACGCCCAAACCAGCCAGGAACGAGAGGTGGATAATTTTTCTCATGACCTTACCTCCAACCGGCATCGATGATGGTCTGATTGCATTCTTTCCCAACCCGGCTATGGGCCTTGTTGAGGCATGCCAGAATGTATCCGTCTCCCTTCACGCCCTTGCAGCGCCGCGCCATATCGCCTCGACACACCTTTTCATACGCGCCTTGTGCCTGCTCGCGCTTCTCGACCGAAGTGAACACGGTCGTCAGCGACCCCGAACACGTCGGCGATATCCTCGCGCTGTTCTTTTGCAGGCATTCGGCGATCCGGCCGCCGCCGAGATTGATACCGTCACAGTATTTCTTGACATCGGAGCCGCAGTCTTGCGCCAGTTTTGTCATCGCCTCGCCATAGCTGAGCGACTGCGCCTGGACGGCTGTCATACCGGCGAATTGTAGCAACATGCCGACCACGGCAACATTCACCACTTTCATCCCGCGCCCCATGTCAAATTGGCCCATGCAAGCGTGCAGCGACGTTTTAATCATCGGTCACACTCCATCGATCATCCGGATTGAACTGGCTGATATTAGGCGCGATCTTGTCCGTTTCGTCGCCGAGATCGGCCTGGTAAACAATGCCGTTGCGATTGACGACGAAGGTTTTCACGCCGGTCTCGCCGTATTTCACCGGCCAGGCCACCAGCCCATAACCGGCAATCATGTTTCCGTTGATCACATAGTCATAAGCGCCACCGGCGATATTGCTGCCCTGGCGGGAGAGAACCTTGTAGCGGTAACCGAAATAGCCCTTCTCTTCTTTCGAATTGAATTGGACGAAGTTTATAAAGGAGGAAGCAGGGCTTGCCCCCAATCCTTGCCCCTCCGGCCAATACAGGCCATCGGCACGGCCGGCGCTGCTGACGAGTTTTTGGGCGTATTCCAGCACGCCATCGCCATCCCGATCTTCGCTGGCATATTCCTCCTGTGCATCGATGTAACCGAGGACAGTTTCGATCGTCTCGATTTCGTTTTCGCCAACCCTGCGATTGACGATCTCTTCGATCCCGGTGACGGGATCGAAGGCAAATTTTCCATTTTCCATTTTTTCGATGGGAAAGGGGAAAGGCCACATGATGTCGCCGACGTCGATGATGCTCTGGTCCTTGTTCGTTTCAAGGCCAATACGTCGGGTCACACCTTGCTTGATCAGCGCAACCACATCATTGATGCCTTCGGTCGATTTGAGCCGGCCCGCGTTCAGTCCGATGATCGCGGCAAGCTTGTCGAGATCGGAAGCCGCAGCAGCCTCCTTGAAGGCAGACATGGCTTCATCTGCCGACGAAAACTCCTGCGAAGGTGCTTCGGAGATAAGTCCATCAAGGTTTGGTCCCTCTGCGGAGTTCGCTACCTCCGGCAGTACCAAGAGGCCGACTGCAGCCATCATTCGGACGGAAGATTTTCTACCTACACGCATGACTAGATCCTTCTCTCTACCTATCTGCGACGTCCGCCATGGGGCATGCGGGCATGTCCGCCACCGATGCCCCGATGGGCCGCCATGTGGGCACCGCCGCGTGGACCGGCATAATGACCGCCTCCCATCGACAGCCCGCCGCGTTGAGAATGCATTCTGGCTTGACTGCGCGGCCTGACTTCCCCGAGCCCTGATGGTCGGCTTGGACGATGGTCTCTCTTTGCCGCCATGGAATGGCGAGCGCTGCTCCGCTGGGCCTGAGGGCGCGCATCGATCTGGGCGCGATGCGCCTCTGGCGAACGACTGGCATGATCGCGCACGCCACCGGCCTGCTGGCGCACCTTGTTGGCACGCACATCCTTGATGGTCGAAGGAGAAATTTTTGCACGCTCGATATTGGCGGCGTGGGATCTCACGGATTTTGCCTTGGCACGGATTTCATTGTTGCCGCCGGCTTCGAGCCTGTTGCGGAAATTATTGCCGTCGATCTTTGAAAACTGATTGTGGTCGAACTTGATCTTGCTTCGGTCTATGTTCTTCCAGTCGGCATTGTTAAAGTCGATCTTTCCATTGCGGTTGTTCATGCAATGATCGCAGTCGATATCGATATCGTTTCCATCGAACCGGCCGCCCCAAACACCCCAGTTGTTCCAGTCGACAACGGCTCCGAAAACGGCGCCGGTGACAAAGCCGGCAAAATAGGTTGCGGTCGGATAGACATAATTCGGATAGGGGTCGGGATAATAGCCTATCGCTGCCGGGGCGTAGCTCTCGTCGTAGAGCATCCGCGGCTCGTATTGCGGAACATAGATCTTTTCGGGGTTCGCCGACTGGATGACCACATTGTCGTTTTGCTGAACGACGCTGATCTTGTCATCATCCTTGATAAGCCCGTTGGCGACGGCCTTGTCGCGTAATGTCTGGATTGCGATCAGCATATCCTTCTGCTGATTAGCGACCACATCACCCAATTGCTGGGTCCATTCGAGATCGTCGCTCATCATCTTGACGACATCCGGATAGTTCAGCAGAGAAATGATGCTTCCATCCCAATCCTCTTTCGGCTTCAGCGAGGGGGTCGACCTGACCTGGTCGAGGAACCGCGCCGCTTCGACGATCTGCAGCGGAAAGAGCGATGCGGATGTCGTGAGCGCTACCAACGCATCCGGATACAAAGCTATGCGAGCAACAAGCACCTGCATTTGTTTGTCATCGAGTAGACCGGAAGGCTCGTCCTGCACAGATGAAGATGGTGGATTAGGTCTTGGCGAAGGCTGCTGCGCCCTCAAGCCTTGATCGTCCACAATGATCGATGCCACCGCAACCAAGGAAACGGCAAATTTCCATCGAAACCCACGTGAAGGTTTATAAAACATCGACACAACTCCCGTCTGATTGCGCAAGCGATGGCGGCTCTTTTGTTGCAGCCACGACATGTTTGGGACGGACCAAGGTCGGCATCCTGAATGCCCTTGAGCCTTCGGGCAGCGCATCAAAAAAGAACGAGCTGTGGAAGTACGTTACTGTAAACGGTGATGTTGCCATCACGGCCATACGCATAGCGTCAAAATGCGCCCGTCGTTGCAAAATGAACATGAAAATCGTTTTCGCAGACAGCAACTGAGCTTGCTGTATGGCACGCGACGACCCACACGTCGTCCAACCCGCGATTTCCGCGAAGCGGTTTAACGTTTGGGTCAAGCGGCATCGGTGTACCTGACTTAGGCGTTTACAGTAACGTACTTTCGCATCCGTTTGCCTCAGATAGCCTTGTCAGCGCCGGCTCAAGAAGGCCCGCGCCATAATCGACAATCGTTCCACAAGCGTTCGATCCACCTTTGACACTGGAGGCTTTGAGATGAGTTTGAAAGGAAAACTGACCGCCGTGGCGCTGACACTATTCAGCACATCGGCACTGGCCCAACAACCAGCTTCGCCGCCGCCTGCAAATGCGGCGCGACCCAACATCCTTGTCATATTCGGAGATGATATCGGCCAGACGAACTTGTCGACCTACAGCTTCGGCCTGATGGGCTACAAGACACCGAACATTGATCGGATCGCCAACGAAGGCATGAAATTTACCGATTATTATGCGGAGCAAAGCTGCACCGCCGGCCGATCTACATTTCTGACAGGACAGGCGACGCTTCGAACCGGCCTTTCCAAAGTCGGTCTTCCCGGCGCTGACGTGGGCCTTCAGGCCAGCGACGTCACGATCGCCTCCGCCCTGAAGGACAAAGGGTATGCGACTGGTCAATTCGGCAAGAACCATCTCGGCGACCGCGATGAGTTTCTGCCGACGGCGCACGGCTTCGACGAATTCTTCGGCAACCTCTATCACCTCAACGCCGAGGAGGAGCCGGAAAACTTCAACTATCCGCAGGATCCGGAATTTCGCAAAAAATTCGGGCCGCGCGGCGTGATCAAGGCCTCCGCTGACGGCAAGATCGAGGACACCGGCGCGCTAACGAAAAAGCGCATGGAAACGATCGACGAAGAGACATCGGGTGCCGCCATCGAGTTCATTGATCGGCAGACCAAGGCCCAAAAACCGTTCTTCGTGTGGATGAACACCACACGCATGCATTTCCGGACCCACGTCAAAGCCGAAAACCGCAGTGGGCCGGGATTGACGGCATTGACGGAATACGCCGATGGCATGATCGAAACGGACAAGCTGATCGGCAATATCCTCAACAAGCTGGACGAGCTCGCGATCTCGGACAACACCATCGTCATCTACACAACCGACAATGGTCCGCATCAGAACTCCTGGCCAGATGCCGGCACAACACCTTTCCGCAGCGAGAAAAACACCAATTGGGAAGGCGCATTTCGCGTTCCTGCAATGATACGCTGGCCGAAACACATCGAGGCCGGCGCCGTCGCCACCGGTATGTTCTCGGGCCTCGACTGGTTTCCAACTCTGATGGCTGTGGCAGGCGATACCGACATCAAGGAACGGCTGCTGAGCGGCGTTGCGATCGGCGGAAAGCAGTACAAGAACCATCTCGACGGCTACAATCAGCTCGACTACCTGACGGGCAAGACCGATCAGAGTGCAAGAAAGGAGTTCTTCTACTTCAATGACGATGGAGACATGGTCGCCATGCGTTATGAGAACTGGAAAATCGTTTTTTCCGAACAGCGCGCCACCGGTACGATGCGTATCTGGGCAGAGCCTTTTACGCCTCTGCGGGTCCCGAAAATCTTCGATCTTCGTGCAGATCCATATGAGCGCGCGGACATAACGTCCAATGTCTATTACGACTGGTTGCTCAATCACGTCTTTCTTCTGGTTCCGGCGCAGGCTCTGGCAGGTGAATTCCTGGGAACGTTCAAGGACTTTCCGCCGGCCCAGAGAGCGGCGAGCTTCTCGATCAACCAGATTCAGGAAACACTGAAGAAGTCGTTCGACGCAATAGCCCAATAATTCGGATGGGTAAGGCTGGCTCACGGCACCCGTGAGCCAGCCTTACCGTCTACCTCCGGGAACTCCAATGGAAAACCAATCGTATATCCAAATGGACGTGCGAGACAGCGGCAGCAAACGCAGTCCTTCGTCAGTCAATCTCGTCATGGACACTTTCATCTCGGCCTCTTCAAACGTCCACATGACAAAGGCCGTTTGCAACGAAGGCTGGCTTCTTTTTAATTTCACCAACGACGCCTCTCGCTGCAATCACGATGAGATCACACAGGTTTTGACGAAACAAGACAAAGGCGGCCGGCAACCTCGGAGTTACGACGAGCATCTGTTTCGGCAATTGCTGGACAGCGTGGTTGGCAAACCGCACGCCATTACCGCTTGCTTGATTGATGCCCACCCTTCTTTGGGAAAACCGTCACAAAAGCTTCTGCGATGGAGGGAGTTCGTCGATCCCGCACGCGACGGCGCTGTGCTGCCAATCGTCAGGATCAGAGCGAGCATGTGCACCGCATACCGTGGAGTCGTCGTCAAATTTGAAAACGCACTCGCCGACAGCGGCTACCTGCCATTCCTCATCAAAAATGAGGGGAACGCGGACCTGAATGAGAAATTGCGTGCCAAGATCGGTGCCGCGTTCGAGCTTATAGCCGCTTATCAAAAGAATGCGCGTCGTGCCGGCAGTGCATTCACAGTCCCCCGATGGCCCGCGATACTTCTGACGAGTTGAAATAAGACACCGTCGATACGCAGGCATCTCGTCCCTGATTAGGCTTCGATCCCCATCCCATAGGGGGCAGAGGCTCTCAGCCAAACGCGCGAAACATCAGCTTACACTAACATACTTCCGTTGAGCCGAAATTCCTGTCCTTGTAGGGGACGACATGAGCGAACAACCAATCGATGTTCCTCCCGAGAAGGGCTCGCCAGGCGTCGCACCACGCAGACCGCTTGCGTTACTCCTCGCCCATGGCGGGCCCTTTTTTCATATTCAACGAAAGCTTGGACTTGTTCAAGAAGCGGATTTGCGGGTGTGGCCACGAGCGGCCCTATATGTCAGCCTTGCTTGGGCTGTGCCGCTATTTCTGACGATTCGGATCCTATCCAGATCTTCAAGCGCAACGTGGGATTACCTTTCTGACCCTGCTCCCCTCAGCCGATTTCTGATCGGTGTCGGCTGCTGCATCCTCGCGGAGAAAAGGATCGAGGCTACTGTGGACGAAAAATTGAGCCAATTCGATCACGCCGCGCTCGTCGCCACAGGTTCACAAGCCCTGCAGAGCAAGGCGGCTTCCTTGGCGGAAAGAAGAAAAAACGCAGGTTTTGCAGAGGTCATGTGCCTTCTCCTCGCGGTCGCGGCCAGCGCTTTTGCCTTCGATAACCATCGAAATGGGTCCGTATTGACGTGGGCAGCAAGACAGGGGGCCGACGGAACCGCCATCACGCTCGCTGGCTGGTGGTGTTTGTTCGTTAGTATTCCGCTATTCTTCTTTCTCTTCCTTCGCTGCATGTGGCGTCATGTGGTTCTGGTCGGTTTTCTACATCGTCTTGCCTGCTTACGTTTGCGCTTGGTAGCGACGCATCCTGACGGAAAAGCTGGTCTGGGATTTCTCGGAAACTATCCAAATGCTTACTGGGCGTTCGTCTTCGGAGCCAGTTGTGCGATCGCGGCAGCTCTTTGGAAGCACTCGGGTCAGTCCGCGCTCTCAGCAACTACCTTCGCCACGGTAATGGGCGTATGGCTCCTCATAGTGTTCGTGTTTTTCTCGACAGGTCTGTTGGCGTTCTCCCAGCCTATCCGCGCCGTCAAGGAAGCGTCTCTTCAGAAAATATCGGCTCAAGCCACCATCTTCCAGCGATCGTCGGAAAGGCAAGCTTTGGGGGAAATGTGGCCGCGAATGACCCGAGCGAAAAAGAGGATTTGGCGGGCCTCGACATGACGAAGCAATATGAACAGGTGCGCAAGGTTTCAAGCTTGCTGGTTGACAGAAGCATGCTTCTGCCCATGGCGGCGGCGGCGCTCATGCCGTTCTCTGTTGCTGGAGCCACCCATCTTCCGGCAAAGGAGGTTTTGTCTGTTTTCAAGAAACTCCTTTTTTTGTGAGGAAGTGAGGCCGATATGAAAGGTCGCCGCAAGATGTCGATCAAACACGTTCCCAACAGCAATAACGTTGGTCCGCCCGAAGAGCCGCCGGAGAATGTTAAGAGGAAAATTTACAGGCAGAAAAACACAGTTCAATCCAACTCATAGTGCGACCGTCATTTTCAAGCTGATCTTCCTGTCGTGAAAACATACCGACGAACAGGCCAAGCGTCGTCTGACAGAACTTCCCGTCGGTCGCGGTAGAGAGAGACAAGGAGGACTGGCAAGAGGTGAAGCGCATCTATCATTGGCTGTTCAAAGTGGCGGCCGACATGGCGGGCAATATTCAGATCATTGTCACTGACCACGGAAGGTTCGAAGACGACAGGGAATTCATGCGGCAGACGCTATCGCATCCTCAATGTGGTCGTTGATGTCACACGCGAATGCCTAACGGCAATCCTGGACACATCCATCTCTGGTCGCCGTGTCGCGCGAAAACTGGCGGCCGGTTGCTTACACCACGCCATTTAGCTTATCAAAAACTGCCAACGCTCTAATCGCAGCCGGATGGAACTTCAGTAGTTTTCGCTAGTATCCCGGCCGACACCAACGGTTTTGCCATCACCAGTTCCACCAACTCCGGCAACATTGAGGAGGTGCGGCGGCCATCCAACTTCCGTTCGAACAGCTTGTGCACCTGTAGCAGCCGACCATGCTCTTTGTCTAAGGTCGCGCACGACCTGAGATGCCTTGTCCGCAACCTGTTTCAGGTCAAATAAGATTACGGCGCGCCGGATCTATGGTGCCCGAGGATCCATCCTTCCCATTGTCGCACGGCCTCGATATCAGGGGAGCCTTCATCACGTCTCCCATCGACGACGTCGAGCATACCAAGCAATCCGACCGCTGAATCGAAACGGTCCTCCCCCGCCTTGTCGTTGCCGAAGCCGTCATCGATCATTGGAGACAATGCGCCAGCATCTATGCCCTGTCGACTTGCAAGCCATGACAGAATCTCACGTCCCATACGCTGTCGATCGATTTGCCGCCGCTTGCTCCATCCGCCGCGAGGCATCCCAAGCTGTCGGTAGACGTCGCCGGGATAGGTCTCGGCGATGACACAGGGTTTTGCGGCAAGCAGATCTGCCAGTCGTCCGTCGAATGGCCAAAGGCCGATGCCGCTGAGATTCGGGACGATGACTTTTCGCCAACCGCTGATGGCACCTTTGCCGACTTGGTTTCCGCCAAGTGTCCAGAACAGCATGCAGGCGGCCTGCCGTTCTGCTGTCGCGCGCTCGCAAAGACGAAGCAGCGATAGCGGATCCACAATGCCAAGAGCTTCGAAGAGGTGAGACCGCTGGGTGCCGCCCGGTCGTGCCGGATAGAAAGGGCGGTGGACGGAAATGCGACTTCGATGATCCGCGACGCTGTACCAGTCCGACCATACCCCGGATCCGAACATCGCAAGAGCGTTGCGGAACGAGCCAAGCTCGGTGGCGCGGGCATAGGCTTGAGGAAGACCGATCGGAAAATCGAAGCCCAGCAGTAGTGAACCATTCTCGACTGATCGGCCTTGAAGCCGATCGATCAAAGTCAACGTGTCGCCAACCATCTCCGGGGCATGGACTTTCCATCTCAACCCATCTCGGATGGCAACGGTCATCCAGCGCTTCTTATTGTCCATGCTCCAGTCGCAATGCGCGACGACGGCAACATTCATGCGATCGTTCCTCGTGATCCACATCGGAGGCTATCAGCTTCGTGGCGCTCGATCACCGTGTTTGAGAATCCGCCTGACCATCTCGCAATCCAACGCCTGCGCATCGAACAGCGCCTTGGTGAGGGCATCGAGCTTGGCCCTGTTCTCGCTCAGAACCTCAACCGCCCGACCGAGCGCCGTTTCCAACCTTGCGTGGATGCGCGCCGCCAGATCCGGATTGCCGTCGAGCACGGCGGTCGGATATTTCTCATCTCGATAGAGCAGCGGCTGGATCGCGCCGAAGCCCAAGCTGCGTTCCATGGCGAGCGCCATCTTCGTCGCCCGCGCCAGATCACTATCGTCGGAGCCGGCCGAACCGGAAGACACCTTGTCAACGACGATCTGCTCGGCGGCCCTTTCCGCCATCATCATTGGCGAGCATGTCTTCGCGGTAGCCGAGCGTATCGCTACCGGATGCCGTGAAGCCTAGCTGGCTGTAGCCGCCACCTGACGGCGTGTCGATGTTCAGGCCGTGGATCGGCCCTAGCCTCAGCGCATGATGCACGACCGCATGGCCCGACTCGTAGATGGCGAAACGCCACCGGAGATCGTACGGCAACTGCGGCCGCTCCATGCGGATGCCCTCCTCGATGTCCTCGTAGCGGATCGCTCGCTTCTCGCGCCGGGCCTTGAGCCGCACCTGCCGAACGATCCGCTCGATATCGGCTCCGGTCAGGCCCATGGCGCGCGTCGCCAATCTGTTCAGAGCGGCGTAGATGGCCTCAGCCATGGTGTGATCAGTATCGTTCGATGGCGGCGCATGCTGCAGCAACAGCACGAAGATCGTCCGTCAGGAACTGGAAAGCCGCGTGTTGGACTGCCTGCCGGCGGCCTTTTTCGCCGAAGGCATCTTCGATACGCTGTCCGAACTCAAACGTCCGCTGGCCGAACGCGACCAGATGAAGCGCAAACTCTCAGAACCCGAAGGCAAGCAGCAGAACATCATCCAGCAGATCAGTAATCGTGCGACCGAGGGCCGTCCTCGCCTGCCGGCACTCGACGACACGCTCGACCGGATCGAGGCCGAACGACAGGCGCTTGAACGGGATATTGCCAGTTTTACGGAAAGCGGCCCGGACATGATTGCCAAGATCGAGGAATTGCGCCGTCGCCATAATCCGCAGGAGACAGAGATGGCGATGCGGCAGTTCATGCTGATGGCGCGCAAGGGCAAGAACGAGGATGCAAAGCGCGCCCTGATGCCGCTCGTGCGCCAACTTGTCCAGAAAGTGGTGATCGGCAAGACGCCGGGCCATCAGCCGGCAAGCCTGCAGGTTCATGGCTTGATCGCTGCAACCCTCGCCCAGATGGACGTGATCGACTACATGGGCAGCCGATTTATGTCGGAGATCCACGAGGATTTCATGGAACGCGTGGAAGCCGGCGATCTCGACAGTGAAGAGAAGAAGGAGATCATGCTCGACATTTACCGCGAGGAGTTTCTCGAGCGGCTTCCCGAGTGGGAGAATTTGCAAATGACTTTGGTTGCGGGGGCAGGAT
>UCHV01000055.1 GCA_900472395.1 Hyphomicrobiales bacterium
CCTGCCGTCTAACGCATTGATGACCTAAGACACGTATTTAACGACGTCGTTAGCGACGTGTCTTATGCGGGGATTGCGATGCGCGTTGAGATTCTTGGGCAGGAACGTCGGCGCCGATGGCGCGACGATGAGAAGCTGGCCATTATCATGTCGGTTGGGGATGGTGGAGCGACAATCAAAGAGGTTGCCCATCGGCACGATATCACGCGCCAGCAGATTTACGTCTGGCGTAGCGAGCTGAAGAAGAAGGGGCTTCTCTCGGTGTCTTCGAATGCATTGTTCATTCCCATCGACGTGAATGCCGTGCAGACTGATGTTCAGGACGGCAGGGAAAGCCGCGCCGGGATGATCGAGCTGCGATTGAGCTGCGGTCGCACCCTTCGCTTTGGCAGTGCGGTCGATACCGCCGCCCTGACCCAGCTTATTCGGGCGGTGGAAGCAGCATGATCGGGCCTGGGACCGGTGTCCGGGTCTATCTTGCTTGCGGGATCACGGACATGCGTAAAGGAATAGAAGGCCTGGCAGCCCTTGCACAGGATGTCCTGCGCCAGAAGCCAACGGGCGGCGCGGTATTTGCCTTTCGGGGCAAACGAGGCGATCGATTGAAGCTGCTGTATTTTGATGGCCAAGGCTTCTGCCTGTACTACAAGATCTTGCAGAAAGGTCGATTCCCATGGCCTTCGGCGTCCGACGGGACGGCGCGACTGACGTCGGCCCAACTGGCGATGTTGTGGGAAGGGATCGATTGGCGTCGTCCGGATTGGGGAGCGCCGCCGGCTCGTGTCGGATGATTTTATCCCTCTGAAACCACTCGTTTTTATGGCAATTTACCCTGACCTGTGGTAGTCAGGATCATGTCAAACGCAACGGCAAATCTTCCGGACGATCCAGCCTTTCTCAAGGCAATGATTGCCGCTTTGCTGGCGGATAATGCGAAGATGTCGGCGACGTTGCAGGCGCACGACCAGTTAATCCAAACACTGCGGTTACGCATCGCCAAGCTGAAGAAACAGGTCTTCGGCAAGTCTTCCGAAAAGATCGAGCGTGAAATCGAGCAGTTGGAACTGGCGCTTGAGGATCTGTTGATCGCCGCTGCTGAGAGCAACACCGCCCCGATAGATGAGCCTGATGAGGAAGCGTCCATTGTTGCCTTGGTGGATACGCCAGAGAAGATTGTGCGTCGGCGCCCACGCGTCTCGGACAAGGCAGTTCGCGAACGCCGGGAACTCGATCCTGGCTCCTGCTGCCCGGAATGCGGAGGTGAGCTGCGTCTTGTCGGTGAGGACACAAGCGAAATCCTCGACATGATTGCAGCGCAGATGAAGGTGATCGAGGTCGCCCGATTGAAGAAGTCCTGCCGTTGCTGCGAGAAGATGGTGCAGGTGCCTGCGCCCAGCCGCCCGATCCCTGGCAGCATGGCGGGCGCTGGCCTCTTGGCGTACATTCTAGTGTCGAAGTTCGATGACCATTTGCCACTGTACCGTCTGAACGAGATCTTCGCCCGCATGGGTGCCGACATTCCCGACAGCACGATGGTTGATTGGTGTGGTCGTGCCATGCAGGTGCTGCAGCCTCTCATCGAACGGATCGAAACGGCGGTCATGGCGAGTGACCTCCTTCATGCGGACGATACCCCAATCCGGGTGCTGGATCGCTCGCTCCGAGACAAGGGGATGGGCAAAGGCGTGAAGAAGGGCAGGATCTGGACATATGTCCGCGATCAACGACCATGGGCAGGCAGTTCTGCGCCTGGTGCGGTCTACTATTTTGCTCCGGACTGGAAAGAAGAGCACGTCCACCGCCACCTTAAGCAATCAGGCGGCATCCTTCAGGCTGACGGCTACAAAGGATATGGCAAGCTATACTCACCTGGAGCGGATGGGCTGCCTCGCTTTAAGGAGGCGGCCTGCTGGGCCCACTGGCGACGCGACTTCCACGATATCTGGACATCGAACAAGTCCGAGATCGCGCGAGAGGCGCTCGATCGTATCGGAGCGCTTTACGACATCGAGCGAGGCATCAACGGCCAGCCTCCTGAGATCCGGCTTGCCGCGCGTCAGATGCAGAGCAAGCCCAAGGTTGAAGCATTCCGTCACTGGGCAGAAGCCCAACTGAACCGCATTCCGGGTAAAGGCGATCTGGCTACAGCTTTCCGTTATGGTTTGACCCGATGGTCCTCGCTCTGCCTGTTCCTCGAAGACGGCCGTGTCGCAATCGACAACAATGCCGCCGAGCGGGCTCTGCGTCCGATTGGCGTTGGAAGACGGAATTGGCTGTTCGCNNATGAATAGTCTTGATCCGCAGGCTTATCTGGCTGACGTGCTCGACCGCATCCACGATCACAAGATCAATCGGTTAGACGAATTGCTTCCGTGGAACTGGTCGCCGCTTGTCACAATCTCTGCCGAGGCAGCCTGATGGCGACAATCACCTTCGTCCGCACAATCAAATATGTCGCCGAAATTCTCGAAGAGGACCCGGAGCTTCTTCAGGCAATCGTCTCCAACGATGATAATCTCAGCTACGGCAGCATCATCTCCGTTTACACAGGGGACGACGAATCCATGACCGCGCTGACAGACGACGGCATGGAAGAATTGGAGCAGATGCTCAAACACGCCCGCCGCTCACCCGACGAATGGAGCGACTTCCTCGACGGATTTGTCGACGACAAAGAGCTTGTTGCTCGCATCAAAGCAAAATCTCCGCGGTAACAACCGGGCGGTTAC
>UCHV01000052.1 GCA_900472395.1 Hyphomicrobiales bacterium
TGCGGCCGTGCCCGTCGCGATCGATCATTTCACGGCAAAACCACGCGGCATCGACGTTGCTCTGTCACGACCTTCGCGCATGGATATTGCGGATGGCGGCGTCACACTCTCCGAGCTGACGCTCAATGCAGGCAATGGCAAGGTGGTGCTGGACGGACAGGCCGGCAACAATCTGAACCTGACTGCCACAGTCACGACGCTACCCGCAACGCTTACCAACGCTTTCGTTCCCAACATCGATGCGGCCGGCGCAATTACCGGCAAGATCGTCGCGACGGGCACGGCCGCAGCCCCGGTCGTGCGTTACGATCTGCGGTGGAGCGATGCGCAACTGCGCCAGACCAAGGCCGCCGGCATGTCTCCTTTTCTGATCGAGGCCAGCGGTCAGCTTCAGGATAATCTCGTCACGCTTGGCACCACGCGCATCACCAACCCGGATGGCCTGTCGCTTGCGGCAAAAGGTTCCGTCGGTTTGAAGGATGGTGGCCCCGGCCTGAACGTGGATGCCGAGATCGGCTCGCTTCCGGCAAAACTTGCCAACGGTTTTCGTCCCGGGCTTGATGCGGCCGGCCGGATTTCAGGCTCGGCCAGCGCCAAAGGTACGATTTCCGCACCGGCTGCCGATTTCAATCTGAAATGGAGCGATGCGGCAACGACCGAGACCCGCAAGGCAGGTCTCTCCGCTCTCCAGATCGAAACCACCGGCAAGTTCGAAAACAACACCGTCACGATTGCCGATGCTCGTGTTGCCGGCCCCGGCCAGCTTGGTCTTTCCGCCCGCGGCTCGCTGGCGTTGGGCGAACCGCAGACAATCACCATAGACGGTGAGCTGACCGACATTCCTGCCGCACTCGCCAATGCCTTCGTTCCCAATCTGGATGTCGGCGGCCTTCTTTCAGGCCGTGTTGGCGCCAAGGGCACGCTCGCCGCACCGTCCGCCACTTTCGATCTGGCGCTGCGCGATGCAGCCGTTCGCCAGACGCGGGATGCAGCGGTCGGTCCGTTTGCCGTCACGGCGCAGGGGCGTTTCGAAAACAATCGTGTTACGCTCGACGCACTTTCCGGCTCCGGCGAAAATCTCGGCCTTTCGGCCAAAGGCTGGCTCGATCTCGCCGGCGAGCGTCCTCTGTCCGTCGATGCCACCATTTCAGCGCTTCCGGCCAAGCTCGCAAACGCATTCCGCCCGGACCTCAATGCCGCAGGTTCCTTTGCCGGAACCGTGAACGCCAGCGGTAATCTTTCGGCTCCCAACGCTGTTGTCGATCTGACGGGCACCAACCTTGCCGTCGGTCAGGGGGCAGTGGCGCTCAGCGGCCTTCAGGCCCGCCTCAAGGGACGTCTCGAAAATCAGGCCGTCACTCTGGAAGCCGCGGATTTGACGGGACCGCAAGGATTGTCCCTGACCGCGCGTGGCAATGCCGCACTCTCCGGCGACCGCAAGCTGGATATCACCGCCAATCTTGCCTCCGTGCCTGTCGCGCTTGCCAACGTTTTCCGTCCCGACCTCGAAGCAAGCGGCGCCATCAACGGCTCGGTCACGGCGTCCGGCACGGTCGATGCGCCAGTCGTCCGCTACGATCTCGGCACCACAGAGGTCGCCACACGCCAGACCCGACAGGCCAATGTCACGGCCCTGCAGATGAAGGCCAAGGGCAATTTCGAAAACGGCACGGCCACACTCGAGGAGACGACGATTACCGGCTCCGGCGGACTTTCCGCCTCCGCGACCGGTCGTGTCATTCTCAATGGCCCATCCGGCGCTCCCGCATTGGACGTGAATGCCGATATTGCCGGCCTTCCCGCCAGCCTCGCGAATGGTTTCGTACCCGGTCTCGATGCCGGCGGCGTGATTACCGGCAAGGTCACATCCACCGGTTCGGCGGAAGCACCCGCAATCCGATACGACCTGCGTTGGGCGGACCTGGCTGTACGCCAGACACGCGCCGCGGGCATCGATACCATGCAGTTGACGGCAGCTGGCACATTCGAACAGGGCACGGCAAACCTTGAAAACGTGCAGCTGTCCGGCCCGTCAGGCCTGTCGCTGAATGCCAAGGGCTCCGTCAGCCTCGCCGGTGACCGCCCCATCAACGTCACCGCCAATGTCGCCTCGCTGCCGGCAAGCCTTGCACAGAGTTTTGTACCGGGCATCCAGACCGGCGGCCAGATTACCGGCTCGGTCACCGCAAACGGCACGATGGCAACACCTGCCGTGCGTTACGACTTGCAATGGAACGACGCGGAAATCCGCCGTCAGGGCGCAGCCGGAATTTCCGGTATGAACCTGAAGGCAGCCGGCAATTTTGAAAACAACACCCTGACCCTTGCAGAAACACGCCTGACAGGGCCACAGGGCATGTCGCTGACGGCTGGTGGCCGTGTCGTTCTTGGCGGCAAGGCCGGGCCTCTTCTCGATGTCAATGCGGATATAAACGCCCTGCCCGCCAGCCTCGCCAACGGCTTTGTCCCCGGTCTCGATGCCGGCGGAAAAATCACCGGCAAGATCAGCGCTCTCAACAATGCCTCGACGCCCGGCGTGCAGTTCGATCTCGCCTGGAACGACGCCGCCGTCAGCCAGACACGCTCCGCCGGCCTTGCGCCCTTCCGTATCACTACAAAAGGCCGGTTCGAAAACAACACGGTCACCGTCGATACCCGGCTTTCCGGACAGTCCGGCCTTGCCATTTCCGGCAATGGCTCGGTTGGTCTCGCGGGCAACCGCCCGCTGAACCTCAAGATCGATGGCGGCGTGCCTTTCGCGCTTCTCGGCGCTCAGCTTGCCGGCCAGGGTTTTGTGCTGGAAGGCAACGGCAATATCGACGTCAATGTCGGCGGCACCCTCAGCGCTCCGCAGGTGACCGGTTCGGCCAGCACGTCCGGCGCGCGCCTCATCGATGTGCGGCGCAACCTCGCCCTCGAAAAGCTTGCAGCCAACATTGCATTTAACCGCGACCAGGCCACGATTTCATCGGCAACCGCAAACCTGTCGACAGGCGGCACGGTGTCGGCTCAGGGCACCGTCGGCATCAATCCGGCAGCCGGCTTGCCCGCCGATCTGACAGTGACGCTTGCCAAGGCGACCTATGTCGACGGCCAGCTGCTCGCGGCAACGGCCGACGGCCAGTTGACGGTCAAGGGACCGTTGCTCACCAACGCGGTTCTGGGCGGCAGGCTCAACCTGTCCAAAACCTCGATCACGGTTCCGGCCAAACTGCCGTCCTCGCTTGCGGAACTGAATATCAAGCAGAAAAACGCGCCCGCCGATGTGCGCCGCCAGATGGCGGAAATCCAGCCCAAGGGCGGCAGCGGCAGTTCTTCCGCTCTCGGGCTGGATCTCGTCATCAGCGCGCCGAGCGGTATATTCGTGCGCGGTCGCGGTATCGATGCAGAACTCGGCGGCGAACTGACGGTGACCGGCACGTCGGCTGCACCGAATGTTTCCGGCGGCTTCGAAATGCGTCGCGGCCGTATCATCATCCTGACCAAGCGCCTGGATTTCACCGAGGGCAAGATCACCTTCGGTGGCGGCCTGATCCCGGTGCTGGACATGGAAGCCAACACCACCTCGCAGCAGACGACCATCACGGTGAACGTGGCGGGCGTCGCCAACGATCCCGATATCAGCTTCTCCTCCTCCCCCGCCCTACCGCAGGATGAGGTCCTGGCACGTCTCGTCTTCGGCCAGTCGATGTCGAAACTTTCGCCGCTACAGATTGCGCAGCTTGCCGACGCGGTCAGCCAGCTGGCGGGCGGCGGTTCGAATTCTCTCCTGGATACGCTGCGCGCCAACCTTGGCGTAGACGACCTTGATATCAACACCGACTCGAGTGGCCAGACAACGGTGTCGGTCGGTCGATATATCAACGACCGCACTTACCTCCAGCTTGAGCAGGGCGGCAAAGCCGGCGCACGTGCCACGATCAACCTTGATGTCGGGCGCGGCGTAAAACTGAAAGCCGGCGCAGGCGGCAATGGCGGCTCGGCAGGCGTGTTCTACGAAAAAGAATACTGAGCTTTGCCAAGCGACATTTTGCCGGCGCTAACCGGCTGATTCCGCGCCAGCTTTTGGCGGTCGGTTTAGATTTAAGAAATACTCTTGCCCTAAAGTAACCTTCGAATCGACCGACAGCACGTTCCGTGTGTTCGGCGAAAAGTTATTCGGCAACGGTCGCGTGCACCACTCCGGTGCGTCCGCTCCCGTCCAGCAAAGGGCAATGGGGTAGAAGTTTGATGGCAACGACGATCAATTCCGTCAGCTATGGCGATGAGAACCTGGAAATCATCGCGTTCCGTCTGCACGATCAGGAATTCTGCGTTAAGACCACGACCATTCGCGAAATCCGCGGCTGGGCGCCCTCCACGCCGATCCCGCATGCACCGGCTGATGTCATCGGCGTCATGAACCTGCGTGGCTCGGTTATCCCGATTATCGATCTTGCCTACAAGCTCGGCATGAAAAGCACCGTTGCCAACGAGCGTAGCGCCATCGTGGTTGCCGAAGTGCACAACATGGTCATCGGCATGCTGGTCGACCGCGTGTCCGATATCCTGACGATCTCCGCAAGCCAGGTTCAGCCTGTTCCGGAAGTTTCCGCCTCTTTCGACAAGTCCTTCTCCGAAGGCGTCATTGCCAACGAGAACGGCATGATCTGCTTCCTGAACCTTGCCAAGATGTTCAAAGGCACCGAAGCCGAAGATCTCGCAGCCTGATCTTGTTCCCACGAGGAATAATGGATCGACGGCCGCCGCACCCATTCGGCGGCCGTTTTGATTCTGCGCGGATATACATCCGCGCGCCTCGAAACTATTGGTTCCACCGCGATTATCATTTCAATTTATTATTAAGTTTTGAATGTCTAAAGTAACCATGAGATGAATCGCCGGTTGTATTCGCCTGCCGTTAGACGAACCGACGAAATCCTATGGCCCTTGGGAGCGAATAATGTTCGGACTTGGCAAGTCAGGCGCACAACAGGTTGTCGATGCGATATCCAGATCGCAAGCGATCATCGAATTTGATCTCCAGGGCAATATTCTCGATGCGAATGAGAATTTTTGCCGGGCGCTCGGTTACCGCCTCGAAGAGATCAAGGGTCAGCATCATCGTATATTTTGCGAACCCGCCTATGCGGCTGCGGCGCAATACCGTCAGTTCTGGGCCGATCTCGGCGCCGGCAAATTCGACACCGGCGAATACAAGCGCCTGACCAAAGCGGGCGAGGAGATCTGGATCCAGGCCTCTTACAATCCCGTCATGCGCGGCGGAAAACCGGTCAAGGTCGTGAAGATCGCAGCCGATATCACTGCAATGAAGGTCAAGGCGACCGAGGACGCCGCAAAGCTTTCCGCCATTTCACAATCGCAGGCGGTCATCGAGTTCACGCCGCAGGGCGAAATTCTCGATGCCAACGACAATTTTTGCCAGGGTCTCGGTTACTCACTTTCAGAGATCAAGGGCCGTCACCACCGCATGTTTTGCGAGCCGTCCTATGCGGCCTCGGCCGAATACGCTGCCTTCTGGCAAAAGCTCGCTGCCGGCGAATTCATAGCCGACGAATTCGTTCGTTTCGGCAAGGGCGGCAAGGAAATCTGGATCCAGGCGGCCTATAACCCGATCCGCAATCTCAAGGGCGAAGTCTACAAGGTGGTGAAATTCGCCACCGACGTGACCCCGCGAATGAGTGCCATCACCAGCCTTGGCAATGGCCTTAAGGCTCTTTCCGACGGTGACCTGGAACAGCGTCTGGACGTGACGTTTGTGCCGAGCATGGAAGCCACACGCCACGATTTCAACGAGGTTATCGCCAAACTGCGCACCGCCATGCAGACCGTTGCGGAAAACGCCGTCGGTATCGCCGCATCATCCGGCGAGATTGCCGGTGCTTCCGACGATCTCGCACGCCGCACGGAACAGCAGGCTGCTTCGCTTGAAGAAACGGCAGCGGCACTGGAAGAGATCACCACAACGGTATCCGATAGCAGCCACCGCGCCGACGAAGCCGGACGTCTTGTGACGCTGACCAAACAGAATGCCGAACAGTCTGGCCAGATCGTGCGCGATGCCATCGCCGCCATGGACCAGATCGCCAAATCATCGGGTGAGATAACCAACATCATCAGCGTCATCGACGAGATCGCCTTCCAGACCAATCTCCTCGCCTTGAACGCGGGCGTCGAAGCTGCGCGCGCCGGTGAAGCCGGCAAGGGATTTGCGGTCGTGGCGCAGGAAGTGCGGGAGCTGGCACAACGTTCGGCAACGGCAGCCAAGGAAATCAAGGCGTTGATCAACGCATCGAGCGGCTACGTCTCGAATGGCGTCAACCTGGTCGGCAGGACAGGTTCGGCACTGGGTGAAATCGTCGATCAGGTCAGTGCCATTCACGTTAATGTCGCAGCCATCGTTGACGCGGCCCGCGAGCAGTCGGCCAGCCTCAAGGAAATAAATCAGGCCGTCAACGTGATGGATCAGGCGACCCAGAAGAACGCTGCCATGGTGGAAGAAACCACAGCTGCCAGCCATTCCCTTTCATCGGAAGCCGAAAATCTGCGCAGGCTGCTGGAGCAGTTCCGTATCGGCCGGGCATCGGTTCTTGCAGCAGCCCCTACGCAACGACATGCTGCCTCGACACCTCATCCCCGCAGTTCGGCCATCCGGCCAACATTAAGGATCGCCCAGGGTAGCCAGGCAATCGCCTTATCGGAAGATGGCTGGGAAGATTTTTGATCGCACGGATCACTGGAATGGAAAAGGGCAGCCGAAGCTGCCCTTTTTAGTCTTTGAACCAGAAATCCGGCAATCAACCAAACAGCGCAAAGCTGCTCTTGACGGTCGTCCAGACACCCCACAGAAGCGGGATACCGACAACAGCCCAGGCGAAGGCCACCTTGGCATCGAGACCACCGGTACCGATGCCGAAGGAACCGGTCGGGCCGGAAGCTGCAGCCGCAGACTTCGCCTGCAACGACGCAACTTCTTCATCCGACATGAACCACTTGTCACCGAGCGGACGAACCAGCAGGTTGGCAACCAGGCCAAGAGCGAGCATGCCGGCGAGGATGTACATGGTGCCGGTATAGAGTTCCGGACCCGGTGCAACGCCTGCGCTGATCTGCGCTTCGCGGATGTAGTTGACCACGACCGGGCCAAGAATGCCGGCGGTTGCCCATGCGGTCAGCAGACGGCCGTGGATAGCGCCCACAAACTGCGTACCGAAGATATCGGCGAGATAAGCCGGTACAGTGGCAAAACCGCCGCCATACATCGACAGGATGATGCCGAAGGACAGCACGAACAGGGCCTTGTTACCCATATCGGCAAAGGTCGGAGCCAGCGTATAGAGGATGATGCCGAGGATGAAGAACGTGTAATAGGTGTTCTTGCGACCCAGCTTGTCCGAAAGCGATGCCCATACGAAACGGCCACCGATGTTGAAGAGCGAGATCAGGCCGGTGAAACCGGCGGCAATCGCTGCGATCTGGGTCTTCTGAGCAGCATCGAGCTGAGAGAAGGTCAGGTCAGGCAGGCCGATCAGCGAACCGGCGAAGATTTCCTGCAGCATCGGCGAAGCCATGCCGATAACACCGATACCCGCCGAAACGTTGAGGCAGAGAACAGCCCAGATCAGCCAGAATTGCGGCGTCTTGTGTGCATCGCGCAGGTGGACGTGCTTGCTGGTGATCATGGTCGACTTGGCAGCCGGAGGTGTCCAGCCTTCCGGACGCCAGCCAGCCGGCGGAATGCGGTAACCGAAGGCGCCGCCCATCATGAAGATGAAGTAGATGACAGCCATGACGACAAAAGTCTGCCAGACGCCGATCGATACATCCGTCTTGAAGACGTTCATCAGCAGGTTGGCAAGCGGAGCACCGATCATGGCGCCGCCACCAAAGCCCATGATGGCCATGCCGGTCGCCATGCCGCGACGGTCAGGGAACCACTTGATGAGCGTCGAAACCGGCGAGATGTAACCGAGGCCGAGGCCGATACCGCCGATCACACCAGCGCCAACCCACATCAGCCAAAGCTGATGGGTGAGAACGCCGAGAGCGGCAACCAGAATACCACCGCACCAGCAAAGTGCCGATACGAAGCCGGCCTTGCGCGGGCCGACCTTTTCAAGCCAGCCGCCCCAGATGGCAGCCGAACAGCCAAGCAGGACGAAAAAGAGTGTGTAGATCCAGCCGAGATCCGAAACGCGCCAGTTGCACTCGGTGGTGAACAGCGCCGAAACAAGATTCATGCTAGCGCAGGCTGCGTCCGGCGTGCCGGAAATAGCCTTGGTCAACGGCAGCCAGAAAACACTGAAGCCGTAAGCCATGCCGATGCAAAGATGGATTGCCAATGCTGCCGGCGGTACGAGCCAGCGGTTAAAACCTGGTTTTGCGATAATGCGTTCGCGGTCGAGAAGACCGGCATTGCCTGCGGACGCTTCGCCCGCAGTGGATGCAACTGCCATGCGCATTTCTCCCTCTGAGAAATAATGTTTCAATTACGAACGTGTCCGGTTCCTCCCTTCCGGCCGCATGATGAGTGCGGTGTCCCCCGGAATTGGGATGGACCGGGCGCTTAATCGTCGCACCCTGTGCGGCGGATCAGCGCAGACGCGTCCTTGACGATCGCCAATAAACCGTCGCCACCATTATCGATATGGATAAAAAGCTGGCGACGCATGCGAGGCTCCCAAAACTTGTTGATATGTCCCGCCACCCCCTCGATTTGAGTATTTTTTGGCTGCGACAAAAAGAAAGTCCCTATCTGATTTGCCATGCGAATCAGTTTGTCGGGTGTTTGGTGACCTGGATCGGCATCATGAGACATCGGCTTCGCCCTCGAATCGGATGCGTTTGGGGTGGCTGAACACTTCAAAATCCTCACCGCGCGACAGGGCCACGAGCGTCATGCCGGCAGCCTCTGCGGTGCGGATGGCAAGGGCGGTCGGCGCCGAAATTGCGATCAGGACAGGTGAGCCGAGAATGGCCGCCTTCTGCACCATCTCCACCGAAATGCGGCTGGTGACGACGACCACACCATCACGGCCATGATGACCCGCACGCAGGACGGCACCGGAAAGCTTGTCGAGCGCATTGTGACGGCCGACATCCTCACGTACCGCGATCAGTCCCTCGCCGGGGATGAAGAAACCCGCACCATGAACCGCTCTCGTCTGCGCATGCAGCGGCTGGGCGCCATTAAGGGCAGCGCTGGCGGTGGCGATATCGCCCGCCGACAGAACCATTTCCACGGCAGACACATTCGGCACCGGCCGCATGGCCTGCTCGATGGATTCGATGCCGCAAAGACCACAGCCAACCGGCCCTGCCATATGCCGGCGACGGGCGCGAAGGGCATCTTCCTTGTCTTCGGCAAGCGTCACCTGCACATCCAGGCCATCACCCTCCTGCAGCACCTCGATGCTTTCGATCTCGGCAGGCGATGAAATGATACCCTCGGTCAGGCTGAAACCCGTTGCGAAATCCTCCAGATCCGCAGGCGTGCCCATCATCACAGCATGGCTTGAACCACCATAGGAAAATGCGATCGGCACTTCTTCGGGAACGGAGCGAACCGCCGTGCGCACCACACCATCGCGGCGGATCGTCTGCGGCACAGCAACGGTGGTGGCAACCCGAACATTCGGGCTCTGGTCGGTGGTCGACATGAAGGGCATCCTTTGCGCAGGAAACTGCCGCTTCAGGGCTGGCACTTCCATATTCTTGATGCCTGTCAAAATAGTCATCGGCGCCGCCTGCGCAACGGGCGGCTTTTTATTCTTGCGGATTGACGAAATACCTTTCCAAACCGCCTCATTCGGCCGCTTCCAGCTTGCTGGCTATACGCCGTGAGCGGCGGGCAAGTTGCTCGTAATCCTCCTGCCACTCTGTCGGGCCGTTGGATTGCGATACCTGCACTGCCGTCACCTTGTATTCCGGACAATTGGTCGCCCAGTCGGAAAAGTCTGTGGTGATGACGTTGGCCTGCGTGTCCGGGTGATGGAAGGTCGTATAAACGACGCCGGGCGCAACGCGGTCCGTGATCAGCGCACGAAGCGTCGTATCGCCCGATCGGCTGGCCAGCTTAATCCATTCGCCATCCTTTATCCCGCGCTGCTCGGCGTCATGCGGATGGATTTCCAGTCTGTCTTCCGCATGCCAGGCGACGTTTTCGGTACGCCGTGTCTGCGCGCCGACATTGTACTGGGAAAGAATACGGCCGGTGGTGAGCAGCAACGGGAAACGTGGACCCGTGCGCTCATCCGTCGGCACATATTCGGTGCGGATGAACTTGCCCCTGCCGCGCACGAAACCATCCACGTGCATGATCGGCGAGCCTTCGGGATGCGCCTCGTTGCAGGGCCACTGCACCGAACCCACTTTTTCAAGATAATCGTAAGATACCAAGGCAAAGCTTGGCGTCGAGACTGCAATCTCATCCATGATTTCGGACGGATGCCCATAATTCCAGTTCAGCCCCATGGCCTGTGCCAGTTTCTGGGTCACTTCCCAGTCGGCATAGCCGTTCTTCGGTGTCATTACCCTGCGCACGCGGTTGATGCGGCGCTCGGCATTGGTGAAAGTGCCGTCCTTTTCAAGGAAGGTCGAACCGGGCAGAAAGACATGGGCGTAATTGGCCGTCTCGTTGAGGAAGAGGTCGTGCACGACCACACATTCCATCGCCGCAAGGCCGGCTGATACGTGTTTGGTATCCGGGTCGGACTGCAGGATATCCTCGCCCTGGATATAGATGCCCTTGAATGTGCCTTCCACGGCTGCATCCAGCATGTTGGGAATGCGCAGGCCCGGCTCGGTATCGAGCGTCACACCCCAGAGCTTCTCAAAGGTCTGCCGGGTCGCATCGTCCGAGATGTGGCGGTAACCCGGCAATTCATGCGGGAATGACCCCATGTCGCAGGAGCCCTGCACGTTGTTCTGCCCACGCAGCGGGTTCACGCCGACACCGGGACGACCGATATTGCCGGTGACCATGGCAAGGTTTGCGATTGCCATCACGGTCGTCGATCCCTGGCTATGTTCGGTAACACCGAGGCCATAATAGATCGCGCCATTGCCTCCGGTGGCAAACAGTCGGGCAGCACCACGCACCAGATCGGCAGGCACACCGGTATATTTTTCGGTCGATTCCGGGCTATGCGCCTCCTCTGAGACGAAAGCTGCCCAATCCTCGAATTCAGACCAGTCGCAGCGCTCGCGAATGAATGCTTCGGCAAACAGCCCTTCGGTGACGATGACATGCGCCAAGGCTGTCATCATCGCGACGTTGGTGCCGGGCAATAGCGGCAGATGGTAGGCCGCTTCCACATGCGGCGTCTTGACGAGATCGATGCGGCGCGGATCGATGACGATCAGCTTTGCGCCCTGCCGCAGCCGTTTCTTCAGCCGCGAGCCAAAGACAGGATGACCGTCGGTCGGGTTGGCACCGATGACGATCACCACATCCGTATGCTCGACACTGTCGAAATTCTGCGTGCCCGCCGATGTGCCAAAGGCCTGACCGAGGCCATAACCGGTCGGCGAATGGCAAACACGGGCACAGGTATCGACATTGTTGTTGCCGAAACCGGCGCGGATCAATTTCTGGACGAGAAAGGTTTCCTCGTTGGTGCAACGCGACGAGGTGATGCCGCCAATCGATTCCCGACCAAACTGATACTGAATGCGCCTGAATTCCGAGGCGACATGCGCATAGGCTTCCTCCCAGCTCACTTCCCGCCACGGATCGGAAATGTTTTCGCGGATCATCGGGTTGAGAATGCGGTCCTTGTGACTGGCATAACCATAAGCAAAACGGCCCTTGACGCAGGAATGACCGCGATTGGCCTGGCCATCCTTCCACGGCACCATGCGCACCAGTTCCTCCCCACGCATCTCCGCCTTGAACGAACAGCCGACACCGCAATAGGCGCAGGTGGTGACGGCCGAGTGTTCCGGCTGGCCGATTGCGATCACCGACTTTTCCGTCAGTGTCGCGGTGGGACAGGCCTGCACGCAGGCACCGCAGGAAACGCATTCGGAATCGAGAAAATGCTCGTGCATGCCGGGTGAGACACGGCTTTCGAAACCGCGGCCCTCGATGGTCAGCGCGAACGTGCCCTGCACTTCCTCGCAGGCGCGTACGCAACGCGAACAGACGATACACTTCGACGGATCGTAAGTGAAATAGGGGTTGGACTCGTCCTTCGGCATCCATTTGGCATTGATGGCGCCATCGTTGCGGCTGCGTACATGATTGTCGCCCTCATAACCGTATCGAACGTCACGAAGACCGACGGCACCCGCCATATCCTGCAATTCGCAATCGCCATTGGCGGCGCAGGTGAGACAGTCGAGCGGGTGGTCGGAGATGTAGAGCTCCATCACGCCGCGACGGATATCCTTCAACCGGCCGGTCTGGGTATGAACGACCATGTTCGGGGCAACCGGCGTGGTGCAGGAGGACGGGGTGCCGTTGCGTCCCTCGACCTCCACCAGACAGAGCCGGCAGGAGCCGAAGGCATCCACCATGTCGGTGGCACAGAGTTTCGGGATCTGGATGCCGGCCTCCATGGATGCCCGCATGATCGAGGTGCCTTCCGGCACGGTAATGGCACAACCATCGATGGTCAGCGTGACCTGTTTTTCAGATTGGGAGGCTGGGGTGCCGAAATCGATTTCATGGATCAGGGACATGATGTTACTCCGCCGCTTCGATGAGGGGTGTAGGAGCGAAATCCTCCGGGAAATGCGTCATCGCACTCATCACCGGATAAGGTGTGAAACCGCCGAGCGCGCAGAGCGAACCGAACTTCATCGTGTTGCAAAGGTCGGCCAGCAGCGCCTTGTTCTTTTCCGGCTCGATGCCGCGGGCGATCCTGTCGACTGTTTCTACACCGCGCGTGGAACCGATGCGACAGGGCGTACACTTGCCGCAGCTTTCGATGGCGCAGAACTCCATGGCGAACCGCGCCTGTTTCAGAAGGTCTGCGGTATCATCGAAAACGGTGATGCCGGCATGGCCGATCAACCCGTCCTTCGCCGCAAAAGCCTCGTAATCGAAAGGCCTATCGAACAGCGCGCGCGGAAAATAGGCGCCGAGCGGACCACCCACCTGCACCGCCTTGACCGGCCTGCCACTGGCCGTGCCGCCGCCGATCTGATCGACGATCTCACCGAGCGAAAGGCCGAAGGCGGTTTCGAACAGGCCGCCATGTCTGACATTGCCGGCGATCTGGATCGGGATCGTGCCGCGTGAACGGCCCATGCCGAAATCCCTGTAGAATTCTGCACCCCTGTCCATGATGACCGGGATGGAAGCGAGCGAGATGACGTTGTTGACGACAGTCGGCCGCCCGAGAAAACCCTGCAGCGCCGGTAATGGTGGCTTGGCACGCACCACGCCGCGCTTGCCTTCCAGCGAATTCAGCAGCGAGGTTTCCTCGCCGCAGACATAGGCCCCTGCTCCTGAGCGGATTTCCATGTCGAAAACATGTGCGGAACCCAGAACGGACGACCCCAGAATTCCGGCCTTGCGGGCGATCCCGATCGCTTCGCTCATCGTGGCGATCGCATGCGGATATTCGGAACGTGTGTAGACATAACCCTTGGTGGCGCCGGTCGCGATGCCGGCAATGACCATGCCTTCGATCAGAACGAAGGGATCACCCTCCATGATCATCCGGTCGGCGAAGGTGGCGCTGTCGCCCTCATCGGCATTGCAGACGATGTATTTTTGCGGGGCCGCCGCCTCCATCACCGTCTTCCACTTGATACCTGTCGGGAAACCGGCACCACCGCGGCCGCGCAAGCCGCTATCCGTCACCTGAGCGACGATTTCGGCGGGCGTCATGGCAATGGTTTTTTCCAGCCCCTTCAGGCCCTCGTAATGACGATAATCATCGAGCGAAAGCGGATCGGTCACGCCGCAGCGGGAGAAGGTCAGGCGGGTCTGCTGACGAAGGAAAGGAATTTCCTTCGTCAGCCCAAGACAGAGAGGGTGCCCTTGGCCGGACAGGAACCCGGCATCGAAGAGTGACCTGACATCCGATGCCTTGACCGGACCGTAAGCCACCCGACCGCGCTCCGTGCGCACTTCCACCAGCGGTTCAAGCCAGAACATGCCACGCGAACCGTTGCGCACGATCCTGGCATCGAGACCACGGGCAGCAATCTCGCCGGCAACCGCCGTCGCCACCTTTTCAGCGCCAAGCGCCAGAGATGCCGCATCGCGCGGAATGAATATTGTCACCGTCATCGGCCGATCTCCCCGACAATTTCGGAAAGACAGTGTTCATCGACGCGGCCATACACCTCACCATCCAGCATGGCGGCCGGCGCACAGGCACACAAGCCCAGGCAGTAGACCGGCTCAAGCGTGACCGCCCCATCCAGCGTCGTCTGGTGAAAATCGATGCCGAGCAATTGCCGCACCCGGTCGGCGACATGGTCGCTGCCCATCGACTGGCAGGCTTCGGCGCGACAGAGCTTGAGCATATGGCGACCGGCGGGATGATCGCGGAATTCGTGGTAGAACGTCACGACGCCGTGCACTTCTGCCCGCGAAAGATTGAGCTCACCGGCAATCACCGGCTTCGCGTCCTCCGGCACGTAGCCGAACTCTGCCTGGATCGCATGCAGGATCGGCAGCAAAGGACCTTCGAGATGTTTGTGTTCGCGCGCAATTTCACGAGAACGCTCGGCCATATCGGCCGCAGCGAGATACATGTTCATCCATCAGCCTCCCAACCGACTTCAGTTCATGCAAGCGCGATGTCTTTTCGGCAGCGTGAAGACATCGTCCTCCGCTTACATATCTGAAGTTTCGCAGCAGGTTGGGGCAACGGTCAATAAGCTGGTCACGTTACGCGATAGAACAATTCTATCAATCGAACGAAACATCCGTCAGATTTCGTGCCTCGTGCAGCAGGGCCGAAACCAGCGGCGTAAACGGCTCGCGATGGGTGGCAACCAGTCCGACAAGATGGCTGGCCTTGGGTTCCACGATGGGAATGGTGCGGATGCGCGCGGCAAACCCGAATGAAAGCGCCACATTGCGCGGCATGATACTGGCCCAGTTTCCTGTCCCGACATGTGCCAGAAGCACGACCATGGAATTGGATTCCAGCATGGTGCGGACATCGACGCCGGCATCCGCCAGATGCTGGTTGATGATACGGCGGTTTTGATTGTCGGGCGTCAGCAGGCACAGCCTCAACCCCGCCATTTCCTTCCAGGTCACTTCCTTGCGATCGGCAAAGGGTGTGCCTTCGGCAGTCACCAGCGTGTAATGCTCGGCGTAAAGCGGCACACTGGTCACCCGACCGAGCGGCTCATTGTCGAGATAGGTAATACCCGCATCGATCTCGAAATTTTCCAGCTGGCTCAACACCTGCAAGGAAGTGCGGGAAACAACGGAAAAGGTGACCTCGGGATGCTTGGCCTGAAACGGTCCTGTCAACTTGGGGATCATCGCCAACGCTGTCGGGATTGCTGCCAAGCGGATGTGACCGGCCAATCCCTTGCGGGCGGCGCGCATTTCCTCGCGCATGGTACGGGTATCGCCAACGATGCGGCGCGCCCATTCCAGCACACGCTGGCCCTCCGGTGTCAGCCCCTGAAAGCGTGAACCGCGCACCACGAGACCGACGCCCAGATTTTCTTCCAACTGCCGGATTGCCGCGGAAAGCGTAGGCTGGGAAATGCCGCATTCTTCGGCAGCGCGCCCAAAATGCTGTTCGCGCGCCAGCGCTATGAAAAATTCCAGCTTGTCGATCATGGCAACTCCCTTGCTGCAAGGGCTACCCGGTTACGACCGTCAATTCAACAGACCGCCAATTGATAGGATCGGTCGCTCAAAGTTGCAGCGCGTCGGTGATGCCCTTCAGGAGTTCGGCACTGCGTTTCAGCGCCGCTTGTTCTTCCGCAGAAAGGTCCGGCACCATATCGACGACGACACCGGTCGCGCCGATCACCCGCGGCAGCGAAAGCGCCACGTCATCGACGCCCGCCACATGTGCGGTCACCAGCGAAACTGTCAGCACCGCGCCTTCATCACGGGCAATCGCTCTGACGATACGGGCGATGCCTGCACCTATGCCATAATAGGTGGCGCCCTTGCCCTCGATGATCTTGTAGGCCGCATTGCGCACGTTGTCGTCGATCTCTGCTCGAACCGCCTGCGTCAAAGGTGCGCCGATCTGCTGCGCAAACGAGGCAAGGTCGACGGAACTGGCGCGGGCACTCTCCCATACCAGTACCTCGCTATCACCATGTTCCCCGATGACGTCCGCATGGATCGATTGCGGAGAGATATTCAGATGCCGTGCGATCAGGCTGCGAAACCGGGCGGTATCGAGAATGGTACCGGAACCGATGACCCGCTGCGGCGGCAAGCCGGAAAGTCGCTGGGTTATGAAAGTGATGGCATCGACGGGATTGGAAGCGACCAGAAGGATGGGATTTTCAGCAACGGCCAGAACCTCGCCGACGATCTCGCGAAATACTGCCGCATTGCGACTGAGAAGCTCAAGCCGCGTTTCTCCCGGTTTCTGGCTGACGCCGGCCGACAGGATGACGATACCGGCCCCTTCCAGATCCGCGTATCCCCCGGCCCTCACCCGCGTTGCCGACATGAAAGGGACGGCATGCGCAATGTCTTCCGCCTGCGCCACGGCCAGCGCCTTGTTGCGGTCCATGATGATGACTTCGCTTGCATAACCGGTGATGGCGAGCGCAAAACCAACCGAACTGCCGACCATGCCCGCGCCGACGATACCGACCTTCATGACGAAACTCCGTGTTTCCTGATGCCAACAATAGGGCACCTGAGCGCAAAGTCTTTGATTTCACACCAGCTTTGTGGTCCTCAATCGATCCTCATCCAGCACGATGCCGAGGCCCGGTGCATCGCCAAGGTCCAGCCAGCCATTATTATGCTTCAGCGGCGCGGCCATTGGATAGTCACGCCGTTGCTCGCTCCATTCGGGATTGTCGAAAGGATATTCGAGAAACGGAGCGTCTCCCACACCCGCCGTCAGATGGGCATTGGCAAGCACACCTATCCCATTGGTCCAGCTGTGCGGGGTGAAGGCAATGCCCGCCTCGCGCGCCTGATAAACAAGACGGCGGCAGCCGGTAATGCCACCCACCAGCGCAACATCCGGCTGGATCACATCGAAAGCGCGCTCCTCGATGATATCGCGAAACTCGTAAAGCTCTCGGGTCATCTCGCCGCCCGCAATGCGGATCGACGTCGCCTCTCTCAATGCTTTCATACCTTTGCGGTCGGAACGATGTAAGGGCTCCTCCATCCAGTAGATACCGAGCCGCTCCAGTTCTCTGGCGACGACAAGTGCATCCTTGAAAGTCCATGGCAGGGTCGTATCCCACGGCATGCGCCAGCCCTGATTGCAATCGACCATAAGCTCCAGCCGATCACCGACGCGGGCACGGATGGCCTCCAGCGCCGACACATCGTCACGCCAACCGGCCCGTCCCCCTGCCGATGACGAGAACCGCACCTTCATCGCAACGAAACCCTCGTCCAGATAACGCTCCGCCTGATCCGCCATGGCGAAAGGATCGCGCAACACACCCGAGGATGAGTAAAGCCGGACACGATCCGCGCGACCACCCAGCATGCGCCAGACCGGTTCGCCGGTCACTTTCCCGGCCAGATCCCAAAGCGCCAGGTCGAGCGGCCAGCAGCGACCATAATGAAAATTGATATGAGACAGCACTTCGTAATGCCGCTCGAGATGGCGCGGATCATGACCGATGAACAGATCCTCATGCCCTTCGAAACCTTTCATCAGGTCGCCGGAACCGATACCCTCACGGCCATCCTGATCGCGCACCCGCACGATGGTGGCATCGAAATGATGGCGCGCACGGCCGTCCCAACTTGCCTTGAATGGCGGGTCAAGCGGCAAGCGGTGATGGGAGATCTCAATCGATGCGATACGGCTCATGTGCCCTCACCCGAACTGCTGCCAGATCGTCTTGTAATCGCAGTATTTGTCGATTGCGTGCACTGAACGGTCCCGCCCGAAACCGGACTGCTTGAAGCCGCCGAAGGGCGTCGAAAAACTGGACCTGTCATAGGTGTTGATCCACACCGTGCCGGCATGAAGGGCCTCGGAAAACCGGTGCGCCCGGTCCATGTCCCTGGTGAACACCGCGCCGGCCAGACCATAGATCGTATCGTTGGCAAGCCGCAGAGCTTCTTCTTCCGTGTCGAAGGAAATCGTGGCCAGAACCGGGCCAAAGATTTCCTGGCGGGCGAGGCTCATATCGTTGGTCATGTCCACAAACACACCGGGAGAAACATAATATCCGCCGGTTTCCGCAAGCACACGTTCGGCGCCGAAGGCCCGTCGTGCCCCCTCTTCCTCGCCGTCGGCGATAAACCCCAGCACCTTGTGCATGTGCGCCTCGTCTATCAGTGCACCGATCTGTGCCGAAGGCTCGAAAGGATGGGCGAGCGTGATGTCGCTGCGGGTGATGGCTTCGATCTTTTCGATCAGCACCTGTTGCACAGACCGCTGCACCAGAAGCCGCGTCGAGGCATGACAGGTTTCCCCGGAATTATAGAAACAGCCCCATGCGACGGCCGAGGCGGCCGCATCGAGATCGGCATCATCAAACACCACCAACGGTGACTTCCCGCCCAACTCCAGCGCCACCCGCTTGATGTTCGACTGCGCGGCATAGCCCATGATCAACCTGCCGACCTCGGTCGAGCCGGTAAAGGCGATCATGTCGACATCCATGTGAAGAGCCAACGGCTTTCCCGCTTCCTCACCATAACCGGTGACGACATTGAAGACACCGGGAGGCAAACCCGCCTCAACCGCCAGCGATGCCAGCCGAACGGCCGAAAGCGAGGATTGTTCGGCAGGTTTCAACACCACCGAATTGCCGGCGGCAATTGCCGGTCCGAGCTTCCAGGCATCGATGATCATCGGGTAGTTCCAGGGCGTGATTGCGCCGATGACGCCGAGCGGAACCTTTCGAACCAGCACGCGGGACTGTCGACCGGTCGGCGCGATCTCGTCATAAAGCTTATCGGTGACCTCGGCATAATACTGGATGCCGTCGGCGCATAACTTCACATCGACATTCAGCGACGCCAGCACCGGTTTGCCGACGTCGATCGTTTCGAGCAGCGCCAGTTCCTCGGCATGGGCGCGAATGAGGTCCGCCCAGGCAAGCAGGATACGCTTCTTTTCGCCCGGTTCCTTATGGCGCCAGATCCCGCTTTCGAACGCGCGGCGGGCTGAGGCGACAGCCGCATCGATGTCTGCCACCTCTCCCCGCGCCAGCACCGCACCCGGTTGCCCATCCATGGGACGCGCCCGCGCAAACGTTCTGCCCAACTTGGCGCAGCGATACTCACCATCGATAAAACACCGACCTTCCAGCACGATGGATGACAGCGCGGTTTCCCAATATTCCCGCGTGAAGTCCGCCATCATGATGTCCTTGGCAAGGACATGATCATTCCGGCGAACCGATCGACATCTGCGTCCGATACATCGCGCGCCGTCGCCCGCCGCATCGGCCGGTTTTCCGTCGCCTGCATCTCTGCGACGAGGTCCATATGGGAGTGCGCATCGAACGCCTTCGGCAAAGTGCGGCGGATATCGCAGCGGTCCATCAGATCGCTGACGAAGGCAGGCAGTTCTTCCACCCGCGCAAGACCCAGTACCTTTGCTGCGGCATCCAGTTCGGACGTGCGGGCCGCCACCAGCCATTGCAATGTTGCTTCGAAGGCCAGGGCAGTGGCAAGACCGTGGTGGACGGGGGCAAGACCGGCCAGTGCATGACTGATATTATGAGCGATCGCCGTGCCGCAATTATCGATGGCAATGCCGGCATAACACGATCCGAGCATCACCTTTCCGCGTGCATCGAGGTTACCCGGCGCCTTGACGGCGGTTTCCAGCGAATCGGCGACGAGGCGCATCGCTTCATAGGCGTAAAGTTGCGCTCCGGCATGGGTATTGCGATTGGTGGCAGCCTCGAAGGCATGGATGAAGGCATCCATGCCGCACCATGCTGTCAGATGTGGCGGCAAGGATACCGTCAATGTCGGATCGAGGATCACCAGATCCGCCTTGGCTTCTGCGCCCCAGATCCAGAGCTTGTTGCCCTCCGGCCCGGAAAAGATGTTTGTCGCCGAGGTTTCCGAACCCGTGCCCGCCGTTGTCGGGACGAGGATTTTCTTCAACGGCTTTTTCGGCAGAGGATTGGCGGCGAGTGCGTAATACATGGGATCCTGCCCGGACGCGGCGCAGCAGGAAGTGATTTTCGCGATATCGAGCGCCGATCCGCCACCCACGCCGATCACCAGCTGAGCGCCGCGCGCCGCGCGCATGGCCGCCTGAAGATGGGCAAGCTTCGGTTCGCCGGCAAAGTCGGCATAGAGTGAGGCGATGATGCCATGCGCCCTCAGATCGTCCAGAAGCCGATCCGCAAGGCCGGAGGCTGCCAGAAAGCTGTCCATCACGACGAGCGCGCGATCGATATGACCGAGGTTGGCGGCTGCCGCGCCGAGATCAGCAAATGTGCCGGCGCCGAAGCGCATGTCGGGAATGAAGGAATTCGAGAACATCAACTGCCCACCCTCACATGAATGACGGTACCAGCATGCCCTAACGGATCAGATCTTCAAGCCCGCAAATGGCAGACATGAAAAAGGCGGCCGAAGCCGCCTGTTCTCTTGAACTTTCGCCTGGGATATCAGGCAGCAACAACCGTGTGGTTGAGGTGCGTGAGTTCCGCCAGAAACTGCTCGAGCTTGGTCTTGTGCTCGTCGCTGTCGGCGTTGTCGATTTCCTTCTGCGCGTGCTCGATACGCTTCTGCAGCGTTTCGCGCGTCAGCGCCTGGGCTGCGACAGCCGATTCTGCAAGCAGTGTGCAGCTGTTCGGCAGGATGTCGGCGAAACCGCCGAATACGACGAATTTTTCCGTCTGGCCGGAAGCAAGCTTCACGGTCACGACGCCGGGCTTGATGGTCGTCATCGTCGGTGCGTGATTGACCAGCACCGTCATCTCGCCAAGGGTCGCCGGGATGACGACTTCGGTCACCTGTTCGGAGACGAGAAGACGCTCGGGCGATACGAGTTCAAAATTGAAGGTGTCGGCCATGACGGTCCACTTTCAGATGATGTTGCAGGCAAGAGCCGACGGCACGTTTTCCACGCGCCGTCGAGGCGTCAATCAGATCAGGCAGCAGCCTGCAGCTTCTTGGCCTTTTCGATGGCTTCTTCCATCGAACCAACCATGTAGAAGGCAGCTTCCGGCAGGTGGTCGTACTCGCCGTTGACGAGACCCTTGAAGCCCTTGATCGTGTCTTCGAGAGCAACCAGCTTGCCCGGCGAACCGGTGAAGACTTCGGCAACGAAGAACGGTTGGCTCAGGAAGCGCTCGATCTTGCGGGCGCGGGCAACCGTCAGCTTGTCTTCTTCCGACAGCTCGTCCATGCCCAGGATCGCGATGATGTCCTGAAGCGACTTGTAGCGCTGCAGGGTCGTCTGAACCTTACGAGCGATTTCGTAGTGTTCTTCGCCGACGATCATCGGGTCGAGCATGCGCGACGTCGAGTCGAGCGGGTCAACGGCCGGGTAGATACCCTTTTCAGCGATCGAACGCGACAGAACCGTCGTTGCGTCCAAGTGGGCGAACGAGGTTGCCGGTGCCGGGTCGGTCAAGTCGTCGGCGGGGACGTAAATGGCCTGAACCGAGGTAATCGAACCGGTCGTGGTCGTGGTGATGCGTTCCTGCATCTGACCCATGTCGGTTGCGAGCGTCGGCTGATAACCCACGGCCGAAGGAATACGGCCGAGCAGAGCGGACACTTCCGAACCTGCCTGGGTGAAACGGAAGATGTTGTCGACGAAGAACAGAACGTCCTGGCCCTTGTCGCGGAAGTCTTCAGCGATGGTGAGGCCGGTCAGAGCGACGCGAGCGCGCGCACCCGGCGGTTCGTTCATCTGACCGTAAACGAGAGCAGCCTTGGAGCCTTCGCCGCCGCCGTGCTTGTTCACGCCCGATTCGATCATTTCGTGGTAAAGGTCGTTACCTTCGCGGGTACGTTCACCCACGCCGGCGAATACCGAATAACCACCGTGCGCCTTGGCGACGTTGTTGATCAGTTCCATGATGAGAACGGTCTTGCCGACGCCGGCGCCGCCGAACAGGCCGATCTTGCCGCCCTTCGCATAAGGAGCGAGAAGGTCGACGACCTTGATGCCGGTGACGAGGATCTGGCCTTCGGTGGCCTGGTCGACGTAAGCCGGTGCATCCTGGTGGATGGCGCGCAGGTTGGTGCGGTCGAGCGGACCGGCTTCGTCAACCGGCTCGCCGATGACGTTCATGATGCGGCCGAGCGTATGGTCGCCGACCGGAACCGAGATCGGTGCGCCGGTGTCTGCAACCGGCTGACCGCGGACCAGACCTTCGGTCGAGTCCATGGCGATGGTGCGAACGGAGTTTTCGCCGAGGTGCTGAGCGACTTCGAGAACGAGGCGGTTGCCGTTGTTCTCGGTTTCAAGTGCGTTCAGGATTGGCGGAAGTGCGCCTTCGAACGAGACGTCGACGACGGCGCCGATAACCTGGGTGACCTTGCCGGCAGCGGCAGGAGCGCTCTTGGCGCTGGTCTTCAGGGTAGCTGCTCTAGCCATGTTTCTTACCCTTTCTAAGGACTTCAGAGCGCTTCCGCGCCGGAGATAATTTCAATGAGTTCCTTGGTGATCTGTGCCTGACGCTGACGGTTGTAGGACAAGGTCAGTCTGTTGATCATATCACCAGCATTGCGGGTCGCGTTGTCCATAGCGGACATCTGCGCACCGTAGAAGGAAGCGTTGTTTTCCAGGAGCGCCCGGAAGATCTGGATAGCCACGTTCTTCGGCAACAGGTCTTCGAGGATTTCCTCTTCGCTCGGCTCGTACTCGTAGAGTGCGGCAGACGCGTTGTCGCTTGCCGAAACATCGTTGAACTTGGCCGGGATGATCTGCTGGGCAGTCGCAACCTGCGAGATGACCGACTGGAAGCGTGCATAGAACAACGTGGCGATATCGAACTCGCCGGCGTTGAACATGGTCAGCACCTTCGACGCCACCTCATCCGCCTGAACGAAGCTCAGCTGCTTCACTTCGCGGAAGGTGATGTAGTCAACGATGTTCTCGCGGAAGGAACGACGCAGGATGTCGTTGCCCTTGCGGCCGACCGTCAGGATCTTGACCGTCTTGCCTTCCGACAGGAGCTTCAGCGCGTGGTCGCGGGCAAGGCGGATGATGGAGGAGTTGAAGCCCCCAGCAAGACCGCGCTCGCCGGTGGCGACCACAAGAAGATGAACCTGGTCCTTGCCGGTGCCCGACAGAAGCAGAGGTGCTTCCGCGTTGCCGGCGTTGGCAGCCGAAAGGCTGGCCAGAACCTTGCCCATGCGTTCCGCGTAGGGACGTGCGGCTTCGGCAGCCTCCTGAGCGCGACGCAGTTTTGCCGCGGCGACCATTTTCATCGCCTTGGTAATTTTCTGCGTCGCCTTGACGGAGGCGATCCGGTTTTTCAGATCCTTAAGTGAAGGCATCCGTTATCGGTCCTCGGGCTAGTTCCGGTTTCAGGCGAAAGACTTGGCGTAGGCGTCGAGCGCAGCCTTCAGCTTTGCCTTGGTGTCGTCGGAAACCTGCTTCTCGGTGCGGATAGCATCGAGAACCGGCTTGCCTTCGCCACGCATGTAGGACAGCAGGCCCTGCTCGAACTTGCCGACGTCGGAAACCGCGACCTTGTCGAGGTAGCCGTTAACGCCTGCGAAGATCACGGCAACCTGTTCTTCCGTCTTGAGCGGAGAGAACTGCGGCTGCTTCAAGAGTTCCGTCAGACGTGCACCACGGTTCAGCAGGCGCTGGGTGGAGGCATCGAGGTCGGAACCGAACTGGGCGAAGGCGGCCATTTCGCGATACTGGGCAAGCTCGCCCTTGATCGAACCGGCAACCTGCTTCATGGCCTTGATCTGAGCGGCAGAACCAACGCGCGAAACCGACAGACCGACGTTAACGGCCGGACGAATGCCCTGATAGAACAGGTCGGTTTCAAGGAAGATCTGGCCGTCGGTGATCGAGATCACGTTGGTCGGAATGAAGGCAGAAACGTCGTTACCCTGCGTTTCGATGACCGGCAGAGCCGTCAGCGAACCAGCGCCGGCTTCGTCGCCCATCTTGGCGGCGCGCTCGAGCAGACGCGAGTGAAGGTAGAAAACGTCACCCGGGTAAGCTTCGCGGCCCGGCGGACGGCGCAGCAGAAGCGACATCTGGCGGTAGGCAACAGCCTGCTTGGAAAGGTCGTCGTAACCGATCAGGGCGTGCTGACCGTTGTCACGGAAGTATTCGCCCATGGCGCAACCGGCGAACGGTGCAAGGTACTGCATCGGAGCCGGATCGGAAGCCGTTGCCGCAACGATGATCGAGTACTGCAGGGCGCCGCGCTCTTCCAGAACCTTGACGAACTGGGCAACGGTGGAGCGCTTCTGGCCGATAGCGACGTAAACGCAGTACAGCTTTTCGCTGTCCGGGCCGTTATCGTGAATGGCCTTCTGGTTCAGGATCGCATCGAGAATGATTGCGGTCTTGCCGGTCTGGCGGTCACCGATGACGAGCTCGCGCTGGCCACGGCCGACCGGGATCAGAGCATCGATGGCCTTGAGGCCGGTCGACATCGGCTCATGAACCGACTTGCGCGGAATGATGCCAGGAGCCTTCACGTCAACGCGCGAACGACGCGTTGCGTTGATCGGGCCCTTGCCGTCGATCGGGTTGCCGAGCGCGTCGACAACGCGGCCGAGCAGTTCCGGACCAACCGGAACGTCAACGATGGCGCCGGTCCGCTTGACGGTGTCGCCTTCCTTGATGGCACGGTCGGAACCGAAGATAACCACGCCGACATTGTCGGCTTCGAGGTTGAGGGCCATGCCGCGGACGCCGCCGGGGAACTCGACCATTTCGCCAGCCTGGACATTGTCCAGACCGTAAACGCGGGCAATACCGTCACCGACGGAAAGCACCTGGCCGACTTCGGAAACTTCGGCTTCCTTGCCGAAATTCTTGATTTGATCTTTCAGAATTGCGGAAATTTCCGCGGCGCGGATGTCCATCAGCCAACCTCTTTCAGTGCAAGCTTAAGGGTGGAAAGTTTGGTGCGAAGGGAAGTGTCGATCTGGCGCGAACCAACCTTGACGATCAAGCCGCCGAGGATCGACGGGTCGACAGTCACATTGATGGTGACATCCTTGCCAGTGACGCCCTTCAGCGCCGTCTTAAGTTCTTTGTCCTGCGCTACGGTGAGCGCATGCGCCGAAGTAACCTCGGCAACAACTTCGCCGCGGTGAGCCGCAGCAATTTCACGGAATGCGCGGATCATGCCCGGCAGGGCGAACAGGCGACGATTGCCGGCAACGACCTTGAGGAAATTCGATACAACCGGACCGAAAGCAGCCTTTTCGGCGATGGCAGCAATTGCTGCACTCTGCTCTTCGGAAGAGAAGACCGGGCTCGCCACGAGGCGGCGCAGATCTTCACTTTCATCAAGCATCGCCTGAAAACGGTCAAGATCAGCCGCAATCTGTTCGATTGCATTGGTCTCGACAGCCAGCTCGAAGAGCGAGGATGCGTAACGTTCGGCAACGCCGGAAACACGCTGGGATGTGTCAGCCACGGGCACAAGTTCCCTGATTGTCATCCAAGCGCAGGGCTCGTTTTTACGGAGCTAAGCAAACGCTTGAAATCGTTTCATTTTCGCAGGACGAACAGGGAACCTCCCCCCGCCGTTCTTTTTAATTCGCGGTTCGTCTAGCATAGGACGTTTGGACTCGCAACACGCGCGGGGCCGCAAATCACCCTCTCTACGATGGGTTTGAGCGTTTTTACGCGCTTTCCACGGAACCGCGATACGAGACCCGCGTCCGCAAGGCAAAACCGCCTCTTAAAAATACCCGAGGGAATAGCCGAGCGGACCCGCGGCAAGCACAAGCTGCAACAGCAGAAGAACGAGATTCCGATTGACGAAACCACGGTCGAGAAACAGCGACAACAGACGCCCGATGGCGGAAAATCCGAGCGTGACGCCGACGGCGAGATAATAGAAGTCCTGGGCAAAAAGCAGCGCGCAGAGCGGCAGTCCGAGGTAGAGACCGCCGGTCGAGCGGGTCGCACCATAACCGTCGGGCGTGACCTGTCCGACCTGGAAACCACCGAGCCGCAACGCAGTGGCTGGCAACACCATGAGGAACAGACCGATCAGGCCGACGATGGCGGACGCCAGGAAGGCGATTTGTTCGGGCAGTTCGGTGGGAAAATAGAATTCCATGTCGGCTCCGGTGCATGCGTAGTTGCTGATGGATGTAGCAGCTAACCGGTTATGGTTAAAGAAAGCTCTGCGGATCGACGTCGAGCTGCACCTGGACGGAACCGCGTTGTTTTGGTCCGGCATTCAGCATCACGCGCAGGAAGGCCTGCATGTCGGAATTGCGCCGCCCATGGACGAGCAGGCGAAACCGATGACGGCCCCGCACCAGAGCCAATGGTGCTTCGGCAGGCCCGAGCACGGAAATGCCGGTCACCTTGGGGGCTGCAGCGCGCAGGCCGCGTGCATGCGTTTCGGCATCGGCGCGCGTATCTGCGGACACGATGATGGAGGCCAACCGCCCGAATGGCGGCAGGATGGCCTTTTCGCGCTCGTTGATTTCACGCTCGTAAAATGCCGAAGCGTCCCCGGACACGATGGCCTGCATGACGGGGTGCATCGGCTGATAGGTCTGCAGCAGGCCATGGCTCTTCAGGCCGGTACGACCGGCACGGCCCGTTACCTGGCTCAAGAGCTGGAACGTGCGCTCAGCCGCACGCGGGTCGCCATTGGCAAGTCCCAGATCCGCGTCGACAATGCCGACCAGCGTCATCAGCGGAAAGTTGTGGCCCTTGGCGACCAACTGCGTGCCGATGACGATATCGGCCTCGCCATTGGCGATCGCTTCCAGTTCCAGCCGCATGCGCTTGACGCTGCCGAGCAGGTCCGACGACATGACGATGGTGCGGGCATCCGGAAAATGCTTTTCCACCTCTTCGGCAATACGCTCCACCCCCGGCCCACAGGCAACGAGATGATCGAACGTGCCGCAGTCTGGGCAATGTTCCGGCGTGTGCTGATGGTAGCCGCATTGGTGGCACTGAAGCTGGTTCTTGAACCGATGTTCCACCAGCCAGCTGGAACATTGCGGGCACTGGAACCGGTGACCGCAGACGCGGCATAGCGTCAGCGGGGCATACCCACGACGATTGAGAAAGAGCAGCGATTGCTCCTTGCGTTCGATCGTTCGCGCCATTGCGCGCAAAAGCAGCGGCGAGAGAAAACCGCCACGCTCCGGCGCATGTCGGCGCATGTCGATGAGGTGCAGGTCCGGCAGGGCCGCATCACCGAAACGGGTCGGAAGCTGGACCAGATTGTAACGACCTGACAGGCCATTGACCTGGCTTTCGACAGAGGGCGTCGCCGAGACCAGCACAACCGGAAAGTCGCCGATACGGCCGCGCACAACTGCCATGTCACGTGCATTGTAGAAGACACGGTCTTCCTGCTTGTAGGCCGGGTCATGTTCTTCATCGACGATGATGAGGCCCAACTCCTCGAACGGCAGGAACAATGCCGAACGCGCACCGGCCACGACACGCACCTCGCCGGTCACCACGCCGCGCCAGACCTTTTCACGCATGCGAGGGGAAAGGTCGGAATGCCATTCGCCGGGCTTGGCACCAAAACGATCCTGAAAACGCTCAAGAAATGCCGGCGTCAGCGCGATTTCCGGCAAAAGGATGAGAACCTGCTTTCCACGCCGCAGCGTTTCGGCGATCGCCTCGAAATAGACTTCCGTTTTGCCAGATCCGGTCACGCCATCGATCAGCGATGCGGAAAAGCCGCCTTCGCGGATGGAGGCGACGATTTCGGCAGCCGCCTCCTTCTGCACGCCCTCGATGCGCGGCGCCGTATAATCCGGTTCCGGCAGAGCGACGACGGGCGGCGGAGGCAAAAAGACGGTTTCGAAAATGCCCTGCGCGGTCAGCCCGTCGATGACGCTCATCGACACACCGGCGGCATGGGCGAGACCACTACGCGTCCACGGAATATCCTCGCCCTTGGCGATATCAAGCACACGCACACGCGCCGGTGTCAGGCGCTCCGGCTGGCCGCCGATATATTTCAGGCCCTCGACCATTGGTTCGGGATCAAGTGCGGCGGGCGCACGCACGGCCATACGCGCCACCAGCCCCGGTGGCGACAATGTGTAAGCCGCGACCCAATTGACGAAATCACGCATTTCCTTGGAAAGCGGCGGGCAATCGAAAGCGAGCGCGATCGGCCGCAGCTTTTTCGGATCCAGCCCATCCTGACTTTCACCATCCCACACGACACCGATCAGAGGGCGCGGCCCGACCGGCACCTGCACGACCGAACCCGGCTCGACATACATGCCCTCGGGCACGGCGTAGCTGTAAGGTCCCGACACGGGCAACGGCACCAGAACGGGCACCACGCGCTTTTGCGGCGGCGCCTCGAACAGTGAACCGAAGAGACTGGAATTATCTGTACCCGAATTATCTGTACCCATGCGCGGCGACCATGCCGAAAGAGAGAACAAAAGTGAACCCTCTAGCGGTCATTCGTCCTCATCATCTTGCATCACACCTGTCAGCGGCCGCATGCCTTCGATCCAGGTGGCGCCGTCTTGCCGGATCACCCGCTTCGGCCGCATCCCGCATCTTTGCTGAATGGCGGACGCCAGCTGCTGCGAATGGGTAACGATCCAGATCTGGCTATGGCGTGAAGCTTCCGTGATCATGTCGGCCAAGGGCAGGAGCATGTCGGGGTGAAGGCTCGCTTCCGGCTCGTTGAGCGCGATCAGCGGCGGCTGGCGATAGGACATCAACGCCGCAGCAAGGCCGAGAAAGCGTATCTGCCCATCGGACAGTTCGCGTGGCTGAAAGACCCGCAGTGGAAAATAGGGAAAGACCAGCCCGAATTCCGCATATTCGCCGGGCGGCGGCACGGAAAGTTTTGCACCGCCAAGCGCATCGGCAATGGCGCGATCCAGTTCCACCGTATCGCCACGCGTATGCACAAGCGTGGCAAACACCGCTGCCATGTTGCGACCATCCTCCGCCAGCAAGGGCGAAGTAACAGCAAGGCACGGCTGCCGCAAAGGCGAATCGCGGTCGGTGCGAAAGCCGTGGAAAAATCGCCAATTATCGATACCGCGACGGAATGTACCGATCTCTGGATAGTGGCCGGCGTTGCCAAGAAGCGCGATGGCGGTTTCGGATGTCAGCGCCTGCTCCGGATATTCCTGCATCCGGCCGCGCTCGCCGCGTACCATGATGCCGGGGCCATCGCGTTTCATCATCGTCACCGGCCGGGTGCCGGTATCGACCCAGAATTCCTCTGCCTTGATCTGCGGTTCGAAAGCAAAACCGGCAGCGGCCTTGGGGGGCCGCAGGCCCGCTTCCACCCGATAACGGAAGGTGATGGCACGCTCTTCATCCAGCGCCTCGACTTCCAGCCGGATGCGAAAATTCTTGTCCGTCGGCGAACGGCGGCCGGACCAGAGCGCCGAAGCCATGCCACCCTCTGCAGCGATTTCATGCGCCAGCGTGCCGCGCACCGCCGCCTGTATCAACTGAAGCGAACGATAGAGATTGGATTTGCCGACGCCGTTCTCACCGACGAAAAGGTTTACGCCCGCCACATCCATATGGATTGAACGCAGCGACCTGTAGTTCTTGGCAAACATGGGGCGGAGCAGCATGACCTGATCCTGTATCTGGTTGTGTGTCGGCTTATGCCGCCGCGGAATTGCCGCCGACATCCGTGGCGAAACGGGCATCGGCATCTGCCGCAAGATTATGCACCGTATGCCGCTCCAGCGCCTGCGTCACCTCGTTGATGTCGCCATCCAGCGCTTCCGGTGGAATGAGGTGGCCAACCGTCATGTCGAAGCGGTTGCCCTTCTTGTTGAGGAGTTCATAGAACACCGTCATGTCACGCAGTTCGGTGGACCACTTGGCGAACCAGTAGAACAGGCCGGAATTGCGTGCGGTCATATGGATCGGCAGGATCGGCAGATTGTATTTGCGGGCGAGCCCCACGGCCGATGTTTTCCATGGGCGCTCGTTGAGCTTGCCGTTTTCCCAATAGGCAATGCGGCCCGAAGGGAAAAGAACAAGAACCTTGCCCGCTTCGACGGACTCGTTGGTCAGCACCAGCGTTTCGCGGGTTTTCAGCTTGCTCTTGTGTTCCTCGCGCCATTCCACCGGAATGATGGTTTCGGCGAAACGTGGATTGACGCGCACCGCATCGCGGTTGGCGAACACCATGAGATCGGGACGCTTGGGCTTCAACAGATCGAAAACGGCGACACCATCGGCAATGCCGGTCGGGTGGTTGCTGACGAGAATGAAGCCGCCGGATGCCGGAATGCGATCCGTGTGTTTTGCCTGCACGTCGAGATGCAGCAGATCGCTCATATATTCGAAGGATTCGAAACCGCTCAACGTGGCCACATCATTGGCAAAACCGATGGCGCGGTCATAACGCAGCAACGAATAAAGGAAGGGGCGCATCAGCGGCCACAGCGGATGTTTGACGATGCGCTGGCCACGTTCGGCAATCAGGGTATCGACGATATGTCCGGGGCGGCCTTGGGAGACGAGCGCTATCGTTTGAGCAAAGTGACCAAGTGCGGTCGAATTATCACGGCGCGCCATACAAACTCCATTACCACTTGCCGTATATCGCAGTCCCCCGCGATGTCAAAACGACATCGTGCCGGCTTTAGGGAATTCGTAACGGAACCATCGGCAATGTGGGATTTTGGCACACGAATTCAACAGGTCTGTGATGAACGAAATCCTGATCATTGCGGCACCCGAACTTCTGGAGAAGCGCCGCGAATGGCTGGCAAGCCTGTCAGACGAGCGCCGGCTTTCCGAAAACACGCTTCAGGCCTATGAGCGCGACACCCGCCAATTCCTCAAATTCCTGACCGGACATATCGCAGAACCGGCGCGTATGTCGGACATCCACACGCTGCGTCCGGCCGACCTGCGCGCCTTTTTAGCCGCGCGTCGCCGTGAAGGATCCGGCAACCGTTCCCTGGGACGCCATCTTGCGGGCCTTCGCTCTTTTTTGCGTTATCTGGAACGCAAGGGCCTCGTCAACGCCGCCGGTGCATCCGCCATCCGCACGCCGAAACAGCCGAAATCGCTGCCGAAACCGCTTTCCGACAAACAGGCAATCGCCGTTGTCGGGCAGGATGCGCAACTGCATGAAGAGCCATGGCTCGCCGCCCGCGATGCCGCCGTGCTGACGCTTCTATACGCATGCGGACTTCGCATTTCCGAAGCGCTGGATCTCACGCCAGAAGACCTCACTCCGGGCGCAACCTCCCTGCGCATCACCGGCAAAGGCAACAAGATGCGCGTTGTGCCGCTTCTCCCGGCAGCACTTGAATCGGTCGAAACCTACAAGCGCCTCTGCCCCTATCATCTGCCGGATAACGAACCGCTGTTTCGCGGGGCCCGTGGCGGCAAATTGCAGCAGGCGATCATTCAGGCCGAAATGCGAAAGCTGCGCGGCGCGCTCGGCCTGCCGGAAACAGCAACGCCGCATGCACTGCGCCATTCCTTCGCCACCCATCTTCTGGCCGGTGGCGGTGACCTGCGAACCATTCAGGAACTGCTCGGCCATGCCAGTCTTTCCACCACACAGGTTTATACCGGTGTCGATGCCGCTCGCCTGCTGGAAGTGTATGACCGCGCCCATCCGCGCGCCTGACCAGCGCTAAGCAATGCTTAACCACGCCTGTTAAGGGCTTTTCGATACGCAGGCGGTAAATCGGCAGCATGATCAAATTTGCGCTCAACTCGTCCAGACATTCGTCTTCGCAGCAGCCCGGCGGTATCGCCTTGTGGCTGCTTGCGGCGCTCCATGTCGCGATACTCATCTCATTCATGATCGTTGTTGCATCGCTTTCGCCGGCGCACGCGCAGGATACCGCAAAGCAGCCGGCAGCGGTCTGCACCGGCAACAATGTGCTGGATGAATTGAAGGCGCAGGATCCTGATCGTTACGCCAAGGTTCTGGCCGAGGCGGACAAGGTGCCGAACGGCAAAGGCATTTTCTGGAAGATCGAGAAGGACGGCGTTGCTCCCTCCTGGCTGCTTGGCACCATGCACGTCACCGATCCGCGCGTGCTCGCGATGCCGGCCGGAGCCACGGAGGCGCACCTGAACGCAAAGATCATCGCCATCGAGTCCGACGAAATCCTCGACGAAAAGAAAGCGATGGCGGGGCTGATGACCAAGCCCGAGCTTCTGATGTTCATGGATGGCAAGTCGATCAAGACGCTGCTGCCCGAAGATCAGGTGGCAAAGCTGGAAGCTGCCTTGAAGGAGCGCAACATCCCGCTTGGCGCCGTGCAGAGCTTCAAGCCCTGGATGATCTCCGGCCTGATCGCCCTGCCCGCCTGCGAACTGGCGCGCAAGGCCAATGCCGCTCCGTTTCTCGACAAGAAGATCGCACTCGACGCCATTGCCGCCGGAAAGCCGGTAAAGGGTCTGGAGACCATGGAAGAACAGCTTTCCGCCATGGCGGCGCTTCCGCTCGACCTGCATCTGAAGGCGTTGACGGAAACGCTGGATCTGGGCTCACGCATGGACGACGTTACCGAGACGATGACGGAACTTTACATCGCCGGCGATATCGGCCTCACCGTCCCGATGCTGCGCACGTTGACGCCCGAAGAAGACAGCAAGGACGCAGACGACGGTTACGCCGCTTTCGAGGAGATGATCGTTACCAAGCGTAACCACGTGATGGCAGAACGTGCTGCGCCTCTTCTCAACGAAGGCGGTCTCTTCATGGCTGTCGGCGCACTGCACCTGCCGGGCGAAGAAGGCGTGATCGAACTGCTGCGCAGCCAAGGGTTCAAGGTGACGGCCGTTAACTGACAGCCGGATCAACCGGCAAGCAGAACTGAAAAAGGGCAGCCGACGCTGCCCTTTTCTGTTTTCGGAGAATGCCGACCAATCACATATGGATCGGCTTGGCGAAGGTCGAAAGTGCGGCTTCCTTGACGGCTTCCGACATGGTCGGGTGTGCGTGGCAGGTGCGGCCGAGATCTTCCGACGAACCGCCGAATTCCATCAGGACGGTGATTTCGTGGATCATTTCGCCGGCGCCGAAACCGACGATATGGCCGCCGAGAACACGATCGGTTTCCTTGTCTGCCAGGATTTTGACAAAGCCGTCCGTAACCTGCATGGCGCGGGCACGGCCGTTGGCGGTGAACGGGAATTTTCCGACCTTGTAGGCAACGCCGGCAGCCTTCAGTTCTTCCTCGGTCTTGCCGACGGAAGCAACTTCCGGCTGGGTGTAGACGACACCCGGAATGACGTCATAGTTCACATGGCCATGCTGGCCAGCAAGGATTTCGGCGAGAGCAACGCCTTCGTCTTCGGCCTTGTGGGCCAGCATCGGGCCCTTCACGACGTCGCCGATGGCATAGATGCCTGCGACATTGGTCTTGAAGCCATGATCGATTTCAACGCGACCGCGGTTATCGAGTGCCACGCCAGCACCTTCAAGGCCGAGACCTTCAGTGTAAGGCTTGCGGCCGGTGGAGATCAACACGACGTCTGCCTCGACAACGACGGCTTCGCCGCCCTTGACCGGCTCATAGGTGACCTTTGCGCCGGTGGCGGTCTTTTCGACAGCCGTTACCTTGGCTTCGGTGCGGATATCCATGCCCTGCTTGGCGATCATGCGCTGGAACTGCTTCGACACGTCGGCATCCATGGCGCCGAGCAGCTTGTCGAGATATTCGATAACGGTGACCTTGGCGCCGAGACGCATCCAGACAGAGCCGAGCTCGAGACCGATGACACCGCCGCCGACCACGATGAGGTTCTGCGGTACCTTGTCGAGCACGAGAGCGCCGGTCGAGGAGACGATGACCTTCTCGTCGATATCGACATTAACGCCCGGAATGCCGGCAACGTCGGAACCGGTAGCGATGACGATGTTCTTCGTCTCCAGTTCCTGTACCTGGCCGTCTTCAGCGGTGACGGAAACCTTGCCCGCGGCGACGATCTTGCCGGTGCCGATAAAGCCGTTGATCTTGTTCTTCTTGAACAGGAAGGAAACGCCTTCGACGTTCGACTTGATGGTGGCATCCTTGTGGGCCATCATCTTTTCGAGGTTCAGCTTCGGTGCCGACACTTCGATGCCGAGCGTATCCATGCCGTGGGCGGCGTGGTGGAACATTTCCGACGCATGCAGCAGGGCCTTGGACGGGATGCAGCCGACATTGAGGCAGGTGCCGCCGTAAGTGGCGCGCTTTTCGACAACGGCGACCTTGAGGCCGAGCTGTGCCGCCTTGATGGCGCAGACATAACCGCCGGGGCCTGAACCAATCACAACAACATCATATGCCATAACTCTATCCTATTCTTCAGGTGTTCATTTCGATTGATCGGAGCCGCCGGGACGCTTTTCGAGCTCCGCGATCAGCGCCATGAGTTCGGGGGACCGAGGCGCCAAAACAGCATCCGACTTCCCCTTCGTTTCTTCCGCGTTTTTTGCCCAGCCGCGAGCGATCGCTGAATAAGGCTTCTCAAATAGCTGGTCATGCGGTCCAAGCGCATCGTCTGCACCGGCATCGAGCATGGCGCGCAAGATCGCAGGCTTGTCGAGACGAATGGCCTCCAGCATGAACGAGCCGCCATTCTCCAGCACATAATCTTTCGGTGCTATTTTTCCGGCCTTCAGATAGGCGGAGAAAATTCCGGCATCATCTGCCTTGAGTGCATCATAAGCCGTCTGATTTTCCGCGCGTTGTTCTTCGTTCATCGTGGCGAGAACAGCATCACGCTCCTTGTCAAAGCTGCTGCGGCCATCCGCTTCGAGAATGACGAAAAGCTCGATGAACGCCAGCGCCGGCTTGCCGTCCTTGTCCAGTCCCCAGAACACCGGATAATATCCGTCACCCCATCCGGATTGGGCGATGGCGACGGCGCCTTCCCCGTTTTCAAATGGGCGATGCAGAACGGACTCATCCTCTTCGGTACCCGGCAGGTCCTCGAAGAGAACGTCATCGTAGTAGGAGACATAATCGCCACCTGCCTTTTTCTGCTCTTCGGCTTCGCGTTTTGCCTGATCGGCCGCGAAGGCAGAATTGGCGAAGGCTGCAACGCCTGCATCGACAGGAATTCCAAAAAATTGATCGTCTTTCAGTGTCGACGGATCCTGCTGAGGCAACAGGGCAAGTTCGAAATGCGTGACCGGCGACTGGGAAAATCGAATGACGATGAAACCGGGTCTGCTATGTGCGGCATCCTCGCGGATAAACGACACCGGATAAGTCCCCGGCTCAACGGTCCGCGTAAACGCCGCTCTATCCGGCTGAACCAGCGGGTCGAGCGCCACAAGCTTGCCGTCAGGCAGCGGCAGATCGCCGATCGGTATTTCCACCAGCTTTCTCGAAGCGAGAAAATCCGTTCCTTCGGTGAAGATGGCGAAGTTCGATGATAATTCGGTGAGGTTCATGGCTTTCCCATCCTCGCTAACCATCAGCGCAGATACAACAAAACCTGCGGCCGCCAGATATTTCAGGCCATTGGCAATCACAGGAACAACCCAATCATCATGATCAACAGCCCGAGCAGGCTGACCACCCAGACAAGCGAGCGGATATACGCGACACCGCCGAGATAAAGGGGAATGTAAACGATGCGGGCAATCAGCCACACCCAGCCACCGATGAGACCGAGACCCGATGGATCACCGGTCAGGATCATCGCCAGCAGCAGGCCGATAAAGGCCGGATAGGTTTCCTGAAAATTCTTGGACGCGCGGGCCGAACGGCCGGCCATCATGCTTTTGGGTTCGTTATCTCCGTCACGCGGCCCGGCATTCCATTGCAGGCCGCGTTCCTTGGTCGCAAAGTTCCCCTGCAGCAGGATGTGAACCACGAGCAGGACGACGCTTAAGGCGAGCAGCACCAAGAGTGTGGTGGCATTGGCTGAAGCGGCGTCCATCGTGGTCTCCTCCAGTCAGGATGGAATGATCAGAGGTCCAGAACCAGACGTTCCGGATCTTCCAGGCTTTCCTTGACGCGCACGAGGAAGGTCACCGCTTCCTTGCCGTCGACGATGCGGTGATCGTAGGAGAGCGCCAGATACATCATCGGGCGGATGACGACCTGACCGCCGATGGCGACCGGACGCTCCTGGATCTTGTGCATGCCGAGAATACCCGACTGCGGCGCATTGAGGATCGGCGAAGACATCAGCGAACCGTAGACGCCACCATTGGTGATGGTGAATGTACCGCCCTGCATGTCGGCCATGGAAAGCGAACCGTCGCGTGCTGCCTTGGCAAGGCGGCCGAGTTCCTTTTCGACGCCGGCGATCGAACGCTCATCCGCATCACGGATGACCGGAACGACGAGGCCCTTGTCGGTGCCGACGGCCATGCCGACGTGGCAGTAGTTCTTGTAGATGATGTCGGTGCCATCGATTTCGGCGTTGACGGCCGGCAGTTCCTTCAGCGCGTGCGTGACGGCCTTGGTGAAGAAGCCCATGAAGCCCAGCTTTACGCCGTGCTTCTTTTCGAACACGTCCTTGTAGCGGTTGCGAAGGTCCATCACGGCCGACATGTCCACCTCGTTATAGGTGGTCAGCATGGCTGCGGTGTTCTGTGCATCCTTGAGGCGCTTGGCGATGGTCTGGCGCAGGCGCGTCATCTTTATGCGTTCTTCGCGCGGTGCGTCTTCGGCAGAAGAAACCGGGCGCGGAGCGGCAACGGCTGCGGCAGGTGCTGCCGGAGCGGAAGAGCCCTTCGCGATGGCGGCGATGACGTCGCCCTTCAGAACCTGACCACGCTTGCCGGAACCATCGACGTCAGCCGTCGAGATGTTGTTGTCGGCAGCGATCTTGGCGGCAGCAGGTGCGGCCGGCATGGCAGAGCCGGCAGCCGGAGCAGCGGCGGCGGCCGGTGCCGGGGTTGCTGCGGGAG
>UCHV01000001.1 GCA_900472395.1 Hyphomicrobiales bacterium
CAACCAATATCCCCAAAAAACGAAATACAGACACTTCATCGCAAACCCCCGCACGGGCACTTCGGTGGTCAAAGCGGCATCGCTCAGGATGCTTTTTACGTTTGTCTTACGTGTCAAGCTCATAGGCTTACACCCATGTATTTGGTCACAAATCCCAAGAATGAGCGCGCAGTCCTTATTTGGCGCTCCATTCAGGCTCCGCGCATCTGAGCCGTCGACTTCCCGGCAGCTGTAGTTCATGAAAAATACAGCAGTGACTGCGGACGTTGAGAACCGGCTCATCTTCTTAGGGAATGCCAGTTTTCGTATCTTCAGGCACCAACGCTGAATTGACCAGATTGAGGCGGCGTCCATGGGGCTATTTGGAATCCTGTTGGGGCTCGGACTGCTGATGTGGTTCGCTTATAGGGGCTGGAGCGTGCTGCTCCTCGCGCCTGCGGCGGCCCTTGTTGTGGCCAGTATCTCAGGCGAGCCGCTGCTTCCACACTGGACATCGACCTTTATGCAGGGAACCGCCCGTTTCGTCACACAATGGTTTCCGATGTTCCTGTTAGGCGGCATCTTCGGAAAAATGATGGATGATAGTGGTTCGATTACTTCGATCGCGCGGTTCCTTACCAAGCGGCTTGGCGTCAAGCGAACCATGCTTTCGGTGGTTCTTGCGTCTGCCGTGGTCACCTATGGCGGTGTCAGCGTCTTCGTGGCGTTCTTCGTGTTGGTGCCCATGTCGCGCGAGATGTTTCGCGCCGCAAATATCCCCGCTAGACTGATGCCGGCGGCGATCGGTCTGGGTGCCTTCACCTTCACCATGTCAGCCATGCCGGGCACGCCGTCGACGAACAATGCTATACCGATGCCATACTTCGGTACGACGACGTTTGCCGCCCCCGGTCTCGGCATCATTGCCTCCATCATCACCTTCGCGTTCGGCATGTGGTGGCTGGCGCGGATTGAAGCGAAAGCGCGTGCGATAGGGGAAGGCTATACGGATGATGTCGCGCCAGGGGTCATAACCGAAATGACCCGCGAACAGGCAACCATATCCGGCGACTTTGACCCTAATGAGCTCACGCATGGCCAAAAGAGCACCGCTGCCCCCTCTTTCTTGTATGCAGTCCTGCCATTGATTGTCGTTATCGCCGTGAATTTCCTCATGGCATTGGTGATCCTGCCGAGAATTGATTTCTCTCACGCTGAAGCTGCCCTCGGCATCAACATAAGCTCGACGATTGGCGTATGGGCTGTTCTGCTGGCGCTGGCCGCAGCTATCATCACGGTCATCGCAATCAATTGGGGTCGGCTGGGCGCATTGCGGGAAAGTTTGGATGCGGGCGCCAACTCCGCCGTACTCCCAATCATGACGGTGGCAAGTCTCGTCGGTTTCGGTGCGGTTGTCGCGGCAATGCCTGCGTTCACGGTCGTGCGCGATGCGGTTCTGCAGATACCTGGTGGCCCGCTCGTGTCGCTGGTTGTTGCCATGAATGCACTGGCCGGTCTTACCGGAACGGCGTCGGGTGGCATGGCGATTGCGCTCAATGCCCTCGGAGGAGAGTATATGCGCCTTGCTGCGGAATACGGTATCGATCCCGCACTCATGCATCGCCTGACAACGATCAGTGCGGGCACGCTGGATGCGTTGCCGCATAACGGCACGGTGCTTCTGCTCCTGCAGATCAGCAAACAGAACCACGCCGGAAGCTATTTCGACATGGTCATGACGGTCATTGTGGGCGTCATCATCTCGCTTGTGGCGGTCTTTGTGTTGGGAACGATATTCGGCTCGTTTTGAGCGACCAATCATCGGCGCGCCAGGCGTGGGACGAATAGGTTTTGGGTTTCAGCCAGAGTTCAGACTGTGTCTTTCAATCAACCAAAGGGAGATTGCGTCATGAGGAAAATGTCTGTCCTGATATTTTTGCCGTTACTGACGATCGGCACTCCGGCATTCGCTCATCCGGGGCATAGCGATCATAACCCATTCGTCTCCGGATTTCTGCATCCACTTTCAGGCGCCGACCATGTCGTTGCCATGATTGCAGTCGGTTTGGCAGCTGCATTGCTGGGTGGCCGCTCGCTGCTCGTCATCCCCGGCACGTTCGTTCTAATGATGGCTGCAGGTTTTGTCGCTGCTCTGGTCGGCATGCAAATCCCCTTGGTCGAACCGATGATACTCGCCTCTACCGTTGTCATTGGCCTGACCGTCGCGCTTGCATGGCCGGCATCTTCGGCCGTCATTGCCTTGGTTGTCGGTTGTTTCGCTTTTTTTCACGGGTACGCGCACGGCAGTGAACTTGCGGGCCAGAATGCTTTGGTTTTCGGTACAGGCTTCGTCTTGGCTACCGGGTTGCTGCATGCCGTCGGGATAGTCACGGGCCTTGCCGCAGTGCGCTTGATGCCGGGCACGGCGGCTTTGCGTGTTGCCGGCGGTGCCGCTGCATTGGGTGGCGTGTTCCTGCTCGTGAGCTAACCATCCGTCTTGCTGATCCGGGCGTCTGACGCTTGAGATCTGTGCAAACTTTTTGCGACCCTATGGAAGACGCAAGTGATGTCCAAACAGATATCCTTTGGCCTGCCTTTGCAGCTCATGCGCTTGGTCAGCCCAAGCCAGCCGGTCGGTTCTTTCGCGTATTCGCGAGGGCTGGAGTGGGCAGTCCACGACAAAATTGTGCGTGACGAGGCAACGGCTGGCGCCTGGATATTCAATTTTGTCGAGTATAGCTACGCAGTATCGGATGCCGCCCTTTTTCTGCGCATGGCGGAAGCGCTTCGAACGAATGAAAGAGCCGCCTTCATTGACGCCGACGCATGGCTTTCGGCGGCACGTGAAAGCAGGGAATTGGAGTTCGAAGACAAGCAGATGGCCGGATCGATGGTCAAGGTGCTCAGTGATCTCGGTGTTTCCTGCGCGCTCTCTTTCGGCGACATGCGACTGACCTATCCGGCAGCATTTGCGCTCGCCGCCAGTCACTGGAACATTCCCGCTCATGACGCTGTCCGGGGATTGTTATGGAGCACCGTGGAGGCTCAGGTTTCTGCCGCCATCCGCCTTGTCCCTTTAGGGCATACGGCTGGTCAACGCCTGCTGATCGCTTCAGCAGACGTTATCGAGCGCGCTGCCTGCAAGGCGGAAACCATCCGCGATGATGAAATCGGCAATGCCGCACCGGCAATGGCGATGGCGAGCGCATGGCATGAAACGCAGTACAGCCGGCTGTTTCGTTCATAACCGCTCTTGGCGGTGATGATCGGAAGACTTTGCAATTGCTCAAATCGGTTCGAGGAGGGTTACGCATTGATTGGCTTATTTCGCGGTCTACGGTCGGTACTCATACTTGCCGCAGCCGGCGTGCTTTTCGGCGCTTTCCTGATGTTCTGGGAAGCCATACTGATGCTGTGGGACAGCTACAGGATGGCTCGGCTCAACCCTGACATGTCGGTCATCGTGGCCGTGTTGCGCGCAACGGACAAGATACTTTTAGGCATTGTGTTGATGGTGGTCGGTTGCGGTATCGCGCTCGGTTTTGCGCTTGATGTTCCGCCGGACCAGCGATCGAAGCTGCCGCAATGGATGATTATCGACACGATTGCGGAACTCAAAAATCTCTTTTTCCAGATGATCATTCTTTATCTGGTTGTCCATTTCGCTGCTCAAGTCGGAGAAATGCAGGTGCCGCTGCAATGGGAAGCACTCATTCTCCCGATTTCGGCGTTGCTGCTGGCGGGAGCCATGAAGCTGACTGCCAGTTCGCACCATCTGTCCGAAGAGACGCGCAGCGATAGAGCCGGTGCTGAGATCAGGCGGCCTGTGGCCGTCAAGATGAAAGGCGACGGAAATGATTTTTCCTAGTCATGCTCTGCGGCAGAGGTCTGCGAGGCGGATCTTCGCGCAGTTGGCGAAACGGTTGGAACGACACGGAGCGCAGATGGTGAACGGGTGGCATGCCGAACTCGAATTGTTCTTTGCGCTTTCTCACGGAAAGACGCGGCTGATGCGGAGACGCCACAGCGGTCCGCTCGCGGTACAGCGCGCCTTTCATCCGGAGGGTGACGGTTCGGCGCATGTCTACCTCCTGCATCCGCCGGGCGGCGTTGCTGGCGGTGACGTGCTGGATATCCGTTGCAGGCTTGACCCATCGGCTCGCTGCGTTCTCACCACGCCAGGTGCAACAAAGTTTTATCGTAGCGACGCAGGCGAAAGCGTGCAGCGAACGCGTATCGACGTTGGAGATAACGCAATCTGTGAAAACCTCCCGCAAGAGACGATCCTCTTCGAAGGAGCCGATGCTTCGATCAGTACGCATGTCATGCTCGCCGATAATGCTGTTTACGCCGGATGGGATTTTATCAGTCTGGGCCGGCCCGCCGCGGGAGAGCGTTTCCTGAACGGGCGGCTTCAACAGCGGGCCGAGATATTTCGTGATGGAAAGCGCATCTGGTTTGAACGCATCGGATTTTCGCAATCGCCGACGGTTCTGGATGCTCCGGTGTTTTTCGCAGGGCGCCCGATCGTGGGAACGATGGTCTATGCGGGACCGGTACCGGAAAACACCGTTGAGTGCATTCGTGAAGAAGTCGGCGCCAGGGCGCGTAATGTGTTCTCGGTAAGTCAGCTCGAACGCGTGCTTGTTTGCCGTTACCTCGGCCAGCGCATGTCTGAAGGTAAGGCCCTCTTCCTTCAGGCCTGGAGCATTCTTCGAGAGCGCGGCCTCATGAAAAAAGCGGTCGTGCCACGCATCTGGGCAACGTGACAACACGGAAACAGTGAGGATCAGCTCATGGAACTTCTACCGCGTGAAAAGGACAAACTTCTGATCTTTACCGCAGGTCTGCTGGCCGAGCGGCGAAGGGCGAAGGGGCTGAAGCTGAACTATCCCGAAGTGATCGCCTTTATTTCGGCCGCTCTTCTGGAAGGCGCCCGCGAAGGGCGAACGGTGGCCGATCTCATGTCCTATGGCGCGACCTTGCTGACACGTGACGAGGTCATGGAAGGCGTGCCCGAGATGATCCACGACATCCAGGTCGAGGCAACTTTTCCGGATGGCACGAAACTCATCACAGTTCACAATCCTATTCCATAAGGAGGCCGCCATGATCCCCGGCGAATACTTTATCGAGGATGGCTCCATCGAGCTCAATGCAGACCGACAGACCCGCAAGGTCGATGTCGCCAACTCCGGCGACAGACCGATCCAGGTCGGATCCCATTACCACTTCCACGAAACGAACGAGGCGCTCCTGTTCGATCGCGAGGAAGCTCGCGGCTTCAGGCTCAACATTCCGGCGGGCACCGCGGTGCGCTTCGAACCGGGTCAGGAACGCACGGTCGAACTCGTCACGCTCGACGGTGGACGTGAGGTTTATGGGTTCAACGCCAAGGTCATGGGCAAGCTTTAGGAGGTGGAGATGGGAACGATCACACGGCAAAACTACGCTGATCTCTACGGCCCGACCAAGGGCGACAGGATGCGGTTGGCCGATACGGAGCTCATCATCGAGATCGAGGAAGACCACACTGTCTACGGTGAAGAGGTGACGTTTGGCGGAGGAAAAGTCATCCGCGATGGCATGGGACAGAGCCAGCGTCCGGCTGCCGAGGTTGCCGACGTCGTCATCACCAATGTCATCATCATCGACCATTGGGGTATCGTCAAGGCGGATGTCGGCATCAAGAACGGGCGTATCTCCGGTATCGGCAAGGCAGGAAATCCCGATATCCAGCCCGGCATCTCCATCATCATCGGCGGAGCGACTGATATTATAGCCGGCGAAGGGCGGCTGCTCACGGCGGGCGGTATCGACACCCATATCCATTTCATCGCACCTCAACAGGCGGACGAAGCCCTGGCGAGCGGCACGACAACGCTTGTCGGTGGCGGTGCGGGGCCGACGGTCGGCACGCTTGCGACAACCGTCACGGCCGGACCATGGGCGATCCACCGGATGCTCGAAGCAGCGGAGGCGCTGCCTGTCAATGTGGGCCTGCTCGGAAAGGGCAATGTCAGCTTGCCCGATCCGCTGCGAGAGCAAGTCCGCGCCGGTGCTGTCGGCCTCAAGCTGCATGAAGACTGGGGGACGACGCCTGCCGCGATCGACAACTGCCTGACTGTTGCCGACGAGATGGACGTTCAGGTCGCGCTCCATAGCGATACCCTCAACGAAAGCGGTTTCGTTCGCGATACTTTCGCGGCGATGAAGGGCCGGACGATCCACAGCTTCCACACGGAAGGTGCCGGCGGCGGTCACGCGCCCGATATCATCACGGCGGCAGGCGAGGAAAACATACTTCCATCCTCGACAAACCCGACAAGGCCATACACCATCAATACGGTCGACGAACATCTCGACATGCTGATGGTCTGCCATCACCTGAGCCCGCAGATCCCCGAGGACGTTGCCTTTGCGGAGTCTCGCATTCGCCGAGAGACCATTGCGGCAGAGGACATCCTCCACGATCTGGGCGTCTTTTCAATGATGTCGTCGGATTCACAGGCGATGGGCCGCATCGGCGAGACGACCCTTCGTTGCTGGCAGACCGCTCACAAGATGAAGGTCCAGCGCGGTCCGCTTCCTGAAGACAGCGAACGCAACGACAATTTCCGGGTCAAACGTTATGTCGCCAAATATACGATTAACCCGGCCCTGACGCATGGTTTTGCCCATGAGATCGGCTCGATCCAGGTCGGCAAGCGCGCCGACCTCGTGCTCTGGAAGCCGGCATTTTTCGGCATCAAGCCGACGATGGTGATGATTGGCGGAATGATCGCAATAGCGCCGATGGGCGACCCCAACGCATCGATTTCCACACCTCAGCCTGTGCACTATCGGCCGATGTACGGCGTGCTGGGGCGGGCACTCGGCTCAACCGGCGTCACGTTCGTGTCACAGGCGGCGCTTGCTGACGGGATTGGCGAGAAACTCAAACTTGCAAAGCAACTCGCCGCTGTCAGCGGCACCCGGACGGTGCGAAAGAAGGACATGATCCACAACAGCCGCACACCAAAGCTGGAAGTGGATCCGCAAAACTACAAGGTGCGCATCGATGGCGAGTTGATCACATGCGAGCCGGCAGATGTCTTGCCGATGGCACAGCGGTATTTTCTCTTCTAGCCGACCACGCGATCGGGTGCGATGACCGTGCCTGACCGTGTGGAAACAGCTGTGTGGGGCAAGCCAGCGAAAGCTCAGGCTTTGCCGCCGTCATAGGAGCGGATAAAATGAAACTGCTTCATTTCCCTGATCACCCGCTGTTTTCCTTCGTGGATTGGTCGCTACGGGGCATCGGACAGGTGGTTTTTCAGAACAACCCAATCTCTGGGCTCATCATTCTTGCCGCCTTGGCATGGAACTCATGGATCTATGCAGCGATCTGCATTCTGGGCGTGGTGTCGAGTACCGTGACCGCGCTCATTCTCAAAGCGGACAGAGGGATGATCCGTGATGGCCTCTACGGTTTTAATGGCGCGCTGATCGGTCTGGCACTGGTTGCCTTCACAAGCGAGGATTTTCGGGCAGGCTCGATTCCGTCCCTTGCCATGGTGGTTTATCTGGTTTGTGCGGCCGCATTCACCACGATGGCGCTTGCGAGCATCGGCGCAGTTCTGGCGCCTTACAAAGTCGCGCCACTGACCATGCCCTTTGTTCTTGTCGGATGGTTGTTTCTTTTTGCCGTGCTGAAATTCGATGCGATCGATGCGGGGCCGATGGCGAAACCGATCTCGCCCGAGCAATTTTCCGACACCGTTCCCTATGTCTTCTCGACCTGGTCCGAAGGCATTGGCACGGCCATCGGCCAGATCTTTTTTCAGGACAACTGGATTTCCGGTTATCTCATCCTTATTGCGATCGGTCTGAACTCGCGCATTGCCGCGGCGATGGCCTTTCTTGGAGCGGTGGTCGGCACCCTGGTCGCTGCTCTTTATGGTGGACCGGAAGGTGCCGTGCGCGATGGGCTGTTCGGGTATAATTCTGCGCTGACCGCCATGGCTATCGGCGGCGTCTTTCTGGTCATTACCTGGCGGAGTTTCCTCTACGCCCTTTTTGGCGCGGTTGTAGCAAGTTGGTTATGGGCTTCCATTGCCATATTTCTCACGCCGATCGGCATGCCGGTCCTGACGTCGACCTTCGTGCTCGTGACCTGGGTCATGCTTTTGGGGCAGGGGGCGTTCAAGGCGCTTGTGCCCGTCCCACCTGCCGAATCCACGACACCAGAGGACAACCGCTCACGCTACCTCGCAGGCCTGAGCCCCAATTGATTGTTTTGGTGGATGGCATTGTTTGATCGTCATCCCGTGATCAGCTCCATCTCCTGCGGATCTCCTGAGAGTTCCGGCGATGAAATGGTTTCGCGCCGCAGAGCTGATCATCGGCCCCGGCGAGCAAACGGCGGTACGGACCATGGATGGCCCAAGTCGTTGGACGCCCTGCAAATAATGTTCATGCCATCCGGGATATCCACGGCGAACTGAACTTGACGCAGCGCGACGAGGTGACGACGGGCGCCAAAAGAAAAGTCGTGGGGTCGCCATCCCCGATTTACTGGCCTGATCTCTCGGTGACAGGGTCAGGCTGAACACCAAACAGCTTTTCCTTCATTCTTTCCCGCACCGACTGCACAACCAGATAGAGTACCGGTATCACTACGAGGCCGAGGATCGTTCCAAGTACCAGGCCGCCAAGCACGGTCGAGCCGATCGCCTGCCTGCTGCCGGCACCGGCACCCGTTGCAACGACCAGCGGGATGACACCCAATATGGACGCCAGGGCCGTCATCAACACAGGTCTGAAACGCTGGAATGTGGCTTCCGTGGCCGCGTCGACAATGCTCATGCCTTCTTCTCGTCGCTCCTTGGCGAACTCCACGATGAGGATGGCATTTTTGGCCGCGAGCCCAATAAGCAGCAGTAAGCCGATCTGGGCGTAAATGTTCAGATCGATACCGCCGACGACAAGTGCTCCCAGAGCGCCGACGACCGCGACCGCGACGGACAGCATCACCGCCACCGGCACGCTCCAGCTTTCATATTGTGCGACAAGAAAAAGATAAGTGAAGATGATGCCCATGATGAGGATCAGCACTGTCTCATTTCCCGATTGCTGCTCCTGCAGCGCCAGCCCGGTCCATTCGAAACCAAAGCCTGCCGGCAACGCTTCCTCGGCCAGCCCACCCATGATCGTCAGTGCCTGACCACTACTCGTGCCGCCCGCCGCCTGGCCGTTGATGGAGGCCGATGAGAACAGATTGTACCGATTGACCGAACTCGGACCGTAGATCGTCGAAATCGAGACCATGCTTTGAAGCGGTACGAGCTCGCTAGACTGACTTCGCACTATGAGGCGCTGGATATCGTCAATGCGCTGTCGGTAGATCGGTTCGTCCTGCAGGCGGACCTGATAAACTCGGGAAAATATGTTGAAGTCATCGACATACGCCGATCCGAGATGAGCCTGCAAAGTGGCAAATATGGCCGCAGGCGAAACACCAAAAAGCTCTGCACGTTTCCGGTCGATATCGAGGTAAAGTTGCGGCACGTCAGCGGAGAAGGTGCTGAACACACCGGCAAGGCCGGCAGTCCGGTTTGCCCGCATGATCAGGTCGCGCATCACCTCGGCCAGTTCCTGCTGGCTTTGGCCGGCTCGTGCCTGCAGGCGAAAATCGAAACCACCGGTCGTGCCAAGCCCGGGAATTGCCGGTGGATTGAAGGGCACGATCGAGGCTGTCGAAATGGCGGCAAGCTGCGGACGCAGCTGGTTGATCAATGCGAATGCGCTTTGATCTGATCCACGTTCGCTCCAGGGTTTGAGCGCCGAAATGATCATGCCGCTGTTCGAGCCGCCGCCGCCGACCAGGCTGACGCCGGCAATACCGATCGTGTTGTCGATCCCCTCGGTCCGCTGCAGAAGCGTGCTGACCTGCGCGATGGTCTCCTGTGTTCGTTCAAGCGTTGCAGCGTTGGGCAGCTGCACGTTCATGAACAGGTATCCCTGATCCTCCGCCGGTACAAAGCCGGTCGGCAGAATGCGATAAAACCCGTAGATGCCGCCGATGACGACGGCGAAAAGGATGCCGGTGAGGGCAAGACGGCGTGCAAAGACTGAAAACAGCTTCAGGTAAAAATTACGAGAGGCATCCAGGCCGTTGTTCAATTTTCCGAACAGCCCCGCCTTACGCTCCGGTGCGGGCCTGAGAATGAGCACACACAATGCCGGGCTCAATGTCAGCGCATTGATCGTGGAGAAGATGACAGTCACCAGGATCGTCACCGCGAATTGACGATAGAGTTCGCCGGTGATGCCGGCCAGAAACGCTACGGGAACGAAAAGGGCGGCAAGGACGAGCGTGGTCGCAACGATCGGGCCGGTGACCTGCTGCATGGTCGCAAGTGTTGCCGATCGGATATCCATCGCCTGTTCGGTCATCAGGCGCTGAACGTTTTCGACGACGATGATCGCATCATCCACGACAAGGCTGATCGCCAGAATGACGGCAAAAAGCGTTATCGTGTTTGCGGAATATCCGAGAACATACAGAACCGCGAAGCCGCCCACCAACGACACCGGGATCGTCAGAGTGGGAATAAGCGTCGCCCGCCAATCCTGCAGGAAGGCGAACACGACGACCACGACGAGCACGAAGGTGATGGCAAGCGTTACGAAGATTTCCCGAATGGTTTCCCGCACGAAGGACGTCGTGTCGAATACGAGTGTATAGGCGACGTCCTCGGGGAACTGTGTGGACAGCCGCTCGAGTTCGCCAAGGACTGCGTTGGATACGGCAAGCGCATTTGCATCGGATGACTGATAGACAACAACCGTCGCGCTGGGATGACCATTGAGCGTTGATGCGGTGTCGTATGACTGGGCGCCAAGTTCTACCCGCGCAACATCGCGAAGCCGCACCACCCCCCCGTCGCGATTGCTGCGCACGATGATGTCGCCGAACTCGGCTTCGCTGGCGAGCCTTCCCCGTGCCGTGACTGTGAGTTGCAGCTGTTGGCCGGTCATTGCCGGAGGAGAGCCGATCTGGCCTGCTGAGGCCTGGGCATTCTGTGCCTGGATCGCGGCGGTAAGATCGGACGCCGTAATGCCCAGTGCTTCCATCCTGTCGGGCATCATCCAGATGCGCATGGAGTAGGTCGGCCCGAATACGCTTGCCTCCCCGACACCAGGAAGGCGGGCGAGCGCATCGCGGATATTGACCATCGCATAATTGCTGATAAATACTTCGCTCTGCGTGCCCTTCGGCGAATAAACCGCCAATCCGAGCAACATGCTGGACGAGCGGCTTCTCACCGTAACACCAGCCTGCGTGACGGCGGCCGGAAGGCGGGGAGTAGCCAAAGCCAGACGGTTTTGGACATTGACCTGAGCGATTGCCGGGTCGGTTCCCGCTTCGAAGGTAACGGTCAGGCTGTAGGTGCCGTTATCGGTACTGGCCGATGACATGTACATCATGCCTTCAACGCCGTTGACCTGCTCTTCTATCGGAGCGCCCACGCTATCCGTCATCACCGTGGCGTTGGCCCCCGGATAACTGGCGGCAACCTGGACTTCCGGCGGCGTTATCTGCGGGAACTGCGCCACCGGGATCTGGAGGAGCGCGACGGTGCCGGCGATCATCATAACGACGGCAATCACCATCGCGAAACGGGGGCGGCCGATAAACGGTGCGGAAATGTTCATTTTGGCACCGCCGGCTGAGAGGGGGGCGTGTTTGCGACGACGTCAACGACGGATCCCTCCGTCACATTTTGAAGCCCCTCTATGATGACGTCTTCACCGCCCTCGAGTCCGCTTTCCACAATCCAGGCACCGTTTCGCTGCTCTGACACCGTGATCCTTCGTTGCGCGACCTTTCGGTCGGCTGCCACCACCATCACGTACCGGCCTTCACGGTCTTGTTGCACTGCGCCGATTGCGATTGTCGGGCGTTCAAGCCGCGAATTTTCGGAGACGATCACCGTAACGAACTGTCCGGGGATCAGCAGGAAATCGCCGTTGGGGAAAACGGAGCGGATTGGCAGCGTTCCTGTACCTGCATCGACCTCGTTTCCGAGGAATGTGATCGGCACGGTCTGCGCAAACATCTGGCCGTTTGAGAGCCGCAACTGCGTATGATAGCGCAGCGCAAGCTCGTCTTTGCTCGCCCCGATGGTTGCCTTTCTCAAGTCGAGCAGTGCCCTGTCGCTGACGGAGAAAACCACTCGCACGGGATCAAGCTGAACGACGCGCGCCAAGGCCTTTGAAGACGGCGTTACGTAACTTCCTACGGAAAAACCTGCTGTTCCTATACGCCCCTTGAGAGGAGAGGTAATATGGCTGTAGCTGAGATTGAGTTCCGCCTGTTTAACCGCCGCTTCAGCTGACTGAGCAGCCGCTGCGGCTATGTCTCGCGCTGTCCCGCTCTGTTCAACGGTAGCGCGGGCCACGCTTTGGTTCAGAGATTGGTTTCGCGCGAACTGCCTTTCGGAATCGATCAACGTTGCCGTCGCGCGGGTCAGGTTGGCTTGTGCATCCGTAAGCGCAATTTCCAGTGCCCGACTGTCAATTCTGAATAGTTCCTGGCCTTCTTCAACAAGAGCCCCTTCCTCAAACGACCTTGCGTCGATGAAGCCGTCGATCCGGGAGCGGATATCGACGCTGTTTAATGCCTCCACGCGTCCCACAAACTCATATGCCGGCGACACATCCTCCAGCGTCACCTTCACGGTTGCAACTTTCGGCATGTCATCGGCCGCGGCAGACGGAGGCATCGTAAATGAGATTGCCAGGATCGAGGACAGGAAGGCCGAAGAAAAGCAGCGCGGAATCGCCATGCGTCGTACTCCGAAAAGCGTCATGGGCAGCGAAACCAGACGCGGAACATGTGCAGTTCTCCGTGTAGCTTCGGGACGTCTTGAACCTTATTTCTGCTTTATGGGAGGCTGGAAGCGTAAAGTGGCGCGATCGAAGGGGTTTCGCGGCAATCCTCGTGAAAATGGATACTTCGCATGAAGCCGGGATGAATTGCACATCATGAATCAATACCTTGGCTGGCTGCTGAACACCGCCCTGTGGCGACAATCACATGGGACTAAGCTCCGAGTGGCTTAACGGGTTTGCCGTACGAACTCATGCGGCATGGCGGTTTTCGCCAGGATCGAGGTCAGCGCAAATCTGTTGTCACGATCAATATCTCCAAGGCGAACGCCTGATGGATCAACATGGCGCCAGCCGGCATCTCTGGCTTCCTTTGGGGTTACACCAAACTCTCGCCGGAATGTGCGGCTGTATGTCGATGGATCCGTAAACCCCCAATCCTCAGCGATCGATGATATCGACCTCGTATCGCTCTCGTCGCCGAGCAGATCTTTGGTACGCATCAACCGCTGCCGTCGGATATAGTTTGAAATGCCGCCGGTTGGCTCGAATATCCTGTAGAGCCGTGACCGGGAGACCTCCAATTCACGGCAAAGCATCTCTGGCGACAGATCACGTTCGGCGAGTTTGGCGGCGATCAGTTTTTTTGCTCGTGCCATGATCACCGCATTGATAGGGCCTTCCGCGTCGACCAGCTGGTCGCGGGATGGTGTGATGCAGGCAGCAAGCAAACTGGTCGTCGCAACCGCAATGTGATCTATATCCTGCTTTGTCCGCTGCGGCATGGAGCGGTACAGCATATAGATGTAATCGACGATCAATCCGGCCATTTCCGGCTTTATGGATAGATCCAGAGGTTGTGTAAAAGCGAAATCACGCGGGAGAATAAGGGCGATTGTACCGTCATCCCTGCCTTCCGCCTCATATGGTTCCGCAAGGCAGTGCCAACGCAGTTTTCCAAGTTTGTGTGGCGCAGTGCCTGAAGAGTTGGTGAGTGGAATGCTTAAAACCCAATGGTCGAAAATCGGGTGTTTTTTGCTGCTCCAGCGCCGATGATACGCTGTTCCGGGGTATTCCAGCGCAAGAAGCGCCAGGTTGCCCAATTGCCATACGGTCTGACGAGCCGCGAATGCCGCATACTTGTCTCTTAGCAGCGTCACATCCCCCAGATCGGAATTCCAGGATCGATAATAGTCGAACTGCTCGGCAGGCGGTGCCGCTGACGTGTCGGTACGGTGGACCCACGCCAACGGGATCTCGTTATTTTCAGGCTGAAGGATGTTGTGACGTTCCATCGGACCACTTCACCACTCGTGCTCATGTGAAAAGGTTCTGAAATTCATGCGTCTGGATGGAGGATGCGCATCGGAGCAGTCGAGATGACATGGCCAGACGCAACATCGCACACAGTAATAGCCCGGCGCCTCTTCGCGGGAGTTCAGACCTGAAGATTGCTCAAGGGGGTTTCACCCGACCTGTAAATCTAACTATGCGTCATAAATAATCAGATGGTAATTGTCGAGTATATGCCTCTGGTCCCAGATATGGGCTTGGCGTCCGTCTTTTATTCGACTTTGCGAGCGGCGGATTCGTTTAGGCGTGTTTTTGAAATGGTCTAAGTGAAAGATTGAGAGAGTTACTGATCAGCAGCGCGTCGAGTGTTTGTTCTGCGTCGTCATCTCCGTCTTCCTGCGCGCAGGAATGTAAAATCCCCTGCCACCCGAGCTCTCTTATTTCCTTAGGTGAAAGGCCGAACTCTCTCTTGAACATTCGGCTAAAGCTGGAGGGGTCGGTAAAACCAAATCTTTCAGCAGTATGCGACACGGAGTGGCCACCGATGTCGTCGATAAGTGCGCGGCAGGTCTCCAGCAGCCGCTTGCGTCGAATGTAATTCGATATCCCGCCTGCAGGTTCGAATATCCGGTAAAGGCGAGAACGTGAGACACCGATGTTTTTGCAGAGAAATTCAGGGCTTAGATCGGCATCGGTGAGATGGAGATTTATCGCCCGAATGGCCCGACTTGTTATAACGGCATCGATCGGTACCTGGGCCTGAACCATCCGCTCTTGTGATGGGGCAATAACCGCGGCAAGCATTTCCGTGGTGGCTTCCGCCAATCGAGACAGGCTGCCGCGCTGAAGAGCGGGCAGATTGCCATGAATCAGCCTGATGTAATCGGCAAAAAAAGCGGCAGGACCATCCGCAATTTCGGGCTGCAACGAAGCCTCGATTGCGCCGCGAGGGAAGAAAAGCGTGATCAGCCTGCCTTTGCTGGTGTAAACGCTTGGCGCAGCGAGATTTGCGACACGAATAGATGGTTCGGCGAGATGGTCTCCTGGATTAAACGCTACGGTCTCTCTGACGTAAACGATCCAGTTGTCGACGATAGGCTTCTTCTTGTGTTCCCAATGCAGGAGATGAGAAGGGGAAGCATCAATCACCACGAATGCAATATCCCCGAGCTGCCAGGCGGTCTCTCTTGCTTCGAAAGTCCGTTCGTCGCCCTCTGACAACCTGACATCAACAAGGGACGCATTCCAGCCTTGGAAAAGTGCAAAGCGTTCATGGATGGGAGCACGCGCAGTATCAAATTGAATTGCGCATTTGAAAGGTTTTTCAAAAGGCTGGGAGCGGAACGGCGCTCTATGGTCTATCCGGGCATTCATGATATTTCTCCTCGAACTCAAGAGACTAAAAAACATGAAGTGATCGGTGCGGGGGGTATGCCAGGCCGCCCAAGGAGTGATTTACCCCGGAGCGTTAATCTCGATGATGCCCGCCCCGGACATCAAGCTGCGCGTCAAAATCATAAATACAACTGAGAGTTTTCGCAAGAATGTGTGAGCGCGCCGCGAACTCACGAGAAAGACCAGATAAGCGGGACGTAAAAGACCGAGACCACGAAAAACCACGCTAGAAGTGGCAATCCAAGAGGCCAATAGTCGCGAAAGGTATAACCGCCCGGTCCCATGATCATTGCATTCGCCGGCGCTGCGACGGGCGTCAGGAACGCTGCCTCCGACGCAGCGCCGATGCACATGAGTACGGGCTGGGGAGAAATGCCCATTCCGGCTGCACCGGCAATTCCGATGGGTATGACGACAAGCGCTGCTGCCGTGCTGCTTATGAACTGTCCCAAGGCTGCGGTGACCAGGAAAAGGCACGCCAGGAGCATTGTGGGGCTGCGCTCTCCTGCTATCGCCAGCAGCTGCTCCGACATTACCTGCGCGGCGCCCGTTCCCAACATTGCCGTTGCAAGCGGCTTCATCGCCGCGACCAGAATGACCGTCGTCCAGGCGATTGCCCTGTAGGCCTGCTCGGCCGTCAAAATTCCGGAAAGGACGATTGTTCCAGCCGCAAGCATGCCGGCGACGGCTGGAGGCACAATGCCGGTCGCCAGCAACATGATCATCAATATCAAAACCAATATCGCCTTTTTGGCGTCAGCGCTCATTGTAACGGCCTGCCTGCGCACAAGCTCCGGCGAACTGACGACCAGTACGTCTGGATCGTTGAGCCGTACATCGAGCGCCTTCCAGGTGCCTTGAAGGAGCATGGTATCGCCGGCTTGCAGTTGTAACGAGCCCTCTCTCTCCTGAGCAAAACCTGCGCCGACCGTCATGCTCCCTCTCTGGATGGCCAGAACGACCAAATCGCCGCTCTCCGTAACCATGCCCGGAAAAGCACTTTGCCCGATCAGGTCAGACCGAGGCGGTATAACCACTTCCGCCAGGCCCGACTGATGGTTAAAAAGGAAATCGTCCGAGCGTTCCTTGTAGGCGCGAAACGACAGGTCCCAATCGGTTGCGAACTTTGCCACCACATCCAGATGGCCTCGCATAATAATATGGTCGTTCTCGGCAATGTTTCGGCGGATCGGCTGGGCGTTGTCGCCCTCGTGCACGGCCAACACATGGATCCCCTCGTACCCTTTGAGGTCGATCAACGATGAATCCCTGGAAACAAAAGGCGACGTTGCGCGCACACGCAAGCGGTGGAGATTATCAGCGACCCCGTAATGCTCGACCAATGTGCGCGCATGCTGGCTGAAATCCGCGGGAATGGTGGCGCCGTTCTTCTGGGGCAAAAGGCGCTCCCCGAAAAGCAGAATGATGGCCATGCTTCCGGCAAGCAGGGGAAGCCCGACCAAGGCGAATTCGAATAGGCCGAAACCTGCCGCACCTGCGTCCATGGCGGCATCAGAAACAAGAATGTTGACAGGTGCGCCCGTGAGGGCCAGCATCGATCCGGCATGGGCAGCAAAAGCCAGCGGCTGAAGCAGTTGTGAAGATTTGCGCTTTAGTCGAACGGCGGTCACGACCATGACAGGCAAGAGCGCCGCCACTGCGCCGCTGGTACCGATCAGGGCGCTGAGCAGAGCGACAAGGCTCATTGTCAGGAATAGCAGCCTGAACCGGCTTGTTTGGCCCGCGCCATTGATCAGGCATTGCCCAGCCCACGCGATGACACCGGTAACCTCAAGCGCGGAGGTGACCACAAACAGAGTGACAAGGAAGATCACGACCGGATCGCCGAAGCCTTCTAATGCCTGATTGAGGCTAAGAAGCCCCGATGCCCACAACGACAGGCAGACCAGTATCGCGACGACCACCGCTGGCACCTTGTTCCACACGAAAAGAACAATTGCCACGATCAGGATGACCGCGATCAGGGCTAACGGGGACAATCCTGTTGCTCCTTGAATGGATACGCGGAAATCGCTCGCCTTATGTTCCAAACAAGTGCGGGCTTGGGACGCGATCATGCCTACGAAGGTAGTCGGTCGGTGAAATAAGTCATGAGACGAAAATCCCGAAACTACGCAATATGTCCCGGAGTATCGGTGGCAGATCACTGGGCGGCGGTAAGTGCTTGACCGAAACCAAAGCCTTGAAGCTATTAACATTGATAGGATTGGTCATCGGCAAATCCGTACCGATGCGATACCCTGCAGGGACAGGAAATGCGCTGGCTGGGCCTGTTCACCATTCTCATCGTCCATGCTTGCCTGATCGCCTGCGCGCCGCCGAAACAGGGGCTGTTGCGAGTGGTCGAGCCGGGCTCGGGGACCAGTCAGATCAGCGTCATTGCTGCGACGACACGGGCGCCGGTCGAAGATCAGGACATTCTGTACGGCGGTGATCGAGGTAAGACTGTTTCTTTCAGCCGTATCGTGGTTTCCGTGCCGCCCAAACGCAGTGCAGGTACGTTGCCGCTGCCAAGACGGGTTCCGGGTGATCCGAAAAAGAACTTCGTTGCCACTGCCGTGGCCTTAATAGACAAAAGCCAGATAGCGGCGGAATTCCGGGCGAGGGGCCCGCACAAACGCCGTGCGTTCGTTTTCGTTCACGGCTACAGCACGACATTCGACCAAGCGGTATTTCGCTTCGCGCAATTGGTGCATGACTCCGATGCCCGCGCGGTTCCCGTTCTTTTTTCCTGGCCGTCGCGTGGGCAAATCCTTGATTATAAGCGTGATTTCGATAACGCATCCTACTCTCGCTCGGATCTCGCAAATCTTCTTGAAGCAGCGATAACGAGCCCGTCCATCGACGAGATTGTCGTGATGGCTCATTCCATGGGAGCGTGGCTCTCGGTGGAGGCGCTTCGGCAGATTGCGCTCAAACGCAATGGAATACCACGCAAGATCTCCAGCCTTATTCTTGCATCACCTGACCTCGACGTCGGTGTATTCCGGCGCCAACTGGAGGATATCGGACCCAAGCGACCTCATGTGACGATCTTCGTTGCGCGCAATGATCGGGCACTCCAGCTTTCGCGTTTCATCTCGCGTGGTGGCACAAGGCTTGGGGGCATCGATCCCAGCCAGGAAAACTATCGCCAGGCGTTGTCTGACCTCGATGGTATCACCGTGCTGGATCTTAGCGCCTTGAGTTCCGGAGACCGGATCAATCACGCGCTTTATGCAACAAGCCCCGATGCGGTTCGGCTGATCGGCAATCGACTGTTGCAAGGACAGATCATTACCGACGCAAATGCTTCTCGTACAACGGCCGTGGATACACTGGGCTCGGCGGCGACGTTTTTGATTGCCGCGCCGATCATGATATTGGATCACGCTGCCAATGCACCTTAGTTCACCAGACCGTGGCACCCAGCGCAATTCGCCCCCCAAAAAGGGGATAGAAAGCGAATTGTTGGGATTCACGGCTCATCCGAGCCCCGTTATCAATTGCTACATTTCTTTCGGCTGGAGGTCCCGATCCAGGGGGCATTGCTGCGCGCAATTTTGCGGGTGTGGTCCATAACCATGTGGCCCCGCTCGATTGGCTTTCAAGCGAAGGATATCACCATGAGCGACTTGATCTTCATCGCATTCCCAACGGAAGAAAAGGCAGAGGAGGTGCGGCAGAAGGTACTGTCGTTACAGCAAAAATACCTTGTCGAACTCGGCGATGCCGTCGTGGTGGTCAAGAACGAGAAAGGCCAGATCAAGTTGAACCAGTTGGTCAATCTCACGGCTCGCGGTGCTGTCTCGGGTGCGCTCTGGGGCACGCTGATCGGCGCCATCTTCCTGATGCCGCTCGTTGGAACGGCAATAGGCGCGGCTTCCGGCGCACTTGGCGGCGAATTGAGTGACGTCGGCATCAATGATCAGTTCATGAAAGATGCCGCCGGCGCGCTGCAACCGGGAACGGCGGGACTTTTTCTGCTGGTCCGCAAGATGACCACCGACAAGGTCCTGGCTGACTTGAAAGGCATTGGTGGTGAGCTTTTGCAGACGTCTTTCGATGAGACGAAGGAGGCTGAATTGCGCAAGGCTCTCTCCGCTGCACAGGCTGAGGTCGAGACAGCACAGCCCTCGTCATGAGCCTGTCAATCTCTGCTTCACCGGTGGGGCGCACCTCCTCCGGTGCTACGATTGTCGGCGGGATTAGGGCATGACACCCATCCAGAGCACCTGCTTGATCATCTTCATCACGATCATCCTGTTTGCCTGGAATAAGCTCCCGGTGATCGCGGTGGCTTGCGCGGCCGGATTATCGCTGTGGGCGGCTGGCCTCGTCACCCTGGAGCAAGCATTCGCCGGGTTCGGAGATAGGGCAGTCTCGTTCATCGCAAGCCTGTTCATCATAGGGGCAGCGCTTGAAAGGACGGGCGTCACGGCATGGGCCAGTCAAATCCTCATCGCACAGGTCGGCGCGGATAGTCGCGTCAAGCTGCTGTTCCTCCTGATGGTCGCGGTTGGAGGGCTGACATCCGTCCTGAGCGGCAGCGGTGCGGTCGCCGCTTTGATGCCGGTCGCCGTGATAGCCGCGGCTCGTCTCGGCCAGTCTCCCGCGCAGTTGCTTATGCCCCTGGCATTCTCCGCGCATGCCGGAGCCAATCTTCTGTTGACCGGTGCGCCGAAGAATTTTCTGGTTTCTGAAGCGCTTGAGGATGCAGGTTTCGAGCCATTCGGTTTCGCAGAGTTCGCTTTTGTCGGTGTGCCTTTGCTCGCGGGCACCATCTTGATCGTGTTGTTATTAGGCAAATACCTTTTGCCGCACACATCCAGCGTCAGGCTTCCGGCAGATTTCAGCGCGCATGCCCAAACCCTTGTTGAGCATTACGGCTTACAGGACGGCTTGTTCCGGCTTCGCATCCGGAAAAACTCGCCGCTCGTGGGAACGCAGGTCGATAAAGTCGAGATTGACGGTTCGAGCGAACTGCAGGTGCTGGCGGTTCAGGCGGCCGGATCAGGTCTCCCGGTTCGAGACAGGGGCATGGCTCCCGGCGATTATCTTTTGGTTCGCGGCAAGGCACAGTCTGTCGCAGACGCTGCAGCCAGACTTCATCTCGCAGTCCGCGAGGATACCTCTTCCGACGTCAGTCCCGCGTTCAGCCGCCATTCCGGGCTTGCGGAAGTCATGATACCTCCGCGCTCCGGCCTGATCGGCCAACCGATTTATCCGGGGCTTACAACGGATAACGGCGACCTCGTCGTTCTGGCGGTGCAACGGGGCGCTTATGAAATCGACTATACAAGTACCGAATTGAAGCCGGGCGATGCCATACTTCTGGAAGGAAGCTGGGAAGCGCTGGATATGCGACTGAGCGATCCCGATGTGCTGGTCGTGAATTCACCCGACCTGGTGCGAATTCAGGCCGCTCCGATGGGGCCGGGAGCCTGGATCGCTGTTTCGACACTTCTTGCACTCGTCGCCATGCTGGCGAGCGATATGGTGCCTCCCGCCGTTGCGGGCCTGCTTTGCGCGTGCCTTTTGGTGGCATCTGGAGTGATCACGGTCGAGCAATCCTATCGTGCCATACACTGGACGACGGTGATCATGGTGGGCGCGATGATGCCGATTTCCACTGCGATGATCGAATCCGGAACGGCAAAATTCGTGGCCGATGAACTCGTATCTTTCATCGGCTCCAGTGGACCTTTGGGATTGCTGACAGGCCTTTTCATTCTGACCGCATTTCTAGGACAAATCATGAGCAACACGGCAACCACGATGCTGGTCATACCGATCGCCATGGCCGCAGCAGCCGGGATGCAGGTCGCGCCCAAAGCAGTTCTGATAACTCTTTGCGTTGCAGGCTCCGCATCCTTCATGACGCCAATCGCGACCGCCGCCAACATGATGGTCATGGGGCCGGCCGGCTACCAGTTTGGAGATTACTGGAAACTCGGTTTGCCCCTGATGTTGTGGTCCTTTTTCGTAACGATCGTGATCATTCGGCTGGTCTGGCCACTTACATAACACGCTGGCAATTGAGGGACGCGACGCCTGATTTTGGGACACGCAACCCATTGCCCGTTCACCGATCTTCGCGATGATGAGCCTACAATTCCTTCGGTTTGCAGAACATCATTCGGCAAGCCAGTGGCTCAGGGTCGATGTGAAGGACCCTGAAGACGCGTCCTAGAAACATTGTGTTCATGAGCAATCGAGCGCTACTCACTCCCATTGTCCTCATCGCAATCATTACGCTTGTTTCTGCACTGAAAATTGCGGAGGCGGTATTTGCGCCGGTGGCCTGTGCATTCCTGATCATCGCGTTGGTTTGGCCGTTTCAAAACATGCTGCAGCGCTTCGTTCCCAAGCTGCTGGCTCTTGCCCTCGTGCTCGCTGTCATCCTTTTCGTTTTCGTAAGCCTCACATCGATCGCTGCCTGGGGTTTCGGGCGGATCGGCCGCTCTGTCGTTGCCGATAGTGCGCGGTTCCAGATGCTCTATGCCCAATTTGCCGGCTGGCTCGAAGGCCATGGCATTATTATCGCCGGGGCATGGGCGGAGCATTTCAATGTCGGCTGGGGACTCCGATTGTTGCAAGGCGCGACGGCCCGCGTCAACACCACGATCTCATTCTGGATCGTGGTCATCGTTTATGTCCTGCTTGGGCTTCTGGATGTCGATTCCATCGCCAGAAACGTTCGCAAGGCCCTTTCTGTCGAAAGCGCCAATGCGGTGATTGCCGCTGCTGGCCAGACGGCTGCAAAGCTACGTCGTTACATGTTGGTTCGCACTGCCATGAGCCTTGCGACAGGAACATTAGTCTGGGCACTCTCTGCGACCTTCGGCCTCCATTTCGCCGCCGAGTGGGGCGTCATCGCATTTGCGCTCAACTACATCCCCTTCATGGGGCCCTTCGTAGCGACACTTTTGCCAAGTGCCTATGCCTTGGCCCAATTCGGATCGCCCATCTCGGCGGTCCTTATTTTCTCCGGCCTCAATATCATCCAGTTTATTATCGGCAGTTATATCGAACCGCGGGTCGCGGGTTACGCGCTTGCGATGTCTCCCTTTCTGGTGCTCTTTTCGGTGTTTTTCTGGTCCTATCTCTGGGGAATATTCGGAGCTTTCATCGGCGTTCCCATCACGATCACTGTCCTCACCTTTTTATGGCAATTCTCGTCAACGCGCTGGGTCGCCGAAATTTGCGGTGGTCCTGAAAGTGCACCAGCGTCCCTCGACGACCGACTTCAATCCTGATTTTCAGACAGATGTTTTGCCAGCCTTTCGAGGCTCCCAGCATCCCAGCCTTCGGGAGCCGTCAGTGTCAACCAGGCAGTGATATAATGTTCTGCCGCATAGACGTGACCAAACCCGCGCGGGGCGCTGTTCGCCACCATCATGTCGACTGCAAGCTGGAGTGCAGTCACAATCGGAAACCAGCGGAGATCGGCACTCACATCCGGCCCACGCACGCCCGACAGCCAATCGGGTCGCCGATAAAAATCGCGATAGTTGAAGAACGTGATGGGGTCGCTTGCGTATTGCAGGTAAACAATTCGCATTGGTCCCCAACCAGCAGTGACCGGCGTGGGGGAGCCGTTCTGGTTCATGAACCGAAAGATGGACCCGTCACGAAATTCGGGCAACCACTCCGGCGACCCTGCATTGCGTGCATCGGTCACTCGCCGCCAAATCCGGCTTGCAAAGGGCGGTCCGCTCCATAACGCGCCTTGGATCGGGTCTGCAAGGATCTCGAAAAGCTCCGCGGACCGTTCGGAATTGAGCGCGCCGAGGCTTAGGCCATGCAGATATAATTTGGGCCGTCGATCATGCGGAAGCTTCGTCCAGTAGGAATAGACTTTGGTAAAAAGTGCCCGCGCTGCATCCACTCCATATTCGGGCTCCACCAGCAGCGACAGCGGACTTGAAAGATAGGAATACTGAAGGGCGACACTCGCGATATCACCGCTGTGCAGATATTCGACGCTATCGATCGCAGCGGGATCAATCCAGCCGGTGCCGGTCGGGGTAATCACCACCAGAACGGAGCGTTCGAAGCCACCAACGCGCTTCAATTCTTCAAACGCGGCTTCAGCGCGATTTTCGGCGCTTTCACCGTTTCGCAGACTTGCGTAAACCCGCAATGGCTGCATTGCTTTTTGGCCGGTGAAGGCCGCGATGTCCTCTGCACTCGGGCCGGAGGACACAAAGCGGCGTCCTGTACGCCCGAGATCCTCCCATGTCATCAGCGACGCCGAGCTGCCTGTCTGGAGGGGCGACTTCGGTTGACTGCGATCGGGTTCGAAAAGTTCGTCGAAAGCAGCGAAGGATGAATCGAGAACATACAGCGTGTAACGGACAAGAACACCGTTGGCGACAAACCAGAAGAGCGTAAGCCCGCCCAACATGCCGAGAACACGGGATATCCGTGGGTTAAGCAACCGGTTCGCACGTCGCGCGATCAGGTCGACCACAAGATTGAACAAACGACCGATCATCACCAGGGCAATAAACACCAGGATTGCCATGCCGCCGACTTCCAGCGGATGGGCGCTGTGGACGGGGTCCATTTTCATCCTGATGTGAATGGAATTCTGCCAGGCGGTGGCCTTGGACAGAAATGTGACGGCGACCACAAGGCTCAAGCCCAGAGCGGCAATCTTTAGCCATCTATCGAGATGTCGATGAAATTCCGGCAATTGCATGTAGCGCCAAAGCGACCGACAGCCCACACCGAGCGCATAGCCTATGGCAAAGCACGCTCCAGAGAGTGCACCCTGCATCAGGAACGTTCGTGGAATGAGCGAAGGCGTCAGGGACGCAGAGAAAAAGAGGGTTCCAAGGAGGATGCCTGCGACGGAAAGGGAGTGCAGAAACCGCAATACTCTGCCAGTTGTGCTCTTTTTCACTGCAAGTTTCATGGTGATGTCGGTCATTTATCCACGGGCGTCATCAATATCCGGGATTATGTTCGGCAATTCACCTATCGTCGACCAATGCGACGCACATCGACCACGCGGCCGGTTCGGGAGTTGAGAGCAATTTCAAACCGACGGTTGGCGCGCGTGGCATGATAGATGAAAATCCTGCCTCTGCAGTCAATTCGACGAACATCACGAAAGCCTCGATTGCGAATGAGGCGCTGACCCTGAGCACAGGTAATGGCCCGCCCAAAATTGAGGTCGGATCCGACATGAATATCGACATTGACCCTCCGAGACGGATTGGCGATGGTCACAGTCTGTGCCGAAACAAGCGGCGAGATCGGAAACATCAGGCAAACCGCAAGAGCCAATACCGACCATCTGTTTTTGCGCATCTCGGTTCTCCTTCAATGAGAAGTTTCGATGACGATAGGAAACCCTGCCTGCGCGTTGTCAAGAAGCGCTTAGGTCGTCGTCCTGCAATAGGGACGCAGCGTCAATTTCCTGGACGTTTGAAGTTTACGGTGGGCATGGACAAAGGTGTATCTGCCGATACTTTATAACTGGGCAGTTGGAAGACTGGATTGGCCGCTGCCCTGAAACACCCGTGTAGATATGAGCGCTGGTTCCGTCTGAAAGTTGAGGGTTGCAATTATCTGCCGGCCGCCTTGAACGACTACCGCTAACGCTGTCCGTCGGCGCAATCGATATTTTGCAGCGATCTGAGTCAGGGATTTCAAAGATCTGGAGGTTGTGATGACATCGAGAAATGGTCCCTTGCGCGTTGGCATCGGCGGGCCTGTAGGGTCAGGCAAAACCGCATTGACGGCAAAACTTTGCCAAGCCATGCGCGAACATTATTCCATCGCGGTTGTCACGAACGATATCTACACGAAAGAGGATGCCGAGGCGCTCGTTCGCATGCAGGCTCTACCGTCCGAGCGGATTGTCGGCGTGGAGACGGGCGGGTGCCCACATACGGCCATCCGCGAAGATGCGTCGCTCAACCTTCTTGCAATAGCGGGCCTTAACCGGCGTTTTCCCGAACTTGATGTTGTCTTCATCGAGTCCGGCGGCGACAACCTCGCTGCAACGTTCTCCCCCGATCTCGCAGACCTCACCATCTATGTGATTTCGGTCTGCCAAGGGGAGGAAATACCACGCAAAGGCGGTCCGGCAATCACCCGCTCTGATCTGCTTGTCATCAACAAGAAGGATCTCGCACCTTACGTCGGTGCCGATCTGGGCGTGATGGAGCGTGACGCAACGCTAACGCGTGGTGAGAGGCCTCACGTTTTCTCGGATATGATGCGTGGCGATGGCGTGCGAACGATTGTGGACTTCGTGCGAGAGCAGGGCGGGTTATGATCTTTGAAGAGGCATAAGCCGATTGGAACTTTGTCAGCTCCATGGCGCGCGCCTGTCCCCCCTTTAACGTGATCGCTGGCGCGAAGACGTCATCTCGGTCGCACGTCGATCCCTACGACAACGTCACCCGGCATTTCCTGGCTGCGTGAAAAAATGCCTTGAGAAGGAAAGCCCGCGCGATAGCATTGGGATATCGCAGCTCGGCTGCATGCGTTGCGGAGTGCCCAATGACCACGAATTACATGCTTCTTACTGGCGCCAGCCGCGGCATCGGCCATGCAACGGTGAAGCTTTTTCAGGAACATGGTTGGCGGATATTGACGGTCTCTCGACAATCGTTTTCCGAGGAATGCCGTTGGCCGTCCGCGCGTGAAAGTCACATACAGGCGGATCTCGAAGATATAGGCAGTATCGATGCGGTTGCCGCCACGGTTCGCGAGCGCTTGCCGGAGGGCAAACTTGCCGCTCTCGTCAACAATGCCGGTATCTCGCCGAAAGGATCGGGAGGCTCGCGCCTTGGTGTTGCCGATACCGATGCGATGACATGGATGCGCGTATTGAACGTCAACCTCGTTTCGACGGCGCTTCTGGCACGTGCGCTTCTGCCTGAACTGAAGGCGGCGCAAGGATCCATCGTGAACGTTACCTCGATTGCCGGTTCGCGCGTGCATCCGTTCGCGGGTGTCGCTTATGCGGCTTCCAAGGCGGGTTTGGCGGCCTTGACGCGTGAGCTGGCCCACGAATTCGGGCCTATGGGCATTCGCGCCAACGCGATCGCGCCGGGGGAGATAGATACCGCCATCCTCTCGCCTGGAACCGCCGAACTTGTCGAAGCGCAGGTGCCGATGAACCGGCTGGGCACGACGCTTGAAGTTGCACGAACCATCCATTTTCTCTGCAGCGATGCCTCGTCTTATATCAATGGCGCGGAAATACACATCAATGGCGGGCAGCATGTGTGATCGGCCATGAGTTCGACACCGCCGACAATCCGATGATGGCATGAAGGAAAGTGCGGCGTTGGAGGCCTTGCCGGGCTGTGGGCGGTTTCGGTGAAAATACCGTTCTCCCGGCCGCGAGGGTGCTCACTCTCATGAAGCCAGACCGATTGCCGGCAGGTGCGCCTTTTAAGGCTGATCGGATTGGGATCAATAAGGCATATGTGCTAATGCAACGAACTGTCATCATATGACATAAAGTCGCGCGACCGGCGGGATCGCAAAGCGGGGAGTGCATGTAGTGCAGAACAAACGTGTTGTTCTCGGGGATGATCATCCTGTTTTCCGAGGCGGTCTTTCACAACTCATTCGACAGATTTTGCCGTTCGCGGATATCGTGGAGGCAGGAACTCTGGACGAGGTTTTATCAGCAGCACGGCTTGGCGCGCCGCCAAGCTTGCTGGTGATCGACCTTCTTTTTCCCGGGTTGAGCATCGAACAATCCTTGCCCGCGTTGCGACAGGAATTCCCCAAGGCTTCCATCGTCATCGTGTCCATGGTCAATGACCAGCGCACGATCCAGAATGTCATGGACATGGGTATCGACGGTTTCATCAACAAAAGCGTTTCCGTGGATGATATCGCAACAGCGATAACCGCCGTTTGCGATGGCGACGTCGTGGTGAAAACCAGTTCGCAGTCAGATATTCTCATGGAAAGCGAGAAGCCGGCCCTGACACAGCGTCAAAGCGATGTTCTCGGACTGATGGTGGAAGGCAAATCCAACAAGGAAATTGCCCTGATCCTTGGCATATCGCCCTTCACGGTTCGCATTCATGTCTCCGCACTTTTGCGGGCATTGGATGTGAGCACCCGCACCGGCGCGGTCGCGAAGGCCTACAGCAACGGTATCCTTACGTCTTGATCGAAGTTTCGACGGCGTGTTCCTGCCGCTGGCGAACGCGCAATGAGGCCAGAGTGGATCGAAGTTCGGCCGGGCGCACCGGCTTGCACAGAATAGGGATCGTGTGTTCGCCCATATCTTCGCGGATCCGGCTTTCGTCATGTCCGGTCATCACGATTGCCGGTATCTTCCAGCCGGCTGCCGCGCGAACCTGACGGATGCTATCTGCGCCCGTCGTGCCATATCCAAGATCGTAATCGGTCAGGATGATATCGCACGACACCGGTGTCAGCGGCGGTGCCGTTTCTGCCTGCACCAGGCAACCCCATCGTTCCAGCAGGGCGGCAGTTGCACTCAAAACGTCGGCATTGTCCTCGATCAGCAGAATACGCAGTCCCTCCAGGACGGAGCCGACGGCGGCACGATTGGCCACGGGCAGGCGCGAGGGCGGTTGTGTGATGGTCAGTCCACCGATTGTAACCGTCGTTCCGTGGTTTTCTCGGGATCGAATTTCGACTGTCAGGCCCATGAGATAAGCCATACGACGCACAATCGAGAGGCCCAGACCGACGCCCTCGATGTCGCGGTCGCCGCGCTCCCGAACCTGGTAGAATTCCTCAAAGACCTGGCCCAGATGCTCTCGGCTGATACCCTTTCCACGATCGCAGATTTCGATGTCCAGAGCGCCGCCGCGCCGCCGGCAACCGATGAGGACGGGCCGGTCCGGCGCGTATTTCAGGGCGTTGGTCAGGATGTTCTGCAGCATCGTCGTCAGCATGGTTGGATCGGTGAAGACGTGCAGCGATGAGCCAACCGACCGCAATTCGACGCCCGCCCATTCCGCGCTTTGTGAATTCTGCCGCAGCAGATTATCGACAAGATCGCGCACGGAGACGATCTCAGGCCGCAAGGCGACCTTGCCGCTGTCGAGCGTCGAGATGTCCAGAAGAGAACGGAAAAGTCCCGATACGCTCTGGAGTGAACGATCGATATTCTCCACCATCTGCCGCTGATCCGGCAGAAGGCCGGAATCGCGCAGACACGCCGTGAAAAGGCTGATGGCATGAATAGGCTGGCGCAAATCGTGGCTGGCTTGGGCAAGAAAGCGCGATTTTGCAGCACTCGCCTCCATGGCAAGTCTGTGCGACCGGTGAATCTCACTGAGAAGGCTGAAGAGATACGTGGGTACAAGCAAGGTCGTAAGCGTGAGCGTCAGCACCAGCAACAGGTTTTCCTGCCAATAGGCGTTGCTGGCAAGCGTGGTGCCGAGAGACGCCAGAGCGCAGATCGAGGCGACAAGAAGATAGCCTGAACCGTAACGCACACCGTAACCGACGGTCACCCACAACAGCACGGCAAACACCGGCAGCGTATACGCGCTGCCGACACTCATGCCGAAGGCGATGCCGGTATAGTCATGCGCAATGGACAAGGCGCGGCGTAAAACCTTGTTGCCCGGGCGCCTCAGCACGTCGATCAGAAGCAGAAGAGAATACGGAATATAGAAAAATGCGACAGCGAGAATGAAATAGATGAACGTGCGCTCAGGCTCGTTTCGGACCAGAAGGATGACCGTCATGTAGATGAGGATGGTCGGGACGAGAACCATGCGGATGATGGCCTGTCCGCGTTCCGCGTCATAGGTGGAACCGCGGTTCTTGTTTGCTTGCCCCAGAGCGTTCCTCAATGTCGCCAGCACTCAAAACCCTTTCAGTTTCCCCCGAACGCAACTGTTGCCAGCGCGGTTTCCGTTTGTAAGTCTTTTGCTCGTCTGGAAAAGCACAAATGCCGATGGCGGCGGTGTCACCCGTCGCCATCGGCATTATTGGTTAGCCAACCCGTATCAGAAGCGCACGTTCAGCTTTGCATCGACGGCGTTGACCGTACCGTCGCGGCCGAATTCGCCATTGTAGTTGATACCAAGAGTGGTGTTGTCGGCAATGTCCATGGCAAGGCCCAGCTGCAGCAGGAAAGCGTCCTTCGAAACGGAGGATCCGCGGATGGTGTAGCTTTCGCTTCCGGCAAAGGCGAGGCGCGAGGCGGGATCCACGTCGCCATAGGCATGACGCCAGCCGATCGTTCCGCTTGCCACGGCGGGGATTGCGCCGAGCATGAAGTCGGAGGAACCTCTGAGACCGAGCGTGCTGAAGGTGGTGTTGGTGGTATCGCTGCCCATGGTCAGCGCCGCAGAACCTCCGGTTTCGGAAAAGCCATCGCTATGTAGGCTGACGTGGGCAAGATTGACGAACGGTTCGAGTGCGGCTCCCGTCAGATCGATCTTGTACCCAAGTTCGCCATAGGCTTGGAAAGCCCCCGCATCGTAATCCGAGGTCAGGCTCTGCGAAACACCCGGGAAATTGACTGATCGGGTGCTCGAAAGTTCGTGATGCGTGTAGGAAATGCCGGATCGGAAGGCCAGTGCGCCCCACTGCGTGCCGCCGTAGACACCGACATGGTAATTGTCGCTATCGGTGGATGACGTGCGGTCGTTGACCTTGAAGCTCGAGCGGCTGTATCCGGCAAACACACCGACACGCGTTTCTTCGCCAACCAGCCTGTCGATACCTGTCATGAAGCCGCCCGTGGCGACATCGGTGCCGGCAATGCCATCCTGGCCGTTGATGTCGCTCCAGGATCCGAATGCCTGACCCCAGGCCGACCATGCCGGCTCGCGAGGTCCCTTGAGGATGGCCGAGGCCGGATCGTCCTTTGCCCAGCGTCCGTTATCCCAATAGTTGAGAACGGCAACCGGCTGGGCCGCGACACCGTTGGATGCGGATCTCATGCGACCGTTGAGGACATCGCGGGTGACGCCACTGCCGGTGATCAAACCGGATTTTGCCGAGGCATGCGCTTCGCCGGACAACTGGTTGAATGCGGCGCGCGCTTCATCGGCGCTCAACAACAACAGTCTGTTATAGAGCGCAAGCGACTCGCCGTTTTGCTGCAAGGTGTTCAAGGAACGCGCTACGGCAACCTGGTTGGAGCTCTCGGCGACACTATCGAACAACCCCGTTTCGGGGGCGCCTGGCGCGCCCGGAACCGTCGGCGGGGTGACCGGCGGCTCGGGCGTTACAGGAGGCTCAGGCGTAACGGGTGGAGTGATGACAGGTGGCTCCGGTGTAACCGGCGGCTGTGGATTGACCGGCGGCTGTGTGCCCGAATCCTTGACGGCGATCTTCAGGTCGACCGCCTTCTCCTGATGATCGAGCGAGACATCCAGAAACGCCGACTTGGAAATGGCGTTTGTGAACGAACCGGCGATGCCGCCGGCGGAGGTGAGGATCGTATAGGACTGGCCCGTCTGATAGCTGGTGGCCGCGTCGAGTGCGGTGACCTGAACGGACGTATCGTTTCCGATCGTCGTCTTGCCGAAGTCGACAAATTTCCTGGTGCCGCCAGAATCGACACCCACATATTGCTTGACCGTCTCGACGGCGATCTTGTCGCTCTGTCCATTTCCGGCAACGTCTACGGCGTAGATTGAACCGTCCTCGAAGGACAGCGCGCCGCGTACGGTGATGGTGCCGAGCGGATTGTCGGCGCTGCCCGGCGATATTGTTGCGCCGCTATCCACGGTCGTTGATCCCACCGTGCCGAAACCGGCAAGCGTGCCGTAAGCGTCTGTCACCTTGCGCCCTGCGTTCTCGGTGGCGCCCCAGACATCAACACGGCTGCTATAGCTTTCGCTGCCCAGAAAGTTGGTAACGATCTGACCCGTCTCGCCACCGATGGTAAGTGTACCATCTTTAACGCGGAATGCAGTCGTTCCCGGGGTTGTGCTGTCGCCACCCGTGATGGCGGTGCCAAGATCACCCTTGAGGGTCAGCTTGCTGCCGCCATCGACGATAACGCCGCCTTCGTAGGCATCGTATGAGGCAAAGCCTGTCAGATCTCCACTCAGGATCGTTTCCCCTGCAAGACTGAAGATGGCTCCATCACCGCTCAGCTTGTTGGAGAAAAGATGGCTGGAATTGGTATGATTGAATACCAGCCGGCCGGTGCCGCTGGAGCTGAAATTGATGATGGTCTTGGGATCGATACGGCCCGCCGCTGTGGTTGTAATGGCCGTTGGTTCTCCGGCAAGGTGGTTGGTGTCCACGCGTCCGCCAACGACAAGATAGCCATCCTTCCCCACATTGATGGCGTTGCCGCCATCGATATTTGCGTCATTCGCCACGACCAGATGGCTTTTGCCCTCGACAAGTATGCCGCCGCTGGCAGTAAGAGATGAGTTGTTGCCGCTCACCAGCAGTTCGGCGCCGTCATCCAGAGCAAGTGTCTTCGTACGCAGCGTTGCGCCGTCTTCGACTGAGAGCAGTCCCTCCAGATCGAAGTGAGCGGTGTTGATCCAGTTCGAGCCATCGCCTGTGATCGAAATGGTGGTTTTGCCTGACGTGGGCGCGTGTTTGCCGATCGAGGTCGTTTTGGTAAGAACAGAGCCGCCTTTCTCGATGGTGATGGAGCTCGGATTGGGTGCCCATGCAAGCGCGCCCAGATAGTCTGCCGACAGGATCGAAGTGGGGCCGGTGACCAGCAGAGTGCCCTTCGAGTCCTGACCGTCGGCCATGAGTACCGTCTTCGCGTCGACCTTGCCGCCATTTTCTACGATGAGGGTACCGTCGCCACCTGTTACGCATGTCACTGCATATCCATCGCAACCGCCGCCAATGGTCAGGCTGTCACCGGGAAGTTTCCCGCTGCGCATCACGTTGAGTTCCGAACCGGGGCCGGAAACGGTGACTTTGGCCTGCGATCCGCCGACGCCTGCAATGATGGCGCGACGCCCGACAGAAACCGTTGCGCCGTTTTGAATGGAAGCCGATACGCCTGCGTTGTTAAGGCCGATGATCCAGTCGTCGGTAAAACTTTGGCTGGTGCTCCAGATGGCGTTGCCGTTGTCGAGAATGTAATCGTCTGCGTCCTGAGCAGCCGCAAGCGGCGCGAAGGACACAACCGCTGCAGAGAGCGATACGATCGCCGTCAATGCAGTGGAACTTGTCAGGGCAATCTGATGACCTGCTGATTTCAATCTCGGTTTCAAGGCATTTCCCTCCAATGTCATTGCCGCCGGCCGGCAAATCACACCAGCATTCACGAAGACGACGAGGTAACGCATTGAGCACATGAGGCAGGCTCAAGCCATTAGTACGGTTGTACTGCTGGAAGTTGTTATTGTGATGCGAAGTGCGCACTAGCTGCGCGGCAGAATGTTTTTCTTGACGTTTTCGACCACGCAGTGATGCCGGCTCGCAGCGTTGCGGTCGTTAGTGGGAGCCTGGGAGCGCTGGTGACAATCCTGCCGTGTGTGTGTTGCGAAACAAATGCCGGCAGATCTGTTTCTTGGCTGCGTCAGTTGCGCGCGCTGATTCTGCTTTGCAGCAATTCACCCTGCTGCTCCAGAACCGGATAGGCGGTCGCCGCGACAAGGTGAGAATTGATCTGCTTCAGGTCGCGCAAAAGGTCGAGGTGCAGAGAACTGCTTTCTGCCGAAGCGAGGTCGCCGTTCCTCAGGCGCTCGAAATGCGCTCTTGTCCCTTCGCGTTCCGATTTGCGGAAAATCACCTTTTCCTCCGCCAGCATGCGCGCCATCCGCTCATCCTGCGAGATGAACAGAGCAGCAGCCGTGCGCAGGTTCGCGGTCAACCGATCGAAAAGGTCATCGAGTTCGCGCTTTGCCGGTTTGGAAAAATTGATGCCGCGTCTGAGACGTTTTGCAAGATGCGGCAGCACGTTTTGATCCAGAACGTCACCCGCATGTTCCAGCCCGGTGGAAAAAATGAGGATTTCCTCAAGCCGCTGTTTGTCGGCATCGCTCAGTTCATCGCTGTCGATAGAGGTCAGGTAATATTTTATCGCCGTGTTGAGGCGGTCCAGCACAGTGTCCTGTTTGCGCAGGGCCGAAAGCGCTTTCCGGTCGGTGCTGATCAGTGCCGTTTTTGTTCCGGCCAGCATCTCTTCGAGAATGTCGACAAGGCGCAAGACCTCGCGGGCTGCAGCCTGCAACGCGACAATCGGCGTTTCCTTGGCAGACGGATCGAGATAGCGCGGATTGCCGGGGTCGCTTTCATCAATGCTTCTGGGCATGAACCTTACCAGCGCATTGGCGAATGGCGTCAATATGGGCATGAACAGAATGGCCACGATCAGATTGAAGGCGGTGTGAAAATTCGCAACCATCCGGCCACCGTTTCCATCAAGTATCGTCATTGCAGCAACGATTTGCTCAAGGAAAAGGAAAGTGATGGATATACCTATGACGCGTGTCAGGAAATTGCCGATCGGCACACGCCGTGCTGAAAGATCCGCGCCGGATTGGCCCTCAACCACCGGGTTGATAGCGGTGCCGAGATTGGCACCAAGGGTGAGCGCGAACGCCTGATAGGGATCAAGCAGGCCTTGGCTCGCGAGAGACATGATCAGCAAGACAACGGCTACGCTGGAATGTGCGGCCCACGTCAAGGCTGCGGCCAGGAGAAGGCTGAGCACCGGCGTTTGGGAAATGGCGTTGAGAACATATTCGAGGCCGGGCGTGTCCGCATATTCTGCAAGAACGTCCAGCAATTGATGCAAGGCCAGCAGCATGAAGCCGATGCCGATGAATACGCGGCCGAGATCATGCACCTGCGGGTTTTGTACGCGGCGGAACATCAATACGCCGATCAGGATCAGTGCGGGCGATGCGGCCGCAACGTTAAATGACAGAACCTGCACGATCAGCGTGCTGCCGACATTTGCACCCAGCATGACAGCAAGCGCCGGAACCAGATCGACCAGCCCGCCCGCAGCAAAACCGGTCGCCATCAGTCCCGTCGCCGTGCTGCTCTGAAGCACTGCCGTGACGCCCATGCCAGCCATGAAGGCCTTCAGCCGATTGCTGAGAGCATGGCCAAGGATCGAACGCAGACTCGGGCCGAACGCCCGCTGGATGCCGGTCTGCACCATGCGGGTACCCCATAAAAGGAGCGCGATATGCCCGGCAAGGGCAATGAGAGCAATGATGACGGACATGCAAATTCCAGTCGGATCGAACGAATATCATTTAGCCGCCTAATGATATTCGTTTGTTGTGTGCGTTCAACCGTTCGTAACGAACATCCTGATTTCCTGTAGTTTCACGATTGGATACGTCGCCCATCGGCATCGAAGAGATGAAAGCGGTCCGCCGGTGCGGTGAGTTGCAGTGTTTCACCGATTGCAATGGCCGATCGCCCGGCTACACGGAAGATGACCGTACTGCCGTCTTCCGCAGCGCCATGGACATAACTTTCGGCACCCACGAGCTCGACCGCCATCACCTCAACCTTCGTTCGAAAGCCGTGGATGGATGTGGCATCCGCAATGACAAAATCTTCGGGACGAACGCCGATTGTGGCAACATTGGACGACCAGTTGGGGAGGTCGCCCAGGTTGCCGGTCGGCCGCATCAGGTTCATCGAAGGGGACCCGATGAACGTCGCGACAAAAGTCGTAGCGGGTTTTTCGTAAAGCTCGATAGGTGTGCCGACCTGTTCGATGCGGCCTGCATTCAGCACCACCAATCTATCGGCGAGTGTCATCGCCTCCATCTGGTCGTGGGTGACGTAGATGGAGGTGGTGGCGAGCGACCGTTGCAGACGGCGGATTTCAACACGCATCTGCACCCGAAGTTTTGCATCGAGGTTGGAAAGCGGTTCATCGAACAGGAAGGCGGCCGGCTTTCGCACGATTGCGCGGCCCATCGCGACGCGCTGGCGTTGTCCGCCGGAAAGCTGTCGCGGTTTGCGTTCGAGAAACTGTTCGATCTCCAGAGCGCGCGCTGCCTCGGTGATGCGCCGGTCGATCTCGTCTTTCGGTGTGTTGCGGTTCTTCAGGCCATAGGCGAGGTTCTGGCGCACCGTCATGTGCGGGTAAAGCGCATAGTTCTGGAAGACCATGGCGATATCGCGCTCTGACGGTTCCAGATTGTTGACGCGCCGCCCGGCGATTGTCACGTCGCCGCCCGTAATGCTTTCCAACCCCGCTACCATGCGCAAAAGCGTCGATTTTCCGCAGCCGGACGGGCCGACCAGCACGATCATCTCGCCATCGGCAATGTCGAGCGACACGCCCTTGATCGCTTCGATATTTCCGCCATAGACCTTGCGGACGTCCTTCAGTTCAATCGTAGCCATTACTTTTCGGTCTCCACCAAACCTTTGACGAACCAGCGCTGCATCAGCACCACGACGATGACGGGGGGAATGATTGCCAGGATCGCCGTCACCATCACGTAGTTCCAGGGCGTCGAGGCATCTGTGAAATCCACCATGCGGCGCAGGCCGATGATGATAGTGTTCATCTCCGCCCTGTCCGTGACGAGCAGCGGCCAGAGATATTGCGTCCAGCCATAGATGAAGAGGATCACGAACAACGCCGCGATATTGGTCATCGACAGCGGCAAAAGGATATCCTTCATGAAACGGAACGGCCCGGCATTGTCGATGCGCGCTGCCTCCAGCATCTCGCCGGGAATGGTGAGGAAAAACTGCCGGAACAGAAACGTGGCCGTCGCCGATGCCATCAGCGGCAGGGTCAATCCGGCATAGGTGTTCAACAGGCCGAGATCGACGATCACCTTGTAGGTGGGCAGGATACGCACCTCTACGGGCAGCATGAGCGTGATGAAGATCATCCAGAAGAAGCCCATGCGGAAGGGAAACCGGAAGAACACGATGGCAAAGGCCGACAGGAAGGAGATGATGATCTTGCCGACGGCGATCGCGACCGCGACCACAAAGCTGTTGAACAGCAGCCGTTCCAGGCTTACGCCGACGACACGTTCGACGCCACCGGAAATGGATTCCGAGTAATTCTCCATCATGTGACCACCTGGCAGCAGCGATAGCGGTGGTCGGATGATGGCGCCGGAAGACGCAGTCGAGGCGATGAAGGTGTAATAAATCGGGAATGCGACGATGATGATGCCGAGGATCAGCATCAGATGCGCCATCAGGCTGGCAACGGGGCGGTTTTCGATCATGGTTTCACCTCACCCATAATGCACGCGCCGCTCGACGAAGCGGAACTGGAATGCGGTCAGCGCAATGACGATGACCATCAGAATGACCGACTGCGCGGCCGATGAGCCGAGATTGAGGTTCACGAAACCATCGTTATAGACCTTGTAGACCAGCGTTTCGGTCGCTTTGGCAGGCCCGCCGCCGGTGACGGAATGGATGATGCCGAAGGTGTCGAAGAAGGCGTAGACGGTGTTGACGACCAACAGGAAGAATGTCGTCGGAGCCAGAAGCGGGAAGACGATGGTCCAGAATCGCCGCGAGCCACGCGCACCATCGATGGAAGCCGCCTCCAGCAGCGATTTCGGAATGGCCTGCAGGCCTGCCACGAAGAACAGAAAGTTGTAGCTGATCTGTTTCCATGCGGCGGCCACCACGACAAGCGCCATGGCCTGATCGCCGTTCAGAAGCGGATCCCAGGCGATGCCGTTGCGGCGCAGGATATAGGCGAACGTGCCCATGGCCGGGTTGAACATGAACAGCCACAACATGCCGGCGACGGCGGGCGCCACCGCATAAGGAATGATCATCATAGTGCGGTAAAAACCTTTGCCGCGCACGACGAGATCGGCGGCCGTCGCCAGAAGCAGGGCGATGCCCATCGAAAGAAGCGCGGTTGCCACGCTGAAGACGACAGTGACGCGCAGCGCATGCAGATAGTTGGCGTCCGAGAGGATCGCAGAAAAATTGGCAAAGCCGACGAAAACGCTCTGCAGCCCGAACGGGTCTTCCCGCATCGCAGACTGATAGAGTGCCTGGCTGGCCGGCCAGAAAAAGAACACGACGGTCAGCACGATCTGCGGCGCGACCAGAAAATAGGGAAGGATCTTGTTCGGAAAGACGACGCTTTGCACCGGCAGGCTCCTCGAAAAACGGAAACGACCGTCCGCATGCGTTTCACATGCGGACGGAAGAGAAGACAGTTATTTGCCGATTGCCTGCTGGATCGCAGCGTTGCCGCGCTCAACCGCCTTGTCGAGCGCCGCCTTGGCATCCTGCTTGCCGGCCAGCATGGACTCGAATTCCTCGTTCATGATGTCGCGCACCTGCGGCAGGTTGACGAGACGAACACCCTTGGAGTTTTCGGTGGGCGGCTTGCCCATCATCTGCAGAAGTGGCGTTTCGCGACCGGGGTTCTTGTCGTAGAAGCCGGATTTTTTGGTCTCTTCGTAAGCTGCCATCGTCACCGGCATGTAACCGGAGACCTGGTGCAGGCGGGCCTGGATCTTTGTCTGCGACAGGAAGTTGAAGAAGGTGGCGACGCCCTTGTATTCGGCATCGCTCTTGCCGGCGAACACCCAGAGGCTGGCGCCGCCCGGAATGGTATTCTGCGGCCGGCCGTCGCCCTCCACATAGGGCAACTGGCCGATGCCGTATTTCATGCCGGATTTGATGATATCACCAAGACCGCCCGACGATTCCGTCAGGATGCCGCATTCGCCTGACGTGAACAGCTGTTTGGCTTCCGACGTGCGTCCGCCATACCGGAACGTTCCATCCTTGGCGAGATCGGCAATGGCCTGGAAATGTTTCACGAAGGGTTCGGCATTAAACGCCAGCTTGACGTCGGTGCCACCAAGGCCGTTTTCGTTGCTGCCATAGGAGAGGTTGTTCCAGGCGGCAAAGTTTTCGGTCTGGATCCAGGTCAGCCATGTCGAGGTAAAACCGCAATTGGCCGCGCCGCTGGACTTGATCTTCTTGGCTGCTTCAAAAACTTCGCCCCATGTTTTCGGTGGCGTATCGGAGTTGAGGCCCGCCTTCGTAAACACATCCTTGTTGTAATAGAGGATGGGCGAGGATGAGTTGTAGGGGAAGGACAGCATCGTGCCATCCGGCTTCGAATAGTATGCGACGATGCCCGGCAGGTACTGCGCCTTGTCGAACTTGAAACCGCCTTTTTCCAGAACCTCGGCCACCGGAACGATGGCGCCCTGAGCACCCATCATCACGCCGCTGCCGGCGTCGAACACTTGCATGATGGCCGGTGGTTGCTTGGCGCGGAAGGCGGCGATGCCGGCATTCAGCGTTTCCGGATATGTGCCCTTGAACACCGGCACGACCTTGTAATCGGCCTGGCTCTCGTTGAATTCCTTGGCAAGCTGATCGATGACTTCGTTATTTGCGCCAGTCATGGCGTGCCACCAAGAGATTTCAGTGGCGGCGAGCGCGCTCGATGCCAGAAGCAACGTGGCTGCGGTTGCCAGAACTGATGTCAGAACGGTCTTCATGGTCGTTTTCCTCCCTTTCCATGAACAAGTTCGTCGCCCGGTCGGGCGATACATGCGAGACCCTCCTCGGTCCCGGCACGGTCTATGTCGTCAAGCGGCTGCTCCTTCCTTGTCGATGCCGGCGATGCGCAGGAGATCATCGATTGCGCCCGGGCCGGCCGCCAGAACCGGCGCGCCTTTGGTGAGATGCTCTCCCACACTCGGGAAGGGCAGAAACCAGCCGCCTGCTTCGCGCACGAGGCAATAACCGCCAAGGCAGTCCCAGGCGTGCATGTAAGGCTCGTAATAACCGGCCAGACGGCCTGCCGCGACATAGGCCAGCATCATTGCGCCCGAGCCCAGCCGCACGAAATTGCCGCCGCTGGCCAGCAGGTCTTCGACGATTTTTCCAACCGATTGCGGCGTCACATGATGGTTGGCGCCAATGCCTGTCACGGCGTTGCGAATGGTTTTGGCAGCGGTGAGCTCAAGAACCTTGCCGTTCAACGTCGCGCCTTGTCCGAGCGCGCTCGAATAAAGCTCGTTATGGCAGGGTGCGTGGATAACGCCGATTACCGGCTCTCCTTTGTGGAGGACGGCGATGGAGACACACCAGTTCGGCATGCCATGCACGAAAGGGCTGGTGCCATCGATCGGATCGACCACCCAGGTGAAGCCGCTATTGCCGCCGGTCAGACCATATTCCTCGCCGAGGAAACCGTCCGCGCCAAAAGCTTCGCCGGTGCGGCTGCGGATCAGTTCCTCCACCTCGCGGTCGGCAATCGAAACGACGTCCTGCGGATCGCCCTTGCTTTCGATGACCAGCGTCTCTCGACGCTTGAAATAACCGAGCGCGTGGCTGCCGGCCTCCACTGCTATGCGTTCCGCCAGTTTCCAGCGCTGGATGATCTCCTGGTCTTCTGCTGTCATGGGCAAGCTGTCCTTTGATTTTCCGTGAACGCATCACTGCGCGATGATGGCGATGCCGCGGTTCTTCAGCCCGATCGACACCCGTGTGCCGGGCGCAAGTGGCCGCTCGACGGATGGGTCGACGATAAACAGGGTCCCGCCGCTCGTTTCCGCCTCGTATTCGATATGATCGCCGAGATAGGCTGCATGGCTGATGCGGCCAGGAAAGGCGGCCGTTTCGGCCGGTTCCAGCGTTATGGCGCTGGGGCGCACGGCGAGTTGGCTTTTGCCGGGTTTGGCGCCACGCGCCGGAACGACATGCTGCAGCCCTTCGATGCTGATTGTCGCATCGTCGCCGGTGATATTGATCACCTCGCAGGCGACCACATTCGCTTCACCGATGAAATCGGCGATGAATGGCGAGGCTGGCGCCTCGTAGAGCTCGCGCGGCGATCCCTGCTGGGCGATCTCGCCATCCTTCATGACGATGATCCGGTCGGAAACCGCCAATGCCTCGTCCTGATCGTGGGTGACGTAAACGGCGGTGAATTGCAGGCGCTGCTGCAATTCCCGTATTTCCGTGCGCACCCGCCGGCGAAGACGGGCGTCGAGATTGGAAAGCGGCTCGTCAAGCAGCAGCACCTGCGGCTCCAGCACCAATGCGCGGGCAACCGCCACGCGTTGCTGCTGGCCGCCGGAGAGTTCTGCCGGAAGCCGTCCGCCCATGCCGGCAAGCCCGACAAGTTCAAGTCCGTGTTCTGCTTTCTGTCGCGCTTCCTTTTTTGAAAGCCCGGAGGATTCCAATCCGTAGGCGACATTGTCGAGTGAGTTCATGTGGGGAAACAGCGCGTAGGACTGGAAGACCATGGAGACATCGCGCTCGTTGGCCGGCAGCATGGTGACATCCTTGCCGCCGATCAGGATGCGGCCCGACGTCGGGTGTTCGAGCCCTGCCAGCATGCGCAAGGTCGTCGTCTTGCCGCAACCGGAAGGACCGAGCAGGGTGACCAGCGTGCCGGGTTCGACCGTCAGAGACAGGTCGGAAATGGCAGTGAAAGCTCCGAAGGTTTTTCGGACATTCTGAAACGTGACCGAACCGGCACTTTTGCTCATGCGGTTTTCTCCTCGGAAATGACGGGAAGGGTCGACTGGTTGAGGCCCGCGACGCGGTTTTCACGTCGCAGGCGGCGTTCACCGACCAGCAGCTGGAAACCGGTAATAACGGTGATCATCACCACGATCAGCATCGATGAATACGCGATGGCGACACCGTATTCGCCATTCTCGACGAGGCCGACGATGTAGGACGTGGCCATGTTGTATTGCGCGCTGACGAGGAACACGACCGCGCTGATCGAGGTGATGGCGCGCACGAAGGAGTAGACCAATGCCGCGGTGATCGCGGGTCGCAATAACGGCAGGATGACCTTGCGGGCGGTGCGGAAGCTGGTGGCGCGCAGCGTCATCGAAGCTTCGTCGAGGCTTTTGTCGAGCTGGCTCATCGCCGCGATGCCGCCGCGTACACCGACCGGCATGTTGCGGAACACGAAGCAGGCGATCAGGATCAGTGCCGTGCCGGTCATTTCCAGCGGCGGCAGGTTAAAGGCCATGATGTAGCTGATGCCGATAACCGTGCCGGGAATGGCAAAGCTCATCATCAGCGCGAATTCGAACAGTTCGCGGCCCGCGAATTTCTGCCGCACGATCACATAGGCCGTGGCCAGGCCAACGGCCGCCGTCAGCGGTGCGGCAATCAGCGCGATTTCCATCGTCGTCCAGAACGAATTCCAGGCAACTCCGGTCCAGACCAGCGATCCATCTCGGAAGGTGATGGAAAAGGCCTTGGCGTAGTGGGCAAGCGTCAAACTATTGTCGAGACCCCAGGTTTTGACGAAGCCGCCGAACAGGATCATGCCGTAAACGACGAGCGTAAAAATCATCCATGGGATGACGACGGCATGCACGCCGATAGACAACGGCCGGGGCAGGGCGATATGCGCGCCGCTATCGCCCTTGCCGGTGACGGTGGCAAAATTCTTGCCTGACAGCCAGATGCGCTGGGCGAGGAATGCGGATAGCGTAAAACCTAGCAGGATCATCGCGAGCACCGCGGCGCGGGCCGGATCATTCTGGGAGCCGACCACGGCGAAGAAGATTTCCGTCGAGAGCACGCCGTGCGAGCCGCCCAGCACAAGCGGGTTGCCGAAATCCGCCATGCTTTCGATGAAGCCGATCAGGAAGGCGTTGGCGAGGCCGGGTTTCATCAAGGGCAGCGAAACGCTCCAGAAAGTACGCCAACGATCGGCCCGCAATGTCTGCGAGGCTTCCTCCATCGATGGACTGACGCCCTCAACGACGCCGATCAGCACGAGAAAGGAAATCGGCGTGAACGACAGGACCTGCGCGATCCAGATGCCGGTGAGCCCGTACAGCCAGCGACTTGGTTCAATGCCGAATGTCGAGGACAGTCCCTGTGTGACGATGCCGGCGCGGCCGAACAGAAGCGTGAGCGCAAGACCGATGACGAAGGGAGGCGTGATGATCGGCAGAATGGTCAGAAGCCGCAGGCCCTTCTTGTATGGAAAGTGGGTGCGGGTGGCGACGAGCGCGAAAGCGAGGCCAAGTGCGGTCGATCCTGCCGCCGTCAGGATCGCAAGGAACAATGTGCGCCACGCGATACCGCAGCGAGCACCGCCGATGACGCAATCGAGGCTCCAGATCGAAGGATCTGCTATGTTGCGGGAAAAGCCGTCGAAATTCACCGAGCCGTCGAAATCCTGAAAGGCGCCGATGAACATCGATCCTATCGGATAGAATACAAAGACAGCGACGAGGAAGACCAGCATCGAGATGGTGGCGACGACGAACGCATCGCCGCGCATGACACCGCGCTCCGCAAGGCCGAAAGCGAACAACAGTACGAAGCAGATGGCCGAAAGCACGGCACCCGCACCCATTGGCGGTTGCCCATCCGTCAACTGCCCGAAAAGCGTCTCGCTGATCGTCCAGGTGAAGCCGGTCATTCCGATTGCCAGCCCCTGAAGGGCAAGGAAAAGCACCCCAAAACCGCCGGCAATTGCAAGCAGTTTGCCGCGCATCATCGGATCGGCTGTGAAGCGTGCCGCAAGAGCCAGCCCGTAGGCGAGCAACACGGCGATCAGCCAGAAACGGCCGTGTAGAAAGGTTTGCAGAATGCCGGGTGCGACATCAGGCTTGCTCGGAAAGTCCGCAAGCCAGGTAAACGCGTAAAAGCCCTGTTCTATGCGATACCACGGCAGGAGGACCATGGCAGCAAAGCCAAGAGCCAGCACGATATCCAGTCTGCGATTGCGATTGTTCATGTCTCGATGCGACCTCATCAGACGACAAGTCGATCATGCCGCGCTGCGGCCAGCCGAAGCGCGGCAGAAAGGATTGAAATCAGTTGGCGTTTGCGCCGATTTCCTTGTCCCAGCGCTCGAGCAATTTCTTGCGCTCGGTCGGGTCGCCATAGGTCTTGAAGTCGTAGTCGATCAGCTTGATGTCCTCGAAGCGCGGCGACTCCTTGGGAACTTCCGCTTTTTTGTTGGAAGGAAGCTGGAAGGATTTGGCATCCTTCATGTGCGACTGAACTTCCGCCGTCAGCGCCCAGTCATACCATTTCCTGGCGCTTTCCAGATTGCGGGCGCCCTTGATGATCGACATGGAGCCGATTTCGTACCCCGTGCCTTCGCAAGGTGCGATCGATTTGACCGGAAAACCTTCGACCGTCTGCGCAACGGCATCGTGCATGAACACGATGCCGAGACCGGTCTCGCCACGCGCCGCAGCCTTGACCGGAGCGGAACCCGATTTTGTATATTGCGAGACATTGGCGTTCAGCTGCTTGAGATAGTCGAACGCCTTGTCCTCGCCCATGATCTGCACCAGCGATGCGAGCGCGGTATAGGCCGTGCCGGACGAATTCGGGTTGGCCATCTGGATCTCGCCCTTCAAGGCAGGGTCCAGCAGATCCGCCCAGCATTTGGGCTCCTTGTAGTTCTTCTTTTTGAAAAGGTCGGTATTGTAACCCCAGCCCAGCGCGCCGGCATAAACACCGACTGTCTTGTAGCCCGAGCTTTCCGCCTGCTTTTTCGCCCAGTCCTGCAATTCATCAAGATGCGGCGACTTGTATTCCTGTGTCAGGCCTTCGGACGCCGCCTGCAGGTGCGGATCGCCGGTGCCGGCCCACCAGATATCGGTTTTTGGATTGCGGGCCTCGGCCCTCACCTTGGCATAGGTTTCGCCCGAGGACAGACGAACCATGTTGACCTTGATGCCGGTGTCCTTCTCGAACATCTGTTGCATCATTTCGCAGATCACCACATCCGCGGAGCAAATGAGGTTGAGGTCTTCGGCGGCTTTCGACGCCGATGTATTCATCAACAGGCCGGCCACAGCGACCGATGCCAACAAAGCAAGACGCATGATATCCTCCCAGATCTGGATGACGCCTCCACATCATCCCCGCTCGTGCAAGCGTGTGCAATCGTTTCACGTGCCTAGGTTATATGTCAACATGCAAATGTTTTTGGCGCCAACTTAAATAGGATGACTTGTGCGGGCAATTTTGATGCACTCAATTGCAAACGCCGCATTCAAAAGCTGATGGCAAATTCGGGACGGGGTAGTTCCGCGCCTAGCCGTCCTTCCGGACATCGTTCAGTTCAGCGGCCCAAGAGGAAATTCGCTGCGCAGCGGCTTCGATATTCTCGGAAAGGGTCTTGCCGGAAACTGCCTTGCGTGGCTTGAAATCGTGGTCGCCATCATCCAGCCAGTTCATGGTGATCGATGCCGCGAGACCGTAAGATGCGACTTCGTCTTTTGAGCCGAAGGGGTCGCGGGTTCCCTGGCAGATAAGCGTCGGCGTCCTCAGCGTGGCCAGATGGGCGGTGCGCAGGTTTTCCGGCTTGCCTGTCGGATGGAAAGGATATCCCAGACAAAGCAGGCCGGATATGACGCCTTGCTGGTAGAGGTCGTCCGCGATCATGCTGGCGACGCGGCCACCCATCGACTTGCCGCCGATCACGAGACGGCGATGGTTGGCATTTTCGGAGATGACTTGCCTGTATTCATCCAGCAAGCCATTCGCGCGCGGCGGCGGACTGCGTTTGCCCGTCGTCCGGCGAGCGGCCATATAACCGAACTCGAAGCGGAGCACTTGCACGTTCTGGCGGGATAAAGCCTGACAGATGTCCTCCATCCATTTCGTGTCCATCGCACCGCCGGCGCCATGGGCCAGAATGATGGTTGTTCTGGCGTCTTTTGGACCAGTAGCGAGTATATTCGGACCCATCAACGCAAGCTCCAGGTTGCTTCGTGAGATGCGCGATCGATCATTGATCGTCCGGCATCGGTTTGTATCTTACGGTGACTATTCCGGAAGCGCTTTCAAGATGCGAAGTCTGTTGCCGGGCGCGAAAACGAAGATCCCGTCTTGTTCGAGCGCCAAGAGAACGGCCAGTACCTCGTCCTTCGCGTAGCCCAACGCATTCAATCTGGGACTGAGATCGGTCAAGTTTATGATTTTACCCGGCTCTGCCTTCAAAGCGTTAAGGCGCTCCACAAGGGCAATCTCTATCTCGTTGAATCTGCTCATACGGTGTCATAGCTGAAATATGCCCTGTGAGGTACGCCCGTCGTTCAACCAGGTCGCTTTCCTCCGGAGAATCGGGTCCTACTTCAGGACCGCTCTTAATCTTGGCGCGGCGAAATCCAGAAAGGTCCGTAATTTCAGCGGCATCAATCCTTGCGAAAGGTGGACGAGGTGCACGGGGGCGGCTTCCAGTTCGAAATCTTCGAGAAGCGGCTCCAGCAGACCGGCTTCAACTGCTTTTTTTGCCTGATAGGACATAACTCTTGTGATGCCGAGACCCGCGGCTGCGGCATCCACCGCAGCTTCCGCCGTGTTGACCGAAAGCCTTGGGCGAACCGGCGCGGCAAATTCCTCGTTGCCGTCCCGGAAATTCCAGAATCGATTAGAGAGAACGCCTTCAAAGGCAATACAGCCGTGATTTTCAAGGTCGCGTGGATGAAACGGGCGGCCGCGCATCCTGAGGTAGTCTGGATTGGCGTAGAGGCAATTGCGAATGGAGCCGAGCCGAATTGCGACAAGATTTTTTTCCGAAAGCGTGGAGATGCGCAACGCGACATCGATATGCTCGTCAGCCAGGCTGATTGACCTGTCGCTCATGACGAGCCGGATATTGATGCTCGGAAATGCCTTCAGGAAATCGGTGATGATCGGCAGCACGTGCAGGCGTCCGAAGACGATCGGGGCGGTTATCGTCAGGTCACCGCGCGGGGCAAGGTATTCGCCCGAAGCGCGACGTTCCGCTTCTTCCACGCGTCCAAGTATCTCGCGTGCCGCCGCGACATAATGTTCTCCGGCTTCCGTCAACAGCACCCGACGGCTGGTGCGGGTCATCAGCCGGACGCCAAGTTGCGCTTCGAGTTCCGATATCTTGCGGCTTACCGTCGGCAAAGGTGAGTGCAGCGCACGTGACGCGGCCGACAGGCTGCCGTTTTCAACGACAGAAAGCAAAACAGCCATGGCATCGAGTCGATCCATTCAGGCCTTCCAAATAATGAGAGGATGGTTCTAAAAATATCTGTCTACTGCAGAAATATGGATGTTGCTAGGATTTCGGTGCAATCGCATTCTGCACCTCAAGGAGCCCCGCATGAAACTTTACCATTTTCCGCTGTCCGGCCATGCCCATAGAGCGTTGCTCTGCCTGTCGTTGCTGGGCGTTAAGGCCGAAGTCGTTGATGTCGATCTGGCAAAAGGCGCCCATAAAACGAAGGAGTTTCTTGAACTCAATCCGTTCGGTCAGGTGCCTGTGCTCGAGGACGACGGCACGATAGTGACGGATTCGAATGCCATTCTCGTCTATCTAGCAACCAAACTCGGCCGTAAGGACTGGTTGCCGGACGATCTTCAATCCATCGCGAAAATTCAGAAGTGGCTATCTGTGGCCGCGGGAGAAATCGCTTATGGCCCGGCCGCAGCCCGGTTGGTCACCGTTTTCGGCGCGGATTTTCGAACAGATGAAGTCATCGCGCGTGCCCATCGTATTCTCGGCTTGATAGATGCCGAACTCGAGCAACACCAGTTCATCGTCGGAGACCGGCCGACCATCGCCGACATTGCGCTCTACAGCTACATTGTCGGTGCTCCGGAAGGAAACGTGGATCTCACGCCTCATGAAAGCGTGCGTCACTGGCTGACGCGCATGGAAGCGCTTCCGGGCTTCGTTGCTTTCCCCAAAACCGCGATCGGGCTTGCTGCCTGACCGACTGAATGCGGCCGCTCAGCCCGGCCGCATCTTGTTCCTACGGTGGAGACGACGATGCTCGATAAACAAACTACGCTGGAAAGCGCGACGTCACCCTGGCACGCGGGCGAAGTGAAACTGCAGCAACATTCCGGTGTGGCCGATCAGCTTGATGTGGTCGGTCGCAAATTTGTGCGCCATTTTCTGCTCGATCAGCATCGTGAATTCTATCCGCTGTTGCCGTTTATCGCTGTCGGGGCGGTGGATGACGAGGGGACGCCCTGGGCAACGATCCGAAGCGGTCAGCCCGGTTTCCTTCATTCGCCGGATCCGCAGACTTTGACCATAACCGCCGCCAGCGATCCGGGTGACCCCGCCCAACAAGGTATGAAACACGGCGACGCTGTCGGTCTCCTTGGTATCGACCTCATCACCCGCCGCCGCAATCGGATGAACGGAACGGTAGATCGCAACTCGGATAACGTCTTCTCCGTAGACGTGGAGCACAGCTTTGGAAATTGTCCGCGCTACATTCAGAACCGGCATTTTTCATTCGTGCGCGATCCGCAAGAGGTCCGCGCTTCGGCCTCTACGGTCGATGAATATCTGGGTGAGGACGCTCGACGCATCATTTCGACGGCAGACACGTTTTTCGTCGCGTCCTACATGGAAGATGCCGAGGGGCGGCATGTCGATGTGTCCCATCGTGGCGGTCGGCCCGGTTTTGTGCGCATCGACGCAGATGGCGGTTTGACGATACCGGATTTCAACGGAAACCTGTTCTTCAACACGCTTGGCAATTTTCTCATCAATCCTCGCGCAGGGCTGTTGTTTTTCGATCAGGCGAACGGTGACCTTCTGCAGGTCGCAGGCTCCGTCGAAATCATTCTGGATTCGCCCGAGATAGCGGCCTTTGAAGGCGCGGAACGGCTTTGGCGCGTCATCCCGAAAAAGGTTGTCTTGCGACGGGATGCCTTGCCGCTGCGCTGGACCTTCGCCGAGAATTGGATGTCACCCAGCAGTGTGATGACAGGCAGTTGGAGCGACGCCGAAGCCCGGCTGCAGGCGGCGGCCAAGGCAGACGCCTGGCGGGCCTTTCGAATCGAGCGCATCGTCGATGAAAGCAGGACGATACGCTCGCTTCATCTTGCGCCGGTGGATGCTAAGGGTCTGATCCCGCATCTGGCAGGTCAGCACCTTCCGATCAGGATCGCCGATGGCGGCGGCTATATCAATCGTACCTACACGATTTCCAGTGCGCCGTCCGACGGATACTATCGGCTGAGCGTCAAGCGGGAGGGGCGTGCTTCCACTCTCCTGCATGGCATGCAGCCCGGCGACGAAATTTCTGCCCGTGCTCCTGCCGGTGCGTTCACCATCAATGCGATGGAGCGCAATCGACAGGCGGTGCTTCTGGCAGCCGGCATCGGCATCACACCCTTGCTGTCGATGCTGCGCCACGTGGTTCACGAGGGTGACAGAACACGCCATCGCCGGCCGGTCTGGCTTTTCAGGGCGTCGCGCACCGGGGAAGAGCGGGCTTTCGATCACGAAATCCGCCAACTGATCGAACGGAGCCAAGGCACAATCCGGGATATCAGAGTGCTCGGGCAGTCGCCATCCGATGGTGCGACCGATTATGAAGCTATCGGCCGCATCGACATGGATCTTGTAAAATCACATCTGCCGTTCGGCGATTACGACTTTTATCTCTGTGGACCGGCGGCCTTCATGCAGTCGATGTATGATGGCCTGCGTAATCTGAATGTGGCCGACGACCGCATCCATGCCGAGGCTTTTGGGCCGTCGGGACTGAGGCGTGACGGCGCCAGCAGCACGGCCGCAGTCCAGTCGGTGCCAGCGGCCTCCGAGCCTGTGCGGGTCATTTTTACGCAATCGGCAAAGGAAGCGCGATGGAAACCCGGCAATGGACCTTTGCTTGACCTTGCCGAACAACGGGGGCTGGAGCCGGCATTCGGTTGCCGCGCCGGCCACTGCGGTGAGTGCAGGGCGGCCGTCACAAGAGGGCAAGTGAGCTATCTTTCAGAGCCGACCTATCCGATCGGCGAAGGCGAAGCGTTGATTTGCTGTTGCGTACCGGCGGCCGGCAGCGATCTGCATCTGGCCATTTAGCGTCATCCGTCTTTCGGCGGATTATTTGCCGCCAATGATGCTCTCGGCAATAGCAGCGGCGGCCGCAACATGTGCCCGGCAGGCTGCGGCGGCCGCTTCCGGTTCGTTTTTTTCGATACACGCAAAAATTTCACGAATCTGGCTCGGGCCGGACGTGGTTCGATTGGGTGTCGATAGCGTCATGACCCGCAGCCGAGAAATGCGGCTGTTCAGACGGCTGACGATATCCCAGGCGATGGTATGCCCGCCGGCGTGGAATATCGTGCGATAAAAGCTTGTCGTCGCATCGAGAATGCCGAGAGGCGAATTCTGCTGCGATGTCTTGTCGAGTTCGCTCAAGGACTGCCGCAGCAGTGCTTTCACCCTGTCGGTGGCCACTTTTGCGCAATCGGCCACTGCCGTTGCCTCCAGGGCGGCCCGGATTTCATAGATCTGACGAGCGTCGTCCCATTCCAGCCGAGCCACGATTGGCCCCTGCTTGGCCAGCATTTCGACCAGCCCCTCCGCCTCCAGATGACGGATGACTTCGCGAATAACCGAGCGCGATACCCCGAGCTGCTCACAGAGGGTACGCTCCACCAGTCGCGCTCCCGGCTCATAGAGCCCGCTGATAATGGCGCGGCGCATTCGCTCCAACGCCATTTCCCGCAATGTGGAGGGTGGGGTTTCAATGCGCAGGGCGGCGAAGGGATCGGCGTTTTTGATCATGTGTCTTCTTTAGCTGCAAAAAATGATTCCGACAAGGACTTGACATGCTGTCCGATGGTATACCAACATACGAGCAGATGAAATTGCAGGGAGACATTCCATGGCACCGGTGATCCGCAAGACGTTTCTGCAGATCGAGACGACGCTCGTTGAGGGCGGCAAGGAAGCGGCCACGCCGCTGAAGCTGATCGCGGCTCTGGCCGTGGTTAAAAACCCGTGGGCCGGCCGTGGCTTTGTCGAAAACCTGAAGCCGGAAATTCACGAAGTCGCTCCGGTTCTCGGCGAACTGCTGACCAAGATGATCATCGACACCGTCGGTTCCGGCGAGGCTGTCGAAGCATATGGCAAGTCGGCCGTCGTGGGTCTCGATGGTGAAATCGAGCACGGTTCGGCGCTGATCCACACTCTGCGTTTCGGCAATCATTATCGCACGGCCGTCGGCGCAAAATCCTATCTCGCCTTCTGCAATACGCGCGGCCCGGCCAACGCGCCGATCATGATCCCGCTGATGGACAAGAACGACGAAGGCCGTCGCTCGCATTACCTGACGATCCAGTGCGCCATTCCGGACGCGCCGGCCGCAGATGAGATCGTCATCGCGCTCGGTGCCTCGATCGGTGGCCGTCCGCATCATCGCATCGGCGATCGCTACCAGGACCTCAAGGAGCTTGGCCACGATGTTGCAAACCCTGCATCGGTCTAAGACGCCTTCCGGCGCGGCCTTTGTCGACCAGGGGCATGGGGGCGAAACACTCGTCCTCATCCATGGGGTGGGCATGCGCATCGAAGCCTGGGGGCCGCAGATCGACCGGCTCTCGAAAGATCATCGCGTCATCGCGGTCGATCTTCCGGGGCACGGCTTTTCGGCGGCGCTCGATGCGCGGCCGGAACTGCCCAATTTCGTCGCCTGGTTCGCAAGGCTGGTCGATGAACTGGGATTGGAAGCGGTCAATGTTGCGGGCCATTCGATGGGCGCATTGATTGCCGCAGGATTTGCCGCGACGGAGCCGTCAAAACTCCGTCGGGTGGCTTTGCTGAATGGCGTCTACAAAAGGACGCCGGCAGCCCGTGAGGCGGTGGAAGCCCGTGCCGACGAGATCTTTTCCGGAGCCTTCGATCGTGAAGCGCCGCTGGAAAGATGGTTCTCGTCGGATGAGAAAAATGGCGAGGCCTATCGCCTCGTGCATGAACTGCTGCAGAAGGTCGATCCCGGCGGTTACGCTGCCGCCTATAGGGCCTTTGCCACCGGCGATGCCGTTTATTCGGACAGCTGGCCGCAGGTGAAAAAGCCAGCCTTGTTCCTGACGGGCGATGGCGACAAGAATTCGACGGCCGAAATGGCCGAAGACATGGCCCGAGCGACGCCTCAAGGAAGAGCGGTCGTCATCAAGGGCCACCGACATATGGTCAATCTCACGGCGCCGGAGGAGGTGAGTGAGGCACTGGCCGACTGGCTTACCTGGCAGCCGGTCCGATAAGGAGGAATGGGAGGAGTGACAATGAGTGATCCCAAGGCAAATGACCCAAGAGCGCTACGTGATGCGTTCGGTGCATTCCTGACCGGTGTCACCGTGGTGACGACGTTCAGTGACGAAGGCGCGCCCATCGGTTTTACCGCCAACAGTTTTACCAGCGTTTCGCTGGATCCGCCGCTGCTTCTGGTCTGCTTGGCGAAGACATCGCGCAATTATCAGACGCTGATGACCACCAAGGGTTTTGCGGTCAACATCCTCTCCGAAGACCAGAAGGATGTTTCGAACACCTTTGCGCGTCCGGTCGAGGATCGTTTCGCTGCGGTCGATTGGCAGAAGGGTCCGTTCGGTTCGCCGGTCTTTTCCGACGTCGCCGCATGGTTCGACTGTTCGGCACATGAACGCGTCGATGCCGGAGACCACGTCATCATCATCGGAAAGATCGAAGGTTTCGAGAATTCCGGCAAGACCGGCCTCGGTTACGCCCGCGGTGGCTATTTCACGCCGGCACTCACCGAAAAGAACCTGCTGGCCAATGTCGAGGGCAGCCTTTCGGTCGGCGCAGTCGCCGAACGTGCCGGCGAAATCCTTTTGGTGCCGGATGGCAATGACGGCTGGACCCTGCCTTTTGTAGACAAGGCAGAAAGCGAAGGCATGGAAGTGCTGGAGCCGCAATTCACCGCCGAGATCGGTCTTTCGATCCAGACCGGGCTGCTGTTTTCCATCTACGAAGACACTAAGGCAGGGCGCCAGCACATCGTTTACCGCGCCGCATTAGGCGAGGGCGCGCCCAAGGTCGGGCAGTTGTTTCCGCTGCAGCAGTTGCCGCTCGACAAGATCCAGGACTCCGCCGTCCGTGAGACGGTGAAACGTTACGCCCAGGAAAGCACGCTCGGCAATTTCGGCATCTATTTCGGCAATCAGGAAAAGGGCCGCGTCCACGCCGTGGCTAAAAAAGGTTGATCCCATGAAGTTCTCGCTTTTCGTTCATATGGAACGGCTGAATGCCAGCCAGAACCATGAGGAACTCTACGAAGAGTTCATCAAGCTCTGCGAGATCGCCGACAAGGGTGGCATGCACGCCATCTGGACAGGTGAGCACCACGGCATGGAATTCACCATTGCCCCGAACCCGTTCGTCAATCTCGCCGACCTTGCTGCTCGTTTCAAAAACGTGCGGCTTGGCACCGGCACGGTGATCGCGCCCTTCTGGCATCCGATCAAGCTGGCCGGCGAAGCGGCGATGACCGACCTTATCAGCGGCGGCCGCCTCGATCTCGGCATTGCCCGCGGTGCCTACAGTTTCGAATACGAACGTCTGCTGCCGGGCTTGGACCCATGGGGTGCCGGCCAGCGCATGCGCGAGCTTATCCCGGCCATCAAGGGCATCTGGGAAGGCGATTACGCCCACGATGGCGAGTTCTATAAATTCCCGTCGACGACCTCTGCGCCAAAACCCGTACAGAAGCCGCATCCGCCGATCTGGGTTGCTGCGCGTGACCCGAACAGCCACGAATTTGCGGTGGCCAATGGCTGCAACGTTCAGTGCACGCCGCTTGCCAATGGTGAGGCCGAGATTGCCAGCCTGATGGAACGTTTCGACGCGGCCTGCGACAAGGCGCCGGACGTAAAACGCCCGAAAATCATGCTGCTGCAGCACACTTATGTCGGTTCCGATGAAGCCGATATCGCCAAGGCTGCCAAGGAAATCAGCACCTATTACAATTACTTTTTCGCTTGGTTCAAGAACGAGCGGCCGATCAGCCAGGGTCTGATCCAGAATTTGACCGAAGAGGAACTGGCGGCCAACCCGAATCTTGCGCCGGAAAAGATGATCACCAACATGCCGATCGGCAATGCGGCCACGGTCATTGATCGCCTGAAGGTTTACGAACAACAGGGTTGGGACGAATATTCCTTCTGGATCGATACCGGCATGAGCTTCGAGCGCAAGAAGGCGTCGCTCGAGCGCTTTATCGCCGACGTCATGCCAGCATTCCGGTGAGGCCGATATGCAACGTTTTCAGCAATATATAGACGGTGTTTTCGAAGACGGCTCAGGCCGGTTCGACAGTATCGATCCGGCGACCGGAAATGTCTGGGCGTCCATGCCCGAAGCCCGCGAGACGGATGTGGATCGCGCCGTAAAAGCTGCCGAACGGGCATTGTGGAACGGTGCATGGCCGGCACTGACTGCCACGGCGCGCGGAAAACTTCTCTACAGGCTGGCGGATCTGGTGCAGGCCAATGCCCAGTACCTTGCCGAACTCGAAACCCGCGATACCGGCAAGATCATCCGCGAGACCTCGGCGCAGATCGCCTATGTCGCGGATTATTACCGCTATTACGCAGGCCTTGCCGACAAGATCGAAGGCTCGACTCTGTCGATAGACAAGGCCGAGATGGATGTCTGGACCCGCCGCGAGCCGGTCGGTGTCGTTGCCGCCATCGTGCCGTGGAACAGTCAGCTGTTTCTCTCGGCCGTCAAGATCGGCCCGGCGCTGGCAGCCGGCTGCACACTGGTGGTCAAGGCGTCTGAAGATGGCCCGGCGCCCATGCTGGAATTTGCTCGTCTCGTGCATGAAGCCGGTTTCCCCAAGGGTGTCTTGAACGTCATCACCGGTTTTGGCCCCTCCTGCGGTAGCGAACTCACCCGCCATCCGGGTGTCGCCCACATCGCCTTCACCGGTGGCCCGGCCACTGCGGCGCATGTGGTGCGCAACTCGGCCGAAAATCTTGCCAGCACCTCGCTGGAACTCGGCGGCAAGTCACCTTTCATCGTGTTCGCCGATGCCGATCTGGAAAGCGCTGCCAATGCGCAGGTCGCCGGCATTTTTGCCGCGACGGGTCAAAGCTGCGTTGCCGGATCGCGTTTGATCGTCGAGCGCTCGGTCAAGGACCAGTTCATTGCCCTGTTGAAGGCAAAAGCCGAAGCAATCCGCATCGGCACGCCTCTCGATATGGCGACGGAAGTCGGTCCGCTCTGCACCAAACGTCAGCGTGATCATGTCGAGCAGATCGTTTCGGCCTCCGTCAATGCAGGCGCAAAGGTCGTCACCGGCGGACGTGCAGGCGAGGGCGATGGTTTTTATTACCTGCCGACCATTCTCGATTGCGACGGCATCAATTCGCCATCGGTCGAAACCGAATTGTTTGGCCCGGTATTGTCGGTCGTATCCTTCACCAATGAGGATGAAGCCGTCGCATTGGCCAACGATACGCAATACGGCCTCGCTTCGGGCGTGTTCACCCAGAACCTGACCCGGGCACACCGCATGGTGAAGCGCATCCGTGCCGGCATCGTCTGGATCAACACCTATCGCGCAGTATCGCCCATCGCGCCATTTGGCGGTTACGGCCACTCGGGTCACGGTCGCGAAGGTGGCCTTGCCGCCGCGCTTGATTTCACCCGCACCAAGACGGTGTGGCTGAGAACGTCCGACGAGCCTTTCCCCGACCCCTTCGTGATGCGGTGATGGTGATGTTCTACGAAATCAGAACCTATCGGCTGAAGAACGGTGCCATCCCCGAATACCTGAAAGTGGTCGGCGAGATCGGTATCGCCATTCAGAAAAAACACCTCGGTAATCTTGTCGGGTACTTTTCCTCGGAAATCGGGCCGATCAATGAGATCGTCCATATCTGGGGTTTTGAAAGCCTCGATGATCGCCAGGCGCGTCGTGCGCGACTGGCAGCCGACCCGGAATGGCAGGCCTTTCTGCCGAAGATACGCGACCTGATCGTTACCGCCGACAACAAGATCATGTCGCCCGCAGCATTCTCGCCTCTGGGCGGCACGGTGCCGGTCTAGAGCACAAGCACACATTCGCAGATCACGGTTTTTCTCAGGGAGGAGAAAACATGAAAAAGCAGACGATCATCGCAGTTCTCGCCGCCACCGTCGCCTTCGCCGGACAGGCAAGCGCCGCCGACATGGTGTTCACCAGCTGGGGCGGCACCACGCAGGATGCGCAGAAACAGCATTGGGCCGATACGTTCAGCACTGAGGGTGGCGTCAACGTCACGCAGGACGGCCCGACCGACTACGGCAAGCTGAAGGCCATGGTGGAATCCAGCAACGTTGCCTGGGATGTCGTCGATGTCGAAGGTGACTATGCGGTGCAGGCCGGCAATGCGGGCCTTCTCGAAAAGCTCGATTTCTCCGTCATCGACAAGACGAAGCTCGATCCGCGCTTCGTGACCGACTATTCGGTCGGCAGCTTCTATTATTCCTTCGTCATCGGCTGCAACAAGGACGCGGTTGATGCCTGCCCGAAAAGCTGGGCCGATCTTTTTGACCTCGCGAAATTCCCCGGCAAGCGCACGTTCTACAAGTGGTCCGCACCGGGTGTGATCGAAGCTGCGCTGCTGGCCGACGGCGTTGCCGCCGACAAGCTCTATCCGCTCGATCTCGACCGCGCCTTCAAGAAACTCGACACGATCAAGTCGGAAATCGTCTGGTGGGATAGCGGTGCGCAGTCGCAGCAGCTTTTGGCTTCGGCTGAAGCCCCGTTCGGCTCCTTCTGGAACGGCCGCCTGACGGCGCTTGCCCAGACCGGCGTCACGGTCGAGACATCGTGGACCAACAACATCACTGCCGCCGATGCGCTCGTCGTCCCGAAGGGCACGAAGAACAAGGAAGCGGCGATGAAGTTCATCGCCAACGCCACCAGCGACAAGGCGCAGGCCGAGTTCGCGACGATGACCGGTTACGCGCCGATCAACACGGACTCGCCGAAACTGATGGATGAGGACCTGCGCAAGACGCTGCCCGACCAGCAGGCCGAAACGCAGGTCAATGCCGACATGAGCTACTGGGCGGCCCATCGCGACGAGATCGGCACCCGCTGGTACGCCTGGCAGGCCAAGTAACCCGCATCTGAAGACATGAATGACACGGGCCGGTGGTTCCGGCCCGTGAAATCCCCAAGGGAACCGGGAGGTTTGTAATGGTTCTGTCGGCAACGACTGACGGTGGACAACGAAGTATCAGGCGCAACGGCAGTTTCGGCTATGTCGTGCCGGCCCTGCTGCTCATCGCCTTTTTCTTCATCATCCCCGTGCTCATGCTGCTGATGCGCAGCGTGCTCGAGCCCACGCCCGGTCTCCAGAATTACCAGGAGCTCCTCGGCTCCACGACCTATTTGCGTGTGTTCCTCAACACGTTCACGGTTGCCGGTCTGGTCACGGTGGTTGCAGTCGTGATCGGTTTTCCGGTGGCATGGCTGCTCGCCATCATGCCTGACAAGTGGTCGCGGCTGGTGATGGCGATCATCGTTCTGTCCATGTGGACGAACCTGCTTGCCCGCACCTATGCCTGGATGGTGCTGTTGCAGCGCACCGGCGTCGTCAACAAGATGCTGATCAGCCTTGGCATCATCGACAAGCCGCTGGCGCTCGTGAACAATCTCGTCGGCGTCACCATCGGCATGACCTATATCATGCTGCCCTTCGTGATCCTGCCGCTGATCGGTATCCTCAAGTCCATCGATCCGGCTATCCTGCGTGCAGCGGCTCTTTGCGGCGCCAACAAACGCCAGTGTTTTACCCGTGTTCTTCTGCCGCTGTCTCTGCCGGGTATCGCGTCTGGCGCGTTGATGGTGTTCGTCATGTCGCTTGGCTACTATGTCACGCCGGCGCTTCTCGGCGGCACATCCAACATGATGCTGGCCGAACTCGTTGCGCAATTCGTGCAGTCACTGGTCAACTGGGGCATGGGCGGTGCTGCCGCACTCGTCCTCCTGCTGGTGACCATGGTGCTTTACGCCATCCAGCTCAAATTCCTGAACCCCAATAGGGTGAGGTAACAATCATGCTGCTCGATTTCGATAAACTCGGCGGTTTGAAACCGTTCCTGATCGGCCTTACGGTTCTGGTCTGTCTGTTCCTGATCCTGCCGATCGTTTTTATCGCGGCGCTCTCGTTCGGCTCGTCGCAATGGCTGATCTTTCCGCCGCCGTCATGGACGTTCAAATGGTATCAGATGCTGTTTTCCGATCCGCGCTGGCTCTGGTCGGCGCTGACAAGCCTCAAGATCGCCGCGATTGTTACGGTCCTCTCCGTCATCCTCGGCTTTCTTGCAGCCCTTGGCCTCAATCGCGGCACCTTTGCCGGACGTGAAGCCCTGCGCGCTCTTTTCCTGACACCGATGATCCTCCCGGTCGTGGTGCTCGCCGTCGCCCTTTACGCGCTGTTTCTGCAGCTCGGACTGGCGGGCACCACGGTAGGATTCATCATCGCGCATCTGCTGATCGCGCTGCCGTTCTCGATCATTTCGATCGGCAATGCGCTGGAAGGTTTCGACAAGTCGATCGAGGATGCGGCGATCCTTTGCGGTGCAAGCCCGTGGGAAGCCCGTCTGAGGGTGACGGTGCCCGCCGTCAGCCACGGCATCTTCGCCGCGGCGATCTTCTCCTTCCTGGCATCGTGGGATGAAGTCGTTCTTGCCATCTTCATGGCCAGCCCAACGCTGCAGACGCTGCCGGTCAAAATCTGGGCGACGCTCCGGCAGGACCTGACGCCTGTCATCGCAGCCGCCTCCACCATTCTCATTGCCTTCACCATCCTGTTGATGGTCGCGGCCGCACTCTTCCGCAAGGGACGCAAAGCATGACCCAGCCATTCCTCTCCATTCGTGGCATCCGCAAGACATATGGACAGGTCACTGCCGTCAAGAACGTGAGCCTGGATGTTGCCCAGGGTGAGTTCATGACCTTTCTCGGGCCGTCCGGTTCGGGCAAGTCGACGACGCTCTACATTCTGGCGGGCTTTCAGGACCCGACCGATGGCGACATCCTGCTCAACGGCCAGAGCCTGCTTTCCACCCCGTCGCACAAACGCAACATCGGCATGGTGTTCCAGCGTTACACGCTGTTCCCGCATCTGACGGTGGGCGAAAACGTCGCCTTTCCGCTGCGTATCCGCCGTGTTGGCCAGGCCGAAATTGCCGAGCGCGTGAAGAAGGCGCTGAAACTGGTTCGTCTCGAAGGTTTCGAGGACCGCAAGCCGGCGTTGATGTCGGGCGGCCAGCAGCAGCGCGTCGCGCTTGCCCGCGCTCTGGTCTATAACCCGCCTGTCCTGCTGATGGACGAGCCGCTCTCGGCGCTCGACAAGAAGCTGCGCGAAGAGATCCAGTTCGAGATCCGCCGCATTCACCAGGAAACCGGCGTGACCATTCTTTACGTCACCCACGATCAGGAAGAAGCCTTGCGCCTTTCCGACCGTATCGCGGTATTCAGCCAGGGCGAAATCGATCAGATCGGCACCGGCCCGGAGCTTTACGCCAACCCGGCCACACATTTCGTTGCGGGTTTTATCGGCGACAGCAACTTCATCAACGCCGAAATCCTGTCGAGCGCCGATGGCAAGGCAAAGCTGTCACTGCCGGGCGGCACGGTGATCGATGGCGTGCCGATGCACGCCGGCAAGGCGGGCGGAAAATCCGCTTCGCTGCTTTTGCGGCCGGAACGGCTGTCGCTGTCCAGCACCCAGGTTGGCAACGGTCTTGCCGTGACGATTAACGACATTACCTTCCTCGGCAACAATATCGAGGTCAGTACCCTGACCGGCAGTGGCGAAAGCCTGTCCGTTCGTTTGCCGTTCGGTCACGAAGCGATTTCCAGCATCAGCCGCGGCGATCAGGCCTGGCTGAGCTTCGAGCCGAAATCGACGCACGCATTCGCCTGATCCCGGTGCCGGAGGTTCGATAGTGTCGGACCCCAGCCACAGTCACAGCAATCAGTCCATCGAAGGAGGCCGGCGCATGGCCCTGTCCGACACACTTGTTCGCCGCCTGAAAGATCCCTCGCTTGCCAGAGACAAGGCTTTTATCGCCGGTGAATGGCGCGCGGAAGGTGAAGGACGCGCGACATTCGAGGTCACCAATCCCTCGACCGGCGACGTGATCGCAAAGCTTCCGGATATGACGCGCGCCGATGCCGCCCGCGCCATCGATGCTGCCCACAAGGCGCAAAAGCTCTGGGCAAAGAAAACCGGCAAGGAACGCGCGGCCGTTCTGCGCAAACTTTATGATCTGATGGTCGCCAATGCCGACGATCTGGCGGTGATCCTCACCATGGAGATGGGCAAACCACTCGCCGAGGCGAAGGGCGAAATCCTCTATGGCGCATCTTATGTCGAATGGTTTGGCGAAGAGGCCAAGCGCGTTTACGGCGACACCATTCCCGGCCACCAGCAGGACAAGCGGATCATCGTGCTGAAGCAGCCGATCGGTGTCGTTGCCTCCATTACACCGTGGAATTTTCCCAATGCCATGCTAGCGCGCAAGTTCGCACCGGCCGTTGCCGCCGGCTGCACCATGGTCTCCAAGCCGGCAGCGGAAACACCGCTTTCCGCCCTGGCGTTGGCGGTGCTGGCAGAGCGCGCCGGGCTGCCGGCCGGTGTCTTCAATGTCGTCACCTCGAAAAAATCAGCCGATATCGGCCTGGAATTCACAGAGAATGACAAGGTCCGCAAGTTGACATTCACCGGCTCCACCGGCGTCGGAAAAATCCTGATGCGGCAGGGCGCAGAGCAGATCATGAAGCTCGGCCTGGAGCTCGGGGGTAATGCGCCTTTCATTGTCTTCGACGACGCCGATCTCGATGCGGCCGTCGAAGGCGCGATGATTTCGAAATATCGCAACAACGGCCAGACCTGCGTCTGCGCCAACCGGCTTTATGTGCAGGCAGGCGTTTATGACGCCTTTGCGGACAAGCTGGCTGCCAAAGTCTCGGCCATGAAGGTCGGCGACGGGTTCGAGGAAGGCGTTGTGGCCGGTCCTCTGATCACTGAAAAGGCTATCGAGAAGGTGGAGGAACATATCGCCGATGCGCTTGAAAAGGGCGGCGCTGTTGCCGTTGGCGGCAAGCGGGCTGCGCGCGGAGGTCTTTTCTTCGAACCGACCATCCTCACCGGTGTGACGTCAGCGATGAAGGTTGCAAAGGAAGAGACGTTCGGGCCGGTCGCGCCGCTTTTCCGTTTCCAGACGGAAGATGAGGTCATCGAAATGGCGAATGACACCGAGTTCGGCCTTGCGTCCTATTTCTACGCCAAGGATCTGAGCCGCGTGTTCCGCGTCGCCGAGGCTCTGGAATACGGTATGGTCGGCATCAATACTGGCTTGATCTCCACCGAGGTGGCGCCTTTCGGCGGCATCAAGCAATCCGGGCAGGGCCGCGAAGGCTCGAAATACGGCATCGAGGACTATGTCGAGGTCAAGTATCTCTGCCTTCAGGTGGATTGAAAAATCGGCCACGGCGCGGAGATATTCGGTAACGCTCCGATTTTAATGCAGATAGCTGATTGTCCGAGATCCATGCCGATGTAATGAAAAGGCCGGTGCATTGTTTGCACCGGCCTTTTTTTCGAGCGTAACTTCTGCAGATCAGCTGGCCATCGAGTAGTCGTAGCGGCCGCCCTGCGTGTGTGCTGCGCTGCTGCCGACCTTGAAGCGGCTGATCATGTGCGCCAGCGCTTCCGTCTCGTGTGTCAGGCTTTGAGCGGCTGCCGTGGTCTCTTCCACCATGGCGGCATTCTGCTGCGTAACCTTGTCCATCTGGTCTGCCGCGGACGATACTTCGCGCAGGCTGACCGCCTGCTCCTGGGCGCTGGAAGCAATCTGGCCTATCGTCTGGCTCATGCCGAGTACCTGCTCGACGATTTTGCCCAATGAGCTGCCTGTGTCCTGCACCAGTTGCACACCGGCATCGACCTGCGTCGAGGACATGGAAATCAACGTCTTGATTTCCTTGGCTGCCTGAGCCGAGCGCTGGGCGAGTTCGCGCACTTCCTGTGCAACGACGGCAAAACCCTTGCCGGCTTCACCAGCTCGTGCGGCCTCGACGCCGGCGTTCAGTGCAAGCAGGTTGGTCTGGAAGGCGATTTCGTCGATGACGCTGATGATGTTGCCGATCTTTGACGACGAGTCCTGTATTTCCGTCATTGCGGCGATGGCGCGTGCCACGACGTCGCCACCCTTCTCCGCGTCGCCACGGGCGACGGTGACTGTTTTCTGCGCGGTTTTTGCGCCATCGGCTGTATCGTTGACGCCGCGGGTAACTTCACCCAGTGCGGCAACCGTTTCTTCCAGCGAGGCAGCCTGCTGCTCGGTGCGGCGGGCAAGATCGTTTGAGGCCGTGGAGATTTCGTCAAGGCCCGAGCGAATGGCATAAACCGCCTGCACGACATTGCCGATCGTATCTTCCAGCGAGGATACCGACGTGTTGAAGTTGTGGCGGATGGTCTCGAATTCCGGTGCCAGCTTGTCGTTCATGCGCACGGTCAGGTCGCCCGATGCCAGAATGTCGAAGCGGCTCTTTACCACTTCCACGAAGCGGCGCAGATCTTCCGCCTTCGCGTGCTCCAGGCTGCTGCGCTCTCTGCGGTCGGCTTCCACCTGTTCCTGCAGGGTTTCCTGCTCGGCCTTCAGGGCCTCGCCGCGGGCAAGCTGATGGCGGAATTTTTCGAGAGCGGCTGTCAGGCTGCCGAGTTCGTCTTTTGCACCGCTTTGGGCGATCGGGTCGTGATAGTTGCCATTCGACATCTTCTGGACGGCGGAAAGCACGCTTTTCAGCGGCTTGCCGATCAAAAAGCGGCTGGCGATCAGGATGACGCCAACGGTGACCAGCAGGATCAGCAGGCCGCCGATCGTGGTGTTGTATATCTGGCTCCAGACGGGGCCGGAAAACGTGGCGGCAGGAACATCGAGAATGGCGGCCCAGGTGGTGTTCATGCCCGGAGCGGTAAACGGATAGACGAGACGTACGGACCCGTCCGGCATGCCTTCGAGGATCTGGGGTTTTCTATCGGCAAGCGCCTGCTTGACCTTGTCGGCGCCCTGATCTGCATATTCCTTCATCAGGTTGTCGGTGTTCGGGTTTGCAAGCCATTTGGTGTTGTTCGCCACCAGCATGACACGGCCGCCTTCAAACGCCTGCATCTGGCCGATGGCAGCCGTCAGGTCGTCCAGCTTGATATCGGCACCTGCAATCGCGACGATCTTGCCGTCCATGCGCACGGGCACGGAAACCGACGTCACCAACTTCTTCATGTTGGTCATGTAGGGAGAGGTGATGATGCCGTCGCCGGTCGAGAGCACGCGGGCATGATATTCCGCCGTTGTGTCGACCTTCCAGGTGGAAAGCTCCATCTTGCCATTGTCGCCCTTGGTCCAATAAGGGGTGAACACCCCTTCCTTGTTAACACCATCGGCATTGCTGGCAACTGTCGGGCTTTTCACATCGGGCAGCTCGTACATCCATGCGCCGAACATGCTCGGATAGCGTGGCGCCAGCGATTTGATGGCGGCAATGATGTCGCCGCGGTTTTTGGAACCATCGACCATGATGCCGTTGAGCGTGCCGGCAAGCGCCGCACCGGCAGATGTCGCCTGTGTGATATCGGTAGCAACGCGCTGGCTGACGAGTGCTGCCTTTTCCATCGCGAGCGCCATGACCTCTTTTTCGGTCTGCGCTTTGACATGAATAACGTTGAACGTCGTGTAGGCCACGAGAATGCTGGCGATAGCCGCTCCCGTTGCCAAAATGAGCTTGCCGGAAACAGTGCTGAGTACAGCGTTCATGTTGAGATCCCCCAAAATCTAAGGGGGAAACTGAACAATATTTATGAAAATTCTCCCAACAATATTAAGTTGGCGACGTCATTTGTCAAATATTGCGCCAATGTAGGCATCCGATTATGCGGTATTGTTATGCCTCATACTAGTAATATGGCTTCCTCTACCGTCAGACACAAGAAGTGCGGTCTGTGAACCGCGTTGGTGCGTCGTCCTGCCCGCGCCATCGCAGCCATGTGCGATGGCGATCATCCGCTGACGCGTTGGAGACTTTGCCCGACATGGCATGCCGGGCATCTCTCATCATTCAGCCACCTGACCGAGATAGGCGTCCAGTCGTTCTTTCTTCATGACCAGTTTGGGCCGCAGCTTTTCGGCCTTCTGCTTTACTGCATCGAGATTGCTCGGCTTGCCCACCTGCACAACGCCGATCATCGCCATCATCAGATGGGGCGGGCAATAATACAGATAGACGCCTTCCTTCTCGAGGGTCACCTTGAACTCTTCGTCCAGTTTGCTTTTCCAAGGGGTAGCGCCTTCCGGCATCACATAGGTCTGCACATAATGGCTGGAATTTTGCGGCACGAAGGTAATGGTATCGCCGATCTCCGCCTTTACATAGGCGGGTTCGAACACCATGCCGCCATCCTTGCCGAAGTTCAGCATTTTGACCGTGTGATCGGCTGCGAGAAGCGGCGAGGCCGTGAGCGTCGCGGTAAGTGCCAGTATGAGAGCTTTCATGCGAGCATTCTTTCGTTTTCGGGTGTTGTTTCGTGAATATTACCGACCGGCTGGATAACCGGATTGCCACGCCGGTCGTGCAGCACGTCGACCGTTACGCCATAGGTTTCGCCGATAAGTTCGGGCGTGACGACGTGTCTGGGCGCGCCGGAGACTTTCAGTGCGCCATCGGCAATGACCAAAAGATTGTCTGCGTACTGGCAGGCAAGGTTGAGGTCGTGCAGTACGGCCAGGGTTATCCAGCCATTGGCGCGGGTTTCCCTGCGCACCACATCGAGAAGCGAGACCTGATGCTTGAGGTCCAGCGCGCTGACCGGTTCGTCGAGCAGCATCACCTTCGGTGCGCGCATGAGAACCTGCGCAAACAATACCATCTGCCTCTGCCCGCCGCTGAGCGAAGCAATGTCGCGGCCAGCCAGATGTGCGATACCTGCCTGTGTCAGCCGGTCCATAGCCAGGGACAGGGTTTCGTCATCGATATGCAGCGAGAGTTTGCCCAGCCTTCCGAGGACGACGACTTCCAGCACCGTCAGCGCCACATCAGCATTTGTATCCTGCGGCATGTAGGCAATGTCTTCACGCCACTCGACAAGCCGGTTTTTTCGGCCGTGACCAAGAGCGCGTTCGCCGAGACGGATCGCACCGTTTTCCAGTGGTAGCTCGCCGAATATGGCGCGCAGCAGGGTCGTCTTGCCCGTTCCGTTGGGACCGATCACGGCATGGATCTGGCCGGGTGCAAGACGGGCGCTGACACCGCGCACGATAGTCTGGCCGCCGCGACGAATGGCGATATCGTCCAATTCCATCATGCTTGCCTCCGTGGCGCGAAAATCAGCCACAAAAGGAAAGGCACTCCGACGATTGCGGTGACGATGCCGACCGGAAACAGTGCGCCGGGAATGATCGATTTGGACAGCACCGATGCTGCCGACAGCATGAGTGCGCCTGATATCACCGACATCGGCAGGAAAAACCGCTGGTCTTCGCCAACGCTCATGCGGGCGATATGGGGTGCAACGAGGCCGATGAAGCCGATGACGCCGACGAAGCTTGTGGCGGTCGCCGTCATGATTGCGACGATGATCAGCACTTTCATGCGCAGGAAGCGGACATCGACACCCAGGCTCGCCGCCCGCGCTTCACCCATGCGCAGGGCTGCAAGCTTCCAGGAATCGCCCATCAGCACCAGGCAGCAGGCAAGGGTGACGATGGCTGTCAACGACAAGGTCGGCCATGTGGTCTTGGTAAGGCTGCCGAACAGCCAGAACAGGATTTGCTGCGATAGTTCCGGAGAGGACATGAACTGGATCAGCGACAGGAGAGACTGAAACAGGAAGAGCAGCGCGATGCCGCCGAGAATGATGGTTTCCGTGTTGATGCGCCGCATGGAGGCCAGCATGAACAGAAAGAAGGCGGCCAGCATTGAGAAGGCAAAGGCGCCGAGCGGCACGGCGACCATGGTCGGCAAGCCCAGCCCGCCGACCGCCAGAACGAGAGCTGCACCGAAACCGGCAGCGGCCGCCATGCCCAGCGTGTAGGGGCTCGCCATCGGGTTGTTGAGAATTGTCTGCATCTGCGCGCCGCCCGCACCGAGTGCGGCACCCACGACAAGTGCCATCAGCGCCATAGGCAGACGCAGGGCGCGCACGATCGAATCCGTCATCGGCGCACGTTCGCCCATGCCGATCAGCGACCGCACCACTTCGACGGGTGAGAGCATGGAGGGGCCGGTGGCGATATCGAGAACAAGGCTTGCTGCCATCAAGCCCAGAAACAGGAGGACGGTGCGCCAGCGCCGCCGCTCGCGCGCCCGGTGCGCACCGATTGCCTCGGCATTCTTTGTGTTGACTGTCATGGAATGAAAAAAACCGATGAATGCGGCGGAAGGCGCCAGAGATCGGCGGCGCCTTCCGCAAGTCCTGGGAGACTGATTTAGCGAAGGGCGATCAATCCTTCACGCCGACTGCAAATGTGCCTTCCGGCTGGACGGGCAGGAATTTTGCGTAATAGGCGTGATAGTTCGCGATCGGATCCATATCGGCGAACTGCTTGGGATAGAGCTGCTTGGCGATATACTGGACCATGGCAAAATCGGAAAGCGTGCGAGACGCGCCCTGATAAACACCGAAAAGCTTGTCATTCTTGATGGCCGGCAGCTGGTCCCAGCCCTGGCGGGTTTCGAAGGCCTTCAGCTTGGCGCGGGCTTCGTCAGCCTTGACGCCCTGGCCCATCGGCAGCGCGGTATCGCTCTTGTTGTTTTCGCGACCGGAAATGAAGATCGCATCCGGCGCGGACGCAAGAACCTGTTCCGGGTTGATCGGGCCCCACCATTCGACAAAGGGAGCCGCGATATTGTCGGCGCCACCGGCGGTGGACATCGCGCCCCACATGTTCTTGCCGTAGGTGAAGGAGTATTCACCCGGACCCTTGTTGCCGAATTCGACATAGACCTTCGGCTTCGCCGTGCCGGCCTTCGCAATGCGGTCGGAAACATCCTTCAACGCGCCGGAATAGAAATCGGCGATTTCCTTGGCGCGGGCTTCCTCGCCGGTCAACGTGCCGAGCACGAGCGTCGAGGCGACATGGCGATCGACGGTCTGTGCGTTGTAATCCACGACCACGACGGGAATGCCTTCCTCCTCGATGCGGTCTGCATCAAGTCCGAGCGCCTTATATTGCCAGTCGGCGAGAATGACGAGATCCGGGTTGAGGCTCAGAAGCTTCTCGACCGAAAACGTCTGCGCCTCGACTTCGCCAACATCGGCAATGTCCTTCAGTGAGGCACGATGGCTGGTGTGCATATTCCAGTTGGCGGGCACCCAGCCTTCCCATGCTTCACGCGAGATGCCGACAACCTTGTCGAAGGCTTTTTCCCCGCCGACGGCCATGTAGTCTTCGAAATAAAATCCGACGACGACGCGTTTGGCGGGAAGATCGACCTTAACCTCGCGGCCGATGACGTCGGTAATTGTCTTTACTTCCGCCATCGCAGCAGAGGAAAAGAGCGCAGCCGAAATTGACATCGCGCAAGCCGCGATGCGGGCACCTAAACTATTGGAAATCATGAATGTATTCCGTGTTGCTTTGCAGCATTTCGGGTAAATAAGGTGAATGCGTTAGTCAAGTTATAAAGTGCAATAAACAAGCATAAAGATCAAAAAATGTGCAGAAATTGAACATTTGTCATTTCCAGATCGAGTATTGACCAACGCTCGGGAAGCGGAAGGCGTGGCGCTCCCCGAGGCGGCGGTGCGAGAGCAATCTTCGCAACGATCTATGTGCCCGACCTCTCGTATCGACGCTCTGCGCGCGTGCGTACGATGACCGGCTCTATTGGTTCCGCCCGATGGTTTTCATGTCGGGGCGGTTTCCCGACATGGGCACAAATCGGCGCGATGACCGGCGTGCCATTCGCCGTATGCAATATCTCCGTATCGACGCCATAGACCGAGCGGATCATATCCTCCGTCAGAATGTCGGCAGGTTTGCCCGCAGCAGCGCAGCGCCCTTCGTGCAGGACGAGCATTTCGGTGCCATAACGTGCGGCAAGCGAAAGATCGTGAAGCACCACGGCCACCACTGCGTCCTGCTCCTCGGCATAGGCTTTGAGTATATCGAGCACCAGCAATTGCCGGCGCAGATCGAGCGCGCTGGTCGGCTCATCGAGAAGCAGGATTGCAGGCTTGCGGATCAGGCGTTGGGCCAGCAACACCAGTTGTTGCTGGCCGCCCGACAGAGAGCAGACGCTTCGGGAGGCGAGATCGCCGATGCCAACCGATTGCATCGCTGCATCGGCCGCATCGATGTCACTTCCTCTCAGCGACCATCCAAGTTTGTCCAGTCGTCCGAGCAGTACCGTCTCGAGAACCGAAAGCTGTGCGCGCAGCCCGAGAGCCTGGGGCAGAAAGGAAAGTTCCTTGTTGCCTGGTTTTCTGCCGGCAAACGTCGTGGTGCCGGAATATGGAAGGATATTGGCTATCGCGGCCATGAGGGTCGATTTACCCGCTCCGTTCGGCCCGCAGATCACGCTGATACTTCCACTTGGAAACGTGGCCGATACACCCTTTACGATTTCGCAGGCGCCCCGAGAGACGTTGATATCTGCAAGGCAAAGATCGCGTTGGCCGCTCATCGAACGCCTCCCGAACCACGTCGCATTATAAGAACGAACAATACGGGCACCCCGACGATGGCCGTTACGATGCCAACCGGGATGACTGCGCCCTGTGCCAGTATTTTGGAGATGATGGAGGCAGCACTTAACAACATCGCGCCCGTCAGCGCAGACATGGGTAACAAAGCCCGCTGATCCTCCCCGACAATGGCGCGGGCTGCATGCGGCGCAATCAGGCCGATGAAGCCGATTGTGCCGACAAATGCGACGGAAGCCGCCGTCAACATCGCGATGATCAGAAAAGTCCGGCGTCGAAGGGCGTTGATGTCTGTGCCAAGGCTCGTGGCATGCGCGTCGCCCAGTCGCATGGCCGTCAGCTTCCAGGCGTCGCGTGCCAAGAGCGGAGCGCCGACACTCAGGACGACGACGAGAACGGCGACACTTGTCCAACTCGATTTGAGCAGGCTGCCGAACAGCCAAAACACGATCTGCTGCAGGACTTCCGGTTCGGCCAGATATTGTAGAAGCGACTGGCAGGCCTGAAACATGAACATGACTGCAATACCGGCAAGCACCAGTATCTCTGCATTCGCGCCACGAAGCCGAGCAATGGCATAGACCAAAGCGCAGGCGAGAAGCGTCATGGCAAATGCCGAGACGGGAGCGATGATCCAGGCCGCCACCGGCAATGCCCCGCCGAACATGATGGCAAGCGCTGCGCCAAAACCGGCGGCCGCTGAAAAGCCGAGCGTAAAAGGACTGGCGAGCGGGTTATCCAGAATGGTCTGCATCTGCAGGCCGGCAATGCCGAGACCCATGCCGACCAATGCCCCCATGATCGTCATGGGCAAGCGAATGGCCCAGATGATGGCAGCGGCGGTTCGGTCATTGCCTGCCGGACCATTCAAGAGCGCGTCGAAAGCCTCTCGCACGGTTAGAGGGGAGGGGCCGGTGACGAGATCGGCCGCCATGAACGCGATGAGCAGCGTTACGCATACGATGATCGACGACAGGCGTTTCCGCACGCTCTTTCGATAAAGAGCGTGCAAATCCTGCCTTGCTGTGGGGGCGGCCATCATTTCCGTGCGCCGAGCTTGAGCATGAAAGTGCCGGCGGGGGAGACCGGAAGATATTCCCTGTAATAGGCTTCAAGCTCGGCCTGCGGATCGACATCGGAAAAAGCGTCGGGATAAAGCACCTTGGCGACGTAACGCAGGAATGCGAAATCGTAGAGTGTACGTGTGCCGCCGTGATAGATGGCGTGAACCTCGCGGTTCCTGAGGGCGGGAAGGTCCTGCCAACCGGCGCGTTCCAGGTAGGGTTCTGCGCGTTTCCGGGTCGTTTCGTCCGGGATGCCGAAACCCATCAAGACAGCGCTTGGCAGGCTTATCCATTCCGAACCGGTGATGAAAATGGCGTCCGGCTTCGACGACAGCACATATTCTGGGTTCAGCGGCCCCCAGCTTGCGATCTGACCGCTGGCGATATTGCGGCCGCCTGCGGCATCGATGACGCCGGCCCACATGCCCTGGCCATAGGTGTTTCCAAATTCTGCGGCACCCTTCTGACCGAGTTCGAAATAGACTTTCGGTTTTTCTGTCGCCGCCACCTTTGCCACGCGTGCAAGTGTGTCTGCCACTTTCGTCTTGTACTGTTCGGCAAGTTCGGCAGCACGTTTCTCCGCACCCATCACCTGACCAATGATCAGCGTGCTGGCGACATGTTTTTCTACAGTCTGGGCATTGTAATCGACAACGACGAGCGGAATGCCTATCCGTTCGATCGTCTGCGCCGCGGCGCCGAGGTATTTATATTGCCCGGCCGAAAGAATGACCACGTCGGGGCGTGAGGCGATGATTTTCTCGGCCGACATGGTGCCCGCATCGGCGTCACCGACATCGACAAGATCTGCAATCCTGGGCGCAATCTTCACATAGGCATCGTATTGCTGCGGGCGATAGCCTTTCCAGTAATTCAAGGAGATTGCCTTCAGCCGATCGATGGCCGTGGGGCCGGTAATCGCGATGTAATCCTCGAAATAAAAGCCGAGCATGACCTGCTGGGCCGGTTTGTCGAGCGTGATCTGACGTCCGAGAACGTCGGTGATATTGATTTCAGCCTTGGCGGCCGAGGTGGCAACGAGCGTGATGGCAGTGCAGAAGACTGCGGCCTTGGCCAGACGCACGGCCTGGCGGATAAGATTGAACATGATGATTTTCCGATGATGACTACAGCGCCGGCCACCACCGGTTCATCGATGGTGCCCTCGGCAACGAAGGCGGCGGTCCGATCGGTAGGCCAGGTGGCCTGGGATACGTCAGCCGATGTGTCTCAACGGAAAGGGCGGTGCACGTGGCCCGCCATGCGAAGGAAAAAGACGGCGCATCGGCGTGTTGTCGCCGACAATGCGGTATGGCCTGGCGTAAAAGCGGGCCGGATGTCCGAAGATATCTGTTTGTTGCGGCACAAGAACGGACGCCGCAAGCCGGCAAGCCTCGCAGTCGCCGCCGGCGACATGATCACGCGAACCTTTGTCGCCGTCATGCGCATGATCGTCCGCCGACGTGATGCAGAGTGTCGGAAGGTTGCCATCGGGCATCATGTACTGGGCGAATTCGGCGGCGACCGACGTATCGACCGGTGTCGGAACCTTGTGCGCAAACCCCACCGCAACCAAAGCCAATACGCAGATGATGCGTATCAGAAAGCGTTCGATCTGGGCAAGTTGCGCGTCCATCGTAACCCGAAATGTGGCGACCTGCGTTGATGTCTACACGCGGTTTTGAAGCTCCTCAATGCGGTAAATCAAAACAGGACGATGTGCGTTACGAGACGGCCTCCCGGCCGGGCGGTTGTCACGGTCATATATGTCAGCCACCTCTGATCCGCAGTTCTCACTGACAATCGGCGATCCTCGCGACGCCCCAATGACGGCAACGATTTTCTCCCATCTGCCCGGCAATGGGAATTTACGACCTTCATTATCTACCAAATCAGTAGACAAATAAGCGCAAGGTCGAAACCGTCGGAGACGCAACCATGTACGCATTGAGCCTGCTCGACAAAAGTCCAATCTCTTCAGGGGAAAGCGCGGTCACGGCGCTGTCGAACACGGTTAAACTGGCAAAGCGAGCGGAAGAGCTTGAGTACCGCCGTTTCTGGGTGGCTGAACATCATGGGAGTACGGAACTGGCCAGTTCCGCGCCGGAAGTGCTCATTGCCTGGATATTGTCGCACACCTCCCGAATCCGGGTAGGGTCAGGCGGGGTAATGCTCCAGCATTACAGCCCATACAAGGTTGCGGAAGTCTTCAACCTGCTGACCTCTCTGGCGCCGGGACGGGTCGATCTTGGTATAGGCAAGGCACCGGGCGGGTTGCCGCAATCGACGCAAGCGTTGCAGGTGTATCGCGCGGCGAAACCTGAGTTCGAAGAGCAGCTTGGAGAGCTCGAGGCATTTCTCGCCCATTCGGCTGAAGCCGAAACGGTGGCGGAACGCGCTTTTTCCGGTCCGCGGCCGCTCGTTGCCGCTGAGCGGTTTCTGCTCGGGGCAAGCCCGGACAGCGCACGGCTGGCGGCAAGGCATGGCTGGCACTTCGTGTTTGCGGGCCATCTGAATGGCGACCCGGATAACCTGCGCCTCAGTCTCGAAACCTACCGTCAGCAAGCCGGCAAGGCACCGATCCTGGCATTGGCAGCTTATGCTTCCGAAAACGCAGCAGATGCCGCCGCACTCGTTTCGGAGCTGAAAATATTCAAGGTGTTTCTCGACAATGGCCAGTCCGTCAGCGTCGGCAGCAGGAACCAGGCGGAAGAATTCGCAAGACAGGCCGGCGTAAAGGAATTCCGTATCGAGGAACGCAAGCCGAGCGTGCTGCACGGAACTCCGGAGAATATCCATGCCGAACTGTCGCGGCTCTCATCACTTTACGGCATCGAGGAATTCGTTCTCGAGCCGCCCGCCGTCGGCATAGACCGGCGTCTGGCATCGATCGAGCTTCTCGCTCGCAAACCCCTTTCGGCAGCAGCCTGATCCAGGAGGATTTATCCCATGGCCAAGAAAAAGATCAGTTTCGGTATCATGTTGCAAGGCGCAGGCGGCCACATGAATTCCTGGCGGCATCCCAAAAGCCCGGTCGATGCCAGCGTCAATCTCGAATTCTTCAAGGCAGTTGCCTGGAAGGCCGAAGCTGCCGGCATCGCTTTCGCGTTCGTGGCGGATGGGCTTTACATCAACGAGAAATCGATCCCGCATTTTCTCAATCGCTTCGAACCTCTGACCATCCTGTCGGCACTGGCGACGGTGACCAAGAAAATTGGCCTCGCCGGCACGGTATCCACCTCTTACAGCGATCCTTTCACCATTGCCCGGCAGTTTGCTTCGCTGGATCTCATCAGTGGCGGACGCGGCGGCTGGAATGCAGTTACGACCCCGCTTGAAGGCACAGCGCGGAACTATAGCCGCAACCACCCGGAACACGCGTTGCGTTACGAGATCGCCGACGAATATCTCGAAGTCGTCAAGGGCCTGTGGGACAGCTGGGATGACGACGCCTTCATTCGAGATCGGGACAGCGGTCAATTTTTCGATCGCGAAAAGCTGCATACGCTCGGACACAAGGGACGGTTCTTCCAGGTCGAGGGGCCGCTCAACATCCAGCGCTCGCCGCAGGGCCAGCCGGTCATCTTCCAGGCTGGCTCCTCGGATGCCGGTATCGGCCTTGCCGGAAAACACGCCGATGGCGTGTTCACCAATGGCGTTTCTCTGGAGGAAAACCAGACGTTCTCCCGTCGGGTCAAGCAGTCGGCGGTGGCGCAGGGTCGCTCCGCTGATGACGTCAAGATTTTCCCGGGTATCGGGCCGATTATTGGCCGCACAAAGGCCGAGGCCGAGGAAAAATATCAGGTCATTCGCAATCTGATTTCGATCGAAGACGCACTCGCCTATCTCGGGCGGTTTTTTGATCACCACGATTTCAGCGCTTACGATCTTGATGCACCATTCCCGGAACTTGGCGATATCGGCAAAAACAGCTTTCGCTCGACGACCGACCGCATCAAGCGCGTGGCGAAGGAAAAGGGGCAGACCCTGCGGGAGGCGGCGCTCGGGGCCGCCACGCCACGAGAAGGTTTTGTCGGCACACCTGAGCATGTCGCGTCGAAACTCATCGAATGGTTCGAAAACGGTGCGGCCGACGGGTTCATTCTCGGCTTTCCGGTCATTGCCGAAGGGCTCGATGATTTCACCCGTTTCGTGCTGCCGATCCTCGAGGACCGCGGTTATTTCGACCCGGTCTTGAAAAGCAGCACGCTGCGGGAAAATCTCGGATTGCCGTACCGCCAGAGCGTTTACGCGGGTGTCGACAGCGACGCGGAAAAAGCCCGGGCCTGACCTTCTGAAAAGGTGAAACAGCCGGCTGCCAACTGGCCGGCGCCAACCTTTGGAAAGCAAAACCATGAATATCCACATTGACGGCGCGCGTCATCGCGACGACGCCGAACGGACGATCCTTGCCTATGCGCCAGAACTGGTCGCGATCCGCCGTGATCTGCACCAGTATCCCGAACTCTCTTTTCACGAGGGGCGCACCGCCAAGGTCATCGCCAAATATCTGCTCTCTTATGGCTACGAGGTGACGGAGGGGGTGGGCGGTTACGGCGTGGTGGCAACCCTTCGGCGTGGCGCTGGTGACAAGAAGATCGGCATCCGGGCTGATATCGATGCGTTACCGATCGAGGAGGCGACCGATCTTGCCTATGCCAGTCGCAACCCGCGCGTCATGCACGCCTGCGGCCATGACGGGCACACCACGATCCTGCTTGGCGCCGCGCGTTACCTTGCCGAACATGGCCGTTTTTCTGGAACGCTGACACTGATCTTTCAGCCCGCTGAAGAGGTCGGCGCCGGAGCGAAGAAGATGATCGAGGACCGTCTGTTCGAACGGTTTCCGGTCGATGCGATCTTCGGCCTTCACAATTGGCCGGGCGTCCCGACCGGAAAGTTCGGGTTTGTCGAAGGCCCGGCCATGGCATCGGTCGATCAGGCGCTGATCCGTATTGTCGGCAAGGGCGGACATGGCGCCTCGCCGCACGAGACAGTGGACCCTATTCTGGCTTCTGCGTCGTTCATAACCGCCTTGCAGAGCATTGTCGCCCGCAATGTCGATCCGCTTGAAATGGCGGTGCTGACGGTCGGTTCGATCCATGGCGGTTCGGCGTCCAATGTCATTCCCGAAAGCGTGGAGTTGAAACTGACGGCGCGCGCATATTCGCCAGCCGTGCGTGACCGGCTGGAAGAGCGTGTGCCGGCATTGGCTCGCGCGCAGGCGCAAAGCTTCAGGGCGGAAGCGGATGTCAAATATCGCCGCGGCTTTCCGCCCGTCATCAATCATGTCGAGGAGACCCGTTTTGCCCGGCGGGTGGCCGAAGAGGCTTTTCCGGCGGAGCAGGTGGCCGGCGATTTTCGGCCGCGCACGGCAAGCGAGGATTTTGCCTACATGCTGGAGGAGCGTCCCGGCTCGTATCTGTTCGTCGGCAATGGCGACAGCGCGCCGCTTCACAGTCCGCTTTACGATTTCAACGACGACATCATCGTTCCCGCTGCCCGCTACTGGGCGCGGCTTGCCGAAACCTTTCTGTCCTGACCGACCGACCAACCGCTCGAAACCTGGGAGTGCGACCCGTGAGTGATCGCTTTTATTACACGACCCCGCTCGATCCGCTGTCGCGGCCGCTGATCGAGGAACTGACATTCGAATATGACAGCCGATATGGCAGTTTTTACGATGCCGAGGGTGCGACAAAGGAAATGAACCGCTACGCGCCGGATGTGTTCGCGCCGCCGCACGGCAATTTCGTGCTGTTGCTGCGTGACGGTCAGGCGATTGCCGGTGGCGCCTTCATGCGCCACGAAGATCACGGTACTACCGAAATCAAACGCGTGTGGACCCACTCGGGGTATCGCCGGCAAGGGTTGGCCAAACGCGTCCTGCTAGAGTTGGAAGAACAGGCGCTGCGGCAGGGTTATGCCCGCATCTACCTCACCACCGGCTTTCGTCAGCCCGAGGCGGTCGGGCTCTACCTCACCAATGGTTATACGGCGCTGTTCGATACTTCCGTCGATCCCGAAACCATCCGCAAACTCCCGTTCGAAAAGCACCTGACTCTGAGCCGCTTCACGGCACAACAGAGCGGTCTTTCTGCCGCCTTGCAGAGCATCTGAGGAGATCCACGATGACAATCACGACGGATTTCAACGATCTGCCGGCAACCAGGCTAAAAGCTGCGGTCAAGCGTGGTGATTATTCTCACTATCGTGTCGTGCCGGCACGTTATCCCGCCCGCACTGTCGGTACGATCTTTGCGCTGCTGGTCATCGCCGCCACGCTGCATTCCGTCCTCGGCAACCCGCGCTGGGGCTGGGATGTATTCGCCGAATGGTTTTTTGCCGAACCTGTTCTGGTCGGCCTTGCCCGCACGCTTCTTCTGACGGCACTCGGCGCGCTGTTCGGTTTCATCCTGGGCACCGGTCTTGCTCTGGCGCGCGTGTCGCGCTCGCCGCTTCTGGTCGGCGTCTCCTGGACCTATATCTGGATCTTTCGTTCTATCCCGCTGATCGTGCTGCTGCTGATCCTCAACAATCTCGGTTATCTCTACGAAACAATCACCGTCGGCGTGCCCTACACCGGCATCAATTTCTTCAGCTGGAACACGACACAGCTGATCACGCCCTTTGCGGCCGCCGTGCTTGGCCTCACCCTCAATCAGGCAGCCTTTGCTTCGGAAATCATCCGTGGCGGTATTCTTTCCGTCGACCAGGGACAGCTGGAAGCGGCATCTGCGCTCGGTCTGCCACGCAGCCGACAAGCGTCACGCATCATTCTGCCGCAGGCCATGCGCTCCATCCTCCCAACCGCATTCAACGATATCATCGGGCTCGCCAAGGGCACTTCGCAGGTCTACATCCTGGCACTTCCGGAACTGTTTTATACGATCCAGATCATCTATCGCCGCAATCTGGAGGTCATCCCTCTGCTGATGGTGGCGACCGTCTGGTATCTCGTTATCCTGACGGTTCTGTCGATCATCCAGCATCATATCGAACGGCACTATTCGCGCGGTGCGCTGCGCAATCCGCCGCCGTCGATCTTTTCCGGCTTCTATCGTCGTTTGGCACCTTCGCGTTCCATCGCCGTTGCCCGCGATGAGCCAGTGGTCCGCGTTCCGCCAAATCCCGTCAGCCGTAATCCGCTTCATGCCCGTGGCGGTGAGGTGACGATCCATGGTGTTTCCAAAAGCTTCGGCCCCCTGAAAGTGCTCGATGACGTGTCGCTTCGCATCCCAGTCGGCAGCGTCACCACCATTCTCGGTCAGTCAGGCTCCGGCAAGTCGACGCTGTTGCGATCCATCAACCATCTGGAGCGCGTCGATGACGGCTTTATCGCCATCGACGGTGAGCTGATCGGTTACCGGCAGGATGGCGAAACCCTCTACGAACTGAAGGAAAAGGATATTCTCAAACGTCGCGTCGAAGTCGGCATGGTGTTCCAGAATTTCAATCTCTTTCCGCATTTGACCGCGCTCGAAAACATCGTCGAGGCTCCGGTTACGGTACGTGGTCTGTCTCGTCGGCAGGCCGAAGCCGAAGCACTTGATCTTCTCGCCCGCGTCGGACTGGCCGACAAGGCGCACGCCTATCCGCGCCAGCTATCCGGCGGCCAGCAGCAACGCGTTGCAATTGCCCGCGCGCTTGCGCTCAGACCAAAAGTTCTGCTGTTCGACGAACCGACATCGGCGCTCGACCCGGAACTGGTGGGCGAAGTGCTCGACGTCATCAAGGAGCTTGCGCGCTCCGGCGCCACGCTCGTCATCGTCACCCATGAAATAGGCTTTGCCCGTGAAGTTTCCGATCAGGTCGTCTTCATGGAGCAGGGGCGCATTCTTGAAACCGGCACGCCGGACAAGGTGTTCAACCGTCCAGATCACCCGCGCACAGCCGCTTTCCTCGCCAAAGTTCTCTAGTCCACCACAAGGAAACCTTCAGGATGTCATACAGAACAAGACTTCTCAGCATTGCGGCCGGCGGGCTCCTGTCGCTTTCGGCGGTATTCGCCTCGAATGCGCAGGCTCAGACGCCGGATCTTTCACCTGAACAGAAGGACCGCGTTCGCGTTGAAAAGGTGGAGGCGGCTGCCAGGCTTATTCCGGCCGATTTCAAATTCGTGACGCCGGGCAAACTGACCGTCGCCTCCATTCCCGGTCGTCTGCCATTTGCGGTTTATGCCGATGACAACAAGACCCCGGTCGGCAGCGAACCGGATATAGCCCAGCTCGTCGCTGACAGTCTTGGCCTCGAACTGGAACTGGTGCCGATCGCCTGGGCAGATTGGCCGCTGGGTGTGACTTCAGGCCGTTTCGATGCCGCGATCCACAACATTACCGTGACCGAGGAGCGCAAGCAGAAGTTCGATTTCTCGACATATCGAACCGATCTCATCGGTTTCTACGTGCCGCTCAACAGCAAGGTGCAAAGCATCTCCAAACCGGAAGACGTTGCCGGGCTGAAGGTGATCGTTTCCTCCGGGACGAACCAGGAGCAGATCCTGCTGCGCTGGATCGAAGCCAACAAGGCCAAGGGCCTAGCCGCCAGCGAAGTGCAGTATTATGACGACGAAGCGGTTCTCGATGTCGCACTCCAGTCAGGTCGTGCCGATGCCTATCTCGGCCCCAATGCAACCTCGGCCTTCAAGGCAGCGCAGGAGCAGAAGACCAAACAGGTCGGAACCTTCTCCGGCGGTTGGCCCGAAACGGCTGAAATCGCAGTCGCGACCAAGAAGGATAGTGGCATTGCAGAAGCGGTGACTACAGCGCTGAACGCCCAGATCGAGAGCGGCAATTACGCCAAGGCTCTGGCCCGTTGGAACCTGTCGGCCGAAGCGATCAAGCAATCGCGCACCAATCCGCAGGGTTTGCCAAAGAGCTGATGCCGATAAAGCCCGTGTGGACGGACACGGCACGACGGAGCGCGGGCTCTCCTCCCGCCCGCGCTCTTCGCCATTTCAACGGATAGGGATTTACGATGCTTTCGAGAAAAATCGGCCGCGCGATTACGGCAGGCCTGCTGGCGCTGCCGCTTCTGGCTTACGGTGCGCTGGCAGCGGATGACATTTTCGACCTTTCGCCGGAGCAGACCGGACGTGTGAGGGTGGAAAAAGACGCGCAGGCGATCGCGGCAATATCCCCGGACTTCAAGTTTGCCGCTCCCGGCAAATTCACCGTCGCCATCTCTACCGGCGGGCCGCCGCTCGCAACCTACGCGACCGATGCAAAAACGGTGGTGGGCGCCGACCCGGATTATGCCCTGGCGATTGCCGACAGTCTCGGCCTTGAGCTGGAGATTTTGCCGGTTGCATGGGCGGATTGGCCGCTTGGACTGGCATCGGGCAAATATGATGCGGTGATATCCAATGTCGGCGTGACGGAGTTGCGCAAGGAGAAGTTCGATTTCTCGACCTATCGCCAGGGGCTGCATGGCTTTTTCGTAAAGTCCGATAGCGCGATCAAGGAAATAAAAGAGCCGAAGGACGCTGCCGGATTACGTATTACGGTCGGCGCCAGCACCAATCAGGAACGTATCCTTCTCAAATGGAGCGAGGAAAATGTCGCAGCCGGATTGCCGCCGATCGAACTGCAATATCATGACGACGACGCGGCTCGGGTAATCGCCTTGCAGGCCAGTCGGGTCGACGTCATCGTGCAGCCGCATGCGCAGCTTGTGTATATTGCTGCACGCGATAGGGGGATTAAGCGGGTAGGGACATTGTCAGCCGGATGGCCGGAGCGCTCGGATGTGGCAATTGCCACGAGAAAAGGGGCGGGCCTGGCTGATGCGCTGACGCTTGCCACCAATCACCTGATCAGGAGCGGCGCTTATGCCAGGATCCTCGATAGGTGGAAGCTGGCTGAGGAAGCATTGCCGGAATCCCGCACAAATCCACCCGGTCTTCCGAAAAGCTGACGCCCTCGTAATGCGGCAGGGACAGCAGGTTCTTTCCTTCTGTCTCCACTTCCGCGCGGGTCGTTCAGAAGCTGTTGCCGTTTTTACTCCGTGGCGGATGTGAAGCGGGCAGGCGGGCGTTGCCCTCGGTGTCGGTGTGGTTAAACGCAACGACAGCAACCCGTTGGCCGGTCGATTTTGCGATATACATGAAGCGATCGGCCCGCTTTATGAGAGCGTTGACGGTGTCATGCGGCTCAAGAACCGCCAGACCGACAGCCGCACCCACGTCCGCAAGGCGTCCCTCTGTTGGTATCGGCCTGAACACCTGTTCCGCGGTAGCCTTGAGTTCTATTAGCACTTCCGATGATCGTGAATGGCGCACATCGAAAATGATGGCGAATTCATCGCCACCGACGCGAGCTATGAGCGTGCTGGTCGTGAAACTGTCTCGCAGACGGCTTGCTATCGTTTTCAGCACCTCGTCGCCGGCCTCATGGCCCAGTTCGTCATTGACCGCCTTGAAGCCGTTAAGGTCGATATAGGCAAGCATCACCCCATGGGCGTCGTTTGCCGATGCGATCCGTTCAGACAGCTCGAATTCAAATCCCGCCCGGTTCGCCAGGCCCGTAAGGAAATCTGTTCTTGCCGATTCCGTGAGCGCGCGTTCGATTTCCCTTTGATGGCGTACGCGTGAGGACACATCGAGGATAATTTCGACGTCGAAGGAAATACCGTCCACCACGGTGCGCTGAGCGGAAATCAACGTGGGAATGAGCGTTCCATCAGTGTGGCGGATATCGACTTCCTCCAGGAGATAGCTCCCGTTGTCCCGCAACATTCTGTGGCGCCGGTCGCGCGCTGGATTGTCGATTGCCGAGCCCTTGATCGTCAGCTGTTTGCCGCGAATATCCTCCCAGCGCAGGCCGGTCAGCTTGAGGTAGGCATCATTGACCTTTGCATAGCTGGACGTTCTGGCGTCGCTTGTGCTGATCGCCATTGCAACGGGCGCAAACTCGAAAAGCCGCATCAGCATGGAGGCGAGCATTTCTGACTTTATGAGTTCATCTTCTGCCACTGCACTTTCCTTCGGGAAGCGAGCTGGATGACCAATCATCCGTGCTTAGTGAATTCGAGTCTTTGTTATCGGATCCCGGCTCAACGCGCAGATGACGCGTGCGCCTGGTTTCCGCTTGCGAGTTGCCGTGCATCGGACGCGCTGAGTGGTTTTGAAAGGTGGTAGCCTTGCACGAAACAGCCGCCGAGTTCGCGAATGACGTCGAGTTCCATGGATGTCTCGACCCCCTCGACAATACATTTCAAATTCATGTCGAACGCCATTCTGACCAGTGACTTGACGATTTTCGCGCTTGCCGGATTTTTATCGATGGCCGTGACGAAACTGCGGTCGATCTTGATATTGGTGAGCGGCATCGAATGCAGATGTGTCAGGCTGGAAAAGCCGGTGCCGAAGTCATCGAGTGACACGCCCATGCCGGCCGAAATGAAGCCTTGGGCTATTGCCTGCGCCCGCTCCAGGTCCGACAGCAGTGCGGTTTCGGTGATCTCGAGATCTATCCTGTCGGGTCTCACGCCGCTTTCAGCGATGATCGACATGATACGCAGCGCCTGATCGTTCGATGCGATATCTCGCGCTGAAAGATTGAAAGACAGGCCGATATGGTCTGGCCAGGTTGTTGTTTCCTTCAGAGCCTTGCCAAGCAGTACGCGGCTCAGATGGTTGATATATCCGAGCCGTTCTGCGGCTGGTATGAATTCCGCCGGCGATATGAAGCCCAGGTCCGGGTGGCGCCAACGCGCCAAGGCCTCGAATGCCACCACCTCGTTGCAGTGCAGATCGTAGATCGGTTGGAAATCCAGCGAAATATCCCGGTCTATCGAGGCATCGCGAAACGCGCGTTCGATCACCGTCAGTCGCGACAGGCTGACATAGTGCTCATGGGAAAACGCAACCGCGCAACCGCGGGCGTTCCGTTTGGCGTGATACAGCGCATAGTCGGCCTGTTCATAAAGTCCGCGGGACGCTTCCACGCAGAGTTCGCTGCTGGAAATGCCGATCGATGCGCCGATTTCCACGACCGTGTCCGAAATTGTGAAGGGCTGTCTGCATGCGTGTCCGATATCGTCCGCGAGCTCGGTGGCGACGGCGCTGTCCGACGTTTCCATAAGTATGGCGAACTCGTCACCGCCCAGGCGTGCCACGAGCGCTCGACCACGGCAAACCTGGGCAAGGCGGGCCGCCAATTCGATCAGCAGATCGTCACCGACTTTATGACCGTAGAGGTCGTTCACAGGCTTGAACCCGTCCAGGTCGATCAAGCCGATATGAAAATCCGCTCCACCCTTTTGCAATCGGATTTCCGCCTCGTTGAGCTTCGAGAAGAAGAAGCGGCGGTTCGAAAGGTTGGTGAGGCTGTCGATATTGGCGAGCCTCTTGTTCTCATCACTCAGAGCCTGCGTCTGTTTCTGCTCGATAATGAGCTGCACTTCCCGCTCTTCCAGAACGTTCTTCTTGAGTTCGAGCTCACGGCGCGAGGTGATGAGGTGGGTGAAATCGCGGTATTGCACCCACAAGACCAATAGCATTGCGACCGACACTAGGCCGACGTCTATCGCCATGGCGATGAATATCTCGTTTCCCGTCAGGCCGAAATAAGCGATGAAGGTGATGTTGACCACCAGCGTAACCGCCATGGCCGCCGACAGAAGGTGCGTCAGGCAGAAAATGCAGCCGATGACGGTGATGCCCATGTAGAACGCGACATGGCTCTGCATGAAACTGTCGCCATAGGGCGCCAGACTGATGCCCCACAGGGCAAACAGCGCGGCAAGAACCCAGGATATGCGATTGGTTCTGCGCAGTTCGGCGATGGCTTTCGCAGCGTCCGGTTTCAAACGGTCGTTACGGTTCCACCAGTAAAACATCCGCACACCGCAAACCAAGGTCATCAGCAGCGGGAACGTAATCGTCAGAAGCGGCGGAGCTGCATGCAGGTGTGTGGCGGCGACACCCCATGTATTCACCAGAAGGATAAAATACATGAGAGGTATCTGCTTGGAGAGTGCCGCTTGCTGCGCTATCGCGAGGGTGGGATCGTCACTCCGTACTCGAAGGAGGGCGAGGATCGAAACTATCATATCTGGGCACGCAATAGAACTTTCAATGCCATCTTCATGCGTAGAGCGATGTCATATCCCTCCATATGCTCAGCTTTTCACGTTTCGCTTAATTTATAGCCATCTTACATAATTAATTAATAATGAACTCGAGCGGTCGGCGCTATCCAGCTCGTATTCCAGCATATTTTTCCCGCGAATTCCGGCTCGACGGAACGTCCGAAAATCGCGCTGCGCGTTCGTGAAACCTTTGTTTGAGTTTTTCGTTGATGACGCCATGAGCGAAGCTGACACGAATTCCAGGCCGGTGAGCGGTGTCGTTCCCGATACCACCCAAAAACCGCATCAAGGGGACGAACAGACTGACGGCGATCCGCCGCCGCCGGACCTTGTCGAGTCCGATCCGGCCATGACGCCGGAAGAGCTCGAGCGTGCCCGTAAAAAATATCTGTTGCGGCGTTTCTGGATCAGTGCCCGCGGATACTGGGGCCGGCGCGGCGACAAGATAGCCTGGCCGTTTTCGGTTGGCCTGTTGGCGCTAATCTGCATAAACGTCGGGTTTCAATACGGTGTCAACGTCTGGAACCGTGGCCTTTTCGATGCCATCGAACAGCGAAACGGACCCACTGTCTATTATCTCGCAGCGCTGTTTCCTCCGCTGGTTCTGGGAAGCGTCGGCATCGTCACGTCTCAGGTCTATGTGCGCATGCTGATCCAGAGACGCTGGCGTTCCTGGCTTACGAAATCGACCATCGCCCGCTGGCTTGCAAACGGGCGTTATTACCAGCTCAACCTCATCGACGGAGACCATCAGAACCCGGAGGCACGTCTTTCGGAAGATATGCGCATCGCCACCGAAGCGCCTGTCGATTTCGTCGCCGGCGTCGTCGCCGCGTTTTTGTCCGCATCCACATTCATCGTTGTCTTGTGGACGATCGGCGGAGCGCTGACGCTGCCAATCGGCGGGGCCGATGTCACGATTCCGGGCTTTCTCGTGATTGCTGCAGTTCTTTACGCGCTCATCACCTCGAGCTCTATCGCCTTTATTGGCCGACGATTTGTGCAGGTGTCCGAGGTCAAGAACCAGGTGGAGGCGGAGTTTCGCTACACGCTGACCCGGGTGCGCGAAAACGGTGAAAGCATCGCTTTGCTGGGCGGTGAGGAGGAAGAGCGGAACGATCTGGACAAAAAGTTCGGTACGGTGCGGAAGCAATGGCGCAAGCTTGCCAACCAGTACATGCGCACCACGCTGGTGTCGCACAGTTCCATGCTGATCGCTCCTGTCGTGCCAGTGCTTCTCTGCGCCCCGAAATTTCTGGATGGCAGCATGTCGCTGGGTCAGGTCATGCAGGCCGCGTCGGCCTTCACAATTGTGCAGGGTGCCTTTGGGTGGTTGGTCGACAATTATCCGAGGCTTGCCGATTGGAATGCCTGTGCCCGTCGCGTCGCGTCTTTGATGATGTCGCTGGACGGTCTGGAACGCGCAGAGCAGAGCGACAAGCTGGGGCGAATTGCCCGAGGTGAAACGAATGGCGACACGATGCTCGTGCTGAAGGATCTGACGGTAAACCTTGGCGATGGTACAGCGGTCGTCAAGGAAACACATGTCGAGGTCGAGCACGGCGAAAGAGTGCTGGTGGCGGGTGAATCGGGTTCGGGAAAAAGCACGTTGGTTCGGGCACTCGCCGGTCTTTGGCCCTGGGGCACCGGTAGTGTCGATTTCCGCGCCGACAGCAGATTGTTCATGCTTCCGCAGAAACCTTACATTCCCACCGGCACCTTGCGACGCGCGGTATCTTATCCGCAGGCCGCGGATATCTGGAGCTCCGACGAGATATCGACCGCGCTCGACAAGGTTGGGCTGGGGCATCTTGCCGAGAAGATCGAGGAAGACGCTCCGTGGGATCAGACGCTCTCCGGCGGCGAAAAACAGCGGCTGACCTTCGCGCGCCTGTTGCTGCACAAGCCCGATATCATCGTCATGGACGAAGCAACTGCGGCGCTCGATGACAAGAGCCAGGACAGGATGATGGAGATCGTGGTCGAAGAGCTGCCCAAGGCAACCATCGTCAGTGTCGCTCATCGTGCCGAGCTTGAGAGATTTCACAGCCGTAAAATCACGCTGGAGCGCAGGGAGGGCGGGGCGCGGCTCGTCAGCGATATCGATCTTGTGCCCTATAAGAGCAAATCCGGTTCCCTTTTGCGGCGAGTGGTCCGCCGGAAAAGGCAAAACAGATAGCCTCCGTCCGACAGCAAAAACGTCGTTTTGACGAATAAATCTCTAGAAGCATCGGCCAGCACGCGGATGCTGGTTTGCGTGCCAAGGCGGGACTGACGCCTGTTCTGCCGCAAGCTCTCCCATCATGGCAAAATCTTTTCTGCTGCCGAGCAGATTTTTCGGGTTGCCTCCCCAAAATCTCCCGGCTACATGATATAACATTACATGCGACAAAATTGGTTTTGACCACCCCGATAGATGAAAGACATTTCCGCCGTGCCCCAAGCCTGCCTCAACTTCAGCGACCTGACCCTGGGCTATGACCAGCATCCGGCCGTGCATCATTTGAGTGGAGAAGTGGCGAAGGGAAGCCTTCTGGCTGTCGTTGGCGGCAACGGCTCGGGGAAATCGACGCTCATGAAGGGGATCGCGGGATTGCTCAGGCCAATGGGCGGCGCATGTTCCGTGACTGCCGGCACCCGGCTTGCCTATCTTCCCCAACGGTCGGAGCTGGATCATACGTTTCCGGCACGTGTCATCGATCTGGTGTCACTAGGACTTTGGCCCCGCCGAGGTTTGCTTGGGCGTCACCGGCCGGAGGACAGGCAGGCGGTTTCGCGGGCACTCGTATCCGTAGGTCTCGAAAGTTTCGAGAAACGCGCAATCGACACGCTGTCCGGCGGCCAGTTGCAGCGCGCCCTGTTTGCGCGGGTTCTGGTTCAGGATGCCGATCTCATCCTTCTCGACGAGCCATTCAACGCCGTCGATGAGCAGACCATCGTGGACCTGATCGGGCTTATCAAGGTGTGGCACGGTGAGGGACGCACGGTCATGGTCGTCGTCCATGATCTCGATCTCGTCAGGGAGCATTTCCCGGAAGCGCTTCTGCTCGCACGCCGCCCGGTTGCGTGGGGAGCATCGCGCCAGACCTTGTCTGCGGAAAACCTGCAGATTGCGCGGCGCTACCGTGAAGCATGGAATGAGAATGCGCCGTGGTGTGGGAATGAAATGTCCGCAGACCTCGATCATGGGCATCACGACCATGTGCATCATCCGGAGCCGGCAAGAGCAGGGGCGCTATGACGATGTTTTATGATGCAGTGATCCTGCCGTTCCTCGAATTCGCGTTCATGCAGCGCGCGCTCGCCGGTGCGGTCATGCTGTCTCTCAGCGCAGGCCCGGTCGGTGTCTTCCTCACGCTTCGGCGCATGAGCCTGACCGGCGACGCCATGGCGCACGCGATCCTTCCAGGTGCGGCCACGGGCTTCCTCCTGTATGGACTTGAGATCGTGCCGATGACGATCGGCGGGCTGGTTGCCGGCATCGTTGTCGCGCTCGGGGCGGGGGCGGTGGCACGGCTGACCGTCCAGAAGGAAGACGCGTCGATGGCGGCCTTCTATCTGATTTCGCTTTCCCTGGGCGTTCTGATGGTGTCGCTCAGAGGGTCGAGTGTCGATCTGATGCACGTCCTTTTCGGTACTGTTCTTGCCCTCAACAACGACGCATTGATCCTGATCGCCATGGTCTGTGTGCTCACTCTCGGCGTGCTCGCGGTTTTCTGGCGCGCGCTTGTTGCGGAGTGCATGGATCCACTTTTTCTGCGATCCGTTTCCCGTCTCGGCTCGCCGGTCCACTTCATCTTCCTCGGTCTGGTCGTGACCAATCTCGTTGCAGGCTTTCAAGCTCTTGGCACTCTGCTGGCGGTAGGGCTGATGATCCTTCCGGCTGCCGCTGCCCGGTTCTGGACACAGCGAGTATCGATCATGTGCCTCGTCGCAATCGGGATAGGCATCGTCTCCTCCGCTGTCGGCCTGCTTCTGTCCTATCACGCCTCGCTTCCGTCCGGCCCGGCGATCATTCTTGCCGCGGGATCCCTCTATTTCGCGTCGATCCTTGCCAGCCCACGCGGGCTGCTCCTGTCGCGAATTCCACGATCAGCGCATCGCGCCGCCTGAACTTCAAACCATACTGGAAGCATCATGAAAAAAATGAAATTCCTTCTGAGCAGCCTGACCATTGCGGCGCTTTGCACCACCGCAATGCCCAGCCATGCCAAGGACAAAAAACTCGCCGTCGTTTCGAGTTTCTCGATCATCGGCGACCTTGCCAAGGCGGTCGGCGGCGACCGCATCGAACTCAGGACGCTGGTCGGGCCGAACAGCGACGCCCACGTATACGAACCGCGTCCGGCCGATGCGCTGGCCTTGGCCCGCGCGGATGTGATCCTGGTCAACGGTCTGCTATTCGAAGGCTTCATGGATCGTCTCATCGAGGCCAGCGAATCCAAGGCTCCGATCACCGTCCTGACCGATGGCGCCGAGATTCTTAATGACCCGAAAGGCGGCCACTACCACTACGTTGATGGCAAGGCGATCTTCCACGCTACGCCGAACGATCCTCATGCGTGGCAGTCGGTGGGCAACGCCAAGGTCTATGTCGGCAACATCGCCAAGGCTTTCTGCGCCGCGGACAAGGATGGATGCCCGATTTATGAGAAAAATGCTGCCGCCTACGACGAAAAACTGACGGGCCTGGCGGCCGAGATCAAAACTGCAATCGACGCTCTTCCGAAGGAACGACGTGTCGCCGTCGTAGCGCACAACGCCTTCCGTTACTTCGAGAGGGACTACGGCGTCACCTTCCTGGCACCTCAGGGTGTTTCGACGGAATCCGAGGCCTCGGCTGCTGATGTGGCGTCGCTTATCCGCGAAATACGGGAGAAGAAAGCGGCGGCGGTGTTTTCGGAAAACATCTCGGATGCGCGGCTCGTCAAGCAGATTGCTTCAGAGGCCGGGCTTGAGCTTGGCGGCGCCCTCTATTCCGACGCCCTTTCCCCACCGGAAGGCCCGGCGGCAAGCTATCTCGACATGATGCGATACAACGTCAAGACGCTCGTCGAAGCCATCGATCGCGACTGACACTCAAATAGCAGTCGGAAAAAATCGCCCTTTAAACGTTATGATATATCATTAAATAGGAGAGAACAGTGAAACATCTGACCTTGGGCGTATCCGCCCTTGCACTCGCGGCGAGCTTGATCGGGTCTGCCGCATTCGCCCACGACGACGAGGAAAATGTCACGCTGTATCGCGTGTTCGTTGGCGATCATAAGGCCGGCAAGGTAACGGCCTTCGACCTCAGCAAGCCGGAAAACCGCTGGACTTTCGAGACCAAGGGACAAAACAAGCTTTACAGCGTGAACGAAGGCGCTGCCATCGTCTCGGTCCAGTCGGACGACGATGTCGTGAACTTCATCAACAGCGGTATCTCGCTGCATGCGCACGGAGACCATTCCGATATCGAAATCTCCGATCCGAAGGCCGTGGAGAAGCCGCTGACCGGCCCGCGGCCGTTCCATGTCATCGATCATGACGGCAAGATCGTCGTCAACTTCGATAAGGGCGGTTACAACGATATCGTCGATGCGCATGAACTGTCGCACGGCGAGATCGAGACTACCCGGTTGAAGCAGGCTCGGGCACATCATGGTTTTGCCGCGCCGGTCGGCAATGGCTGGGTGACCACGGTTGCGTCCGATGCCCCGGTCGAAGGCGGTGCCGCGCCAACACGCGTGGGTCTGCAGGCAGTCAAGGCCGACGGCACGCCCGCAGGCGATGTTGCGACCTGCACGGGGATTCATGGTGAGGCATTCTCCGGTGCATTCCTGGCGGCAGGCTGCAAGGAAGGCATCCTCACGGTTACGAAAAGCTTGGAAGGCCCCGTCACCAAGCTGCTTCCATATCCGGCCGACCTCCCGAAAGACCAGACCACGGGTACGTTGCTGGGCGCCAAGAGCATGCAGGTGTTTCTCGGCAATTACGGCGCCAAAGGCCTCGTCGTCGTCGATCCGGTCGATGAGCCGAATTTCCGCTACATCGAACTGCCCTTCCGCCGCATTGACTTTGCTCTCGATCCGGCCAACGCGCGTTTCGGTTATGTCCTGACGGAAGACGGCTCTCTGCATCAGATCGATGTACTCGACGGAACGCTCTCGAAGAGCGCCAAGGTTACCGAACCCTATTCCATGGACGGCCACTGGAACGATCCGCGGCCGCGCATCGCCATGGCTGGTGACGACGTCGTGATGACCGATCCGAATGCGGGACTGGTTCGTCGCATTTCAAAGACGGACTTGAAGGAAGTCGGCACGATCAAGGTCGAAGGCAAGCCCTACAATCTCGCAGTCGCGGGCGGCAGCGGCAAGGTGCATGAACACGGTGAAGAACACGATCACGACGGTCATGACCACGCCCACAGCCAAGGCGATCCGAAGATTTATGCGGGATATTTCGAAGACGGCCAGGTCAAGGACCGTCCGCTTTCCGACTATGCAGGTGATTGGCAGTCGGTTTATCCTTACCTGAAGGATGGTACTCTCGATCCGGTTTGGGAGCATAAAGCCGAGAAAGGCACTGCCAGCGTCGATGACATCCGCAAGGAATACGAGGTCGGCTATAAGACCGATGTCGATCGTATCACCATCGAAGATGGCGTCGTGACCTTTTACAAGAACGGAAAGCCTTCCAAGGCCAGCTATGCCTATGACGGCAAGGAAATTCTCACCTACAAGAAGGGAAACCGCGGCGTGCGCTTCATCTTCAAGAAGGCTGATGGCGACGCGACCGCCCCGCAATTCATCCAGTTCAGCGACCATGGTATCGCTCCGAACAAGGCCGGTCACTACCACCTCTATTGGGGCAATGATCGTGCGGCCCTCCTCAACGAAGTGACGAATTGGCCGACTTATTATCCGTCGTCCATGAAGGCAAAGCAGATCGTCAGCGAGATGAAGGCGCACTAACGGCTCCTGCATCAAACGCCCCAGTGTCCGGCCTTGCGGCCGGACACGACCGTCTCGCGGTCGTTCTGAAAAGTGAATGCCGGCAGAACGGACCGAAACCAATGGCACACGTCTTGAACTAACTCACCGCCGGAATGCCTGCGCGGAAGTGACGGTAGACCGTCGAAAATGCCATTTCCGCATCACGGGGAATTTCGCGGGTCGGAACTCTGGCGAACAACCACGCGCGGTGTGACGACGAAGTGCTCCGCCGCATTTCGCCCTTTGATACGCTCGATCAGAAGTCGAGTTGCCTGCAGCCCGAGCTGCTCTCCGGATTGATCGACGCTGGTGAGGTTGTTTTGCGCAAAATCGCAGAACATCGTGTTGTCATACCCCACGACCGCAAGATCACCGGGAACTTGCATACCCATTTCCTTGGCGACGCTGATGACTTCGAGTGCAATGAGGTCTGTCCAACAGAAGATGGCTTCGGGCGGGGTAGGCGAACTCAGCATCTTGTTGGCGGTGATTTTGACTTCGCGAAGTGTCTGAGCGGAGTGGAGGATCTTGATGTTCTTGCCAAGGCCGGCTTCCATCATGCCACGTCGGTAGCCAAGTTCGCGCTGGGCAAGGATCGTCGATGTGCCGGAGATGAGGCTCAGCATGCTGATTTTTTTATAGCCACCCGCAGTAAGATGTTTAACCACCAGCATAGCACCCAGCTGGTCATGATTGTTGACCGTGTCGAATTGGGTAGCTTCGGGGTCGTGATGTCCCACGGCAACCAATGGCTTGCGCCCCGCGACCAGTTCGAGATTACCCCGTGTTTCCGTTGAGCCGATCATCAAAAGTCCGTCCATCTGACGGTCGATCATCGACTCCACCATCGCCATTTCCGTCTCGACGGACGAGTGACTGATGCCGATCAGCGGCCTGTATTGCGTACGCTCCAGCGCTGTATTAACGCCGGTCAATATATCCGCGAAGAACGGATTGCGAATGTCGGGCAAGACGATGCCGATTGTGTAGGTCTGTCCCCGCATGCCTCTGGCTGCTGCAAGCGGCCTGTATCCAAGCTTTTCCATCGAAGCGCGGACTTTGCCGCGCAGTGATTCCGACACGCCATAAGCATCTCTTAGAACTTTCGATACCGCAGCGACGGACACGCCTGCGTCTTCCGCAACGTGCTTGATCGTCGCCCGAGAGCCGCTCTTCGTCTTCTCTGTCAAAAGCCATCCTCGTGTCAGGCCCAAAGAGCCCCATTCAATCGGGTGAAGTCTACCGAATGAAAACCGGTTGCCAAACAATATAAAATGTAGAACGATGCACGTAGAACATTCTACACGCTTTACACCTATCGTCGGGGAGGACGGAATGCACGGTAAAGTTTCCACTGCGGCTCACGAAAACAAGCCTGACGAAATACACCGGTGGAAGGCGTCGATGGTGCGACCTGAAGCCGATACGGGAGAGGGGACGCCGTGCAGCTTTCTATCGAAGCGGTTTTCGGTCGATGAAATCGCGGGACCGGCAACCCTGCGGATCAGCGCGCTTGGTCTTTATCGCGTTTTTATAAACGGCGAGCGTGTGGGGCAGGATTTACTGACGCCGGGTTGGACTACCTACGACAAAAGACTGTCCTATCAGACCTACGAGGTTGGGCAGCTGCTCCGCGCCGGAGAAAACGAAATAGTCGTCTGGCTGGCAGACGGATGGATGCGTTCCCCTCTGATGTGGGGGCAGCACCGACTGATAAACACCTGGGGCGACAAGATCGCGGCTATCGCGGAGCTCCGGGCCGGCGATAACGATGAACGGCTGCTCGTTGCGACCGATGGCACATGGGAAAGTGGCGAACTGCCGATCCGCAAATCAGGCATCTATTTCGGTGAAGAGGTTGACGCTCGGGTGAAACCACTCGTGACCGCAGGCTCGCAGGTCATCGATTTCGATACGGGTCTGCTCCTGCCTCACGAAACGACGGCTGTAAGGGAAATGACGCCGCTGTCGCCAATCGAGAGTTGGACCGATAGCGAAGGAAGGATGGTCTACGACTTCGGACAAAACGTTGGCGGGTATGTTGCTTATTCGGTCCAGGGAGACGAAGGCGACACCGTTCGGGTGGAGCATGCGGAAATCCTGGACAGGGACGGGAATTTTTACAACGTGAATTACCGGACAGCCGAGGCGCATACCGTCTATACGCTGTCGGGAAATGCGACGGAAGCGTACCGGCCGAGCTTTACGTTTCAAGGCTTCCGTTTCGCGCGCGTGACCACGACAGGCGCCGCGAGACTGACGGAAATTCACTCAGTGCCAATCAGCTCCGTAACGGAGCAACTGGCCGAGTTCACATCCGCCAGCGATCTCGTGAACCGACTGGTGCTCAATACGGTGTGGAGCCAGCGCGGCAATTTCATCGAGGTTCCAACGGATTGCCCGCAACGCGACGAGCGACTGGGCTGGACGGGTGATGCCCAGGTATTTGCAGGAACTGCGCTGTACCTTGCCGACGCCGGTGACTTTCTCATCAAATATGTTCGCGACATCATGTCCGACCAACGTGAAGATGGGGCGGTGCCGCATGTGGTGCCCGACCCGACACGCCAGCAGCCGGAATTCTATCAAGGCTTCTTCGGTTCCACCGGCTGGGGCGATGCCATCGCGGTTATACCTTGGCAGATCTACCTGCATTATGGCAACGAGGCGATCCTTCGCGAAGCCCTGCCATCCATGGTGCGGTGGGTCGATTTCGTCTGGTCGATCAGCGACGGGCCGATTGTCTCACCGCCTCGGCAATGGGGAGCGCGTGGCTTTACCTTCGGTGACTGGCTTCAGCCATCGGGTCCCTCAGCGAAGCCCCTGCCGACAATCGGAGATGACGCGGCGGCGACAATCTATCTTCATATGACCGCGAAACTCGTTGCACGGATCGCTGAAATCACAGGCGACGACGGGACCGCAGCGCGCCTTGCCTCCATGGCCAACGAAGTCAAAACCGCGTTTCAGCGCGAGTTCATTACGGCATCCGGCCGTCTGGCTTACGACGATCAGACCTCGTATGCCCTTGCCATTCTGCATGATCTTGTTCCGGAAGAACATCTTGCCGCGGCCAAGGACTATTTCAAGGCGACGATAGCGCGCGCGCAGGGACGGATCGGCACCGGTTTTATCGGTACGCCTGCCTTGCTCCCCGCCTTGCTGAAGATCGGCGAGGTCGGTTTGGCCGCAGACGTTTTCCTTCAGGAAGAGGTTCCGGGATGGCTCTACCAGGTCAAGATGGGGGCAACCACTATTTGGGAGCGATGGGACGCCATCCAGGCCGATGGTACGATCTATAATCCGCAGATGAATTCCTACAATCATTACGCTTACGGCGCAGTTTGCCAGTGGCTTTTCGAAGCGGTTGCGGGTTTCAGGCCCGACCCTGACGATCCGGGCTTTGCGACAGTCATTTACGAACCGACGATTATTCCCGATCTGTCTCCGGTCGCAGCAAGTCACCGGTCGCCGCGTGGCCTGATCGAAGCTGCATGGTCCGTGGAGGGTGATCTGGCCCGGTATGAAATCACCGTGCCTGACAAAAGCCGCGGCAGGCTCGAACTTTCCAGCGACTATCGAAATGTGACGGTCGATGGTGTTCCGTTTGCCGGAGAAAGCCTGTCGCCCGGGCGGCATATCATCACCTTCGGGTTCACGCCGCCGGTCCGCGCGACCAGGGAGGACTTCACGATCAACGCACGCACGCCATAAGGAAAGCCATCGGCATTGTAACGCCTGCGGGGAGCGGGCAATCAGGGAGGAAGAGACAAAATGAGAAAGATTTTCAGGAGATCCCTTGCAAGCGTTCTGGCAGGTCTTCTGGCCATGACCGCCCTGCCGCGGGTGGCATCTGCCGATACTTCGATGACAATGCTTGTGGACAATGCGTCTCATACGATCGCGATATCGGAAGCATTGGTCGCCGCGTTCCAGAAGAAGCATCCCGACGTCACGATTGACATCGAGGCTCGGCCAGGTGGCGGCGAAGGCGATAATATCGTCAAGACGCGCCTGGCGACCGGGCAGATGGCAGACATATTCTGGTACAATAGCGGGTCGCTTCTGCAGGCGCTCGCACCGGAAAAAACGCTTCTGGATCTGAGCAAAGAACCGTTCATGGAGGGCGTAGCGGAGACCTTCAAGAAAGTGGTCGCATCCGGCGATGGCGTGTACGGGGTGCCCACCCGACCTGCCGAAGCAGGCGGCATTTTTTACAACCGCAAGATCTACGAACGGCTCGGCTTGAAGGTTCCGACCACCTGGGCGGAATTCATGGCGAATAACGAGAAGATCAAGGCCGCGGGCACGACCGCTGTCATTCAGACATTTGGTGAGCCTTGGACCAGTCAGGTCCTCCTTCTCGCCGATTTCTACAACGTTCAGAAACAAGTGCCTGGATTTGCCGAAGGCTTCACCTCCGGAAAGGTCAAGTTTGCCACAACTCCGGCAGCCGTGCGTGGTTTCGAATACATCAAGGAAATCGCGGACGGCGGTTTCATGAACAAGGATTTTGGAGCCGCTCGTTACGAAGACGGTTTGCGCATGCTCGCGGAGGGAGAGGGCGCGCACTATCCGATGATCACCTTCGCAATCCCGGCGCTGTCCGACGGCTATTCCGACCAGATAAACGACATTGGTTTCTTTGCGCTTCCTGCCGAAAAGGCCGAGGATACGGGGCTGACCGTGTGGATGCCGGCGGGTTTCTTCATTCCGAAGACATCGACCAATATCGATATGGCCAAGGCGTTTCTGGCTTTCGTGGCCAGTCCCGAAGGCTGCAAGGTGCAAGGGGAAGCCGTAGCGGTCAACGGTCCGTACCTGATCAAGGGATGCGAGCTTCCGAAAGACGTCGTTCAGTCCGTTTCCGATCTGCTGCCATATTTCGAGAACGGGAAAAATGCGCCGGCTCTCGAGTTCGTTTCACCCGTAAAGGGTCCTATCCTCGAGCAGTTGACCGTCGAGGTCGGTTCGGGGATCCGTGCACCCGCCGATGCTGCGTCGCTCTATGACGAGGACGCTCGCAAACAGGCACAGCAACTGGGTTTGCCCGGCCGCTAACGTCAAGGGTTCGGCTTCGAACACCGGTTCGGAGCCGACCGCGTTGTTATCTGGAGCAGTCATGGTCACCGCTATCGCATCCACGGCGAATGGGCGTCGTTCGCCTTATCCGGGCTGGTTTTTCCTGCCCGCCGCGATCGTCTACGGCGTGTTTTTCCTCATGCCCACGTTTGCATCGTTCTATTTCAGTCTGACCCGTTGGAGCCTTTTCGAGGCCAGCTTCATCGGTCTTGAAAACTTCATCCAGTTCTTTCGTGAGCCATTTCTCGTAAAGGGGCTGGTGAATACGGTTCTTTATGCGGCCGTGACGTCAGGCATGAAGGTCGTCATAGGGCTTCTTCTGGCCCTGATGCTCACCAGCCAGATCATGGGCCGCGGCCTTCTGCGAGCCCTCGTATTTTTTCCGGTGCTTGTTTCCACCATCGGCGTCGGCATCACCTTCACCGTTCTGATGCACCCGACAAAGGGCGCGATCAACGAGGGCCTGTCCCTTCTCGGTATCGCCGGGCCGGGTTGGCTGACAGACCCGAGTCTGGCGCTTTTTTCCGTGGCTCTTGTGGATGTCTGGAAAGGGGTTGGCCTTGCGACAGTCATCTACATCGCGGGCATCGTCGCCATACCGAAAGACTACTATGAGGCAGCCCGTATCGACGGAGGAACGAAGTTCCAGAATTTTCTCTACATAACCCTGCCGTTAAGCCGCCCCGCCACCGCCACGGTCATCACCCTGTCGTTCATAGGCGGATTGCGAACATTCGACCTGATCTGGGCCATGACGAAGGGCGGCCCAGGCTTTGCCTCAGATACGATCGCATCGGTCATCTACAAACAATATCAGTCCGGCTTTTTCGGCCTGTCCACGGCCGGAAACGTGGTTCTGTTCATCCTCATTGCCGTCCTTGTCGTTCCGATCACGGCCGTGCTCAACCGCCGGGAGGGACACCAATGAGATCGCGCGCTTCGCTCCTGGGCGGTGCCATTGCGCTGCTCGTCTCGCTCGTCGTCTTCGTCGTTCCGTTCGCCTTCATCGTGCTCATGGCATTCAAGGACAGACGGCAGGCAAATCTCCTGGATTTCTCCTGGCCAAACGGCGTCCATCTTTGGGATAATCTGGTCACGGTCGTGACCACCCGAAACTGGATGCTCGTCACGGCGTTCATCAACTCGACCATCCTCACGGTGGTGAGCGTAACCCTCCTCGTGCTGCTCGGGGCGATGGTCGGCTTCGTATTGTCACGCAGGAAGACCCGGTGGAACCCGTTGGCGGAATTCCTGATCCTTTCCGGCCTCATGATACCGCCCGCAGTCGTTCCGACGATCTGGCTGCTGCAGGGACTTCAACTCTTCGGTACCTTGTCCGGGATGATCCTGATCGAGGTCGCTTACAACCTGCCCTTTACGATCATTCTCTACAGGGCATTCATCGCCACGATACCCCGCGATCTCGATGAAGCGGCGATCATCGACGGCGGCAGACCGATGGATATCTTTTTCAAGGTCATTCTCCCGCTCCTATGGCCCGTAACCGTGACCAATATCGTGGTTCAATCGGTCGGCATCTTCAACGACTTCACCAACCCGCTCTATTATTTGCCGGGAAATGCCAACGCGACGGTTCAGCTGACGCTGTATAATTTCCAGAGCCAGTTCAATACCGCTTACAATCTTCTCTTCACCAACATCGCGCTGATCACCATTCCGCCGCTGATCGTATTCCTGTTTTTCAATCGCCAGATCGTTGCAGGCATGACCGCCGGCGCGGTGAAAGGATAATGCCATGGCGTCTCTCTCACTCTCGTCCGTCCGTAAAAATTATGGAGCGCTGCCAGTCATAAAAGGCGTTGATCTGTCCATCGAGCATGGTGAATTCGTCGTGTTCGTTGGCCCTTCGGGCTGCGGCAAGTCTACCTTGCTGCGCATGATTGCCGGCCTGGAGGAGATCACTTCCGGCAAACTCCTCATCGGCAGCAAGCTTTGCAACGACATGGAACCCAGGGATCGCGGCATTGCGATGGTGTTCCAGTCCTACGCGCTTTATCCGCATCTCAGTGTCTACGATAACGTGGGTTTTGGTTTGAAACTCGCGAAGACACCGAAAGACGTGCGGGATCGCAAGATCCGCGAGGCAGCCCGTGTCCTGAAAATGGAGCATCTTCTGGATCGAAAACCCGGTCAGTTGTCAGGCGGCCAGAGACAACGCGTCGCCATTGGCCGAGCTATTGTCCGTCAACCCGAAGTCTTCCTGTTCGACGAACCGCTATCCAATTTGGACGCGGCACTTCGGGTCGATATGCGCATGGAGATTGCCAAGCTGCATAAGGAACTCGGAGCGACGATGATCTACGTCACGCATGATCAGGTCGAGGCGATGACGTTGGCCGACAAGATCGTTGTGCTGGACGGTGGTGTGGTTCAGCAGGTTGGCGCGCCCATCGAGCTTTATCAGCGTCCTGCCAATCTTTTCGTCGCCGGCTTTATCGGCTCCCCGAAAATGAACTTCACACCGGTGCGGGTGGACGCCGTTAACGGAAATCGGGTGGCGGTCAGTGGAGAGGACGTGATCAACCTCACGGTTGAGGCAGATCCTTCCAACGTATCTCCCGGCGATACGATGACGCTCGGGGTACGGCCTCATGATCTGGCACCGAACCAGGCGGGCTCCATTGTCGCGCGTGTCGGTCTGGTCGAACGGCTGGGTAACGAAACAATCGTTTCCCTCGAGCTGGTCTCGGGGACAAATTGGCTCGTAGTTCTGGATGGCGACCGGCCCTTGGCGCGCGGTGAGACACTGGCGCTCGGCGCAGACCCGGCAAAGGCGATTTTGTTCGACGCGGCAGGGAAATCCGTGACGAGGCGATCCTAGGCATCTGCCGTTTCACGTCGCAGTACCTGGCGGACGTTCCATCAATGTAAAAAGAGGCTCCAACCTGACGGTGGAGCCTCTTTTATTGTCACTTCTTGTCAGGGAGCGAGTAACCGATCACGTAATGGCCGCGTTCCGGGGAGTTACGTCCACCCCCGGCCGAGATGACAACATACTGTTTGCCATCGCGAGCGACGTAGCTGATCGGTGTCCCCTGGCTGCCAACGGGGAGGCGGGATTTCCAGACTTCCGTTCCGTTTGTGCTGTCCAGGGCACGAAGATAGAAGTCTTGCGTGGCTGCAAAAAACACCAGGCCGCCTCGGGTTGCAAGCGAGCCACCGATGGTCGGCATGCCGACCGGTATCGGGGCGTGCATCTTGATGCCGAGCGGACCGGTATCCTGAACCGTGCCCATCGGAATCTGCCATGCGATCTTCTGGGTCTTCATGTCGACGGCGGTCATCGTGCCGAACGGAGGCTTTTGGCAAGGAATGCCCAAAGGCGACATGAAACGGTTCTTGGCGGTGATAGCATAAGGAGTTCCGACGAGCGGCTGAACGCTTGAGGCGCTCACCTGGGCATTTTCGTCTCCGTTGCTTGCTTTTGCATCGCCTTCATAGGGAACCAGCTGAACCTCAAGGCCAAGGCGCATGTCGTTAAAGAACGCATAGCCGGATGTTGGATCGTAAGACGCGCCTCCCCAGTTGAGACCGCCAAGCGAGCCGGGCAGGTTCAGTGACGGGTCGGTGCCCGGCGGTGTGAACAAGCCGGTGTATCGCATGGACTTGAACTTGACGCGGCAAACAAGCTGGTCGAACGGCGTTGCGCCCCACATGTCGGCTTCGGTCAACGTATCGGCGCCGATCTGGGGCATTCCGATGGAGATGGGCTGCGTAGGGGAATAGGTCTCGCCAGGCATGTCACCTGCCGGAACGGGGCGTTCCTCGACCTTGGTCAATGGCTTGCCCGTCAGGCGATCCAGTACGAAGATCTGTCCTGCTTTCGTGCCGAACACCATGGCAGGACGGCCATCGAAATCGATAAGCGTCGGCTGCATCGGAACGTCGAAGTCCCAAAGGTCGTCGTGTACCGTCTGGTAACGCCACTTTTCCTGACCCGTTGTCGCATCGACAGCCAGCATTGTTGCGCCGTATTCACGGTCCAGCGGGCGACGTTTCACGCCCCAAAGGTCGATTGCTGCGGAGCCGACGGGCATGAACACGGTATTCGACAGCGCGTCCCAGGACATGGGAGCCCAGACGTTGGGAGTAGAACGTGTCCAGACCTGACCCTCGGGCAGTTGCTTCATACCGGGAGCGCCCGGATCGAATGCCCAGCGGAGTGCGCCGGTCATCACGTCAAAGCCTCGGACCACACCACCGGGCATGTCGATGGATACATTATCACCCACACGTCCGCCAACGACGACGGTCGTGCCGGCCAGCGTCGGGGCCGAAGTCGGGTAATAGTCGCCCGTGGCTGCGCCCGGACCCATGCCGGCATTCAGGTCGACCACACCGTTGGCTCCGAAATCGGAGCACGCCAGACCGGTGTCGGCGTCGATTGCGACGAGCTGGCCCTTGGTGGAGTTCATCAGCACGCGACGTGTGCACAGCCCGTTGGCAGGCACGGTTGCCTGAACGATCGGCGTCGATCCCTCGGCGGTCGGCTCGACGACTGGTTTGGAAGCGTCGAAATAGGCCAGTCCCCGGCAGCGCTGCCAGTCGTCGCTGGTGACGCCGGATTTGAACTCCCACTTTTTGGAGCCCGTCACCGGATCGATGGAGATGACGTTATTGTGGGGTGTGCAGACGTAGATCGAGTCGTTGACCATCAAAGGGGTGGTCTGATCCTCGGCGCCGCCGCCGTCACTGGGCGGCAGATCGCCGGTCCTGAAGGTCCAGGCCACTGTAAGGCCGCCGACATTCTCTGCATTGATCTGATCGGCGTTGGCAAAGCGGTCGTGGTTGTCATTGCCGCCGTAATTTTTCCATTCAGTGGGGGCAGTTTCAGCCAAAGGTTTATTCGCCTGACGCGCCGAGGCGTCGTTCCGGATAACGCCATGAGGCTGGAACATGCCCCACGCGGTAATCGCGCAAGCGATCGCAACCATTCCGGCCGCAATGTTATACCCGGCGGATGGACGATATCGTCCGATGGCCCGGTACAGGAGCGGGAGGCTCACAAGCACCACGGCCGCGCCAATGGACATCGCGAATAGCCGCGAGACGAGGGGCCAGAACTCAAATCCCGCATCAAAAACGGACCAGGGCAGCGTCACAAGCCACACCAGGAGGAAAAGCATGCCGCCGAGCGGGCGTGCCATGACGATGGCAATGCCTGACGCGATCAATGCAATACCCGCCAGAGCGAAATACCAGCTTCCACCGAGGAGCGCGAGCTTTGAACCCAGTATGGCGAAAAACAGTCCCGCTGAAGCAATCACAAGCCCCAGAAGAACGAGATACAGGCGACCGAGAACACTGATCGGCAGCACCTTCGAATTGTTCATGAGTAAATCCTTATTTCCATGCGGCGACAGGACGGGAGGCTGCCCTGCTGCCGACTTGCCGCAGGATTTACGGCGCGCGGGTTTATAAGGCAAATCGAAAATTCGAATGAGCCGATGACGAAATGGACGAGTGGGACTTACGGGCGGACCGGACGTTGAAACCGCGATCTTCCATAGAAACTTCGTCTGACCCCATCAGCCCATTGCCTATGTTACCACGTTGGTCAGGAAACCGTAGTTGCCGCTCCTTGCGGTGGCATCGCCGCGGAAAGATGTGGATCGGGCATGAACCTATCAAAGATAGAAACACTCATCGCGTTTGTCGGCCGCTCCGACGTCACCGAACTCACCGTTACGGCAAAGGGTACGACCGTGCGGATTTTCCGGGACAGGGGGCAGGATCGACCTCTTGCTGCGGCAAATGCTGCTGTGGCCGCTGATGAGGCGAAAGGTGACGTTTCTGCCGCGAAGATGGCCCATGCGGCGGGAACCGTTACCGCGCCGATTTTCGGTGTGCTGCATACGGCGCCGGCCCCTGGAGATCCACCGTTCGTCGCCGTGGGTGATCACGTGGTCGAAGGGCAGACACTTTTTATCATCGAGGCGATGAAAGTATTCAACAAGATCGCTGCGCCGCGTGCCGGCACGATTACCCGCCTGACGGATGTGAACGGCACGGAAGTTGAGGTCGGCGACATGCTGGCGGAGATCGCCTGATGCAGACACGACAGCGTTTCGATAAGGTTCTGATTGCCAATCGCGGCGAAATTGCCCTGCGTGTGGTGCGCGCTTGCCGAGAGATGGGGTTGAAGACGGTTGTGGTCTGCTCTGAGGCTGACCGCAACTCGGCCTATGCCCGTAGTGCAGATCAGTCTGTTTGTATCGGTCCATCGGCGGCTTCCAAGAGCTACCTGAATGCAGATGCAATCCTGCTTGCCGCCCGCTTGTCCGGTGCCGGTGCGGTTCACCCCGGTTACGGTTTCCTCTCCGAAAACGCGCGCTTTTCCGACGCGGTCGAAAAGGCCGGCCTGACTTTTATTGGCCCGGATGCGGATGCAATCGCCACGATGGGCGACAAGATTGCCGCCAAGAGTGCCATGGTGGCTGCCGGCGTGCCCTGCGTACCGGGGCCGGATACGGAACTGCCGGCCGAACCCGAGGCTATCCGAGCGATTGCAGAGGAAATCGGCTATCCCGTGATCGTCAAGGCTGCCGGCGGCGGTGGCGGACGCGGCATGCGCGTCGTTCTTCACGAAGCCGATCTGCTGGAATCGGTGGCTCTGACACGCGAGGAGGCACGCAAGGCGTTTGGAACGCCCGCGCTCTACATGGAGAAGTTCCTCCAGCATCCACGCCATATCGAGATTCAGGTTCTTTGCGACACGCACGGAAACGCGGTATGGCTCGGTCATCGCGATTGCTCCATGCAGCGTCGCCATCAGAAGGTGGTGGAGGAGGCTCCGGCTCCGGGCATTTCCGATGCGTTGATCGGCCCCGTGGGTGCTGCCTGCGTGGCAGCGTGCAAGCAGATCGGGTATCGCGGCGTCGGCACGTTCGAATTCCTTTATGAGGACGGCGGCTTCTATTTCATCGAGATGAACACCCGCCTGCAGGTCGAGCATCCGGTGACCGAAGAGACAAGCGGCGTCGATATCGTCCAGCAGCAATTGCGTGTTGCGCAGGGTGAGACTTTGTCGATGGAGCAAAGCGATGTGACCTGCGTTGGTCATGCCATCGAATGCCGGATCAATGCCGAGGATCCCGCGACTTTCATGCCGTCTGCGGGTGTCATCACCGCGCTTGAACTGCCTGTAGGAGAGGGTATTCGGGTCGATACCCATGTCGAGGCCGGTTACAAGGTTTCGCCCTATTACGACTCGCTGATTGCAAAGCTGATCGTTCACGGTCGCGATCGTGCCGAGGCCATGCAGCGCACACGTTCAGCCCTGGCATCCTTCAAGCTGGAAGGCATTGCCACCAACCTGCCTTTGCTGCGGGAACTGTTTGATGACCATGCGTTCGCGGAGGGCCAGACAGATATCCATTACCTGGAGAAATGGTTGAAGATGAGGGCGGTGGCATGAGCAAGCTCGATCTGATCGACCCTGCCGTCATCGAACAACTGACGGCCGCACTTCAAGCGGCTGGCGTCGACGGAATTGAAATTACCCACGCCGACCAGAGCCTGATGATCCGCCTGGCCAATTCAGGCAAGGACGCCGTGCGTCAGGTCCTTTCGGACAAGATGGGTGCTGCGGGCGCAACGGCATTCGTAAACGCCCCGATGGCCGGTGAGTTTTGGCCGTCCGATCCGTCCCGCACAAGCTCGTCTGGTACGTCGGCGGCCGATACGGTCGGCTTTTTGAAGGTCGGCCCGATCCTGTTGCCCGTTAAGGCAGGTCCGTCGAAACGCCTGCGCCAACACCTTGTCGAGCCCGCAACGATTGTCGGTTTCGGCGATGCGATTGCAGAAGTCGAGCCAGAAGCATGAATGCCTCAGTTTCTCAAATGACCCAGCCTGTTGAAGCGCTTACTCTCGACCGTAACGGTGCCCGCGTATCTCCGATCGGTTCACGCGCCTTTCTTATCGAGGCGACGGGTGAGTTCGACCTTGCTTCGCAGCGGCGGATCTGGGCGCTGTCCCGTGCCGTGGAACTGTGGAGCGATACACTCGAAATCATTCCCGGCATGACGAACCTTCTCGTCGTGCTGAAGCTGACGCCTGAAGATCCGGAAGCTCTGGCCTTGCGCCTGCTGGAAGCCTGGGAACAGGCCGAAAGCATCGATCTGGTCGGTCGGATGATCGAGATCGACGTCACTTACGGCGGCGAGCATGCGACCGATCTGGCGGCACTTTGCGACAGGTCGGGCCTCTCCGATCGTGAAGTCGTTCGCATTCATTACGAAGGAACCTACCGGGTTTTTGCTCTCGGGAGTGCGCCGGGCTTCGGTTATCTGCACGGACTTGATCCGCGCATCTACATGCCGCGCAAGACTGTGCCGTCGCTCAACATGGCGCGGGGATGCCTCACCATAGGCGGCATGCAGACGGGTGTTGCCGTTTTGACAGGGCCAAACGGTTGGAATTCAATCGGTTTTGCCGAATTGCAAATGTTCGACCCGATGTCGGCCACGCCTGCTGTCATGGCGCCGGGCGATACGGTGCGTTTCGTGCCAGCGAGCATAGAGCTATGATGGAAATCATTCAGACAGGACCGTTCAACACGGTGCAGGACCTCGGTCGGCCGGGATTTCGCAATATCGGTGTCACCTCCAGCGGTGCCATGGACCCATTGGCGCTCAAGGTCGGTAACAGCCTTCTCGGCAACGAGATCGGCGCGGCCGCTCTGGAAATCCAGACCTATCCGTTCAAACTGCGTTTTTCAAAAGCTGCGGCTTTCGTCGTGACGGGTGCCGATTGCGGCGCTTTGATCGATGGGCGTCCGGTTCACCCCTGGTGTGCTCTTTCGGTGGAGGCCGGGCAGATTCTTGAGCTTGGCCAGCCGCGGATTGGCACGCGCGCCTATATCTGCATCGCCGGCGGCATCGATGTGGCAACGGTCATGGGGTCGCGCAGCACGTCGCTTCGCGGCGCTTTCGGCGGCAGAGAGGGGCGTTATCTGATTACGGGTGACGCGTTGCAGCTTGGTGAAGTTTCCAGTCCCCTTAACCTTCCCAATGCTGGCCTCTCTGTCGTCGATCCCGCCTATGCGCTTGCCGATGTCTATCCGGCTCATGACGATGGCGCACTTGTCGTTCGCGCCATTCCGGCTGGAGAACATGCCTTGTTCGGTGCGGATGCCGAGCGCTTCTGGTCGCAGACCTGGAAAATTTCCACGCAAAGCGACCGCACCGGTTATCGCCTGATGGGCGAGCCGATCCGGCCAACCACACCGGTGGAGATGCGTTCGCACGGCGTTGTCTCCGGCGTCGTTCAGGTGCCGCCAAGCGGCGAGCCGATCATCCAGATGGCGGATGCCAACACGGCCGGCGGTTATCCCAAGATTGCCGGCGTGATCGAAGCGGATCTCTGGCGTCTCGGTCAGGCGCGTATCGGCAGCCGCCTACGTTTCGTTCGGGCGACGCACGCTCAGGCAGCGGAGGCGGAGAAAGCTGTGACCGTCTTTGTCGAGGACGTCCGCCGGACATCGCGCATGGTTTGCGGCGCATTGCAGGCCATGAGTTGAGGGAGGAAGGAATGAAGATCGATCTCAATTCCGATATGGGCGAGGGATTTGGGCCTTACAGTCTGTGCGATGACGAGGCGATGATGAAGGTCGTCTCTTCGGCCAACATCGCCTGCGGTTTCCATGGCGGCGATCCCGATACCATGGCGCGCATGGTGCGGTTGGCAAAGGCCAATGGTGTCGGTATCGGCGCGCATCCCGGCCTGCCGGATCGCGCCGGGTTCGGCCGCCGCGAAATTCCCTATTCCAGCGATGAACTGCGCCAGCAGATGCTCTATCAATTGGGGGCGCTGAAGGCGATTGCAGCCAGTGAAGGCCAGCGTGTCGCGCATTTCAGTTTTCACGCGGCGATGGGCAACATGGTCAATCGCGACCCTAAACTGGCCGACCTCATGATGGATGCCATCCGCGCCGTCGATCCCGAACTTATCGTTTTTGCCATGCCAGGCAGCGAGATCGAGGCGGCCGCCAGGCGCGCCTCGCTCAAGACGCTGCTGCTGTTTCTCGCAGATCGTGCCTATGACGCGCAGGGGCGTCTCGTCACCCGCGGATTGCCAGGAGCGTTGGTCAAGGATGAGGTGGCGGTGCGCGCGCGCGTACGCCAGTTTCTCATCGAACGAACCGTCACCACCATTGACGGCGTGACCATAGACATGCCGGCGAAATCCGTTCTCGTTCATAGCGATACGCCGGGTTCGCTGGAACTGGCGCGGATCGTTCGCAGCGAAATCGAAGCCGCCGGCGGCGCGCTTGCACCTGCATCGGAGGTTGCCGGCTGAAGCCGCCGCCTTATACCGTTCAACATCGAATTCAAAACTGGAAGACCAGATCATGCCCGCCACTGCCGACCGTTTGAAGAATGTATCCATCTCCGCTTCCGCTGCCATGACGCAGCGCGCGCGTGAACTTGCAGCACAGGGGATCAAGGTGGTCAGCCTGTCCTCCGGCGAGCCGGATTTCCCGACGCCGCCGCATGCAATCGAAGCAGCCCACGCAGCAGCACTTGCCGGCGATACCAAATACCCGACCATGGACGGCACGCCGGCCATGAAGGCCGCGATCATCCGTAAGTTCAAGCGTGAGAACAACCTGACTTACGAACCGAACCAGATCGTTGTGTCGGGCGGCGGCAAGCAGGTCATCTTCAATGCCGTTCTCGCCACCTGCAATCCGGGCGATGAGGTCGTCATTCCGGCGCCGTCTTGGGTCAGCTATGCGGATATCGTGAAATTTGCGGGCGGTGTGCCGGTATCCGTGCCTTGCCCGGAAAATGCCGGCTTCAAGTTGCGCGCAGAGGATCTGGAGGCGGCGATCACGCCGCGCACCAAGTGGTTGTTCCTGAATTTCCCGAATAACCCTACCGGCGCTGCGTGCTCGCGCGCCGAGATGGCGGCAATCGCTGAAGTCATGCTGCGCCATCCGCATGTGTGGATCCTGACCGACGACATCTATGAACATCTGGTCTATGACGATTTCGAGTTCTGCACGATCGCGGAAGTCGAGCCGCGTCTTTATGATCGCGTGTTGACCATGAACGGCGTGTCCAAGGCCTATGCCATGACCGGCTGGCGTCTGGGCTATTGTGGCGGGCCGAAGGATCTCATTGCGGCGATCAGCAACGTCAACGGCCAGAACAGCGGCGGTACATCGACGCTGACGCAGGCCGCAGCCGTTGCAGCACTCGACGGTCCGCAGGATCTGCTCAAGGAACGCTCGTCCATCTACAAGACGCGCCGCGATTACGTGCTGGGCCGCCTGGCGGGAATCGATGGTCTGCGCGCCCACAAGCCGGAAGGCGCGTTCTACATCTTCCCGAACATCTCAGAACTGATCGGCAAGACCACCAAGGGCGGTCGCAAGATCGAGACCGATGTCGACTTCGTCATGGGGTTGGTTGAGGAGCATCATGTCGCGACCGTGCAGGGTGCGGCCTACGGCATGAGCCCGTATTTCCGCTTCTCATATGCAACGAGCATGGAAATGCTGGAGGAAGGCTGCAACCGCATTGCGCAATACTGCAAAGACATGAAGTAAAGTGTCCTTGACGGTCAGGTCTTCAGCCTGGCCGTCAATTCTATGAGAATATCCCTCACCGCGATCGCCGGTTCGGACAGCGGCGTCTGGTCTGAAACACAGATCGACAAGGTTTCCTCAATGCGCGGCGAAACCAGGCGGCAGATCAGTTTTTCGCTGGATTCCGCTATCAGACGGTCGGCAATCGCCTTGGGCATGATCGTTGCGCCAAGCCCGCGGTCGACCGCGCGGCTGAGTGTTCTGACGATCTCCACTTCAGCGACGACCTTGAATTCGACCTTGCTGCGGGAAAACGCGGTGTCGACTGCGCGGCGCACGAAGTTATAGGCTGGCGGCATCAAGAATGGCAGGCCATCCAGCGCCGTTACCGGCACTGGCGCATCGCTCAGCTCGCTTGCCAGATCAGGATGGGCAACGAGGAAGAACTCTTCTTTCAAAAGCGGCTCGAAGCGAACGCCCTTGATCGGGCCAACGCCGTGAATGAGCGCCATTTCCAGACGTCCGTTCATGATCATCTGGCTGTAGGTCTGGCCCACGCTTTCGGTCAGGTGCAGCAAGATGCCGGGATGACGCTTGCGCGTTTCGGCCAGAAGTTCCACCGAAAGCGTCGCGGCACTGCTGAAGGGGACGAGGCCGACCGAAACACGACCGGCCAGCGAGCGTCCGGCGGTTGCGACATCTGACTGTGCCTGCTCCATCTGACGCAGGATGATCTGCGCGTGGCGATAGACCGCCTGACCCGCGTCCGTCATTGTCACGCCCTGCTGACTGCGGATCAGAAGCTTCTGTCCAAAATGATCCTCGAGCGCTGCCAGCTGCTGGCTGAGTGCCGGCTGGGCAAGATGGAGGATATCGGCGGCGCGCGTAATGCTGCCGCTGTCGACAATGACGATAAAGGATTTGAGGCGCCGGATATCCATTGTGGTCGATGCTGCCTGTGTTGTTAGCGCCCGTCAGAAGCTCGCCGAAGGTTGGCGAACGGTCCTTTGAGCGATAGGGAGAAAACCTAGCTGATTGATTTGTAACGCGCAAATCACTCTTACCGCAACACGCGCGCCCCTCCATAACGCTTCCTTATTAGCCCAAAACTAATCGGTCTTAGGCAAGTGAAAAAAGCTTCGCTAGTCTCATCTCAACAAAGGGGATCTGAATGCCGTTTTCCGATTACAAGACCGCTCTTGTCACTGGTGCCTCCTCTGGAATCGGCGCCGCTGTCGTGGAAAGATTGTGCCGTGAAGGCCTGGAAGTCCACGCGGTCGCCCGCAGTGCCGAGCCACTGCGCGAACTTTCCGAACGTACAGGCTGCATCGCTCATGCCATCGACGTGACCAACCGGGAAGCGCTGGCCGAGTTGACCGGTCGCGTGGCATTCGACGTTCTCATCAACAATGCCGGTGTCGACCGGCCGAAGAAATTCCTGGAGGCGGAAGATGGCGACATCGATCTCCTGATCGACGTCAATCTGCGCGCCGTCCTGCACCTTTGCCGCATGGTCGTGCCGGGCATGGCGGAGCGTGACCGCGGGCATGTCATCAACATTTCCTCGATCGCCGGCAACTACAATTTCGGTGGAAACTCGACCTACCACGCGGTCAAGGCCGGTGTCGCCATGCTCTCGAACCAGCTGCGTATCGATACATTCGGCAAGCGGGTAAGGGTGACGGAAATCTGCCCTGGACGTGTAGCGACCGACATCTTCAATCATGTTCATGGCAACGATCCGTCCATTCGCGAGCGTTTCATTGACGGGTTCGAACTGCCCCAAGCATCCGACATCGCCGATGCAATCGCCTTCGCGATTGCCGCGCCAGTCGCCGTCAATATTGGCCATATGGAAATCACGCCCACCCTGCAGGTCATGGGCGGTCTGCAAACGGCCAAGCCGCAGACCCCTGCCGCCAGTTCCGAAGGGACCAAGCGTTGAACGGGTTTGATCTTTCGGCAATCCTAAAAAATCCGGAATACATCTCGATGCTTGTGCATGGCATCGAGATGACCTTCGTCATCTATATCGGCTCCTGGCTGCTGGCGATGACACTGGCCGTGCTTCTTCTCGCATTGCGGGTCTCACCGCTGCGCATCGGCGAGCCGATCGTCGCAGCTTATGTCTCCTATCACCGCAATGTGCCGACGCTCGTGCAGCTCATGCTCTGGTATTTCGGCATATTCACGCTGATGCCGCAGGGGCTTTCGGACTGGCTGGCCGGCCACAATGCCGAAGCGATCTTCGCAGTCATCGGCCTTGGGCTGTGTCAGGCGGCATATTTCAGTGAAGACCTTCGCTCGGGCCTTCGCTCCGTCGGCCCCGGTCAGATGGAAGCCGCTCAGGCGTTGGGGCATGGTTACGCTTCGGCCATGCGCTTCGTGATTATGCCGCAGGGGGTGAGAAACGCCTTGCCGCCGCTGATCAACCACAGCGTCTCGCTGTTCAAGAACAGCAGCCTCGCCATCGTCATCGGCGCACCTGAACTGACCCATGCCGTCAAGGAAATCGAGAATATCAGTTTCCGGACATTCGAGGTCTATCTGATCGGAACGGTCACCTATCTGTTCTTCTCGCTCATCATCATGGCAATCGGTGCTTATATCGCCATGCGAGCCGATCCCGCGCGGAGGGCCCGCGCATGATCCACGATTTCCTCACCATCATCCAGGATTATTGGCTGCTTCTTCTGATCGGCCAGTATCCGAACGGTCCGCTCGGCGGATTGGCCAACACGCTGATCCTCTCGGCGCTTGCCATCGCGCTTGCATTCCCCGTCAGCATATTGATGGCGCTTGCTCGCCTGTCGACATGGCGGCTCCTGCGCTGGCCGATGACGGCTCTGGTTTATGTGACCCGTGGCGTGCCGCTGCTGATGCTCATCCTGTGGTGCTATTTCGTCATCCCGCTCTGGACCGGCGCCGATGTGCCGAGCTTCCTCATCATGCTGGTGACGCTGGTCATATATCAGGGTGCGTTCCTCAGTGAAGTTGTCAGGGCCGGCATCGTATCGCTGGGGCAGGGGCAGATGGATGCCGCGCGCGCTCTTGGCCATGGATACATGGGAGCAATGCGGTTCATCATCCTGCCGCAGGCGCTCTACAACATGATCCCGAGCATGATTTCGACTTTCGTCTCGACGATCAAGGACACAACGCTCGGCTACGTTATCAACGTGCCTGACCTGACATTCGCGGCAAGCCAGGTGAACAACCAGCTTCTGACGCAGCCCTTCCAGGTCTTCCTCATTCTTGCAGTGGTCTATTACATCCTCTGCTGGAGCCTGACCTATGTCGCCAACAGCGTCGAGCGACGGATCGCGCGCCGCCGCGCCGGCCCCCGCAATGCCCGTCTGCCAGCCGAGGCCACGCCTCTCAAAACCATCACGGAGCAGCTATGAGCACCTCAGTGTCCGAACCGCAGGCCGCGCAGGCGATCCGCATTACCGATGTCTGCAAGAGCTACGGTGACTACCCGGTTCTTAAAAACATAAATGCCGAAGTGGTGCGCGGCGAGGTGGTCGTCATCTGCGGTCCGTCCGGCTCCGGCAAATCGACGCTGATCCGTACCGTCAACCGGCTGGAAGAGATCAATAGCGGCGGCATCAGCTTCGAGGGGCAGGACATCCATGCGCCGATGCGGTCCAGTGAACTCAACAAGCTGCGCAGCCGCATCGGTTTCGTGTTCCAGAGCTTCAACCTGTTTCCGCATCTGTCCGTGGTCGACAACGTTTCGCTGTCGCCGATCCGGGTAAAAGGCGTGCCCGCAAATGTTGCCCATGAAAAGGCGCTCAAGCTGCTCGACCGGGTAGGCCTTGCCGACAAGGCGAATTCCTACCCGGGCCAGCTTTCCGGTGGTCAGCAGCAGCGTGTGGCGATTGCCCGCGCACTCGCGATGGAACCGCCGGTCATGCTGTTCGACGAGCCGACCAGCGCACTCGACCCGGAAATGGTCGGCGAAGTGCTCAGCGTCATGAAAAGTCTGGCGGCCGAAGGCATGACCATGCTTTGCGTGACCCATGAAATGGGCTTCGCTCGCGATGTCGCAGACCGCATCTGGTTTATCGACGCGGGCGAAATCCTCGAAACCGCTCCTCCCGAAGAGTTTTTCAAGAATCCACGACATCCGCGTGCTCAGCGTTTTCTCGCTGATCTGCGGCACTGACTGACTTCCTCATAAAATAACAATGGAGAACAGCAAATGAACTGGAAATTCGCAACTCTCGCAGCCCTCGTAGCCAGCACCGCGGCCGTCGCACCGGCCAAGGCAGATCAGCTTGCCGATATCCTTTCGGCCAAGAAACTGCGCTGCGCAACCTTTGCCGACGTGCCGCCGTTCTCGGCTCCGGATCCGAAGACCCGCGAAATGGCCGGCTTTGACGTCGATCTGTGCAACGCGATCGCCAAGGAACTCGGCGTTACCGCGGAAGTGAAGCCGGTATCGGTCGAAGCTCGCGTGCCGGAAGTCAAGCTCGGTCGCGTCGATATCACCGTCGCAAACCTTGCCTATACCCAGAGCCGCGCTGAACAGATCCAGTTCAGCGATCCTTATTATCTTGCCAAGGAAATGCTGATCGTCCCCGCAACCGACGCCGGCAAGGCCAAGGCAGATTTCGTCGGTCAGCGCATTGCTTCCGCCAAGGGCTCGACCTCGGAAATGTCGATCAAGCTCAACAAGTCCGAACCGCTCACCTTCCAGGATACCGCCTCCGCCTATCTCGCCGTTCAGCAGGGCAAGGCGCGCGGCATGGTCGCGAACACGATGACGACGACGAAATTCGTCAACGAGTCGAAGAGCCGCGGCAAGGAAATGCGCATGATCGAAGAGCCGATGCTGTACCAGCCAATCGGTATCGGCATGCAGAAGGACCAGCCTGCCTTGACTGCCAAGGTCAATGAAATCCTGCGCAAGCTGGATGCCGACGGCGAGATCAACAAGATCTGGGAAAAGTGGCTCGGACAGGGAACCGAGTACAAGATGACCCGTACGGACAAGGTCGTTCCGCTTTCCGAACTGAAGTTCGATCCGATCCCGTAACGGACGGCATCCACTTTAAAACTCATCCACCCAAACGAAATTTGCCGGCGGCGACAGTCTTGTCGCCGCGCGGTTTATCTATGGCCTCGAGGAGGGCCCAAATGGCACATATCAAAGACATTCCCGAACGTCCCTCCAAGGAGGATCTGGCGGCGATCGCGAAATTTTCGCCCGCCACCATTCACGAGGCGCAGGGCCGCCGCGGCGCCTTGTCTTCGCGGCTGAAGCCTGTCGATTACCGCATGAAACTGTGCGGCCCGGCTTTCACCGTGAAATCCTCTCCGCGCGATAACATCATGCTTCAGTTGGCGATCAACTATGCCAAGCCGGGCGACATCATCGTCGTCTCAGCCGGCGAGTATGAAGAAGCTGGCTCATTCGGCGACGTTCTTGCCAATGCCTGCCTTGCCAAAGGCATCGGCGGCCTGGTGACGGATACCGGCGTTCGCGACACGCTGCAGCTTCGCGAACTCGGTTTTCCGGTGTTTTCGCTGAGCACCTGCATCAAGGGTACGGTCAAGGAAACCATCGGCACGACCAATGATGCCATCATTGTCGGTGGTGAAATCATCAACCCGGGCGACGTGATCGTTGGCGATGCCGATGGTCTGGTGGTGGTTCGCCGCAATGAGGTCGCGGAAGCCGCAAAGCTCTCGCAGGCTCGCGAAGATGCCGAAGCAGGTTTTATCGAAGCCTACAAGGCTGGCGCCTCCGTCATCGAGGTCAGCAAGCTGGAAGCCGTTTTGAAGGCCAAGGGCCTGACCGTCGATATTTGATACCGAAGGAGGAAGCATTCCTTGCTTCATTTCCGGTGGTTCGAACCCTGCCGTTCAAACCATCCAAAAGCAAAAGGGCGGTCCCGTGGCCGCCCTTATGTCTTGAAATGCAAGGTGAACGTCGAGAGACGCTCGCCTTGTTTTCGCATCTTGTCTTCTGGCCCCTTCAGAGCCTTTTCAGGCCGAGAACCGCCAGATCGGCAATCATTTCCGGCGTGTTGTCGACGTTGACAACCACGACGCCAATTTCCTCATCCGGACGTTCGAGCGTTGCCAGTTGGCTTTCCAGCAGACTTGTCGGCATGAAATGCCCTTCACGGCTGCCCATCCGCTGTGTCAGCAACGCCTTGCTGCCATCGAGAAAAACGAAGGCAAGCCTCCCGCCGGCTGCCGCGCGCAGCCGATCGCGATAGCTTTTCTTCAGCGAGGAGCATGTCAAGACGACACCGCTCAGCGCATGATCGGCAAGTATTTCTCCGATACGGTCGAGCCACGGCCAACGGTCATCGTCATTGAGGGGCGTTCCGGCCGACATCTTGGTGATGTTGGCCTGCGGGTGAAGGTCGTCACCCTCCTGATAGGGCAGACCGAGAACCTCGGCGAGGCGCATGCCGACCGAACTCTTGCCGCAACCGGCGACGCCCATCACGACGATGGGGCGCCTGATTGCATGGGTCTCAAAGGCTGATGGTGATGCCGCCGTCGACATAAAGCGTGTGTCCATTTACGAAAGAGGAGCCCTTGCCGGACAGGAAGACGGCTGCGCCGACCAGCTCGTCGACATTGCCCCAGCGGGCAGCCGGTGTGCGCTTTTCCAGCCATGCGGAAAATTCCGGATTATCGACCAGCGCCTGGTTGAGCGGCGTCTTGAAATAGCCGGGAGCGATTGCGTTGACCTGCAGGCCGTGCTTGGCCCAGTCGGTTGACATGCCCTTGGTGAGGTTTTTCACCGCACCCTTGGTCGCGGTATAGGGGGCGATGCCCGGGCGCGCCAGCTCACTCTGTACCGAGGCTATGTTGATGATCTTGCCGTGCCCGCGAGCTATCATGTGGCGGGCAACCGCCTGGCCCACGTAAAAGACGGTGGAAATGTTGGTGGTCAGAAGCTGCTGCCATTTGTCGATAGGAAAATCCTCGAGCGGCGAACGATGCTGCATACCGGCATTGTTGATGAGGATGTCGATTGCACCGATCTCGGCTTCGATCCTGTCGATGCCGGAGGCGACCGAGGCATGGTCCGTTGCGTCGAAGGCGACCGCATGCACGTTGAAACCGTCGGTGCTCATCTGGTCACGCGCCGCGTTCAATTTGGCCTCATCGCGCCCGTTGAGAATGACGGTTGCGCCATGTTCGGCAAGGCCGCGAGCGAGAGCAAGGCCGATACCCTGGCTCGAGCCGGTGATCAGCGCGGTTTTACCCGTCAGATCGAACAGCGGAAATGACATCAAAAATTCCTCCCGGTTCATAAGTTCCTTTGAAGTTGACATAGATGTTATCGATAACATATGCAATCGAAAACCAACTTCGGGAGTGAGAAATGAAGCCGCAGATCCTTGTTATCGGTCCCTATCCGGAATGGGACATGGTCGAGCTTGAAAAGAGCTATGATGTAAAAAAGCTCTACGAGGCCACTGACCGCGAAGCCTTTATCGAAGGCGAGGCCAAGCAAGTGACAGCCATCGCTACCCGTGGCGAACTCGGCGCATCTGCGGAATTGATCGCGAAGCTGCCCAACCTGAAGATCGTTTCGGTTTATGGCGTCGGTTACGACGCGGTCAATCTGGATGCCTGCCGGGAGAGGGGTATTCGTGTCACCAACACGCCGGATGTTCTGACAAACGACGTCGCCGATCTCGGTATCGCAATGATGCTCTGCCAGTCGCGCGGCATGATCGGTGCAGAGCAGTGGGTGAAGGACGGAAGCTGGGCCGCGAAGGGTCTTTATCCGCTGAAGCGTAAGGTCTGGGGCCGCAAGGCAGGCATTCTCGGCCTTGGCCGCATCGGTTTCGAAGTGGCAAAGCGCCTGCGCGGTTTCGATATGGATATCGCCTATAGCGACGTCTCCGAAAAGCCTTATGCCGAGGGCATGACGTTTATCGGCAGCCCGATGGCACTGGCCGAACATTCCGATTTCCTGTTCGTGACGCTCGCCGCATCCGCGGCCACCCGTCATATCGTCTCCAGGGATGTGATCGAGGCTCTCGGCCAGGAAGGCATGCTGATCAATATCTCGCGCGCCTCCAACATCGATGAGGCGGCTCTGCTGGATGCGCTGGAAGCCGGTACACTCGGTTCGGCTGCACTCGATGTGTTCGAAGGCGAACCCAAGCTCGATCCGCGTTTCCTCAAGCTTGAGAACGTACTGCTCCAGCCGCACCACGCATCGGGCACAATCGAAACCCGCAAAGCGATGGGCAAGCTGGTGCGCGACAATCTGGCGGCTCATTTCGCCGGCCAGCCACTTCCCACTCCGGTCATCTGAGGTTGTAAGATGAAAGCTGTCGTCATTCACTCCGCCAAGGACTTGCGCGTCGAAGATCGCGATGTCGAGGCCGCTGGTCCGGGGCAGGTCGATATTGCCATCGAGGCAGGTGGCATCTGCGGATCGGACCTGCATTATTACCACCATGGCGGTTTCGGCACGGTTCGGCTTCGGGAGCCTATGATCCTTGGTCATGAGGTGGCCGGACGTGTGGTCGCGCTCGGAAGCGGGGTTTCGCATCTGACGGTCGGTGATCGTGTTGCTGTCTCGCCAAGCCGTCCCTGCAATGCCTGTGACTATTGCCTCAAGGGGCAGCAGAACCACTGCCTCAACATGCGCTTTTACGGCAGCGCAATGCCCATGCCGCATATCCAGGGCGCATTCCGCCAGCGTCTGGTGGCCGATGCCTACCAGTGCCACAAGGTCAACGAAGGAATATCCATCAACGAGGCGGCCTTTGCCGAACCGTTTGCCGTAACCCTGCACGCAGTTTCCCGTGCCGGTTCGCTTCAGGGCAAGCGAGTGCTGGTTACCGGCTGTGGCCCGATCGGCGTTCTGTCGATCATCGCCGCACGTCTGCATGGTGCCCGTGAAGTGGTGGCAACCGACGTCATGGACGCCGTTCTGGAAAAGGCGGGGGTCATCGGGGCCGATCGCACCATCAACGTAGCATCCGAGCCGGAGGCCCTTCAGGCCTATACGGCAAACAAGGGCTATTTCGACGTGCATTTCGAAGCGTCCGGCAACGAACGCGCTGTTCGGTCGGGGCTGGAAGTCCTGAAGCCCCGCGGTGTTCTTGTCCAGCTTGGTCTCGGCGGGGATATCTCGTTGCCGCAAAACACGATTGTCGCCAAGGAAATCGACGTGAAGGGCACGTTCCGGTTCCACGAGGAATTCGGCCAGGCCGTTGATCTCATCAACCAGAAGCGGGTCGACTTCTCGCCGCTTCTGTCTGAAGTCTACCCGGTTGCCGATGCGGTGAAGGCGTTCGAGGTTGCAGGTGACCGCAGCCGTTCGATGAAAGTCCAGCTCAGCTTCTGAGCCAGACGAAAACGATCACGTGCTGCCGCGAAGCAGCACGTGAAAGCTCGTTCCAACTGTTGTGGCAACGCTGCGGTTTTCCAGCATGGCAATCATCTGCTCGGCGGCCTTTGCGCCGATACCGTAGCTGTCGACATTGACCGTGGTGATACCCGGCTCCGATACCGAGGCGATCTCGTAGTCACCAAAACCGGCAATGGCGATATCCTGCGGCACGGCAATACCCATCCTCCGGCATTCCATGATTGCACCGAAAGCGGGAAGGTCCGACACACAGATGGCCACATCGGTGTCCGGGAAGCGCTGGAGCAATTGCCGGATTGCCAGTCCGCCGTGCGACATGCTGATAGGCACGGCGTCGATCGCAATGACGCGTTTGCTGGCAAGGCCGTGCCGTGCCAACGCTTGATCAAAGCCGGTATGGCGCTGGTGGCCGCGCGTATCGGAAGCCTCCGATCCGGTTATGAAACCGAACCTCGAATATCCCTGCATTACCAGCTTGTCGACGAGCGCTTCCATGGCGTCGGCGTTTGAAAAACCGACGACCGTATCAATTGGGTTTTCGGGTATATCCCAGGTTTCGATAACCGGGATGCCGGCATTGGCCAGCATTGCCCTTGCCTTTGGAGTATGTTTTCCGCCGGTCAGGATAATCCCTTCAGGTCGCCGCCGAAGCATGGATTCGATCAGTTCTTCCTCGCGCGCGATCGAGTAGTTCGTGTAACCGAGCAGCAGCTGCATGCTCGTTTGGGCAATCGCATCTGTGATGCCGCGTGCCGTGTCGGCAAAGTTCGAATTATCGATAGAAGGAACGAGGGTTGCGATAAAACCACTGCGGCGTGAAGAGAGGCTGCCGGCAGACTGGTCGAGCACGTAACCGAGCTGGTCGACAGCCGCCATGATGCGCTCAAGTGTGTCCTTCGCGATATAGGAATTACCCCGCAGCGCGCGCGACACAGTCATCGCGGATACACCGGCCATGCGTCCGACATCGGCCATCGTCGGTGTGCCAATGCTACCGTCGCCGGTGCGCTGATCCTGGTCGGTCTGCATGTCTTCTCCTGTCAGGACATGCTCCGACTGAAAGCGCGCTTGCCTGCCCACGTCAAGGCAGGCGTACTCATTTATCCCGGCTCACCTTGTGTCTTTAATCTACGTGTCCGGTAGCGCGTTGGACAGGCCAAAAGACCTGACTATTCTACAAACCCCCTTTCTTTGTCAGTCGTCGGAGCTGGTGAGCTTGCGAACAACGTCGAGCAGCACGTTCGCGCCGGCGATCAGATCCTCATCCGGCGTGTGCTCTTTCGGATTGTGACTGATGCCACCAATGCTTGGCACGAAGATCATCGCCGCCGGGGCGATCCGTGCGATCATCTGGGCATCGTGTCCTGCCCCTGAAGTCATCCGGCGTGAACGCAAACCGCGCCCCGCTGCTGCCGCCTCGATCTCTGCAACGATACCATCGTCGAAAGTCACGGGCTGGAAGCGGGCGAGGCGTTCCACGGAGATCGCCACCTGCTCCTCGTCTGCTATTCGTTCGAGATAGTCCGCCAAGGCGGCTTCTTCTGCCAGAAGACGTTCCTCGTCCGGGTCGCGAAGGTCCACCGTGAAGGTCGCTTTCGATGGAATGACGTTGATGGCGTTCGGCTCGAATTCCATGCAGCCGACCGTGGCGACGGTTGGCGTGTTGGAGGCAATCGCCCGCTCGCGCAGAAAAGTGATGACCCGCGCTGCCGCCAGTCCTGCATCGCGGCGCATCGAGATCGGCGTCGTGCCGGCATGGTTGGCGTCGCCTTCAATCATCACCTTCTGCCAGGAAATGCCCTGCAGATTTTCAACCGCGCCGATTGGTGCGCCTTCGCGTTCGAGCACCGGACCCTGCTCGATATGTAGTTCGAGATAGGCGTGGGGTTTCAGGAAACCCGGCTCATTTGGTCCGGCATAACCGATCCTCGCCAGCTCCTCCCCAAGAACAGAGCCGTCAGTGCCCACGGACGCAAGCGCGGCCTCCACACTCAGCCCACCGGAATAGACGAGCGAGCCCATCATGTCGGGCGCGTAGCGCACGCCTTCCTCGTTGGTGAAAGCACCTACGACAATGGGGCGGTCCGGATCGAAACCCTCGGCCTTCAGGGTCTCGATCACTTCCAACCCTGCAAGAACACCGTAACATCCGTCGAAGATGCCGGCATTGATGACGGTATCGATATGCGATCCCAGCATCAGCGGTTTGCTCGCGGCATCCAGACCATTCGGAGCCCAGATTCCGAAGACGTTGCCGATCCGATCGACCGCAAGCTCCAAGCCCGCTTGCTCTACCCACTGGGCAAGACGATCGCGGCCGATTTTTTCGGTGTCCGACGCTGCAAGCCGGACCAGACGTCCGGCCTCGTCACGACCTACCGAGCCGAGTTCGCGGAGGCGACCGAGCAGGCGCAGCCCATTGACTGATCTAAGGGTCATGCCGACGCTCCCAAGTTCCTGTTCGACACCTCGTCCGCGGTTTCGCCGACGATTTCCGCGTACCGCGACGGGTCTGTCGCACCTTCGGTGTTGACGAGGAGAATGCGCGACTGCGGGCCCAGATTGAGGGCTGCCTGGCTGGCGGGGTCGCCGATTGCCCTGATCAGTCCGGCAAGTCCGACGCCGCCGCTTTCGCCCGACACCACGGCCGGGTCGCTGTCGATCGGGTTGGCGAGCCTCTTCATCACCGCAATCGCATCCGTATCTTCAACAGTCATGAAGGCATCGGCAACACGTGAAAGAATGCGCCAGGCCACAAGCGAGGGTTCATAACATTCAAGCATTGCCATGATTGTCGGTTCGCCATGCGGGATGACGACCGGATGCCCGGCCCTGGCCGTTTCGACAATGCAGGCGGCGCGGCTGGGATCAACAACGGTGAAGATCGGCCTTTCGTCGCCAAGCAGGATTGCCAGATGGCCCGCGGCCGCCGCAGCAATGCCGCCGACGCCGGACTGAACGAAGACATGCGTCGGAGTTTCGGGCATCTTGCGGAGTGCTTCGCCGAAAATGGCGGTATAGCCCTGCATGACAAGGCCGGGAATCCGTTCGTAGTCGGGCCAGGACGTGTCAGAAACAATCGTCCAACCGCGTTCATTGGCGACCCTGGCCGCTTCCTTCACCGAGTCATCGTAGGTGCCGGCAACCCGTATCATCTCGGCACCGAACCGGCCTATCGCCGCAACCCGCTCATCGCTGACGCCCCAATGCACGAAGATCGCGGCGTTTGCGCCGACAAGCTGGGCGCCTTGCGCGACCGACCGTCCGTGATTGCCGTCTGTTGCGCAGGCGACAGTCATGGTCTTCGCGATTGCCAGAACCTCGGGCGTGTTGAGTTCAGAGATATCTACCAGGCGCGACAATTGCCTGCTGGCCTCTTCGAGCACCAGCCGGATCACCGCATAGGAGCCACCGAGCGCCTTGAAGCTGCCGAGCCCAAGTCGGAAACCCTCGTCCTTCATGTGAATGCTGGAGACGCCGAGATTGCGGGCAAGTCCTGGCAGTGAAACCAGTGGCGTCTCCGCATTGTTTTCCCGGTAGGAAAGAAACCGCTCGACTGTCGCCGCCGCCTCCACGCCCAGCGTTTCGGCGTCGCGCGGATCGAGTGGAGCCTTGTATGAGGGATTGGTGTTCATGAGAAACATGGTGGGCCTCGCTCTGTTCAGGAGGAAACATATTGCAAACACCATGCAAGGTGCGCTGTAATTCCGGGGTGAATTTGCAAGTTTGTTTCATCGAGGCCTCAATATGACTGAGATCACGCGCCGCTCCGGACTGGATGAATTCGACCGGCAGATCCTCGCAATTCTGCAAAAGGACAATCTCACGCCTCAACGAAAGATTGGAGAGGCCATCAATCTTTCAGCTCCCGCCGTCCAGCGCCGGATCAAGAGGATGACGGAGACGGGCGTGATCCAGGCAAATGTCGCCATCGTTGATCCTGCCGCACTCGGCCATCCGATCACCATTTTCGTCGAGGTCGAGGTGATCAGTGAAACGGCGGAGCAGATTGAAGATGCCAAGCGCGAATTCGCGGCAATCCCTGAAATCCAGGTCTGTTATTACGTGACCGGTGAGGCTGATTTCGTGATGATGATCACCGTGCCCTCAATGGCCGCTTACGAAGCGCTGACCAAAAGACTGTTTTTCGGGAACAACAACGTCAAGAGGTTCCGCAGCTTCGTGGCTATGGACCGGATCAAGGCGGGGCTGGAAGTTCCGGTCGCGTAACGAGTAGATTTGCTGGAACAGGCCGGTAAGGCCTGAGGCCCGCAACTCGGTTGCGGGCCTCATTGTCGATTTTGGGGTTTCACTTTACGCGCTGTGCTGCCCTTCGGCTGCAGGCTCTGCGGCACGACGCGAGCGTTTGAACTGCACGATCAGTGGGATAACCAGCGCAAGGATCGCAATGGCAATGAGGGTTGCCGAGATCGGCCGTGTCACAAAGACGGACATGTCCCCCTGGCTGATCGTCATCGCGCGGCGGAACTGCTGTTCGGCGAAGGGGCCGAGGATCATGCCGATGATCACGGGGCTCGTCGGGAAATCATATCGGCGCATGAAGAAGCCGATGATCCCGATGATATACAGCAGTGCGAGGTCAAACACCGATTGGCTGATGCCGTAGGTGCCGATTGTCGCAAACAGAAGGATGCCCGCGTAAAGGTATGGTGTCGGGATCTTCAGAACCTGCACCCAGAGCCCCACCAGCGGAAGATTGAGCACCAGTAGCAGAACGTTGCCGATGTAAAGGCTTGCGATCAGGCCCCAGACGAGGTCGGGCTGCGACACGAGCAACTGCGGTCCGGGATTGATGCCATAGGATTGGAAAGCCGACAGCATGATTGCAGCGGTGGCGGAAGTCGGCAGGCCGAGCGTCAAAAGAGGCACGAAAACACCCGCCGCGCTTGCATTGTTCGCGGCTTCCGGACCCGCCACGCCTTCGATGGCGCCATGGCCGAATTCCTCCGGGTGCTTCGAAAGCTTCTTTTCGAAGAAATAGGAGAGGAATGTGGGGATTTCGGCACCGCCCGCAGGCATAGCTCCAATCGGGAAGCCAATGCACGCGCCACGCAGCCAGGGCTTCCACGAGCGTGCCCAGTCCTGCCGGTTCATCCAGAGAGAGCCTTTGATCGCGATGATCTCGTCGTTTCCGGCGCGATACCGTGAGGCGAGATGAAGCGTTTCTCCGACCGCAAAAAGTCCTACGCAGACGATGACGACGTCCACGCCGTCAAGCAGAGACATCTGACCGAATGCGAAGCGCGCCTGGCCCGTCTGCAGATCGACGCCGATCAGGCCGATGAACAGCCCCAGCGCAAGAGCGGTGAGGCCGCGCACCATGGACGATCCCAGGACGGCCGACACAGTCACGAATGCCAACAGCATCAGCGCGAAATAGTCGGCGGGTGAAAACGTCAGAGCAAATTTCACGATGATGGGCGCAAGCAGCGTTATGCCGACCACCCCAAGCGTACCCGCAACGAACGACCCGATTGCGGCGGTAGCGAGCGCCGGGCCGCCTCGTCCTTTACGGGCCATCTTGTGACCTTCGAGAGCGGTAACGATAGTCGCGCTTTCGCCAGGCGTGTTGATCAGGATCGAGGTTGTCGAGCCACCGAACATTGCGCCGAAATAGATGCCGGCAAACAGGATGAAGGCCGCAGTCGGTTCGACCTGGAATGTGATCGGGAGAAGCATCGCGATCGTCAGGGCAGGCCCCAATCCGGGCAGGACGCCGACGAAGGTGCCGAGCGTCACCCCGATCAGCCCCCACATCAGGTTGGCGGGCGTCAAAGCGACGGCGAAACCGTTGGCAAGTGAGACGAATGAATCCATCAGAAGAGATCCTCGATCAGGCCACTACCCATGCGCAGGTCAAGGACGCGCGCAAAACCGTAATAGGCGAGGAGAGCTAGAAGAAAGCCGACGATTGCGGCAAGCCAAACGCGCCGGCTTCCGAATGCCTTGGCAACGAAAACGAACATGGCCGTCGATGCGAGGATAAAGCCGACATAACTGATCAGGACGAGGTTAATCGCCAGTCCGGCGATCACCCATGCCATGGGCTGCAGATCCGGTCGGTCGGCATCCTCGTCCGTGGCCTCGCAGGACCATGTGCCTGAAAAGACGTCTCGGAAAAGAAGACAGCCAAGACCGATCAAGGCCGCGCCGACAGTATAAGGGAAGATCGTCGGGCCGACTTTCGCATAGGTCGGCGGTACAGCGATCTGCGTGGTCATGAAGACCACGCCTACCCCGAGCGCGATGACGCAGAGCGCCACCGCGGTAAGTTCAAGATTGCGGGAGGGGGTCATTAGCCCGGTCTCACGCCAGACCGAGGTCCTTGAGGATGCCCGCAATGCGCTGCGTATCTTCCTCAAGGTATTTGCCGAATTCATCGCCTGCGAGGAACAGTCTCGTCCACGAGCGGGTCTTGAGTTCGGACTGCCATTTTTCCTCGGCATCCATCTTGGTCACGAGGTTGATGAGGTTGGCCTTCTGCTCTTCGGAAAGATCAGGACCACCGAAGACCGCGCGCCAGTTCAGCAACTCGACATCCAGGCCCTGCTCCTTGATCGTGGGGGCATCGATGCCCGCCACCCGTTCAGGCGCGGAGAGCCCGAGGACACGAAGGTTGCCGGCGGCCACCTGCTCGGAGAATTCGCCCCAGCCGGAAACGCCGCATGTTACCTGATTGCCCAGAAGGGCGGCCATGGCTTCACCGCCGCCTGCAAAAGCGACGTAGGAAATCTTGATTGGATCGACGCCGGCTGCCTTGGCAACAAGGCCAGCGAGAATGTGGTCGCTACCTCCGGCAGAGCCCCCCGCCCACGATACCGAGCCGACATCCTTCTTCAAGGCTTCGACCAGATCGGCCATCGATTTCAGCGGCGATGCGGCCGGGACAACGATCGTCAGGTATTCGCCTGTCAGACGGGCGATTGGCGTGACCGCCGAAAGATCCACGGGAGACTTGTTGGAGATGATGGCGCCGATCATCACCATGCCGCCGGTCATCAACGCGTTGCCATCGCCCTTATGCTGGTTGATGAACTGGGGAAGGCCGATTGTGCCACCTGCGCCGCCGACGTTGGTAATGCGCGAGTTGCCGATGAGTTTTGCGTTTCGCATGACGGCATCCATCACGCGGGCCGTCTGATCCCAGCCGCCACCGGGCGCGGCGGGAACGAAAATCTCAAGGCGCTTCATGGTCTGCGCCCGCGCCAGGCTCGGCACTGTCGCCATGACGGTTGCGATGCCTGCAGATGCAAGGAAAGTACGGCGGTTCATTTTGGTCTCCTCCCAGGTTGAACTCATTGTGTTCCGGATTTCCGGATGATGTGGAATCGGCCCTCCAAGCCGATCAGGACGGGGCACGGCACCTGGCCTATGCCCCGTCGTTATTCAGGCAAGTTTGCGAGCCTCGTCCTTCTGGCTGGTCGCGTCGTCTGCAACCACTCCGCCGGACACCATCTTTTCGATGTCGGCGGCCGTGTATCCAAGTTCGCTCAGAACCTCTGCACTATGCTCGCCGCAGCGTGGAATGTCATAACGAAGACCCAAACGCTGACCGTTGAAGTCGATCGGAAGCGTCGGCACCTTCGTTGGTGTCCCATTCGGCAGAACGATATCCACCATGCCGCCGGGTTGCGTTACGTGCGGATCGTCGAAAAGGTCCTGCGGCTTTGCTATCGGTGCAAACGGAAGGCCGATTTCCTCGCAACGGGCAAGCGCATCCGGCAGGGTCATGCCGTCGAAAATCACACGGATCGCCGGCATGAACTTTTCACGGTTGGTAACGCGTTCGGCATTCGTCTGAAGATCAGGATCCGAAAGGAAATGCTCGAGGCCGAAGGACTTGCAGAAAGCCGCCCACTGCGTGTCGCTCACCACGCCGACGAAAATCTGCTTCCCGTCACCGGTGTTGAAGAGATCGTAGACGGCCCATGCCGAAATCCGCTCAGGCAGCGGCGCTGCGGCTTTTCCGGTGACTGCCATCTGCATCATGTGCTGCGCGACGAGGAAGACGTTGTTTTCGAACAGGGCGCTGCGGACAAGCTGTCCCTTGCCCGTTTTCGATCTTTCCTGAAGTGCCGCCAGAATTGCGATGGCTGCAAACATGCCTCCCATCACGTCGTTCACCGACGCTCCGGCGCGCAACGGGCGTCCCGTCGGGCCAGTCATGTACGCCAGTCCACCCATCATCTGCACAACTTCGTCGAGGGCTGCGCGATGTTCGTAAGGACCCGACAAAAAGCCTTTGAGCGAGCAGTAGATGAGCTTGGAATTGCGGGCGATCGACTTGTCGTAACCGAAGCCGAGCTTGTCGAGTGCGCCCGGACGGAAGTTTTCGATCAGAACGTCGGCCGAATCGATCAGCTTTTGCGCAGCGGCATGGCCTTCGGGGGATTTGAGATCGACGACGAGGCTGCGCTTGTTGCGGTTGAACGTCGGGAAGAAGCCCGCGCCGGAACCGTTCAGACGGCGCGTGTTGTCACCATTTGGAAATGGTTCGACCTTCACCACGTCCGCTCCGAGGTCGGCCAGGATCATGCCGCAGCTAGGGCCCATGATCATGTGAGAGAATTCAACGACCTTGATCCCGGCTAGTGGAAGCCCTGCGTTATCGCGGAAAGTGTCGGTCATAGTTTCTCCCTAAATTCTGTCAGATAGAAATCATTTCTGATTTTCTGCAGGAAACTGCGCAAGTGTTTGTCGACTGTCAAGCTAATTGCTTGCTGCGCTGCATCATCAAATACGAAGCGAAACGATTAGTTTGGGTCATTATGCCGTGAGGCGTCCGAAATCGATTGGATCAAAACCTGTTTGACGTCGATCAAATTTCTATCTAATGGAAATGACTTCTGTTGAAGAGAATTGGAGGAGCAATCTCATGAGACCAGGCAAGCGGGACGTTATCGTCAGCGAAGTAGGTCCACGCGACGGGCTTCAAAGCATCAAGCGAACAATGCCGACGGCGACCAAGATCGAGTGGATCAAGGCCCTTGCTGAAGCCGGTCTGTCAGAGATCGAAGTAGGGTCATTCGTTTCTCCCAAATTGCTGCCTCAGATGGCAGACTGCGGCGAGCTTGTAGCCGCTACGCGGGATCTGCAGGATCTGACCGTTCTTGCTCTCGTGCCCAATTTGCGCGGAGCGCAGGCTGCGTTCGATGTCGGCACGCCGAAGATTACCATGCCTGTCTCCGCTTCCCAGGCTCACAGCAAGGCAAACATCAACCGTACGGTTGAAGAAGCCGTGGAAGACGTTGCACGCGTCAACGAATTGCGTAACTCGCTGTCTGGAGATTACCGTCCGGGTGTGGAAATCGGCATTTCCACCGCTTTCGGATGCACAATGGAAGGCAATGTTTCCGAAGACTGGGTGATCGAGCTCGCGGTGAAGCTTGCTGCGGCCGGCGCCGATTCCGTCGGCCTGTCTGATACGACCGGATACGGCAATCCTGCGCAGGTCAAACGTCTTTTTACCAGACTGCGTTCGGAGCTCGGTGAAAAGGCCGGCGGCGCGCATTTCCATAATACGCGCGGTCAAGGTCTCGCCAATGTCGTCGCAGCGCTGGAGGTCGGGGTCACCACGTTCGATTCCTCCCAGGCAGGTCTCGGCGGCTGCCCGTATGCTCCGGGTGCAACCGGGAACATCGTGACCGAGGATCTTGTGTTCATGCTCGAATCGATGGGCCTGAAGACCGGTGTCGATATCGACAAGCTCGTGAGCGCTCGCCCCATCATTCTTTCCGGCCTTCCGGGAGAAAACCTCTACGGCCACGTCCAGGACGCCGGCCTGCCTAAGGGCTTTCAGTACGCCTGAGCTCGCTGAGCTCTCTATACCAAGTGTTATCGAACCCGCGGCAGTGGTCAGGCGCATGACCGCGCGCGAGTTCGGGAGGATACGCAATGCTGACTTTTCTTGGATATTCGATGGTCGCGACCTTCATGGCGCTGATCATGACAAGGCGCATGACCGCCATGGTCGCGCTGATGGTCGTCCCTATCGTCTTCGGGCTCATTGCCGGTGCAGGCACCGATATGGGCAAGATGATGATGGACGGCCTGGTCAAGCTGGCGCCGACGGCTGCCATGCTCTTCTTCGGCATCATCTACTTCTGCATCATGACGGACGCGGGCCTTTTCGATCCGCTGATCAAGCTGGTGGTGAAGACCGCCAAGGGAGATCCGCTGAAGATCATCGTCGGCACCGCCGTGATGGGAACCGTGGTTGCACTCGACGGCGACGGGGCTACCACCTACGTCATCTGTACGGCAGCTCTGCTCCCGGTGTATCGCCGTCTCGGCATCAGGTTGCAGTACATGGCGACGCTGCTCCTCATGTCCATCGGCATTATGAACATCCTGCCATGGGGTGGGCCGACGGCGCGTGCTGCCAGTGCAATGCACTTGGATGTAAGTGAAGTCTTCGTTCCCCTCATTCTGCCGATGCTGACCGGCTTTGTTTATGTTCTGTGTGTGGCTTTCTACTTCGGTATGAAAGAGCGAAAGAGGATCGGCCGCATCAGCCAGCACGACGTTGCTGCAATCGAGGAGAGCCTGGATCAGGTGCCCGAATTCAGGCGTCCGCGCATGCTGCCGCTCAATGTCATTCTGACCGCGACGCTGATCTTCGCTCTTATCCAGGGGCTTCTGCCTCTGCCTATTCTCTTCATGGTCGCCACCGCCATCGCTTTGATCCTGAACTATCCAAGCGTATCGGAGCAGAAGGAAAGACTGAGCGAGCACGCCTATAATGTGCTTGCCGTGGTTTCTCTCATCTTCGCCGCAGGCATTTTCACGGGCATCCTGAACGGCACGGGGATGCTGGACGCGATGTCGAAAAGCCTCCTCTACATTACTCCGGATGCTTTCGGTCCCTATCTGGCGCCTTTCACCGCAGTGCTGAGCGGTCCTGCGACATATGCCGTGACCAATGACGCATTTTACTTTGGGGTGCTTCCGATCCTGGCAAAGACTGCGGCGGCTTACGGCATCACCTCGGCCGAAATGGCGCGCGCGTCGCTGGTCGGTCAACCGCTCCATCTGCTCAGCCCGCTTGTGGCATCCACATATCTTCTCGTGGCACTTCTGGACATCAACTACGGTGAGAACCAGCGCGCCTCAATCCTCTGGGTTATAGGGTTGATGTTCGCAATGCTTGCCGGAGCCCTGGTCTTCGGTGCGATTCCCTTGAGAGGATCAATCGGATGACCGAGAACGAAGACTGGAGCATCGAAGACGACGACGGGTTCATCGCTCATGTCGGGCCGGTTTATCATGTGCCATTTTCGGCGGGGGAGGGGCGCTTCAGGTTCGTCGCCGAAGCCAAGCACAGGAACCGCGCCGGGTTCGTTCAGGGCGGCATGCTGATGACGTTCGCAGATCGTGCAATGGGGCGGACCGCAAGGCAAGCCGATGAAAAACGGGCGCAGGCGACAGCGCAGTTTTCAATGCAGTTTTACGAGCCGGTCAAGGTGGGTGAAACGGTGGAGATTGTCTGCACGATCCAGAAAGAGACGCGGCATCTGGTCTTCATGCGAGGAGAATTGCATGCCGGCGGGCGCCATGTCGCGAGCGCCACCGGCGTGTGGAAGATCATCGGCGTGTAGCAAATGCGGAGGCCGATCGGAGACTTGCAGCCTTTGTGACGCGATTTCATTGTCTTGTCGGCCCGTGACGCGCTATGCGTTCACGGCGAGCAAAGGCGATCATTCGGAGGTTCATTGATGGCGGTTCAGAAAGAGCAGAAAGTCGAAGCCGTTGAACGGGCATTGACGATACTGAACGCCTTCACCGACGCCGAATCTCGTCTGACCCTCAATCAGATCGCCGCCAAGACCGGTTTCTACCCCAGCACGATCTTGCGCCTCGCCGGCTCGCTTGAGCGGTTCGGATACATCAACCGCGAGCCCGATGGCCGATTCCGTCTGGGGTCCACACTCTACCGTCTTGGAAACCAGTATCAGCGAACGTTCAATCTGGCCGATTACGTTCGACCCGTGCTGCGCAAGCTGGTCGAGGTCACCGAGGAAACCGCTGCGTTCTACATCAAGGATGGTGATCGCCGCATCTGTCTCTATCGACACCATGCGGACCGGATCTTCAGACACTATTTGGAGGAGGGCGCCTCGCTCACGCTCGACAAGGGAGCAACTGCGCGTATCCTCATGGCGTTTTCCGGAGAACCCGGCGTCTTCTACGATGATATTCGCGACAAGGGTTATTACATCTCGCTTGGAGAACGCGATCCGGAAACCGGAGCGATAGGCGTTCCGGTATTCGGCATCGGCAACAATCTGGTCGGGGCATTGGGGCTCACCGTCCAGATGCAGCGGTTCACCGCCGATGCCCAGTCTCAGCAAGTGGAACTTCTGACGAGCACGGCCAGACAGCTGTCCGGCAGACTTGGTTCCACAAGGCACCCTTCCGAGCGATAACGTCGCGGACAAGACCACGGCCCCACGAGCGTCGTTTGCTGCGCTACTGCTTCTGCCGCGCATCCTGGACCTACGGCCTGTCACGCTCATGCAAGTTCTGAACATCTCGCGCTCAAGGGTGAAACCATGCAACGCATCGATATTCTCGGTCTTCAAGCTTTCATATGTATCTCCGAAGAAGGTTCCTTCCGAGGTGCGGCGGACAGGCTGAACATCTCTCCGACGGCCATCACGCGCCGCTTGCAGAAGCTCGAAGATTCTCTCGGCGTCATCCTTATCAGCCGGACAACCCGTCAGGTAACTTTGACGAAGCTCGGCGCAAGCTATCTGCAACAGGCTCAGCAGATGGTCTCGGCCATGGAAAATTCCCTGGAAACGCTGCGAACATTCGGGCGTTTCGGCCAGGGAAGTGTCAGCTTCGCGTGCCTGCCGACCGTAACTTCACTCTATCTTCCCAAGGTGTTGGCGCGGTTTTCTGAATTGAATGCCACGAATGTGCAGGTGTTTGACCTTTCCGCAACCGAGATACTGGACCGGGTTCGTGACAACAAGGTCGAGTTCGGAATAACCAGCGTGGGTGCGGATTACCAGGACCTCGCCACCAAGCCGCTGTTTTCCGAACCATTCGTCGCACTCGTCCCCAGTTCGCATCCTTTGGCCTCTTCTGTCGAGGTGGAATGGAAAGACCTGAAGGATCTGAGGCTTATCTCGATCGGAGCACGCAGCGGCACCCGCCGGCTCATCGACACTTCCATGCGCGCCTACGGCATAACACTGAACTGGTCTTACGAAGTGCAACATCTTTCCAGCGCGGTCAGCCTTGCCTGCGCCGGTGTCGGAGTGGCGATCCTTCCTGCCAGTGCGCGAATGATGACGCAATCGTCGGATCTGGTTTCGGTAAACCTGTCTGGTCCGGTTGTTCGCCGGACAGTCGGGTTGATCCGTCGCGTCGACATGCCTTTGACCCCGCCGGGGAAGGTTCTCTGCAATCTCATCGAAACGCTTATTCGCTGACAAACGCCTTGGGAAGAACGGCGCGGATAATTGCATAAAAGGCAACGATAGTGGCTTTTTATACATTTGGCATGCTGCAGACCCGCTGATAGCCTTTTGACTATTCTGGGAGGATGCAAATTGACGATTGCGAATATTTCCAACTTGGCAGACCTCGGTGCCGGCGCTGTTGGGCGCCGTCTTTTCGCCGAGGAAGTTGTTTCCCTGTCACTCGTACGGCGGCTCGCGGCCACCTTGAACGAAAACCCTGCGATCTACGCGGAGGGCAGCATTCTGCCGCCGGGATGGCACCAGATCCTTTTTGCGCCGCTTGAACCCACCAACGAACTTGGCCCCGATGGACATCCCCGCCTGGGTGACTTCGTTCCTGATTTCGGGCTGCCAAGACGCCTGTTCGGCGGTCGCGAACTGCAGTTTCATCAACCCTTGCACATCGGTCAAAAGGTCACCCGGGAAACCGAAATCGTATCGGTCGATCCGAAGGAAGGCCGTTCCGGGCTGATGATGGCGGTTACCGTGGAGCACCGGCTCTCCGTCGATGGTGCCCTGGCTTTGGTCGAGCGGCAGACGATAATCTACCGTGGCAATACGACGGTTGAGAAAAAGAGCCAGTCGGGCGAAGCGGAGCTTGAGACCGGTTTCGACTGGGAGGCCACGACAACCCCTGATCATCCGATGCTCTTCCGCTATTCTGCCGTCACCTTCAACGCGCATCGCATCCATTACGATGAGGATTATACCCGCGATGCCGAGGGATATCCGGCGTGTCTTACAAATGGTGGCCTCACGGCGCTGCTCATGCTCGGACATGCAAGGAGCAACGGCTGGGAAAAAATTGCCCGCTTTTCCATTCGCAACTTGAGGCCGCTTTTTGTCGGTCAACCGATAACCATTGCGGGCCGACGTAATCCGGAAACGCCGGATGTGGAGGGTACGCTTTTTGCCCTCGACCGCAGCGGACAAGTCGCCGCCCGGGCGAATGTCAGTTTCTCGTGACAGGTTGGATGGCAGATGAACGTTAATGTCAAAAAAATCGACGGATCTTCAGCGCTGCGCTCGGCGGAGCTTGCCGATGGTCCCCTGACGGGTCTTCGTGTTCTCGATTTCACAACTGTCGTCGTGGGGCCAGTGGCCACCCGCACGCTTGCGGATTACGGCGCCGACGTCATCAAGATCGAGGCACCGGAAGGCGATCTCCTGCGCAAGCTCGGCGGGGCGTCGCGATCCTCGGCCAATTCGCCGAAATTCCTGCAGATGAATGGTAACAAGCGCTCGATTGCCATAGACCTGAAATCGCCGGAGGGACAGGAGATCGTTCAAAATCTCCTCAAGACCGCCGACATGATCGTCGTGAACATGCGTCAGCCCGCGCTGGTGAAGCTCAATCTGGACTATGAGAGCGTTTGCGCCGTCAACGACAAGATCATTCATTGCACGTTGACCGGTTACGGCAGTGGCGGGCGTTATCATGGCCGGCCTGCTTACGACACGATCATACAGGGCGTCGGAGGCCTTGCTGCCTGTAACGAGCGTGCCGGCGGAGAGCCGCGGTTCGTTCCACTCGTGCTTGCCGATCACCTCGTCGGATTGATTGCCGTCCAGATGATCCTTCTGGCATTGCGGGCGCGAGACGTGAGCGGTGAGGCGCAGAAGATCGAAGTGCCGATGTATGAAAACGTTGTTCGTTTCGTTCTGGAAGAACACATGGGGCAAATGGCGTTTGAGCCTGCTCGCGGCAAGACCGGCGACGTGCGCGTTCTCGAACCGCATTCGCGGCCTGTTCAGACTTCCGACGGCTACATCTGCGTTTCGGCCAATACCGACAAGCAGGCACACGCGCTCTTCGAGGCGATCGGTCGCCCCGAACTGAAGACGGACGCACGGTTCGCAACCGTCTCGGGCCGTTATTCCAATGTCGCGGAGTATTTTTCCATTCGCAACGAAGCGTTGCGCGAAAAGAGCACGCAACACTGGATGAAGCTGCTGGAAGAGCTTGATGTCCCGGCCATGCCGTACAACACGCTGGAGGATTTGTTCAACGATCCTCACCTCGAGGATGTCGGTTTCTTTTCGCAACTCGAACATCCGGACGAAGGCACCATTCGGCGCATGCGATTGCCCAATACGCTTTCGGCCGGTGAGAGGCGCAACCCTATGCCGGCCCCACGGCTCGGCGAACATAATGCCGCTATTTTGAGCGAAATCGGCGTTGGTCTGGAGGAGCAGGCGGACCTTGCCGAACGGGGAGTCATTGCCTCGCAGTGATCTTACAGTTCGCACGTAAATCGGCAAATTTTAATAGTTTCCTGGGCGCTTTCCCCGGGAAAGGGAGGAGTACGCATGCAGAATATAGCAAAGCTGGCGCCAGCGGCGGAGACGTTGCCCGATACGTCGGTGCCAATAGTCGAATTCCGGAATGCCAGCAAAAGCTTCGGCGCGATGCAGGTCTTGCAGGATGTCGATCTCAAAATCCGGCCGGGCGAATTCGTTTGTCTGCTGGGACCGTCCGGCTGCGGGAAATCGACCCTGCTCAACCTGACGGCAGGCCTGCTTCAGCCGAGCAAGGGTTCTGCCCATTACAGGGGCGAAAAGATCACCGGTATCAATGTCAAAACCGGTTACATGACCCAGAACGATCATCTGCTGCCCTGGCGGACCGTTCGCCGCAATATCGCTGTTCCGCTCGAACTGGCGGGTTGGAGCAAGGCGGACACCCGCCGCCGCACCGATGAACTTCTCAAGAAGGTCGGCCTCGAGGCTTTCGCGGATTCCTATCCGTCGCAGTTGTCGGGCGGCATGCGCAAACGCTGCGCGCTGGCGAGAATCTTGGCCTACGATCCGGAAACGCTGCTGCTGGATGAACCGTTCGGCGCGCTCGATGCGCAATTGCGGCTTCTGCTTCAGATCGAATTGCGCAACATCGTGAGAGAGTCCGGGAAGAGCGTTCTTTTCGTCACGCATGATGTCGATGAAGCCGTCGCGCTGGCGGACCGTTGCGTCGTGTTCAGTGCGCGTCCGGCCAGCGTGCGCCATGTGATCAATTTCGACCTGCCGGAAGACAGGGATCTTAAAACACTGAGATATAATCCGAAATACCAGGAAGAGTGTGCGCGCCTTTGGAAATTGCTGACACCGGAACTTGATCGGCAGGCTGCGCTGGGAGGCAAATCATGATCGTTATTTTGGCGCGTCTGGCGATACTCGCCACGTTTCTGGCTGCATGGCAGCTTCTTTCTCCGGCCTTCGATCTGGAATTCTTCCTGTCGACACCGGCACAAGTCGCCGTTTCTTTCTGGGCGATCGCCTCGAATGGTTCGCTTTTCTACCATGCAGGCATCACCAGTTTCGAGGCGATTAGCGGTTTTCTGCTCGGCGGCGCCTTGGGCATGGCTGTTGGTCTTGCATTCGGCCGTTATCCGTTTCTCGCGGAAGTCATGGATCCGTTCGTTACCACCTTCTACAGCCTGCCGAAGGTTGCCTTGGCGCCGCTGTTCATTTTGTGGTTCGGCATCGGTATCGACATGAAGGTCATTCTGGCCGCTTCGATCGTGTTTTTCCTGGTCTTCCTGAACACCTATACTGGTGTGCGTCAGGTAAGCCGCGAGCAGCTTGCCATCATGCGGCTGATGGGCGCGACCGAGCGTCAGCTGGTCTTCACTGTCATCGTTCCCTCGGCCATCAGCTGGGTTTTCGCCGGCCTCCGCCTGTCGGTTCCCTACGCCCTTGTCGGTGCGATCGTCGCGGAAATCATCGCTTCGAACAGGGGTTTGGGTTACCTGCTGTCAGGTGCAACCACGCAGTTCGATACCGCTGGAACCTTCGCCGCCATCATTGCCATCATGATCCTCGCCATCGTCCTGAACTTCCTCGTGAAGCACCTGGAGATATGGCTGACCCCATGGCGGCAGTCGGCGCCCGATCGGGAAATCACAGTTTAAAAGAAAAATATCGTAACTCGGGAGGATACGACATGAAAATAGCGAAATGGACAGGAGCCGCCTTGGCAGTCTGCCTTCTGTCGGCAGGATTTGCCGGCCCGGCAAACGCTCAGACCAAAGTGACGTTCGGCCTGCCTTCGAAGGGTTTCCTGCACATGGCGGTCTATGTTGCCAACGGCATGAAATATTTTCAGGCAGAAGGGCTGGAGCCGGAATTCATCTACCTGAAAGGTGGCTCTGCAGCCGTCAGCGCCCTCATCAGCGAGGGTGTGGAAGTGAGCGTGGTCGATCCGACGTCGGCCATGCACGCCCATGAAAAGGGTGCGGACGTTGTCGCTTTCGGCGCCGAAATGAAACAGTATGGCAGCAATCTCGTTGTTCAGGGCGACATCGCCCAGAAGGCGAATCTGAACGCGGAAATGGACCCGCATGAGCGGCTTAAGGTGCTGAAGGGCCTTCGGATCGGCATCACCGGCGTCGGTGGAACGCCGGACCTCCTCGTTCGCTATCTTTCCCGCCAGGTAGGGTACGATCCGGACAGGGATGTCACGCTTGTTCCTCTCGGCGACGCGTCTGCGATCCTCGCGGCTTTCAAGCAGAAACGCATCGATGGCTTCGCGTTGTCTTCGCCGACTTCGGACGTTGCGGTATCGCAGCTCGGTGGCTTCATGCTCCTCAACCTGGCATCGGGCGAATATGAGCCGCTCGCCGGTTTCCCGGCGGAGACATTGCTCGCCAAGAGCTCTTGGCTTGAGGAAAACCCGGACACTGCCGTTCGCGTTGTGAAGGCATTTACGAGCGCGTTGCGGCTCATGGCCGAAGATCCTGAAAAGGCGAAAGCCGCACTGCGCGCGGATTTCAAGGATACCGACCAGGCGATCTTCGACGCGGCCTATGAAAACAGCCGTTCGGCCTATCCCAAAAGCATGGAGCTGACGGAGGAAACGGTGAAAAAGATGCTGGCTTTCTTTGAAACCACATCGGGCCATCCGTTCAAGGGCGACCCCAAGAAGTTCTTCGTCAACGACTTCGTCGAGAAGGCAGGTCAGTAAAATCGCCGGTCGCCACGTCCTGCACCCAGGACGCGGCGACCTGTTTTCCCGATAGCCAGGTGAGCCTCGGCTTACGCGAGTGATGAACGATGATCCGATCTCTTTTGTATGTGCCCGGAAACGGCTGGAAATTTCTTGGCAAAGCGCATGAACGTGGCGCCGATGCTATCATCATCGATCTTGAGGATGCCGTCGCAGAGGCGGCCAAAGACGAAGCTCGCGACGCGCTTTCGCAAACCGTTTCTACCGCTGCCCAGAATGGTGCTCTGGTTTTTGTCAGGATCAACTCCGAACCAGAGAGAATGGAATTGGATGCAGTGGCGGCCTGCCGGGCCGGTGCCTACGGTCTTTATGTCCCCAAAGTGCGTTCGCCGACTGTTTTGCAGACTATTGACCGAATTCTGGAGCCTGTTGAGGCAGAGCTTGCGCGTGCGCCGATGCAGCTTGTTCCGCTTATAGAAGATCCTGCGGCGATATTCGAAGCCCGGGAAATAGCCCGCGCAAAACGCGTACTGGGTCTGAGTGCCGGCGGCGAGGATATCGCAACGGCATTGGGTGGCCGCCCGACACCTGACGTGCTTCGCCTGCCCAAGCAGCTGATCCATCTTGCAGCAAAGGCTGAAGGCGTGAAATCATTCGGCCTTCTGAGGTCTGTGGCCGATTATAGCGATATCGATGGTATGCGAATGGCGGCGGGCGAGGCACGGGATTTCGGCTTCGATGGCGCAAGCTGCATCCATCCGAGCGTGGTTCCGATCCTGAACGAGGCATTTGCCGCGAGCGAGGCGGAAATTGCATGGGCACGCCGCGTCTTGGACGCCGCATCGAACGCCGCTGCAAAGGGCGTTGGAGCCTTCACGCTCGATGAGAAATTCATCGACGCCCCCATTATTCAACGCGCTTCGAAGGTGCTGGAGCAGGTCGGACGTTAAGGTGCGACGTCAGCGCGTGATGCGTTTGCCGATGTCCCGGAGGCGGCTTAGTTGATCAACGATGTGCGGCGCTTCGTCTAAACTCGAGACAAAGCCCCAGAGATACGTCATGACCGAATAAACCAGGCCCGGCGTGACGTCTCCATCCGCCAACCTGACGATGCTGAATGCGAACAGCAATGCGGCAATCGACCCGACGACAAGGAAGGCGCCCGCCTCGCGATCCGAAAGGCGCACCCGTAACTTCGAAAGCAGATCGTAGTGCCGCCGCAAACCGATCACGCCCACGCGTTCGACCATCGAGATTTCACGCTCCAGCCTGTCATTCACCCGGCTGTGCAGGATCTGGTTCAGCCGTGCAAACCGGGGCAACAGAAGCAGGCAGCAGGTTAAGGCCACGAGGCACGCGAGGCCGATGACCGGAACGATCAGCAGCAGCATGGCAACCGCTCCGACCATGGAGACGACGGCGGTTGCGATCATGGGCACATGCTGCTCGAAGAAATCGATGAATTCACGCGCCAGAACGACACGCGCGGCGGATGTCGAGGTATCCTGACTTCGCGATCGCTGGTCGAGAACGACGCCGACTGCGAGATTGGCGTACATGCGGGTGAAAGTTCGAGTGTCGAGCGCGCGCCGGGCGGCGCCGACGGCCCAGAATGCAAGCACGATGGCGGCATAAGAGGTTGCTGCCAAGGTATCTTTCCGCAGTATTGCATCGACTGCAAAACCTGCCATCAACGGGTAGGCGAGGAACAGGACGTTTTCCAGCGCCACCAGAGAGAACGTCGCCGCGAGACGCCCCGGATTGGCGCGAGCAATCCCTGCCAATGTCGGTATTGTGTCTTTGTCAGATATGCGGTCGTTCATCGATGCGATCCTGAGGCGTTTTGCCTGTTACTCTTGGCCCGAGCCACCGCAATCGGCGTCGAACAGGCATTCTGTGGGTAAGAAGCCGTCCTGGTACTGCGGAAGTTTCGAAGCGTGGCCGCCTTTGCCGACCACGAGTATCGCCAGCACGGATCCGCAGAGGATGCAGAGCAGGCAGATTGCTGGTAGCATCCTGTAAAGTGTCGAAATGGCAGTATCCTCAAACGCCGCGGCCGCCCGGTGCAGGCGGATTGGCACGACATCGTTGTGTCATCTCACCTTGGATCTTTCGTTGAGGAAATGTCGCGATATCGTGGACGGCGGACGGACATACACTACGGCCCGGCGAATTCCTCAGGCGGATGTTCCTGGGGCGCATGCGGTAGCCAAGGAGTGACGAGCCGCGACAAACTATCGATGTAAGACACGAGAACCGGCACGATAACCAGCGTTAACACGGTCGAGCTGATGAGACCGCCGATCACCGCATGGGCCATGGGCGCGCGCTGCGCACCTCCACCGGTCGTGGCTATGGCGAGCGGAATCATACCGAAAATCATGGCAAGCGTCGTCATGACAATCGGCCTGAAACGGACAAGACCTGCGCTGATCAGGGCATCCTGAAGCGACAGACCTCGTTTTCTTTCCTGGTTCGCAAAGTCGACGAGCAGAATTCCGTTCTTCGTGACCAGTCCCATGAGCATGATGAAGCCGATCATCGAGAACATGTTCAGCGTGCTACCGGCGACAAGCAGGCCGAGGACAACGCCTGCAAGAGACATCGGCAGGGTAACCATGATTGCCAGGGGTTGGAGGAAACTGCCGAACTGGGACGCAAGGACGAGGTAAATGAGAACGATGGCGAGCACGAGTGCCGAGCCCATCTGCGTCATAGTCTTGTCCATGTCGTCCGCGGTCCCTCCCGATTTGATTGAGATGGAAGAGGGGAGATGGGCGTCGGCGATCACCTGATCGATAGCCTGCGTCACATCTCCGAGCGGTCGACCCTGAACGTCCGCGGAGATCAGAACCTCGCGTCTGCGATCGAAGCGCCGAATTTCGGCGGGTGTGCTGGTCTCAACGACTTCAGCGACCTGGTGAAGGCTGATCATCGCGGGGGTGGCGCCCTTTTCGGTTCGCTCGGACTGAATCTTGAGGTCCATCAACATGTCGAGGTCCAGCCGCTGCGACTTCGGTAGGCGGGCGACGACGTCGAAAGTCTCACCGCTGTCATCAGTCCATTTCGTGACCTTCTCGCCCCCGACCAGAGTGTTGAGCGTTGAACCAAGACGTTGCACGTCGATGCCGAGATCGCTCGCCGCTGCGCGCCTTAGCCTGATCGAAAGCGTGGTTGCAGGTTCGTCCAATGAACTGCGGACATCCACCGCGCCGGGAACAGCGCGGATACGGCGGACGAGGTTCGCCGAAATCGCTTCGATCTCCTTCTGGTTTTCACCCAGAACACTCAGCTGGATCGGACTATCTCCTCCCTCAAGATCACCGCCGGCCACCGAGACCTTGATGCCAAGAATGCGACCGAGCCTGTCTCTGATGCTCTCGGCGAGCTCCCGCGAATTGCGGCTTCTTTCGGAGGCCTTTACGAGCTGTATATCGACACCCGACTTGTTGCGTCCTTCCTGTGCGCCGCCGTTGATGGTCGTGTAGATGCTCTTTATTTCGGGAAATTCGTGTAGCGCGGCTTCGACCTGCGATAATTTCGAGGAGGAGTAATTCAGAGATGAGCCGACCGGAGTGGTGATGTTGACCTGCATGCGCCCTTCATCGGCCGAAGTCACGAATTCGGTGCCCACCAGTGGAACCATGAGAAGGCTCGCGACGAATACGCCCGCAGCCGCCATCAGCGTGATGAGACGTCGCCGCAGAACCAACCGCACAACCGTCTCATAGCCGCGAGACAGACGTTCGAACTGGTGCTCGAATGCTGCCACCATCCGCCCGACGGCACCACGTCGCGCGTTGGGCTCGGAATCGGGATCGTACCACACGCTGGACAGCATCGGGTCGAGAGTGAAGCTGACGAACAGCGAAATCAGCACAGCCACGGAAACCGTGATGCCGAACTGAAAGAGGAATTCTCCGATCGTGCCGTTCATCATGGCGACCGGAACGAAAACCGCTACGATGGTGGCGGTGGTTGCGATCACAGCCAAGCCGATTTCGTTCGTTCCGTCGAGTGCTGCCCGGAAGTGTGACTTCCCCATATGAAGATGGCGGGTAATGTTTTCACGAACGACGATCGCGTCGTCCACCAGTATTCCGATGGACAGGGTGAGACCGAGCAGGCTCATCATGTTCAGGCTGAAACCCAAGAGGTGAATGACGGCGATGGTGCCGATCATGGCGATCGGCAGAGTTAGCCCCGTGATCACCGTGCTGCGCCAGGAGTTCAGAAAAAGAAAGACGATAACAACGGCAAGCAAGGCGCCCTCGACAAGCGTCTTCTGGACGTCATGGACGGACTCCTCGATCTCCACCGACGTATCCAAAATGACCGTCATGCTCACGCCTGAGCTCGCCAGTTCCTCGTTTAGCTCAGCGATTGTCTTCCTGACGGCCTTTGCGACCTGCACTGCATTGGCGTCCTGCAGCTTCGTGACATCAACCGCCAGCGCGGGTTCGCCGTTATATATCGCGCGGCTGGATGGATCCGCCTGACCAAGAGAGACCGAGGCGACGTCTCGAAGATAAATGGCCGCCGCGCCCTTTCTGGCGACGATCATGTCCAGAAGGTCGGCGGGGCGATCAATGCGGCCATTGACCTGTACCGTGTTGTCGCTGACGGGGCCGATAATGTTTCCAACGGGGACATTCTGGTTGCCGGCTCTCAGGGCGGAGACGACGTCATCGATGGCGACGTCCAGAGCCTGCAGCCGAAGCGCATCGATGCGGATATCGACGATGCGGCGCTCGCCGCCGATGAGGTAAGCCTGCCCCACACCCTGCACGGTTCCCAGTCGCTTCACGATCGTTCGTTCGGCAAGGGATGTCAGATCGGCGACGCCGAGTGACGACGAACTGATCGCTGCCGATATTACCGGCGTGTCGCTTGGGTTGAAGCGCTGGATCGAAGGCTTTTCGACCGTTTTGGGAAAACTGCCCTCGAGTGGAGAAACGCGGTCCCGCACTTCCTGTGCAGCGGTGACGCTGTCTACATCGAGCTTGAACGTGGCGGTAACGACGGACCGTCCTTCGTACGAAGTCGAATTGACCTTATCAAGACCGCCGATCGAGTTCAGAGCCTCCTCGACCGGGCGCGTGACCTCGGTCTCGACCGTCTCGGGTGCCGCGCCGGGATAGGAGGTCATGACGACCACGACCGGGTAGTTGAATTTCGGATAAAGATCCACGGCGATGCGCTGATAGGCAACGATGCCGAACACGAGCATCGCGATCATTATCATGACGGTGAAAACCGGCCGTGTGACGGCGATCCTGGTAAGAAGCATATGTCTGAACCTCAGGAGTTGCCGGTAACCTTGACGCTCATGCCGTCCGAAAGTCCCGGAAGCTGTGTGCGCACGACCTTGTCACCGGCCTTCAGGCCGGATGTGATTTCGACAAGACGACTGTCGCTCCAGGTTCTGCCCACCGTGACGCGTCGAAACGCCAGCTTGCCGTCAACGATGACGTACACGTGTGTCTCGGGCTTCACGCCGCGCAATGCGACTTCCGGGATCGCAATGACATTTACGTTTGGGGAGACCGAGATGAAGCCCGATGCAAACATGCCGCCCCACAGGCGTACGTCGCTCACGTTCTGAAACTGAAGATACACACGCACAAACCGTGTGCCGGTGTCGGAAGACGGGCTGATGCGGGTGATCGCGGCGGAAAGGTCGCGATTTTTCACGCCGTCCACCGACAGGGTCGCCTGCTGGCCGACCGTCAGTTTCGCGACGTCACGGGTCGAGACAAGAACCTCCGCTTCGAAGGAACTGGTGTCGACTACCGTCAGAAGATCCGCCCCTGCGGCGACCGTTTCGCCGGGTTCCACGCTTCTGGTCCACACGACGCCGTCGATGGGTGTGCGAACCTCGGTATTGGCAAGCGCGTCTCGGGCGGTATCCAGCTGTGCCTGCAGTGCCGCTACATTCGCCGCCGTGGCCTGTGCTTCCGCCTCTGCCTTTTCCAGGTCGTTCAGAGCGGTGGCCTTCGCGACCTGCAACGTCCTCTGCTTTTGCAGAGATTTGTCGGCAAGCTCATGCTGCGCCTCCGCCCCCCTGAGCGTGGCGGTCGCACGCCGGACCTCAGATGCAAGATCGTCTGTTTCAAGGCGCAGAACGACATCTCCGGCACTTACGGGCTGCCCGGATTTGACGAGGACGTCCCTGATACGTCCTCCCACCTTTGCTTTGACAGGAGCCTTGTTGGCCGGATGAAGGTCTCCGGCGACAGCGATCCTGTCACCCATGGTTTGCGATGAAACATCGAACAGGTCCGCGGGTGCAAGTTCGCTCGGGCCGCTCTGATCGGCGCGAGCTTCGACGGAGTGCGGTACGGCCTGGGGTTCGGCATCTGCCGAATGTGTCCAGACGACAGCCGCAACTGCGGCGCCTGTCGTGATGGCCAGGATGGCAACGGTCTTCAGCGACATGCGCGATATGGACGAAGGCGCCAAGTCAGTCATACCGTCCATAGTCATAACCCGAAACGTCTCGGCGGTCGTATCTGGAATAATGACGGTACCGTGGGGCATGTTCGCGGTAGCGGGCGCGGCTCTCCCATTCGACATAGCCATCGCCATCGTCGTAGCTGCCGCTTTCGTAATAGTGGTTCACTCCGCCGCCAACAGGTCGGTAGTCGTCCACATACCGGCGACGGTCGCGCCGGCGGTGATGACGGGACTCGCTCAGGCTGCCGCCTATGAGAGCCCCGGCGACTGCACCGCCGACGATTGCACCTGCGTCACCATCGGAGACAATAGCGCCTCCAATGATACCGAGACCTGCTCCGAGGGCGATATCCCTCTCGAAGTCTCCGGCCAAAGCGGGGCTGGTGGCGAGAGCAGTCGACAACAGCAACGTCGTTGCGGCGGCGATGACGGAGTAGCGGCAGAAAGCCTTGCGGAAGTTCGCGGTCACGGATCAGTAATCCTCTGGTTCACCAATTCTACAAGTGCAGGAAACACCGGTGCGATTGCCAATTGGCGGAGGAAATGTGGAGGGTGCGTGGACTCCATATATGCGTCGGCGCGTGACAGCGCGTACAGGCGCTAGTGGCTCGCAGATCGTGGCGCGCCGCGAAGCGCCACGAAAACGGCGATGGAAAGCAGACCGATCATGATGGCGACAGCCATCAGCACTGTGCCATGAGCACCGGCAAAGGCGTGTTTGGCTGCATCAACGATCTCGTTACCCAGTCCTCCACCGATATCCCGTGCGGCATTCATGGCTTCACCGATGGAGTTCGAGGCGGTGTCCGGAGCGCCCGCCGGAACCGTAAATGAATGGCGGTAAATGGAATTCACGAGAACGCCGAAGATCGTCACGCCCAGACCGCCTCCAAGCTCGTAGCCGGTGCTTTCCAGCGCTCCCGCTGCCCCGGCCTTTTCTTCGGGCGCACTGCCCATGATGGCGATTGACGACGCAAGCAGGCCGACGCCGAGGGCGAAGCCCAGACTGGACAGCAGAATATGCACCATCGGTCCGACGTCCTTGAAATCGGCGAACGAAAGTGCGGCAAGCGACCCGGCCGCAACCGCCATGGACAAGGTGGCCACAGGGCGTAAACCGAACCATGTCGTCAGCTTTCCTCCGACAGGACCGCCGACGGCGGCCGCGATCACGAGCGGAAGCATGAATATGCCGGCTTCGAGAGGCGTTTTGTTCAGAACGAACTGCAATTCCTGGGCAAGGACGAGCTCGAATCCTGCAAGGGCACCGCTGGCAATGAACGCCATCAGAATCCCGGTCGAGATTGCGGGCTTGCGAAGCAAGGTGATGTCGAGCATGGGCGATGACGAGCGCATCTGCAGGCGTGCGAACCATGCGATGAGGACCAATCCCAGCGCCAGCGGTGCAAGTGAGGCAAGCTCCAGCCCGAATTTGAAGGTGGTCTTGATGCCGTAGACGGTCAGAATAAGGGCGACCACGAGGAGCAGAGCCTGGCGCGGGTCCCACCGTTCATGGCTCCGCCCCGGCGTTGCCGGCACCAGCCGCCATACCATCGGGAAGGCGATCATCATGACGGGAACGTTGACGAGGAAGACCGAACCCCACCAGAAGTGTTCGAGCAGCAGCCCGCCTGCCAGAGGGCCAACTGCGGCTCCGGCCATGCCGACGACGCTCCAGACGCCAAGCGCCGTGGCGCGTTCCCCTTCGTCCTCGAAGGATTGCCGGATGAGAGCGAGTACGCACGGCATGATCATGGATGATCCGATACCCAGCGCCGCGCGGGCGACGATCAAGGTCACTGCCGTCGGCGAAAAAGCGGCGGCCACCGAAGCCAGGGTAAACACGGTAAGACCGCTCAGAAGCATTTTCCGATAGCCGATCCGGTCGGAAAGGGTACCCATCGGTACGAGAAGCCCGGCCATGACCAGCGGATAGATGTCGATGATCCAAAGCACCTTGTTGCCGGAAGCGTTCAGCGCGAGTGTGAGCGAGGGGACCGCGATGTGCAGGATGGTCATGTCGACCACAACCGGCAAGAAGGCCAGCATGACGGCAAGAAGGATATACCAACGATCGGTTTTCATATGTCCCAAGCTCAGTTGTCGTTCATATGTGGTTGTGCCCCGAACAGTTTAACGGACACATGTAGGGCGGAATTTGTGCCTCATCGGCGATCGCCGTTTGCGTGCCAGAGAACCATGGCCGCCATCATGACGATGATCATGATGAACGGCGGCTGATTCGGGGCGAAATCGAACATTGGCTCTCACCCGCTCACGATGGCCCAGACCACCGAGAGGAGGCCCGCGGCAAGTATCGACGGCAGGAGATAGGCAAGCGAATTGCTGACCTGGCTTGTCAGCGACATAGTGGCGGCGACGTCGCCCATGAATATGATCAGGGCCGCCACGACGAGAATAGCGCGTTTCGTCATCCCCCTGTCCGCATCGCGCGCTTTTTGGCCACGCTGGCAGGCTCCTGCGACCAGCCGCCGCCGAGCGCCTTGTTCAGGGCGATATATGCCTTGGTAACGGCCAATTGGCTTTCGATCAAAGCGGCCTCGGCGTCGTATTGAGCGCGTTGCGCGTCGAGCAGGTTCAGGTAGTCGAGCGATCCGGTCTCGTACTGGATACGAGACGCATCCGTGGCTATCCTGTATGAGGAGACGGCCGAGGCAAGCTTTGCGCTCCTGATGCGGTTCTGGTTGAGGGCGACGATAGCGTTTTCGACGTCTTCCATCGCAGACAGGACGGCCGCTTGATAGGCTACCGCCGCCGCATCGTTTCTTGCCTTCGAGGCCTCGACAGCCGCCTTCAGCTGGCCTCCTCGAAAGATCGGTATCGAGAGAGCCGGCCCGATGGCCCAGGATATGGTCGACCTGCTTGCGAGATCTCCGATGGTCAGAGCCTGGGAGGCAATGTCGCCTGTAAGCCTCAGCGACGGATAGCGGGCGGCTTCTGCAACGCCAACCCTTGCCGTGGCCTGTGCAAGCTGGCGTTCCGCCAACCGCACGTCAGGGCGCGAAAGCAGAACGTCTGCGGGAATGCCTACAGAGACGCTGCGCCCGGGCTTGGGGATGGGCCGCCGCTTTTCCAGTGCGGTAGAAAGAGCAGCCGGCGGTTGGCCGAGAAGAACGCCAAGCCTGTGAACGGCAGTCGCGCGCGCGATTTCGATGCTCGGGATCCCAGCCTCTGTGCTGGCGAGCAACGCTTGCGCGCGAGCGACATCCGCCGCGGTTGCTGTCCCTGCATCCGCTTTCGCTTTCGTCAGGGAAGCGGTCTGCCGCAAGGAACCCGCGGTCCGGTACGCAAGCGCAAGCCGCGCCTGCGCGCCCCGGACGTCCGCGTAATTCGAGGCCACATCGCCGATCAGGACGAGCATCGTGTTTCGCAGGTCTTCGTTGGCAGCGTCGAGACCATATCTGGCTGCCTCGACCGAACGCTTGCGACCGCCGAACAGGTCAAGTTCCCAGCTGGCATCGAACCCGGCCTTCCACTGCGTGGAGACCGTTGAAGCAGCGGATGCGGCTGTCGCCGAGGGCATGCCGCTTCTCATGGCCGAACTCGATCCATCGACCGAAGGAAGCAGCGTTCCGGTTTCCTGCGAAACTGTAGCACGAGCTTCCTGGACGCGCGTTCTTGCTGAAGCGACCGTCAGGTTTCCTGCGGCCGCCCGCTCGATGTATTCGTTGAGCATCGGGTCGTTCAGGCGCATCCACCATAGAGCAAGTTCTGGCGGTCGTTCGAGTGATCTGGTCTTGTTGGAATTCCATGTCGCAGGCAGTTCCATGGCGGGAATGCCATAGTCGGGACCAACGGCACATCCCGACAGCAAGGAAAGCAACAGAACGGTTGGAGTGATTGTCGAACGTATGCGCATGGCGTTTCTTTCAGGATTGCGGACGCAGCAGTGCTCAGTTTGAAATGGTCGGCGTGGACATAGGGGTGTCGTCCACGCCGTCATCCAGGACCGGTCGCTTGGTTCTCAAGGTCTTGAGGACGAATACGAAGAAGGCCGGGACGAAGAAGACGGCCAGAACCGTGGCGGAGATCATGCCGCCCAGCACTGCCGTACCGATGGCATTCTGGCTGGCTGCACTCGGACCTGTCGCAATGGCAAGAGGAACGACGCCGAGGGTGAAGGCCAGCGAGGTCATGACAATCGGGCGGAACCGAAGCCTTGCCGCCTCGACTGCGGAATCCAGCAGAGATTTTCCCTGCGCATAATAGTCCTTGGCAAACTCGATGATCAGGATGGCGTTCTTCGCCGACAGACCGATGATCGCGATCAGACCGACCTTGAAGTAGATGTCATTCGGCATCCCGCGCAGCATCATGGCGGCGACGCAGCCGATGATGCCGAGGGGCACGACGAGCATCACCGACAGCGGGATCGACCAGCTTTCATAGAGGCCCGCAAGCAGCAGGAACACGAAGAGGATCGAGAGGGTGAACAGGATTGGCGCCTGGGAACCGGAGCTGATCTCTTCGCGGGATTGCCCGGACCACTCGTAGCCAAAACCTTGCGGCAGTTCGGCAGCGAAGCGTTGCATCTCGGTGATCGCCGCTCCGGACGACTGACCCGGTGCGGCCTCGCCTGTCAGCCGGATGGTCGGATAGCCGTTATAGCCGATGATCTGCGGATCGCCCTTGCGCCATTCGGCAATCGCGAAGGAGGCGAGGGGCACCATGCCGCCACTTGCGTTGCGGACATTGAGCTTCATCATGTCCTCGACCTGCATGCGGGCCCGGCCATCGGCCTGGACGATGACGCGCTGCATGCGTCCGGAATTCGGATAGTCGTTGATGTAGGACGAGCCGAGATTGGCCGATATCGTGTCGTTGATGTCGGCAAAGCCGATGCCGAACGTGTTTGCCTTCTCACGGTCGATGACGAGCACGACCTGCGCCGCCTCCGGCATGCCTTCCGTGCGCACATTCGTTACGAGACTGCTCTGCGCAGCTTTGGCCATGAGTTCGGCCGCCGCCTTCTTGAGCGCATCCTGACCGCGGCCACCGCGATCCTGAAGCCTGAAGGAAAAGCCGCTGGTCGTGCCGAAACCATCGATGGCAGGCGGAGACAGCGCGAACGCGGTCGCGTCCTTGAGTGCGAACAGCTTCATGTTGACCCGCTCGGCGATCTCGTCGGCGGAGCTCCCTTCGGGGCGTTCGCTCCAGTCCTTGAGCGTTACGAAGGCGATAGCGGCATTCGGGCCGTTACCGGAAAAGCTGAAGCCTTGGACTGCGAACACGTCCTTTACGGCCGGCTCTGACCGGTAGATCTCCTCGATCTGCTTGAGAGAGGCCACGGTGCGGTTGGCGCTTGCCTCCGGCGGCCCCTGGATGTCGGTGATCAGGATACCCTGATCTTCCTGCGGAACGAAGGAGCCGGGAAGGTTGACGAACATATATCCGAGGCCGACGAGCAGCGCGAGGTAAACGACCATCATACGTCCGGATCGGCGCGCCATCGCTGCCGCCCAGCGTGCATAACCTGAAGTCATGCCCTCGAATTTGCGGTTGAACCAGCCTCCGACGCCCTTCTTTTCGTGATGACCCTGCTTGATCGGCTTGAGGAAGGTCGCGCACAGGGCCGGCGTCAGGGAAAGAGCCAGGAATGCCGAGAACAGGATCGAGACGACCATGGTCAGCGAGAACTGGCGGTAGATGACACCGGAAGCTCCTGGGAAAAAGGCCATGGGGATGAACACGCAGGACAGCACGAGCGTAATGCCCAGGATGGCTCCGGTGATCTGCCCCATGGCCTTCTTCGTCGCGGCCTTGGGAGGCAACCCTTCCTCCGCCATGATGCGCTCGACATTCTCGACGACGACGATCGCATCGTCGACGAGGATGCCGATCGCCAGCACCATGGCGAACATCGTCAGCACGTTGATTGAAAAGCCTGTCGCATACATGACGGCACAGGTGCCGAGCAGTGCGACGGGAACGACGAGTGTTGGGATAATTGTGTATCGGAAATTCTGCAGGAAAACGAACATCACGATGAAGACGAGCACCATCGCTTCAATGAGCGTGTGAACGACCTTCTCGATCGACGCCTTGACGAACGGGCTGGTGTCGTAAGGAATTGAATATTCCATGCCGTGGGGGAAGAATTTGGACAGCTCGTCCATCTTGCCCCGGATAGCATTGGAAACCGCCACGGCGTTGCCGGTGGACGACAGCTGGATTGCGAGACCTGCGCTGGGCTTGCCGTTGAGACGGCTGGCCGTCGAATATGTCTCGGCGCCTTCTTCAATTCGCGCGATGTCCTTGAGCCTTACGGTGGAACCGTCGGAATTGGCACGAAGGATGACATCGCCGAACTGTTGTGCGCTCGTGAGCTGGCCTTCCACGATGACGGTCGCCGTCAGGTCCTGGCCCACGGGGTTCGGGGTCGCGCCGAGCTGGCCCGCGGCGACCTGTGCATTCTGTGCCGTAATGGCGGCGTTGACATCAGCGGCCGTCAGGTTGAGGCCGACCATCTTGTCCGGATCGATCCATACGCGAAGCGCACGCTGGGCGGCAAAAAGCTGGGCGCGGCCGATACCCGGCAGGCGCCGCAGTTCGCCGACAACATTCCTGTTCAGGTAGTCACCGAGGGCAATTTCATCCATCGATCCGTCGCTGGACGTAACCGACGCGATAAGAAGGAAGCCGGAGCTTGCCTCTTCGACAGATATGCCTTGGGTTCGCACCGTTGCCGGGAGCCGGGATTCGACACGTCGAACCGCGTTCTGGACATCGACAGTTGCCTTGCCGATATCGGTTCCGGTCGCAAACGTCGCGTTGATGCTGACCGATCCCGAATTGTCCGATGTGGATTCGAAATCAACCAGGCCCTGAACGCCGTTCAGTTCCTGCTCGATCTGCCGGGTCACGCCCTGATAGATTTCCTGGGGAGATGCTCCCGGATAGGAAGTGTAGATCGACAGCTGCGGCGGAGCGACGTTGGGATACTGAGCAACCGGCAGCATCGGGATCGTGATGATGCCCGCAATCATGATGAAGAAGGCGAAGACCCATGCAAGCACGGGCCGCTGTATGAACAACTGGGCCATGATAATTATTCTTTCGCCGAGTCTGTCTGCTGGGAGGGGGAAGCGTCAGGGCTCCAGGGCTCGGATTGAACCGATTGACCCGGCTGAACTTTCTGCACGCCATCGGCCACGACGGTTTCACCCGGCTTGAGGCCCGAAAGGACGGTCCATTCCGTTCCAATCGATGCGCCGAGCGTGACGTCGCGAACCTGAGCGTTGCCTTCCTTGTCGATCACGTAGACCTGCGGCTTGCCAGTGGCGTCACGGATGACAGCACGCTGGAGAACGGTCAGGCCGTTTTCCTTGACCGCCTGCTCGATACGGACGCGAACATACATTCCGGGCAGAAGGTTGCCCGCTGTGTTCGGGAACTCCGCTCGTAGACCGACCTGTCCGGTATTGGGGTCCACGCTGGCATTCTGAAAGAGAAGTTTGCCGGTCTGCGGATAAACGGACCCGTTGTCGAAGACCAGTTCGACACGCGCCTGTCCGGGGGCAGGGCTTGCAAGCTTGCCCTCCGACACCGCCTGCTTGAGCTCCATGAGTGCCTGAGCAGACTGTGTGAAGTCGGCATAAACCGTATCGAGTTTTTGGATCAGGGCGAGGTTGGAAGAGCCATCGGCTGTAACCAAGGCGCCTTCAGTGACCAGCGCCGCGCCGATGACGCCCGTGATGGGGGCACGAACCTGCGTGTAGTCAAGGTTGATCCTGGCCTCATCGAGCGCCGCCTGCTGCGACGCGACATCCGCTTCCGCCTGCGCCAGATTGACCGCCGCCGTGTCGAAATCCGTCGCGCTGTTGACGTTCTGCCTGCGCAAGTTCTTCTGTCGCTCGAGCTGCTGTCTGGCGTTCTCCTGAACGGCTTTCGCCTTCTGCAGCGCGGCTTCGGCACTGGCGACCCGCACCCGGAAGAGCGTGGGATCGATCCTGTAGAGCACATCGCCCTGCTGAACGATGCTTCCCTGCTGGAACACCCGTTCCATCAGGATGCCTGACACACGAGCCCGGACCTCGGAAATCCGCGTGGCCGCAATACGGCCCGGCAATTCGCTCATCACGGGAACCGGCCGGGCCTTGAGTTCGATAACACCAACAGCGACCGGAGCGGCAGATTCGGTTTCCTCTTGGGAGAAAACCGGTCCAGACAGGGCGCAAAAGCAAACGGCGGCAGTCAGGACTGCGCGAATGGATTGAAGAGGTTTCATAGGCGTAAAGGTCGTCCCGATCTCACGGCGCAAGACGCCCGTGTTCCGGGATCGACGTTAATCTTCAGAGTGTTGTCCGATAGTCCCTGTTTCGTGGAGGTTTCATGGAGATGTGCGATTTCGTTTGACTGCGCGGGCGTTAAAGCTCTTTTTCAGGGCAGGAGGTGCGTATGGAAAACGCTCTTGTACTGATCATCGAAGACGAACCGGATATCTCGGATATCCTCGAACGCTACTTCGCCCGCGAGGGCTATCGCGTCCTTGCCGCCGGCGATGGCGAGATCGGTCTTGCGCACCACCAGCGCCTGAGGCCTGACATCGTCGTCCTCGACGTGAACCTCCCAAAGCTCGACGGACATTCCGTGCTCGCGACCATCCGGCAGCGCGGTGATACGCCTGTGATCATGGTGACCGCGCTTGCAGACGATCTCGACAAGCTGCACGGACTGCGCGCCGGGGCGGACGACTATGTGGTGAAGCCTTTCAATCCGGCCGAGGTCGTTGCGAGGGCGCGCGCCATCCTGAGAAGAACCAACACCACAAGCACGTCCAACAAGGTGCTGAGGATAGGAAACCTCTCCATCGATCCGATCGCATATGTTGCATCCGTCGAGCAGGGGGGCACGCGGATAGCGCTTCCGCTCACCCGCACAGAATTTCGGATATTGGAATTCATGGGGGGATATCCAAACAGAGCATTCGAACGCGGGGAAATCGTCGATGCCTGCCTGCCGGAAGGCGACGCGCTCGATCGGACTGTCGACAGCCATATGAGCAAGCTTCGCAAAAAGCTGGATGCCGCGGGCGTGGGCGGTCTTCTGAACGGCGTTCGTGGCGTGGGGTATCGGCTTGGCGACCTTGGCTAGTAGCAACAGCCTGAACAGGCAAATCATCTGGTCGACGACGATCGTCGCGTTCGTGTCGCTTTCCGTCATGTTCTTCGGCTGGCTGACATATTTCTACATCTGGGACTGGCTCTATCCAAACGAGATCGCTCCGGAAGGATGGGCGCCGACGGATTTTCTCGTCCTTGGCATCAACGTCGCCATCGGCCAGGCAGTTGGCGCTTTTGTGGGTTGGAGACTTGCGCAGCGGCTGGTGAAGCCGCTTGTTGCCGTCACGCAAGCAGCGCGAGCAATCGCCGAAGGCGATTTTGGTGGGCGTGCCACAAGTGAGGGCAGCTTCGGCGAAGCCGACAGGATGATCACGGATTTCAATCGGATGGCGGAGGAGCTGCAGCGCGCGGAGGCGGAACTGAAATACTCCAACTCCGCAATTGCGCATGAACTCAGAACGCCGTTAACGGTTTTGCGCGGGCGGATACAGGGGCTTGCAGACGGGGTTTACGACCCGACGCGAGATACGTTTCTTGGCCTCATAAAACACGTCGATTCCCTCACGCGCATCGTCGAGGATCTCAGAACTCTATCACTTATGACAGCAGGTCGGATGGAACTTCACGTTTCCAGTTTCGATCTCGCAGAGGAGATTGCCGATCTCGTGACATCGATGAAGCCCGCGATGGCCGGGCAGAACATGGATGTCAGCCTTCAACTGGAGAACCTGAACGTGAACGCGGATCGATCGCGGCTGCGGCAGGCCGTCCTTGCCTTGATCGATAATGCAACCCGATATGCGCCCGGTGCCAAAGTCAGCATCATCGTCAGCGGATCCTCCGGATGGGCAACGGTCACGGTTTCCGACAAAGGTCCGGGCATGTCCGCCGATGAAAGAGGAAAAGCGTTCGAACGCTTCTGGCGAGCCGACGATGCAAGGACACGGGCGAGGGGCGGTTCCGGTCTTGGATTGTCTGTCGTCAAGGCCATTGCAGAGGCCCATGGCGGCACTGCAGCGATCGGTGACAGTGATGTGGGGACAACAATCACCATAACGATACCGCAGGGATAAATTGCACCGATGTTATGCGCCACGCTGAGCGACATCCGTTACTTCAGGGTGCGTCACGGTGGATGATCTCCGCATGAGCTATCAATCAAGCCTCGACGATACCTCCATCAAACCTCCATTTGCCTGCGCGATGTAGGTGCGAAAGTTATCGCGCTTTCATACGGAGGTTACATGGCCGACGCGGACGATTTCGGCATTCGGACTTCCGGTGACATTCTTGATGGGGCGAACCCATTCGCGATCGGTGCCGGGTCGATTCCAGAAAGCCGATATGGTGAATAGCCTTCATTCAACTCTCGTCTTACTTGCCGTCACTTTCGGCGTCAGCAGCTGTACTTCCGTGTCCGGCGAGAACGTCGCGGCAAGCCGGGTGGTCGAGAGCGATGCGAATAAAATCGCCCGCATCATCAGTGACCCGAAAGCCAAATCGCTCCCGCTTCCTTGGGCCAACACGGCGACCGGGTCGGCGGGCGTCATCAAGACTGTTTCGTCTTTGAACGAAGCATCAAGCTGCAGGTATTTTACAGGTAGCAGAACGACCTTGGAGGGCGCCGCACCCGCTGATGGTGTATTATGCCGAAGTTGGAACGGTCGGTGGGTCGCGCGGTTCGAATCGCGTTGATCATCAGGTTGCCCCGCGTGGTCTCCACACTCGCAGGCGCTTTCTCGTGTCCGTCTCTCGGCGATAAACATTTCCACCAACGTGGAGTGCCCTACACCAAAACTCCACAAAACCTCGGCGACCGCGCAACATTTGCAGCGTAACGGATCATCCGTCCGAGCCTTAAAGCTTGTCGGGAAACATCGCCGTACCCAGTATTGGTGATGTTATCCCTGGACCCGCTGGTCTGCCCCGATTGGCGTCTAAGCATGATCAGCGGGCCGTCGCTGGGTCGAACCCCTCAGCGACGGCACCCTTTCAAATTCGCCTGCAAACAGCTTCCTGGTAAACTCCAGCCGTGGGCGTCAGCTTGTATCAGCCTGCCGAATTGCCCGAGGTAAGCGAGATTTCTTTTGAATAGTTTTCACGCAGGAAGTTGACGAAATTCTCCTGGAACTGGCGGGTGTGTTGATGAGCCAGTTCGTCGGCCAATTCGACATTCCTGTCGCGGATGGCATCCAGCATCAGCTGATGCTCATCAGTCAGGAGATATCCCTCATGGCCGCGCTCGAGATATTCGAAGTGCAGGTGAAGCATCCTCTGCCCTTGGGAAAGCAGCTTCTCGTAGAATGATGTCATGAACGGGTTCTTGCCCGCATATGCAACGGCCATGTGGAACGCCTTGTTCGCCTCCGACATGCTCAGATGGTTTCCGGTCTTGACCGCCGCCTCGAATGCCTTCTGGCGCTTTGCGATGATCTTCAGATCTGCTTCGGTGCGAAGAGCGGCGGCAAGCCGCGTGTTCATGCGTTGGGCAATATCCAGCGCCTCGACATATTTGGGGAATGTGGCCACCTCGATCGGAGCGACGATTGTGCTTCGGTTTGAGAGCATGACGACAAGATCGTCCGCGGCAAGCCTGATCAGCGCTTCGCGAACCGGCGATCTCGACATGTCGAAACGCTCGGCCAAAGTTGTCTCGTCCAGAAGCTGGCCGGGAGGCATGGTGAGGGCAAGTATCTCGTTTCGAAGCGTGTCGTAGACGCTTTTCCAGCCTGTACCCCGCGCTCGCTTCAGTTCCGGTTCATCAGACACTTAGGCCCCTTTCGATCAATTCCCCGCATCCCGCAGAGAGATGCCGTGCAGGCAATGTAAATTTTGCGCTTGACTTTGTCGACACGTAGTTGACATAAATTAACGTGTCGACACAGAGACGACAATTGAATTTGATGGAAAGCCGGCAAAAGTGACCGCGCTTTTTCGTGCAAATCGATGCCAGATGCTTTTCGTTTGCTTGCCGATGCCGTGGAGGTGGTTTCGGTGACAAGGAGGGAACGGGGACGACAGACTTGTCAGCTCGTTCGCAAATACACGCCTTGGGCATGACCCCAGGGCCGGCGAAACCAGGCAAATACCCAGAGAGCCTGACGCCCAGACGGATTTTACGCATGCCTTGAAGCAGGTCGCGAATGTCCTGCCGTGCAGTGACAGCCATTACATCGACTACTGGAGGTTCCCGATGAAACTTACCGGCGTTATGCCCGCCCTCGTTACCCCGTTCGACGCTCAGAACCGGATCGATTTCAATGCCTTCGAAAAACATCTGACAGCGCTGCGCGCCGCCGGAGTAACCGGCTGGGTTCCGATGGGTTCGACCGGCGAATATTTTTCGATGTCCAACGACGAGCGGGACGAAGTCCTCAAATTCGTCAAGGATTTTGCAAATGACGACGAAATTCTGATTGCCGGAACGAACGCACCGGCAAGCCGCGAAGTCATTGAAAACACCTTGCGCGCCAAGGAAATCGGTTATGATACCGTTCTTCTCGCGACGCCGTTCTACACACGCCCGACACAGGAAGAGCTGCTTGCGCATTACCGCGCGGTGATCGATGCGGCGGATGTCAATCTCGTTCTTTACAACTATCCGCCGAAGGATGGCGTCGAGATTTCCTTCGAACTCATGGACGCGCTTGCCGACGATCCGCGTGTTATCGGCATCAAGGAAAGTTCAGGCATCCTGCAGCGCGCTGTCGATATCCATGCTCGCTACAAGGGGCGTATCGACCTCGTTTCGGGTTCCGACGATATCGCGCTCGATTTCATGTTCTGGGGTGCAGATTCATGGATCTGCGGTCCGGCCAACTGCATGGCGAAGGCTTGCGTCGATCTCGACCGAACATTCCGTTCCGGCGATCTGGTCAAAGCCAAGGAAAAGATGACCGTGCTTTATCGGGCGATGAACATTCTCGAAAGCGGCAAGTTCGTCCAGAAAATCAAGTACGGATGCGAACTGCAGGGAGTGTCGGTCGGTGTGTGCCGTGCGCCGCTTGGTGAACTGACCGCCGATGAAAAGGCCGAGTTCAGAGCAGCGATGGAGCCGATCCTCAATTGGTAAAATCAGCGGGGCGATCGCTTGTGTCGCCCCCACCAATCCTTCGTTCATGAGGTCAGCCGTGTCGCCCATCGTTATCGTCGGAGCCGGGATCATCGGCACTACCTTAGCCTACGCGCTGCAGCGACGTGGCGAAAATGTCATCTTGCTCGACAGCGATACGCCAGGAAAAGGCGCTTCCTACGGGAACATGGCCAGCATAGCGGTGACGGAATTCATGCCGGCTTCCCGCCCCGGCATATGGGCTCAGATGCCGAAGTGGTTGCTCGATCCGGAAGGTCCGGTCCGCATCCAGCCCGGTTATCTGCCAAGGCTTATGCCGTGGTTCCTGCGTTTTCTGCTCGCCAGCAGACCATCCAGGTTGCGTGAACTCGAAGCAGCCGGTGCGGTTCTGTGCAAACGCGTCTATGAGGATCTGGACGCGCTTTTGAAGGAGACAGCGCTTGAGCACATGATTGGCGCCGAGGGATGCCTCAGCCTTTATACGGACGACACCGAATTTCGTGCCGACCGCGAACACATCGAAATTCTGGAGCGTTTCGGCTTCCGGCACGAAATTCTGGATGGAAAGGCCATTCGTGAACTCGAACCCAGTCTGACCACCGCGATCGGCAAGGCAGTTCTATTCCCCGATAATCGCTCGATTTCCGACCCTTACCGGCTTGTATTGGCTCTTTCGGAAAAATTTCTCGCGCTGGGCGGGCAGTTGCGCCAAGGCACGGTTGCCGGTTTCGTTCACAATGGTTCGTCCGTTTCCGAAATTCGGCTTTCCGACGGTCGTGCCATTGCGGCCAGCAAGATCGTTCTTGCCGCCGGAGCGTTTACGGGTCGCCTGTCGGCAATGCTGGGGGAGCCTATTCCTCTTGAAACGGAACGTGGTTACCACACGCAGATCATGGCTCCCGGCATTACCATGAGGCATTCGATCATCTGGCCGGCCCGAGCGTTCATGGTCACACCCACAGCCGGCGGCATACGTGTCGGCGGCACGGTGGAAATGGCCGGTCTTGATGCTCCTCCGAACTATCGGCGCGCAAAGGTTCTGGTCAAGCGCGCGAAGGAAGCGCTGCCTGCCCTCCATGTCGAGCAGGTTTCCGAATGGATGGGCCACCGGCCCGCTCTGCCCGATACCGTGCCGGTCATGGGGCCTTCGGCAAACTACGATAATCTCTGGTACTCGACAGGTCACGGCCATCTCGGGCTCACCTACGGCGCAACTTCGGCCCGCCTGATGGCCGATCTTGTCACTGGACGCCAACCGCCGGTCGATATGAAACCATACCGCGTCGATCGCTTTTGAACGAAGGCTCGATGCCTGCAACTTGAGGACGGACCATGCCAAACCAACTCTATATCGACGGACAGTGGGTAAAGCCGGTCAAGGGCGGACATATCGACGTCATCGATCCCGCAACCGAAGAGGTTTTCGACACCATCGCGGCCGCAACCGCTGAAGATGTCGACCTTGCGGTCAAGGCAGCGCGTCGAGCCTTCGATAAAGGCGGATGGCCCCAGCTCACGGGTGCAAAACGAGCCGCGTATCTACGCGCTTTGGCTGACGGTATCCGCGCAAGGCAAGGTGCCATCGCTCGCCTTGAAGTGCTGGACAACGGCAAGCCTTTCCCGGAGGCAGATTGGGACATTGCCGATGCGGCAGGTTGTTTCGATTATTATGCCGGGCTTGCCGAGCAGATGGATCAAAATACGGGCGAGGAAATCGCCCTTTCCGACGGCAGGTTCACCTCAAAGGCCGTCAAGGAGCCGGTCGGCGTGGCCGGAGCCATCGTTCCCTGGAACTACCCGCTCCTGATGGCGTCATGGAAAGTCGCGCCGGCACTTGCCGCGGGTTGTACCGTTGTCCTCAAGCCGTCCGAAGTGACTTCCCTGACGGCGCTGGAGCTTGCGGCGATCGCACACGATGCCAAGCTTCCGGCGGGTGTCCTGAATATCGTTACCGGCCTTGGCGGAGAGGCGGGCCAGGCAATCATCGAACATCCGGATGTGGACAAGCTGGCTTTCACCGGGTCCGGCGCGGTCGGTTCTAAAATCATGGCCACTGCCGCCCGAGACATCAAGCGCGTCAGCCTTGAGCTTGGCGGCAAATCGCCGTTCGTGGTCTTTGACGATGCGGATATCGATCAGGCCGTCGAATGGATCATGTTCGGCATTTTCTGGAACCAGGGCCAGGTTTGCTCGGCAACGTCACGGGTGCTCGTGCAGCAGGGCATTTACGACAAGCTGCTGAAACGTCTGGTCGAGGAAACGAAAAAAATCACCATCGGCAGCGGGCTGCAAGACGGGGTCCTGCTCGGGCCTCTGGTCTCGAAACGGCAATATGATCAGGTTCGGGGCGCGATTTCGGCTGCGGTCCAAGCGGGTGCCACCATCGCCTGCGGCGGCGAGCGTCCGAGCGGTTTTCACAAGGGGTATTATATCCAGCCGACCGTTTTGACGAACGTGTCGGTGGAAAGCGCCGCCTGGCGGGAGGAAATCTTCGGCCCGGTCGTCTGCGTACGGTCGTTTGAAACCGAGAAGGAAGCCGTAGAATTGGCAAACGATTCACGCTTCGGTCTGGCCGCGGCCGTGATGTCGAAGGACGATGAGCGAGCCGAGCGTGTTGCTGCCGCGTTCCGCGCCGGTATCGTCTGGATAAATTGCTCGCAGCCGACTTTCACGGAAGCGCCGTGGGGCGGCTACAAACAATCCGGAATCGGGCGCGAACTGGGGCGATGGGGTCTCGAAAACTATCTCGAAACCAAGCAGATCACACGGTTCGCCAGCGATGAGCCGTGGGGCTGGTATATCAAAAGCTGAGGATTTCGGCCTTTGCCTTTACACATATCCTGAGGACAGGCAGCCGCGATGAGATCGCGTCCACTGCCTGAATGGGAGGAGGGGAATAGGTATGCGCTTTAAAAAGGTACTTTCGGTCGTCGAATGCCACGCTGAAGGAGAGAGCGGCAAGGTTATCGTCGGCGGTGTCGGTCAGGTTCCCGGCAAGACCATGTTCGACAAGAAACTGCACCTGGAAGCTCACATGGACGACATCCGCAAGATGGTGCTGTTCGAGCCGAGAGGTGCCGTTTGGCACAACGCTAACATCGTTCTGCCGTCCAATCATCCCGAAGCGGATATGGGCTACGTCATCCTTGAGACGACGGAATATCCTGCCATGTCCGGCTCGAACACGATGTGCGTTGCCACCGTCCTTCTGGAAACCGGCATCGTGCCGATGCAGGAGCCGGTGACGCACCTAACGCTCGAAGCGCCGGCCGGGCTGATCAAGGTTCGTTGCGAATGCAAGGACGGCAAGGTGACGAGCGTTCGCCTCGTGAACCAGCCTGCTTTCTGCTACCATATCGGCCGCACCATCGAGGTGTCTGGTCTTGGCGCTGTCGGCGTCGATATCGTTTACGGTGGCATGACCTATGTCATGGTCGATGCCGCGGAGTTGGGCTTTTCGATAGACCCGTCCGAGGCGCGTGAACTCTGCGAGATCGGCCAGAAACTGAAGCTTGCGGCTGTCGAGCAACTTGAGGTCAGCCATCCCGAAAATCCGGCCATACCAGGAATAACCAACACTGAATTCATGGGACCCTTGCGGAGGGAAAACGGCCAGCTGCTTTCCCGAAATTGCGTCGTCGTATCGCCGGGACGTTGTGACCGGTCGCCGTGTGGCACAGGTTCTTCGGCACGTCTGGCTCTGCTCCACGCCAAGGGGCTGATCAGCCCGGGCGAGACGCTCATCCACGAATCGATAACCGGCAGCAAGTTCACCTGCAGCATAGACGGGCTGGCCAAGGTCGGGAAATACGACGCGGTCGTTCCCGCTATCGCCGGTCAGGCATGGATCACCGGTTTCCATCAGATGGGGATGGATCCCACCGATCCTTATCCCGAAGGTTTCACCGTCGCAGATACCTGGATGTCGGTCGTATAACGACTGTCGGGACACTGAGAAATCAAGGCGTCGTCAGCCACTTACATTCATTTATTGCTTGGCTGACGACATTGAAATGAAAGGCATTTTTTGCAGTTTGCACGGTGCCGGAGATTAACAAATACCGAACGCCTATTGACATTGTCGACATTAGAACGACTATGGGTTTCGTCGACATTAGAACGACAAAAGATTGGCTAAGCCAACAGGGAACTGCATCAAATATGCAAAACAAACGGGTAGCTCTGAATTGAATAGCCGCAGCGCCAGATAACGGCCGCAACCCCACGCAGTGGCGGGTTGCTCCAGCAGGCAGATTTGCGCGGACCATTTCAATCCATCGCTCCAACCCGTGTGAGGGAGGTGCCCATCCGACCAACAGTGTCGAGCGCATTCGTGATGAACAGCAATTGTCAAATCTTGAGGATGGAAAATGAAGAATTTGTTGAAAGTCGCAATCGGCTTCGCGGCACTCGCCGTCACGCTTCCGCAAGCAGCCTTTGCAGCGCCTGGCGATACGCTCAAGGCGGTTCAGGCCAGAGGTGCCTTGAACTGCACGTCCAGCGACGGCAACTTCGAGGGCTTCGCGGAACTGGACAGCAAGGGTAACTGGCACGGTCTCGATATCGATTACTGCCGCGCGGTCGCGACGGCAATTTTCGGTTCCGACTCCAAGCTCAAACTGATCCCTGTCAGCTGGGCACAACGCTTCCCATCGCTGCAGTCGGGTGAACTCGATCTGGTGGTGAAGGCCAGCGGCTGGTTGATGAGCCGCGATACCGAACTCGGCTTTCAGTTCAGCACTCCGTATTTCGTCGGGGTGACGCAGTTCATGGCCCACAAGGAACTGGGCGCCAAGTCCGTTACCGATCTTGCCGGCGGCAGTGTCTGCCTTTCCGGTGGCACCAGCGTCGAGAAACTCGTCAGCGACTATGTTGCCCAGAACAAATACGATCTGAAACTGGTCACGTTCGAAAAGAACGCAGAGGCGGTCGCAGCCTATTTTGCCAACCGCTGCGATGCCTACACCGAATGGGGTCCGATCGTGGCGGCAACCCGCGCGTCGTCGGCTGATCCCGACAATCACGTCATTCTTTCGGATAACCTGTCGCTCGAACCTGAAGGCATTGTCGTGCGTCAGGGCGACGATTCCTGGGTCGACGTCATCAACTGGGTTATCGCTTCGCAGCGCATCGCTGAAGAAAACGGCATTACCAGCAAGAACGTTGACGAAATGAAGAGTTCGCCGCCGAATGCAACGGTTGGCAAGCTTCTCGGTGTGACGCCAGGTATCGGCACCCGTCTCGGCCTGAAGGACGATTGGGCGTACAATGTCATCAAGGCGCATGGCAATGCCGAGGAAATGTACGATCGCAGCTTCGGTGAAGGATCACGTTACAAGCTGCCGCGCGGCATGAATGCTCCGTGGCAGAAAGGTGGCATCTTCTATCCGCCTGTTCTGGATTGATCGAACCAGCCCTGCCTGCCCGCGGGCAGGGCTTCCTCTTCTTAAGACCTAGTCGTGCATTGGTGAGACCGGTATGAGCAGCTTATTAGGAAGCCGTAAGCAAAGAGACGTGATATTGCAGCTGCTTTTTCTGGCAGTGATCGCGACAGTCATCGTCACCAGCGTGATCAGCACAAAACGTAATCTCGAAATCACCGGCGTCACCGTTGGCTGGGACTTCCTGAGATATTCCACGGGATCGACAATCGCGTTTACGCTGATCGACTACGACATCAACTCGACCTATGCGCGGGCGCTGCTCGTCGGTTTCGTCAACACCATCTTTCTCGGCGTCATTTCGGTTTCGCTCGCGATCATCCTCGGAACGGTGATCGGCACCGCCAGGCTATCCGGCCACAAGCTGCTGAATTTCATGGCAAAGTGCTATGTGCACCTGTTCCGAAACATTCCGCTGATCCTGCAGGCTTTTTTCTGGTACTCGCTGGTGGCCCACCTGCCGGCTCCCCGCACGGCCATAACCTTGCCAGGCAATATATTCATCTCGAACCGCGGTGTGTTTTTCCCGTGGTTCAATGTCGGCGGATGGTATTGCGTCGCAGCCTTCGCGGTTCTCGCCGCCGGCATTGTCGCTACCGTGTCGACCATGAAACGGACGGCGAGATGGACCGCCTTCGGCTGGCTCGCGGCAGCGGCGGCAATTGCGTCGGCGATCATGTATATGGGCAGCCTTCCGGACCTGCCTTTCATCAGCATTCCCGAGTCCAAGGGCCTTCGTTTCGTCGGCGGCGTCACCATCGTCCCGGAACTGAGCGCGGCAATCGTTGCCATTTCGTTGTTTGGTGCCTCTTACGTGGCCGAGATCGTGCGTGCAGGTTTCCTCGCCGTTCCCAAGGGTTACACCGAAGCCGCCAATGCGCTCGGCCTCCAGGCCTGGCATGTGTTCTGGCGCATCAAGCTGCCATTGATGATCCGCACCATCCTGCCGACGATGACGAACCAGATCATCTGGCTGATGAAAGCAACGACCATCGGCATTGCAATCGGATTTTCGGATTACTTCGGGATCATCTCCAACTCGATCAACCGCTCCGGGCAGACGTTGACGCTGATCTTCCTTCTGATCATCGGCTTCTGGGCAATCAACATGACGATCTCCTTCGTCCTGAATGCAGTCAACCGTGCGATCGCTTTGCCGGGATATAAGAAATGAAGGCGGATCTAGTGATGGCCAATGACATGTTTGCTTCTCCTGTTCACACTCGCTCTTTTATCGAAACGGTGCGCAAGGACTATTTCAGTACGCCCGTTCAGGCGCTGCTGACCCTGATATGTGCGTCGGTCATCGTCTATGTCATCTGGGCGCTGGTGCGTTGGGCATTCATCGATTCCATCTGGTCCGGCACGCCGGAAGATTGCCACGCGGCCGCAGGCGCATGCTGGGCGGTGGTCAAGGACCGCTATCGTCTCATCATGTTCGGCCTCTATCCTTACGACGAACAATGGCGCTCCGCGATTGCCTGTCTTGCCGTGCTGGCGACGGTCATCCTCTCCTGCATACCTTATTTCTGGTCGGCCAAGCGTCTGCCAGTGGTATGGGTCGTCGGCTACGCCGTGTTCTACTACCTGATGAAAGGCGGCATTTTCGGCCTGTCGGTGGTGCTGGAAACCCAGTGGGGTGGGCTTGCGCTGACGACGTTCGTTTTCGCATCCACGGTCATCATCGGAATGCCGCTTGCCATCGTGCTTGCTCTGCTGCGGCGATCGAAATTGCCGGTAATTTCGGCCTTAACGGCATTGTTCATAGATGGCATACGGTCTTTGCCGCTGCTTTCGATCCTGTTCACCGCGGCGATCGTGCTGCCCTATGCGATGCCGGACTTCCTGGTCGGCGACAAGCTTTATCGCGTCATCATGGGGGCGGCGGTGTTCTTCGCGGTCTACCAGGCAGAGGTCATCCGCAGCGGTATTCAGAGCCTGCCTGCGGGGCAGGAAGAGGCTTCGATCGCGCTCGGCCTGAATTACTGGCAGACCGTCTCCAGGATCATCCTTCCGCAGGCCTTCCGTTTCGCGCTTCCCCCGACCATCAATCAGGTCGTGATCGCCTTCATGGAAACCTCGCTGATCGTCATTCTCGGATTTTTCGAGATCACCGCGTCGGGCAATGCCGCGTTCTCGGCGGGAGGCTGGAACTCGTTCTATGTCGAGGTCTACACCTTCGTCGCGCTGATCTACTTCGTCTTTACGTACTCGCTATCGATGTACGGGAGCTATCTGGAACGATCGTTACGCCTGATGGCGCGCTGACCCGCGCGCCGCATCACACAGTTGAAAACGAGATACACGAAGGACAATCATCTTGAACAATCAGGCAGCAGCTATCGAGGTGCGTAGCCTCGCCAAATTCTACGGAAGTCACCAGGTCCTTCACGGCGTTTCGCTCGAGGTTAAAGCCGGAGAAAAGATCGTCATCTGCGGACCGTCCGGATCAGGAAAATCGACGTTGATCCGATGCCTCAACAAGCTCGAGGATCATCAGGGTGGCACCATTCGCGTCCTCGGAACGGAACTCAATGACGATATCGAAAACATCAACGAGGTCCGTCGTGACGTCGGCATGGTGTTCCAGCATTTCAATCTGTTTCCCCACCTGACCGTTCTCGAAAACTGCGTTCTCGCGCCCATGCTGGTGCGAAAAATCGACAGGAAGACCGCCGAAGAACAGGCAATGGCCTTTCTCCAGCGCGTCAAAATTCCGCAGAAGGCGAAAAGCTATCCGGGCGAATTGTCCGGTGGCCAGCAGCAGCGCGTCGCCATCGCTCGTGCCCTGTGCATGAAGCCGGAAATCATGTTGTTCGACGAGCCGACGAGCGCGCTTGATCCTGAAATGATTTCCGAAGTTCTCGATGTGATGATCGAGTTGGCGCAGGGCGGCATGACCATGATCTGCGTCACCCACGAGATGGGGTTTGCCCGCAAGGTCGCCGACCGTGTCGTGTTCATGGATCAGGGGCAGATTGTTGAAGACGGCCCACCGGCCGAATTTTTCGACAATCCCAAACACGAGCGCTCCAAGCTTTTCCTGAGCCAGATTCTCGGACACTGAAGTTCACCGCTTCACTGCACCAGAGATGAAACTCCAAAACCGGCGAGAAAACTTGCCCAACGGAAAGACGCACAAAATGCAATTCGATCGAAAGCTCGAACTTCTGCTCGTCCATTGCCAGGGAGAAATCGGAAACGTGCTGGTTGGCGGCGCTCCCGATATTCCGGGCGAGACCATGCTGGACAAGATGAACTACATCAACACGGTGGACGACAGTCTGCGCCGGTTCGTGACCTTCGAACCGCGGGCCAGTGTGGCCATGACGGTCAACTTGCTGTTTCCGCCATTGCGCCCGGAGGCGGATGCCGGTTTCATCGTTCTCCAGGCGGATCGCGCCCACGCGATGTCGGGCAGCAACGCCATCTGCGTGACGACGGCCTTGCTGGAGAGCGGGCGCGTGAGAATGCAGGAGCCGGAAACCATCGTTCGCCTCGATACACCTGCCGGGTTGATTACGGCGCGCGCCAAATGCCAGAATGGCAAGTGCGTCTCGGTGAGCATCGACAATGTGCCGAGTTTCGCCGAACAGCTGGATTATGAACTCGATACCCCGAAATGGGGCAGGCTCAAGGTCGATATCTGCTTCGGTGGCGTCTATTACGGCCTGGTCGATGTGGCACAGCTGGGCTTGACGATAGCGCCGGACAATGCCCGCGAACTTGCCGAAGCCGGGATCGAGCTCAAGGCCTTGCTGGCCGAGAAAGTTCAGGTCGAACACCCCACGCTGCCGGGCATCAACGAGATTGCCTACATCATGTTCCGCGATACGGACGGCGATGGCGCGGTACGCACCTGTACGACGCTCAAGCCCGGGCGCGTCGATCGTTCACCATGCGGAACAGGCAGCTCGGCCAACCTTGCCGCCCTCTATGCCCGAGGTCAGGTGAATGTCGACGATGCAAGGACGTCGCGATCCATTATCGGCGGCGAGTTTCACGTCCAGGCCATCGGCGAGACCGAGGTCGGAGGGAAAAAGGCCGTTCTTCCGCGCATCACAGGCCGTGGTTATGTGTTTGGCAGGCAGGAGTTGGCCATGGCCGAATCCGACCCGTTCTCCACCGGGTTCGCCCTTTCCGACACCTGGGGCCCGCAGGTCGCATTGCTGCGCTGAGAGGTTAATGCACGGGGCCGCACCAAGGCGGCTCCGTCCTTATATTGGCCTCGAGTGCGTGGCTTTTGCCGAAGGGTCTGCGTCACGCGATTGACGCCTCAATGCTCGAGAAAAATGCCTGCGCGGTTCAACGGCGCAGGTAGGAAAGCACCATTTCGACAGCCTGCTCGCGCTGACGGGCAATCGCTGCAGCTTCCGTCAAATCCTCGTCAAGAACGATTGCCAGCGTATATCCGTTCGAGAAGTAGAAATAACCGAGCGCCGAAATTGAGATATACAGGTGCTTGAGGTCGATCGACTGCCGGAACAGTCCCATTTCCTGCCCCTTCCGGATAACGCGATCGAGTTTATCGAGCAGGGGCGTATACAGCGCCTTGATTGTCAGCGCCTGCTTCAGAAACCGGGCATTCTGCACATTTTCATGCGTGAGCATCCGCACGATACGCGGGTTCTGGGCAAAGGTATCGAAAGTCGACTGAACCAGCCGGCGCACGGATTCGACAGGATCCGGGCCATCCATATCTATCTGGTTTTGCGATGCCCGAAGCTGCGCGTAGGTTCCTGCAAGGCTGGCGATATACAGCTCTTCCTTGCTATTGAAGTATTTGTAGATCAGGCTCTTGTTGGTCTTTGACTGTTCGGCGATTGCATCGATCCTGGCTCCATCGAAGCCGCGTTCCATGAACTCATCGATTGCGCTGTCGATAATACGTTGCTGAGTCTGCGCCGGATTACGGATTCTTTTCCGTTTGGTTTCGGTCTCGCTGTCTGCGTCCATTTTCGGCCCATTCACGTCATTTGCGGCGATCTCGACGTCTGCCGAAAGCCATCTTGCCCATCCGTAGCGCGAAACGAAACCGTCACGCAAATCATCAGATTTCGTGTTCCGCCATGCCTTCGGGAAATCGTTCTAACTATCTGAAAATACGTAATTTTTAATTTTTATAATGTCCGCCCAAAAAGGCGATTGACCGACTGTAAAAAACCCGGTAGCTCTTCGTTAATAAACTAAATAGTTCTATAAAGAACATAAAGGGGCACGTCAATGACCACTGGGAAAAACGCATTTGAAATGTCGAGGCGTTCGCTGATTGCCGGTTCTCTGGCAGTAGTGGCTGCGCCGGCGTTGGTTCGCGCACAGGGATTGGAGGCATTGTCGGCCCGCATGGATTTTGCGCCTTGGGGCGTCCAGGCCGCGATGCACCTCGCGCAGGTGAAGGGCTGGTTCAAGGACGTCGGCCTTGATGTCGATATCCAGGATGGTCGCGGTTCGGCGAATACGCTGCAGCTCGTGAATGCGGGGCAGGTCGATGTCGGTCAGGTGCAGCTCGGTCTCGTGCCGCAAGCGCGGATCAAGAGCGCGACGGTGCGCGCATTTGCGGGGTTCGGCCGCGCGACCGATCTTGCCGCTGTGGTCGATCGTGAGTCCGCTTACAAGACGGTCGCCGATTTCAAGGGCAAGAGCATCGTCTGTTTTGCGGCAAGCCCCTGGGCGCCCTTTATCGATTACTGGCTGGCGCAAGGCGGCCTTGACCGTTCAAGCGTAGAACTGCTGCTCGTCGATCCGGCAGCGCTCTGGAGCACTTACACCACCCGCCGAGCCGATGCGATCCTTTCCACAGGGCCGTCGATCATTCCGCCCGCAGAAGCTGTTCGCCCCTCGCGCGGCATTCTTGCCAGTGACGCCGGCGTGCATTTCCCGAGCTACGGGCTTATTGCCAGCGAAAAGACGATCGGAAACCGCGGCAACGCCCTCAAGGTGCTCGTCGCATCCCAGCAGAAGGCCTGGGCATACCTGCGCGATGGCAATGCCGCGGAAGGCGCCGATGCGATGATCCAGCAGCGCCCGAACGCCAAGCTGATCAAGGAAGTTCTCGTCCGTCAGATCGAACTGACACTGGAGACGTTCGACACGCCGAATACCGGAGGTAAGCCGATCGGTTGGCAGGCGGAGAAGGATTGGGCCGCCGCTCTCGCCAACATGGAAAAGGCGAGTGCCATTCCTTCTGGCCTGACGCTGTCCGATGTCTTTACCAACGACTTCATCGGTTGAGGTCGTCATGTTGGACATCACCAAGGACGATTACATCAGGGTCACAAATCTCGACAAGCGTTATGGCCATGCGGATGAAGCGCTGGTTCTCGAGGGTATCAATCTCGATGTCCGCAAGGGCGAATTCGTCAGCATTCTGGGACCGAGCGGCTGTGGCAAAAGTACCCTGCTGAAGTGCATCGCGGGCCTGGAGGATATTTCCGGCGGCCATGTCGATACGTTTGGCCGGCCGGTCGCAGGCCCGCCCGAGGGGCTGGGAATGGTGTTTCAAAGAGACATGCTTCTCGATTGGCGCACCATCCTCGACAATGTTCTGTTCACGGTCGAATTGAAGGGCAAGGTCAGTTCCGAAATGCGGGCGAGGGCGAAGGCGCAATTGGCACGGTTCGGCCTCGGCGGATATGAGGATAAGCGGCCCTGGGAGCTATCGGGCGGAATGAGGCAGAGAGCCTCGATCTGCAGAGCGCTTTTGACGGACCCCGACATTCTCCTGATGGACGAACCTTTCGGTGCCCTGGATGCAATGACAAGAGACGATCTGAATGTCGAGGTCGCCCGCATCTGGCAGGAAACGAAAAAGACGGTCATTTTCATCACACACAGCATCAGCGAAGCGGTTTTCCTCTCCGACCGGGTAGTCATTCTCGACCGCCACCCGGGCCGGATCGTGGAAATCCTCGATATCGATCTGCCCCGGCCGCGGGAACTGCCATTGCGCGAAACGCCGGAATTCGGCCGCTACAGCAGCCACATTCGCCAGGTCTTTACCAAGCTGGGGGTCTTTAAAGATGCGTAAGAAAACATCCGTGGCGTCCCGTTATCTTCCAGGCCTTCTGACATTGGTCGCAGCCGTGGTGATCTGGGAAGTGGCAGTGCGGGCATTCGAGATTTCGCCGATCCTGCTGCCGTCACCGGTCGCGGTCTGGAACGAGTTCTGGAGGGCGCCTTCGTTCTTTCTCTATAATGCAGGTGTAACGCTGACTGTGACGCTCGTCGGGTTTCTGCTCGCCGTCGTTTTCGGCATACTGCTTGCCGTCGTCATCGTTTCCTCCAAAACCCTGGAACGGCCGGTCTTTTCCTTTCTGGTTGCCTTGAACTCGGTCCCTAAAGTGGCGCTTGCACCGCTCTTTGTGGTCTGGATGGGTATCGGACCGGAACCGAAAGTCGCCATAGCCGTGATGTTGGCCATCTTTGCCATCGTCATCGATACGGTACTGGGTCTGCGCTCTGTCGATCCCGACATGATCAATCTGGCCAAGGTCGGCCGCGCCAGCAAGTGGCAGATATTGACCAAGGTCCGCTTGCCTTGTGCCTTACCCAGCATCTTTGCTGGTCTCAAGGTGGCCATCTCGCTTGCTCTGATCGGTGCAATCATTGGGGAGTTTGTCGGTAGCTCTTCCGGTCTGGGTTTTGCAATCCTGACGGCGCAGGGCCAGTTCGATACTCCCGGTCTTTTCGTGAGCCTGGCTCTGCTGATCGCGATGGGCTCTCTCCTGTTCAACCTGATGGAAGCGATCGAACGCTTTTCCATCCCTTGGCACACTTCGGTGCGCTCACACTAAACCCGAACTTTCAATCCCGAGACGTTCTGACGAGCGAGGCAACCTCGCGCGGCGGCAGCGCTCGACCTCAAACTAGAAAGGCGCTTCGGCGCAGGAGGCCTCCTATGAACAGTGCGCGCATCGGCGTGGATATCGGCGGGACATTTACTGACCTCGTTCTTTTCGGTGACGGCGGCGAAACCTTCTTCACGAAGGTACCATCGACCCCGGCAAAACCTGAGGAAGCCGTACTGACCGGCATCCGGCAAATCACCGAAACGGCGGGCATGGACGTCGCCAAGGTTGCCGAGGTGGTTCACGGCACGACTGTCGGCTCCAACACGCTTTTGCAGAAGGTGGGGGCCAAGACCGGCCTCATCACCACCAAGGGATTCCGGGACGTCCTCGAAATCGGTCGCGTCCGCACACCGACGATGTTCGATCTCAGCTGGGAAAAGGCCGTTCCGCTTATTGCTCGTCGTTACCGTATGGAAGTCGATGAGCGTTCGGCTGCCGACGGCACGATCCTGAAGGCGCTGGACGAGCAGGAGATCATCGAAATCGGTCGCTATTTCCAGAGTGAAGGCGTTGAATCGGTCGCGATCTGCTTCATCAATTCCTATCGCAACCCTGAAAATGAAGCCCGGGCGCAGGAATTGATGCGCAAGCACTTCCCCGACATATGGGTCACCGCATCCGTCTCCGTTCTTCCCGAAATCCGCGAATACGAACGTACGTCGACAACGGCGGTCAATGCCTATGTCCTGCCTTCGTTGCGCGCTTACTTCGAGCGTCTGGAGAATGGATTGCGCGAGATCGGCGTTTCCGCGCCGCTGCTCATCAGCAATTCCAACGGTGGTCTTTCAAGCGCCAAGATGGCGCAGGAAAAGCCGGTGTTTTTCATCTCGTCCGGACGCTCCGCAGGCGTCGTCGGCGCCGGACGTCTGGGCCAGGCGATTGAGGAAAAGGACCTCGTCGTGTTCGACATGGGCGGCACGACCGCGTCTGCCTCGCTGATCCACAAGGGTGAGCTGTCGCGCGCCAACGAATATGAATTCCGGGCGGGTATCTCCACTCCCAGCCGTTTCATCAAGGCGGGCGGCTATCTCATGCGCGTCCCAACCGTGGATGTGGCGGAAGTCGGAAGCGGTGCGGGTTCCATCGCCCGTATCGATGATGGCGGCCTCATGCACGTCGGTCCGCTCTCTGCGGGCGCCGTTCCCGGCCCGGTTTGCTACGGCATCGGCGGCAATTCGCCGACCGTGACGGATGCGAATGTCGTGCTTGGTTTCCTTCCGTCCGCATTGGCCGGCGGTTCGATGAAGCTCGATGTCGATGGCGCGCGCGCAGCCATCAAGCGCGATCTCGCCGATCCGCTCAAGCTTTCGATAGAGGATGCGGCCTTCGGCATCCGCGAAGTCGCCAACATCAACATGGCCCGCACCATCAAGGCGGTAACGGTCGAACGGGGCGTCGATCCTCGGGACTTCGCGCTGCTCGCCTTTGGCGGTTCGGGTCCGGTACACGCTTGCGACCTTGCCAAGACGCTCGGCATTTCCCGCGTCATCTTCCCGATGTCGCCCGGTGTCTTTACCGCGACCGGCATGCTGGCGGCAAAGGTGGAGCGGTATTTCCTGCGCAGCCTGACCGGCATGCTCGACCAGCTGCCGATCCAGCACATCAACGCGCTTCTTGCAGAAATGCGCACGGAAGCCGTCTCGTCTCTCGCGGAAGAAGGTTATGCCGAAGATCAGGTAGAACTGGGGTTCGAAGCCGATCTGCGTTTCAAGGGCCAGGACTTCGAGATCCCGGTCAGCCTGCCCAACACCTTGGTCGATAAGGACCGTGACAATCTCCGTGCGTCTTTCCGCGAGGCCTACAAGTCGATCTACGGTTACGCCTCCGACGATGGCGTCGAGATCGTCAACGTTCGCCTGAACGCCAGCGGCAATACCGGCAACCTTCTCAAGTTCAAGGCGCATGTCCCGGATCGGGTGGTCCGCGCCGCCGAGACACGGAACATATATTTCTCCCGCACGGAAGGCTGGCAGGAAACCCCTGTCTTCGAGCGCAGCAGCTTCGAAGGTGGCGTGGTCGGTCCGCTGATCATCCAGAGCCCCGACACGACCATCGTTATTCCTCCGCGCGCCAAAGCTGACCTCGATGCCTTCGGCAACGTCGTCGCCACGCTGGCTTGATCTCACCTAGAAGGATCAGAAACATGGCTCCTAAAACCAACGATCCCATTACCTTTGCCGTCATCAAGAACGCGCTGGATACCATCGTCGACGACATGGCTTTTGCCGTGATGCGGACAGCCCGCTCACCGATCGTGCGCGACGTCCTCGACTATTCGGTCACGCTTTGTGATCGTCACGGACGTATTCTCTCGCAGGCAAAAACGGTTGCTCTCCACCTCGGCGCGGTGCCGGATGCGATGGACGTCATCATGGCGCGCTACGCGGACGACTTGTCGGATGGCGACGTGATCGTCTTCAACGATCCTTATGAAGGCGGCATGCACCTTCCGGACATCTTCATGATCCGGCCGATCTTCCATCAGAACAGTCTGCGCGGTTTCTCTGTCGTCATCGCCCACCATTGCGATGTCGGCGGGCGGGTGCCGGGGTCGAACGCCGCGGATTCCACGGAGATCTTCCAAGAAGGTCTTCGGATCGCTCCGATGAAGCTTTATGACAAGGGTGTGCGCAACGAAACGTTGATGCGCATTATCGGCAAGAATGTCCGCTTGCCCGAACTGGTATTCGGCGATCTCGAGGCCCAGTTTGCCACATGTAACCTCGGTGAGCGCGAATTGCTTCGCCTGATCGATCGTTATGGCGCCAACGAACTGGACAGCTATTTCGACGACCTTATCGATTACGGCGAGCAGCTGACGCGCGCGGCCATCCGTGCCTGGCCGGACGGCGAATATGTATTCGAAGACTACATCGACGGAGACGGTTTCACGACCGACGCCATTCCGATCAAGGTCAAGCTGACTGTCAAGGGCGATCACCTTTTTGCCGATTTCGCCGGCTCTTCGCCACAGGTGAAAGGCGCGATCAACTCGACGCTTTCCTTCGTCAAATCAGCGACATACCTTTCCGTTCGCTGCGCGCTGGATTCCGAAGTGCCCAACAATGCGGGCGTTTATCGCTGCATCACGATTACTGCACCGGAAGGCTCGATCCTCAATCCGCAAATGCCGGCCGCCGTCGCAGCACGTGCACTGACGGGGTATCGTGTCGTCGATACGGTTCTCGGTGCTTTGTCGCAGATCGCACCTCACAAGGTCATGGCAGCAGGTGAAGGCGGCAATACGGTTCTCGCTTTCGGTGGCTGGGACAAGGAAACGCGTGAGCCATTCGTTCTCGTCGACATGATCAATGGCGCCTGGGGCGGCCGCTGGAACAAGGACGGCGTGGAAGGCGTCACCAATCCTTCGCAGAACATGTCGAACCTTCCCGTCGAGACGCTGGAAGTCCGCTATCCGATGATGATGGACGAATACAGCCTGCGCCCGGACTCCTGCGGGGCAGGGGAATACAGGGGAGGTCTCGGCCTCGTCCGTCAGTATCGATTGCTGGCCGAAGAAGCCGTTCTTCAGATCCGCGCAGATCGTCACGACCATCCCCCCTATGGCCTGTTTGGTGGCAAGCCGGCGGCGCCGTGCGTGAATATTCTTGATCCCGAGGGGGAGCGCATCGTCCTGCCGGCCAAGATTACCCGGACGATCGGACGCAATGTCATCGTTCGCCACGAGCAGGCCGGCGGCGGCGGTTACGGCAACCCTCTTCTCAGATCGCTCGACCTGATCAGGGATGACCTGAGCAACGGCAAGATTACGCCTGCCTATGCCACGGCGCACCATGGGGTGGCGTTTGCGGCCGACGGCCAGACCATCGATGTGGCTGCCACGCAGGCCCTCAGGACACAGGGAGCAGCATGATGACGCAATACGATTTGACGCGCTTCGCAATCAATCAGATCACCACGCCGAAATGGTCGATGCCGCAGGCGATCGAAGGTTACGCCCGGCAGGGCGTTACGGGGATTGCCGTATGGCGCAATTTCCTTGACGACTACGGGGTCGAAACAACTGCAAAACACCTGCGCGATGCCGGGATGTGGGTTGCATCGCTTTGCACGAGCGCCTGGGTAAACGAAGCGGACCCTGCCGGATATAGAAAGAAGATCGAGGAAAACCGCCGGATCATCGATCAGGCGGCGGCAATCGGCGCACCATGCGTTGTGATGGTCGTCGGCGGTCTGCCGGTTGGAGACAAGGACCTGGCCGGCCAGCGTCGGCGCATTCACGATGCGCTGGCAGAGCTTGCGCCATACGCGACGGCGGCCGGCGTCAAGCTCGGTCTGGAACCGCTTCATCCGATGTATTGCGGCGATCGCAGTGCGCTGAACCTCATCTCCGAAGCAAACGACCTCATCGACGAACTCGGCGAGACGGCCACAAGCCTGGTGGCCGACGTCTACCATTGCTGGTGGGACCCGGCATTCGAGCGGGAACTGCGGCGCGCCGGCAAGGACCGCATAAACACGTTCCATCTTTGCGATTGGCTCGTGCCAACCAGAAACCTGCGGGATCGCGGCATGGTGGGTGATGGTGTCATTGACATTCCGCGTATCCGCGGATGGCTCGACGACATCGGATATGACGGGCCTTTCGAGCTGGAAATCTTCTCCGAACTCGATTGGTGGGAGCGAGATCCGGATGAAACCGTCAGGATCGCCGTGGAACGCTGCGGACCGTATGTAGGTCCCCGCACCCGCTAAACGACGAACAAAACAGGCGTGACCTCCGGGGCCGGACCTTTCGGCCCCGACGGCAGCGCTATGCCCGGAGCGCGAGAATGCGCTGCCGTATTTCCAAATTGATCGGGTGTCTCACATGAAGAAGATACGCAATTCAGAGGATATCCTCTCGTCAGGCGACGTTGAATCCAGACGGATCGTCCTCCATATCGCCGACCGTACGCTTGACAGGCTCGACAGCTATCGCCGCATCACAAGCATCATGCGCATGGAAGGAAGCGTGCTTCATATCGGTACGCGATCCTGGGATCTTTCGCAAAAGAGGAACGTGTATCTCGTGGGGGCCGGCAAAGCCTGCAACCACATGGCCATGGCCGTCGATCACATCCTGGGCGATTACCTGACAAAGGGGATCGCCATCGTCAAAATCCTTGAGGAGACCGACCGTTTCAACAGGACGGAAGTATTTGTCGGCGGTCATCCTCTGCCCAATGAGGAAGGACACCGCGCTTCTCGCAAAATCATCGAACTGGTGGAACAGTCGGGCCCGCAAGACCTTTTCATCGCCGTCATCAGTGGCGGCAGTTCTGCACTGATGTCGTGCCCCATCGATGGTATCAGTCTGCAGGACGAGATCGATACGACCGATGTTCTCTTGAAATCAGGGGCCGGAATTGTCGAGATCAATGCCGTGCGCCGCCACATATCGGCGCTCAACGGCGGCATGCTTGCCAAGCGCATCCAGGATGTCGGCGCGGAGTTGATCGGTTTCGGGATCAGCGACGCGGTCGGCTCTCCGGCGACCGGCGATATCGCTGTTCCCTATGCTGCTTACAAAAGTACGCCAATCGGGCCGGATCCGACGACGCTCGACGATGCGCGTGCGACAATCGTCAATCGGGGCGTTGCGGATCGTCTGCCCAAGACTGTCGTGTCATATCTCATGAACGCCGGCCCAGAAGCGGAAACGCCGAAGGCTTTCCCGCATAACACCTATTTCCTGCTCAACACCCTGCCGGACTCCTGCATCTATGCCAAGGAAGTCTGCGAGGAAATGGGTATCCCGGCGATCATCGTGTCGTCGTTCCTTGAGGGTGAAAGCCGTGATGCCGGTACATTTTTCGCGTCAATGGCGCGCGAAATCCAGACCTATGGCAATCCCGTCAAGGCGCCCTGTGTCCTGTTGAGCTCCGGTGAGGTGACCACGCAGATCCTCGACAGCAGCGTCATAAAGGGCCGTGGCGGACCAGGCCAGGAAATGGCTGTCAGCTTTGCCATCACCGCCGCCAAGACAAGTGGCGCCTGCCTTCTGTCCATCGACAGCGAGGGCACGGATGGGACCGCCAATGTCGCAGGCGGCATAACCGATTCCAGAAGCTTGAAGCTTGCTGCCGACAAGGGTGTCAGTTTTTTTCAGTCCCTACGCGAGCACAGCTGCTTCGAGGCGCTCGAAGCGATCAATTCCACCGTATTCACCGGAAACACCGGCACCAACCTGTGCGACCTCAACATCGTTTATGTCCCGGCTTTGACGGAGGGTCGCTGAGATGGAAGACAAGATCATTTCCCTGCGGGCCCAGCAGATCATCGACTGCAAATGCCGCCCTGCCGTCGAAGTTGAGGTTCGCACGGCGAGTGGCGCCATCGGCCGAGGCGCTGCTCCGACGGGCACATCCGTCGGCATGTACGAAGCTTTCGTGCTGCGCGACGGTGATCCGTCATCGTATAAGGGGCTGAGTGTCCACAAGGCGGTCGATAACGCGGTCAATATTATCGGCCCTGCGCTCATCGGCATGAATGTGTTCGATCAGCGCGCGATCGACGACAAGATGAACGCGATGGACGGCACGCCCGACAAAAGCGGGCTTGGCGGCAATACGATCTATTCTGCCTCTATCGCGGTGTTTCGAGCGGCAGCGGCCTCCCGTCATGTGCCTTTGTATGAGCATATTGCCGGCGGCAATATCAGCACCGTGCCGGTCCCCTGCTTCAACGTCATCAACGGCGGGCGATACGAAGGACTGACGCAGTCGTTCAACGAGTTTCTGATCGTCCCCTACGGCACCGACAGCATTGATCGGTCGATCGAGATGGCGATCGACGTTTTCCAGAAACTGGCGGAGGTACTGACCGCTTTCCTCGGCCGCAAACCGCAAACGGCGAGCTCTTACGGTTATGCGGCACCCTCGGACGATCCTGCAATCGTGCTGGGTCTCATGCGGCAAGCGGTCGATGAATGCGGCCATACGGGCAAGATCGCTTTCGCCCTCGACTGCGCATCCAGCGAAATGTTCGATAAGGAGACGAAAACCTACTTGCTGAAGGGCAGGCAGGTTTCGACTGACGAACTCATCGCCTACGCCAAGACGCTCACCGAGACCTTCGATATGGTTTTCATCGAGGATCTTCTCGATGAAAACGATTGGGATGGCTACCGCAAGGCCGTAAGCGAACTCGATCGTACCATCGTCATCGGCGACGACCTGACTGTCACCAATCTCGAATTCCTGCGCCGGGCGCATGAGACCCGTGCGATCGATGGCTTCGTGCTCAAGCCGAACCAGGTCGGGACCATCACCGAAGCGATGGACGCCTACGCCTTTGCTGAAAAACACGGGATCATCGCCGTTCCTTCGGGGCGTTCCGGCGGCGTGGTCGATGACGTGGTGATGGATTTTTCGGTCGGGCTTCAGGTTCCGTTTCAGAAAAACGGTGCTCCGCGCTCGGGCGAGCGCATCGAGAAACTGAACTTCCTGATGAGGGCAAATGCTCTCAGCCCGTCCTGCCGCCTGCATGACATCACACCGCTTCTGAAGTTCTGACGCCATTTGCGCGTCGGCCAAATGACAATGCCTGCAACCCTAGAGGAAAGGTTGAACCAATGTATCCGAAGATCGATTTTCTGTATTTGTCAGAACCCGACATGATCGCAGCTGGCGTCATGGATGCTAAACGCTGTGTCAGCGTGTGCGAGGAAACGTTCAGCCTGCTTGGTGAGGGCGACTACCTGATGGGTGGTGCCAATCACAATAACCACGGGCTGAACATCGTTTTTCCCAAGGAAACGAAGTTCCCCAACATGCCTGTGGCCGGTCCCGACCGCCGGTTTGCCGCCATGCCGGGATATCTCGGCGGTCGTTTCGATGTGTGCGGCAACAAGTGGTACGGTTCGAACCATGCCAACGCCCAGCAGGGCCTGCCGCGGTCGATCCTGACGATGATGCTTAATGACAAGGATACCGGTGCGCCACTGGCGCTGATGTCCGCCAATCTGCTCAGTGCAGCCCGCACGGGTGCCGTGCCCGGCGTTGCCGCCAAGCATCTTGCCAACAAGGATGCCAAAGTGGTGTCCGTGGTTGGTTGCGGCCCGATCAACAAGGCATGCTTCACGGCCATCATGACGCAGCTTGGCTCGGTCGAAAAAGTCGTGTGTTTCGATCTGTTCATCGACAAGGCCAACGAATTCGCCAATTGGGTTGCAGGCGAATACAAGGTCGAGGCAATCGGCGTCGATGACACCGAGGCGGGTTTCCGCGATGTCGATGTCATCACGGTCGCTGCTTCGCGTTTGAAGCCGCTGCACTTCAAGGACGAATGGATCAAGGAAGGCGCCACGATCCTTGTATCCGGCCCGGTCAACACGGATGAGTCGTTCCTGACGTCCTGCAAGATCGTTTATGACCACACCTCGCTTCAGGAAGCGTATGTCGAGGATGCGGTCGCTTCCGGCAACAAGGAAGGTTATTACAGCGGCGTCATCGGCGGACCGTTCTATCGCCTCATCGACGCAGGCAAGCTGCCTCCGCTCAAGGAGTCGACCGGCCTCGGCGATGTCGTCAACGGAAAGAAGCAGGGGCGTGAAAGCACCAGCGATCGTGTGATCTTCATCGCCTGCGGGATGGCGGTGTTCGATATCAGCTGGGGTTTCGAAGTCTATGAAACCGCCAAGAAAAACGGCATCGGCACATCCCTCAATCTGTGGGACAAGCCAAGCCAGGGCTGATGGCCAAACCCTCCCGTTGGCTGCGGATGCCGCAGCCAACTGTCTGCCGCGCGCGTTTCCGGCTGGATACAGCGTGGCGGGCAGGGTATTTCCTCAAACAATCGGCGATATTCGCACGGCCTAAAACGTTTAAAGACCTCCGGGAGAATGCTCTTCCGGAGGTCTTTCTATCAGGCAGGCGGTAAGGGCAGTCAAAACGGACGGGCGCCAAGCGGCTGAGGTCGCCCGGCGCCACGCCCTATCATGCGAAACGTGTCACCCGGTACGGAGACAGGGGTATGGCAGGCCGACGGCCGGTGATCAGGCTGGACACGAGCTTTGCCGTTGTCGCTCCAAGCGTCATGCCAACCTGGCCATGCCCGAAGGCAAGGGTTACATTGGCGTGGTTGGGAGCCGTATCGATAACCGGCAACGTGTCCGGCATGAATGGCCTCGGGCCCATCCATTGTGTGCCGCCGCTTGTATCCAGTCCCGGCAGAACAGCCGTTGCCTTGCGAGCGATGAGGTCTGCCCGCTTGAAATTCGGCACGGGGTCCAGTCCGGCAATTTCGATCGTGCCGCCGATACGAAGGCCGCTTTCCATCGATGTCAGCACAAAACCGCCATTGGCGTAGAGAACGGCTCTGTTCAGCTTGACCTCCGGCTTCGGCAAGTGGTGGTGATATCCCTGCAGGGCCGCCACCGGCACGTTCAAGCCGAGGCTTTTTACAAGCTTGCCGCTCCATGCGCCGGCGCATACCACCAGGCGAGCTATCGGCAGGCGTTCGCCGCTTTCCAGGTGAACTGCGACCGCTTTGCTGCCGTCTGTCTCAATCCGTTGCGCAGAACCCTGGCGGACACTGCCTCCCTGTTTACGGAAGAACTGCATCAATCGATCTCTTGCCAGTCCGGGATCGGAAAATTGCAACCATCCGCCCATGATGGCAGCGCATTCGATCGGCCCGCCAAGTGCGGGCTCCAGTTGCCGCAATTCCTCTTTCCCGACATAACGAGTGCTGAAACCGTGCCGGCTGCGTATTTCACGCGCGAAGGCATCAGCCTCGTAATCGCTCTTCGAATTGAATGCGAAAATGTTTTCTGCCGGGACGAGATTGTCTTCTATGCCGACTTTCGCAAACAGATCGCGATAGTCGTTCGCAGCGTCCCGCGTAAGCGGTGCCATCGCGGCGGCGATCTCCAATACGCGGCTGCGCCGACCTGCCCAGAGAAAACGCAGAAGCCAGGGCATCTGGCTGAACATCTGTTTCGGGCGCACAAACAGCGGGCCTTCGGGATCGCTCAGCCAGCCGGGTATCTTCTTGAGGGTTCCCGGTCTCGATATCGGCACGATCTCTCCCGCGGCCAGCAGGCCGCAGTTCCCATAGCTGGCGCCTTCCGTTGCCGAACCACGGTCGATTATCTCGACCGACAAGCCTTCTTCGAGCAATGCGATGCCGGTGCAAATGCCGATGATACCGCCGCCGATAATTGTCACGTCACTCACGATGAATATCCCGCACCTATCGTTGATCTGAGTATGCGGACGGATCCGGGAAGACGCCGCCAACGGCCCAGTTTTTCCGCCCGACCTCATTGATGACGACCTGAACATCGGCCAGTTCGCATTTTGCGATCCGGGCCAGTTCGCGGGTGAAGACTTCAGCGATCTCGTTTTTCTGCTGCTGTGTTCGGCCAGCCAGCATGTCTACTTTTACGACAGGCATTTTTCAGGTTCCCCGTTTTTTACCGCGCATCAGCGCGGATTCTGGCCGGCTCCTCGACGATATCCATCCAGCCGGAAATAGTTATTGCATATCTAATGTCGACATTCCACCGACAATATGCCAGAAACTTTGTAATTCGCTGCTGCGCAATCCTTCAAAAAATAAAACGGGGTTCGACTGATGATGATTTCCGGGAAGACAAAAATTTTCTTCATGCTTGCAGATCCGATTGGTCATGTCCGCACTCCGGAGGTGATAAATCCCATGTTCGACGCGCGCGCCATCGACGCGGTCATGGTTCCCGTGCATTTCACGCCTTCGGACTTTGCCACGGGCTGGGTTGCGATGAAAAAGACCAGAAATCTTGGTGGTATCGTTGTCAGCGTACCCCACAAGGAACAGGCTTTCGAACTCTCGGATGAGGCAGACGAGGCGGCTCGTGAACTGAGAGCCGCAAACGTCATCCGCCGAACGGACGACGGCCGGATGATCGCCACGAACCTGGACGGCCGCGGCTTCATCGATGGTATGCTCAACGGCGGCATTGATGCCAAAGGTCGGCGTGCTCTGGTGGTGGGATGTGGGGGCGCCGGAAAGGCAATTGCCTACAGCCTTGCCAAAAGCGGCTGCGTTTCCCTGCGGGTTTCGGATATGGATGCCGAGCGCGCCCGGAAACTGGCAGAAGACATCTCACGGCTATATCCAGCGCTGGAGGTAAACGCCTCGGACAATTCCCTGGCCGATATCGATCTGCTGGTGAACGCAACACCCTGCGGACTTTACCCGGAAAAGGACCCGCTGCCTGTCGATATCGCGCAACTCCACCGAGGTATTCTTGTTGCCGACATCATCATGAAACCGCGCGAGACCCCTCTGCTATCGGCTGCCATCGCCGCCGGCTGCGATGTTCGTTACGGGGCGGGAATGCTGGATTCCCAGATGGCTCACATCCTGACCTACTTCGGATACTGATCGGCAAGGCTCCCGTTTTACTCGCCTTGAAAACGCAAACGGGAGCCGTCGTCTCAGCCCGTATATTGCAAGCTCAACTTCGCCGTCAGGTTCTGGTTCAGGAATTCCATGAACCGCCCCCTGAACTGCACGGCATGGACGTGCGCTTCGTGTTCTGCCTTGTCGGCATCGTGGGTTTCAATGGCCGCAACCATGCCGGTGTGATCGCCGGCCATCTCTGCGATGGTGAGGTTCGGATCCAATTTCTGATACTGGAAATGGAAGAACAGCAGGCGTCGTCCTTCCTGCAGCAATCGCCTGTAGGTATCGGCAAAGTAGGTGTTTCGACATGCCAGGGCGATGGCCATGTGAAACTCGAAGTTCTGCTCGATCATCGAGATAGCGTCGCCGGTCGCCAGCGCATTGCCGGCTTCTCTCTCGAACGCAAGTTGCGCCGCACGGATCCGCTCCAGATCGGCGGCTGTACGATGAATGGCCGCAAAGCGTGTGACCACCCGCTGCATCAGATCCAGAGCATCCAGAAACTCCGGCATCTTGTCGAACTCCATCGGTGTCACGACAACGCTTCTGTTCGGCATGATTTGAACCAGACCTTCGCCGGACAGCCGCACCAGCGCCTCGCGGATCGGGGAGCGGGAAAGGTCGAAACGTTCGCTAAGCCCGACCTCGTCCAGAGAGGAGCCCGGAGCCAGCTCGACGCGCAGAATTTCGTCACGCAATCTGCGGTAAACGCGTGCGCTCCCGGTTTCCTTGGGTGCCTCTACCTTTTCTTTGGTGGTTGCCTTGGGCATTGAAGCTCCTGCCTGATTCCCACTGGCCGCTGCCATAGTCGAGCATGCGATCATCCAGCCGGTGTTTCGAAATTATCTATGTCGACAATACAGCGTTTACACTGGCCAAGGCCCGGCGTCGACTGATCCGATGCGGCATCACCCGCGGCAAAAATGGCGCTCGCTTCCGAGCGGCGTTTCGGCGGGCTCAGGCTTGAACCTGCTGACGCCGGCCAAGGTCTTTGGATTATCACGGTGCAATGGATCGGCCAAACACCGGCGATGGCCTTTCGCTTAAAGGGCCACCGGGATCAGGAAAGCAGGAATGCCGGCGGCGAGACATCTGCCGCCCGGCACAGAGGTATCTGTCTGTCGGCAGATTTAAATGGACGTTTCAGCGAATGTCTCGGAGATCTGTTGTTCGATCTGTCGTTTCAGTGCGTACCGCCGTCGGGTTTCGGCCCGTTTTTTCGGTTCGATATCTTCGAGCGACTTGTAATGCGGTTGCAAGGGAAGCTCGAAATCGCCCCGGGCGCCCATGATGCCGCCAAGATCGGTCCAGAGACTATCGAAATTGGCCTTTACCCGGCTGGAAAAGATATGATGCTTCTGCGTTGGCGCCATGATCTTGCCGGCGTCAAAAAGGGCAGCCACGCTCTGCAGGGCGACCATCAAGAGATCGCGCGGACGAAGCTGATGCAGATCCTTGGTGACCTCACGAACGAATTGCTTCGCATCCTCGCCGCGGGCTCCCTGCATGGTGCCGATGACGAATACCATTTGACCGTCCAACTTGCGGAAACTGCCGCAAATACAGTTGATCCTGCGCCCATCGCGTCGAAATTCGATGCGCAGCTCGCCCTCGCGGCGATTGTCGATGCAATCCGCCAGCACGATTGTGTAGGTGGCGCCCGCGCCTGATTTTCCTTCCAGCTGCGCGATCACGCCCTCGGCTCTCGCCGTTGCGATAACTGTTTGTCCTTTCGGACAGGAGAACATCAGCTGGTAGTGATCGAGAATGCAGTTCAGCCGATCACGGACCCGCCAATTGCGTCGCATGTAACGCGAGAGTGGCTTGGCTGCGATATAGGGTTCGATCAGGCTGAAGGATCGAAGCGTCGGATTGTCTTCAATGTAGCGAAACCATCGCGAAGCCGATCCCGGCCACCAGACGCAGCGAAGCAGAAATCGAAAGCGACGCTGCAGGGCATAACCGCCCGGATTGGGGTAGAGGCGCTTCGCATGGTTGATACCAAACGAAATGGAATCGAGACGCATAAGTTAACTCATGATCAAAAATGGATTGTCGGATTTGCGAGCGGGCGCAGCCGTGTGGCGGCATGGTGCCGCGATGGTCGCGAGATCGCCGTGTGCAGATCAGTCGCGATCCTGATGCAAACTAGGTTCCGGCATCGTCGAGAGATTTGAAGCTGTTTGCAAACGGTGCCGCCGCGGCAATTCTTTCCATCGATCTTCTCTTGGGCCTGATGCAACAGATGCGTTTCTGTTAGCGAGACCCGATGGAGGAATGATCCGGATTTTGTGGAGATATTGTTGACGACCCTCAACAATCGCGGGTGCTGGTATAACCGCCGAATGGCGATACCGACCTGTACCTACCTTCTTCTTCGTCGTCATTCGGCGGGACGATGACGGGATGGGAGCGGCACAGCTGCACCGATTTGCAGTATTCCGCACAGGAAACGTTCATGGCCCGGCATTCCTGCGTGAAATTTCCGCGGGGACAGTCCCTCAAGCCATCTTTTAAGCCGGTACCCGACGAAGCCAACCGTGTTTGTCGGTTAGTTCCTTCCGCTGGATGCCGATCAGCTTCTCCCGCAGCAGTTTTGTCACCGGGCCGATTTCGCCGGTTCCGATCTTGAGCGAGCCGCCGCCGTGCGTGAGTTCGCCTATACCCGCGACAACGGCAGCCGTGCCGCAGGCGAAAGCCTCGACGAGGCGGTCAGAAGAAAGATCGGCTTGCAGCTCGCCGAAGGAATAGGCGCGTTCATGAACGGCGATATTGCTGTCGTTCGCCAGGGTCATGATGGAATTGCGGGTGATCCCGGGAAGAATGGTTCCCAAAGGCGGGGTGATGATCGAGCCGTCCTTGAACACGAAGAAGATATTCATGCCACCAAGTTCCTCGATCCACTTGCGCTCAGTGGCGTCAAGAAACAGAACCTGATCGCATCCATGCGTGGTGGCTTCTGCCTGCGCCAACAGGCTGGCCGCATAGTTGCCGCCGCATTTTGCAGCGCCGGTGCCGCCCACTGCGGCGCGCGTATAATCTTGCGAGACCCAGATCCTGACGGGTTTTGCACCGCCCTTGAAATAGGGACCGACAGGCGAGGCGATCACACAGAAGATATATTCGCGAGAAGGACGTACGCCTAGAAACGCTTCACTGGCGAACATGAAGGGGCGCAGATACAGGCTTCCTTCGCCACCGGGCACCCAAGCCGAATCCAGCCCGATCAGTTTTTCGATAGCGGCGATAAAATCCTCTTCCGGCAGTTCCGGCATGGCGAGCCGGCGCGCGGATGTGTTGAACCTTCTGGCATTCTCTTCGGGCCGGAACAGCACGATCTGGCCGTCGGCTGCGCGATAGGCTTTCATGCCTTCAAAAATCTCCTGCGCGTAATGGAAAACGCTCGAAGCAGGATCAAGAGAAAAAGGCGCGCGTGCGGTCACTCTGGCCGAGTGCCATCCCTTGTCAGTGCTCCACTGAATGACCGACATATGGTCACTGAAGAGCGTTCCGAAACCGAGGTTTTCAAATGCCTTGGCCCGCACGGCTTCCGACATCGGGCTGGAGTTCCTGACGATCTCAAATTGCAGCATCTCTATACCTGACGACGTGGTTGATGTTTCAGTGAAGGCTTCAAGGACGTCCGTGGCCCGATTCTAACACACGTTTTGCCTGTTTGAGGTGTGGCGCGTCGATCATGCGGCCGTCGAACTTGAGCGCGCCCTGGCCAGGATTTGCCGCAAAAGCATCGACAATCGCCTGCGCTTTGGCCAGTTCCTCCGGGGTTGGCGTGAAAGCCTGATTGATGACCGGAATTTGCGAGGGATGGATCGCCATCATGCCGTTGAAACCGTCGAAGCGAGCGCGTTGCGCATAGGCGGCCAGTCCTGCCAGATCGGCAATGGCCGGATAGACAGTCTCGATCGCTGCCACGCCGGCCGCATGGGCACCGAACAGCGTCAACGAGCGGGCAAGTTCATAAGGCGCGGTATAGTGGCCGGCTTCGTCTCGTGCGCCAAGTGCGCCGATGGCCGCCGGCAGGTCTTCCGCGCCCCAGGTAACGCCGGCGAGATTGGTACGCACGGATGAATAACTCCCCATCTGGAAGATGGCCGCCGGGGTTTCGGTGGCAATCGGCAGGATGGGGATACCCGGCGCTTTGGCGGCCAATGCCTCGACGCTTCCGGCACCTTCCGCTTTCGGCAGCACCAGTCCGTCCGGCCGGGCATCCAGCACACTTGCCAGATCGTCGTCCAGCAGGCTGCTGTCGAGCGGGTTGATCCGGATAAAAAGTTTAACATGGCGTTCGGCCGCGCGAAGAAAGGCTGCCGTGGCCTTCCGGGCGCCGGCCTTGGCGTCGTGAGTGACCGAATCCTCCAGGTCAAGGATCAGGGCATCGGCGCCGAGGGTCAGTGCTTTCTCCATCCGCTCGGGCCGGTCGCCCGGCACGAAAAGAAGCGAGCGCAGCCTCATTGCGGCCTCCTATGCACCAGTGCGGAGCGTAGACACTGACAGACAATTTCATTGCGCTGGTTGAAGAGTTCATGGCGGAAGGTGACTATGCCGGCCGTCGGGCGTGAGCGGCTTTCCTTCAACTCGGCGATCTCGGTTTCGGCGCGCATCGTGTCGCCGATGAAGACCGGCTTCGGCATGACGAGCTTGTCATAACCGAGATTGGCGACCAGCGTGCCAAGCGTCGTATCGCCCACTGACAGGCCGACCATCAGCGAGAAGGTGAAGGTGCCGTTGACGAGGATCTGGCCGAATTCGCTCGCCTTCGCCGCCTCGATATCGAGATGCAGCGGCTGCGGATTGTGGGTCATCAGCGTGAACATCAGATTGTCTGTCTCAGTCACCGTGCGACGGATCTCGTGAGCGATGCGGTCGCCCAGAGTCCAGTCTTCGAAATATCGCCCGGTCATCATTCTCCTCCCTCGATCCTGGCGAGCAGGCTGCCCTCGACCACCTGGCTCCCTTTGGCGGCTTTCAGTTCCGCCACCACGCCGTCAAAGGGCGCGTTCAAGGTCTGCTCCATCTTCATCGCCTCGATGACGATCAGCGGTTGGCCGCGCTTGACGCTGTCGCCTTCGGCAACCGAAACGGCGATGACGCTGCCGGGCATGGGGGCAATGATCGCCCCGTCACTGGCACCGGTGCCTCCTCCGGCATGGCCCGCTCGCCGCGGTCCAAAGGCCCAGGCTTCGCCTTCGAGGAAGAGCACGCCTTTTTCGCAGCGGCCGGCCGGCCGTGGGTCTGTTACCTCAACCAGATAGGGCTTTTCGTTCACTTCCACAGTGACGCGGCGGTCGTTTGCCGCATTGAGCCGGAAACCGGTCAGCGCCGTCCAGACATTGCCGGATTGCTTCGGCAGCAGGGCGGACGCGGCAACTTGCAAAACCGTTTCAGCGGGATCGAGCGCCGGTACCAGCTCATTTACGTGACGCTCTATGAAGGCGGTATCGACCGCACCCGAGAGGAAGTCGGGATGGCGCAGTGTGCGCGCCAGAAAGGCTGCATTTGTGCGCACCGGCCAGACCTCGACGTTGGCCGCCGCCTTGCCGAGCTTTTGGGCGGCGTCCCTGCGGGTTTTACCGTGACTGATAAGCTTTGCTATCATCGGGTCGTAATGCGAGGTGACTTCATCCCCCCGCTCGACACCGCTGTCGATCCTGACTGTTTCCGGCAGTTGCAGATGGCCCAGCCGGCCCATGGAAGGCAGGAAGCCGTTCGAGGGGTTTTCGGCATAAAGCCGCGCTTCCATTGCCCAGCCGTCGATGGAAAGCTGATCCTGTTTCAAAGGCAGCGGCTCACCTGATGCAATGCGCAACTGCCACTCAACGAGATCCTGGCCGGTGATCGCTTCCGTCACCGGATGCTCAACTTGCAGCCGCGTGTTCATTTCCATGAACCAGATCCGGTCTGCACGCAGGCCTTCCGACGCATCGGCAATAAACTCGATCGTGCCGGCGCCGACATAATTCACGGAACGAGCCGCTTTCACCGCAGCCTGGCAGACCGCCTCACGGGTTTCGGCATCCATTCCCGGTGCCGGCGCTTCCTCGATCACCTTCTGGTGGCGTCGTTGCAAGGAGCAATCTCGTTCGAACAGATGCACGACATTGCCTTGGCTGTCGCCGAACACCTGCACCTCGATATGGCGCGGCGAGGGGATGTATTTTTCGATCAGCACCCGGTCATCCCCGAAGGAGGATGCTGCCTCGCGTTGGCAACTGGCCAGTGCCGCTGCAAAATCCTCCACCCGTTCGACGCGGCGCATCCCCTTGCCGCCTCCACCGGCAACAGCCTTGATCAGCACCGGATAGCCGATTGCATCGGCCTCGCGCTGCAGGCGCACCGGGTCCTGATCCTCGCCGAGATATCCCGGCGTTACCGGCACACCGGCGTCGATCATCCGCTGCTTGGCTGCGTCCTTCAGGCCCATGGCGCGGATGGCAGCCGGCGGGGCACCAACCCAGATGAGACCGGCAGCGATCACGGCCTCCGCAAACTCGGCGTTTTCCGACAGGAAGCCGTAACCGGGATGGATCGCCTCGGCCCCTGTCTTTCTCGCGGCCTCAAGAATGCGGTCCTGCCGCAAATAGCTGTCTCGTGCTGCAGCCGGACCGATCGGCATCGCCTCATCGGCCTCACGCACGAAAGGCATCGTGGCGTCGATATCGGAATGGACCGCAATAGTGCGGATGCCGAGCCGCTTTGCGGTACGGATGATCCGCCTGGCGATTTCGCCGCGATTGGCAATCAGGAGGCTCTCGATCATCGTTCCTCCTCACATCCGGAAAATGCCGAACTGCGCCCGTTCGGGGATCGGCGCATTCAGCGTTGCGGAAAAGGCGAGACCCAGCACGTCGCGGGTCTGAACCGGATCAATGATGCCGTCATCCCACATCCGCGCGGTGGCGTGATAGGGATTGCCCTCATCCTCGTATTTCTGGCGGATCGGCGCTTTGAATGTTTCGGCCTCTTCCGGCGTCCAGCGTTCGGCATCGCGATGGACGGTTGCCAGCACCGAGGCCGCCTGTTCGCCGCCCATTACGGAAATGCGCGCATTCGGCCAGGTGAAGAGGAAGCGCGGCTGATAGGCGCGGCCGCACATGCCGTAATTGCCGGCGCCGAAACTGCCGCCAATCAACACGGTGATCTTCGGCACCTGCGCGGTCGATACCGCCGTTACCAGCTTGGCGCCGTGTTTGGCGATGCCTTCCGCCTCGTATTTGCCGCCGACCATGAAGCCGGAAATATTCTGCAGGAACAGCAGCGGAATGCGCCGCTGGCAGGCGAGTTCGATGAAATGGGCGCCCTTCAGCGCGCTTTCGGAAAACAGCACGCCGTTACTGGCAAGGATCGCCACCGGCATGCCCCAGATACGCGCGAAACCGCAGACCAATGTCGCGCCATAAAGCGGCTTGAATTCCTGTAATTCCGATCCGTCAACGATGCGGGCAATCACCTCACGCACATCGTAAGGCGTCCTGATGTCCTGTGGCACGATGCCGTAGAGATCGGCCGGGTCGAGTTTGGGCGGTCTGGACTCGGCCAGTTCGATGTCGATCCGCTTGCCCCGGTTGAGTGTCGCGACGATATCGCGGACGATCAGCAAAGCATGTTCATCGCTTTCCGCGACATGATCGACGACACCCGACTTGCGACCGTGGGTGTCTGCGCCGCCCAGTTCTTCGGCCGAGATCACCTCGCCGGTTGCGGCCTTCACCAGCGGCGGGCCGGCAAGGAAAATGGTGCCCTGGTTGCGAACGATGACGGTTTCGTCGGACATGGCAGGCACATAGGCCCCACCCGCCGTGCAGCTTCCCATGACGCAGGCGATCTGCGCAATGCCGGCCGCCGACATTTGCGCCTGATTGTAGAAGATGCGACCGAAGTGATCGCGATCGGGAAACACTTCGGCCTGATGCGGCAGGTTGGCGCCGCCGGAATCGACCAGATAGATGCAGGGCAGGCGGTTCTCTAACGCAATCTCCTGTGCCCTCAGATGTTTCTTCACCGTCATCGGAAAATAGGCGCCGCCCTTCACGGTCGGGTCATGCGCGACGATCATACATTCGCGATCCGAAACGCGGCCGATGCCTGCAATCATGCCGGCGCCGGGTGCCTCGTCACCATACATGCCGCCAGCCGCCAGCTGGCCTATTTCCAGAAAGGGCGAACCGGGATCGAGTAGTCGCTGTACCCGGTCGCGGGGCAGCAGCTTACCGCGGGCAACATGGCGCTCGCGGTGTTTTTCCGGGCCGCCCAGAGCCGTCGCGGCAACCTTTGCCCGCAATTCTTCCGCCAGCGCGCGGTGATGCGTCGCATTGGTCGTGAAACCGGCAGACTGGCGATCCAGCATGGTCTGAAGTTCCGTCATCGGCCGCGCGCCTCGCCGCCGATGATTTCGCGGCCGATCAACATCCGGCGAACCTCATTGGTGCCGGCACCGATATCGAGAAGCTTGGCGTCCCGCCAGAAGCGTTCGACCGGCCAGTCCTTCGTGTAACCCGCGCCACCGAGCGCCTGCACCGCCTGTTCGGCAACCTTTACCGCGCATTCGGAGGCGTAAAGAATGGCCCCGGCCGCATCCTGCCTTGTGGTTTTGCCGGCATCGCAGGCCTTGGCGACGGTGTAGACATAGGCGCGGGCGGAGTTCAGCGCGACGGCCATATCCGCAACCTTCGCCTGAATGAGCTGGAAACTGCCGATCGGCGTGCCGAACTGTTTTCGCTCACGGACATAAGGCAGGACGACATCGAGACAGGCCTGCATGATGCCGAGCTGGATGCCGGAGAGCACCACCCGCTCGTAATCGAGGCCGGACATCAGCACCTTCACGCCGCCATCGAGCGGCCCCATGACATTCTCCTCCGGCACGAAACAGTCCTCGAATACGAGTTCAGCCGTTGGCGAGCCGCGCATGCCGACCTTGTCGATCTTCTGGCCAATCGAGAAGCCCTGGAAATCCTTCTCGACCAGAAAGGCGGTCATCCCTTTCGCGTCCGCTTCCGGGGTGGTCTTGGCATAAACCACCAGGGTCTGCGCGTAAGGCGCATTGGTGATCCAGAATTTGGTGCCGTTCAGGCGAAAACCGCCGGCGACCTTATCGGCCCGAAGTTTCATCGAAACGACATCCGATCCGGCACCCGCTTCCGACATGGCGAGGCTGCCGACATGTTCGCCGGAGATGAGCTTTGGCAGATATTTCCGCTTCTGGTCGGTCGTGGCCCAGCGCGAAATCTGGTTGATGCAGAGATTGGAATGGGCGCCATAGGACAGACCGACGGATGCCGATGCGCGGCTGACTTCCTCACAGGCAACGACATGTTCGAGATAACCGAGGCCGAGACCGCCATAGCTTTCTTCGGCTGTAATGCCATGCAGGCCAAGCGCGCCGATCTCCGGCCAAAGTTCCAGCGGAAACCGATCGTCCCGGTCTATCCCGGCGGCAAGCGGCGCAATGCGATCGGTGGCAAAACGGGATGTCGTTTCGCGGATCTGGTCTGCCATTTCGGTCAGCGCGAAGTCCAAATCAGCCATGGATCCTCCCGGCGGTCTGGTTTTTCAGATATGCAATGCGTGTCCCAATGCGCGAAGTGCTGCCTCCTGCAGCGCTTCGCTTCGGGTCGGGTGCGCGTGGATCGTGCCGGCAATGTCCTCGAGGCGCGCGCCCATTTCGATGGCCAGCGAAAAGCTGGCCGAAAGCTCCGAAACGCCGGAGCCTACTGCCTGCACGCCCAGCACCAGATTGGTATCGGCGCGGGCAACGACACGGACGAACCCGTCTTCGGCGCCCATCGTCATTGCACGGCCATTGGCGGCGAAGGGGAACTGGCCGATCTTTACCTCGTAGCCTTGTTCTCTTGCTTCCTCCGGTGACAAGCCCGCGCTGACGATTTCCGGATCGGTGAAGCAAATGGCCGGTATGCAGCGCTTGTCCCAAGCACGTTTTTTGCCAGCGATGATTTCCGCTACCATTTCGCCCTGCGCCATGGCGCGATGTGCCAGCATCGGCTCGCCGGTCACGTCACCGATGGCATAGATACCGCGCATCGAGGTGCGGCAGCGATCGTCTATCCTGAGATACGGACCACTGCGATCGAGGTCGAGTTCCTCCAGCCCCGAACCGATGGTGCGGGGGCGTCGGCCCACGGTCACGAGGATGCGATCTGCGGCTATATCGAGCTTCCGGCCATCCGCCGTTTCAACGAGGAGTGCCTCGCCATTGGCGGAAAGTCCCATGGCCTTTGCCGAGGTCAGAACCTTGATGCCAAGCTGGCCAAGCCTGCGCAGCACCGGCTTTACCAGGTCGGCATCATAGAGCGGCAGGATCTGTTCGGTCGCTTCGACGATGGTCACTGACGCACCCAACTTCGCAAAGGCGGTACCGAGTTCAAGCCCGATGTAACCGCCGCCCACCACGGCAAGATTTTTCGGCACCTCTTTCAGCGACAGCGCTTCGGTCGACGAAATCACGCGGCCCTCGAAAGGAAGTGCGGGGAGCTCGACGGGATCGGAACCGGTCGCGATGACGATCGCCTCGGCGCGGATCAGTTGCTGCCCGGTCTCCGTCTCCACCTCGACTGTCTTGCCATCGCGAAAGCGGGCGCGACCATGCACGATCTTTACCCGCGATTTTTGCAGGAGGTTGGCGACGCCGGTGGTCAGGCGGCCGACGATGCCGTCTTTCCAGGAGATCGTCTTTGCGAGATCGATCGACGGGTTTTCGGCATTGATGCCCATGGCGCTTTTGCCGATGGATGCGTGCCTTATGGCGTCGAACTCATCGGCGGCGTGGATCAGTGCCTTGGAGGGAATGCAGCCGACAGTCAGGCATGTGCCGCCAAGCTTGCCCGCTTCAACGATGACGGTGTCGATACCAAGCTGGCCCGCCCGGATGGCGCAGACATAGCCACCGGGGCCGGCGCCTATGACAAGCAGTTTGCAGGACATTTCCTTCATGGCTCAGCCTTCGATAAAGATGAGGGCGGGTGTTTCGAGCAGGGTACGGATACGCTGTACGAAGGTCGCCGCATCCCAGCCGTCGATGATGCGATGGTCGAAGCTCGAAGAGAGGTTCATCATCTTGCGCGGAACGAACTGCACGTCGTCCCAGATCGGTCGGGTCGCGATCTTGTTGACGCCGACGATGGCCACTTCGGGATGGTTGATGACGGGCGTTGAGACGATGCCCCCCAGCGCCCCGAGCGAACTGATGGTTATGGTGGAACCGGAAAGTTCATCGCGTGTCGCCGTACCGGCCCGTGTCGCTTCCGCCAGCCGGTTCATCTCGGTTGCGCAGTCCCAGATGCTGCGCGCTTCGGCATGGCGCACGACCGGCACCGCAAGACCGCCCGCCGTTTGCGTGGCAATACCGATATGGACCGCGCCATGACGGGTGACGATGCCGGCATCGTCATCGAACGTGGCGTTGACTTGCGGCTGTTCACCGACAGCCTTGACCAGTGCCCGCATCAGGAAGGGCAAAACGGTGAGCTTGGGATGATCGGGCTTGCGGTCCCGGTTCATCGTGGCGCGCAGCTCTTCCAGCGCCGTCACATCGACTTCTTCGACATAGGTGATGTGGGGAATGCGCGAGGTGGACAGCGCCATTTTTTCCGCGATGCGACGTCGCAGGCCGGTGAGTTTTACCTCTTCCGTTTTTGTATTCCTGCCATAACCCCTTTGAATCGTGGCGCTGGAAGCGTCCTGCGCCAGAAACTGCTCCACATCCTCGCGCAGAATGCGCCCCGCAGGGCCCGATGCCTGCACCTGGCGAAGATCCACTCCACTTTCCCGCGCAAACAGCCGAACTGAGGGGGCCGCCAAAGGCTTTTCTACTGCCTTTTGCGGGCTTGCCTGTCGAGAGCCATTGTCTTTGGGGGGAGACTTGGCAGGTTCTTCCGGTGGCCGTGACGGCTCAGCCGATTGCTCGATCACGGCCGTATCATTCGGTGAGGCGAAGCCTTCATCCGAGGATGCGTCCGCATATGTCTCGATGCGCACCAGCGCCGCCTTGACCGCGATCCGATCTCCGATCTCGCCTCCGAGCCAGGTTACCTTGCCCGCGACAGGTGAGGGGATCTCTACAGTCGCCTTGTCTGTCATGACGGCGGCGACGATCATATCCTCGCGCACCGGATCGCCGATCTTCACATGCCATTCGACGACTTCTGCTTCTGCGACCCCTTCGCCGACATCGGGCATCTTGATCGTGAATGCGCTCATGATTCAGGCCTCCATGACTTCGGCAAGGGCGCGGCCGACGCGCACCGGGCCTGGAAAATAATCCCATTCCTGTGCGTGCGGATAAGGCGTGTCCCAGCCAGCCACGCGTACGATCGGCGTTTCCAGATGATAGAAGCAATGTTCCTGGATGAGCGAGACGATTTCCGCGCCATAACCGGAGGTCAGCGTTGCTTCATGAACGACGACGCAGCGCCCTGTCTTTGCGACGGATGCCACGATGGTATCGAGGTCGAGCGGCAGGAGGCTTCGCAGATCGATCACTTCCGCATCGATGCCCATATCTTCGGCCGCTGCCAGTGCCACATGGACCATCGTTCCATAGGCAACGATGGTGACCGCTGAGCCGGGTCGGCGGATTTCGGCCTTGCCGATCGGGATCGCATAATAATCGGCCGGTACTTCACCGAGATCATGCTTTGACCACGGCGTGACCGGGCGTTCGTGGTGCCCGTCAAACGGGCCGTTATAAAGGCGTTTCGGCTCCAGAAAGATCACCGGATCCGGGTCCGCGATTGCGGCCGTCAGCAGGCCTTTTGCATCATAAGGGTTGGAAGGCACGATGACTTTCAGACCGCAGACATGGGTGAACAGCGCTTCCGGGCTCTGACTATGGGTCTGCCCGCCGAAAATGCCGCCGCCGGTCGGCATGCGCACCACGATAGGGCAGGTAAAATCGCCATTGGAGCGGTAGCGGATGCGGGCCGCCTCCTGGGTCAACTGATCATAGGCGGGATACATGTAGTCCGCGAACTGGATTTCCACGCAGGGTTTCAACCCATAGGCGGCCATGCCGATTGCGGCACCGACAATGCCGGATTCGTTGATAGGCGTATCGAAACAGCGGGTCTTTCCATATTTTGCCTGCAGACCCTGAGTAGAGCGGAACACGCCACCGAAATATCCCACGTCTTCGCCGAAAACCACGACGTCGCCGTCTCGCTCCATCGAGACATCCATGGCGCTGCGTACCGCTTCGATCATCGTCATTCTGGGCATGTCAGTATCCTGCCTTCTGGCGCTGACGGCGCAGGTGCGGTGGCATTTCGGCATAAACGCCTTCGAAGATATCCCGCACCGACGGCCTGCCGCCGTCATGCAGCGTGCCGTTTTCTTCGGCCTGCCGCTGCGCCGAAATGACCTCGTCCAGGATTTCGGCTTCCGCCTGCACATGCCGCTCCTCCGACCATGCGCCTCGAACGATCAGATGTTTTTTCAACCGCAGTACCGGGTCGCCGAGCGGCCAGGCTTCCGATTCCGTCTTTGGCCGGTAGGCGCTCGGATCGTCGGAGGTGGAATGGGCGCCGACCCTATAGGTCACGTACTCGATGAGTGTCGGCCCCAGATTACGCCGGGCTCTCTCTGCAGCCCAGCATGCGACGGCGTGCACTGCCAGATAATCGTTGCCGTCCACCCGCAATGCCGGGATGCCGAAGCCAAGACCGCGCGCCGCGAACGTGCCGGACCCGCCACGCGCAATGCCCTGGAAGGTGGAAATGGCCCACTGATTGTTGACGACGTTGAGGATGACAGGCGCGCGGTAGGTGGAGGCGAACACCAGTGCCGAGTGGAAATCGGACTCCGCTGTCGAGCCGTCGCCGATCCAGGCGGCGGCGATGCGGCTGTCGTTCTTGATCGCAGACGCCATGGCCCAGCCGACGGCCTGCACATATTGTGTCGCGAGATTGCCGGAAATGGTGAAGAAGCCATGCTCTTTCGACGAATACATGATCGGCAGTTGCCGGCCGCGCAGCGGGTCTGCCTCGTTCGAATAGATCTGGTTCATCATCTCGACCATGGGATAATCGTCGGCGATGAGAAGACCGGCCTGCCGGTAGGTCGGGAAATTCATGTCGCCCTTCTGCAAGGCCTTCCGGAAGGCGCTGCTGACAGCTTCCTCGCCCAGATGCTGCATGTAGAAAGAGGTCTTGCCCTGCCTTTGCGCCATCAGCATACGCGCGTCGAAGGCACGAAGCTTCATCATGTTGCGCAATCCGAGAAGCAGGTCTTCGTCGGAAAGAAGACCTGCCCAGGGGCCGACCGCTTCGCCATCCCGGTTCAATACGCGGATGATCGAATAGGCGAGATCCCGGATGTCTTCTGGAGCCGCATCCACCTCAGGGCGAGGCACAGCGCCGGCTTTGGCAATTTTGACATTGGAAAAATCGGGCTGCCCGCCTGGCCGAACGGCGGGTTCGGGTACATGCAGGCTTAAATGAGTGGCTTCCACCATCAATTTCCTCCCGTCGAACCTGCTCCTCTCCTCAGAAGCGGCTCAATTGGAAGAATGGTATTCATCTTGCAAATGGCAAGCCATGACGAAACTGCTTCGAATTATTCAGCCAGTTTTGCCATACTGTGGACGTAGGCGCGCGATGAGTTTCCCAAGAAAGCTAGATGGATTTTCCAATTTTTCGAAAGGCTTCCGGGCTCACGCCCATCCATTTCTTGAAGGCGCGATAGAAGGCGCTCGGCTCCGAATAACCGAGAAGCGCGGCGATGTCGCTGACGGTCTGAGGCGTGCTCATCAGCATGTCGCGGGCAAGCTCGCGGCGGATATCGTCCTTGATGCCGGCATAGCTCTGCCCCTCGTCATGCAGACGGTGGCGCAATGTGGACGATGACATGTGCATATCGCGGGCAAGCTCGGCAAAACCACCCCAGTTGGCGGGGCCTTTCTGGCTGAGACGGCGCCTGACGGCGGCAGCCGTGCCGGCGTCATATCGATAACGGATCAGTATGTTGGCAGGCGCTCCCCTTAAAAATTGCCGCAGGGTCTGTTCGTTGCGGGATATCGGCAGAGCAAGCATGGCGGCATCGAAACCGAGGCGGCTTACCGGCTGCGAAAAGCGGATAGGCGCGCCAAAAAACAATCGGTGGTCGGCACTGTGTTCCGGTTCGCTACAGCGAAAGTCTACCAGCCGGATCGGGATGCGCCGCCCCACCAGCCAGCAGGTAAGCCCATGCAGAATGATCCAATAGCTACGATAGGCGAAGGCGGATCGCGGTTTTCCGGTATCGTTAAGTTCGATCACCGCAGTTCCATCGTGCACCACCAGCCGGCTGGTTGGATCTCCTAATACCACATTCAGAAAACGCAGCGCTCTTCGTATAGCGCGATCGAGGGTTGGCGCATGCAGAACGCAATGACAGAGCAGCGTGAAGGTTCCACGCTGCATCGGGCGGATGCCGAGACCGAAACACTCGTCATCCAGCTCTTCGGCAATCGCGAGCCATAATCGGCCGAAGGTCTGCGCCGAAACAGGCTTGTCAATGACTTGCGGAAGGCCAAGCCGCAACAGCATCGGTTCGGTCGGGCGCCCGGCGCGTCTCAGGCTGTCGAGCGCCTCCTCAACGAAACCCGTCGAGATCATATGTCGTTCGGTTTCGCCCATCATCTCCGTCCCAACCTCAAACCCGTGAGTGGCAGAAGTGGCCGAAATAATGGATCAGTTTTGTCATCGTTTGCAATAACCATCCGCAATAAGCTGCCTTTCTGATGTCACGCCGGGATGGCCTGATCACTGGAAGGAGCACAGATGAGATTGCAGGACCCAATCGTCATTGTCGGTTCCGCCCGAACCCCAATTGGTGGCTTCCAGGGCGAGTTGAAGGATGTAACGGCGGCGGAACTTGGCGCTGCCTCTATTCGCGCTGCACTCCAGCGTAGCGGGCTTGCGGCCGATGCGGTCGAGGAGGTCGTTTTCGGTTGCGTCCTGCCAGCGGGCCAGGGTCAGGCACCGGCGCGGCAGGCGGCAATTCATGCAGGCCTTCCCGTTTCGGCAGGCGCGACGACCGTCAACAAGATGTGCGGTTCCGGGATGAAGGCTGCCATGTTCGCCCACGATCTGCTGGCCGCCGGAAGCGGTTCCGTGGCAATCGCGGGCGGCATGGAGAGCATGACCAACGCACCTTATTTGCTCGACCGCGCCCGCAGCGGCTACCGACTGGGACATGGCCGCATACTCGATCACATGTTCCTCGACGGTCTGGAAGACGCTTATGACAAGGGCAGGCTGATGGGCAGTTTCGCGGAAGATTGCGCCGAGGCCTATCATTTTACCCGTGAGGCACAGGACACCTACGCGATCACATCGCTCACGCGGGCTCAGAAGGCGATCGCCGATGGCGCTTTCGATCGTGAGATTACGGCAGTTACGGTCAGGTCCGGCAGGTCGGAACATGTCGCTGACCGCGACGAGCAGCCCGGCAAGGCGAGGCTGGACAAAATCCCGACGCTCAAGCCTGCCTTCCGCGATGGCGGCACCGTGACTGCCGCCAATTCCAGCTCGATCTCGGATGGCGCGGCGGCGCTCGTGATGATGCGGCGTTCGGAAGCGGAACGGCGCGGGCTTGCGCCGATAGCGACGATCCTCGGGCATGCCACGCATTCGCAGGCGCCCGAAATGTTCGCCACAGCGCCGATCGGTGCCTTGCAAACGCTTTCCGACCGTACCGGCCTGCAGCTTTCGGACGTCGATCTGTTCGAAATCAACGAAGCGTTCGCCGTCGTGGCCATGGCCGCGATGCGCGATCTCGATCTGCCGCATGACAAGGTCAACGTTCACGGCGGCGCCTGCGCGCTCGGCCATCCTATCGGGGCCTCCGGCGCGCGGGTTCTGGTGACGCTGATTTCGGCGCTCGAGCGATACGACCTGAAACGCGGCATGGCTGCATTGTGCATCGGTGGTGGCGAGGCGACGGCAGTCGCCATCGAGCGGCCGTATTGGAGGAAGACCTATGATCCTTTCTGAGCTTCAGCAGCAGATCCGTGACATGGCACGCAGCTTCGCACGGGAACGGTTGGCGCCGGGTGCGGCCGACCGCGACAGGAAACACAGCTTTCCCCGCGATGAATTGAAGGAGATGGGCGAACTCGGCCTTCTCGGAATGCTGGTCCCCGAAGTTTATGGCGGTTCCGATACCGGTGCACTTGCCTATGCAATGGCGGTTGAGGAAATCGCGGCAGGTGATGGTGCATGCTCGACCATCATGAGTGTTCACAGCTCGGTAGGCTGTGTGCCGATCCTCAAGTTCGGGACGGAAGCGCAGCGCCAGCGCTTTTTGCCCAAGCTTGCTTCGGGTGAGTGGATTGGTGGTTTTGCCCTGACGGAACCGCAAGCGGGGTCCGACGCTTCGAACCTGAAAACCCGCGCCAAACGCGATGGCGATGATTACGTGATTGACGGCGCCAAACAGTTCATCACCTCGGGCAAGAATGGCCAGGTCATCATCGTCTTCGCCGTCTCCGATCCGCAAGCGGGCAAGAAGGGCATCACCGCCTTCATCGTGCCGACCGATACACCCGGCTATGAGGTCGTGCGGGTGGAGGAAAAGCTGGGGCTACGCGCATCCGATACCTGCCAGATTGCCTTCAACGAAATGCGGGTTTCCGCCGAACTCAGGCTCGGTGAGGAGGGTGAGGGGTACCGCATCGCGCTCGCCAATCTCGAAGGCGGTCGCATCGGCATCGCCGCGCAGTCGGTCGGCATGGCGCAGGCGGCGTTCGAGGCCGCCCGCGATTACGCAGGCGAGCGGAAGGCCTTCGGCAAATCGATTGCCGAACATCAGGCGGTTGCTTTTCGTCTGGCGGATATGGCGACACAGATCGAGGCGGCGCGCCAACTCGTCTGGCATGCTGCGGCGCTCCGCGAGGCCGGAATGCCATGCCTTTCCGCGGCATCCATGGCCAAGCTGTTCGCTTCCGAAATGGTCGAGCGCGTGTGCTCCGATGCCATCCAGATCCACGGCGGTTATGGATATATGAGCGATTATCCCGTCGAGCGCATCTATCGGGATGCCCGCATCTGCCAGATTTACGAGGGCACGAGCGACGTGCAGCGTATGGTGATTGCACGAAGCCTTCAGGAAAATCAGCCTTAGCATGGTTCAACTGAGGGATATCCGTTTATCATCAGCATGAAGGAACGGCCATCATGTCAACAAGCGATGCCAACGAAATCCTCGTTGAAACTTCGGGTACCCTCGGGCGGATCATCCTCAATCGGCCAAGGGCGCTGAATGCGTTGACCTTGACCATGGTGCGCATGATCGATGCGGCGCTCGACGATTTCGAGCGGGATCCATCGATCTCGGTTGTCTTCGTTGAAGGCGCAGGCGAACGCGGCCTGTGCGCCGGTGGCGATATCCGTATGCTCTATGAAAGTGGCAGGGCGGCAACAGACGCCGCCGCGACCTTCTGGCGAGAGGAATATCGGCTGAACAGTCGCATCGCCCGTTTTCCGAAACCCTATGTGTCGCTTCTCGATGGGATCACCATGGGGGGCGGCGTCGGCATCTCCGCCCACGGCAGCCATCGTATAGCGACCGACCGGCTGCGCCTTGCCATGCCGGAAACCGGTATTGGTTTCTTTCCGGATGTGGGGGCCAGTTTTCTTCTCTCGCGCTCACCGGGAGAGATCGGAACCTATCTCGGCCTGACGGGCGCCATCATCGGTCCCGCCGATGCCATCCATGCAGGGCTCGCAGATGCTATGGTCCCCTTTGCCGACATCGATATGCTACGCCGGGCGCTCTCCGATTTACCCGTCGGAGCAGATGCGAAAGCAGTCTCGATGACAATCGCTACTCTTGCACAGACACCGGCACAGGGCACGTTGGCCGTGCAGCAGTCATTGATCGACCGCGCATTCGCCTTCGATACCGCGGAAGAAATTACCAATGCCCTCGCGCAGGAGGCATCCGCTTTCGCAGCCGAGACGCAAGCGGTGCTTCTGACAAGATCTCCGTCGTCGCTCAAGATCGCCTTGCAAATGCTGCGATTGGCGAGAGGCAGCGAAAGCCTTGAGGATTGCCTGAACCGTGAATTCGCCGGATCCGTCGCAATCCTTGGCCTTGCGGATTTCTATGAGGGTATTCGTGCAGCCGTGATCGACAAGGATCGCAATCCGCGATGGAATCCCGCGACGCTGGCGGAGGTGAAGGAGGTGGATCTCGCGCCGTTCTTCCCACCTCATGCAGCGCCGCTCTTCGTTCTCGATAAAAACCCAAATCACGGTCCAATCCGTTCTGAACCAGAGGCTCGTCCAAGATGAATTATGAGACAATCATCACTGACAAAAAGGCCCGGGTCGGTTTGATAACACTCAGTCGTCCGAAGGCGCTCAACGCAATCAACCGGCAGCTGACGCGCGAGGTCCTTGAGGCCGCTACGGATTTCGATGCCGATCCGGATGTGGGCTGCATCGTTATTACCGGTTCGGAGAAAGCGTTTGCAGCGGGAGCCGATATCAAGGAGATGCAGGATCGCTCCTTCACCGACATGTTCGGCGCTGACTGGTTCGCCGATTGGGAGCGCCTGCCGCGCTTGCGCAAGCCGACGATTGCCGCCGTTGCTGGTTTTGCGCTGGGCGGCGGATGCGAGTTGGCGATGATGTGCGATTTCATCCTGGCGGCCGATACGGCCAAGTTCGGGCAACCGGAAATCAAGCTCGGTGTCATTCCCGGCATGGGCGGAAGTCAGCGGCTGGCACGGTTGATCGGCCGGGCGAAGGCCATGGAAATGTGTCTGACCGGCCGGATGATGGACGCTGTGGAGGCAGAGCGTGCCGGTCTGGTCGCGCGTATCGTACCCGCCGCCGATCTGCTCTCCGACGCTTTGCGCACGGCAGAAACAATCGCCGCGATGTCACTTCCGGTTTCCATGATGGTCAAGGAAGTCGTCAACCGCGCCGACGAGATGACACTGACGGAGGGCTTGCGGTTCGAACGAAGGTTGTTTCATTCCACATTTGCGCTCGAGGACCAAACGGAAGGCATGGCGGCCTTCGTCGAGAAGCGCCAAGCCGTCTTCAAGAACCGTTGACGGTAGGAAAGCGGCGGGCAGCCGCGTCTAGTCTTCCTCCGCCAAAGGACATGGAAGACAATTCGGCGTCTTCGCCCAAGCCGCGGACTATTTCAGATAAAGCAATAAATTCGCAATTATTCCCGCAATTGTGAGGCGACGGTTCTCGCGGCAATATCACGCCGTTCAGACGAACACGGTGTCGCCTGGCAAATCGAACAAACTCTCAGCGCTTTTCGCGCGCCCCGAAATCCAGGAAACCACCATGACTGCCAAAAACTCCGCCAAGAAAATTGCCAACCACGGCGTCGCCTGGGAAAGCGCATTCGGTTATGCGCAGGCCGTACAGATGAAAGATACCATCTACATCTCCGGGCAGTTGAGCCATGATGGCGAAGGCAAGCTTATTGCGCCCGCATCGCTTGACGATAAGGGCAGGCCTGCCGACTTCTCGCAGATGGAAGAACAGATCCGCCAGACATACGTCAACACCAAGAAGCTGCTCGCTGAATTCGGTGCAACGCTCGACGACGTCGTCGAAGAAACGCTCTTTGTTCTCGATGTCCCAAGCGCGTTTGCAGCTGGGTCCAAGGTCCGCAAGGAAATGTACGGCACGGACATGCCGCCGGTCGCCAGCAACCTGATCGGTGTCACTGCGCTGGCCTTTCCGGAACAGATCGTCGAGATCACGTTCCGTGCCGTCATTGACCGATCCGCAGCCTGATCGCCAGCAGTCATTCATGAGCCGCCGGACGCGAAAAGGCGCCGGCGGCCACGTCGTTAGAACGGACCCTGAAGATGCCAAGAAGTTCAACAAGCAGGACACGCCTGACCGCTTCGTTGCAGCTGACCGCCGACCTCGTCGCCAAAACCCTCAGGGTCATCGAGGAAGAGGGCCCCGAACCGAACTGGACGCCGATTTCGTCCACCCAGCTCGACGAACTCGTCGACAGGATCGAGAAGGAAGCCGGAGAAGAGGAGATCTGGGTCTTTGCCTATGGCTCGCTGATGTGGAATCCGGGCTTTGACCATGTCGCCAGTGAAGCCGCTGTTGCCTATGGATGGCACCGTGCGTTCTCGCTTCGGATAAAACGACTGAGAGCAACATCCGATGCGCCCGGCCTGATGCTTGCCCTTCAGTCCGGCGGCAGCTGTTCCGGCCTGGTCCTCAAGCTTCCCTGCATGACAAAGAAGCAGGATCTGCGCACGCTTCTGGCTCGTGAGATCCGTTATGCGGAAGTCTGTGAAATGGTCAGATGGGTTTCGGTCAAGACGCCATCGGGGCCGCGCCGTGCCCTGACGTTTTGGGCAAGCCCGAAGCACTCTCCTCTCACGGAAAAGATACCTCTTGAGGACGCTGCATTGTTGATTGCGCAGGCGTGCGGACCTGCGGGGTCGTGTGCCGAATATCTGCATCGCACGGTTTCAGATCTCGCGGATCGAAACATCTATGATCGAAACCTGTGGCGTTTGCAGAAAATGGTTGCAGCAACGCTTCAGGAAATTCCGCTTGATAATTGATTTCACGCGTCAAAACGACCACGCTCATGCCGCCAGAAAACAACGTGGGGAAAATCGCCTCGCTCGGATAACCTCGTCAAAACAGCCTGTTTTGCGCCAAAATGTGTTCGACGCCGCTTTGTATATGGCGGCGAAGAATTTCCACGGTCTTCTCGACGTCCTTCTTCAGCGAAATGATCGACGGGCGCACGCAACCCCTTGTTTCTGCTTTCGATGCAATGCGGACATTGGCGACAATTATTGCCATTAGAAATTCCGGCCTGATGCGGCAACCGGTATCGACACAGAGCGGCGACCAGAGCCCAGGTAAAACAGGCAGGCCTTCCTAACGATCGGTTCCACTGGATGAACGGTTGTCGGTGACAGCCCAGGCACGAGAACCCGTGCCCTTCCGATCAGAACAGGACGGGTTTATTGCCAAGGAACGGATGGCGGCTTGGTTGGCGAGACCATCCGGCAATCTGCATCGATATTCGCAACTCTGCTCGAGGGGCCTGCGCGGTTCTGGCGCTGCCGGGAAGAAATTTCAAGGGCGATAGCAACAATGGTACGCCAGCACACTGCGGGCTTAAACAGCTAAAGGGCCTTTGTTACCTCAAGGCAGAAATCTATGAACGCCCGGACCTTTGCGGGCGGATGCTTGCGTGATGGGTGATAGGCAAACAGTGGAAACCGCTCGCCGTGCCAGTCCGGAAACAGGTCGATCAGTTCTCCCTGCTGCAGCCGCGCGCCGACGCCCCAGCCGATCACCTGAGCGATGCCCGTGCCGGCAAGGCATTCCTCCAGCATCGACTTCGGGTCCGTGAAGGTCAGCGGTCCGGATGTCGCCACCTCGATCGTCTCGCCGTCCCGGGCGAATTCCCATTCGAACGGCCGGCGTGTCTGCGGATCTATGAACTGGAGGCAGCGGTGACCGGCGAGATCGGAAGGGTGGCTCGGCTTCCCATACCTCTCGATATATCGCTTCGACGCGACGGTCAGGATCGGCGCTTCGATCAGCCTTTGTGAAACCAGGGACTGGAGCCTGGGTTGGCCGAAACGGACAGCGAGATCGATACCTTCCATCACAAGATCGCCGAGATGATCACGGGTCACGAACTCGATGGAGAGATCGGGATACCGGTCGCATAACGTTCCGAGGTGCCCGGCGAGCACTAGAGGCAGAAAGAAGGGATCGATATCAACCTTGAGGCGCCCGCGAACGGCGGAGGCGTTTCCGGACGCTGTCAGGGATGCGTCTGCAATGGCTTCCAGATGAGGCTTTACATGCTCATAGAAGCGGCGGCCCTCGTCTGTCAGCATCAGGGATCGGGTTGTCCGATCGAGAAGCCGGATTCCCAGACGGCTTTCCAGTCTGCCGATAGCACGGCTCACGCCGGAATCCGAAAGCCCGATCACCTCCGCAGCCCTGACAAAGCTTCCTGTTTCGATGACTGCCGCGAGCACGCTTACGCCAGACAAAATTCGTCCATCGAAGGGCATGGGCTATTCCTGATTTTTGATCATGAACCATCTGACATAACCGCACTTAAATCAACTCTTTCCATCAAGGATAAAGAGCTCGTTCCATCAAGCTTTAAAGGAAACGAGCCATGAGTATCGCAAATACGGGTCCCACCCTCTTCAAGGGCGGGATTGTCATAACCATGGAAAACAGGCTTCCCAACCTCGCCCGCGGCGACGTTCTGGTGGAAGGCGAAACGATTTCCGCGGTCGGTATGGATTTGCCTTCCGAAGGCGCTCGGATAATCGATGCGGCCGGCTGCATTGTCATGCCGGGTCTCGTGGACGCCCATCATCACATGTGGCTGGGCGTGATGCGCCGCCTTATGCCCGATGTCGACGATCTCTTCGCTTACATCAAGGTTGTCGCCGAAACGCTGGGCGCTCATTATCGCCCGGCTGACATGTTCACGAGTACCAGACTGACTGCCGCGGCCTGCCTGGACGCCGGCATCACGACCGTCATCGACGCATGTCACTCATCGAGAAGCCCCGAACATACCGATGCCGCGCTCGCTGCTCTGCAGAGCAGCGGAATCCGGGCATTGCATATGGTCGGCGGCGCGATGGACAGCAGGGCTTCATCGTCCCATATCCCCGCCGACCTGAAGCGGCTGGCTTCTAAATGGGACCATTCCGGCCGCATCCGTGTCGGTCTGTTCGGCCAGTTCAACATCGACTGGTGGCGGGCGGCCCGCGACCTCGACATGCGAATCCTGACGGAGTTTATCGGGGATCTTGCAACGCTCGGCCCGGAGTTCGATGAACCCGGCCTTCTCGGCCCCCACAACATCTTCAATCATTGCACAAGGCTGCCTGAAGATACCTGGAAGCGGCTGGCTGCGGCAGGCGTGAACGTCACGGTCAATCCCCGTTCTGACGCACTGTTCGGCTTCGACGACGACCGCTTCGCATTTCAGCAGGCGATCGAACATGGCCTGACGCCGGCTCTCGGGATTGATCTCGATACCGCGTTCGGCAGCGATATGTTCGGCGAGATGCACGCCCTCTTCGGCCAGCAGCGCTCGGCGATGCGCTATCGCCGGTTCCGCGGCGAGAAGAATACGCCTGCACCGATCACCGTAGAGGGCGTCCTTCGTGCCGCGACAGTCAGCGGCGCGCGGGCAGCCGGCCTCGAGCGCCAGATCAGTTCGCTCGCACCCGGCAAGCAGGCGGACATCATCATGATCCGCACGGATGATGTCGCGGTTTTCCCGGTCTCCAGCGCTATCGGCACGGTCGTACAGGCGGTGGAACGGTCGAACGTCGACACCGTCATGGTCGCGGGTTCGATCCGCAAGCGCAGCGGCAAGTTGGTCGACCTCGATGTCGACGCGCTTTCCCGCGAAGCGACCGGTTCGCTGGAGTATCTGCTTTCGACCAGTGGTTACCGCGCCGACCTCTTTGGTGAAAAGACCGCCCCGGTTCTCGCCGCCTGACAACGGAGCGCCGTCCGGTGCGCGGCGGCGCTCTGCCTGTTCCATACAACAACTTGAGTGGAGGATGCCATGAGTGCATTCGTTCAAGGTCCGTCCGGTTCGACAACCGGCTCCGGCCCCGCCGAGACTTCGCCGGAAAGACTTTCACGTCCTGCGACGGGCATCATCTTAGCCCTGTTCTGCGGTTACCTGGCTGTCGGGCTGCCCCTGCCGGTCATCCCGCTTTTCCTTCATGCACAACTCGGCTTCAGTGCGTCTGTCGTTGGCCTTGTGATCGGGATCCAGTTCGCCGCCACCGTGCTCACCAGGGGATATGCGGGCCGGATTACCGATCAGTATGGTGGCAAGCGGTCTGCGCTGCAGGGCGCGGCCGCCTGCGCTCTTGCCGGCCTGCTATATGTCGTCGCGGCGGTTCCGGGCCTTCCAGTCATGGCCAGCCTGACGGTGGTGGTCATCGGACGGCTTGTTGCCGGTTTCGGCGAAAGCCAGTTCGTGACGGGCTGCGTATCCTGGTCCATCGCATCGGTCGGGCCGCAGAGGGCCGGGATGTCGATGTCCTGGACGGGAATTGCGATGTTCGCAGCGCTTGCCGTCGCAGCGCCGGTCGGAATGCTTCTTTACCAGTCATTCGGGCTCGAGGCCGCGATGTTCGCCTGCATCGCCGCGCCCCTGGTCGCCGCTGTGATCGTTTCCAGGGAAACTTCCTATTCCATTCCGAGCGGCCCGCGCCTTCCTTTCTACAAGGTTGTCGGCCAGATCTGGCGCGAGGGTTTCGGTCTCATGCTGCAGGGCGTCGGACTGTCCGGGCTGACCGCCTTTGCATCGCTGTATTTCGCGGCTCGGGGATGGGGAAATGCCGGGTTGGTCATGACCGCCTTCGGGATCGGATTCATCCTGATCCGCATCGTGCTCGGTTTTCTGCCCGACCGGATCGGCGGGTATCGCGTCGCCGCGATCTCGCTTGTCATCGAAGCCATCGGGCAGGCGCTGATCTGGCTGGCACCCAACGAGGTCGCCGCTCTTGCAGGCGCATTCGTGACGGGATTGGGCTGCGCCTTGATATTCCCCGCTCTCGGTGTCGAAGTCCTGAAGCGTGTGCCGCCGGCAAACCGTGGCAGCGCGATGGGGGCGTTTGTCGCGTTTCTCGACATCGCCTACGGCCTGTCCGGTCCCATCGCCGGCGGCGTCGCGACGCAGTTTGGATATCCGGCCGTTTATCTGTTCGGAGCCCTTTGCGCTCTGGCAGGCGCCGCACTGTCCCATGCTGCGCGCATTTCGCAGCGACGAAAATAGAAGGCGGGTGTCGTCTAAATCAATCCAGGTTCTCAGAGGAGCATACCGATGTCACGCATCTTCATTTCCGGATCGTCCACCGGCGTTGGCCTCATGGCAGGCAAGCTTCTTGTCGAAAACGGCCACCACGTCGTGCTGCACGCACGCAACGGCGGTCGTGCCGAGGTCACGCGTCGACATGTCTGGTCCAGATACGGTCACTGCGAAACGGTGCGTTATGATGCGCATACGCGTCCGGGATCCACGTTTCAGAACAGGAAACGAACGCTCCTAGGATAACGCCAGGGCTCTCAGCGTGTCGTAACCATCAATAGAGAGCGGAATGCCGTCCTTTTCTGACTTCGCACGGGTCACGTGGCGTCGGTCGCCGGGCAAACGTTCCTGGCCGGCCTCGAGAACCAGATCGCATATGCCGGCCACACGTTCCGCAAACACATCGTTGCCGCCGCGCGCGGGATCTATGACGATGAAGAACTGGCCGGTGAATGGTGTCTGCGCGCCCTTGTGGCCACTCCAGTCGAACTCGCCGGAGAAATAACCGCCGGTGAGCGCCGCGCTCAAAATCTCCACCATCAGCGCGATTGAATTGCCCTTGTGGCCGCCAAAGGGCAGCAGCGCGCCGCCATCGAGGATTTCCTTCGGGTCATTGGTCGGCTGGCCTTCACGATCGACTCCCATGCCGGGCTTGAGCTCGTGCCCGGCGCGTGCTGCGATCTGCACGTCTCCGTGGGCTATCGCAGAGGAGGCCTGATCGAACACAAAGGGCGCCGCCCCGGCACGTGGCGAGGCGAACGCGACCGGATTGGTGCCGAACACGGCCTTCCTGCCGCCATGCGGCACGACGCAGGCCATGCTGTTGACGACGCTGAGTGCAACAAGACCCTCTTCGGCAAAGGGTTCGACATCGGGCCAGAGCGCACTGAAATGGTGCGAGCGACGGATGGCGAGAACGGCTACGCCGTTCTCCTTCACCTTTTCGATCAGCCGCGGGCGTGCCGCGAACAATGCCGGCTGAGCAAAACCGCCCTTGGCGTCGACACGCACGAAGGCCGGCCCGACATCCTCGACTTCCGGAACAGCCTTGCCGTCGATCCAGCCACTGTTCAGCGACGAGATGTAACCCGCCATGCGAAAGATACCGTGGCTGAGCGAACCGTCACGCTCGCAGCCTGCGCAGTTTTCGGCGAGGATTTTTGCGTTGTGTTCGGATACGCCGTTCTTCTCGAACATGCTTTGGAGAAGCGCAACAAGATCGGCATAGGGCAGGTGGATAGTGGTCTTATCGGTCATGGTCACTCTCCCGCCGTTCCGTTCAGTCGCTGATCCACCAGCGACAGCCAGTAACGAACACCATGCACAATGGCGTCGTCGTTGAAATCGTAAGCCGGATTGTGCAGGTCGGCGCTATCTCCGTTGCCGAGCCAGATCATCGCGCCGGGCCGTTTTTCCAGCATGTAGGAAAAATCTTCCGAACCCATCGTGGCCGGCCAGTCGGTGTTGACGCGATCTGCCCCGGCAACAGCGGAAGCAGCCTGCGCCGCCACTTTTGTCTTTTCCGGATCGTTGACGGTTACCGGATAACCGGGACGCCAGTCGATCACCGCTTCGCAGCCAAGGGCTCTCGCGTTGCTTGTCGCGACCTCGCGAAAACGCTCCTCGACCATTTTCCGGGTCTCGGCATTCATGGTGCGGATCGTGCCGCCGATGCGGATGGCGGCCGGTATGACATTGAGCGCGCCGGCATTGCCGCCTTCCATAAACGTCGCCGACAGAACGACCGGATCGAACGGATTGGTGAAGCGGGAGGCGATTGCCTGCAGCGCGACGATCATCTGGGCGCCCGCCAGAACCGGGTCACGAGCCAGATGCGGATAGGCGGCGTGGCCACCTTTGCCGTTGATGGTAATGACGAAACGGTCGCCGCCGGCCATCATCGCGCCGCTGCGGATCGCAAAAGATCCGACGGCGAGGCCCGGCTGGTTGTGCATGCCGTAGACTTCCTCGATGCCGAAACGATCGAGCACGCCTTCCTCGATCATCACCCGCGCACCGGCGCCGCCTTCTTCAGCCGGCTGGAAGATCAGCACCGCCTTGCCGACGAAATCTCTGGTTTCGGCCAGTTGTTTCGCCGTCGCCAGCAGCATGGCGGTGTGCCCGTCATGCCCGCAGGCGTGCATCATGTTTTCCACCTTGGAGGCGTAGGGCAGGTTGGTCTGCTCGGCCATCGGCAGCGCATCCATGTCGCAGCGCAGGGCGATCGTGCGGCCCGGTCCATTGCTGCCGTTGATAACGGCGATGACACCGGTTTTCGCGATGCCGGCAACGACTTCGTCGCAACCGAATTCGGTTAGCTTTTCCGTCACCAGCGCCGACGTCTTCGGCAGATCGAAGAGGAGTTCGGGATATTGGTGGATGGTTCGACGCCATTCTTTTGCTTGGTTTGCAAGAGAGGCGAGGGAAGAGGCGTCGACGGTCATGTGGGCTCCCGGGAATTTTTATGCGGACGCGGCCTGGCGGAAGGGTGAGCGATCAGGATCGGGATCCGGCATCGCGTCCAGCAGCATGCGCGTGTATTCGTTTGTCGGTCGCTCGAAGATATCTTCAACCGGGCCGCTTTCAACCAGCTTTCCCCGATAGATCACAGCGACTTCATCGCAGATGTAGCGAATGACGCCGAGATCGTGGCTGATGAAGAAATAAGTGAGGCCCAGTTCTTCCTGCAGCCGGTGTAAAAGATTGAGCACATCGGCCTGAACCGAAACGTCGAGCGCTGAAGTGGGCTCATCGAGAATGAGGAATTCGGGCTTGGCAGCCAGCGCACGGGCAATGCCGATACGCTGGCGCTGGCCACCGGAGAACTCGTGCGGATAACGGAACAGGTGCTCTTCCCGCAGACCGACCTGCAACAGCAGTTCCAGCACGCGTTCTGTCCGCTGGCGCGCCGTCATGGGAACGATGTCGCGATGAATGACCAGCGGTTCGGCGATGATGTCATGGATCGTCATGCGTGGATCGAGAGAGGCGTAAGGATCCTGAAAGACGATCTGCAGGCGCGCGCGCAGACGGCGCATCTCGGTCGGGGTCAGCTTGCCGATGTCGGCGCCTTCATAAAGGATATTGCCCGATGTCAGCGTTTCCAGCCGCAGGATGCAGCGTGTCAGCGTCGTCTTGCCGGAGCCGCTTTCTCCGACCAGGCCGAAGCTCTTTCCCTTGGCCACCCGCAGGCTGACATCGTCGAGCGCCTTGAAGCCCTCGGTGTGGCCGAACAGGCCCTTGCGCTGACCCAGGAAAATCTTTGAGACATTGTTGATCTGAAGCATCACTGAACCTCCGGCATGACGCCGCCAAGGCCGCGCAATTCGCCGCGCTTGGTATGGGCCGTTGGAATGGAATTGAGGAGGGCCTGCGTATAGACGTGAGACGGACGTTTCAGAACGTCCATGACCGATCCACTTTCCAGGATGCGGCCGCGATACATGACTGCGACATGGGAGCAGATCTGCGCCACCACGCCGAGATTGTGGGTGATCATCAGCACGCCGATGTTTCGCTCTGCAACGAGATCGTGGATCAGCTTCAGGATCTGCGCCTGTACCGAGACATCGAGCGCCGTGGTCGGTTCGTCGGCGATTAGCAGGTCCGGCTTGCCGATCATCGCCATGGCGATCAGCACGCGTTGCTTCATGCCGCCGGAAAACTGGTGCGGGTAATCGTGGATACGTTCGGCCGCCTTCGGGATGCCGACCTTGTCGAGCATTTCCACGGAAACGCGTTTGGCAGCCTTCTTCAGATCGCGGGAGGATGCGCCGGGTTCGAGGCCCAGCACGGTCGGATCCGCGTGGCCGGCATGCAGGGCCACATCGACCAGCTGTGTGCCGATGCGGAAGACGGGGTTGAGATTGGTCGTCGGGTCCTGAAAGATCATGCCGATCTTGCGGCCACGCAGAGTGCGCATTTCCTTCTCGCTTGCCTTCAGCACGTCACGGCCTTCGAACGCGATCGAGCCCGCAAGATAACGACCGGTTGCCGGTGGGATAAGCCGCGAAACGGAAAGGCCGGTGAGCGATTTGCCGGAACCGGTCTCGCCGACCATGCCCCAGATCTCGCCGCGTTCGACTTGCAAGTCTATGCCGTGCAGGATCTGCGTTTCGCCCTCGAAGCTGCGCATGGAGAGGTTGAGGTTCTTGATGTCGAGGAGTGTCATGTCGTCACCTCACCGCCGTGCCTTAGGGTCCATGACGTCGCGCAGACCGTCGCCAAGGAGGTTGAAGGCGAGCACCGCCAGGAAGATGGCGCAGCCCGGAAAGACCGCCGTCCACCAGTAATCCGGCATATCGGCGCGGGCGACGGACAAGAGCGTGCCCCATTCCGGCGTCGGCGCCTTGACGCCGATACCGACGAAACCGAGCGAGGCGACGGTAAGAACGGCAAAGCCCATGTCGAGTGAAGCCTTGACGATAATCGGCGACATGATGTTGGGCAGGATGTGGCGGCCGAGGATGCGCGGCCAGCCGGCGCCCAGAGCCTTGGCGGCGGTGATGAACTGCTCTTCCTTCTTGCCGATCACCTCGCCGCGCACGAGGCGGGCATAGGCGGGCCACCATGTTATGGCGATGGCGATGATCATGTTGGTGACACCGGTGCCGAGTGCCGCCGCCACCGCCATGGCAAGGATCAGGCTCGGAATGGTGAGCAAAAGATCGGTGATGCGCATCAGTATTTCGTCGATCCAGCCGCCGAAATAACCGGCAATCGCACCGATGACGCCGCCGACGAGGATCGCGATGAACACCACGGCAAGGCCGGAAAACAGCGATACCTGCGAGCCGACGAGCACCAGCGAGAATACATCCTGCCCGAGCGCATTTGTGCCGAACCAGTATTCGGCGCCGGGTCTGATGAAGCGTGCGGCGGTGTTGGTGCCGCCGGCCACATGTTCGGGATGCGGCACGATGAAGGGTGCAAACAGGGCGATGAAGACCAATGCCGCGACGATGGCCAGACCGACGACGGAAAGCCAGCTCTGGCGAAAGCGGTAGAAAGCGCGTGACCAGTTTTCCAGCCGTGCCGACTGATCGCGCTTCGGGAGGGTTGCGGGCGTTGTGGTCATGTGTAACGAACCCTCGGGTTGAAGACGCCGTAGAGCAGGTCGACGATCAGCATGGTGACGAGATAGATCATGGCGATGACCAGCGTGACGCCGATGACCGGCATGAAATCCTGGGAGAGGATCGCCTGCGTGGCGTAGAGACCGAGGCCCGGCCAGTCGAACACCGTCTCGACCAGAACCGTGCCGCCGAGCAGCCAGGAGACGTAGAGACCGATCACCGTCAGGGTCGAGGTCATGGCGTTTTTCAGCACGTATTTGAACAGGATTTTTGTGTTGGAAATGCCGAGCGCGCGTTCGGTCATGACAAAATCCTGCTGCAGCACCTCGATCGTCGAGGCACGCATCATGCGCATGATGGTCGCCAAGGGGGAAAGCGACATGGCAAAAGCGGGGAGGGCCAGGTGCTGCAAGGCGATTGTCAGCGAATACCAGTCACCGGCAAGAATGGAATCGATGGTGTAGAAACCGGTCGGGCCTTCCGGCGGGATCTCGATCAGTGGAAACCGGCCAGAGAGCGGCAGGATGTCGAGCCACGAGACGAACATCAGCTGCAGTAGCAAGCCAAGGAAAAAGCGTGGCATGGCAATGCCGCCAAGCGCCACAGTGCGGGTCAAATAATCAACAAAACCGTTGCGGTATACGGCGGCTGCAAGGCCGAGCGGAATGCCGAGCACGATGGCGATCAGCATGGCGGCGGCCACCAGTTCCAGCGTTGCCGGCAGGAAGGTCATGATGTCTTCAAAGACAGGGCGGCGCGTGAAGATGGAAACACCCCAGTCACCCTGAACCAGTCCCGTCACATAAGCCCAGTATTGCAGGGGCAGCGATTTATCGAGGCCGAATTCCTGGCGCACGCTCTCGATCACGTCGGGCGTGGCATTGGGACCGGCGGCAAGCGCCACCGGATCACCGGGAAGAAGGCGGGCGATGGCGAAAACGATCATCGTCAGCCCGATCAACATCGGGATCAAAAGGACGAGGCGTCGCAAGGTATAGAGTATCATGGGCGCTTCCGGTGGTCAGAAGGAGGCGCTGGATCACGATCATCCAGCGCCCCTGATGGCATCAGTCGAGCGACAGCGGCAGAAGCTCGATGGCGTTGGCGGCAACCGGAGTGAAGACAAAGTTCTTCACGTTTGCGCCGAAACCGAGCTTGCGCTTTTCGAGCACGCCGAAGATATCCGGTGCATCATCGATGACCAGCTCCTGGAACTGCTTGTAAAGCTCCGCCCGTTTGGTCTTGTCCGTCTCCACGCGTGCGGCCTCGATCAGCTTGTCGACGTCGGCGTTCTTATAGACCGGGTTCTGCCACTGCCCATTGCGCGAGGAATGATAGGCGGCAAAGGCCACATTGTCCGGATCGGCATAGTTCGCCGTCTGGAACAGGCACATGAAGCTCGGCATCGTATCCGGCGACTGCGCAGCGGCAACCGTGTCCGGCCATGTGGCGGGGCGGATGTCGAGGTCGATTTTAAGCGCCTTCAGCGCTTCCAGCAGCAGAAGAGACCAGCGGCGCTGATTTTCGTAGCCAGTGGCGTGCATGACGGAGAGCTTGAAGCCGCCATCCTTGTATTCGGACTTGGCCAGATATTCCTTCGCCTTGTCCATGTCGTGACGATAGACGGTGAGGTTCGGGTCGTGGCCAAAGATGCCGGTCGGCAGCGGGCCGACCATCAGTTCGGCTGGCCCTGCTGCATCCAGCATGCTCTGATAGTTGAAAGCGTAGGAAATCGCCTTGCGCAGATTTTTGTCGGCAAGCGGTCCCTTGGCGGTGTTCATCTTGATCGAGAAGGTGCGGTATTCCGGCTCGATGACGCTGACGACGGCCGGATTGTCCTTCAGGGCGTCCATGTCTTCGGCATAGAGTTCCAGCGCAATATGCGCTTCCTTGCGCTGCAGCATCATGCGCTCGGTCGAGGCCTCGCGGACGATCTTCCAGATTGCGCCTTCGAGATTGCCGCCGCCCTGATGCCAGTCGTCCTTGACGCGAATGAATTCGTACAGATTGCCCGGTGCGACACGGCCCATCTTGAAGGGGCCGGAACCAGCAGTGTTCTTCATCAGATAGGCCTGACCGTCATCGCCGCCGATGTTGGCTTCAACCACGGCCTGATTGACGATGAACATCCACGGAAGGACCTGCAGGAAGGGTGCGAACGGCGCCTTCAGATCGAAGGCGACGGTCTGGGCATCGACGGCCTTGACGCTGTCGGCATCGACTATGCCTGATATCATCCACGACGGGCCGCGCTTCAGCTTGACGATACGCTTGAAGGAATAAACGACGGATTCCGCCGTGACCGGTGAACCGTCCTGGAATTTTGCGGTGGGATCGAGCTTGAATTCGTAGTGCTTCTGGTCGTCCGAAACGGTCCAGCTGACGGCAAGCCCGGGCTTGACTTCCGGCGGCGTGCCAACCACGCGCACCAATGCGTCATAGGTGTTGCGGAACAGCATGGCCGGTGCGTAACCCGTGGCGACATGCGGGTCGAAATTCGGAATGTCGACACTGCTGGCCATGATCAGGATCTTGCGGCCGGCGGCAAAGCTTTCGAATGGCATGGAAGCGAGCGCGGCAGCGGAAATCGCCGAGCCCATGAACGAACGTCTGGTCATCTGCATGCGAATGGTCTCCCGGTTTTTTTGAGAACCGGCCGTCTCCCCTTAAGACGGCCGGAATTTTCTTGTTCAGGCTGCGGTATCGGACTTCTTGCGTTCCCCGCTGCGGGCAGTGCGGCCGTAGATGGCATCGGCGGCTTCCGGGCTGACATATCCCTGACGGACATCGTCATCCAGTTTTTCGATGTTGCGCTTCTTGGGATCGCCATAACCCGAACCGCCGGCAAGCGTCAGTTCGACAACCGCATCGGTATCGAGTAGATCGACAATCGCGCCGGTTCCGCAATCCTGCATGGTCTTACCGCTGGCATGCGACAGGATCTTGCCGGTTGCGGTCTTGCCCGGCTTGCCGCCGAACAGACCTTCGACGGGCAGATCGACACCTTCGGGCGAAACGATTGCCTTGATCGGATGCCCTTCAGCATTGCGTCGCGAGATGCGGACGCGAACGCCAAGGCCGCCGCGATTTTCACCAGCGCCGCCGCTATCGGCCATCAGGCTCTTTTCCCAGATGACGATGGGCGAACGGGTCTCGAACATTTCCAGCGAGGATGTTGCAGCAGACGTCGGCCATAGAAGCGATGACTTGCCGTCCTTCGCGTGTGATGCACCCTGACCGCCGCCCAGCAGAAGCAGTTCGTAGAACAACGCGCCCGTTTCCACCGACTTGCCGTAGAAACTCATCAGGCTCGGCAAACCGGAGAAGGACTGTGCCGTGTCCGGTGCTGCCTCCGCCAACGCGCGGAAAACGTTTGGAGCCAGATACCAGCCGGTGCGGGTTCTGAGCGAAACCGGAGCCGGTTTTTCGCAATTGAGGATCGAGCCCTTTGGTGCCTTTACCGTGAAAGGACGGTAGCAACCCGCATTGCCGCGAATGCCGGGCGTCAGCATGCACTTGATCGGGTAAGTGGCATGTGCCGTCGTGTAGGAAAGCGTGCAGTTGATACCGCCCTTGACCGTCTGCGGCGGTGCGCCTTCAAAATCCAGTTCGATCTCGTCGCCCTTGACCGTCACCTTCAGCGGGAAGGTCATGGTCGAGCCCATCGGATTGTTGGAAATTTCCGAATGGTAGACGCCGTCCGTCAGTTTTGTCACGGCATCGCGCATGGCCTTTTCGGAAAGCGACTGCACGACATGCGACAGCGCCTTCAGGTCGTGCATGCCATACTCTTCCATGAAGGAACGCATGCGGGCAGAGCCGGTTTCATTGGCGGAGATGAACGAACGGACGTCACCGAGCACCTGATCGCTATCGCGAATATTGTCCGCCATCAGGCGGAACAGGTCTTCGTTTTCTTCGCCTTCGCGCACCAGCTTCATCGCCGGGATCTGGATGCCTTCCTCGTAAAGTTCGGTCACGCTCAGGCCGTCACGGCTGCCGCCGATATCGCCGACATGGCCGACCGTGCCCATCAGCGCCACGACACGGCCGCGATGGAAGACCGGCGTCACGATGGCGAGGTCGAACAGGTGACCTGCGCAGAGCCACGGGTCGTTGGTAATGTAGACGTCGCCCGGCTTCATCGTGTCGATCGGATAGCGTTCAATGATCGCCTTCACCGCCATCGGCAAGGTCAGGTTGAAGACCGGCATGACGCGGGCGGAGTGTGCCAGCGTCTCGCCATCGGGATCGAGAATGGCGCAACCGAAATCCTGGCTCTCGGAGATGATCAGCGAAAACGCGGTGCGGCAGACCGTAGACCACATTTCTTCCGCGACGTTGACGAGGCGGCTCCACATCACTTCCAGCGCGATCGGATCGGACTGGATGCGACGACCTGCCTCTTCGAGCGACATGGTCTCGTCGACGAGAGTCGCACCCTTGGCGGTTTCGGCGATCTGGATGCGCAGGTTGCCGGTCTCGTCGACCGTCACCTTGTCACCCGGCGGGATGATGGTGGTGGATTCCCGTTCCTCGATGATAGCCGGACCTTCGACGAGAATGCCCGGGCGCATCGCGTAACGATCGTAAATGCCGGCATCGACCCAGTCTGAGCCAAAGAACGTTTTGCGTGTGCCCTTCTTTGCCTCGGCCGCGCCACCTTCGATGCCGGCCTGACGGACGGTCAGCTGCGGCACGGCGCCGGAAGCGCGGATGCGGAAGGAGAGGATTTCGAGTTTTGCCTCGGACGGCACGCGAGTGTAACGCGCGCTGTAGACGGCTTCGAACGCCTTGCGGATCTCGGCATAAGCGCCGGCATCCAGCTTTCCGGCCGGTAGCGGCACGTTGATTTCGTGCAACTGACCGACGAGACGCATGTCGGCGGAGCGCTCGACCAGAATGTCGGCGTCGGCAACACCGGCACTGCGCAACTGTACGCGGCCGTCTTCGGAGATTTCCTCGATGATGGCGTTAAGCTTCTCGGCCTCGAGATTCTGCGACAGCGCAATCGGGTGCGAGCGGACGATATCGAAGGAAAGCGGCGCAGTCAGGAAGCCGAAGGCGGAAGCGGCACCGCTTGCCGGAGGAATGATGACTTCCGAGACGCCGAGAATGCGCGCCACCTTGGCGGCGAATGCCGGGCCGGCGCCGCCGAAACCGATCATCGAATAACCGCGCGGATCCTTGCCCTTTTCGACCAGATGGATGCGGGCAGCGCTCGCCATGCTTTCGCTGACGACCTGATGAATGCCCCATGCCGCTTCGACAGCCGAGATGTTGAGAGGCTTTGCGATCGTGCCGAGCGCCGCCTCAGCGGCATCGAGATCAAGCGTCATGCGCCCGCCGAGGAAGAAGGACGGATCGTAATAACCGAGCGCGACCGAGGCGTCAGTGACGGTCGGTCGCGCGCCGCCGCGGCCGTAGCAGGCCGGACCGGGCTCTGAGCCTGCAGAATGGGGGCCAACCTGCAAGAGGCCGACGCCGTCGATCGAGGCGATAGAGCCGCCACCGGCGCCGATCTCGATCATGTCCACGACAGGCGATTTGATCGGCAGGCCGGAACCGTTCTTGAAACGGTGTTCACGGCCGGCTTCCAGATAGGAGGCAATGTCGATCTTGCCGTCCTCGATCAGGCAGGCTTTTGCAGTGGTCCCGCCCATGTCGAAGGCGATGACATTGTCATGGCCGGCATTCTTGCCGAACCAGGCGGTTGCAAGCGCGCCGCCGGCGGGGCCGGATTCGAGCAGGCGGATGGGGAAGGCACGGGCGGTTTCCAGCGAAACAAGTCCACCGGCCGAATGCATCAGGCGAAAATCGCCGGCAAAACCCATCTTCGAAAGCTCGCCTTCGAAACGGCGCAGGTAACGGTCCATCAGCGGCTGCACATAGGCATTGGCGCAGGTGGTGACAAAACGCTGGTATTCGGAGATTTCGGCAACGACTTCCGACGAGATCGAAATCTGCAGCTCGGGCAGGGCGTTGGCGATGATGTCTCGGGCGCGGCGCTCATGCGCCGGGTTGCGGTAAGAGTGCATGAAGCAGATGGCAATCGCCTCGACGCCGTCCTTCTTCAACGCTTCAGCAGCGCGCAGCACGGCAACTTCATCGAGCTCGAGTATGACATCGCCATCGGCATCGATACGTTCGGACACTTCCATGCGACGAGAACGCTCGACAAGCGGCGCCGGAAAAGCCAGCGTCAGGTCGTAGATGTCGTAACGCTGTTCGGTGCCGATTTCGAGGATATCGCGAAAACCCAGTGTGGTGATCAGGCCGACCGGAGCGCCCTTGCGCTCGATAACGGCGTTGGTGACCAGCGTGGTGCCGTGTACGATCTCGGAGAGGTGGCAGATGCCGATACCGGCAGCTGCCACCAGTTCCCCGAGACCGCCCAAGGCGCCCTGGGAGGGGTCTTTGGGAGTGGTCAGGCACTTGTGCAGACGGATCGCAGTTGCGCTCTCGTCGAAAAGGATGAAGTCGGTGAACGTACCGCCGATATCCACGCCCGCACGCAGGCGCTTACCGGTCGTCAGGCCAGTAGCTAACATATGTCAATCCTAGATCACACGAGTGAGCCGGCCGTTTTGGTCCGTGCTCAATGTTCCCGAGCTGTGTTTTGGACAAATGTCACCGCGAAGGATGCCTGCCTCAAAATTCAGCTTCTCTCTTATTTGACCAAAGACTAGGCGTCGTTTTTTAGAGTGTCCAGTGCCTGTTTCAACATTGACACCGAATTTCAATAATGAAACAAAAAAACGAAATTCTACGACGTGAGGTAGGTTTATGGGCGTTCTTGACGATGCCATTGCAATTTTTGGATGTTTTTCACTTGAGGAACCTGCGGTCGGACAGGCCGATCTGGCGCGCCGTCTGGACCGGCCGAAGGCGACAGTTCACCGGGCCTTGAAGACGCTCGTCGCGTCAGGATTGCTGGAATACGATCACTCGACACGTCTTTATGCGCCGGGCATGCGCCTGTTCGAGCTCGGCCAGATCTTTCGCTCCCGACACCATTTTCTTGATATGATTTACAAGCGGGTGAAGCAGATCTGCGATATAGGTGGCCACACGGGATATATTACCGTTTTCGACGGCGCCGACCTGATGGTTTTACGCGTGGTTCGCGGGTCCAATCCATTGGCGATTGCCTCGACGCCTGGCTACAAGTCTTCGGCTTACGCAACCTCAAACGGTCGCGCCATGCTTGCGCTGCTGGACGACGCCTCACTGAAGCAACGTGTGCCGGAACCGTTGCCCTATGTGTCTCCGAACTCCCCTAAAGACCATGCCGATCTGTTGCAGCGAATTGGGAAGATCAGGGCAACGGGCCGATCCTTTGCGTCGAACGAAATTGTCGAAGGTGTATCGTCCCAGGGCGTTGCGATGCGAGATCCACAAACCATGGAAATCTTCGGCGTGGCGATATCCTATCCAGCCAGCCTCGGAACGCCGGATTTGCGGGAGAGAATCGCCGTCTTGCTGGACCAGATGCGCACAGATTTGAGCGGCAAGATGGATCTCTAGGCATTTCGTTTCACGGCGAGGTGGGCGGAACGATCACTGGCGCTACCGGACAACGTTCAGAGAAGCCCGGTAGGGAGCCGATTGGGCAAAGCCACTGCCCACAGCATCCTTTACGCACGCTTGTGAGGATGTTGTGGCAGCGCATTCGCCTCACTTAACCTTGCAACTGTGGGCCGACGCCAACCACCTCCGAGACTGCACGGAAGTCTCCGGCCCACAGTTCGGCATTGTCATTCCAATACCTCACGACATTACGCTGCGTGCGTCGTCCTCGCCGTCGTCTTTTCGTGCAAGCCCCAGATATGCCCAAACGGATCAAATATCGTCGCTGAACGGCGACCGTAGTCAGCAACCTGAAGCGGGTCGCGAATACTGGCCCCGGCCGCAACCGCCGCTTCAAGCGTAGCTGCCAGGTCATCCACCTCCAGACGGTAGACGGCATGACCGCTTCCGTTCGCCTTCGGGAAGAACGGGCCACCACGCCATGGCTCGGCTTCCCTGCGCGGGTTCGATCCGCAGACCGAGATCAGCGATCCACCCAGCTCCAACTCTACGGCCATCGGCTCTTTATCTTGCAGGAAATGCGTTTTCGTCTTGATTGCGCCGAAAGCAGCCCGGTAGAATATGGCCGCCGCCTCCTGGCTGCCGTGCTCCACGAAAAGCGTAAAGCTGAGCGACGTCGCCTTGTCGCTTCCTGCTTTCAGGGTGTTCCAGTTGGAAGCGCCAAACTGCCGGGCGACGATCTCAAGGCAGGCGCTGTGCGATAGATCGACATTCTGGTCCGCAAGAGCTTTCCGTAAGGCCTTAGCCATAGATTTCGGGTGAGCGCGAGCACTCATGGTTTCGTCCCTTTCCGGGCGTAATCAGGGCCGGTGCTCGCATTGCCGACGGTCGCCCTATAAGGGTTCAACCATGGAGTTCGTGCATTCACCATACCCGAAGGTGCGAGCGGTAGGCTGCACAGCCCAGGAGATGATAGCTCGATGGCCTGACTGGTCAACAGATCCGACAAATTCAAATGCGAGCAGGTGAAATAATGGCTCAAGGAATTGGAATTGGCCTATCCCAGCGCTTCTATGAGCAGGTCATTGGCCCGGTTCTCCAAGAGAAATTCCCGCATCTGACCTATGCCGCGGCCCGCATCGGCCTCGGCTCGGAAATTCTGGGTTACGATACGGAGATATCTGCAGACCACGATTACGGCCCGTGTGTGCAACTCTTCCTTCCTGCGGCGGGCTTTGACACCATCGCCCCGGCGGTGATGAAAGCGCTGGACAGCAACTTGCCGCCGACATTCGAGGCCTGGCCTGTTCGTTATCCGACCAATGTACGTCCTGCGGCTGGAAACGCTGGTGCTGGTGTGTTGGGTTCAGACCACGGCGCTGAAATCTACACAATTGGCGCTTGGTGTGAACGGTTCTGGGGGCGTCAATTTACAGAAGAGCTGACGAGACAAGACTGGCTATCCTATTCCGAGCAAACCTTTTTGACCGTTACAGCCGGTGCGGTCTTTCGCGATGATTTTGGCGAGTTGACATCCCTTCGCGAACGTCTGGCCTATTTCCCTCGCGATGTCTGGCTCTACAAGCTGGCAGCACAATGGGGACGTATTGCCGAAGAACGAGCTTATGTCGGCCGTTCTGGAGATACGGGCGACGACATCGGGTCGCGTGTCATCGCAGGTCGTATGGTTGCAAACATCATGCGTCTCGCAATGCTGATCGAACGACGTTATGCGCCTTATCCCAAATGGTTTGGAACGGCCTTTTCCGGATTGGGAGGTGCAGCCGATCTCAAACCTATCCTCGAGCAGGTAATGCGGGCTGAGGACTGGAGAGAGCGAGAGGCAAGGCTGGTGGAAGCCTGCTGGTTTGTGGCTGAGTTACAGATCGCCAATCGCGTGCCCGGCGCACTTGCGCCCACGATGGGCACCATTCATGACCGGCCTTATCGATTTGTGGATTCCTTGAAGATTTTTGCATCGCTTCGGTCTGCCATCGAGGATGAAACGCTGCGTCGCCTACCGGAATTTGGCGCTGCCGACCAATTTCTCAGCAGCAATTTCGTCCTCGCTGTGCCAGCATATGCAAGTGCCGCGACAACGTCGCTTTTCAAATTGGCGGAAGAGCCTGATGTCGAGTAGCAGTCTTTTGAACTTCGGCAACTCAAGGCCGCACGGCCGCTTCCGGCAAATACCGTTGATGCTTTTACCACGCCTGCGCACTGCCGCGCAGTTCATTCAGCTCTTCACAAATAGCGTCTAAGTGTCGGCATCGTCTGCGCGATGTGGCTGTCTCGTTGTCGCTCTTTTTAAAGCCAATCGTTTGGCTGCCTTGCATACTTCTCCAGTCCGTAACCGACCATAAACAGAAAACAAAACTCATCGTGTTTCGGGCCAGGCCGGGGAGTATCATATGCCCGAAAGGCGCTTGCCCTTAACATTCACCGCTGTGCAAATTCCCGTAAAAACACCCTATCTCACAATACCGCCCATTCAGGGTTGATTTGCCGTCATCGCGCCATATTTTTCTCGCCACAAGAAGACCTTCAATTGCGCGCTGCCGACCTAACGGCGGCTGTTTTACTTTTGGGATTACCGGGGCACTCCTATGGACAACGCATCTTCCGCCGCCGATTTCATTCAGGCGAGCCGTATCCTGAAGATCAATTCGCCGCTGGGCGAAGACCAGCTTCTGCCCGAGCGCGTGACGATCGAGGAAAGTATCTCCTCGCTGTTCGAGATCCATCTCGTCGCCCGCACCAAAAAGGAGCAGATCAAGCCCGAAGACCTGATCGGCCGCCTGCTCGATGTTTCGGTGGAAGTGCAGCAGGGTGACGGCGAAGACATTCCGGCCATCCGCCGCCCGTTCAACGGTCTCGTCACCGAACTCAACGAAGGTCCACCAATCACCCGCGGCCTGCGCTCCTATGCCATGGTGCTGCGCCCGCAGATGTGGCTGCTCACACGCCGTTCCGATTGCCGTATCTGGATGGATAAGACGTCCATCGAGATCGCCGAGATCCTGTTTGCCGAACACGGCATTCCCGCGCCGGATACGTCGGGCGTCATCACAGCTCCGCCCAAACAGCATTATTCGGTCCAGTTCAACGAGAAAGACTTCGACTATCTCTGCCGCCGTTTTGAAGAGGATGGCCTGTTCTACTGGTTCAGCCACGAAGACGGCAAACACAAGCCGCATGTGGCCGATACCGCCAATGGCTGGCTCGGCCCATCAGCCTCGGCGCAGGGCGAAAAACGAGTGCGACTGGCGCAGGGTTCGTCGGACCGCAACCACATCAACGAATGGGCCCGCCGTTTCTCCTATGTGCCCGGCCAGCGCGCCGGCGCCGACTGGAATTTTGAGACACCGCGCATGGTGCCGGGCACGATGACGCCCTCGCTGGTGCAGATGCCGGATGCGACCAAGCGCGAGCTTTACGAATACCCGGCCCGCATTTCCTCTGTGGCCGAAGCCGAGCGTGCGCAAAAACTGCGCGCCCAGGCATCGGAAGCCGACCATGACCGCGTGTTCGGCGCATCGACTAGCCGCATCATCGAAACCGGTCGACGGTTTACGCCATATGAAGTCGCGCATGCCGATCATGCCTATGAAGAACATGTCATCATCAAATCGATCCAGACGGTGGTCGATCGTTCCTACGAGACCAACAGCAACGAGCCGGAATACCGCAACGAGTTCGAAGCCGTTCCCTCACGCGTGCCGATGACCCCGCACCGGGAAACCAAGCGTCCGCGCATCGAGGGCACGCAGGTGGCGATCGTTGCCGGGCCGGTAGGCGAAGAGATCCATCCGGACCAGTATGGCCGCATCAAGGTGTGGTTTCCGTGGGATCGCAAGGCCAAGAAGGACGGATCGGACACCTGCTGGGTGCGCGTGGCGCAGAACTGGGCTGGCTCCACTTGGGGCGGCCAAGTCATCCCGCGCATCGGCATGGAAGTGATGATCGCCTATGTGGATGGTGATCCGGATCGGCCGCTGGTGACGGGGGTGGTGCCGAATGCGATGCAGAAGGTGCCGTATGACCTGCCGGCGAACAAGACAAAGAGCACGTTTCGGACGAATACGCATAAGGGTAGAGGGTTTAACGAACTAAGTTTCGAAGATGAGAATGGATTAGAAGAAATATACATTCATTCACAAAAGGATAGAAACGAAAAACAAGAAATAACCATACGGAGAGAATAGACAATAACTGGGTGCAGTCTGTGGGTCACAGCAAGGCGATTGAGGTTGGGAACAATCATAGCGAAGTTATTGGAGGTAATTTTACGTTAAGTGTAGGACCATCTGCAATTGGTAGATTGGTTTCCAAGGATAACTCTTGGGATCCTCGTGGTATTCCGTTGAAAGGATATGATTTCGGAATATTAGGTGGGGGGATGGTCGGCAGCGGCAATATGTTTTCAGCCATTGAGCGTTCAAAAATGGAAACTATTGGTCTGACAAGTGTTGAAATTGTTGGATCTGGGAAAACAATTTCTGCTGGCGGTGACTATAAGGTGATTTCCGGTGGTAACATAGATATTTCTTCATCGGGAAATTACGTTGAAGATTCGTCTGGAAAAAGAATAATAGAATCAGGTCAAAAACTTGAATTTATTTGCGGGAATTCTCGCATGTCTATGCATCCAGACGGAAAAATTATCATCTCTGGATCGGACATTACTTTGTCATCTACAGGAGGTGTATTTTTTCACTCGAAGCAATTCATACAAAAAATTGCTGGATTGTTTAAGGTTTCATCTAAAAAAATAGAATTGAATTGAGGTTAAGTATGTCTGGAGGTATAACTTTCTCGGGTAGAGTAGTTTACGGTGATGAATCATCAGATGATGGGGCCGAATCGATAGAAATACATTTTGATGACAAAAAATTTTTGCAGAAAGCAGCAAACAAAAAACCCCAAAGCACACTTGAATATCTAAGATCTACGGTTGCGGCCTTCAGTGAGGGTACCTACTCATGGCCCTTTGATTATACTTTGTGCCTTCATTGGATTGCCGGTACCGCGGGATTCTACGGTGGAGATATAAAAAGTGTTTGTGATCATCAGACGAGAAGAATTGTTGGGGTCTTTCAAGCGGCACTAACTGTAACATACTACCTCGTATTTAGAGGATTGTTGTTTAAGCTTTTAACAAACGAGCATGCTCGATTGCTCGTGAAGAAGACGGTGGAGCATTCTGACTTATCAGAGCGGCTTTACGATCGGCTGCCCAATCTTCTTCATGGTGCGTCAAAGTCTGTCGGTCGCTATATGAGCGGCATGGCGTTTACCGACTGGATGCAGAGTGGGGGTAAATTGAAGGGGCAGGCACCTAAGGGGGTGTCATTCGCTATAGCGATGTTCAATTTACTAGCCGTGAATTGGGGCGCTGCTCTGCATGTTGTGTTAAAGCATGGGGACGCAATAGATATTGTGCAGATTTTTGCAGCTATGATCACGGGCGATCCAGATTACAGGTTGACAGATGAAGATTTCTCTGAGTTGTTCAACACGGCTAGAGAGCTTGCAGATAATATTATGAAAGATTCAGAAAATGAAGAGGATTATAAAGTATACAGAGATTTTATGGATAGCATAATAAAATTCGGTGAATCTGGCGGAAAAGGGTAGGTGGTCGATGAGGTCTTTATTGAAGATATTGTATGGCCTGATTGGTAGTGTAATTTTCTTAATCTCTTGTTTTGTTTTGTTGTCATTCATTTATATGAATGGTAAAGATTTGGGCTTTTATAGTTTTTCTGTTTTGGTTTTTTCTGTTTCGTTTTTAATAATTGGGGCGTGGCTTGTTTACAAAAGTAATAGTTTGTGAAATTTTAAATTTTTTATAATATATTTTATATAGACAGTTTTGTATTTTGCCTAAATTTACTTAACACATGATTTCAATCGGGCGGACAGTTGTGTTTCTTAAGCCCATTCTCGTAGATCGGAATAATAAAAATGCCCCCAGCACACCGACGCGCCGATATCGGCTCCGCCCATGCCTGCCACTTTCCGCCATCACAGGCGACCGGCGGCAGTCCCGATGTCTACGTCAACGACCGCCCCTTGATGCGCGTCGGCGACAGTTACATGCCGCATGCCTGCGTGGCTGGTCATGCCGGGCCGCATGGGCGGGCGCTGGCGGCGGGTTCCGCCACCGTGTTCATCAATGGCAAGCCGGCCGGTCGCATTGGTGATGCCATCGATTGCGGTGGCAATGCGCAGACCGGATCCGGCGATGTCTTTATCGGTGACGATGAAGGTAAGGGTGCGGGTGGCGGTGCTGCTGGCAGTGCGGCAAGCGGCGGCACGCCGTGCCAGGCCAGCATGGCCGCGCAGTCCATGCCGACGGTGAGAGGATAGGATGATCGATCGCGAGCGCGAAGAAAACCCGCTCTCCACCGAGGGGCAGGCGCTTCTGGCGCGTTTGAATGCGCTGGCTGCCGAGCCGGGCCGCCGCCGCATCTTTGCGGTCATGGATGGTGCGCGTTTCAGCAATCTGGCAGCGGAACTTTACCGCGCCGATATCGCCCATCGCCCGCTCTATCGCCATGCCGGTGGTGATTATGCCATCGTTGCCGGCGGCCCCTGGTTTGTCGACCCTTCGCTTGCCGCCCACCCCGCACCGCTGGATGATCCGGACCTGTCCATTAAGGCGGATGCGCTTTCCGATGAGGCTCTGGCAGAGCAGGCGGCGTTTCTGTCGCAAACAATGCTGAAAAACCTTTCGGCCGGCGATGTTTCCGCCGGCGGCATGCTGGCCGGGGCAGGGGCGCCGCAGCCGGAGAACGTCGCGGCCCGGCTGGAAAACCTGCTGCGCATCGCCGATGGCCGCTCGGCTATCGTCTTCTGGGTCGGCGACGACAGTCTGACTGCCGAAGCACTGTTCCGTCATCTGCGTGGCCTCAATCGGATCGCCATTCCGCGCGGTTCCGAATCCGATGTTTTTGATGGCAAGCGGGTGGAGTTGGTGGCGGCCGGTGGTCCCGATGCTTCAACTGAGCCGCCCCCTCAGTTCGGGCCCGAGCGCACGTCGCCCACCGAAACGGTAATCTTTCGCCATGCCGATCCGAACGTGATGATGCAGGTTTTTCCGGTACTGGACGAGACGCAGGCTCTGCGCCTGTTCGGCCCGGCCGAGCAGATCTTTTTCTCGCCCGATGCCCTTTGGGGCGGCGGCGTCAAACGCGGGCGGCGTCCGGGTGCCGACGTCTCTTCGGGTGTCGTGGCGGGCAGGGGTATGCTGCAGCTTTCACCCGAGATGATCGCCCTTATAGAAGATGCCCGCATGCAGGCTTCGCGCCTCAAAGTGGTCGCCTATCTGCGCGATGTGCATCCGGCAACGGAAGCGCTCGGCGAAAACGAGATGATGGAGCGGGTCATGTCCTATGAGGCCGCCGGGGCGCGTCTTGGCCTGGCATCCGAACGTGCGTATATGAAATGGGCCTATCTGATGTCGATCACGGAGAGTGAATGTGATGGTCCGGAGGCCGAAAAATTCTTCCGTGAGACGGCAAAACATCCCGACGATGCGATTGATGACCTGCTGGTTGCGCTGGATAATGCTGCCGGTGATGACTGGCAGCATTTTTGGCATGAGGTCGGCTGATGGGCGGTTTGGTCAGGGCCTTGCTTCAACTGCTGAAGGGTGGTGTCAGGCGACCGCCGGTTCGTCCGATGCCGCCGAAACCTACAACACCGCCTGCAAAGCCGCCCGCAAAACCGCAGCAGGCGCAGCAGAAAGCCGATCAGCAGGGCAATTCCTCGCAGCAGCGCAACAACTGCAACGGCAATTGTTCTCCGCTGAAAAAGCCGGTGCGCCGGCATGACCCGTGCAAGACCAAGGGCGGAGATCCGACCAAGGAGCGCAACTCGATGATCGATCCGGACCACAGGCAAGCGATCAACAGCGATCTCGATAACATCATTGCCGGCAAGGTGCCCAAGGCCGGTGAGACTTGGACCGTGGGTGGCCGCAGCTATGGCATGCACAACGGCTCGCTGCATCCCGTCAGTGGTCCGGGCATTGTCGATCTGTCGCGTCCGCAACATCAGCTGATCCAGCAGCTGAACGGCAATACGCCGGAAAAGGCGCAGAAATTTGCCGAAGCGATGAAGAACAAGGGTATCATGGATCAGAAAGCGATCGACACCGTCATGGAGCTCTGGCGCAAATGCAGCAAATAAGTCTGGTCTATGACGGGCCGATGGCCGATGTGTTCGTTGACGGGCGCCCCCGCATCGAACAATTGCAGGCGGCTTTTTCCGAAGCTTTCGATGTACCTGCCCCCAGCGTGTTCGATGGAAAGGACACGTCCGTCTCCTTCGTCGATTTTCTTGAACGGCACACGGTGGCGGAAGTCTGGTCGCTTGATCGCAAGACATTTGCCACCAAGCTCAACATCTATCTTTTCGAGCGCGGTGATGTCGCTGAAAGCCTGACGCGTCTTGCCGTCGCCCTGCGCATGCCGGTTGCAGTGGATGTCGGCAGCGACATCAATGACGATGGCACTATGCTTTTTACGCCGGACGGCAAGGTGTCCACGGGTCTGTTGATTGCGTCGCCGGACGGGAACGAAGTGCGTTTTTCCGAAACGACCCTCTCCTGACCTGGCGTTTCGGATACTGGAATGGTGTGGAACGGAAACGCATGGCTCCAAGCTGCATGGGCCGTAATCGTGTTGCTCGGCAGGTCTTTTGGGGCACTGTCTAGGTGTGGAACCTCAATAGAGTTTCGTTAAAAAACCGAGGCCACCGATGGCTATGCCCCTGCAGAGGCTCATTCGCGCAAAGCATTCTGCTCTGGCGTTTGCTTTCGGCGTGTATAGCTCTGTGCGGAAACGCTTTTTCCGCTATCCGACAGATGCAATGTCTTACGATTGCGGCCGTCATCGTCAAAAATAGGCCTGCTCATCGCCAAAACGCTTCCACTACCCTTCAGAGCCTAGGCCGCGGACTGATTAGCTGATGCGATCCATATCCTCGTCGCTGCAAGTTTGAGAGCGGCGAGATAGTTGTCGGCACGTCGGTCATATCGGGTTGCCAGGCCCCGCATCTGTTTGATGCGATTGAAGAAGCGTTCTACCTGATTGCGCTGACGGTAGACCCACCGACTGAAGCTGAATGTCTGCTTTCGACTGGCCTTTGCAGGGATATTAGCCCAGCATTTGCGTTGCTTGGCAGAGTGACGAATAGCATCGGTGTCATATGCCTTGTCGGCGAGGATCGTCGCGCCGGGCTGCAGGTCGCTCAGCAGCTTCTCAGCCATCGGTGCATCGGCGGCTTGGCCGGCGGTGAGTTCCAGCCGAACCGGCAAACCATCGGCATCGACAAGTGCGTGGATTTTGGTTGTCAGGCCGCCACGCGAACGTCCCATGCAAGGATCGGCAGATCCCCCTTTTTAGCGTTGGCACCATGTTGGTGAACGCGGACACAGGATGAATCGATCATCACGATGTCGCCATCGTAACGCTTTGAAACGGCGTCCAGAAGGCGATCCCAGACACCTGCTTTGCGCCAACGGGAGAACCGATTGTAGAGCGTCGTGCGCGGACCATAACGTTCCGGCACGTCGCGCCAGGACGATCCCGTTCTGAAGCGCCACAGGATGCCATTGATCACTCGGCGGTCGTCAACACGTTCAATTCCACGGGTATTGGTCGGCAGAAGTGGTGCGATGACGGCCCATTCTTCGTCGCTCAATTCGTGACGGCGCATGGCAATCTCCTTTCAAGGAGATTGAATCACACACCGCCAACAAGAGGAACCCCGTTTATGGGGACGCGGCCTAGGGACAGTTTCATATGGCTTCCGGTGGTGATCATACTGCAATTGGCTTTGGATCTGGCTGTTGCAACGACGTCGGACATGGGCATGGCTATGCCGGGCGAACTACATCCCGTGCCGGATGGCGTTGACAAATCCTCCCAACGCAAGAGAGGAAGCCATTGGCCGGCTGAAACAACTGTTTCGCGACTGAACCCACTTGGTCCCGAGACCTTTGGGGAGGAAAGTTCCGCCCGCCGGTTCAACCCATTTTTCGACGTGACTACCCGGGCAGACCAAGGAAGCGGAAAGGGATGGTCTCGCCGAATGACGATGTGGCGTCGCCGGAATAGGTGTGGTCCTGATTGTGACCAAGGTCGAGTTTCTTCACCTTGCCCGTCTTTTCAGAGAAATCTATCGCCTTGAGATCGACCCAGAATGTGTTCGGCGTCAGGGCCGATTCGAAGAAATAGAGTTGCCGCTTGTGATCGAAAACCGAGCGCCAGCGGGTGGATGAGATATTAGGCTCCTCGGGCGTATTCAATCCGTAGGGCACCGACGCGTTGCGAATGACGCTGAAGACGCTGGCTAGAGCAATATTGGGACTTTCCTCTTTCGGAATCGCATTGACGTAAAAGGAGGCGCGGGCGAAACGATCTGAGGCGCGATTCGTACCAGGCAACATCACAGTACCGCCGACCTGTTTCCAATAGGCATTGAGGGCCAGTTGCTGCTCAAAAATCGGCGAATTGGTCATCACCTGATATTGCCTGCCATGGTGGATCACCTGCTTGCCGTGGATGTATTCAACGATCGCGCTGTCGCCGCTAGTATCTGACAACGAAAGATGCACGGTCGTCAGTCGGTTTTCACCTGGAATATTGTCGGTAACGACGGTGAAAGGTTCCTTCTCCAGCGCAGCCACCGTCTCTTCGACCGTCGCGAAATTGTCGAGCATATACTGGGCCCACGCTGCGATGGTCAGGCCCGGCTTGCTGCCCGCTTCGAATTTCGGGTATTCGGATTCGACCAGCCACAGAAGATTGGCTTCCAATCCCTTTTCGTTCACGCCGTCCGTCGTTGAAACGTCGTAGCCGCTGGCGATCAGACTTCCATATTTCGAGGTCCATTTGATAGAATTTGCACCGGCCTCGCCGCTGCGGGCTATGCCGCGTGGCAGGATCCACAGATTAGTGAGGATGTCATCCTTCCAGTCCATCGAACGGGCTGTGATGACATTGCCGTTCGTGCCGAGATAGACAAGTCGTGTACATCCCATGGCGGCGACCTCGGAAATCGCGAGCGACAGGCAGAGAGAAGAGCAAAGAAGCAGTTTTCGTTTCAGGCGGGGCATACACATACCGAGACCTCCTGGCTGGCGGGACGTGGTGTTAACCGGTGCCCCTAGAAACGCATTGAAAAACCTACGACTGGCCCATGCTGGTCGACATCCCAACGAAACTTGTTGACGCCGGTAAAGTCGTCGCCTTCGTAATTCTGGTGCAAATATCGGTAGCCCGCGCGCAGAATGGTTGGACGGCCCAGCATCATTGTTCTGTAGCCCAGATAAGCCTGTGCATTGACGCTCAACTTGGAGCCTATGCCGAAACCACCGATATCCGCTTCAGCAAACAGGTTCCAGCGGCCGGTGAGATCGGCATTCATGCGAAGGCCGATAAATGGATCAGTCCAGTTGGCGCTTTTTTCCTTTCGCAAACCGAATGCAGACGCCGCTGCGCGCAATTCCGTCCACCTGACGCCGGCGGTTGGCTCGAAGGAAATTGTCCGGGGTTTTCCGAAAGCTGTCTCCCCGCCAAGTTCACTTTCGTAGGCCTTGTAATAAGCGCCGCCGGCAACGCTGGTTGTCTTGATGTTGAGGCCAATTTCATGGGCAAATATTTGCTCGTTCTGGCTCGTCTGCACATGCTGGGCATCGACGTAAAAACCCCATACGCCGTTGGTGACCTCGACATTGCCCATCATCACCAAATCGAGATGGTCAAGCACGTCGGAAAACGGAATGTCGACATCCGTATCGAAACCCGCAATTGATGCGTTCCCCTTGAGCGAGGCAGCCCAGCCATAGGGGCTTACAATGACAGCCCATTGCCTTTGCTCCACCGGTGGCGGAGACAGCCGCTGACGATCAAAATCGGCTGCCCCGGCCCTAAGTGCCGTAAACACAAATACCGAAATGGAAAACAAGAAAATGCACGAAAATTGATGGCTGAGAGATGAGCGCATCAAACCCTCCTAGCAATGCGGACAAGTTATCACATTTCACTGAGGTTGCAAATATAAGTTTTGCAATGAAATCCGTTTGCTGTGTAGTATCTCGTTGATATTACAATGCTTAAATCTGAAACTCCAACAGACACGCCTGCTGTAACCATACCCTTAAGAGGAATTGGAAATTGCGAAAATGCGGGGAGCATGAAAAGCGCTCCGGCCTGTGAACCTCTGCGTCATCGGCCTGCAATTTCACGAAGGCCCTCAACGATCTTTCTCTCCGAATTTTTATCGATGCGGCGGGCTTCCACCAATCGGTTTCGGCAGTCTTATCCGCCTTCCAGGACGGCGCTGGATATCGGTTCGAATTCCTGACCTTGAACAGTGCATCCAACCCGCAACGTTGCCTTCTCTCGGCGGTGCGCCGATCCACTGCGGTTTCTCGACTTTTTGATCAGGTATCCAATGAACACGATGATTGACGCAAACAGAAGGTGAGCAAATAGCCTCAGCGCAATCAACTTCAACCGTCTGCTTGGCCTGATGCTCTCGCTCGCTGGTGTTCCCAGTTGGCCGCCACCAGATCCGGAGAATCTTTGCCGCCTATGTTGACCATAGGCTGAGCAAAAGTCACCCCATTTTCCTGGAAGGATTTTCGAAGTAATGCGTAGGCCGTGCGTTTGATGAAGCTCTGTTGGGCAGTTGGCACGGTGATCATTGCGAAGCTGATCACGATTCCATACTCGGCGAAATCTTCGACACCCTTTAGCTTCAACGGCTCGATGAAGAAACGGCCCACTTCCGGATCCGCGAGCAACGCCCGGCCGATAGCCTTTCCGATCTTGCGGACTTTTTCGAGATCCGTATCATAAGGAACGGTGACCAGTATTTTGGTTTTGGACCAGTCGCGGCTCATGTTCTCCACGGCGCCCAGCTCTCCAAAGGGAACAGTGAAAATCGGACCTCGATGATGCCTTAGCTTGACCGAGCGGAGGCTGAAACCCTCGACGGTCCCTCGATAATCCTTCGCCTGTACGTATTCGCCGATCCGGAAAGCATCGTCGAACAGATAGAAAAAGCCGCTTATAATATCGCGTACCAGCGCTTGCGATCCAAAGCCAATCGCCACTCCTATAATGCCGGCCCCTGCGACAAGCGGCCCAATATCTACGCCGATCTGCCCGAGGATCGTCAAGCTCGAAACGACAAAAATGGCGACGGCAAGCACGTTTCGCAGGATAGGGAGTAACGTTTGCAGCCGAGTGGAATGCTCGACGTCACCATTATCGTGGGGTTCAGCAGAAGTCAGGCGTTGTTGAGTGAGCATTCGATCCATGGCGGCCTTCGCGAGGTGCCAGATAATGTCAGCGACGAGGAGCACGAGCGCTCCCCGCACAAGGCCGTAAAGTACGTTATGCACCAGCGGGATGTTGTGGCCCGGGAAATTGATGTCGGTCTCCCAGACGAATGCGAGCCATGCGAGAGCAAACGCCAAAACGAATGCCCTGAAGCCGCGCACAAGCAAGATCGTTCGGCTGTTTGATTCAGGGATATGAAGCTTTCTACAGGCGAGGTCCTGCACGACATGCGTAACCGAGCGCAGGATTGGTGGGAGTATCGCGGGATAGACGCCCAACCAGAAAAAGGCGCGCGCATCCAAGCACCAAAGGATCCAAACACCCACGGCATAGAGTGAAATTGCCGTACTTATTGCGGCGTCGCGACCCACGGCAGACCAGATCATCCTGATGACGACCATCAATATCACGCAGGAAGCCAGGATCTCTATTGCTGCGATCACGTCGGAATCGATAACCAGAACATCGCCCACCATTATTGCGGCGGCTGTAAACAGCGACAGGGCCATCACTGTCTTGAGCTTCCTGCGGACGGGGTAGGGCGCCACATGGTCAACCAAGGCGGAAGAAAAACGGTAGGCCACAAAGAAAAGGAGATATGAGCCCGCAATGAGACGAACCGATAGGGGAAGATTTACGATAAAATAAAGTGGTGCGATGAGTAGCGAGAAGACCAACGATGGAAGGTACTGTTCCAGTCCATCCCAGTGGTTCAACCGGTTCCGACGTATCGATCGCTCCGCCGCCGCGCCTGCGGCGACCAGAAAAACGAATGCGGCAGAGACTGGCAAATAACTATTATCCGTCACGTCACTTACAAGAATCTGCAGTGTCCGCTGCGCCTCGTGCGGAATTCGGCCAACCGCCGTAAGAACAGCGCGCATCCTGGCGCGAGTATGCTTTTCCCAGCTTACAATTCCGACAGCTACATCTTCGTCGGCGGCCAGAGCGGCTCGAGAGAAAAGATTTGATGACGAGTTGGTAGGGATCGCCGGCTGCTGCAATGTAATTGCCCGCTCATCGCCAAGGTCGGAAACTGGCTCCATGGCCGCAGCTATGGGGGGCGAGCAAAGCATGAGAATGAGCGTTAGCAGCCATTTCATAAGGAACTCATGAGCCTGCGCCGTCGAGATATGGCGATTGGTTAATTCCAGCATGATGCCTGGCTTTGACATCACCGCCCACCTGGACGGGTGTAGATGCCGGTCCTCTTAAGAAAGTGCGCCACCTCACCAAGTTGGTAGGCGACATAGCCACTGGAGCTAGGTCCTTTCTGTGTTTACGGCATCCGTCATCCACGATCTCGGCAATCTTATTCAGATCGCGACATCCGCTTTCAATATTCTCTCGCCAGTCGCTGCATTTCTCGCGACAAGCGGGCTTCGCGGATCATTTTGAACGCTCAGGCGTCTTTGGGACGTGCTGGTCTGGTCCGCCAATCTCTTCGATCTGCTTGGGGTAGCTATACGCCTGTCGATAGCGTTTGTATGGGAACTTGCCTGCTTGATTTGAAAGGCTTGCTTGCAAAGGTCTGGGAGACCGAAATTCATTTCGAAGTTCAGGCTGAGCCAACCTGTTCCGTATAACCTGCAATTCCATGGGTTTCCAGAACATGCTTTAAACCTCATCGTCAATGCGCGTGATGCGATGCCGGACCGCGGCACGATACTGCTGGCTGCAGGGGCGCTCGTTGCTGCCGGCGTCGCTGGCGTTGAAGTCGTTATCTCCGATGATGCGGTTGGCATGATACGTGAAACGCTCGAGCAGGCTTTCACCCCATTATTCACAACACGGTCATCGGGCGAAGGCGGCTATGGATTGTCTGCAGTAAAAACCTTCGTGCAGGCGGCCGATGGCGACATACAGGTTGAAAGTGAGCCCGGGGGCGGCACGCGGATCACTATGGTCCTTCCAGCTTGTGGGATTTCATGATCCCGAGCTTCCGTGCATGCAGTTGAAAAATGTGACGGCAACTTGACGCTTGCAAAAGCAAACACGGACAAATATAGTCCGCGTTATGGCGCATATGACGGTTGGAGTTGAGTACGGCTTACATTGCCTGATGTGGCTGATGGGGTCCCCAGACAAGCCTCTCAGCAACCGGGACCTTGCTGACTTACAAGGGATTTCTACCAGCTTTCTGGCGAAAATCTTTCCGAAGCTTGAGCGTGCCGGCATCGTGGCCGCGTTTGAGGGCGTGAAGGGGGGCTACCGCCTAGCTCGATCGCCTGATCAGATCAGTGTGCTGGAAGTCGTAGATGCGATAGAGGGAAAGAAACCTCTTTTCGACTGTCAGGAGATTCGGGGTCGATGTGCGGCCTTCAACGGGGATCCTCCCCGTTGGGCAACTAAAGGCGTTTGTGCGATCCATGCAGCGATGTTGCGTGCAGAGAAGGCGATGCGCGAGTCTTTGGCTAACCAGTCTTTGGCCGATATCGCCGACGAATTTGGCCGAAAGGCGCCTGCGGAATTCTTTGACGACATCAGTCAATGGATCGAAAGCAGAGCCGTTTCGAAAGGTCCCCGCGGTCCGTCCGTGGACTAGCACGGCACCGTAATTGGAGTGCCGCCCTCCAGCGCATTCCGCCAACTGCGTCTAAACAAATGGCATTCTGATTGCGTATTGTGGAGAAGGGTCATGAGTGATTGTCCAGTTCCTGATGATGACAAAACAGCTATAAAAATCTGCCCGAGGGCCGGACAATGACGGCGGCTGCTCTTATCGCCGAAAGCACGCTCGTGATCGTTGTCGATGATGATGCGGACGTTCGGAATTCGCTGCAGGAATTGATCGAATCTGTTGGTCTGGATGTGATTTGCTTTCCATCGCCACGCGAGCTTCTGACCGCGGCACTTCCTGACCGGCCAGGCTGCTTGGTACTTGACGTCCGAATGCCGGGCTCCAGCGGCCTCGACCTCCAGCATCAGCTTTGCGAGCAGGGCAAAACCAAACCAATTGTTTTCCTCACCGGCTATGGTGACATTCCCATGTCAGTGCAAGCTATGAAGGCGGGGGCGGTCGATTTTCTAACCAAACCCGTGCGGGATCAGACCTTGCTCGATGCCGTCGTTGCTGGAATTAAGAGAGATGTCGAGCAACGAAGACTTGCGGAAAATACGCACGAGCACGCGTCTCGGTTTGCAACCTTAACGCCGCGTGAAAAGCAGATCCTCTACGAAGTCGCGCTTGGTCGGCTGAACAAGCAGATTGCCTTTGATCTGGGCATCAGCGAGGCTACCGTCAAGCTCCACCGTAGCAACGTCATGCGGAAGATGCAGACCATTTCGGTGGGGGAACTCATTCGTGTCTGGGACGCGTTGCCTTCCTCGTTGCGGGCTGCCTCTTAAACGCCGTTGTCTTCCTAGTATTTTCCTGATCGCGTCAGGCCGGAGCCCGGTTCATACGGGGCCGACCCAAGCAAACCGATCACCCGCTCTAGAAACTTAAACCTTGACGCCTTGACGACGAGGTTGGTCAAGCGCGCCGGCTACTGTCTCATTTTACTATGGCGGAAATTCTCTTAGCCTCGCCCGCATTGCAAACCTGCCTGACGTGTCGCGATGCTTCACTCACCACCGTGCGGAATGTTCAAACCATCCGAGGTGTGCGACCTCGCCTTTGGGACTACATGACCTCGCCCCAAGCTCGATAGGCCGAAGGAGCTTAATCGCGCAATCTCCCATCAGCGAAAACGTCCGATGGGAGAACCAGATGCGGAACGCTATCAGAACTCTTCTTCTCAGCAGCGTATTTGGCATGGCGGCGTGCACCTTCGGTTTTGCCAAGGACGCTTCACCCAAGCCGACGATCGTGCTCGTACACGGCGCATTCGCAGAATCGTCGAGCTGGAACCGCGTCATCGATGAGCTGAAAAGAGACGGGTACACAACCGTTGCTGCAGCCAACCCGCTGCGCGGCGTCGCCCACGATGGTGCAGCTGTCGCAAGTTATCTGCGTTCGGTTCCCGGTCCGGTCATTCTCGTCGGTCATTCCTATGGCGGGCCAGTCATCACCGAGGCTGCGAACGACAGCTCTAACGTCAAGGCACTCGTCTACGTCGCAGCCTTTGCGCCCGATGTAGGTGAATCGAGCACCAGCCTTTCGGCGAAATTTCCAGGTAGCATGCTGCCAAAGACGTTGAACGCCGTCGAATTACCGGATGGGAACCGGGATCTCTACATCCGGCCCGACCTGTTCCACGATCAATTTGCGGCGGACGTTCCGCAGACGATATCCGAACACATGGCGGTCACGCAGCGACCGGTTTCCGAAGCCGCGCTGGCGGAGCCGACGAAGAGAGCATCCTGGAAGTCGCTCCCATCCTACGCGATCTACGGTGCGCGCGACCTCTGCATTCCACCAGCGGTCATGAGCTTCATGGCGAAACGCGCCCATGCACGGAAAACTGTCGTACTCGACGGGGCTTCGCACGCCCTGATCGTGTCGAGGCCGAAGGAAGTGGTCTCGCTCATCGAGCAAGCAGTGCGCGATAGCCAAGAGGCTACGCCTGTCCACGGCTCCAACTGAATATCAATCACACAACTCTAACAAGGAGATCTTACATGAAAATCGTCGTCATAGGAGGCACAGGGCTTATCGGCTCTAAGACCGTTGCAAGGCTTTCCAAGCTGGGACACGACGTCCTTGCCGCTTCACCAAATTCCGGCGTGAACACCGTCACCGGAGAGGGGCTGGATGAAGCTCTTGCCGGAGCAGAGGTCGTAATTGATCTGGCAAACTCTCCCTCGTTCGAGGAAAAGGCAGCAATGGACTTTTTCGAAGCGGCAGGGCGCAATCTCTTTGCGGCGGAAAAGAAGGCCGGGGTGCGCCATCATGTTGCATTGTCGGTTGTCGGCACCGACCGCATGCAGGCAATGGGATATTTTCGTGCAAAGCTCCTCCAGGAAGAGCATATCCAGAAATCCGGCATCCCTTTCACGATTGTTCATGCGACCCAGTTCTTCGAGTTTGTCGGTGCTATCGCACAGTCTTCAACCGAGGGCTCGATCGTTCGGGCACCGACAGGCGCATTCCAGCCCATCGCGGCCGACAACGTAGCGGACGCGATGGCAAAGGTTGCGGTCGGCCAACCGATGAGCTCCATCAACGAGATCGCCGGCCCGGACCGCGGACCGATGAACGAGTTCATCGCGCGGTATCTGAAGGCGACAAACGATTCACGCACTGTCACTGCTGATCCGACGGCCCGCTACTTCGAAGTCGAGATCGACGACCGGACGCTGGTACCGGATGCCGGTGCTCATCTCGGCGGTATCCGGTTCGAGGACTGGCTGAAAGCTAACTCGGCACAACAGAAGTAAGTGGCTCTATCTCAGGTCCGCTTGGCACCGAAATCGTCCAGGCGGACTGCTTACGAACAAGGAAACTGATGATGTTGAAATTGCTCATCTGCGCGAGTGCCTGCGTGCTGTCGTTGGCCGCATCTGTTTCGGCCCATGACGCCATAGGCGAGGATGTGAAGGTCGTATATGACCAACCGCTTCCGAATGTTCCGGGAAAAAGCTTGAAGGGTGTGCTCGTCGAATATGCACCCGGTGGCTCCTCTCCAGCACACACCCATCCGGACTCAGCTTTCATCTATGCGACTGTGCTCGAAGGTGCGATCACCAGCCAAGTCAACGGCGGGCCCGTAACCGTCTACCATGCGGGCGAGAACTTTTCTGAATACCCGGGCGATCACCACGCGGTCAGCGAAAACGCAAGCAAGACCGAACGTGCGCGTCTTCTGGCGGTCTTCGTGGTCGATACGTCCGAAACCAATCTCACGAATTACGAGAAGTAAGTTTGCCAACAATCCGTCCGCGCGGCGTAGCCCGCGGACTTGTTCGGCGATTGTCCCGCCTGAGCAGGACCATCGCCGGCATACCGGAGTGGCGCTGCCGCCGCGCCACTCCGGTTGACATTTCGCGATAGAAGACGGATCCGGCAGCTGCGCGGTCTCGTCAGGAGAATGCGATGCGCATCGAAAAACTCTACCCCATGATCTCGGCTCGCTTGAAGATTATAGATGTAGCGGCAACGGTGCAGAAAGCCGCTGCGACACTGTCCAATCCCGGAATCGGGCTCGCCATTGTCTGCTCACCCGATGGCAGAGCAAAGGGTGTGCTCAGCAAATCCGATCTCATCCGTCATATTGCCGATCACGGACGGTCGAACTCGGTCGAAGAGCTCATGAGTCCTAAGATCATTGCTTGTCAACCGGCGGATGATCTGCAGGCGGCTTGGCAAATCATAATCAGCAATCGCCTACAGAACATGCCGGTTCTCGGCGCCGAGGCCAGGCCTCTTGGAGTGCTCGATATGCGGGATGCTTTGAAGGTGCTCTACGAACAAGAGCAACTGCAGGAACAAATGATGGAGAACTATATCGCCGGGATCGGCTACTAACCGCTCCGTTGCCAGCTCAGCGCCCCGGATCTCACACAAGCACATCACCCATTTAGCAATCCACTAGAGGTTCGGGGAAAATCGATATGCCACAAGTTCAATATAGTGATCTGGTCAGCGATCCTGTTGCATGGCTTATCATTCTCGGCATTGCCGGAATGATCGTCTGGAAGCTTATTGGTCCGGCCCGCTCGAACCTGCGGCTCGTCGTGCAAATCGTATTTTTCGGCGCCATGACATCGGTCCTTGTTTTCGGCCGGATCCCGCTTGGTCAATCAGGTGGTATTCAATCGGGTGATGAGCATACGTTTTTCGTCATTCTTGGGCAGATGCTATGGTGGTTGCACCTCTCCTGGGCCGTCATCGGATTTGTGCGCATTTATCTCGTGCTCGAAGGCCGGCCGCGTGAAGCGCGGCTTCTCCAAGACATTGTTGTCGGCGGCGTCTATTTGTGCGTCACTCTATCGGCTCTTGCATTCGTGTTTCGGTTGCCGGTTGGAACCTTGATCGCGACCTCCGGTGTAATTGCCATCGCGCTCGGACTTGCTCTGCAAAATACCTTGGGCGACGTTTTCTCCGGCATCGCTCTAACGCTTGGTCGCACATTTGCACTCGGAGACTGGATACGCCTTAACGACGGCATGGAGGGGCGAGTGGTCGCCAGCACGTGGCGCTCGACACAAATATTGACGATAGCCAATAATGTCGTCGTTTTGCCGAATAGTGCATTGGCCAAGCTCGGCCTCACTAATATCAGCCGGCCGACAGAGACGCATCTTCTGCAATTGAATGTGAGGCTCAAGCCGACAAGAACACCCTCGGCAATCGAGGCTGTACTTAACACTGCCCTGGCCGGCTGCAACTTGATTATCAAAGATCCGGCGCCGATGGTCGCCCTCAAAAGTATCGACGCCAATGCCGTCGACGCGGACATCTATGCACGTGTTAAGGATCCAATGCGGATGGCAAAAGCTCGAAACGAAATCATTGATCTGCTTCATCGCCATTGCAGAGCGGCTGGCCTGCAACTCGCACCGTCCGCATCCTCTGTGCTTTTCGCGGATGCAACAAGCGGAGCGGATTTCCACCAGCCCGCCGAAGAGCGGTTCATCGAGCTCATCGACCAGAATGCAGTTTTCGCAACACTCGCCAGGTCAGACAAGGATCTGCTTGCCCTTTCTGCTCGATTGCGGGTCTTTGCGAATGGAGTCTCGATAGCGCCTCAAGGCAAGCAACCTTCCATTTTTGTGGTAGATTCCGGCGTCGTCGCCGTAACGCAGCATGGATTGGAGCAAAGACGCCTTTCACCGGGTGATTTCTATGGCGACGCCAGCTTGTCATCATCACTTAAGGACTGCAGCGTTACCGCTATATCCGCCGTGAAAATATGGGAGATTAGCCGCGACGATCTCTCAGATCTGTTCAAAAGCCGGCCTGAACTGGCCAATGAAATTGCTGAAAGGCTGGCGATGCATGAGGAAGAAGCCCGGCGCGTCGCTCATGCAGATGCGAAAGATGATCATACGCCGCACGCTCTTCTGAGATCGATCCGCACAATCTTCACCAACTAACCAAAACCTAGCCTTCGGAACAGGTTCGCCATCGATTTTTTCAAGCTATCATTTCCCTCTAGCCGTTGAACATTGATCAAGTCCAATTGTCACTGGACCATGATGTTCTGGCTGAAGGGGAGCGTTGGTCTTGGATATTGGTGGGCCCTTGAACGACGGTACGTTATCTCGGCGGATGGTCGAGGGAACAAAGCCTTTCCTGTCCCGATCGCCGGATTTGCGGTATCTGGGATTATTCTTTTTCGCCTATCTCCTTGGCTGCGGGTTTGCTCAATTGCTCGCGGTCGTCCCAGACACAGGCATCTCGGTCTGGCCGCCCGCCGGCCTCTTCATCGCAACGCTTCTTTTTGCGGAGAGAGGTACATGGCCGTGGTGGATTATATCCGGCGCAGGCGCCGAACTTGCTGCGAACGCTTTGTGGTTTGATAGTCCGTTTGTCGCCGCAGCGGTGATGTATATTGGTAACGCGCTGGCGGCGATGATCGGAGCCTGGATTGTCCGCAACCTCCTCGGACAAATCCACCGATTTGAGACGTTGAAGGAAGTTGTGACCCTCATTGTGTTCGGCGGAGGGTTGGCGCCGATCATCAGCGCTACGGTTGGAAGCGTGGCGCTCGCATGGTTCGACATTCAATCGCAATCCTTCACGACGGCGTGGCCGCTTTGGTGGATTGGAGACGCGACCGGTGTGCTGATCGTTGCTCCGCTTGCGCTGGTGGTTTTTCAGAGCTGGCGAGATGCCAACCGGATCTCGATCCAACGTCTGATAGAAGCTGGTGCGCTGTGCCTCGTTCTTCTCGGTCTCGCCGCATTGACACTGAGCGGTTACCTTCCGTTCGCCTACATCATCATGCCGCCCTTGCTCTGGGCCGCTGTCCGCTTCGAATTCAAAGGCGCTGCCGTGGCACTCGCCATACTCGCGGTGTTTACGGTTCTATTCACCGTATCGAACAGCAACCAAATCATCGATGATCAACTTACGGAGAAGCATCGGCAGGTCATGCTCCAGCTCTTCCTGGCGATCTCAGCCTTTTCGGCACTCGTGGTCGCCGCCGTTTCAAGAGAGCATCAGCTCGCTTTGCGTACATTAGAGGACAGCGTCGAAACCTTTCGGAACCGGGAGCGGGAGTTCTCGCAACTTGTCAACATGGTGCCGAGCTACTTGTGGCGTCTAAGTGCGGAAGGTGATCCGGTATTCTTCAGCCAACGGGTCGTCGATTTCTTCGGACTTGACGTCGGTGACTATGACACCTCGGAGAAAAGGGGGCTTCCTGCATTTATCGAAGCCTTGGTCCACCCTGAAGACGCGGAAGCTTTCGCCACGACTTTTCAGCAGTCGTTTTCGACTGGTGAGCCATTTTCATTGAAATACCGCCTCCGCGGAAAGGATGGCATTTATCGTTGGGTCGCTGGACGGGCGGAAGCGCTTCGCGGCGACGACGGCAAGATTATCCAATGGTATGGGCTATCCCAGGACATCGAAGATCAGGTTCGATCGGATACGGCGCTTCACCAAAGCAAGCAACAGTTGGAGCAAATGCTGGAGGCTGTTCCGTTCAACGTATTGAGCTTCTCGCCTTCTGGTCAAATGACCTATGCGAGCCAACGGTATCTGGATCAAGCGGGGAGGCCGTCTCCACATGTCAAAGACTTTGATGCTTTGGCGCTGGAAGTAGTCCATGCAGACGACTTTCCTGCAATGTTCGCACGGGCCAAACACGGGTTCGTAACTGGTGAGCCGTTCATCAACCGGTTTCGCCGGATATTGACGGACGGAAGCTACCGGTGGATCGAGGCGCGAGCGCAGCCGTTGAGAGGAAAAGATGACGCAATCGTTCAATGGTATATTGCGTCGATCGATATTGAGGAGGAGATGAAGGCTCAGGAGGCATTACGCGAGCGAGAACGCTTCCTATGGCAGTTGGTGGAAACATTGCCGGCGATGATCGACTGTGCAGGGCCGGACGGAGAGCCGCTCTATCGCAGCCAGCAGCTTAGAGAATTCCTGGGCTATAATCTCGATGCGCTGGATGGCAGCGAGAAATCCCGTCTGGATGGAACTCTCGATTCAGGTGTGCATCCCGACGATGTGGCCGGCGTCAAGGAACAATACAATTATTGCCTGACGACGGGCGAGCCATATGCCCGGCGACATCGGTTGCGCCGGCATGATGGAGAATATCGTTGGGTAGAGACCCGAGCAGCTCCGATGCGGAATGATGCGGGAGATATTGTACAATGGAATGTGATTTGCCTCGACATCGACGGTGAGGTTTGGGCCCAGGAAAACCTACGCATGGCGCAGGACAGCTTGGCGCGCGCCAGCCAGGCTGCAAGTCTCGCAGAGCTGTCTGCGTCTATCGCACATGAGGTCAACCAGCCACTAGCGGCAGTGATGAACTATTCGAATGCCTGCCAGCGCTGGATGACGATGGACCCGCCGAACACAGAGAGAGCAAAAAAAACGGTTGAACGCATCATTCACAGCGCCAACTCGGCTGCCGATGTGGTCAGCCGTATCCGTGCTCTGTTCAAACAGGATAGAGATACGCGAGACAGCACCTCCATCGACAAGATTATCTTTGAAATTCGAGATCTTTTGGCCTCCGAAGCTTCGCGGCGCGGGATACGTATCGAGCTCGATCTGGAAGTGGGCCTGATACTTGTCCCCTTCGACCGCGTCCAAATCCAGCAAGTCGTAATGAATCTCATTCGCAATGCGATGGATGCAATGACATCCGTTCCGGATAGAAGAACAGTGACGGTGAAGGTTCACCGAATGGAAGATGTGGTTCGAGTGTCAGTTAGAGATTGCGGTCGAGGCGTTCAATTTCCGACCAAGATCTTCGAACCTTTCTTCACGACGAAGGACCAGGGAATGGGGATGGGTCTTTCGATTTCTCGTTCGATCGTCGAAGCGCACGGGGGCCAATTGTGGTCTGAAAAAAATGAACCTCAGGGCGCGATCTTCATTTTCACCTTACAAGCCGCACAGGATCACATCGATTAACTTGCGAGCGTCTGGGGGCGCTCTTATTGAGCCCCCGAACTTTGCATCGCAACGAATTCCAATTGGATAGCAGACCGGACGTTAGCAAATACGGGGCATGCCGCGGTCTACGGAGGAGAAGATGAACCAACGCGCGGCAGTGATTGCAGTTGTCGATGATGATCCACAAGTGCTCGAGTCTCTTCAGGAGCTGCTGGAATCAGCCGGGTTTACCCCACGAACCTTTTCGTCTGCCGCTGCGCTCCTGGCTGCCGGGCTTGCTGAGGTTGACGTACTTATCACCGATATTGGCATGCCAGATATGGACGGTTTCGAATTGCAGGCCTGTGTCGAGGAAACTCATCCTCACATTTCCACATTTCTAATCAGCGGTCGGCACGAGAAATCGGATCGAAAATCATCCCGCACTGACAAAATCTTGCGGAAGCCATTCGATGGCCACGCCTTGCTGGAATCGATCCGGAGAGCACTGGCGACGCATAGCTAGATTCTAGCTAGGGAGGTTTCAGCGCTCTGCGCACTTGCCCTTGCCGTGATCCTCTAAACGGAATGCGTAACTCGCTATAGCCCAATGGCTAGGTCGCCCTCGTAGACGGCCCAATCGACCGCCGGCGTCCACAAACCTACAATCCGAAGCGCAGTCTCGTCAGCCCGATGCTTCAACATCGCAATACGGGCACACTCCGCGACGAAGCACTGTGGCAATTCCACTTATTCTAGATCAATAGGAGACAAGCATGAGCGCAGTTAACGCTTTACGCGCCGATCGAGTTGGAACGGAAGAACTCGTTCCGTCGCGTTATGCCGTCCAGATCGGTGAGATCGAAGTCCTGGTCATCAGCGACGGTGTTCTCCCGCTTCCCACAAAGATGCTGGGGCACAATGCCCAAGCGTCCGAGCGCGCGGCCTGGCTTGGCGAAATGTTCCTGCCCCAGGACGCGTTCGACTGGTCGTTGAATGTCGTTCTCGTTCGCCACGGCGAGCAGACGATACTCATCGACGTCGGTCTTGGACTTGACCCGGATCTGAACCTGCCGAGGGCCGGGCAGGTGGTCAGGCGGCTCGAAGCGGCCGGTGTCGATCTCGGCTCCGTCACCGACATCATCATCACTCATATGCACATGGATCATGTCGGCGGGCTCCTCGTCGAAGGTGTCAAGGAACGGCTGCGTTCCGATCTTCGAATTCACGTTGCGGCTGCCGAACTCAACTTCTGGGAAAACCCGGACTTCACGCATGTGAATATGCCGCAGGGGTTTCCTGACGCACTCCGCGCCGCAGCCAAAAAATTCGCTGGGGAGTATCGCGATCTCATCAGCACGTTTGACGATGAGTATGAAGTCGCACCGGGGATTGTCATTCACCGGACGGGTGGACACACGCCGGGGCATAGTGTCGTGCGTGTTTCATCGGGCAGCGACCGACTGACATTCGCTGGCGATGCCATCTTCGCCGTCGGTTTTGATCATCCCGACTGGTACAACGGTTTCGAGCACGACCCAGAGGAGGCCGCCCGGGTCCGGTTGAAGCTTCTGAGGGAGCTGGCTGACACCGGCGAACAACTGGTCGCGACGCATTTGCCTTTCCCATCCGTCGGCCGGGTGGCGACAGACGGCGAAGCGTTCCGCTGGGTCCCCGTTTTCTGGGATTACTGATCGAATAAGCTCAAAGCGAGGTGCCGTATGCGATTGGTCGAAGACCTCATCGCATACGGCACTTCCTACTCGGCCAGTCGCTTAACAAAAATCGGGATCTTTGCCGGGCAGACGAGCGATGTCTGCGGCTACCTTGTCGATTGCCAATCGATCACAGCGCTCGATGGCACAGGTTTTCACAAGAAAGATCCAGGCCCCTGCATAAGAGCGCACCGGCGATGGGATCCCGCTCAATTTCGATGGAAAGAGATCAATGCAGCATCTCAAGAACAAAATCGCCGTCATAACCGGTGGCAATAGCGGGATTGGCAAAGCCACTGCTCAACTCTTTGCCGATGAAGGCGCACAAGTCATCATCACCGGCCGGCGGCCGGATATCGTCGCGCAGGCAGTCGATGAAATCGGCCCGGGAGCTGTGGGTTTCGTCGGCGATACCGCCGATCTGGAGCATCACGAGAAACTGGCCGAAATGATTGCCGAGAAATTCGACAAGTTTGATGTTTACATGGCCAATGCCGGCGTCATCAATCTCACGGTCTCCAGCGAGGTGACGCCGGAAGAATATGACCAGCACTTCGCCATCAACACACGGGGTGTCTTCTTCGGAGTGCAGGCGATGGCGCCGTTGATCAGCGATGGCGGCAATATTATCGTCACAAGCTCGCTCGCCGCAACAAAGGTACTGCCCGATCACACGGTTTATGCCGGATCCAAAGCGGCTGTTTCCGCCTTCGCGCGAAATTGGGTAATCGAGCTGAAACCACGGAAAATCAGGGTCAACATATTGAGCCCCGGACCTGTTGAGACGGCAATTTTGGGCAAGCTCGGCGTTTCTGAAGACCAGCTCCCAGACTTCGAGCAGCATATGGCGTCGCTTATCCCCGCCGGGCGCATGGGGCGGCCAGAGGAGCTTGCGCGCGCAGCGTTATTTCTCGCATCTGATGCTGGCAGTTTCGTCAATGGGATCGAACTCCACGTTGACGGCGGTATGACGCTGGTATGAGATTAATTAGACGGCGTCACAGGGCAGCCCTTCGCCATTCGCTGGGTGTTAGACCTGTATGACGTTTGAACGCGACGCTGAAAGCCGTCAGCGTCGCATAGCCCCGTTGTTCCGCGATGTCGATTAAGTATCCCTCCCTTCAAGGCCCATCTCATTGTCTATCGAATCAACAACGACGGAAGTATCTTCGTGATCCGCATCAGGCACGGCCACGAAGACTGGGCAGCTGAACCTTTCTAATCAAACCTTCCCAACTTATGACGAGGATCACCGTATGGGCTGGAAGACACCAAAATTCGAATACGTGAACGGTTACAAAATCGTGGAAACCGATGGACCGACCTTCACGGTCTATGACGGAGCTTTACGGCTCGGTGATGACTTCCCTTACTCCGGAGAAGCTACAGCTTTTGCGAAGTCGCTTCCAACAGGCGACGCCGCGCAGCCGGTTAACCTTGGTCCCCGGTTCTAAAGTCGAGCCGGCCTTGACGCGCCATTGTGGTTTGCTCTTTCGTTCTCCTTCTTCATTCTCGGCATAGTCGAACAGATGCAGCCCGAATAACTTGACTATTGTATTCAATATTTTATGAGTTCGCTCGCGCCCCTGACGTGGTGAGGAGAGCGGAATTGTTCGGGCACGAGATGAGCGATAGCAAGACACAAAAATTCGAACGGCTCTATCGCTCGGAGCGGTCCCGGCTGGAGCGAATTGCATCTCGCAGGGTTGGACATGGTGCCGGTGACGATGTCGTACAGGACACTTTCGCTCGTCTCTGGGATAAGGCCCTTGAGCAGATCGTTCTGACGCCTGCTTATCTCTCACGCTGCGTTCGCAATGCTGCCATCGACCAGACACGTGCGGACAAGCGGCGCTCCCGCCTTCCTGAACTGATCACTGAAGAACAGTATGCGGCCCCCGTGCCGACGCCGCAGCAGATCGTTATCGCCGTCGACGGGATTCGCCATATCGATCGGGCGATCAGTGAACTGCCGGATCGTACGAGGCAGATATTCATCTTGAACCGCATGCATGATTGTACCTATGACGAAATCGCTGTTGCGCTGGGTATTTCCTACAGCACGGTCGAGCGGGAAATCGCCAAGGCCCTGCTTGCCTGCCGGTTGCCGATGAAGGCAACCCCATCCGATTGAGGCGCCGGCTTCGCCACAGTCGTTATCAGTCTGGAGCGCAAGCAACTCCAGACTGCAGCCGCGCCCATGGAAGATTCAAGAATGACAAACGACCGGTCCGAGACACAGATAGAGCAAGAAGCGATTGCCTGGTTCACCCGCATGAACGGCAAGCCGTCGAGAGCCGACCGGAAAAATTTCGAGGACTGGCGCAGGATCCCGTTGCATGCGGCAGCCTATGACAGGACATCAGCAGTCTGGTCTTCCGTCAGCACCGCGGGCATCACCCTTACACCGGAAGACAAGAGTGCCGTGGCACTGCACCTCCGTAAGATTGAGGAACACCGGCGGCGTCGGCGCAATGGCGTGGCCGGCAGCCTGGCATTGTCCATCATCGCACTGATCGGAGCGAGTGGCTGGATCTGGCTGGAGAAACCACACCTCCTACAGGATTTTCGTGCCGACTATGTTGCTGCTCGCGGCGAACATCGCACCGTCAACCTCGCGGATGGCTCGACCGTGCTTCTCGACGCGGACAGCGCGATATCGGTCGCCATGACGGATCGCGAACGGCATATCGAACTGTTGCGCGGCACTGCGTTTTTCGAGGTACAGTCTTCTGCGGTGCCGTTTGTCGTCGATGCGGCGAATGGCCGCTCGCGCGTGCTTGGTACAGGTTTCGATATCTCCGTGACACAAGAGGCGGCCAGCGTCACGCTTGCGCATGGAAGCCTCGAGGTTTCTCTGCCCGACGGGTCGGCGCGGGTGATTTTGAAACCGGGCGAGAGCGTCGATTATGGCGATGGCGGTCTCGGCACACCGCGCACTGTCGATGTCTCTGAAACAACGGCATGGCGCGAGGGGCGATTTGTCTTCAACAACATGCGCCTTGAGGATGTGCTTGCGCATATTGAGCGAAGCCGCGAAGGCCGCATCGTGATCATCGGCAGCGCGATCGCCGACCGTCGCGTCAGCGGCAGCCTCTCATTGCGGGATACGGATGCGGCGCTGGACGCCGCCCAGTCGATTGCCGGGTTCCAGATGCAGAAATTTGGAAGCCGGCTTGTGATCACTCGTCAGTGAATTTCGCGGCGAAAACGAAGGTGATCAAAAAAATCCACTTTTTGTGAGGGTGAACCTCCACCGGCATCGTTAGCCCATTAAGAGGGCGCGTCACGCGCATCGGGCGATGATTGATTGGAAAGGGATTCTCATGAATGGAAACAGGATGCGCAGGCTGGCGCTTCTTCTGGCGACGACTGTTTTGGTCGCACCCGGAGGCAGCGTGCTCGGTGCCGCGCCCGCGCAGGCGCAATCAGCCGCAGAAACCGTTCGCATCTTCGACATTCCGGCAAAACCGATCCGTCAATCGCTGAACGATATTGCCCGGATGACCGGCATTTCCGTCATGTTCGATGAAACCGCGGCCGCGTCCATGCCTGGAAAACCCGTCAGGGGTTCGATGACGACGGCTCAGGCAATCAGTCAGGTTCTTGCTGGCAGCGATCTCACATGGCGCTTCACCAATGCCAGCACTGTGACGATTGCGGCGACCAATGCACTCCCGCGCTCAGCCGTATCAGGTGACAGCACCAATCTGGCTGCCATCGTCGTCGAAGGGCAGTCCAACAGAACCGAAGGAACGGGTCTCTACACGGCCGGGGAGATGAATTCGGCAACGGGCCTCGGTTTGACGGCGCGGCAGACGCCTCAATCGGTCAGCGTCGTGACCAGCCAGAAGGTCAAGGATACCAATTCGCAGACCATCACCGAACTGCTCAAGTCTAGCCCGGGCATTTATGCCAACGAGACCGACGGCTATCGATCCGAGCCCTATTCGCGTGGCTTTTATATCGACCGTTTCCAGTATGACGGCCTGACAACAAACGCCCAGAACGGTTGGCACGGGGAACATTCGAACGAGCTGGCTTTTTACGATCATGCCGAAATCGTGCGTGGATCGACAGGGCTTCTCAGCGGCGCCGGCAATCCCTCCGCCTCGATCAATCTCGTGCGCAAACGTGCGGACAAGACGACCGCCGAAGGATCGATCACAGCAAGCGGCGGATCATGGAACAATTACCGCAGCGTGCTTGATTACAGCACGCCTCTCAACAAGGAAGGGACGGTCAGAGGCCGGTTCGTCGGGGTCTATCAGGACAAGGAGGCGTTCTGGGATCGCGAACACATGAAAAGAGGCGCGGCCTATGGCACTCTCGAGTTCGACCTGACGGAAGACACGCTTCTGACGGTCGGAGCCGATTATCAGAAGCGTAAGACCGATGGCGCCCAGTGGGGTGGAATTCCCGCGATGCTGAGCGACGGCAGCCCTGCAAATCTTCCGCGGTCGTTCTCGACTTCGACGGACTGGACCTATTACGAGGCACAGACATGGAATGCCTTCGTGCGTCTGGATCACGAGTTCGATAATGGCTGGAAGATCCGCGGAGATTATCTCGAGCGCGGCAGCAATTACGATTCCAAGATGAATTTTCCGCGTGGCGTGCTCAATCCCGATGGGAGCGGCCTGAGTTTTGCACCGAGTTACATGATCGCCGACGCCGAACAGAGGGTGCTCAACCTCAGCGTCAACGGCGAATACGAGCTTTTCGGCCAGACACATGAACTCGTTGCCGGTGTCAGTTCGGACCGTGCACGGCAGGATTATTATTTCCGCTCACGCACCTCTCTCACGCCGATTTACAACATGTTCGAGTGGAACGGTTCGATGGCCGAACCCGGCTGGACCAATCCCTATTATTACTTGACCGAGATCAACCAGAAAGCCGCTTTTGCCGCGACCCGGCTCACCCTGGCGGACGGATTGCGGGCAATTGTCGGCGGTCGTTATGTGAATTGGGAGCAGAATACCTACGGTACGGTTGTCGATGGTTCGACATTCATTCCCTATGCGGCGATCAGCTACGACCTGAATGAAAACTTCACCGCCTATGTCAGCTACACGGATATTTTCGCGCCGCAGACCAGCCTCGATCGCAATGGCGGTTTCCTCGATCCGAAGACCGGGCGCAACTATGAAGTCGGCTTGAAGGGCGAGTTTCTGGATGGGCGGATCAGCGGTTCGGTCGCGGTGTTCAAGACGCTGCAGGACAATGTTGCGGTTGCCGATACGGGATATTATGTGCCCGGCACGTCCAATCAGGCTTACAGGGGCGAAAAAGGGGTTGAGACGCGCGGCATCGAGGCGGAGATCGGCGGTGAGATTTCCTATGGATGGAACGTATCGCTGAATGCAGCCTATCAGGAAAGCCACAACATCACGGGTGAGCGCGTCAACCCGCATATCCCGCGCGCGACGGCCGGTCTGTTCACCACCTATGATCTCGCCGGGGACTGGGAGGGGCTGACCGTCGGTGGCGGCGTGCGCTGGCAGGGCGGCACATCGCGTCCAATCGCAAGCGGTACCCAGACGTATAATTTCCGCGAATCCTCTTTTGCCACTGTTGACCTGATGGCACGGTACAAGATCAACGACAGCGTCGAGGCACAGCTCAACGTCAACAACGTTTTCGACAAGACCTATTCGCGTCTGACCGAAGACGGGCTGCTGTTTTATGGCGCGCCCCGCAATGCCACGCTTTCGATTACGGCCAAGTTCTGAGCCGCGAATGTGGCGCTGGCCTGAAAACGCAAATTGCCTTGAGCAACCGTCGCTGCGCTTGCAGCGGCGGTTGCTGCTGCAATTCGGCTGTGCGGCACTGCCGCTTCTGCTGACGGGCAATAGGTCAGCGTTCGCTGATGAGGAGTTTCCAGTCACCATCGATCATGCGTTTGGGCAAACCACACTGGCACGTCGGCCGGAACGGATCGTCACTCTCGGCTGGGGTGGCGAGGATGCCGTCATCGCACTTGGCAGCGTGCCCGTCGGCATGACCGGTTATCCCTTCTGGGAACGGCGAATTGCGGACTGGAACAGGACACAGCTTGATGGCCGTGAACCGTTCCTGATGAACTCCCAACTGGATTACGAGCGGATTGCCGTACTGGCGCCGGATCTTATCCTGTCGGTATTTTCAGGCGTCGACGATCTCGCCTACCGCCGATTGAGCCGGATCGCTCCGGTCGTTACCTATCGAAACAAACCATGGACGACGGACTGGCGCGAGCAGGCCATTCTTAGCGGCAAGGTTTTGGGCAAAAGTGGCCAGGCACAGGAATTGATCCGTGCGGCTGAGGCCGACGTCGAGCGAATGGCGGCGGATTTCCCGATGATCAAGGGAAAAACCTTTGCACTGGTGTCCCATTTTCCCCGCCAGAATGGTTTTGATGTCTATCTGGATGGGGACAAGCGGGTGGCACTGTTCCAGCAGCTTGGCATGACACTGCCGGCAAGCGTCACCGCTCTCGGCCAGGCGCAAGGTCGGCGTTATTCGAGATCCATCGGTCTGGAGCAGATCGACATGCTGGATTGTGACATGCTGATCGGCTGGTTTTCCGCAGGATTGGAAAATGCGCTCGCGGCGCAGCCGATTTTGCGGACATTGCCGGTGATCCGGCGCAACGCGCTCGTTGCGCTCGATACGCCCGCAAAAATCTGGTCCGTCCTGGCACCGACCATTCAATCGATCCCGCACGGTTTTACCGCCTTGGTGCCTGAACTGGCCGCTGCCGCCATCCGATCAGGAGAATAGTTTGCACGCTTCCCTTCCCATCAAACACGAAAGCCGCATTGAGTCTTCGAACAACGCAGCGTCCTTTGTAGGCAGCGCACATAACCACGGGCCGTATCAGGAGGACTATTTTCTGGCGACCGTCATCGATATCGATCGCATCACCCCGTCGATGGTCCGAGCCGTTTTCAGCATTACCGAAGGAGAAAGGCTGGTTGCGAGCGGTCATCCCGATGAATGGGTGCGCATCGCGTTTCAACCCGATCCCGAAACACCGCTGACGCTGCCGACAAGGCTTGAAAACGGCAAATGGGGTCGGCCCGATGGCTCGAAACATTGCCCCAACCGCCCGTATACGATCAGATACTGGCAGCCATCGTCCAGCGAAATGACCGTCGATTTCGTGGTTCATGATGGCGGCGTCGCCTCCACATGGGCGATTAACGCGCGGATCGGTGACGTAGTCGGCATCTGCAATCCCGAGGGTCGGTTCTGGCTGCCGGAAAATAGTGAGTGGATGCTGCTGATGGGCGACATCACCGCCTTGCCGGCGATATCGCGCATTCTCGAAGAAAAACCCGAATCCATGCCGGCAATTGCCCACATTGAAATTCCTGCGACGGCCGATCGTCAGGACCTCGATCATGTCCTGAATTCCGATCTGACCTGGCATGAATGGGACGAGCTTTCATCCGCCGGTCGCACCGATCTCGCCGCCATCGTGCGCATGATAACGAGCCTGCCCGCAGGTCCGGGCTACATATACATTGCCGGGGAGGCAACGGCGGTATCCGAGTGCCGCAAGCATTTTCGCGATGTGCTGGGTTTCGACAAACAACGCATCGCTACACTGGGATACTGGATCGAGGGACAGGCGCGTGTCTGATCTGAGTCTTTCTGGAGCCGTTCTGCGCGGGAATGACAAAAGGCGATACGGGCGACAGGTCGGCGTCGCGGTTGCCGCCCTATCGCTGGTGGCGCTGACACTTTTGAGCATTCTTGTCGGGGGCAGGGGAATTTCACCCGCGACGGTGGTCAACGCGTTTTTTTCCTACGACCCGCTGTCGCTCGAACACGTCATCGTTCGCGAATATCGCTTGCCACGGACCTTGCTGGCGCTGCTTTGCGGGGCAGGTTTCGGCGTGTCGGGAGCGCTGTTTCAGGCTGTATCTCGCAATCCCTTGGCCGATCCGGGCGTGCTTGGCGTGAATGCCGGGGCCGCATTTTTCGTGACGTTGACGGTTGGTCTGTTCGGCTGGCAGTCGATCAGCACCTATATCTGGGCCTCGTTTGCCGGTGCGATCCTGGCCACATCCGCTGTCTATGTGCTGGGCGCGTCGCGTCGGGGCGGGGTGACGCCGGTCAGGCTGGTGCTCGCCGGCGTTGCAATCTCGGCTATATTAGGCGGCATCGGATCCTCCATAACCTTCCTTAATCCTCAGGCATTCGATGCGATGCGCATGTGGTCTGTCGGCTCGGTCGCCGGCCGGGATATCACGGTGGTGGGGACGGTTGCCCCCTTCATCGCGTCAGGCCTTTGTCTCGCTCTTGTCTCGGCGCGGTCTCTCAATGCCGTTGCGCTGGGGGAGGACCTGGCAACGAGCCTCGGAAGCAACATACTGAGCGCACGCCTTCTCGCCATCGTGGCAATCACGCTTCTTGCCGGCGCGAGCACGGCAGCAGTCGGGCCAATCGCTTTCGTCGGTTTGATGGTGCCGCATGCGGTGCGCTGGTTTACCGGGCCGGATCAGCGCTGGATCATTGGATTGACAATGATTTGCGCGCCCCTTCTTCTTTTGGCCGCCGACATTGCCGGTCGTCTTGTTCTTTATCCGGGTGAACTGGAAACCGGCATTATCACCGCCTTTATCGGTGGACCGGTTCTCATAGTCCTGGTCCGGCGGATGAAGGTGAGCGGCTTATGATGGTCCAGCGGTCGAAGCCGCAGGTTCGCTGCGGCGGCGGTCTCCACTTGCGCCTGTTTGATGAGTGCATGTCACTCCGCCTCGATTGCAGAGCTTTTGTAGTTGCAAGCCTTCTGACGCTGACGATTGGCGCAATCGGCATGATTTTACTGGTGAACGGGACTTACGCCACTTCACCGACAGATGTGCTGAGCGCACTGTTGGGGCAGCACCGCCACGATATGGTGCGAATGATCGTTGTCGAATGGCGCCTGCCGCGTGTCGGCCTTGCTTTACTGCTCGGCGCAGCACTCGGCGTGAGCGGTGCGATTTTCCAGTCCCTCACACGCAATCCGCTCGGTTCGCCCGATATTATCGGCTTCTCCGCCGGTTCCTATACGGGTGCGTTGATTGCCATCATTCTTCTCTCCGGCGGTTATTATGAAACCGCGGCAGGCTCGATGATCGGCGGCGTTACAACGGCAGGCGCTGTTTATGTGCTCGCCTGGCGAAAGGGTGTTCAGGGCTTCAGACTGATTGTCGTGGGGATCGGCGTTGCCGCCATGCTTTCGGCCTTCAACACCTGGATGATCCGCGAGGCCGATCTGAACGTCGCCATGTCCGCCGCCATCTGGGGTGCCGGTTCGTTGAACGGATTGGGCCTCGAACAACTGGTCCCCATCGCGATTGTGCTCCTGTTCCTCATGCCGGCGAGCTGCTTCATGGTCCGGTCCCTGCGACAGCTGGAGATGGGGGACGATATGGCCCGCGCTTCGGGTGTGGAGACCAATCGTGCGAGACTTTTTCTGATCTTGATTGGGGTTGCGCTGACCGCCACGGTGACGGCCGCCGCCGGTCCGATCTCCTTCATCGCGCTTGTCGCTCCGCAGATCGCCCGGCGGCTGGTGCATTCGAGTAGCCCGGCGCTCATGTCGTCGGCCCTGATGGGCGGTGTGTTGTTGCTTATGGCCGATTGGGCCGCACAACATGCGCTCAGCGTCCAGCTTCCGGTTGGTATCATGACGGTCAGTATTGGTGGCTTCTATTTCCTTTGGCTTCTTGCTCGTGAAAGTCGCAAATGACCGAAATCATCCAACAATCGCGCCATGCCCATCGGCTTCAGGGCGATGATCTCACGCTGCGCTATGACCAGCGAATGATCTCTCAAGGGCTCTCTATCGTCGTCCCGGATGGCTCCTTTACCGTCATCGTCGGGCCGAATGCCTGTGGCAAATCGACATTGCTGCGCGCACTCTCACGCCTGCTCAAACCCACGCATGGTTCGGTCATTCTTGACGGCCGCAGCATCCATTCCTTGAGCGGCAAGGATGTTGCGCGACGCCTTGGTCTTCTGCCGCAGAGTGCGATTGCGCCGGACGGGATAACCGTTGCCGATCTAGTCGCTCGCGGCCGGTATCCACACCAGTCCTTCCTGCAACAGTGGTCAAGTGCCGACGAGGAGGCTGTGGCCAGCGCTATGGCGGCGACCAGTGTCACGGAGCTTGCTGGACGACAGGTCGATGAGTTGTCTGGCGGGCAGCGCCAGAGGGTATGGGTTTCGATGGTTCTGGCGCAGGAAACGCCCATCCTGCTTCTCGACGAGCCAACGACATTCCTCGATATCGCCCATCAGATCGAGTTGCTCGACCTTTTGTCAGATTTGAATGGTCAAGGTCGCACGATCGTCGCCGTCCTGCACGACCTCAATCATGCCTGTCGTTATGCGTCCCATCTCGTAGCGATGAAAGACGGGGCGATTGTTGCCAGCGGAAAACCCGGCGATATCGTCAACGCAGCTCTCGTCGAGATAGTTTTCAGACTTCCCTGCATCGTCGTGCCCGATCCCGAGACTAAAACACCGATGATCATACCGCGTTCTCGCCGTTCCAATTTCGGCCTATGCAAATAAAGGTTAGCTACCTTCATTGCTTTGATGTTCGGAACGAAGAGATTTGCAAGTGTGAGTATTATATAATTTCAGGCATGGTTCTCCTGCGACATTATTTTTCATCTTCAATTATTTGACGATCGATTTTTGTGAGATTGATAGTTCGGGCATGTTCAATGCACTTCGTGGCGATCCGTCGCCTTTTTGCGCCATTGGCTCTCCCCGGATGAAAGCTGCCTTTTCATCAACGCAAGGATGCGACCAGCAAAGAGCAACTGAGGCCCTTCGCTCTGCGCAAACAAAAGCACAGCTCGCTTCTTTCCGACGGCTTTTCCAGTATCCCTCGGTGCATTTCGGCGGCGTCAGGCGATGCGATGAACAAAATCATCGTCGGTCTGCTCAGCCTGCTACATCTGGCGGCCGATTGGATCATCGTCGTAAGCAACAGCGATTGTTTGACAAAGGTTTTGCCACGCTCGCTCAGTGTTTACGCACGTTCCCGGCAGGACATTATCGTATAAAATTAAACTCAAAAATTTCAATTTAGTTTACTATCGATATAAGTCGATACTTAGGATTGTGTGGGTATAAATCTCCAAGCACCAAAAAGCGGGAGAAAAAAATGAATAAAAAAACCATCGCACTGGCAGTTACTATCTTTACTACTTTCGCAGGTTTCGCTGCAGCCAACCCGGTCCCTTCGCTGGCTTATATTCAACAGGCATCGGGCCAGAGCGCGAGCGCCGGCATGCTCGATACAGCCGCAATCTTCAAGCCTTCGATGGACATCCTGGCGGCGGTTCCGCGCATGGACACCTCGAACCTTGTCGGCAATCTTTCTTCCGTGTTTCAAAGCGGGGATTTCAACACCGCGTCGATCGAACAGACCGGTAGCCGCAATGTCGGCCTGATTTCGCAGATAGGTTATTTCAACTCAGCGACTATTACCCAGATTGGCACAAACCATCAGGGTTTTATCTCGCAGCAGGGGCGAAACAACGTCGCGATTATTCGCCAACGTTGAATTTATCTTTCGACGCAGAAAATGAAATGCGCAAGAGCAGACTGCTGTTGCGCATTTTCATGGCCCATATCCCAGGAAATGCGATCAGGGATTGGTCGTGTCGACCGCAGGCAAATCTGTCGGTTCGGGTTGCGGCTGCGCTACGCCGCCGAAATCGGGGAAATCGATCGAGAATCCCGGGCTTTGGCTCGCGCCCTCGCCCTGAGCGCTGGCCTGCGACAAAAGCCAGTTCCCGTTAAGCGGATCACCGCCGAGCGACGGGTTGGTTGGTCGATATACGAGCGGCGAAGCCTGCACGGCACCGCAGATCATCAAGGTCGCAGCGACAAGAACAGTTCTGCTGATTTTCATGTAAAACTCCTGTGTGATTACGGTTTATCGTTTGGGAAGAACATACATTCGGCCTGGCACGACAACAACGGTCTTGTTTTCCAGGCCGCGCAAGCCGGTTGGCATCATGTAGTTGCCGCTCTGCGGCGTCTGGATCGCAACAACGGTAGAATTGACCGAGTTCCGCACATCGAGAGCACCCGCCAGATTGTCGCCTTTCTGAATATAGGCGATCTGGTTATTACTGCCCGAGGCGCCGATCAGCTGGAAATTGTTGTCACCCGCGCTCGCCTGCAGCACTGAATTATTGGTGCCGCCCTGAACAAGAAGAAGAGCAGAATTATTGCCTTCAATGGCCTGTACGGCGCGATTGCCCGTGCCCGCCTGCTGGATCAGCGCCAAACTGCCGGTGCCATCGATCCCGGAATTTGCATGGTTGTTGCTACCGATCTGGATAATGCCGGTATTGGAGCCGGTGAAGCCTCCAAGGAGAGGCATAATCGGCTGCATCAATCCATGCACATCGGCGGTGTTTGTCTGGTAGTCGGAAACCAGAAGGCTTTCGGCAGATACCAAGCCGGGAGCTGCGATCATCGCGCCGGCGAAGGCTGCTGTCCTGAGAGCCTTTAAAATTCTTGCTGATATTTTCACGCTACACCGCCATTGGGTCAGATTTCAAAGGGATGCTGCCGAGCACGATCGAACGGCGCATTGCACACAGTGTCATTCCTGACCGGTCCTTCACCGAGAGCACGATTGCCACCTCGGCCGGTCTTTCCATCGAAATAATCGTCGCTCCAAGCTTGCCGTTGTCGAAATTCCCGACCTGTCGGGACTGACTTTGCCCACTCGGGCTCCGTTTCGTCACATCAAGCTCCATGCGACCCGCGAGATCTTCCTGTCCCTCGAGAAATGGCTCGATCCGGACAATTTCACCTTCTGAGACGGTAACGCCGCAACGCGCAACGCGCTCATCGGAAGGAGTTCCCGAATAGACCTGCCGGTCTTCGGCTGAAACGGCCCCCACAAGAAGGCCGCCCAGAAGGATGGATGAGACCAGCAGAACAGTTCGGGTCTTAAAGAGAGACATGTCCTTGCTCCACCGGTTGTGAGTGGGGCGCCCGAAGGCGCCCCGACCTAGTGTTTTACTGCTGGGTTACGAAGGCCACGTTGCCGCGACCGATCTGGGTGACCAGAGAGTTCTGGTTGGCATTGCGCTGATCGACGAAGGCCTGGTTGGTGGCGGAGCCACTACCGACACCGATCTGGAGCACGACGGAGTTGGAACCGCTGCCCTGCTGCGAGATCCAGGCGTTGGAATAGTTTCCGGCCTGCATGACTGCAGAGTTCTGGTCACTTCCCGTCTGACCCACGACAGCAATGCTGTTGCTTGCCGTCTGGACGATTAGCGAGGTGCTCGTGCTTCCAGCCTGATTGACATAGGCCTCATTGTCCAAGCCGGCCTGAACGATCAGCGAGGAGTTGAGTGTGGATGGAGCCAGGAGGTTGTTGCCACCCTGTGCCGTCACGGCCGTATTGCGCTCACCGGTCTGGATCGTGGCGGCTGCAAGCAGGGCGCCATTCTTCTGGGTGGTGGTGGCAATGTTGTCCGTGCCATTCTGGACGGTAGCGGCAAGCGCACCGATCACGGCAGTCTGCGCAGTTCCAGCGGTGTTGAAGTCACCGATCTGGACCGTTCCGGCGATGGCACCTGCGGTGCCGACCTGGAAGTTTGCAGCTTCGTTGTCGTTACCGAACTGGGCGATACCAGCGACCGAGCCGACTGCAGGGGCCGGAGCGTTAACCTGGCTGATGATGCCGAGATCAATCACGTTGACAGAGCCACCCTGGACGTTCATCGCGGTGTTGTCATCGCCCGACTGGACGATAGCAGCAGCCGAGAGAGTTGCAGGGGCGTTCTGCCTATCGACCGGCACACCAAAAACGGTGCTGACGGCTTCGGCACCCTGGACGTTGACAGCATTGTTGTCGTCACCATTCTGGAAGGTCAGAGCTGCAACCTGCGAGCTGCCGAACTTCTGGACGTTGGATGCCGTGTTGCCCGAGCCGACCTGGACGATGCCGGCGAGAGCGTCGCTGACGCCAGCCTGGGTGTTGCCGGCTGTGTTGTCGTCGCCGAACTGCGCGACGGCAGCGGAAACGCCCTCGGAGCCGGTCTGGACGTTGGCAGCGTTGTTGCCGTTACCGACCTGAAGGGTAGCGGCATCGGCTTCCAGCGTTGCCGTCTGGGAATTGCCGGCTTCGTTGTCATTGCCGATCTGGATGTTCAGGGCGCTGGAATCCACCGCAGCCGTCTGGACGGTACCGGCAACGTTGTCGTCACCGACCTGAACGTTTGCGGCGTTGGAGCCGTCCGTCAGGGCGTTCTGCTGAACGCTTGCCGTGTTGTTGTCACCGATCTGCAGGTTTGCAGCGGCGCTGTCGACAGCGAGCGTCTGGATGTTGAACGCCTTGTTATCGTCGCCGATCTGAACCGAGGCGGCATCTGCACCCGAGGTCGCGATCTGCTGGTTGGCGGCGATGTTGTCGTCACCGAACTGGCCGATGATGGCGTTGGAAGCAGTAACGGCCTTTTTGTAAGGCGTCGCGGACGTATCTTCCGGATTAGACTCCTTCTCGACCCAGCCATAAATCGGGTTGTTGTTGGTTCCGCCGATTTTTTCCCAAGCAGAGTGAGTTTTGGCTTGAGTGTAATCGGACGCCGTCGGGGCGATGAACTGCCCAACTTGGGTATTGGATGCGACGTTTCCTGAACCAATCTGGGTAATGGCAGCGCGTGAGTCCTCCGCTGGAGCGTTACCTACGCCACCATCCACATGCAGGGCTTCCGTATCAGCCAAGTCATATGCGTAGGTTTTGTAAGGAATTCCCAAGAAGGTCTCGGTTTTGGTGATATTCTTGTCACCGTCCTTTTTATTATAAGCCCCCCAAAAACCGCTGCCCGCGCGATACTTATAGGTTTGCACACCAGCGATATCCACGGGACCATAAGCAACCGCCTGTCCCTGCGTGTTGCTTGCAGTGTTGCCGTTGCCGACCTGCAATACCGCGGCGTTGACATTCGAGCTTCCGGCCTGCTGGACGTTGCCGGCCACGTTGCCTGCGCCGAACTGGGCGATCAGGCCGTTGGCTCCGGTCACGCCGTCCTGCAGGTTGTAGGCAGTATTCTGATCGCCGCCGTTATTGCCCTGAATGATGAGGGCATTGCTGTCTAGCGTCGCCGTCTGGGTGTTGCCACCAAGGTTCTGGCTGGCGCCGTTACCATACTGGATAACGCCAGCGTTGGAATTCGTCGATGCCGACTGCGTGTTGTAGCCTGTGCTGCCCGAGCCGCCCTGAACGATCAGAGCATTCTGGTCGACGCCGCCTGTCTGGCCGTTGCCGGCAACGTTTTCGGAGCCGATTTGCAGGATGCCGGCGCGGTTTTCGCTGGACGGACCCTGTGCGAGCTGGGTGTTGGCGGCGCGGTTGCCCTTACCGATCTGGAGCGTTGTGGCGACGGTCGCCGAATCCGGCTGCACGAGGTTGGAGCTGCCCTGCTGCGTGTTGCTGGCAACGTTGTCTTCGCCAAACTGACCGATCGTCGCTGTGTTGCCGAAACCGTTGACAACAGCGTTGGCAGCTTCGTTGCCTTTGCCGACCTGAAGGATGCCGGCCGCATTATCGGTGCCGTCACGGCTAGTGTTCAGGCCGTAATTGCCGTCACCGAACTGGCCGATCGTCGCTTCATGGCTGGTTCCGCCGACATAAAGGTTGCTGGCGCTGTTGCTGCTGCCACCCTGGATGATGCCGACCGAGCTGCTGGTGCTGGAATCCTGGCTGTTCAGTGCGCCGTTGCCGGTTCCGAACTGCGCAATGCTGGCTTCATTTCCAAGCCCGATGGAATACTGCGCGATGGTTGCCGGGTCCGTATAGGTATCAACAACCTGAGAGTTGGAGGCAAAGTTACCAGTGCCGACCTGAAGGGTGTTGGCGTCGGAGCTTGTGGCTCGCTCCTGCGTCGTCAGTGCCGTGTTGCCGGAGCCGGCCTGGAAGGTGCCGGAGAAGGATTGGCTGCTACCGGCGATCTGCTGGCTGAAGGCAAAGTTGCCCACTGCAGCGTCATCGCCATTCAGCTGGATGATGCCGGTCTCGTTCAGTCCGAGACCGGCGGCGTCTGTGCCATCCTGCACGTTGCGGGCAAGGTTGTTGAAGCCACCCTGGAAGATCGCGGCGCGGTTCACGCCTGTCTGGCGGAACTGGTCGATGAAGTTGCTGCCGCCGAACTGGGCGAGACCGGCGATGTTGCCGCCGCTCTGCAGGAAGTCATTGCCGATGAAGTTGTTCCAGCCAAGCTGCTCGACGCCGAGGACGTTGGTCCCCGTCTGCGCATCGGCCGGTGTCGTCCCGTTGGTCGGCAGGAATACGTTGTTATAACCATGCTGGTAGATGAACGCGGCGTTGCCGTCGCCATTTTCAGCCGCGACCTGCGACAGGTACGCGAAGTTGCTGGTGTCGCGCTGGCCAATGTAGCCGAAATTGCCTTCCTGCGCGGAGGCTGCACCTGCGAGCGCCACGAAGGCAACGCCGGTCAGCAGCAGGGTATGTCTGCGTGAGTCTCTCATGAATGTCTCCCCATTAGCCTGCTCCGTGGACACGGCAGCCCCAAGCTAAGATTTATTAACAAAAAATTAATACCACCATCAAATGCACCTAATCAAGACGGATTCATGTAATTGATAAGTAATAGTTAATTCATAAATGTATTGACCCAAAAATGAGACGGTAAAACTAGATAGAATAAGACGAAAAAGGCCCGCGAAATTATTCACGGGCCTTTTTGTATTGATGTAAATTTGGGGTGTGTGATGTTTTATGTAATCATGTTTCCGCAGGAGACGAAGTTTTATTGTGTTTTACGTCGAATTCCTGGAGGAGTAATTTTTCTTGGGATTTGTCTTGCAGGCCCCACAGACCCTGTCGCACTCCCTCGACAACAAGGGAGTAAACCGCAAGCTCGATACCTTCGCGCACAGCAAGCGAGCCGGGATCGTTACGCGACTGGCCAAGTTCAATTTCGAGCAACTTGCCAGCTGAGACGAATTTGTAAGCGCCGGCACGCACCTGAACGGAATAGACCTGCTTGGTTGTCGTTGTCGACGCAAGGATTTCGCCGGTTTGCACGCTGACGGCGCGCAAATTGACCGTCACGACATCGGACCGATACTGCATGTCGCCGCCGATGCCGAGATATTTTGCGCCGGCGCCACCAGTCAGCTCGTTGGTGTCGTATCCGACTATGCCCCCCTCCAGAATAAGCCCTGCAAAGCGAACAGGAGGAAGACCGCTCGGACGACCATAGGATTTTTGAGTATTCTCGATCAACGTGCGTTCCTGCACGAGGTTTTTCAACCCGGTTCGCTCAACAACGCGAAACCAGTTCCCGCCTCCGGTCTTTTTCAGAACGTCGATCAGCATCGCCCCGCCGCCTTGAGTAACCGCGCGGCTGTATTCGGCAAAGCTTTCGTTGGGCTTGGCCTGTCCCGTCAGATCGGGAAAGTCATAAACGGCGACATCCACCGGAGCTGCGGGGGCGGGGAGCCGCTTGACGCTCGGTGTCGTCTTCGTAGGCGCCGTCAATGTTGCTGCCGGTGTATCAAGTTGCTGGCCTGTCTGGCAGCCGACAAGAACAACGGCCGCCAATGACAGCGCTGCAATCTTATTTTTCATCTTTCCCCACCCAGACACTTATGCAGATACATTTCTGTCACACGGATTTTTTCGCAAAATTCGCGATCATCCGTCAGGAAATACTGCACCAAAACCTTCAATACGTACCGCAACCTGCCGTGCGTTTTCGGGAAAAGTGTCTACACAACAAAAAGACCTTCTCAATGTCTCATTTTTGGGTGAATATTTTTATGGTTACTTCTGTATCGGAAATACATCAGTGTGGCGACGTAGCTACCGCCTGACGGTACCGTTGCCGACAGACGGCCAGTCGCGAATGCCGCCGGGTCTGATGACCGCGCTGGATCCAGATCCGATAGTCGGAAAATTCTGCGCGACAGTCGCTACCTTTTCTACGACAGAAACCCTTGTTTTCATTCGACTTTCTTGAGTGCTGCGATTTCTTTGCTGAGCTTGCGGCGCGCGGGGCTTCGCGTTCAAAGGGACCTGATCGACATAAACCGATCCACCATTTGGGGGTGTCGCCTGGTTAACGAAAGCCTGCGCACAGGCCGCGCCGGGTAGACCCGCGCCGAGGATGCAAGCGTAAACACAGACAGCTGCCATATTTATAAGGTGCATATTTCCACCACCATCCATTTTTTATTTTGCAGATACTAGAAATAAAAATAATGAAAAATTCAACAGCCATCTTTACTTTATTTATGTTTTAAGTTCATGAAGGAGAGGGCGTGTATTGAACTTGGAGGGTATCATGGCGCGTAGAGGTTCGTCCGTTGCCGCGATATTGATGATCGCTGGCGTGGCTTCTCTTGCCGTTTCAGCTGCGCAGGCGCAAACGAATGCTTCCGGTCCGATGTTTTCAACGCCAGCGTCACGGTCAACGACGGGTGCGCCGATCCTAAACACGCCGCCTGCCGCTCCAAACGGCGGCATTATCAATTCTGCCGGCGGCGCAAGTGCCGGGGCACCTCCTGCCAAACCAGCCGCTCAAGCGGACATCCCGGCGAGGGAGCCCGCTCCGACTGAAACGGTGGCCGCAGCACAACGTTTCGATACCTGGGAATTGCAATGTGAAACCATTGCCGCCGCAAGCCGTGTCTGCCAGATTTCCAGCCGCGTGACATCTCCCGATGGAAGCCAGGTCATCCTCGTCATGAGCCTCGCTAACGATGCCAGCGCAAAGGTCACGCGCATGCAGATGGCGGTGCCTCTCGGCATAGCGCTTGCTGAAAAAGTCGATATTTCCGTCGCGCCCAACTACGAAGCCTCGCTTTCCGTCAGCCGCTGCACGCCGCAGGGATGCCTTGTAGAGGGTTCGGTTGAACCGGCGCTGATGACCGCATTGCGAGAGGGACAGCAAGCGATAATCTCGGTCGCCACGCCCGAAAAACAGCGGATCCCTATCGCATTGGCACTGAAAGGTTTTTCCGCAGCCTTCGAGGCATTGGAAGCAAGTGAGAAAGCAATCCGCTAAGCTTCACAGAGAGAACGGCAGAATATTGCCGCTCGATCATGGCGACGATTTCCGCACGTCAGCACAGCGTTCGGCTTGTTACCGCGTATTTCTCTGGTGATCGCGAGGGATCTTCACCTCCGCAACGGCATTCAGCAATCAAACGCGATCGAACTGCCTTGCGGTCGCGGTCGCGGTATGCGCTGCCACGACGCGCGCGATGATGGCAAGTTTTGCCGCCTGAGTGTCGAGGAAACTCGCGACGAAATTGCGTGATACCCACATACTCGAACGTCCCTTCGTGCCGCTCCAACCTAGAATACCAAGTTCTTCGGCCTCATTAATCTTACGAGCGGAGTGCGAGCGAGAAAGATTGAAGCCAGCCGTCAGTTCTGCGGCAGAGGCGAGACTGGTCGGAACTCGGTCAGCCGTTTTTAGGTCGCCCTCCAGTGAGGCGATCAGCCTCTCGGTAACTAGAAAGCCACTGTTCATCCACATGAAATGCGCGAAGTCGTGATGCGGCTTGCGGATTGTGTCGTCATGCAGCAGCCCATCTGCGATATCCGGCTGAAGAATGGCGAGCGGGGAAGGACGCGAACTCATAAACCATGCGACACGGCTTCCGTGATCAAGCGCATCAATTGTCTTAAGATGAAGCGCGAGCCAGGCTTCGATTGCCTCAAACGTGGCGGGAGCAGGGGTTAGGACGAGCATTCGCTTGTCACCGGCGTGGGGCTGTCGCGAGATTATTCCATATTTGGTCATCTCGTTGAGAAAGGCGGCGGCCGTGTTTTTACTCGTCACCCCGTACCTCGTCACATTCCTCGTAAATCTCGCGGCAGTTAGCCCCTCCGCCGTCGGAAGGGTCTGGTTTTGAAAATGCAGCGCTAGACCGATATGCCCCATAAGCCACCGATCCTGGCTCGAAAATATAGTTGCCATCCTTGGCTGTTCTTTGTGAACGGTCAGCAAAATTCTGGATTGCTGCTTAATTAAGGACAGGAAGGCCGAATGCTGCCGGATACTGTCTAAAGTCAATATTTGTGACATGTAATCATCATGTTCCCAACTACCACAAACATGTAAGAAATTCACTTTAGGTTAAAATGCCTCACAATCAACAGCTCTACGATCCGAATGCCGATCCTTTCTTGGTGATGTTTGATTTTATTTTGACTACATTGATCTGATGCTGAAATTCTATTGCGATCGAAAAAATATTGACCGAAATGGCAAATATATAAGATCAGGGTCTGTATTTATTGGAATATATGGGCGCTCACGCGAAGCGGCGGTATCTACGCCACCGGCACGCCTTCATAACCCCGTTTGAGAATGAACACTTTCTGGGCGCCCGAAAACTTCGATACGTTTATCCCTTCCGCTTCTGTTCCCAGCCGGGAATTTAACGTAGGAACTGGCGTTAAGGGCAATTCCGTTTTTGGGGATCAGGGCAAGCATTAAAGCGAAGGCCCCGGACGTTGCCGGGGCCAATGGAAATACTCAGTATGTTTTGGTCGAAGGGGCGGGCAAAAGAACCTGCTCGCCGGAACCGCTGGGTGCCATCAACTGTTTGAGAATGTCATCGGCAGACTGGCTGGAACCGCCGATGCCGGCTTCACGCAGCTGGCGGTCTAGATCATTGCCGTTTTCGAGCGCGGCGAGTTCTGCGCCGGCCTCGATACGGCCAGCCGTCATTTCCTGACGTTTCTTGATACGTTCAAGGCTTTCTACGGCACTGCCGAGGCGAGTGTTGATGCCTGACTGGCTATGCGCGATCGCCGACTGGGCCTTGAGCAGAGACTCGTTGGCTTTGACGTTCTCCACTTCGCGTTTCATCTGCGTGATGCGCGCTTCGGTGTCCTGGATTGTCCGCAACATCTGCTGCTGGCGCGGGAGAAGGCGATCAAGCTCCTCTTGATCGCGCTGCACCTCGCTGCGCATCGTGGCAATTCGCTGCGCCAAACCCTGCGCAAGATCCATGCGGCCAGCGGCAACCGCGGAGCGTGCACTGTCACTATCCCTGGTTTCCTTGGCGCGGTTTTCTTCCAAACGGCGGGCAACGCTCTTGTTGGAGGCCATGATACCGGCAAGGTCGGAACGTGCCTGACGCAACGACTGCTCGGCATCGCGGATTTCCTGGTCGAGAATGCGCATGGCCTGATTGTCGGCAACGGATTCCGCCGCCTCGTTGACGCCGCCGCGGATGGCGGTGAAAATCTTGCTCCAGGTGCTCATGCTTCAAACTCCCCATTTTTCCATTCGGCTATCATGTCGGCCGCATCGACGGCATTGGCAGCTAGAACGGCAACTTCTTCGACGATGATTTCGGCACGCGAACGAGCGGAAAGGGAACCGAACAGCTCGTACCACTCCTCGCCGTTTACGGTGGTGATGCCAAAACTGGAAAGAGGCACGAACTTGTGCGTCTTCAACACCATACGCTCGAAAGCCTCGCGGTTCGGCACGTCCTTGCAAGGCGCGAGAATGACGCTCGCCAAAATGTCGCGTTCGCCGCTCAGCGCAACAAAGACGTCGAGGTCGCCTTTTTCCTTAAGTGTGACGCAGAGAACATCGCCATGCGCAGGCACGCTGACATCGACGTCACCAAGCGCTTCCGGATCGGCAGCGAACAGGCGCGTAAGGGTGGTAAGGGTCCAGGTCTCCAAAAGAGTCCTCCATCGGTTAAAAGGGCAAAAGGTATCTGGGTATTCAGGTCTATACTTAAAGGTGTTCTGCACTATTTAATTGCACGTGGCTCGATCCACGGGGCAGGGGACTTTCGATTGCTGTTTATCGCGACTTTTTTGCGGCGTGTATATCTATCGCTTGGAGAACTGGCGTGGTCGGCGCTTCTCCTCATTTTAGCGTTTCATGTTTTTGTTTCCTATGTGCTTTTCTTTGTTGCGGGCGAAGGCGATCTGGTCTCCAATCCGATCGACTTCCTCTATTACTACATGGTTACGGCAACGACTGTGGGCTATGGGGATCTCTCACCAAAATTGGGTCTGGGCCGTATCATTGCCGTCGTCCTTGTCCTTCCCGGCGGCATTGCCATATTCACCGCTGTTCTTGGCAAACTGTTGACAGGCATCGGCATGGTCTGGAGAAATCGCATGCGTGGACTGGGTGACTACACGGATCGTGAGGGACACATCGTCGTGCTCGGCTGGCAGGACGGTCAAACGCACCAGACATTACGCCTGCTCAATGCCGAGCGGCTGGCGAAAGAACCGATGAGCGTGCTCATCGCCAAGGATATTTCCGAAAATCCGGCAGCGGATTGCGCCGATTACATCCGCACAGAAAGACTGGCGGATGCCGAGATTTTGACACGGGCAGGTGGACCGGGAGCGCGAACGATCATCGTGCGCGGCGCCAATGACGACGAAACACTGGCCGCTGTCCTGATCGCTGAGGATCACGCGCCGAATGCGCATATCGTCGCTTATTTTACCGATGATCGCACTGCGCAGATGGTCAAGCAATTGCGACCCCGCGTCGAAGCGGTCGGGTCGCTGGCCGAAGAATTGCTGTCGCGTTCAGCGCGCGATCCGGGGTCTTCCGAGGTTGCTGCTCGCCTTCTTTCCGTCGCATCGAAAGACACAGCATTTTCACTTCCGGTACCGCACCTGCACACGCCATTGCGTTACGGCGACATTTTTCTGAACCTCAAGCGCCATCATAATGTGACGCTGGTTGGCATGCTTAGCAAAGGCGTGACTGATCTCAACTGCCCAGATGCCGCGACGCTGCAGGGCGGCGAAACCCTTTATTACATCAGCGGTAAGCGCCTCGATCCGGCGGCGATCGCCTGGGCCCGACTTGGAGAAACATCGTGATCGGCTGGTTCGGAAAAGGTAAAAACGAGACTGCGCTGCCGAAGGAGCTAGGTCCGCTGGGTGCGGGGATCGGCGGCGCGCTGGAAATCGATTTTCTTTCGCTGGAAGCGGATGTGCTGGGGGGCGAACCCGCCATGGCCCTCCCGAAAAGCGGACCTTTCATCATCTCGGCCTATGGCGAGGTCGAACTCGATGCGTCAACGATCCTGTCACGTTATTACGATGACGATCATCGCCTGATCCAGGTCATTACCACCACGGGGAAGCCGGGGGATCCCATCGACGACATCAGCTTCTATCACCCTTGGGACAGCGTTGTGCCCGCCGGCCCCGGCGATTGGAACCGCTGGACGGGATCCGATGGAATGATCGGGCAGCCGAGTTATGATGCCGACGGCATTGTCTATCACCGTTTCTGGAGCGAGGGGCCGGAGAGGGCCGAACTAGTACAGTTCGTGGAGACCGTCGATGACGGCGAGGTGGCTAGAGAAATTCACCAAACCTGCATGCTTTATTATCGCCCGCTCGGCACTGCTCGCGAGATGCTGCTTATCAATGTAGAGCGCGACCTCAACTATGCGCAGGCACAAGCTGGCAGTTCCGTCGAATTTCTCATCGGATACGGCCTTGGACCTGCCGATGTCCGCCGCGTCTGACGTTTCATTATTTCAAGAGGGGATTTTCATGTTCGATTACGTTGCGGGTCTGCCCGCCTTCCTGGGCTACTTCTTCATCGGTTTAATCGCTTACGGCACTTTTGCGGCTATTTATACGCGGCTGACACCGCATAAAGAGGCCGAACTGATCCGCGAGGGTAATCTGGCCGCGGTCACTGCATTTCTCGGCGCCCTTATCGGCTTCAGCCTGCCGCTGGCATCGGCTGCGGCTCATTCCGTCAGCGTGGTTGATTATATCATTTGGACGGTCGTCGGCATTCTCGCACAAGTCCTGGCGTTCTATATCGCCAATTTCACCATGAAGAACCTGCATGACAAGATCACCAGCGGCAGTGTTGCCGCCGGTCTCTGGGGCGGCGGCATCGCGCTTGTCGTCGGCATTCTCAACGCCGCCTGCATGACGTATTGAGGAGGGCACAATGCGCAGACGTCTCAGCGGTCGCAAGCCGCCTATTCTCGCTCTCGGCACCATTGCCGCATCCAGCCTCTTACTTACGGGTTGTGGCGATGATGCGCCAACGGATACGATGTACTCTTCGCCTGAACAGTGCATCTCCGCCGGCGTGGACCGTGAACTCTGCCAGACGGCATATGAAGATGCGATGAAGGCACATCTTGCCAACGCGCCGCGCTTCAATGTGAAGGGCGAGTGTGAAACGGCTTACGGCGATAACCAGTGCAGCGAACAGCGTTCGAATGGCGGCAGTTTCTTCACGCCGTTCATGACGGGTTACCTTCTTTCGTCGACGATCAACAATATCACCGACTATTACAGCTATCGCCGGAGGCAGGAACAGAGCGGGTCATCCTATGGTTCTTCCGGTTCATATTGGGGCTCGTCGCCGATCTACCGCAATCGCTCGGGTCAGACCGTTACGACGGTCGGCACCGGACGCAGCAGGGACACCGCAATAACCACAACGAGCCCGACCAAACCCGTCAACGTCAACACCCGTAGCGTCTCGCGCTCAGGGTTCGGCGGCCGCTCGTCGTTCGGGTTCGGCGGTTGAGATGAAGCGTATCAGCATTGCGGCACGTCCCGACTGGCGCGACAAGGCGCGCGCTGTGGGTTTCGGTTTTCACGAAATGTATGGCGAGCCCTATTGGGTCGACGACGCAGCCTATATGTTCTCATTGGAGGAACTCGAAACAAGGATCGAGGCGCCGAGCCAGGAACTGCACGACATGTGCATGGAGATGGTTGGCGACATTGTCGGCAATGAAGAGCTGCTGGATCGCCTGGCCATTCCGCAGGATCTGCGCGATGTAGTGTTGCGATCCTGGCAACGTGGTGACCGCCATCTTTATGGTCGTTTCGATCTTGCTTACGACGGAACCGGTCCGGCCAAGCTTTTGGAATATAATGCCGATACGCCGACCTCCGTCTTCGAGACGGCATATTTCCAATACAATTGGCTTACAGACCAGATTCTTGCAGGGCATTTGCCTGAGGACGCGGACCAATACAACCTGCTGCAGGAAAGCCTAGTCGAGGCTTTTGGGGCTTTTCCCAGGGATCCGATCTTCCACTTCGCGGCTATGACTGACAACGAAGAGGATCGTGGCACCACTGTATACTTGATGGACTGTGCGCTACAGGCGGGACATCGTGTCGATCTTCTGGATGTTCGCGATATAGGCATCGACGAAAAGGGACGTTATACTGATCTGCAGGAACGTGTCATCGACCGCTGCTTCAAGCTCTATCCGTGGGAAAATATGCTGCGCGAAACTTATGCGCGACAGCTTGCAGGTTCCGGCGATGTATTTATCGAGCCGGCCTGGAAAGCTGTTTTATCCAACAAGGGGCTGCTTCCGCTTCTCTGGCAACGTCACCGCGACCATCCCAATCTGCTTCCGAGTTTTTTTGCGGATGATCCCGAGGCTTCGAACCTGACTGACTATGTTCGCAAACCGCTGCTGTCGCGCGAGGGTGAGAACGTAACCATTTTTCGGGACGGTCGAGAAGTGGCATCGGCTGAAGGCGAATATGGAGAAGAAGGTTTCGTGATACAGGCCTATGCGCCGCTTTTCGAAAGCGATGCTGGGTTCGCAGTACTCGGCAGCTGGGTCGTGGGTGATCGGGCGTGTGCTCTGGGCATCCGCGAGGATAGTTCGCGTATCACAGCCAATCTCTCACGCTTCGTATCGCATGTGATACTGGATTGATGGTCAGCGGCGACCGGGACCCGTGCCTTGGCAAACACAACGATATGAAGCTGAAACTCTCGTAATTTTTGTTCCATAATGATGATTATCGAATGCTTGTATGTAACGGGGCAGATTCCATTTCCAAGTGCGACATGCCAGTAATTTCAATTGCTTAATTTTTGAAATTTTGGCACGATCGCCCTCGCCGATCGCCGGCGTCTTCATCATTTGATGGCGGCAAATTTGCTGATTGAACGCACAAGCCGCTAGACCGTGCGGCCGAAAAACCAGAGCCGGCATTTGGGCGCGGCACCATTTACGGCACCGAGTCCGTTTTGTTCTCCGGCTTTTACATCGGCGGAACGACACCATTGGTTCCGACCACAACCCGACCGCTCGACATCGTACCGTCAGATGCCTTTTCCGACGGAACGAATACCGTGGCACCGGCCTTGATGTCGGACACAGTGGCAGGCGCGAACGTCACCACCGGCGTGCCGTCCGGAATGGCGATCTTCTTTTCCTTGCCCTTGTAGGTGACGGTCACGGTCCGGCCATCGACCGATTTCACCGCATCGGCGACCGTTGCGTTGGTCATGGAACTGTTGGGTTTCAGATCCCAGGCATAGCTGCCCTCGCCGGTGCCTTTCATGGCCGCGGGAAAGATCAGCACCTCGAGTGCGCCATCGCCGCCATCGGCGGTCGGCAGAGAGGCAATGCCGACGAAATCACCCGGCTTGATGTCATCGACGGACGCCTTGGCGACGCTCGATACCTTCCAGTCGTCCTTGAGCATGATCTTCGCATCGGTCCCTTCGCGGGTCTTCACCGACAGCGTCTTGCCATCAAGGTTTTCGACCGTGCCACGGACCCGAACCTGATCAGCCGCCTGGGCAGCGAAACCGGCCGACATGGCCAGCAGCGTGCCGGCGATAACCGATGCGCCAGTTCTGGAAATGACCTTGGAAATGGTGGATAGCATATCTCGTTCCTTTCAGAGCCCTCGTCTCAAATCGCCGGTGGATGCGGGTGTAATCCACCGGTGTCTCAAGGGCAGCCAGACGGCTGCCGGTGAAGCGAATTTTGCGGAAATCAGATGCCAGCGTACCACTCGTAACCGCGGTCTTCCCAGAATCCGCCATTGCCGCCATAGAGGCTGGAAAGGTCGGCGACCGCCTCGATGCGCATCAGGTATTTCGCCTGTTTGTAACCAAGTTGCCGCTCGATCCTGAGCCGCAGGGGCGCGCCATGCGGCACTTCGAGATCATGGCCGTTCATCGAGTGGGCGAGGATCGTTTGCGGGTGATAGGCATCCACCAGATCGATGCTTTCGTAATACCAGCCGCTGCCGTCGAGGCTTTTCTCGTATTCGTCGGCACAATGGAAAACGATGTATCGTGCCTCCGGTTTCAGTCCGACCTTGTCCAGCACGGCGGCAAGCGGAACGCCGGTCCACTGCCCGATGGCGCTCCAGCCCTCGACACAGTCATGCCGGGTGATCTGGGTGCGTGACGGCATGGCCTTGATCGCCGCAAGCGACAGTTTCGTGGGGCGTTCGACCAGACCGCCGATTTCCAGATTCCATTGGGAGAATTTTTGCGTCAGCAGTGCCTGATATTCGGCGCCGTCCGGCATGCTGGTGCCATTGGCGCGGAAGGTCGGCGAGATGTCGGCAGCGGTGAATTCGCGGGCCAGCGTCTTGTCGCCGATCAGTAGGCGCTGGGTGCGCATGGTCAGGCCCTCGGCCATCCGCAATGCCTGCTGCACGTTCGGATTTTCGACCAGCACATCACAGCCGCTGAGGCCAAGTGCCGAGGCCGTGAGCGTCGAGCCGATCAGGAACCGGCGGCGGGTGATCAGGCGGCTCATGGCTTTGGCTCCCCTTCAGGCTGCATATGGATCGCGTAACGGCCGGTGATCATCGAGCGCATGTTGTTGAAGACGCCTGAGGCGAGAACCATGGCGACATGGACGACGACGAAGGCAACGAGCGAAAAGGCGGTGAGGAAATGCAGGGTGCGGGCAGACTGGCGGCCGCCAAAAACATCGAGAAGCCACGGCGCAAAGGCATTGAAGCCGGGCGACATGGTCAGGCCGGTGGCTGTCATCAGCGGCAACAGCAGAAAAATCACCAGCAGATAGGTGAGTTTCTGCAGGGCGTTGTAGTGGCGCGCCTGTTCGCCCTTGGGAAAACGCAGGCGGGCATGATCGGCGATCTCGTGGCCGAGATGGGATGGCGTCAGTTCATCTTTCGTCGGCAGCAGATCACGGCGAAAATGCCGCGCGACAAAGCCGTAGGCCATGTAAGTCAGCCCGTTGATGACAAACAGCCAGGCAAAAAAGAAATGCCAGCGCCGGCCGGTGGCAAGATCCTGATAACTCGGCAGCGTCGCCCACGCAGGAAAACCACGCGCCGTCTGCTCGCCATCGACAGCGGAAACGCCAAGCACGCCGGTGGTGTCGAAAGAGAGGCTGCCGATGCGGGTGATGCCCTTGACCGTGTCGCCCTCCTCTACCGCCTCCATGGCGATGAACGAAGGATCGTCATCCGCTCCATACTGACCCCAGTAGAGGCTTGGATGGGCGTTGAAAATCTGCAGGCCGCTGAACAGCAGCACCGTCATGCACAACACGTTCAGCCAATGTGACAGGCGGACGGTCAGGCTATGGCGACGAATAAGTGTGCGGGTAGGAGTTGCAGGCTTGTCTAAAGCGTCCATGGATTTTTCTCACGGAAACGGGCGACCATATTGACGAAGGCGCCCCTGCAACAGTTGCAGGCTGCAAGGGCGCGGAGACGATCATTTCATCGCGTCGCAGGACTTCATCATGTCCGCCTTCTTCATGCTGTCCTTTTCCATGCCGGCCTTGTGCATGCAGTCGGCCTTGGTGCCGCCCTTCTTCATCGTGTCAGCCTTCATGCCGTCTTTGGCCATGGTGCCTGATTTCATGGTGTCCGATTTCATCGTATCGGTCTTTTTCATGGAATCGTTGCTGGTCTGTGCCTGCGCGATGCCGGAAGCCAGCGACACGCCGAGAAGTGCGGCCAGGCAGGTGGTGGTGAAAAGACGCGTTCTCATGATTTTTCTCCCAGTGGATGTGCTCGCCGCATGGCGCGCCGAAGGTTCACAGGAAGCACATTCGATGGGCCGACGGATCGGTTACAGGCATCACGGCGATGTGATTGACTGATCGGTCACTGCTGTTTCTCGCTTTTCTTTCTTCAGCCGTGTAACCGTTTTCCGGTCAGGCCGTATGAAGCGGAAACGACATGAAGCAGTTGACCGAAACCGAATTGAAAGCGTTGATGCTCTTATCCCTTGACGGGGACGAGACCGCATATCGCTGCCTGCTGGATATGCTGAGGCATCTGCTGGTCAGCTATTATGCGAGACGGCTCGGCGGTTCTGCGGCGGCCCATGTGGATGATCTGGTGCAGGATACGCTGCTCGCCCTGCATCAACGCCGGATCACCTATGACCGCGCACGGCCGTTCACGGCATGGTTTTTCACGATTGCCCGGCACAAGCTGGTCGATCATCACCGGCGTTCAGGTGGACGTGCGCATGTCGGGCTGGAAGCAATCGGCGACGTGGCGGATGATTACAGCGAGGATGCGGTGGCCGCGAATATGGACGTCAACCGGCTGCTGGCCAGCCTGCCCGCGTGGCAGGGCGAGATGATCCGGCAGGTGCGACTGGAAGGGCGATCCGTCGCGGAAACGGCGGCGGGTGCAGGACGCACCGAAGCCATGGTGAAGATCGGCGTCCATCGTGGCATCAAGGCATTGGCTGCGAGATTGAGAGGCGAACGTGGCGAAGACGGATGATATGATCGACGATCTGGTGAAAGATCTGCTGCCGGTGCGCAAACACGCATTGCACAGGCTACTGATTCTTGCGCTTGTGCCGGGCATCGTATTGTCGGCCGCATTCATCCTGCTGGGCCACGGTCTTCGCCCCGATCTTTCCACCGCAGTGTCGCAGGCAGCATTCTGGGCAAAATCCGCCTATCCGCTGCTGCTATCCATTGTGGGGGTGGTTGCCTTGGTCAAGGTGGCGCGTCCGGGCGGGCGCCCGGTTGCCGCTGCTGCCCCCGCGCTGATTATCTACAGCCTTTTGACCATGCTCGGCCTGCTGCAACTGAATGCCGCAACCTCACCGGCGGAACATCACCGACTGATCATGGGCATTTCCTACTGGTTCTGCCCGCTGATCATTCTGGCTGCGGGAGCGCCGCTGATGGCCGCAACCTTCTGGTTCCTGCGCCGCGCTGCGCCGACCCGACCACGCCTTGCCGGCTTCATCGCGGGCGGCACGGCTGGCTCCATCGGATCATGGGTTTACAGCTGGGGCTGTATCGAGAATGGCCTCACCTTTGTGGCGCTGTGGTACACGCTTGGTATTCTGTTATGCGGTTTTGTCGGGGCGGTGTGCGGAAGGCATTTCCTTCGATGGTAGAAGGATATCCGCCCTTTTTTCAACTTTGCAAAACGTTCAATCGGGCGCCCGGACCAATTGATCTTGAAGGAAAGCGAACCTCCAACTTGGAGATTTTGCGGCATGACAGACAACGGATCATGCCTTGAATAAAGACCGGATCCATTTCGTATTCTTTCAAGCGAGAAAGCCAGCCAGGCGTCGAGTGATGATCTGCTCGGCTTCATGCACGATGCTGGTCAACAGGTCGGCGCATGTTGGAATGTCGTGAATGAGGCCTTGAACCTGCCCGGCCCATATCAATCCGGCGTCGATATCGCCCGAACTCAATGCGTCGCGTCCTTTCGCTCCTGAAACGTACGGCTGAACGTCGGCAAACACAGCCCCGGCACGATGACCGATTTCGACTACGAGGTCGGACACGGAGTTCCTCGCCACACGCCCGGTATTCTTCAGCCCCCTGAATATGAGATTGGTGTCCCGTTCGCTGTTCGCGACAAGAAATTGCTTGATCTTGTCGTGAATGGGAGCTTCGCGGGTGGCGCAGAAACGTGTCCCCATGTTGATGCCCTCGGCTCCGAGCGCAAGTGCGGCGGCAAGCCCGCGTCCGTCCCCGAAACCGCCGGAAGCGATCATAGGGATACTCACCTTGTCAGCAGCCGCCGGAATGAGAACAAGCCCCGGAACGTCGTCCTCCCCGGGGTGTCCGGCGCATTCGAACCCGTCGATCGAAATCACATCCACGCCCATTCTTTCAGCGGAGAGCGCATGACGCACTGAAGTACATTTGTGGAGCACGGTCACACCGTTCTTCTTGAAGTACTCCACGTGTTCCTGCGGTTTGCCTCCTGCCGTCTCGACAATGCGAATTCCGCTATCGACGATCGCGCGGCGATATTCTGCATATGGCGGCGGGTTAACGGAGGGGAGGACGGTGAGGTTCACTCCGAAGGGCTTATCGGTCATCTGTCGGCATCGAGCGATTTCGGCAGACAGTGCATCGGGCGTTGGCTGGGTCAGCGCCGTCAGCATGCCCAGACCTCCGGCATTGGAAACAGCCGCAGCCATCTGCGCAGTGCCGACCCACATCATCCCGCCCTGCACGACCGGATGTTCAATGCCGAGAATTTCAGTGATACGGGTTTTGATCGCCATCACAGGGCCTCGAGGATTGTGACATTGGCGACCCCGCCGCCTTCGCACATGGTCTGCAAGCCGTATTTCTTCCCTCGGGCCTTGAGGGAATGGACAAGAGTGGTCATGAGCTTGGCACCGGATGCGCCCAGCGGATGACCAAGTGCGATCGCTCCGCCGTTTACATTCAGTTTTTCCGGGTTGGCGCCTGTAGCCTTCAGCCAAGCCAGCGGCACCGGCGCGAAAGCCTCGTTGACCTCGTACAGATCGATATCGTCGATGCGCATTCCAGCGCGTTCCAATGCCCGCGCCGTCGCAGGGATAGGCTCCTCCAGCATGATGACGGGATCGCCGGCGGTCACGGTCATGTTGACAAGGCGGGCGATCGGCGTAAGCGCATATTTCTTGAGTGCCGCCTCGCTGACCACAAGAAGCCCGGCCGCGCCATCGCTGATCTGCGATGCGTTCGCGGCCGAGATCATGCCGCCCTCCTCCAGGAGCTTGACGTTTCCTATCGCCTCAAGGGAGGCATCGGCGCGAATTCCCTCGTCGCGCGCATGAAGCCCGGCATCGGTCGACAGTGGAACAATTTCCTTGTCGAACGCTCCACTCTCGGCGGCCAGGTCTGCACGACGGTGACTTTCCAGTGCTAACCTGTCGAGATCGTCACGGGTGAAGCCATACTTTCGCGCGATCATCTCAGCGCCCTTGAACTGGCTGAAGTCGCGGGTGCCGAAGCGTTCTCCGATCCGCGCCGAAAACGGCCCTTCGCCAATTCCTTCCTGCATGTGAAACTTGAGGTTCGAGAACATCGGCACGCGGGTCATGCTCTCCACGCCCATGGCGATTACCACGTCCTGCATGCCCGACATCACGGCCTGCGCAGCGAACTGGACCGACTGCTGAGAACTGCCGCATTGGCGATCGATGGTCACCGCCGGAACGCTCTGCGGCAGCCTTGACGCAAGCACGCAGTTCCGCCCGAATGCAAACGCCTGCTCTCCCGCCTGCGTCACGCAGCCGACGATGACGTCGTCTACCACAGAAGGGTCGATGCCGCTCCGATCCACGAGCGCGTTGATGATCTCGCCACCAAGATCTGCGGGGTGCCATCCTGCAAGAGCGCCTCCTCTGCGTCCGCCTGCGACACGGGCTGCACTGACGATGAAAGCTTCAGCCATTGTTTTGATCTCCCTGGAAATTTGGTCTGCGACGCGCAAGGAAGGCTGCAACACCCTCCTGCCCTTCGAGGCTCTCGCCGGCAGCGCCGATTGTTTGAAGTTCACGGTCCATGTGGCTCACGAAGCCATCGGACATGCCCGCCTGCATCAGCCAACGCGCCTGAGCGAGGGCCGATACGGCTTTGGTCGAAAGATCCGTTGCCAGTTCGATACCGGCGGCTGTGAGAGCGTCAGCCTCCACGAGACGAGAAACCAGTCCGATATCGACGGCCTCATCGGCGCCGACCCGTCGATTGGTCAGAAGCAGGTCCTGTGCTCTGCGCAGCCCCACAAGCCTGGGCAGCATCCAGGTCATTCCCCCATCCGGCGTGAGGCCGATTCCGCCATATGCTGCGGTGAAGTGCGCCTGAGGCGTCGTAATGACGATGTCTCCGGCAATGGCCAAGCTCATGCCGGCCCCCGCCGCTGGTCCGTTCACGAGTGTGATCAACGGTTTTTTCATCGCCGCGAATTGCGCAAGGGCCTGATGCAAAGCCCCTGCCAGCCTTGCCAGGAATGCGGATATGCTGGTGGAGTTCTGGGCGAAGTCGCCGATGTCGCCGCCGACGCAGAACATACGTCCCGCGCCCGTTAAAACCACAACGCGTGTTGCAGGGTCGTGAGCGACGCTATTGGCGGCCGCCAGCAAGGCATCCGCCATGGATTGGTTGAACGCGTTTCCCGCTTCCGGCCTGTTCAGCGTAATCACTGCCACGGGACCTTTTCGTTCGATAAGGACGTCAGTCATCGGCAGGACTCCATTGCTTCAAGAGCAAGCTTCACGAGACGCGGATAGGCCGCCGCTCGCTCGGCTGCATGGGCGGATGAGGCTTGTCCGCGTGCCACGCGGCCTTTGATCCCGTGGAAGATCGCAGCGAGACGGAAGAAGTTGAACGCGATGTAGAAATCGTAATCGGGGATTCGGTCACGGCCAGTATTGGCGCAGTATTCAGCGACGTACTCGGCTTCCGTCGGCAAGCTCACGGAGGCAGGTTCGACGTCGCCGATACCCGCCACGATGTCGGGCGGCATGCGATACATTATCGCGTGGTAGGCGAAATCAGCGAGCGGATGACCAAGCGTCGACAATTCCCAGTCCAGCACTGCGACAATGCGCGGTTGCACCGGGTGGAAGATCAGATTGTCGCAGCGGAAATCGCCGTGAACAATCCGGCTTTCATCCTCCTGGGGGACAGCCGCGGGCAACCATTCTATCAGGCGGTCCATGCCCTCGTCGCGACCGGCATCCGTGTCCGCAAGATAGCTTTTCGACCAGCGCGCGATCTGACGCTCGAAGTAATTGCCATTCCGGCCGAAATCACCGAGCCGGAGCGCTTCGGGATCGAATTGGTGCAAGCGCGCCAGAACGCGATTCATCTCGGAAAAATAGGCCCGCCGCTCGCCAGCGGCGACTTCCCGGAAACCCGCGTCCCAGAAAATGCGGCCCTCCACCATGTCCATCACGAAAAACTTGGATCCGATGACGGTCTCATCGTCACAAAAGGCGTGAACACGCGGCACCGGAAAATCCTGGTCGGCAAGCGCTTCTAAAACACGTGCTTCGCGATCAACTGCATGCGCTCCCTTGGCCAGTTGCCCGGCCGGTTGGCGGCGAAGGACGTAATTGGCACTTTTCGTGACGAGCTTGAAGGTGGGGTTTGACTGTCCTCCCTTGAACTTGAAGATTTCCAATGGCCCTTGAAAGCCTTCAACGTTTCCAGACAGCCAGGCTTCCAGCGTCTCGAGAACAAAGTCGAACCCGTCCCGCATGGCGGTCACACCCGCATTGGCGTCTGCGTTCAGAGCAAGGGTCATGCCTCGTTCGCCTTTTTCCAGTCTCGTCTGATTTTTTTCGCCAAGGACCATTTGTGCACCTCGGTCGGGCCGTCGTAGATCCGAAATGCCCGGATTTCTCGAAAGACCTGTTCGACAATCGTGTCGCCGGTCACGCCCTGACCGCCCATCACCTGTATGCAGCGGTCGGCGACCCTCATCAGTGCCTCGGAGACAGCGACCTTCGCGATGGAACTTTCGGCCGTCCCCAGCACGCCACCGTCGAGTATGTCAGCGCACCAGTAGATCATCAGTTCGGCCTGTCTCAGGTCGATCAGATTGTCGGCCAGCATGAAGCCAACCCCTTCGTGGTCGATGAGAGGTTTCCCGAACGCCACACGTCGGTTGGCATATTCGCTGGCGATTTCATTGGCTCGGATTGCGGCTCCCAGCCAGCGCATGCAGTGCGTCAGGCGTGCAGGTGACAGACGCACCTGAGCGTAACGGAACCCCTCACCGCTCTGCCCGAGCATTGCGTCCGCCGGTACGCGCAGATTTTCGATGGAGACGACCGCGTGACCGCCCGGCATCGAACTATCGAGCGTGTCCATGACACGCTCGATACGAACTGCAGGATTGGGGAGATCGACAAGGAACATGCAGGCGCCATCTTCCGACTTTGCCATGATGATACCCATTCCGGCACCTTCCGCCCCGGTGATGTAAGTCTTGCGGCCATTGATGACCCAGTGATTGCCTTCCAGTCGGCAGTTCGTCTTCATCATGGAAGGGTCGGAACCCGCGCCACCGTCTTCAGCGGGTTCGGTCATGAAAAATGCCGACCGCATCTCTCCCCGGATCATTGGCTCGAGGAACCGGGCCTTGAGTTGCGGCGAAGCCACCTGACCCAGCAAATACATGTTGCCTTCATCGGGCGCAGAGACGTTGCAGGCAATTGGACCCAGCGGAGAAAGGCCGGAGCTGATCAGCACACAAGCGGTTTCCCGATGGCTGAGATGGTGGCCATCGGACAGGATGTGCGGCGTGAGGACGCCCGCCGCGCGGGCTTCTGCCTTCAGTGCCAGGACCAGATTTTCAGACGGGCCGTGCGGCGTCCGCCGAGGGTCTTTTTCATAGGGAACGACGGTGCCTCGCACGAAATGCTCGACGCGCGCGGCGATCTGCAATGCACGTTCCGACATGCCTCGCGTTTCAACAAGGAAAGTCATTTTGGAGCCATCCGGATTGCGCCGTCCAGCCGAATGGTCTCTCCATTCAACATCACGTTTCCGATGATCGCTTCCACCATGTTTGCAAATTCTGCCGGATCGCCCAGACGGGGCGGAAATGGCACTTGCTTGCCCAGGCTGTCCTGCGCTTCCTGCGGCAGCGTTGCCATCAATGGGGTCAGGAACAGACCGGGTGCGATTGTCATCACGCGTATTCCGTAGCGGGCGAATTCGCGTGCTATGGGCAAGGTCATACCCACGATGCCGCCCTTGGAGGCTGCATAGGCGGCCTGTCCGATCTGGCCATCGAACGCGGCGACAGAGGCGGTATTGATCACCACGCCACGTTCTTCGCCAACCGGATCGGCGGTGTGAAGCGCCGCTGCGAATTTCGAGAGAACGTTGAAAGAGCCCAGAAGGTTTACCGAAATAATGGACGAGAAGTCTGCCAGCGGAAGTGGGTTTCCTTCGCGATCAATCACCTTCTTCGGTGGACCAATTCCTGCACAGTTGACCAGAATGCGCGCCTTGCCGTTCAACTCCTCCGCGGCTCGGATCGCGGCCTCGACCTCCGTCTCGTTGGTGACATTCACCTTGAAGAAGGAGCCGCCTACCGCATGCGCTTTCGCCTTTCCAAGCTCTTCGTTGAGATCGAAGATCGCCACTTTGGCGCCGGATCTGGCCAGCATGTCGACGGTAGCTCCGCCAAGTCCTGAAGCGCCACCTGTCACGATGGCTGCGTGTCCCTTGATATTCATGGTCTCATCCTTTCATCAATTCCGGTTGTGCAGGACCTCGGGCGGGCCAATATTCTTCTCGCAGTTTGCGTTTGACGAGTTTTCCGGTTGGAGTACGCGGCAGCGATTGACGGAAATCGATGCTCTTTGGTGCCTTGATCCGCGACAAACGCTGGCGGCAATATTCAATCAGTTCCTGGGCTTTCGCCGACGAAGCCTCCACGCCATCCTGCAGTTGGACAACGGCCTTCACCTCCTCGCCGAGATCCTCGTTGGGCACGCCGAAGACGGCGACGTCGGCAACGTCAGGATGCTGGATCAGCAGGTCTTCGGTCTCCTGCGGATAGACATTCACCCCGCCGGAAATAATCGTGTATGCGGCGCGGTCAGTCAGAAAGAGATAACCCTCTTCATTGACATATCCGACATCCCCCAACGTCGAGCAGCCTGGCCGCAGATAGGCACTCGCCGTCTTCTCGGGATCGCGGCGGTACTGGAACTCGATCCCACTGTCGAAATAGACGTTTCCCACGATGCCCGGTGGAACCTCTCGTCCATTGTCATCTGTCACGACAATCGTTCCGATCAAGGATCGGCCTACGGTTCCGGGATAAGTCTGCCAGTCCTGCGTTGTGGTGAGCGCTATCCCGTTTGCTTCGGACCCTGCATAAAATTCGACGAGGACCGGCCCCCACCAATCGATCATGGCCGTTTTAATGTCCCTCGGGCAGGGAGCGGCAGCGTGAAAAGCAACTTTGAGCGACGACACGTCATAGCGCAGGCGCTCGTCTGCAGGTAACTTGAGCATTCGCACAAACATCGTCGGCACAAGCTGTATGTGCGTGACTTTGTATTGCTCGATCAGTCGAAGCGTCTCGCTTGCATCGAAGCGCTCCATGATGATGGCGGTGCCGCCCAGCATGACCGTTACCATCGAGGTGCGCAGCGGTGCCGCATGATAGAGCGGTGCGGGCGACAGATAGACGGTATCCTCCGCCATGCGCCCTACTGTCTCACAAAGCACTTTCATCGGCTCGGGGAAGATTGTGTCGATGGGTTTGCGAACGAAGCTGCGTGCAATACCTTTCGGGCGCCCAGTTGTCCCCGACGAATAGAGAAGGTCGAAGCCGGTCACCTCGTCATCAACTGGTGTGGATGGCTGCATGGACTGCAACTGCTTCCAGTCGATGTCGGGATCTGCGCACGGACCGCACAGAAAACAACGCAATGCCGGCAGTGAGGACCTCAGGCCTTCGAAAAGGCCGGAATATTTGCTTGAGACTACGGACACCTTCGCCTCGCAATCCTCGACGATATAGGCGATCTCATCGATGGACAGATGGCTGCTGACGGCGGTGTAGAAAAGTCCGCTGCGTTGCGCCGCCCATGTCAGAACGATGAAGTCCAGGCTGTTTTCGAACAGCAGCGCGATGTGATCGGCTGGACGGAGACCGAGGCTCCGAAATGCGTGCGCGGCTCGGTTCGACAGCACATCCAGCTCGGCGAAGGTGAGCGTGTCGCCACTTTCCGCCATTCGGTATGCAATCTTGTCCGGTTGTGATCTTGCGAAACCCGATGGATGCTTCATGACGTAACCTCCCAACTAGCGTCACTGGACACATGCGAACTATCGCCTCTCCCCCAGGCCCAGTCCGCGTCCGATAATTTCCTTCATGATCTCCGAAGAGCCGGCATAGATGCGGCTTACTCTCGCGGAACAGTACATCCGGGCAATCTCGAACTCCTCCATGAAGCCCGCGCCGCCGTGCAGCTGCACGCAGCGATCGACGACATCGCCTTCGACTTCGGAACAGAGCAGCTTGGCCTCGGCGGCAAGCTCGGACGTCAGTGTATGATCGAGGTGCTGGCGCGCGCAGTGATCGACGAATGCCCACGCGCTATCCAGCCGTGTTTTCATCTCTGCCATGGCAAAGCGCGAATTCTGGAACTGGCCTATCGCCTTTCCGAAAGCTTTCCTCTCGGTGATGTAGGTGAGCGTGATATCGAACGCCCGCTGCGCATGCGCTATGAACTGTACTGCGCCGACCAGGCGTTCTTCGGGAAGATTGGCCATCATCATTCTGAAACCGTCACGGGGATCGCCGAGCGCTGCATCCTTCGGCAGCCTGACATCTTCGAAGACGAGTTCTGCCGTGTCCTGTGATTTCAGCCCGATTTTTTCGAGTTTTCGCCCCCTGGAGAAACCAGGCGTTCCTTCGGGAACGAGAAAGAGGCCTATCTCATGCCGCCCCTGCCCGGTTCTCGCCGCGACAAGGACAAGCCCTGCCAGTATCCCGTTCGAAATGTATGTTTTGGCCCCGTTGAGTAACCAATGATCCCCGTGATCCTCCGCTTTCGTACGGATACCGGATAGGTCGGAGCCGGCATCCGGCTCAGTCATTGCCACCGCAAGAACCGTGTCGCCGGAAACGATGCCCGGCATGTAGCGATCCTTCTGGGCCTCCGTTCCATACCGATGGATATATGGCCCGACGATACGGTTGTGCAGCGGGATATACAGTCCGTTTTCCCGTGCCGAAAGTTCCTCAATCAGCACCATGTCCATCCGGAAATCATCGAGACCGAGGCCACCGTACCGCTCATCGGCATACATGGCGAGCAAGCCCTGCCCGCCTGCGGATCGCCATACGTCACGGGCCACCATTCCGTTCCGCCGGAACTCCTCTGAGCGAGGATAGACTTCCGCTTCCGCCCACTTGCGCACTGTCGTTCGAAACATCTCGTGTTCCGGCTCGAAGAGGTATCGTTGGATCATCTGCCTATCCTTCCGCCAGCACGCTCGTGGTCGGCTCCAAGATTTCGGAAACGTCGGCGGGTGGCCGAAACCGGTTGCCCCAGCGTACCGCGAGTTCGCCGCAGCGTTTCGTGAAGGCAGCGTGCCCGATGCCCCGGATGTACTGGACGGTGCCGCCGGTATGGGCGGGGAAACCGAACCCCATTACGGAGCCGACATCGGCCTCCTCGGTCGATGAGATGACCCCTTCATGCAGGCACGCCATTGTCTCGACCGCCTGAATGTAGAGCAATCTGTCGATCGCCTCTTGAAGTCCTATCGATTCATCGCGCTCCCGAAATTGCGCCAGGCCCGGCCAAAGGGTCGCCGCGCCGGCTTCATCGTAGTCATACGCCCCTTTGCCGGAGCTTTTTCCGGCACGGCCCACGACGGCGAGAGCGTGGATTACCCGCTGATGGAAATTGCACGCACCGAGCAACGGGGGGCAGCTTCCGGCGTCGAGTATTTCATCAAGCCAAAGAAGTGGTGGCATGATCATCCCGGCCTCGTCCGCCGCATTCTCGACAGCCGATGGTGCCATTCCATCGGCAAGCAACGAAAGACCTTCGCCGATATAGGCCGCGACCAGACGTGAGATGTAACCCGGCGCGCCCCGCACCATGATGGGGGTCCGCCCGATCTGCTGGAAAAAATCATAGGCCCGGCATATCGTGTCGCGCGACGTTCCCGGTGCCCCGGCAATTTCTACGACTCGGTTGCCCTTCGGAATGGCGGGAACGTGGAAACCGAAAAGCTGCTCCTGTTTCTGGCCTGAGACGATGCTCCGCTCGATCGACGCTCCGGAGGTATGGAAGCCGTAAATGCTTTCGGATTCGCCGAGTTCGATCAGTTTTTCGGACAGAAAACCCTCTTGACCCGCGTTCTGGAAACCAAGAACGACAGACGACGGAACGACCGGGCCGTAATCCGCTCTGTGGGTCTCAAGCCCACGCGACTTGCTGTCGCGGGCGATGGCGACGGCCTCGTCGCTTCCTCCAACCACGCAGAGTGTCGCGGCCTTGAACCGACCACCGGGAGGCCGTAATTTGCCGGAACGGATGGCGTTCGTTGCAAAGAAATTGGTCGAGATCGCAGCTCGCGTCTCTGGAAGTCCGAGCAGGCTCGAAAACAACGCCGTCTCGAGCGCCAGGGTCGCGTCGATATCCAGATCGAGCGCGCTCTCCATAATATCGAGTATGCGTTGCGGCGCGGGTAGTCTGTTTCGAGTGCGGCGCCGAACCTCGACACGTGCCTGCGCAATAAGTTCGCGCGCGGCGTCCCTTTGCACCGGACTCAACCAGATCCGATCGAGATCCCATGGTTGGCGATGCGCCGAACGATTTGCAAGGATCCAGGCGATCGCTTCCGGCAGGAGCTGTTCTGCGGAAGATACGACGGCATCGACGAGGCCCAGCCGCAATGCTTCGTCGGGGCCTATGGCACGGCCCGTCAGCAGAATGTCCAGCGCGTCATCGATTGCAAGCATTCTCGGGAGCCGAGAGACACCGCCTGCACCCGGCAGCAAACCCAGCGTCACCTCCGGCAATCCGACGATCGCTCGCGGATCGCTGACGATTATCCGGTGATTGCAGGCCAGGCAGATCTCCAAGCCACCACCCAGAGCAGCGCCATTGATGGCCGCAACGACGGGCACCGGCAGCTTTTCGAGACGACGCAGGAAGCCCTTATCCTCGTTCAACCAGGCTTGATAGGCTTCATCGCCTGCTTCGGCCTTCAGCAGACCATGCAGATCGCCGCCGGCGAAAAAGGTTTTTTTCGCAGAGGTAAACGCGACACCCGTGAGTTCCTTCTCTGACTCGAGACGCGCAACCGTCGCCCCCATCTGCTCGTGATAGGCGGGGCTCATGGTGTTGGCGGATTGCCCGTCCATATCCATCGTGACCACCACGATGTCTGACATGTCCCGCCGATAACCGAACCCCATAAGCGCCTCCTCCCGGCACGCATCCCTCCCGAAGATGCGACTGTCGAGAGCAAGCTATCGAGCCGAAAACAAATTTTCAAGCACTGACTTAAAATAATTACGCGTCGACCTAAAATGAGCAACCTGTCATTGCTTGCGTGAGCGATGGAGACCGATTAACTTTAGGGCATTGTAGAATAATTTGAGACGACGCGTATGGCCCTTACCCATGCCGACCAGCTTCGCAAGGGCGACAAGACGAGATTGCAGCTCAAGAAGGCGGCCTTGCGCCTGTTCGCGCAGCGCGGCATCGAGAATGTTTCGATCCGTGACATCCAGGCCGCCGCCGGGCAAAAGAACAACGGCTCCATCAGCTATTATTTTTCGTCACGCGATGCACTCATTCGAGAGATCGTGGCCGATGTCGCCGCGACGCTCGATGAAAACAACAATATGCGCCTTGACGCGCTGGAAGCCCGTGGCGGCCCCGCCAGCGTGCGCGAAGTTGCCGAAATCCTCCTTCCCGTTGTCGCGCCACCTGGCGCGCACAAGGGAGAGGCGCAGTATCAGCTTCAGTTCTTCACGTCGGTTCTCATAACCCGCCGCGATCTTCTGTTCGAGGCAACCGCAGGCGCCGACAGGGCGACACGCCGCTGCTTTCAGCATATCAAAAGACTTGCACCGAGCATGCCCGGCGAGATTCTACGCCAGCGTCTGCAACTGATGCTGCTCTTTGGCGTTTCGGCGGGCGCTTCAATGGAAGCGGGCAAGGCAGAAGACCACGTGAACTGGGCAAGCCTGTGGACACAGAAGTCAGCCGAACACAATCTTGCAGACATGATGGCCGGCATGATCGTCGCGCCTGTTTCGCCCGAAACCCAGGAAGCGGTGGATTTACGCCGCTCCACTGACAAGCAAATGCCGCCGGCACCTGTTTTCGAGGCACCGACGGCAGAGAACTGAGTCAGTTGTTCAAGCGCTTGCCTGTCGCGAGCATGTGCTCGATACGGGCTCGCGACGGGGGCCAGGTCACCAACTGCGCCAGAGTTTCAACCTCGAGTTCCATGAACTCCGCCTCCGAGGCGGCTGTAGCGCGCCGTTGCCCACCCGTCAGGATATGCGCGAGTTTTGCCGCGATTGCGCGGTCAGTATCCGTCAGTGCGCCAAGTGTTTCCGCATGTTCCAGGATCGCATCGTATCCTTCCGCGCCTGACACCGGAAATTGCTTTGGCACCGCCGGGGCATAGTCCGTCACGAGGCTCAGCGCCTTTTCCTTTGCCGCCTGAGAAAGATAGCCGCGGTGCATTGCGATCATATCCGTTGGCCTCAAGAGGCCAAGCGTTTTCGCTTCTGCTGCGGACGATGAGACCTTGCCCGAGAATAGAGGATCAAAAACCTTCAAGGCCAGATCGACAGCACTCGCGCTGGGGTCTGCGGCAAAAGCGCGGGCATATAGCCGTGTGCATCCGCCCCAGCCGGGCACCAGGCCGACACCCGCCTCCGGCAGGCCGATACTGGCTTCGGCATGGGCGACAACCACATCGGAGTGCATCTGGAATTCGCATCCGCCGCCAAGGGCAAAACCATGTACGGCCGCGACGACTGGAACCGGCAGTCGCATCATGCGTACAAAAAGCCCCTGCCCGCGCCGACCGTAAGCACCGATCCTGTCCGTCCCGTCCGGCGCATCGATCATGCGCGTGAAGAAGCCAAGGTCTGCGCCGGCGGAGAATGCCCGCGGGTCTTCATTTGCGATCACCAGGGCCGAATAGTCCTTCCCGGCGCGCTCCAGCGTCTCCTCGAGAAGATCGAAGACTGCCGGATCGAATGTATTGAGTTTGCTGTGCATACGGAAACAGGCGACGCCGTCCGCCATGTCGTGAAGTGTCGCAAAATTGTTCTGTGCGAGTACGGGCAAATCAAGAATGGACGAAAAGCCTTCGAAGGATTTGCCCGCATGGGGACGTCCGGGCGGTATTTGCAAACCTCGTGGCAGTGCCTGGCTTGCCAGAGCCGCCGGGCCGATTTCCGCTGCAAGTGCAAAAGGTCCCTTTTTCCAACCATAGCCCAGTTCCATGGCAAGATCGACTGCGGCCGGGTCTCTTGTGACTTCAGGAGAATGCTTCGCCGCATAAGCAACTACGTGACCGAGAACCGAACGCGCATATTCCCCGAAGGGTCCGGCAATATCCACGATCGCCTTGGGATCGCGTGACGGAAGCGGAACGATCTGTTCCAGAGGTCGGTAGTCCATTGTCCGCAGATCCACCGCCTCGCGCGCGTCATCCTCGCCCTTACGATAGAAGCCACCACCTGTTTTACGCCCGAATGCGCCCCTTTCCACCAGTGTGGAGAAAGCCGTGTTCTTGGTTATATCGAACCTCTGCAACGCATCTTCTGGAGGCAGGGCGTTCATCAGACTTCCCCAGACTTTCGGGACGAGATCAATGCCAACCAGGTCGAATAGCCCGAAAACACCTGTCGCCGGCAGGCCCAGCGATTGATGCACAGCGTCCGCTTCCTCCACGGTCAGATTGAGGCGTTGAGCCTCCAACGCAGCGACCGCCATCCAGAAACAGCCCAGACGGTTGGCGAGAAATCCGGGCGTGTCGCGGCATTCGATCACCGTCTTGCCAAGGACGATCTGCAGGGCCGGCCTCAATCGTTCGGCAAGTGCCGAGGATTCCGCTGCGGTAACAAGTTCGACCAGCTGCATTCTGCGAGGGGGATTGAAGAAATGCGTTATGGCAAATCGATCTTTCAGATCGTCATCGAGGTCTGCCGAGAGCGCATGCCATGAAAGTGTCGACGTATTTGACGACAGGATTGCGGTCGGCCCGATATAGGGAGCGATCACAGCAAACAAATCTCGTTTGATCTCTATGCTTTCCGCGACGGCTTCGATGATCCAGTCCGCGTCAGTCAGGCGGGAAAGATGATCCCTGGTATTGCCGGTTTGCACAAGGGATGCAGCTTCGGGCACCATGAAGCCACCAGTCTTGATCTGCCTGGCGAGCCCTGTTTCTGCGGCTTCGCTTCCGCTTTCTCCACCATGCAGGTCGATCAGATCGACCGCCACGCCGGCATTTGCGAACTGGGCGGCAATACCCGAGCCCATAGTTCCCGCGCCGATGACGGCGACGCGCCGAATGCCGGTAGTCTCTACAAGGATGGCTTTCGTCATCGTGCTTCCCCTTGGTTTGCATGTCTCACGGCCCGGAACGGATCCACGGCGAGACTATGGATGGCCTCCTGATATTCCTGTTGAAGTCGGTCACAGAGCTCCGCCACGCTTGGAACGTCGCTGATACTCCCGACCCCATGACCTGCAGACCAGATATCGCGCCAGGATTTGCTTTCCCTCGTCGCATCCGGCGAGCCGAAATGAGGAAGGTCGTCAGGATCGAGGCCCGCCGCGATGATCGAAGGGCGCATGAAAGTCGCTGAGGCGCCCGTGAGGTTGGGAGTGATCAAAACGTCGGCCGCCGCCGCCGCCAACATCATTTGCTTTTGAACGTCGGAGACAGCAGCCTCGCGCGTGGCGATGAACCTGGTCCCCATGCTGACCATGTCCGCGCCCATCGCGCGCGCCGCGACGATATCGCTGCCGCACGACATCGCGCCCGCCAGTATTATAAGCCCGCCGAACACCTGGCGCACTTCCGCGATCGCGGCAAAGGGCGAGAGATGTCCCGTGTGACCGCCAGCGCCGGCGCCGAGCGCAATCAGGCCATCGACACCACTTTCCGCCACCTTTTCCGCATGCCTGCGGGATGCCACATCATGGAAGATAAGCCCGCCGTAGGAATGGACCGCATCGACCACCTCACGCACCGCACCAAACGCGGTAATCACCACCGGCACCTTGTGGCGGACAACGATTTCCAGATCAGCATGAAGACGCGGGTTGGACTTGTGCACGATAAGGTTGACCGCATGAGGCGCCGGGCAAGAGACGCTGCCAAGCCTCTCTTCGATCTCGTTCAGCCACGCCTCAAAGCCAGCACTAGTTCTCTGGTTCAGGGCCGGAAGCGCGCCAAGCAATCCCGAGGAACAAGCGGCGACGACAAGGTCCGGGTTTGAGGTAAGAAACATCGGCGCGACAATCGCTGGCAATCGAAGCCGGTCCAGTGGCCGAGGTAAGGCTGATCTCATGGTTCTCCTCATTCTGCAGGGCATTAGAGACCGGCATTGCGCCAACGTAACCGCTGAACGACGTCATCTTTTGTGCTGCCCGGTACCGGCCTCAAGCATCTCCCTGCACATCGCTAACATGATTAACGGCTTGGGATCGAGCATTTTAGGGCTTTGCTTTAAAAAAAATAGGTCAACGCCCTAAAGTCATTGACACCCCCGCTTGCAGGACCTTATGTTCGGGTCAATGAGGTCGCTTGGGAGGAGAGCCAGTGCACTCAGCAAAACGCATTGAAAGCAGCCCTTTGCTTTCGGTGAAGGACGTGTGCGTCGCGTTTGGCGGGCTCAATGCTTTACGCGACATATCCTTTGACCTTCACCGCGGCGAAATTCTTGGGCTCATCGGACCGAATGGCGCTGGAAAGACCACTCTGTTCAACTGCCTGAGCCGTCTGTATTCACCAAAATCTGGTGAAATCCGGTTGCTCGGCGAGAACCTCCTCGCCTTTCGTCGCGATCAGATCGCAGGTCGAGGGATCGGTCGTACCTTTCAAAACATTGCCTGTTTCGGGTCGATGACCGTTCGCCAGAACATCTTGACCGGCTGTCATTCGCACATGCGCAGCAGTTCACTGGCCCAAGCGCTGCGCCTGCCTTCTGCGCTCGCGGAAGAGCGGCGTTTCAGGGAAGAGATCGAAGAGGTCATAGAATGGCTGGACCTGCGGAAGGACGCCGAGCGGCTCGTGGACGACCTGCCCTTCGGCACCCGCAAGCGGGTCGAGTTTGCGAGAGCACTCGCCATGCGACCAAAGATCATCCTGCTCGATGAACCAGCGGCAGGGCTGAACCACGAGGAAGTGATGGCTCTCGGTGATCTGATCCGCCGCACTCGGGATGAGAGGGGCATTACTGTGCTGCTGGTCGAACATCACATGTCGCTGGTCATGTCTGTTTCCGACCGTGTCGTCGTGCTGAACTTCGGCGAAAAGATCGCGGAAGGCGCACCGGCACAGATCCAAAAAGACCCTGAGGTCATCCGGGCCTATCTCGGAGGTCATGCCGCATGACCTCACTTCTGAAGATCAGTGATCTCACCGCAGCATACGGCACGCTGACCGTGCTCCACTCGGTCGCGCTGGAAATGCAAGCCGGCGAAATCATCGCGCTCTTGGGCGCGAACGGCGCCGGCAAGACATCCACTCTTCGTGCGATATGCGGGATGATCGACCGCAAGGGAACCATAGACTTCAAAGGCAAGCCGACCAGCCATTTGCGCACCGAGGCAATAGCCCGGCTCGGCGTTTCCCACGTACCTGACGGTCGCGGGACTTTTTCTTCGCTCACCGTGGAAGAGAACCTGCAGATGGGCGCAATGACGCGCCGCTCGCGGCGAGAGATCCTCGAGGATATAAACACGTGGTTCGAGAGGTTTCCGCGCTTGAAGGAGCGCCGTCGCCAGCAAGCCGGAACGCTTTCGGGCGGCGAGCAGCAGATGCTTGCCATTGCACGCGCCATGATGCTCCGGCCGGATCTGCTGTTGCTGGACGAGCCCTCGTTCGGACTTGCGCCACAGGTCACCGAGCAGATTTTCAGAACGCTGGCCGACCTGCGCAACAGCCAGGGTACGTCCATGCTTATTGTTGAGCAGAACGCCAATCTCGCCCTGGAAATCGCAGATCATGCCTACGTCATAGAGACCGGCTCGATCGTGATGGGTGGTCCAGCCGCCACCGTGATGGCCGACGACGCCGTCCGCGCGTCCTATCTGGGATATTAGCGATGGAATTCTTCTTCTCACAGGTTTTATCCGGCATAGCTTCCGGCACAATCTACGCATGTCTGGCTCTGGCAGTCGTCATGATCTACCAGGCCATTCATCACCTCAACTTCGCTCAGGGCGAACTCGCGGTCTTCTCGACTTACCTTGCATGGCAGATGCTCGAGGCTGGGCTACCCTACTGGATCGTACTGTTACTGGTCGTGCTGTTGAGCTTCGGGCTGGGCTGGTTCTTGCAGATGGTTGTTATGCGACCGTTCCAAAACGCTCCGATGTTGAGCAACATCGTCGTCTTCATCGCACTTTTCACCATCTTCAACAGCTTGACCGGCTTCATTTGGGGACACGACATCAAGACGTTTCCCTCGCCTTTCGGATTCGGTCCGCTGGTGGAAAACCTTGGCATTTCACGTCACCAGGCAGCGATGATGGCGATCTCTGCCATCATCCTTACCATTCTTTGGGCCTTCTTCCGCTTCACCCGCATTGGCCTTGCCATGCGTGGCGCAGTTTCCAACCCGGTCAGTTCGGGGCTCGTCGGCGTCAATGTGATGGCCATAACCGCGCTCGGTTGGGGCATGGCATCCGCTATCGGGGCCGTATCGGGACTTCTTGTTGCCCCTGTCGTGTTCCTCGAACCCAACATGATGCTGTCGATCCTGATTTACGCGTTTGCCGGTGCAGTCGTCGGCGGGCTGACCAGCCCGGGAGGCGCCGTCCTCGGCGGGTTCATCGTCGGGATCGTTGAATCCCTGGTCTCGACATATGTCCCGGTCATCGGCGCCGAGTTGAAGCTACCGATTGCACTGACACTGATTATCGTCGTTCTGCTGTTCCAGCCTGCAGGGCTGTTCGGCAGACGCGACATTCAAAGAGTTTGAGGACGTTATGGCTCTTACAGACACCATTCACACGCAGGCACCGCCGACCCTCAAAGCCATCATCGGCGGTTTGATCGCCGTAGCAGCGATTGCGGTCCCTTTTCTGCTGGATGGCTTCCAGGTGTTTCAGGCCACGCAGGTCCTGGTGCTCGCCATTGCGATCATGGGCCTCAATCTTCTGACGGGTTTCAGTGGTCAGTTTTCTCTGGGCCACGGCGCGTTTTTCGCCGCCGGAGCGTATGTCACGGCCTTTTTCCTCACGGATGGAAGCTTCCCCTATGTAGGCGCAGTTCTGATCGGGGGTGTGGTTTGTTTCATTCTCGGTCTCGCGTTCGGTTTTCCGGCGCTTAAACTCGACGGCATCTACCTTGCGCTGGCCACTTTTTCGCTGGCCGTCGCGATGCCGCAGATCCTCAAGCTCTCCATATTGACCGAATGGACGGGCGGCGTCGGCGGACTGGTTCTGATGAAGCCGGAAGCCCCGCAAGGGATCCCGCTCGATGCAGATCAATGGCTCTACTTCGTCGTGCTGGCGTTTGCAGCCGTACTGTACTGTCTGGTGACCGGACTTATCTCCGGGCGGACAGGCAGAGCTTTCCTGGCCGTCAAGGACAACCCGCTGGCTGCCGAGGCCATGGGTATAAGGGTCACCAATGTGAAAGTTTTGGCCTTCGGCTATTCGGCCATGATTACCGGTGTTGCCGGGGGCTTATCCGCCCTGGTCACGGCTTATGTGGCACCGGACAGTTTCACGCTCTTCCTTTCCGTCAACATCCTTGTCGGCCTCGTTGTCGGCGGTGTCGGCTTCATTCCTGGTGCAATCATCGGCGCAATATTCGTCCACTTCATGCCAACGGCGGCAGACAGTGTCTACCAAGGTCTGCAGGGCGTGATCTACGGAATCGTGCTGATCGCCATCATGTTGCTGGCTCCCAAAGGCATCGGGGGCCTGTTCCGCCGCTAGATGAATTCCTGACCTTTTCTCTATCCTGAGGAGTACAGAATGTTCATGAAACGACCCTTGGCGATCGCCGCAATCGTTGCCGCGATGATCTATCCCGGCATCGCGTCCGGGCAAGAGACAATCAAAGTCGGCAATACTATGCCCTATTCGGGACCCGGCTCTGCCTATAGCGAAATCGGCAAGGTGATGAAGGCCTATTTCGACAAGGTCAATGACGAAGGCGGTATCAAGGGTCGCAAGATCGAGTTTCTCAGCTACGACGACGGATATTCCCCGCCACGGACAGTGGAACAGGCGAGACGGCTGATCGAACGCGACAAGGTTCTGCTGCTGGCAGGCACATTCGGAACGCCGCACAACCTCGCCATTCATCGATACGTGAACATGCGCAAGGTTCCGCACCTTTTCATCGGTTCGACAGGCAATGCCTGGAACGACCCGAAAAATTTCCCCTGGACCGTTGGCTGGCAGCCGAACGCCCATATAGAGGGCAAGGTCTACGGCTCGTTTCTCGCTGAGCATCACCCGAACGAGAAGATCGCCATCCTGATGCAGAACGACGAATACGGTCGATCCTTCATCGCAGGCATAGAGGAAGGCCTGGGAGACAAGGTTTCCAACATCGTCAGCCGTGCCACCTATGAAGCGACCGACCCCACGATCGATAACCAGATCATCAATCTTCACAAGACCGGTGCGGGAGTCCTCATAAACCTCTCGACACCGAAATTCACGGCTCAAGCTATCCGCAAGGTGGCGGATCTGAACTGGCATGTGGTCCACATTGTGCCAACGGCGGCCGCCTCCGCCTCGCAGGTCATGCAACCTGCCGGCATAGAGAATTCACAAGGCATCATCACCGCTGCCTACCTGAAGGATCCGACCGACCCTCGCTGGAAAGACGAGAAAGGCATGGTCGATTTCCGGGCCTTCATGGCGAAGTATGCACCTCAGGCCAATGCCAAATCTGTCTTCTCGGTGATCGGCTATTCGATGGCGCAGGCAACGACTTACGTTCTTCAACAGGCCGCCGACGATCTCACTCGAGACAATGTCATGAAGGTGGCCACGAACCTTCAGGGTGTCGAGTTGCCACTGCTCCTGCCTGGTTTGCATCTCGAAAACAAGCCGGATGACGTGGCCCCGATCAAGAGCCTGCAACTGACCCGTTTCGAGGGCGAGACCTGGGCCGCCTTCGACCCGGCAAAGCAATAACGGCAGCCCCAAACCCCGGGACATTCCCTTGTCCCGGACTGCATTCTCTACCTGCGCGAAATGCGCTCGACTTGTTTACCGCCAGACAGGGAGTACAGCGAGGACATGATGCGAACAGTTCTAAGCGTCGAAAAAGGTGGTCCCGATACGCTCGTTTACCGGACAGACGCGCCGGTTCCCGATCCCAGTGACAACGAAGTCCGGATCAGGGTACTTGCGGCCGCGCTGAACCTGCCGGACCTGCTCCTTATCGAAGACAAGTATCAGGACAGACCGGCGCGTCCGTTCGCTCCCGGATCGGAAGTGGCAGGCACCGTCGATGCTGTCGGCAGCAACGTGTCGAATTTCCGGCTCGGGCAGCGGGTAATGGCAGTCACAAGCTCCGGTGGGCTTGCAGAATTCGTGTGCGCCCCATCGACGAAAGTCAGTACGATACCGCCGGAAATGCCGTTCGATCACGCATCTGCTCTGCTCGTGACTTATGCGACTGCGTGGCACGGATTGAAATATCGCGGCAAACTCGCCAAGGGTGAGACCCTGCTGGTGCTGGGTTCCTCCGGCGGGGTCGGACTGGCGGCCGTGGAACTTGGCAAGGCACTCGGCGCGCGGGTGATCGCTGCAGCCTCGAGCGAGGAGAAACTTGCTGTGGCCAGGGAGGCGGGTGCCGACGACGGCATCGTATATCCATCAGGTTCGCTTACGTCACAGCAGCAGCGAGACCTATCCGGCAGCCTCAAGGCACTTGCCCCTGGTGGGATTTCCGTGATTTTCGATCCGGTTGGCGGTGAGTATGTCGAGCCGGCATTCCGGTCCATCGCCTGGGGTGGCCGCTACCTTGTCGTCGGCTTCGCCGCCGGGATCGCATCCCTTCCCATGAACCTCCCGCTTCTGAAAGGTGCAGATATCGTGGGAGTCTATTGGGCGCAGGCGATCGTTCGTGATCCGGAAGCGCATCAGAGTGCGGTCGCCGAGCTCTGCGACCTCTACGAGAGCGGCCTCATTCGCCCACGCATCCAGTCCAGCTTCCCGCTTGAAAGCAGCGTGGAAGCATTGAAACTGCTGTCGTCGCGCAGAGCGACGGGCAAGATCATCATCGAAATCTGACCTCGAAGAACACCCGTTACGTGACGAGGCGAAATCCTCGGGCGGAACTCGCTTGTGAGGCCACGCCATAAGTCTGCGCTGCAGGTATTGCGAGCACATCAGAACACGGCATTCAGCCACCAGAGACAGGAGTGCCCATGTATCCCCCTCCCCTTTCCGGCCTGAGGATCATCGAACTTGCCGGCATCGGGCCTGGACCATTCGCGTGCATGATGCTGGCCGATCACGGCGCTGAAGTCATCCGTGTGGAACGGAGCGGAGGCCCGGCCGGACCAGCGATCCCTCCGGAAAAGGATATTCTTCTCCGGTCGCGCAAAACGATCGGCATTGACCTCAAGTGCGCGGAGGGACGCGAGGTTTTGCTTGATCTCCTGCGTAACGCTGACGGCCTCGTAGAGGGCTATCGGCCTGGCGTCCTCGAGCGGCTCGGCCTTGCGCCTGAAGAGCTTCTCAAGGTCAATCCGCGCCTGGTGATCGGGCGGATGACCGGCTGGGGGCAGACGGGCCCGATGTCGCAGATGGCCGGGCACGACCTCAACTACATCGCAATTTCGGGCGCGCTTCACGGCGTTGGCCCGAAGGATGGAAAACCGGTTATCCCTCTCAATCTTTTCGGTGACTTCGGCGGTGGCGGCATGCTGCTCGCCTTTGGCATGCTGGCTGCCATGATCGGAGCAAGGACCAGCGGGCGCGGTCAGGTGGTTGATGCCGCCATGACCGATGGCTCCGCTTTGTTGATGTCGATGATCCACACGTTCCGGCAGATCGGCCTGTGGGAGGACCGGCGCGGCGTCAACATGCTGGATGGAGGTTCGCATTTCTACGACACTTACGAGACGGCCGACGGCAAGCACGTGGCGGTCGGGGCGATTGAGCCGCAGTTTTATGCAAACCTTCTCGAACGCCTCGGACTTTCGGACGATCCGGCATTCGCAGTTCAGATGGATCCACTAAACTGGGACGGCCAACGCGCCAGGCTTGCCGATATTTTTCGCGGTCGCACCCGGGACGAATGGGACGCGCTGCTGATGGGCACCGACACCTGTTACGCGCCGATCCTGTCGATGGAAGAGGCGGTAAGCCATCCGCATAACCGGGTCCGTGGCACATTCACCAGCGTGGCAGGCACTGTGCAACCGGCACCAGCGCCGCGATATTCGGAAAGCGATACGGTTGTGCCTCGCATGTTTGACGGCACACACGATACGGACGACGTTCTCGAGCGTATTCGTTACTCGAAAGCGCAAGTAGCGACACTGAAACAAAGCGGTGTTGTCACCTGAAGACTTCAGTGCAACGGATTGATCTTGGGAGGTAAAATCACGTGCAGCCCGTTTCGACAGAATATCTGCCCTTTCAGGGACCGACCGATGCCACCTTGGCTCTCAGGGCACTCGCGGCATTTCCGGACAGAGTAGCGTTTCGCTGGAACGGCGGTCAGATGCTTTACCGGGAGGCTTCATGCCTCATCGCAAGACTGCAGATCGTGCTCATGCGCGAAGGCGTCACGCCGGGCGTCATCGTGGCGCTGCTATCGTCCAACAGGCCGGAGGCATGGTGCAGCGTGATAGCCATCCAGGCGCTGGGCGGTGGCGTCTGCAATCTGCATCCCATGGGAGCGCTTGGCGATCATGTGCAGCAGATCGACACGCTCAAGCCTGCTATCGTGATAGTTGACGCATGCACGAACTCCGAACGGGCCCGCCAGCTCGCGGAGGCTTGCCCCTCCCACCGACATCTTGCCCTTGGAACGACATCCGATACGGGCGTGGATGAAGAAAACGATCTCCTGTCGCTCGCAAGGCAGGAGCGCACGCGGTCGCCGCTCGACCAATCCGTGCCGCATCTGCCCGGAACTTTGAATTTCACCGGCGGCACGACCGGCAAACCGCGAGCGGTCTGCCGAAGTGCTGGGGCACTTGCCCAGATGAGCCTGAGCATTCTGGCGGATTTTGAGCTCCCGGCTGAGCCACGATACCTTGCCGTTGCGCCGATCAGTCATGTCGCTGGAACCAAGATCGTCCCGGTCCTGCTTCGAGGTGGCATGATCTATCTCGTTCACGGTTTCGATCCTCCGACAATTCTCAGGATCATCGAACAGGAGCGGATCAATATGACCTTGCTCGTGCCGACGATGATCTACAGTCTGCTTGATTGCCTCGAAAACGTCGCTGCGGACCTCTCGTCACTGGAGCTTCTTCTCTATGGAGCCGCGCCCATGTCGACAGTTCGGCTCCAACAGGGCCTTTCGAGAATTGGACCGGTCTTTGCGCAACTCTACGGTCAGACGGAATGTTACCCGGTGGCGGTTTTGCGACGAGGGGATCATCATTCCGACCATCCGGAGCGATTGGCATCCTGCGGGCTGCCTGTCGCCACGGCGGCTGTCTGCCTGATCAAATCCGACGGCACGGCTGCAGCGACAGGAGAGCGAGGCGAAATATGCGTTCGTGCCCCGATGGTCATGACGGAGTATTGGGGTCGGCCGGAGGAGACCCGGGAAGTCATGAAGGATGGCTGGCTGCATACCGGAGACATCGCATATCAGGATGCCACCGGACGGCTCTTCATCGTTGACCGCCTCAAAGACATGATCGTCACGGGTGGTTTCAACGTCTACCCGAAGGAGATCGAAGAAATCCTCGTCCGCCATCCGGGCGTGGCCGCCGCTGCCGTCATCGGAGTGCCGGACGACAAATGGGGCGAAGCGGTGGTCGCCTACGTTGTCGCCAAGGATGGTGCGAGTATAGAACCACAGATGTTGCTGGACGGCGTGAAAGCCGAAAAAGGTTCCGTCTATCGGCCGAAGCGACTTTTCGTCGTACCGGAGTTGCCTCTCACCGCGCTTGGCAAGGTTGACAAGAAGGAAATTCGCGCCCGCCTTTGGGAACCGGAAGCACGACCGGCTCTCAGCAATGCCTCCTAAAGGCTTGCTGAGGATGGAAGCCGTACCTCGGTGCTCGCGACGTAAAATCACTTCTGTTTGAAATTCATATCTGCGTGCGCACCTTGGAGCCTATAGGGTGTTAGGTGGCGCTGCAGATGATCGACGGATAGCTTGTGCTTGAAAGGCGGCAGCGCCCGGCTTGCACAATTTGGCCTCGGACAGATTCTGCAGGAAATCCCGATCGGTTCGAAGCTGGAGCCCTCGCTGAAATTCAGGGTGTCAGCGTAAACAAAGGAGTCCGCGTAGGCAATTTCGCAACCGATTGCCAATGCGTAAGTGGGTTGGGATAGACTGTAACCTACGGCACCCTTGGTCACTTGGGTCGCCAGACAGAGGTATCGCTCACCATCCGGCGTTTCTGCGAGTTGACGACTGAACCTGCCGGGACCATCGAACGCCTGATGCGCGTTCCATAACGGACAGGCTGCCCCAAAGCGAGCGAACTGCAGTTTGGTGGCGCTATGCCGCTTTACGATGTTGCCGGCTCGGTCGATCTTCGCAAAAAAGATCGGAACGCCTTTCGCACCGGAGCGCTGCAATGTCGAAAGTCTGTGGCAGACCTGCTCAAACGAAGTGCCGAAGCGGACCGACAGAAGACCGATGTCATGCCTGAGGAGCCGAGCGGTATCAAGGAAAGCGCCATACGGCATCAGAAGCGCTCCGGCGAAGTAATTCTGCAGGCCCATTCGACATATTTCGGTCGCTTCGGAGGAGCGGAAACCGGCGCTCGAAACGGTTTCATCTATTAGCTTGTCGGCATGCAGTTGAGCGGCGCAAACTGCGATCTGAAACAGCCGGGTTTCGGAGCCAACATTCGCGCTGACGGTCAGCACGCGTGATCCCTCGTCGAATTCGCGTATCGCGGCTATCGTGGGGCTTCTGCGAACCGTGACCCCGAAGCGGCTCTTCAGGAATGATGTCAGCTTCGCTTCTGTTTCGGCATCGCCGATTTTCAGCTCCTGCGCCAGGGCTTCAGCGGCGAGGTCGAGTTCGTGAACATAGTTGTCGACGAAATGGAAGTAGTCTCGAACCTCCTCGTATGGCGTGATTTCCGATACGCCGTGGCCGATATCGCGATCCATCTCGGCCAGTTGCTCGCTGTTGCGCCGGTAAGCCTGGTGGCAGGCCACGAGAGCACGTGCGAAACCTGGTGCATTATGCGTGATGAGCTTCAGTTCCTGCGGCGTGGGAGAGTAGCTCTCAAAGAGCGGATCGGAAAGCGCTTCGGTAACAGCAGAAGCGAGGCGATCCGTCTCGCCCGTCGTAAGCTCGGAGAGGTCCAGCCCGAATTTATCGATCAAGGTTATCAGCACAGCGGCGGAGACCGGGCGCTGGTTACTCTCTATCTGATTGACATAACTTGTCGATATTCCGAGTTTTTCCGCAAACTGCACTTGAGTGTTGCCGCTGGTGATCCGGATCTCCCGAACCTTGCGTCCGATAAACAGCTTGCCTGACGCCATTTTCACACTTTCACAATTCAGCAGTTTGACTTTTACAATTCTTCAGTCGCACATTGTTCAGGATTTTCCAATCGATTTCGCATGCTACACAGTGGTGCAGAAAAGGGAGAAAGCCATGCTTGCAATCTTGAGCGAGGTTGAGCGTCGTCGCGCCGAGGCGCGGCTTGGTGGTGGTGAGAAACGGATCGCGGCGCAGCATGGCAAGGGCAAGCTGACGGCGCGCGAGCGGATCGAGGTTCTTCTGGACGAAGGTTCGTTCGAGGAATTCGACATGTATGTCACCCATCGCTGCACCGATTTCGGCATGGAGAACCAGAAGATCGCCGGCGATGGTGTGGTCACCGGCTGGGGCACGATCAATGGCCGGCAGGTCTATTTGTTTTCGCAGGATTTCACCGTGCTGGGCGGTTCGTTGTCGGAAACCCATGCGCAGAAGATCTGCAAGGTCATGGATATGGCCGTGAAGGTCGGTGCGCCGGTGATCGGCCTGAACGATAGCGGTGGCGCCCGTATTCAGGAAGGCGTCGCGTCGCTCGGAGGGTATGCGGAAGTGTTTCGCCGCAATGCCGAAGCCTCCGGCGTCATCCCGCAGATTTCCGTGATCATGGGGCCTTGCGCAGGTGGCGCGGTCTATTCGCCTGCCATGACCGATTTCATCTTCATGGTGCGTGACTCATCCTACATGTTCGTCACCGGCCCGGATGTGGTGAAGACGGTGACCAACGAGATCGTTACGGCTGAAGAACTGGGTGGGGCGACGACACACACGAAAAAATCCTCGGTCGCCGATGCCGCCTTCGAAAACGATATCGAGGCGCTGGAGGCGGTGCGGCAACTGTTCGATTTCCTGCCGCTCAACAATCGTAGCGGCGTGCCTGTCCGGCCCTTTCACGACGATCCGAACCGGCTGGAAATGCGGCTCGATACGCTGATCCCCGATAGCGCCGCCAAACCTTACGACATGAGAGAACTGATCCTGGCGCTGGCCGACGAAGGTGATTTTTTCGAAATCCAGGAAGCGTTCGCCAAAAACATCATCACCGGCTTTATCCGGCTGGAAGGCCAGACGGTGGGCGTTGTTGCCAATCAGCCGATGGTGCTGGCCGGCTGCCTCGATATCGATTCATCGCGCAAGGCGGCGCGCTTCGTGCGCTTCTGCGATGCGTTTTCGATACCGCTTCTGACGCTGGTGGATGTGCCGGGTTTTCTGCCGGGCACGGCGCAGGAATATGGCGGCGTCATCAAGCACGGCGCCAAACTGCTGTTTGCCTATTCGGAAGCGACCGTGCCGATGGTGACGCTGATCACGCGAAAGGCCTATGGCGGCGCTTACGATGTGATGGCCTCGAAGCATATCGGCGCCGATATCAACTATGCCTGGCCAACGGCGGAAATCGCCGTGATGGGCGCCAAGGGCGCGACGGAAATTCTCTACCGTTCCGAGCTTGGCGACCCGGACAGAATCGCCGAGCGAACGAAGGAATATGAGGAGCGCTTCGCCAATCCCTTCGTGGCCGCCGAGCGCGGCTTCATCGACGAGGTGATCATGCCGCATTCCTCGCGCCGGCGTATCGCCCGTGCGTTTGCCTCGCTGCGCAACAAGCAGGTGGCAACGCATTGGAAAAAACACGACACGATCCCGCTTTAGAGGACTGACGCCATGTTCAAGAAAATCCTCATCGCCAATCGTGGTGAAATCGCCTGCCGGGTCATCAAGACGGCCAGGAAAATGGGCATCGCTACCGTTGCCGTCTATTCGGATGCCGACGCCAACGCACTGCATGTCTCGATGGCAGATGAGGCGGTGCATATCGGCGCGGCCGCGTCCGCGCAGTCCTATCTCGTCATCGACAACATTCTCGACGCGATCCGCAAGACCGGTGCCGATGCGGTGCATCCCGGCTACGGGTTTCTGTCGGAAAATTCGGCTTTTGCCGCAGCGCTTGCCAAACAGGGAGTTGCCTTCATCGGTCCACCGGTCGGCGCGATCGAGGCCATGGGCGACAAGATCACTTCGAAAAAGATCGCGGCTGAAGCCGGGGTCAATATCGTTCCCGGCCATATGGGCCTGATCGCTGATGCCGACGAGGCGGTTCGGATCGCCGCCTCCATCGGTTATCCCGTCATGATCAAGGCTTCTGCCGGCGGTGGCGGCAAGGGCATGCGTATCGCCTGGGATGATAACGAGGCGCGCGAAGGTTTCCAGTCGTCGAAAAACGAAGCGAAGAACGCATTTGGCGACGACCGTATCTTCATCGAAAAATTCGTGACGCAGCCGCGCCATATCGAGATCCAGGTTCTGGGGGATCAGCATGGCAACATGATCCATCTGGGCGAGCGGGAATGCTCCATCCAGCGGCGAAACCAGAAGGTGATCGAGGAAGCGCCGTCGCCTTTCCTTGATGAGGCGACGCGAAAGGCCATGGGCGAACAGGCGGTGGCTCTGGCAAAGGCGGTCGGCTATCACTCGGCCGGCACCGTAGAGTTCATTGTCGACGGCGAGCGCAATTTCTACTTTCTCGAGATGAACACGCGCCTGCAGGTGGAGCATCCGGTGACGGAACTGGTCACCGGTATCGATCTTGTCGAACAGATGATCCGTGTGGCCGCAGGGGAGACGCTTCAGCTCGGCCAGACAGATGTCAAACTGGAAGGATGGGCGATAGAGAGCCGGCTTTATGCCGAGGATCCCTATCGAAACTTCCTGCCTTCGATCGGTCGGCTTACCCGTTATCGCCCCCCGGAAGAAAGGGAGAGGGCCGACGGAACTCGCATTCGCAACGATACCGGCGTGTATGAGGGCGGCGAAATCTCCATGTTTTACGATCCGATGATCGCAAAACTGTGCACCTGGGCACCGGGCGAAGGCCCATCCGCCCGCGTCAGGGCAATCGATGCCATGAGTGCCGCGTTGGATGAATTTGAACTGGAAGGCGTCGGGCATAACCTGCCGTTCCTGTCCGCAGTCATGAACCAGGAGCGGTTTCGGGCAGGAAGGCTCACAACCGCCTATATCGCCGAAGAATTCCCCGACGGTTTCGACAGTGTCGAACTGGACAAAGGTTCAGCCCGGAAGCTTGCTGCGGTGGCCGCCGTTGTCAACTATGTCATCCAGCAGAGAGCGACCGCGATTTCGGGAACGATCGGCAACCATGCACGTCGCGTAACCGACAGTTGGATCGTCCAAATCGGACCCTACGAGGAAAAGCTCTCGATCCGTTGCGAGGCCGCCGGCTTCGTTCTCACGTTCGCGGATGGGCATGACTTGCACGTCGACAACCGATGGAAACCAGGCCAGACCAAGGCGCGCTTCAAGCTCGGCAGCGATGCCCTGACCGTCAAGATCAATCCTGGCATCGCCTCGATAAGAATGCGCTGGCGGGGTTTCGATCTTCAGGCGCGGGTGCAGACCGCCCGCGTGGCTGAACTCCATAAGCTTATGCCGATCAAGCTGCCTGCGGACACGTCGAAAATGCTGCTTTGCCCAATGCCAGGTATGATCACCTCGATCAATGTTGGGGTTGGCGATGCTGTCGAGGCTGGGCAAACGCTTGCGACCGTCGAAGCGATGAAGATGGAAAACAGCCTGAGGGCGGAGCGCCGCGGGGTGGTGAAATCCATCGAGGTGGAGGTCGGCGCTACGCTGGCCGCAGATGCGCTTATCATGCAATTCGACTGAATTTTCACAAGACGCAGAGGGAATTCGCAAGCAGTTCATTTCTGGCGGGCGAAGGGGAGAGTGGGCTACATGACGACCAGAAACGACTGGCATACGCTTGCGGAAAAGGAACTGAAGGCTTCGCCGGAGACGCTCGTCTGGCACACGGCCGAAGGCATCGATATCAAGCCGCTTTATACCGCCGATGACCTTGAGGGCATCGACCATCTCGATACGCTGCCGGGGATAAAGCCCTTCGTGCGCGGTCCGCGCGCCACCATGTATGCCGGGCGTCCTTGGACGATCCGCCAATATGCCGGTTTTTCGACCGCGCAGGAAAGCAACGCCTTTTATCGCCGCAATCTGGCCGCCGGCCAGAAGGGCCTGTCCGTCGCCTTCGATCTCGCCACCCATCGCGGTTACGATTCGGATCACCCCCGCGTCGAAGGCGATGTCGGCAAGGCAGGCGTGGCGATCGACAGTGTCGAGGACATGAAGATCCTGTTCGACGGCATTCCGCTGAAAGACATGTCCGTCTCGATGACGATGAACGGCGCCGTCATCCCGATCCTCGCCTCCTTCATCGTCGCCGGCGAGGAACAGGGCTGTTCGAAGGCGGAGCTTTCCGGCACCATCCAGAACGATATTCTGAAGGAGTTCATGGTCCGCAACACCTATATCTATCCGCCCGAACCCTCGATGCGGATCGTTGCCGACATCATCGAATATACGGCACGGGAAATGCCGCGTTTCAACTCCATCTCGATCTCCGGTTACCACATGCAGGAGGCCGGTGCGACGCTGGTGCAGGAGCTTGCCTTCACGCTNNTTCATGGAGGCGGCAAAGCTGCGCGCGGCACGGCTGCTCTGGTCGAAAATCATGGAGGAGTTCGAGCCGAAAAAGCCCGGCTCGCTGATGTTGCGCACCCATTGCCAGACCTCGGGCGTTTCGCTGGCCGAGCAGGATCCGTATAACAACGTCATCCGCACCGCTTACGAAGCGCTGTCGGCGGTGCTTGGCGGCACGCAGTCGCTGCATACCAATGCGCTGGACGAGGCGATGGCGTTGCCGACCGATTTTTCCGCGCGCATCGCCCGCAATACCCAGCTGATCCTGCAGCACGAGACCGGCGTCACCAAGGTGGTCGATCCGCTGGCCGGTTCCTATTACGTCGAAAGCCTGACCAGTGAGCTGGCGGAAAAGGCATGGGCACTGATCGAGGAGGTGGAAAACCTCGGCGGCATGACCAAGGCGGTGGCCGATGGCCTGCCGAAACGGCTGATCGAGGAAGCGGCGACACTGCGCCAGGCCAAGGTGGATCGCGGCGAAGAGATCGTCGTCGGCGTCAACAAATACCGGCTCGAAAACGAGGACGATATCGACATCCTCGCCATCGACAACACCACCGTTCGCAACGGCCAGATCAAGCGACTGGGAGAGGTGCACCGCCAGCGGGATCCGAACAAGGTCGATCAGGCGCTGGCCGCACTTGCACACGTGGCGAAATCAGGCACGGGCAATCTGCTGGAGGCGGCCGTCGAGGCCGCGCGGGCGCGCGCAACCGTCGGCGAGATTTCCGATGCCATGCG
>UCHV01000003.1 GCA_900472395.1 Hyphomicrobiales bacterium
CAACGAGCGGGGCAATGATGCGCCCCGCCACCACCGCCGCCGATCCCCAACATCAGGCCGGAGGTGCCGGGGCGCATCATTGCCCCGCTCGTTGCCCAGCGCATGGGCTTGATGACCATGGGGACGTTTCACCAGCGTCGCGGTGACAGGAGCCTTTTGGACGCCACGGGAGCCCCGATCTATTTCGGGCCCGGTATGCAGGGCGATACAGAACAAGAGGGAGCTGCTACTTCCTCAGCGATCTGGAGCCGCGTCTTCGGTGCGCGAAGTGATCTTGGAGCCAATGCGACACTCAATATCGCCGGATATGCGATTGGTCCGCAGTTCGATGGAAATTACTGGGGGCTTCAGATTGGCAGCGATATCGCCGAGATTGAACACGACAATGGCCATGTGGATCGCTTCGGCGTGTTCTATACCCATGCGAACGCGTCAGGCGATGCGAGCGGAAACATCCTCGGGCGGTCAAGCATTACTGCCGGCACGCTTGACCTCAACGAGGATAGTTTTGCGGTTTATTGGACGAGCCTCTCTGCCAATGGTTGGTATTTGGATACGGTGGCCAAATATGGCTGGCTGAATGGAGACAGCCAATCAAATCGCGGCATCTCGTCTGACATTGACGGGACTACATTTGCCGTCTCGATGGAGACGGGCATGCCGTTCAGCCTTTCCGACCGGTGGACGATCGAACCTCAGGCGCAATTGATTTGGCAGAATATCAGGCTTGATGATGCGAAGGACAGATTTGCAGATATCACCAACGAGCCTTTCGACGCATTCACAGGGCGCCTGGGTGCGAGGCTGCAATATACGGCCGAGCAGGGCTACATCCATTTCGGGGGTAATCTCTGGCACGGCTTTTCGGCCGAGCAGACCGTCAAGTTCAACGAGTTTCCGCTGACAACAGAAATAGGAGGAACGTGGCTGGAGGTGAATGCCGGGGCCGCTTACCAGCTTAGCGAAAACCTCTCGCTGTTTGGCGATGTCAGTTATTCCTTCGACGTCGATGGTGCGAAAAACAACATGATCGGCGGACAGATCGGGCTCAGGCTGAAATTTTAAAACTTGCTCCGAGCTACATATTCTTCACGCGCGTGAGGGAGACGCCATGAAAACCCTGAAAGCCTTCGTGCTCGATGGCCACGATGTCCGCATCCGTCCGGCGCCCGTCGAACGGGAGTGGATGGACGAAACCAGTCAGCGTTTTGCCTATCGCTGCCTGCCGCTCAACATCGCCAATGCGCATGGCTGGGAGCTCTTGAACCCGGTCGCTTTTTCGGCGACGTGGAACGGCCAGCAAGGGAAAAATGCGATACAGATCAGAACGAACAAGGGGCATATCTCTCCCGCGGTCAGTCATTTCGGCCACGGCATTCTCACATTTCATGTGCCGTGTCTGTTTCAGACCGAACCCGGAGTGGACCTTTTCATATCGGGACCGATAAATCGCCCGAAAGACGGGATCGCAGCCCTGACAGGCGTCATAGAAACCGACTGGTCTCCGTACACATTTACAATGAACTGGAAGATGACCCGACCGTTCCAGCGTGTGTTCTTCGACATGGACGAGCCGTTCTGCCATCTGTTTCCCGTCGTTCGGAGCGCGCTCAGTCTGGTGGAACCGGAAATCGCCAATCTGTCGGAGAATGCAGATCTTCAGCGCGAGCATTTCGAATGGATCGCCGAGAGAAACGCGTTCAATTCGCAACTGCTCGATCCCAATTCCACTGCCGCCAACGAAAGATGGCAGAAAAGCTATTTTCGAGGCGTCAACCCGTCCGGATCCCTGGGCTCCGTGGATCATGTCAGCCGGCTGCGTTTAAAGCCGTTTTCCGAAAAGTAGGGTGGTCGCGGGAAGCGCGTAAAAAGCCGCGTCCTGCCGCCTATCAGAGCGCCGCACGGCCTCTATCGGGTTTCCTTAACACGAAACCCTGTTGCGATTTACCGTTGCGTACTTCTCAAACCCAACCGAGCGGCGCGATCATGTCGTCGGACATGCCTCCGACAGATGATGTCGACGGTCCTGAGCAGCAAGGGAGGGCACCGGAGATTGGTGCCGTTACCGGTTCAAACCCATCGCGGGAAAGTGAAACCATGGCGGCACATCACGATATCGTGGCACTTGGTCAACGCATCGGTCAGTCGATCATCGGGCAGGACGCCATGGTCGAGCGCCTTCTCCTTGGCTTGCTGGCCAATGGCCATCTTCTCGTCGAAGGGTTACCCGGATTGGCCAAGACGCGGGCGATCAAGAGCCTTGCCAAAAATCTCCAATCGGAGCTTTCGCGCGTACAGTTCACGCCGGATCTTCTACCTGCCGACATTACCGGATCGGAGATCTATTTTTCCGAAGGCGGCAAGGGAGAGTTCAAGTTCCAACAGGGACCGATCTTCGCCAACCTCATTCTTGCCGACGAGATCAACCGCGCTCCCGCCAAGGTGCAATCTGCTCTTCTGGAGGCGATGGAGGAGCGACAGGTCACTGTCGGCGGCACCAGCTATCCTCTGCCCGATCTGTTCATGGTCATGGCAACACAGAACCCGATCGAACAGGAAGGCACATATCCGCTTCCGGAAGCGCAACTCGACCGTTTCCTGATGCATGTGGAAGTCGGTTATCCCGACGAGAAATCCGAGGCGGCGATCATGCGGCTCAATCGGCAGGAGGAGAATTCCAGCCACAACCAAAGCCAGACCACCCAAGCCACGCGGCTCGATCCGCAGGCGATATTCGATGCACGAACGGAGATCGGTGCCGTCACCATGGCGGAACCGGTCGAGAATTATATCGTCGCGCTGGTCTTCGCGACCCGCTATCCGGCCCGTTTCGACAAGGATCTCGCCACGTTGTTGCAAGTGGGCGCCAGTCCACGCGGCGCCATCAGTCTGGACAAGGTCTCACGCTCATACGCCTGGTTGAAAGGGCGGGACTATGTCACGCCCGATGATGTGAAGGCTGTCGTCCACGATATCTTCCGACATCGACTGATCCTCTCCTACGAGGCGCATGCGTCGAATACACCGGCCGATCAGGTGATTGACCGCATCATCGAACTGGTGGCGGTCTCATGAAACCGGGCGTCGCAGATAGAAGAGGCGCATATATCACGACGGAACAACTCGTCGCGCTTGAAGCCAATGCGCGCGAACTCCGTTTCATCCAGAAGGCGAAAAGCCACCAGCAGCTTGCCGGACGCATGCAATCCTCGATACGGGGCCGCGGCCTCATCTTCGAGGAACTGCGCGACTACCTTGCCGGTGACGATGTAAGATCCATCGATTGGCGGGTGACGGCACGCACCAACAAGCCAACCATACGCGTTTATGGAGAGGAGAAAGAGCGCCCTGCCATTCTTCTCGTGGACCAACGCATCAACATGTTTTTCGGCAGCCGGAAATTGCTGAAGTCAGTCACGGCGGCGGAAGCTGCCATGCTCTGTGCCTGGCGTATCCTGGGTTCGGGCGACAGGGTCGGAGGTTTGATCTTCAGCGATACCGGCACAAGCGAACTACGACCGCATCGAAGCCGCAATGCCGTGATCGCGCTTGCGGATCGCATTGCAGAAAAGAACGCTGCGCTATCTGCCGATTACACCGGTGCTCCTGCCCACAAGGCGCTCGATGACGCACTGCATATCGCGGCCAACATCGCCCACCATGACCACCTTATCGTCGTCATCAGTGATTTTGATGGGCATGGCAGAGAAACACGGGACCTGTTGCTGCGATTGTCCGTCAGCAATGATGTGATCTGCCTTCTCATATACGATCCTTTTCTGCTGGAATTGCCGAAATCCGGGGCAATCGTCTTCAGCGACGGCAGGCTGCAGGCGGAGCTTGCATTCGGACGCAGTACGGCGCGTGATGCGGTCGACAGATTTGCGCAGGATCGGGGAAACGCTTTGCGCGCATGGCAGCGGGAACTCGGCCTGCCGATGCTGCCGGTTTCTGCCGGCGAGGACACCGCTCCCCAACTGCGCCGCCTGCTGGAGCAATCAGCCTTCCGACAACGGAGGCGCTGATGGAAATGGGACCGAAACTCGATCCGATGATTGAGATGGCGCTGCGCTCGTTGCACGATATCGTCATGCCTCAGCCCGTCTCCTGGATGCCGCAGACCTGGGGTTGGTGGGGGCTCGCCGCGATAGTCGTTCTCCTCCTCCTGTTTTTGTCGATACGCGCCATCAACCGCTACCGTGCCAATGCCTACCGCCGCGACGCGCTTCAGCGACTGACGGAGCTTGAAAACGGCATGGCGATCGCCGTCAGCCGTGGCGACGTGCTTCGGGAACTCGCTGCGTTGCTCAAACGGACAGCGCTGGTCGCCTGGCCGAGGGCACAGGTGGCGGGCCTTACCGGTTCCGAATGGGCACAATTTCTCAATCAATCCGGGGGAACCGGCCGGAACCTCGCCTCGTCACTTGCCGATCTCGAATATCGAGGGGATGCCGCGCTCGTTTCCCTGTCAGGCGCTGAGATGGAGAGTGTGTTGCAGGCGGCGCGCCAATGGATCGAGAGCCACCATGTATCAACTTGAGTTTCCCTGGCTTCTCCTTGCTCTGCCGCTTCCGCTTCTCGTCTGGTTTCTTCTGCCGGCCAAGCGTGAAACCTCGGCATCCATCCGTATTCCATTTTTTCAACAGATCGCCGGAGCCGCCGGGATCACGCCCGGCGAAGGATCGGTCATCGCACATCGCTCATGGCCGCAATCACTCGTGTTGGCACTTTCCTGGTGCCTGATCGTCACGGCGCTCGCGCGTCCGCAATATGTCGAGCCGCCGATCGAAAAGAAGGAGCCACAAAGGGATATCCTGCTCGCGCTCGACCTCTCTCAGTCGATGGAAACGAAAGACTTCCGCGCACCGGACGGAGCGATCGGATCGCGGATCGATGCCGTAAGACAGGTTGTCGCCGACTTCATCAACAGGCGTAGCGAGGACAGGTTGGGCCTTATCGCCTTCGGCGATGCCCCTTACCCGCTCGCCCCCTTCACCATGGATCACCCGCTGGTGCGCACGATGACCGAAGGCCTGCTGCCGGGGATCGCGGGTCCTCGGACGGCGATGGGGGATTCGCTCGGTCTGGCGATCCGCATGTTCGACCAGACAAACACACCGGACAAGGTGCTGATCCTCCTCACGGACGGCAATGATACGGCAAGCAAGATGCCGCCACTGAAGGCGGCCGAGGTCGCGAAAGCCAAAAAGATCAAGATCCACGCGATCGGCATCGGTGACCCGGCGGCGACGGGTGAGGATAAACTCGATACCGCTACCCTCGAAAAGATCGCAGTGACCACCGGCGGGCGATACTTTTTCGGCGGTGACCAGCAGCAGCTTCAATCCATCTACGACACGCTCGATCGCATCACACCCGTCGAGCAGAAGCTCCTGACCTGGCGGCCGCGCATAGAACTCTTTCACTGGCCCTTGGGCGGCGCTTTGGTGCTGCTGGTAATCTATTACCTGACCGCGGGCTGTGCGGGCCTTCTCGGGCGTAAGGCATCGGCGCGATGACAGACTTTCACTTTCTTCGCCCCTGGTGGTTGCTGGCGCTCCTCGTTCCCCCGATGGTTCTATGGCTGGCTTCGCGTGCAGGCGATTACAGGGAACGCTGGCGGGGCATGATCGCGCCGCATCTGCTTGACCATCTGGTCATCGCGCCGGACCGGCACCGTCATATGCGGCCGGCCTGGATTGTCGCTGCAGCAATGATCCTGGCGGTTCTGGCTGGAGCCGGCCCCAGTTGGCAGCGCGAGCCGCCGCCCTTCGTCTCCGACGTTGCATCCCTGGTGATCGCGGTGGATCTTTCGCCGACCATGGATGCGATCGACATCGGCCCGAGCCGGCTGGAACGCGTCAAGCTGAAGATCGACGACATATTGGCCGGACGGCAGGGCGCGCGGACAGCGGTCGTCGCCTATGCCGGCACAGCGCATCTCGTGGTTCCTCTGACGGAGGATGATGCGCTGATCAAGATATACAGTGATGCGCTGGCCACCCGCATCATGCCGAAACCAGGCAAGGATACTTCTGCAGCGCTCAGCCTCGCAGATCAGTTGCTTCAGGCGGACGGCAATGCCGGCACCATCCTGCTGATCACTGACGGGATCGAGAACAACGCGGTGGAGACGGTTTTCGACACGAAAAGCGGTGTCGTCGTACTCGGTATCGGCACGGCGGAGGGCGGTCCGGTTCGGCAGGACGACGGCAATTTCCTGACCGATGCGGGTGGTTCCAGGGTTTTTGCCAGGCTCGATCTCGATGCGCTGAAAACCTTCGCCGGCAACAATGGCTTTCCTGTTGCCACGCTGACCGCCGACGACAAGGATGTTCGCTGGATCATCCGGCATGTCACCACCGATTTCAGCCGGCAGACGGCCAAGGAGGGCGACCGCTGGCGCGATGCCGGGTGGTGGCTGCTTTTTCCCTGTGCTTTGCTGTTGGCGCTCTCGTTTCGGCGCGGTTTCGTGGTGAAGGTCGCCATCTGGTGCCTGTGTTGCCTTGTGGCCCTGCCCAAGCCGGGCGATGCTGCGGAAATGGCTGACATCTGGCTGACGCCGGACCAGCAGGGCCGACGTGCCTTCGAGCATGTAGATTTCCCGAGCGCCGCCGCGCATTTTCGAGACCCGCTGTGGAAAGGCGTCGCGCTTTATCGTGCAGGCAGTTTTCAGGATGCCATCGACAGCTTTGCCTCGGTGGATACGGCTGAAAGCTGGTTCAATCAGGCAAACAGCCTGTTTCATCTCGGCAAGCTGGAGGAAGCTGTGACTGCCTACCAGAAGGCTATCGAAAAGCGTCCTGGCTGGCCTGAAGCCGTGGCCGACCTGGGTGTTGCGGAACATCTGCTGCAACAGCAAAAGGACGAGCAAAGCGAACAGCAGCAGGACCCCAACCAAAAGCCAGACAGCGTGGAATTCGACGACAAGGGCAAACAGGGCAAGGCCGGAACGGTGGACGTCGGCGAACAGACATCCGAAATGTGGATGAAGAACATAGCGGTAAGCCCGACCGACCTGTTGACGCGGAAATTCGCCATCGAGCTGCGGGAGGGAGCGCCGTGAGGATCGTCTGGTTGACGCTTTTCCTGTTGTTTTCCCTGAAGGCATTCTCTGCCGAACCCTATGCGCGGGCTGTGCTGGAGGACGGCGGAAAGATCGTGCCCGGCCAGCAGATCCACGTGACGGTGGATGTCTTTGCGCCGAATTTCTTTACCTCTCCGCCGCAATTTCCTTTGTTCGAATTGTCGAACGCGCTTGTAACACTCCCCGAGGAGCGCAGCGTGAATTTGAACGAAACGGCAAGCGGCATCCAGTATTCCGGCATCCGCCGCCGTTACGCCATCGTGCCGCAAATCGCCGGCGATTATCAGGTGCCGGTCATCGCGATCGAGCTCGGCTATTCAGTCGATGGCGGGACCGTTCGGGGTGTTGCCAAAACTGCACCCCTGTCCTTCACCGTCGCAGGCGAACCGACGGGAACGACGACCTTCGCGGCGCGCAACGTGACGGTCGAGCAGGCGTTTGACAGGCCCCCAGCCTCGCTGAAAGTCGGGGACGCGGTGGTCCGCACGATAACGATCACCGCCGAAAACACTCAAGCCGTCATCATAGCGCCCAGCAAGCCGGGAACCGCCACCGGATTGAAACAATATGCCAAGACGGTGAAGACGCAGGACGGTATCGAAATCGATCGCCGTGTCGTCAGCAGGCGAACGGAGACGCTGGTCTATACGGCCACGACGGAAGGGTCGTACTCCATTCCGGCTATCGACTATCCCTGGTTCGATCTCGAACGGCACGAGACCATCGTCGCGCATCTGCCGGCAACGGATGTTGCCGTCATGGCGGAACCTGCAATCGCTAGCATTGCACCCGACGCGGAGCCGGAGCGCGCAAGGCTTCCATTCGAACAACGAAGGCGGGTCATGCTGTGGATCGGGCTGTTCCTTGCGTCCGTTGCCGCGGCATGGGTCCTTTGGCGTTTTGCCAAGGCATCGGCGCGATGGTTTGTCGCCTTCTGCAACGATCTTGCCGCCTCGCGTCCCAACCGTACCCGCCTGTTGCGGAGAGCCATCCTGCACGACAGTCCCGCCGAGGTTTATAAAAAACTCCAGGCGTGGAGTCATGAAGAAGGTTTTCCTACGCTGGAGAAGTGGGCGCAAAGCAAGGATCCGGATCTTGTCAGGCATCTGCGGGGATTGGAAGCGCTCCTCTTTTCGGGCCATAGCGGCGATTTCGACCGAAAGGAACTGGCACGTCTCGCCACCGGCGAAGGTGCGACATCCACACATCCGGCACGCAACGTTCTGCCCCCGCTTAATCCGGCGGCCTGAAACGAGCGTGCGCCGCCGTGCAGGACTTTACGCAAGCAAGGCGTAAACCGCCGCACCATTAACCGTTGCGTACTTTTTCGGCGCTCCTTTGTCCGCGACTATGGGCGGGAAAAAATGGAGACGGCAATGGTTTTGGCATTCGACAGCACAACCGAACCCAGCCCTGCACCTGCCGGCATGGTCTGGATACAAGGCGGTCGCTTCATGATGGGCTCGGACCGTCATTATCCGGAGGAAGCCCCGGCCCATCCCGTCAATGTCGATGGTTTCTGGATTGACGAGACGCCGGTGACAAACCGCCAGTTCGCGGCATTCGTTGAAGCCACCGGGCATGTGACCATGGCGGAAAAGGTGCCCGACGCGAAAAATTATCCGGGCGCCCTGCCGGAAATGCTGAGAGCCGGCTCACTCGTGTTCTTTCCGCCGAAAAGCGTCAGCGGCCCGGAAATTTCGCAATGGTGGACTTTCAAGTTCGGCGCCAACTGGCGTCGACCGCTCGGTGGCCTGAGCGACCTGCGCGGCAAGCTCGATCATCCGGTGGTTCATGTCGCATGGGCGGATGCCAGAGCCTATGCCGACTGGGCCGGCCTTGATCTGCCGACCGAAGCGGAATGGGAATTCGCCGCCCGCGGCGGTCTGGAACATGCGGAATTCGCGTGGGGAAGTGAACTGATGCCGCAAGGGAAGATGATGGCGAACACCTGGCAGGGCTTGTTCCCAACGCAATCGACCAAGCAGAAGGGCCACGAAAGGACCACGCCGGTGCGATCCTTCCCGCCCAACGGTTATGGTCTTTACGACATGATCGGCAATGTCTGGGAATGGACCAGTGATTTCTGGAGCACGAAACATCCAGAGCCTGCCGCCAAGGCGTGCTGCATCCCGACGAACCCGCGCAATCGCGACGCTGATGCAAGTTTCGACCCGAGCCTGCCCGAAATTCGTATCGCAAGACGCGTGCTGAAGGGCGGATCGCATCTCTGTGCGCCGAACTACTGCAAGCGCTATCGGCCCGCTGCGCGCCATGCGGAAGCCGAAGACACGTCCACCAGTCATGTCGGCTTTCGTTGTGTGAAGAGAACTCAGGAAGGAGACATCCGATGAACAGATCATTTGCGATCGATGCGATCCTTGGCTCGCTCATCACCGCAATCGTTCTGGTGCTGACGGGTTTGGCGCCCGTCTTGGCGCAAGAGCCTTTGCCCTCATGGAACGATACGCAGGCCAAAGCCCGCATCATCAAATTCGTGCAGGAGACCGTGGCGGAGGGAGGTGAGGGGTATGTGGCTCCGGACGACCGGATTGCCGTTTTCGACAATGACGGAACGTTGTGGTCGGAGCAGCCCTATTACATCCAGCTCGGTTTTGCACTCGACCGGGTCAAGGCACTGGCTCCGTTGCACCCAGAATGGAAGGCGAAGGAGCCGTTCAAGAGTGTTCTCGACGGCGATCTCAAAGAGGTGGCCAAAAGCGGCGAGAAAGGGCTGGTCGAACTCGTTATGGCCACCCATGGCGGAATGACCACCGATCAGTTTGGTGCGATCGTCAGCCAGTGGTTCGAAACGGCAACACATCCGAAGACCGGCAAGCCTTACACGTCGATGACCTATGTCCCCATGCGTGAACTTCTCGACTATCTGCGCGCCAACGGTTTTACCACGTATATCGTTTCCGGTGGCGGCGTGGAGTTCATGCGCCCCATCGCGGAAAAACTTTATGGCATTCCTCCGCAGCAGGTGGTCGGCAGCACGATCCAGACCGAATACGCAATTGTGGGTGACGTACCGGTGCTGCGAAGACTGCCAAAAATCGATTTCATTGACGATGGTCCGGGAAAGCCGGCAGGAATCAACAAATTCATCGGTCGCAGGCCGATCTTCGTCGCCGGCAATTCGGATGGCGATTATGAGATGGCGCGCTGGACGACGGCCGCCAAGGGACCGGGCTTCGCCATGATCGTCCATCATACCGACGATGGCCGGGAATACTCCTATGACCGACAATCGCCATTCGGGAAGCTGGACAAGGCGCTGGATGAGGCGAAGAGAAGAAACTGGCTGCTCGTCGACATGAAGAATGACTGGAAGAAGATTTTCTCGTTCGAAAATTAGAACGGAGAAGCCATATCGTAGCCCAGCAAGGATCAAGCCGTGCTGGGCTACGATACTTGATGAAGCTATGAGGATATGAAACGCTCAGGAGTGCGTGTTCGCAAGCCAGCCGCACGCTGGTTTGCAGATCACAGTATTTTCCATGAGCGGCTGTGGCTTCCTCCGAAAATGGAGAAGTCTGGCAGGTTGCCTTGGCAAATCAGCGCGGGATCGTCAGTGCTCCCGAAATATCTTTGGGGCTGACGCCGGCTTTGATCAAGCCGCCCGTCAGTTCGGTGGTGATCGCTTGCTGGTTGCGCCACCAGGCTATTCCGTTTCGATAGTTGGCGGCGGGTCTGGCGGCGGCGTTGATGAAGCCAGACAGTCTTTCGTACGCATCCGGCGAATTCAGTTGACCCATGGATGCCGCTCTCAGCATCGCCACCAGCAAGTCGGTACCATTGATCTGCTCAGACCATAACGACGCTTCGGAATAGCGTCCGGCACCATAGGCATCCAGGGCAAGGACCAGCATCGCGTCCGCTGGGAGAATATCCGTCTCTTTTTGCAGGCCTTGTGCCATTGCTATTGCCGCATCCCTGTAGGACCCCAGATAAAGAATGAACGCCAGTTTTGCAGCAGCCTCGCTGTTATATGGGTTCAATTCCAAGGCGCGATTTCCAGCCTCCAATGCTGCATCCATGCAGCCATTGGCCAGATGCGCGACCATCAATGCGGTCTGCGCTCTGTCCGACAAAGGGGTAGAGGAGATAGCATTCCTGGCCAACTGAAGCGCCTGAGCACGAACATCCGCCGCATTCGCGGCGTCCCTCCCTGCGAGCATGACGCGCGACATCACAGCCGTTGCATCCGGATCGTTGGCGGCGATGGCCAGCGTTCGTTCCAGGCAAATGCGCGCGCTGGAAAGATCTGCCTGGCCGCCGCTTTCAAGTGCCGTTTCCGCCCTGATGACACAAGTATTGCCGAGCGCGCCTTCTGGATCGCGCTGGGTTTCGATCTTGTTGATGATACCTCTGCTGGCAGCAAGCTGCGATGCCAACTGACCAGCAACCTTTTCTCTTATGGAAGGGGGCTGTCTGCCGCTGATATCAATCTGCTCCAAACCCGATTTCAGGATGACATTCGTTTCCATGTCGGAGATTTGCCACCACACGGCCCGCTCCGCTCCGGCATCGTAATATTTCAGCTGGACTTCGTATTGGTGCCGATTGGACATATCCAACCCGGGTGCACTGTATCCGGCCTTGGCGACTGTCACCGTCGTGAACCCGGTAAGTGCTACCATCAGCATGTCACGGACTTGACTTGCTTCCCCTTGCAGGTTTGCATCCGCGGCATCTAACGACAGAAAGACGACGGGCTTGCCGATAATTTCCGGTGCTTGCGGCAACAGGCTGATGCCCGAAAGTATGCCAGCGGCGATCGTCGCCGATGCGAGACCTGTTATCCCGACGTAAAGCGGCCGAAGAAAGGGCTTGGGGGCATCTGCTGCAGGGGCGTCCGTGAAGGAAGGTGGATTATCCGTATCCTTCGACTCAGCCGGGCTGGATTGCGGCGCTGTATCATCGGAGGAAACCAGTGTCGGAAACAGCGCAACGTAAGAACCTTTTGGAATTCGAATGGTCGTGCTGCCGTCGGTTCCGAATGCTTCATAGTAGCTATCCAGAGCAGATCGAAGGCGGCTGATTTCAATGCGTACGATGGGGTCGATTGTTGCATCGAAGTCGCTGGACCTGCCCAGTACATCGAGCGCGATGGCGTAGGCCTTCACGCTGTCATCGCTGCCGGAGAGCCGGTTCTCGGCCAGATAGGTGAGAATGGCTTTCTGACGCTCGGTAACGCGAAATCGTCGATCCTCGAAAAGCCGTTGAAGTTCGTGGCGGGCCTCGTCCGTCGATGCTTCGTGGGCCTTTATGTCACGCAGTTCAGCAATCATGACCGCCCCCTATACAATGGCAGAGCTGATTAGAACGTGATTATCTATCACCTAAGGAGCGCGAGCTGGCAAGAAGTTTAAGCGGCATGATAACACTTGGTGCATTCACAATGAACAGCTGCTTCAATCCGGGACACCCTTTGACTGTTCAAGCACAAGCTCAATGATGTCCGTTTCGATCTCCAAACAGATGCCGCCGTATTCAAGCGCGAACTCACCGCGGCCTGTCGGATCCTCTTTCAGCAAGCGTTCGTGGGCCATGGCCGCCTCTTCGTAAGCCTCGCAGAGCTCTTTGAGCGCCATCGACTTCTGAGCCAGGATTTGGAGACGGCCACGCAAGGCAGGAAGCTTTAACATAAGCCGCCATAAGCCTCGTTGAGTAAGATCAGATACCTCTTTGCCTTCACGTTTATCCATCGAATGCCAAGCTCCCCGGCATGATGAGACGAGAGCGTATGGGGTCGGCTCGGGCGTGAGAAGTACGTTACGGTAAACGGTCGTGAGGAGATCATCCTTAGAAAATTTACTGTTGGATTTACTGTAACGTACTTCCTTGCACAGGAGCCCGGTGAGTGAATGCGTTTCCGATCAAGGAGCGCAGGCATGTCATTTGCAGTTGACGCGTCAGCATTTTTGGCGCGGCCAGATTTTTCTCCGGGTCTGCTTGGCTCCGCTCGTTCCCTGATGTCAGGATGCCGGCTGCCCAGCGGCAAGATGTTCGGTGTGCTGGTTCTGGTGGCCGCAATGAGTTGGCTGCTTTTGGCGCTTCATACTCCGGCCTGGTCGCAAGAGCCCTTGCTTCCGCAAAGTCAAACGCATGACAGGCAAGTCGGCTTGCTTCAGGACGCTGACGTCAGGGCCCGTCTCACGAACCCTACCAACACTGCGTCGACAAGCGCTCCCGTCGAGGCGAGATCGGAAATAGCGGTTTGGGAAGATGCCCTGCGGGCGAGACTGAAACAATTGTTCGCCGCCATTCCCGAGATACCTGCGTCTGCCGGAAAAGCTGTTTCGCTCGTGTTTCGTGAAACGGCGCAGAGCGGCAACGGCCCGGCATTCGTAATTTTTTGCGGCCTGATCGGCATCGCGCTGATTGCGGAGTCGCGCTACGAAAAGACAAGGCTCGGGCCGGAAAATCCCGTCAGGGCGGTCTTTTCGATCCTGCTTTTTGCTTTCGCGGCGGCGATTTTCTTCTTTGTCATAAACTGGCCGCCTTCGGCCCGCGTTACGTTGCTGGTCTATATTCTTGCTCTTATCGGTTACAAGCTGGGCTCGGTCATGGTCGGGCTCGTGGTGCCGGCGAAGTTGCAGACCTATGCGCGCGTCATCTTGATGCTCGCCGCTTTCGCATGCGCTACGGTAACACTCGCCACGCAGCTCGGCGTGGCGCCGGCGGTTGCCGGAGCGATCGCCTACGTATTTGCTACCACCATTCTGGCCGTGGCTCTCGCGGCGCTATGGTCGGCAACTGAGCTTCGCCGGCCGCACAAGGCTGCGCTGACGGTTTTTATGGTTGCGGTCTGGTTGCTCTGGTGCCTGCAGCTGCGTGGCCTGTTTTGGCTCGGCCTCTATATGCTGGTGCTTCCGCCCACACTTCAGGCTGTAGGCGGAATGGCAACGTCTTCGTCTGCTCAGGCTTCCGCCTTGCGCAAGGTGCTGATTGCTCGCGGCGCGCGTGCCGTCGTCATCGTGCTTGCCGCCGCGTGGCTGGCAATCGTCTGGCGCATGACGCCGCAGGGTCTAGGCCATGTTAATCCGATCTTCACGGCGCTTTTTTATGGCCTGTTGAAGAGCGTCGTGGTGCTGCTTGCTGCGGATCTGTGCTGGCACCTCGCCAAAGCTTGGATCGACGGTGTGGTGGTGGCGACTGGCGATGCGGTCGCGGTGACGCCTGCCGAGAAGGCGCGCCGGGCGCGTTATCGCACTCTGTTGCCCATCCTGAAAAATGCGCTGGCTGTCATGATCACCGTGATGGCCGTGCTTATTGTGCTCGCCCAACTTGGTGTCGAAGTCGCACCGCTGATTGCAGGCGCGGGCGTGTTCGGAGTCGCCCTAGGCTTTGGCTCACAGACATTGGTAAAAGATATCATCAGTGGCGTTTTCTATATGTTCGACGATGCCTTTCGTGTCGGGGAATATATCCAGGCGAAAAACTATAAGGGGACGGTGGAGGGTTTCAGCCTGCGGTCCGTCAGGCTCCGGCATCATCGTGGCCCGGTTTTTACCGTTCCGTTCGGAGAGCTGGGTGCTGTTCAGAACATGAGCCGCGACTGGGGCGTCGTGAAGTTTCGCATCTCGGTCAGCCATGCTGCAGATGTCGAGAAAGTTCGAAAGCTGACCAAGAAGATCGGCGCGACAATGCTGGACGATCCCGAGCTTGCCCCGCTTTTCATTGCACCGCTGAAGATGAAGGGGATCGAGGAATTTACCGATTACGGCATGGTCCTCAGCTTCGGAATGACGCTGCAACCGTCGCCTATGCAATCCTTCATTCGCCGACGCGCCAATCTTCTGCTGCGCGAAGAATTCATGGCCAACGGGATCGATTTCGCCACACCAAGTGTCCAGGTCGAGGCAGAAGGCAAGGCCGACGCGGCCGCAGCCGCGACGAGTTTGAGGGCAAATCAACTAAAAGCCGTATCGCCTACGCCTTGAGCGTGTGTTTTGGCTTGTCCAATTTCGCGTAAAATATGCGATACTCAGTCGCGTTATAAGTGGATACGATCATCGAAGGGGAACGAACATGAATAAAAGAACCAAATATCTCGTCGGTTCGCTGTTGCTAAGCTTCCTGACGTCGCCAGCTTTAGGAGCGGATATACTCCCCGTGCCAGCGCAGACTGCCGTGCCGGCCGAGCCGGACATGTGGACATTCTCGCTTTCACCCTATTTCTGGATGGCAGGCCTAGACGGCGACAGCCAGGTTTTCGGTCTCCCGAGTGTCGATGTCAGCCAGAATTTCGGTGACATCTTTTCAGATCTCGATTTTGCTTTCATGGCGGCGGGTGAGGCTCGCTATGGACGGTTCAGCGTGTTTACCGACATGAGCTACATCAAATTGACGACTGACGCCGCCACGCCACGCGGCATCGTCGCAGACGACATTTCGGTAAAGTCGACCACATTCACGGCACTTCTGGCCGCCGCCTATTCTGTCTATGAGGGCGATCGTGGCCATCTCGATATACTGGGAGGCGTGCGTTACTGGGATGCGGAGACCCGGATCACGCTCAGCGGCGGGCTGATCGGCAGCTTGTCGGGCAAGGATAGCGCCAATTGGGTTGATGGCATTGTCGGCATCAAGGGCAATTATTTTTTGACCGAGAAGGTTTTCGCAACCGGATGGGCGATGGTCGGCGCCGGTGGAGCCGATATCGACTGGGACGTTCTTGGCGGCATCGGCTACCAGTTCAATGACACGTTCTCTGCCATTCTGGGTTACCGCGCTCAGGGCGTGGACTACAGCCATGGCGGTTTCACTTACGACATGATCCAGCACGGTCCGATCATCGGCATGAACATCAAGTTCTAGTCGTTGACGATTTCGCCAGGAGAGGTATTCGGCATGAAACCGATAATCGTATTGCAGGCGACGGCGTTTCTCTTGGCATGCGGCGTCTCCGTTGCCTATCCGCAGGACGCCGATCTTGCCAAGCAATTGTCCAACCCGGTGGCGTCCTTGATCAGCGTACCGTTTCAGTTCAATTACGATCGTGGCTATGGTCCGGAAGATGGACACAAATCGGTCCTGAACATACAGCCAGTCGTTCCGATTTCGCTCAATGAAGACTGGAACGTGATTTCCCGCACCATCATTCCCGTGATCTGGCAGGACGATGTGGCTGGGGAGAGCGGCAGCCAATTTGGCCTCGGAGACGTGTTGCAGAGCTTTTTCTTTTCTCCGAAACAGCCGACGGCCGGTGGCTTGATATGGGGTGTCGGACCGGCCTTCCTGTTGCCGACTGCCACGGATCCGTTGCTCGGTGGCGAGAAATTCGGCCTCGGGCCTACGGTTGTGCTTCTCAAGCAGGATAGCGGATTTACCTACGGGGCATTGGTCAACCATATCTGGTCGGTTGCAGGTGACAGCGGTCGCGCGGATATCAGTTCGACCTTCCTGCAGCCTTTCGTCTCCTACACGACACCGGATGCCTGGACCTTCACGCTCAATACGGAAAGCAGCTATGACTGGAAGAACGACGAGTGGGCCGTTCCGGTCAACTTTTCGGTGGCAAAGCTGGTGAAGCTCGGAGAACAACCTGTCAGCTTCCAGGTCGGTGCGCGCTACTGGGCATCCTCGCCTGATAACGGAGCTGAAGGCTGGGCATTTCGGGCGGGCTTGACGCTGCTGTTTCCCAAGTGACTTATGTGCCTATTGGTGGCCGACCGAGTTGGCATTATCCCGTTCGCCCATGCGCTCGAGCAGCAGGGAATAGGCGACGTAATATTTGTAGATGTTGCTGACATACTGCACTGTCTCGCGGCCGACAATTTCGGCGGCGGCGTTCTCGACATTGCCAAACCATATGTTAGGGTCAAGGCCCATCGACCCAGCCTTGTTGCGGAATTTCCGCAGGTTGCCTGGTCCGGCGTTATAGGCTGCGAAGGCAAAAAGCTGGCGGTCGCGCGGGCTTAACTCGTCATCATCGATGTAGGTGTCGATCAGGTGCCGCAGATATTTTGTTCCGGCTTCCACGTTGCGTGCCGCATCCTTGTCTATTCCGCCAATCCCGATCGCTTTGTCGCTCGCAGTCGAGGGCAATAGCTGCATGATGCCGACGGCACCGCGTGGCGAACGACGGGACTGATCGAGTTGCGATTCCTGATAGCCTTGCGCCATGAGCATCAGATAGTCGAAAGAATATGCCCTGCCGTATTCGCGGAAAATCCCGACAAGCGTCTGGAATCGTTTCACGTCATCCGGCGAATATGCCCGCTTCACGATCTTGTCCTGAACGAAGTAGCTCTTGCGCAAAATATTGCCGAATGTGGTGCCGATCCTGTGGCCCTCGATAAATGGGTCCAGTTCCGCCTTCAATTGCGGACTACCCTTACGGATCGCCCAGGCGATCTGCCCTTCCCGAGACAGTACGATATCGTGGCGGACCTTCATGTCCGGGAAAACATGTGCCCAGATGTCGGCCATATAGGCATCCACGATGGTAAACGGCAGAAGCTGCGCGTTGACCATCTCCATCAAATCCTCGTCCTCAAGGTTCTCGTCGATCGCGTTGATCACAATCTCAGACTTGCCCGCTGCGGCAAGCCTCTCGTTCAAGGCCAGCAGATGTTCGTGAAAACTGCTCGATCCGCGCACCGCGACGGTCTTGCCTGAGAGGTCCGCGATGCTTTCGACAGGCGGGCTGTTGGCGGAGGCAACAAGAACCTCCTCGGCTTTTTCATAAAGCGGCCTGGTGAAATCGACGAGGTTCAGCCGATCTTGCGTGATCGTCAAATTGGCCATCACGATATCGCCTAGCCCATCGTTGAGTGCCGAAAGAAGATTGTCCCGTGGGGTGGGAATGAACACGATGTGGATTTGGTCGATCTGCTTACTTCTTTGTCGATTGAGATATTTTTCCAGCGCCAGTCCGAACTCGACGGCAGTGCCAAACTGGCGGCCTTTGTCGACGAAATAGATGGTCTTGCTGAAGGGAACGAGCACGCGGACGATGCGACGCGCCTTCATCGCCTCGAAATCTATGACATGTTTTTCAATGAGTTGTCGGGGCGATGGTGTCCCGGCAACTGTCTGCGCCACAACGGGTGTTGCCAATGTGACAGCGAAAAATGCCGCAGCCCATAAGTGTGTCATCGGATGACGAGGAAATGGGCTTGGCATGTGAGCAAGCTACTCCTTATGGCGAGATTTTTTAGACACGCGAGCCGAACCGTGAGCCTATCGAGGTGCAAGACCTTCCAGTTCGTTAAGGCGCTTCAACGCAGACTGCTGGCGCAGCAGGCCATAGTTGATGCCGCTGGCGTTCAGCGTGCTGCCTTCCTGGTAGGGGTATTTGTCGAAATCTGAGAAGAAGTCTTTTATCTTCTGTTGGATGGGGACGAGCAGCCACATATTGCGTGCCAGAAACTCGATCGCGCCGCCGCCGTCTTCCATCGCTCGTTCATAGGGATCCATCCGCAGATTTGCGATCAACGACCAGCTTGTGACCTCGCGGGTGGCGGTGGCAATGTTTCCATGGCTGGCGGTCGCGAAACTGAGCTTCCAGTCATTCCAGCGAATGGCGTTCAGATTTCCGCCCTGGTCGAAATAATACACGGTGTCGCGGGGGCCGGTGTCGGCTTCCCCTTTGAGCAGAGGGGACAGATCGTATCCGTCAAGATGAACCCTGAAATCCTTGCTGCCTACCTTGAAACCGGTTTTCATCTGTTCCTTGATATCAGCAATTCCAGCTGCGCTGGCGAATGTCGGCATCCAGTCCATCAGCGTAACCGGGTCATTGATCTCGGTGCCCGGTTGTACGACGCCCGGCCAGCGGACCATCATGGGAATGCGCAGTCCACCTTCCCATGTCGTGCCCTTTTCGCCATGGAACATCGTCATGGCCCCATCGGGCCACAGGGCAAGCTCCGCACCGTTGTCCGTCGTGTAGAGAACGATGGTGTTGTCAGCGATGCCGAGTTCGTCGAGTTGATCGAGAAGCTGGCCGACATGGCCGTCATGCTCGACCATTCCATCGGCATGTATACCCTTGCCGGTCTTGCCCATGGCATCCGGAGCGAGGTGTGTGAAAACATGCATGCGCGTCGAGTTGAACCAGCAGAAGAATGGCTTGTCGGCCTTGGCCTGACGATCGATGAAATCCTTGGCGGCTGCCAGAAATTCCGAGTCGATGGTCTCCATTCGCTTGGTGTTGAGCGCGCCCGTATCTTCGATCTTGCCGTCCGCCGTCGACTTGATGACACCACGCGGTCCGAATTGCTGGCGAAAGGCCGGGTCCTTCGGATAAAAATAACCTTCGGGTTCTTCCTCGGCATTCAGGTGATACAGATTGCCGAAGAACTCATCGAACCCGTGTTTGGTGGGAAGATGCTGATCCTGATCGCCGAGATGGTTCTTGCCGAACTGTCCGGTCGAGTAGTCAGCGCTCTTCATCACGTCAGCGATTGTCGGCATCCAGTCCTGAATTCCGTGCGGGTCGCCGGGCATGCCTATGGTCAGAAGTCCCGTTCGGAACGGTTCCTGGCCGAGAATGAAGGAGGCCCGGCCTGCTGTGCAACTCTGTTGCCCATAGGAGTCGGTGAAGATCGCGCCCTCTTTGGCGATACGGTCAATATTGGGCGTGCGGTAGCCCATCAGACCTTTTGTGTAGGCGCTGATCTGCGGGATGCCGATGTCATCGCCAAAAATGACGAGAATGTTCGGTGGCCGGTTCTTGCTGTTGCCTGTTGCAGGAGCGGAGGGCTGGTTCTGAGCGGTCGCGGGGCTGCCTGCGGAGGCAACGGCAATTGCAAGCGAGGTTCCGCCAAGAAGAAGGTTGCGACGGCTTACCGAGGCCGGGCTGTCATCCAACATTTCCACGTCAAAACGGCTCATGAAAAATACTCCTCTAGGTGATGACTTTGACCATAAGCAGAAGCATGAACCGCTCTCGCGAATGCGGAAGTACTTTACCGTAAACTTGGCGGTAAACAGCTGGCGATACTTGGGGTCAGCTTTTTTTGGGATGGAGTGTCGTCTGTTCGCATACATCATTCGGTGCGGCGATGATTGCCAGCGACCAATTCTCATTTGGCGTGCTTTGAAAGAACGATGCGAGACTTTCGCAATCGGAAAATTTACGCGGTATTTAACGGTAACGTACTTCATGCCACGCGTTTGCGCTGATAGCGATCGCGTGTTGGTTGGACCCTGCCCAGACCTCCCCAAGGCCGAAAAGTACGATTTTCTAACCGCAGTTTAGACAGGTCCGGGGCGCACCGATGGATCGATCGGCTAGAAAATCAGCCTGAACAAAAGCTGCCATACATCCTTACCGTCGTTCAGACCGTCGATGCCGAGTTTGCATTTTGCCGCAAAAATCAGCGCCTCCGCAGTGACCGGATATCGAAACAAGTGCTTGCCGATTTGGAAGGAAGATTTTCAATGTCGTTCATCGCGAGCATATTCGAGCAGTCACCGATCATCGCGCTGTTTCTTTCGCTCGCCGGGGGATATTGGATCGGCAAGTTCCAGTTCGGCAAGTTTCAGCTCGGCGGGGTGGCGGGATCGCTCCTGGTGGCGGTCATTATCAGCCAGGTCGGCGTAAAAATAGACGATGGCATAAAAGCCGTCCTCTTTGCATTGTTCATATACGCAGTGGGTTTCGAAAGCGGTCCGCAATTTTTCCGGTCCCTCGGGCGCCAATCCATTCGCGAAATCGTCATGGCCGTCGTTCTCGCGCTGAGCGGGCTCGCAACCGTTGTAATCCTCGCCAGGATTTTCTCGCTCGACAAAGGTCTGGCGGCTGGCATCGCGGCCGGCGGGCTCACCCAGTCGGCCATTATCGGCACGGCGAGTTCCGCCATCGAAAAGCTGGGTCTTGCCGCCGAGGAAGTCAAACGACTGCAGTCGAATGTCGCGATAGGCTATGCGGTGACCTACATCTTCGGCTCTTTCGGAGCGATCATCGTTTGCGTCAACATTCTGCCCTGGTTCATGAAACGCAGCATTCGCGACGATGCCGTCAAAGCCGACGCCGAGATGTTGAAAGGGGCGCATGCCTACGGGCCCGGCGAAGCTCCGGCGCTGCCTGAACTCGTCGGTCGCGTATACCGGGTCGAAACCGCAGCAGGGCAAGCGGTGAACCTGCTGGAAGGCACAGGCCGGTTCACGGTCGAAAGGGTGAAACGCGACGGCAGGATCATCGGTGTCGAGCCCGGACTGGTGTTGAAACAGGGCGATCTCCTGTTGCTGGTCGGCCGCCGGCCAGCAATGGTCGGTCTTGAAACGCGGATCGGGCCGGAAACCGCAGGCGGTAACGGTATGGAGCTCGTGGTGACAACCCGAGATATCCAGGTGACCGACAAGGATTTTGCCGGACGAACCGTCGCCGAAATCCTGTCGGCCAGCGAAGAGTTGCGTCACGGCATCTATGTGCTGGGTGTCACGCGGGCTGGCATGCCACTGGACCTTGCCGATGATACGGTCATCGCCGCAGGAGATATCGTTACCGTTCATGGCGTGCAGGAGGACCTGCAACGGCTCGCCGGGCGCGTGGGTCCGGCTATCGTCCCAAGTGACAAGACCGATTTCGTTTTTCACGGACTTGGGCTTGTCGTCGGACTTCTCGCCGGGCTTCTGGTGCTGCGCATGGGCTCCATCCCTCTGACGCTTGGCGCTGGCGGCGGGGCGCTTTTATCCGGTCTGGTCTTCGGCTGGTATCGCAGCCGCCACATGGCAATCGGCAACATGCCGATTGGCGCCTCGACCCTTCTCCGCGACTTCGGTCTTGCCGGTTTTGTGGCTGTGGTTGGATTGCAGTCGGGTCAGCAGGCTGCTCAGACGATTGCCCAAAGCGGCCTGTCGATCTTTCTGGTCGGCGTCGTCGTAACGATACTGCCATTGATCCTGACCATGCTCGTCGGTCGCTACCTGCTTGGCTATCGCAACGTGGCCATCTTTGCCGGTGCCCTGTCCGGTTCCCGCAGCGCCAACCCCGCCTTTGGGGAAATCCTGGACAAGGCTGGAAATTCCGTTCCGACCACATCCTTCGCAATCACCTATGCGCTTGCCAACGTGTTTCTGACGCTGCTCGGCCCTCTGGTCGTGGCGCTCGTCTGATCGAAAACAAGGAGCGAAGACATGATCGACTACAGTCAATTCGCGCAGCTCAGCCCGTTTGAGCTGAAAGACGAACTGATCAAGCTTGCCTCCGGCAAAAGCGATCACCTCATGCTGAATGCCGGGCGAGGCAATCCCAATTTTATCGCCACGCTTCCTCGCCGCGCCTTCTTCAGGCTCGGGCTTTTCGCCACGGCAGAGTCAGAACTGTCTTTCTCCTACATGCAGAAGGATATTGGCGGTCTGCCTCGCATCGAGGGTATTGAAGCCCGCTTTGAACGTTTCGTGAGCGAAAACCGCGATCAGCCCGGTGTCGTCTTTCTCGGTCACGCGCTCAGCTATGTGCGCGATCAATTGGGGCTCAACGCCTCCGATTTCCTGCATGAGATGGTCGAGGGCATTCTCGGCTGCAACTATCCTGTTCCGCCGCGAATGCTGGAGGTCAGCGAACAGATCGTACGGCAGTATCTCATGCGCGAGATGGTCGGCGGACAGGTGTCTGCGCTGGACGTCGATGTATTCGCGGTCGAGGGCGGCACGGCCGCCATGACCTACATTTTCGATAGTTTGAAGAAGAACCTGTTGGTGAAGTCAGGGGACAAGGTCGCCATCGGCATGCCGGTCTTCACACCGTATATCGAGATTCCCGAACTTGACGTCTATGAACTGACGGAGGTGCAAATCAGCGCCGATCCGGACCACGGTTGGCAATATCCCGATAGCGAACTGGAAAAGCTCAAGGATCCGGCGATCAAGATCTTCTTCTGCATCAATCCGTCGAACCCGCCATCCGTGAAGCTGGACGACCGCAGCCTGAACAAAATCGCGCAGATCGTGAAGAATGATCGGCCGGATCTGATGATCTTGACGGACGACGTCTATGGGACGTTCGCGGACGGGTTTCGATCTCTTTTCGCGGTCTGCCCTGAAAATACGATCCTGGTCTATTCCTATTCCAAATATTTTGGCGCGACAGGCTGGCGTCTCGGAGCCGTGGCATTGCGGCAGAGCAATATCATGGATACCGCGCTGGCGGCTCTGCCTGACACCGACAAGCAGATGCTGGAGCGGCGTTATGCGTCGATCACCACCGATGTGCCGGGCCTGAAGTTGATAGACCGGCTGGTTGCCGACAGCCGTACCGTCGCACTCAATCACACCGCGGGCCTCTCCACGCCGCAACAGGTGCAGATGGTTTTGTTCTCGCTGTTTGCACTGATGGATGAAGGCGACGTTTACAAGACCGCGCTGAAAGGCGTGATCCGCCGTCGTCAGTCAGCGCTATATGCAGAGCTCGGCATTGCAATGCCGGAGGATCCGAATTCGGTCGATTATTACACGCTCCTGGACATGGAAAAAGTTTCGGAACAACTCTATGGCCGGGATTTTTCGCTTTGGGTAAAGACGCGGTTTGCTCCGAACGAACTGCTGTTCCGGATAGCAGACGAGACCGGGATTGTGCTGCTGCCGGGCCGCGGTTTTGGCACACAACATCCCTCCGGCAGAGCCTCACTCGCAAACCTCAACGAATTCGAATACGCGCGCATCGGGCGCGCCCTGCGCAAAATGGCGGATGAATACCACTCTGCGTGGAAGGCTGAACGTCCATGATAAAGTCGCTTCTGACCGGCAGTCGGTGATGACATGTTTCTGCTGAAAGATCCTGTCATCGCACTTTTCGTGTGCCTCGGCCTTGGTCATCTTATCGGCCGGATACGGGTCGGGCCGGTGGTTCTCGGCGGCGTTTGCGGAACCCTTTTTGTCGCCCTGGTAATCGGCCAGATGGGGGTGACGATCAGCCCCCACCTGAAGGATACCGCGTTTGCTCTTTTCATCTATGCGCTAGGCTTTTCCGCTGGGCCGCAGTTCTTTTCCAACATCAGAGGCGGTTGGCGCTACGGGATATTTTCCTTCATTGAGGTTATCTGCGTACTCGGGCTTGTTGCGGGCGCAACAGTTCTTTTCGATTTTGATGCCGGTACGAGCTCGGGATTGTTCGCCGGCGCGGCAACCGAATCCGCAGTCCTCGGCACCGCGTCGGAGGCATTGGGGCGCCTGCCTCTGGCCGAAGCCGAAATCCTTCGACTGCAGGCCAATGCTGCGACCGCCTACAGCTTGACCTATCTGTTCGGACTTGTCGCCATCGTTGTCTTCACCACCCAGATTGCGCCGATCATCCTTCGCGTCGATCTGCGAAAGGAGGCAACGGCGCTTGCCGCGCAATTGGGAGAAACCGAAGACGGTGCCGATCAGCCGGATGCCCTGCCAACCTTCGTTGGGCGAGTTTTCCGAGCCGGCCCCGCAGCCGGCAAGTCCATCGCAGATTTTGAACTTAGCCGAGGCAGTACGGTCTTCATCGAGCGGTTGAAGCGCGGTGATGATCTTCTGCAGCCGCCACAGGATTTTATGATCGACGCCGACGATCTCCTGTTCTTGCACGGACGACGAAGTGCGATGATTTCCATCGAGACTGCTGTCGGCCCCGAACAGCCTGTACCGTCTGACATCTCGATACCGCTTGCTCGCCAGCAGGTCGTGGTTCAGAGGAAGGAGATTACCGGGATGCGTGTGCGCGATCTGCGGGCGGTCGCTCCGGCGGAATTGTCGCGAGGCCTGTTTGTCGAAAGCGTGCGACGCATGGGGCACACAATTCCGGCTTTGCCGAAAACGCGTCTGCAGGAAGGCGATGTCCTCACGCTTTATGGGCCGCAGAGCGCCGTATTACGGGCGGTCAAGGAATTGGGAGCCGCCGTTCGATCTGGCGAGGCAACCGATCTGGTGTTTCTTGGAATCGGCATTCTGGTCGGCTTGCTGCTTGGGCGACTTTCACTTGATCTTGCCGGTATGACGCTGACCCTGGGTACTGGCGGCGGTGCCCTGATTGCGGGGTTGGTTTTCGGGTGGTTGAATATGCGGCAACCTCGCCATGGCAACCTTCCTGTCGCGGCTGCCAGCTTCATGAAGGATTTCGGTCTCGCGACTTTTATCGCTGCCATCGGGCTGAGCGCCGGGCCGGACGCGGTGGCATTGGTCATGAAATATGGTCTCATCCTGCCGGTTCTCGGCATACTCGTTTCGACGATTCCGGCTTTCGTTTCACTGCTTGTCGGATGGAAACTCATGAAGATCGAGATCCCGATCCTGCTCGGGATTATTGCCGGCCAGCATTGCAGCACGCCGACGATCAGCGCATTGGTGGCTCAATCGGGCAATTCCACGCCGGTTATCGGCTACACAGTAACCTATGCGATCTCAAATGTTCTCCTGCCGTTGCTGGGGCCCGTCGTTGTCGGCCTGAGCAATATATTCATTCGGTAAAATCGTTGTAGCCGCATCTGTGTGAATGGATGGACAGGATGGAGCCAAGCAAACGGGGCTCGCACACCTAATTACATCTGATTTATACATTCTTGGCATCATCAGGCCGCGGCAATATACATAAACATTGCGCCCCTCTCGGTGCGTTCGGCGTTTGAAAGGAAAAAGCATCTCAACGCCAATGACGCAGGCAGTACGGCTTCAGTTTGCGGCTCATCTTATGCCCTACCGCTCGCCACCACAGTCCGCGACCTCTTTGACTTTTCTTTGGGTTTTCAGACAGTTCCGAGTTCGCTGCGCTGATCGCGGCTGGCTGGAGCGGATGAGACACCTGTTAAAACATGATATAATTAATCATGTATTCGTTGCTTTTTGATTTTGATTATGGTCAGACCAGCTACCGTCGCATGGCCCAGTCTTTAGACCCGATTGGAGGCTCGCGGGCTTCAGGAGAAGATGGCGCAGCCGGCATGACGGAAAGCAATAGAAAAGTCATCCTGCATATACTTCTAACCGGCTACAGTGATCTCGCCAGGCATCTCGCAAGACGGTTCGGCCGCACGTCGGATGTGGACGACATCCTTCAGGATACATACCTGAAACTGCAGACTATTCCCTCAGATGTGGTGATCCGCAATCCGCGCTCATATCTCTATCGCCTTGCCGACAATCTGGCGATGGACCGGCTTCGGAGCGCCTCCGCGCGTGAGCGATACATATCCGGTGACGCGATACCCGATGTCACGGAGGATCGACCATCCCCGGAACATGAAACAGACTACCGCCAGCGCATGCTGATACTCGAAAAAGCGGTCAGCGAGCTGCCGGATCGGCAGCGTGAGGTGTTTCTCATGCACAAGTTCGATGGACTGAGTTATGGCGATATCGCCACAGAGCTTGGGATCAGCAAAAGCGGTGTCGAAAAACTGATGATGAAGGCTCTGGCCCACTGCCGCGGTCGCCTCGATGGGCTTCTGGATTAGAATTATGCAGAAATGTCGCCGGTGAGGATGAGGTACATGAAACCCGCAAACGTCATAACAGTGAGCGTTCTCTCCGTGAATGGCCGTATCGCGTCCGCGAAACATCCAAAAAGATGGTAACCGTCATGGCACAATCGAACCATATGGCACACAAGACATCACAGGAAGAGGCGCTTGCCTGGTTCGCGCGGCTGCAATCGGATGACGTCAGTGCCGAGGACTATGCCGCCCATGAGGCCTGGATGTCGGCCTGTCACGAGAACGCGCGCCAATACCTGAAACTTGCGGCCATGTGGTCCGATATGGATGGCATAGCGGATCCCAGAACGCGGCGACTTCGCGTGCGTCGTCAGGCTCGCGCATTTGGCATCGGGCGCAGGTCCTTTTTGACAGGAGGTGCCGCCGCGGCACTCGCCGCAGGGTTCGTGACTGTCAACGGATTGCCTGATTTTCTGACCGGTGATTACACGACTGCCGTTGCCGAACGCCGAAGCGTCACGTTGTCCGACGGTTCCATCATCGACATGGATGCCGACACCAGGATCGCGGTGGACTTCTCGGCCGCGGCGCGCAATCTGCGCCTCAAAAGCGGACGTGCTTCCTTCAAGGTTGCCAAAGACGCGAGCAGACCATTTTCGGTGTCCGCCGGAAATGGCAAGGCGACCGCACTTGGCACCGAGTTTGTGGTCCACAACAGCGCCGACACCATTACCGTGACTGTCGTGGAAAGCCGGGTATCCGTGTCTTATCCCGGCGCCAGTTCGACGGTTATCGGTGCGGGAGAAAAAGTCCGCTACGACCTGGCCGGACTGGGTGCTGTAACGGCTGTCGATGGCGATGCTGAAACGGCGTGGAAGCGCGGCAAGCTGATCTTCGAGGATGTTACGCTCGGTCAGGTGATAGGCGACATAAACCGCTACCGCCGCGGCACGATAAGAGTGACGAATAACGATCTGAAGACGCTGCGTGTCAGCGGTATCTTTGACGTGACGCGGCCTGATGCCGTGCTCGAAACCATCACGAAAACACTGCCGGTCAAGGCGTTTGCGCTAACACGCTACCTGATTTTACTTCATCCCGCCTGAGCCGTCATTCAGGGCGCACGCGGCGTGTCGAAAATCATGATAAGTTTTTTCAACTTTGTGGGTGAGTTATTCCGTATCGAAATCCGTCTTTGTCAGGGGTGGCCGAAAACCATGGTCGCGCATGTGCAAGCAGGAGTTTGACGGGGTAATGACAAGCAAGCCGCGAAAGCGTAATCGGTTCAGGTCGGGGCTGGGCAGCCTTGGAATTGTATTGTGGGCGACAGTTGCCATCATGCCGGCCGAGGCACAAAATGGCGGACAGCAAGCCGTCGTGCATAAAATTCCAGGCGGAGCCCTGGGAACCGCCATATCCCGATTTGGCGATACGGCCGGATTGCAGATCCTCTATCCGGCGGACCTTGTTCGCAACAAGAAGACCAACGGTATTTCGGGCCAGTTTACATCGCAGCAGGCGCTGGACAGACTGCTCGAAGGAACCGGGTTGAGTTACCGGTTCACGGATGCCCAAACGGTTACGATTATGGACCCTGCGGCGGCAAACATCGGTGTTGATGCCGATGGCTCGACCTTGCTCGACCCGATCTCGGTCACAACCGCGCGCAACAGGAACAGGATCGACACGCTTGGCGGTCTGGCGGACGAAGATGCAAATTATCGAAATGCCGGCAGCAGCGCATTTCTGGATGAACGGAAGGTTCAGCGTTTCCGCGGTTCGTCTACCGGCGATTTCATAAAGGGTACGCCTGGCGTCTTGACTGGTGACAACCGCAACAGCGGCGCTATCGACGTAAACGCCCGCGGCATGCAGGGGTTTGGCCGCGTGCCCGTCGTCATCGATGGCACCATGCAGCAGAACACCGTTTATCGCGGCTATTCCGGCGTTGCATCGCGCAATTATGTCGATCCCGACATGGTTGGTGGCGTGGTCATCGAAAAAGGCCCTTCGGCGAGTGTCTACGGCGTTGGAGCGACCGGCGGGTTGGTTCGCATGGAGACGCTCAACGCCAGCGACATCATCAAGGACGACAAGAACTGGGGCATCCGGGTGAGGGGTGGCATGATGAGCAACACCTCCACACCGCCCGCGGTCGGCACGCCGGGCGGCTACGCCCCGATGGGGAAATCGCGTTTCCGTACAGGCTGCAACTATACCTGCACCATCGAAACCATACCGGACAATCTGCTTTCGGGCAGCAGTCATGGCATGGATCGCCCTTCATTCCTGAAACCGACATCCGGTTCCGGCAGTGTGGCGTTCGCGGCGCGCAATGACATGTTCGAGGTGACGGCTGCCTATGCCAAGCGCAAAACCGGCAATTATTATGCCGGCACCAACGGCCGGACACCGGCCCTGACGGAATCCCATGAACAGGTCATCCGTCCGGCATCGGGCCGCAGGCCCGAACAGATCACGGATTACACGGTTTATTCGCTGAACGGCCTCAACCGCTACCGGGGCGGGGAGGAAGTGCTCAACACCTCGCAGGACAACACGTCCTATCTTCTGAAATCCAAGCTGGAGCTCGATGGCGGCCACACGTTCGACCTCAGCTACATGCGCTATCAGAGCGAGTTCGGAGAGATGATGCCTTCGGTGATCATCCGCTTCGACGGTGCCACGCAGGCGCCGCTCAGCGAAGTGAAGGTCGATACCTATCGCGCCGGTTACAAATGGAACCCGGAGGAGAACGACTGGATCAATCTCAAGGCCAATATCTGGACGACCAACACCGACACCCACATCCTCACGCCCTATGCCTTCAGTCTGGGTGGTGCAGTGGTGAATATCCCGCAGGATTATTGGGATATCGCCAAGCGTTATGGCAGCGACATCGTGAATACATCCGAGTTGAATACGGACTGGGGGCAATTCGATATCTCGGTCGGCGGGTCATTTGTCTATGAAACCATCGAGCCGGCCCCCGGCAGGATCAACGTAAACTCCAATAATCTCCTGGCGTCGCGCGATGGTTGGCGCAAGGAAGCCAGCACATTCATGGCCGGCGAATGGAAGCCCACCGATTGGCTGAAATTCGATGCCGCCACGCGCTATACGTGGACGCAGTCCTACGACAACAACACCAATTATGGCTCGACCTTGCACAACGAGGAAAAGAACAGTGGCTGGGCACCGATGGTGGGCGCAACCATCGAACCGTGGGATGGCGTGCAGTTTTATACAAAATATGCGGAAGCCATTCGCTCCCCCAGCCTTTTCGAATCGACCACTGGTTTTTCCTTCAACACCGATCCACTCGTCGGTGTGCGGCCTGAACGCTCCCGCAATACGGAATTCGGCGTCAATATTCTTCAGGAAGACCTGCTGCTCTCCGGCGACAAGTTCAGGTTCAAGGCCTCGTATTTCAACAATGACGTCAAGGATTACCTGTCTCGTACGAACTATCCCAACGTGTCGGTCAGAAACATCGACCGCGCCTTGTTCCGCGGCTTCGAGGCATCGGTCGGTTACGATGTCGGCTGGGGTTATGTCGATCTCGGCGGTATCATCTACGACAAGACCGAGTTCTGCACGCAGGAAAGCAGGGGCATGAACTGCCTCTCGTCAGGCATTCAGAACGGCTACGCGCAGCTGCATCTGCCGCCACGCAAGAGTGCAACGCTGACAGCCGGTGTGCGGATGTTGGACGATGCGTTGGAGGCAGGCGGACGCGTGACCTATGTCGGCGACCGCGGGATCATGTCCGCCAACGAAACCGGCGGTTACACCACTGTCGTCAATTGGGAGAAATACGCATTGGTGGACCTGTTCGCCAGCTACAAGGTCAACGACAGCGTAAACATAGACGTCGCCATCGATAACGTTACGGATGTCTATTACATGGATGCGCTCACCCTTGGCCTCATGCCCTCTCCCGGCCGGACCTTCCGTCTCAACATGACAGCGAAGTTCTGATGTCACATTGCCTGCAACGCGCTTCGGGCAACCTGGCCGAAGCTGCTTTTGGCAGGCGAATAAGCGGATCAGTCCCGACACGCGAAAGTGGCGTGTCGGGACGTTGCTACTCATTGCCGGTGACCGGCCCGCGCTGCGGGCCGATCTTGTTGACGGTTCATCGAGGCATCGCGCAGCCATCAGTTCTATCGGAGATGAGTTTCACCTCTCTGTTGATGCCAATAGCACCCGGTTACTTGTGGCTATCCTCGATTTTCGGAAGGAACCAGGCGAAGAGACCCGCGAGCGGCAGGAATGAGCAGATCGTGTAGACCATTTCCACGCCATAGGAATCCGCGAGAACACCCAGAAGTGCTGCTGCGATGCCTCCAAGCCCGAAGTTCAATCCGTAGAAAAGCCCGCCGATCAAGCCAATGCGGTTCGGCATGAGTTCCATCGCGTATATCAGGATCGATGCGAAAGCGCTGGCCATTATGAGGTTGATCATCACGGTCAGTATGCCGGTCCAGAACAGATCCACATGCGGAAGGATCAGCGTCAACGGAAGCGGACCGAGGATCGAAATCCAGATGATCCGGTAGCGGCCGATCCTGTCGCCGACGATCCCGCCAATCAGCGCGCCTGCGGCCGATGCGAGAAGGAAGATGAACAGCATCATCTGCGCTGAGGGGATGGACAGGTCGAACTTCTCGATGAGGTAGAAGGTATAAAACGAACGGAAACTTTCCCCGTAGGCGTTCTTGGTGAACATCAGGAATGTCAGGACGATCATGGCAACAACGATTGTCGCTGTTGCGTGACGTGGGGCACCGTCGGAATGTTTGCTGCTGGCGCGGTTTGCGGCAAACTCGGCGCTGATCTCCCGCTGTTTGCTGCCGATCCACAAAAGAAGCGCCATGGCCAGCAGCGCGAGCACCGCAAACCACGAAAGGCTGGATTGGCCGAAGGGGACAATGACGATCGCGGCGAAAACGGGGCCCAGCGCACCACCGGCCTGCCCGCCGACCTGGAACAGACCCTGCGCCAGCCCCTGTCGTCCGCCGGCGGCATAACGCGCCATACGGGTCGCTTCCGGGTGGAAAATCGAGGAGCCGATGCCGATCAATGCCACCGAGACGAGAATGATGGCGTAGTTGTCGGCGAATGCGAGGCTGAAAATTCCGGACAGAGTGAACAGCATGCCCACGACGGGTGAATAGGGTGCCGGATGTTTATCCGTCACCAGCCCGATGGCGGGCTGCAGGAGCGACCCAGCTATCTGGAATGTCATCGTGATCATGCCGATCTGCACGAAATCGAGCGCGTAGGCCTCTTTGAGGATCGGATAGGCCGCCGGTATCAGCGATTGCATGAGGTCGTTGAGGAGATGGGTCAGGCCCAGAACGACGAGAACGGAGAGATAGGTTCTGGAACGCTTCTGCGGGGGGACGGTGACTGTCATGTCTGCTTTCGACTGCGTCTGGAGATATCGATTATCGTCGGATTGCGGAGGTCAGGCTGATGCCGGGAATACTGCGTGGATGGAATGCTATTGCACGTTACAGGCGCTGCTGCTGCGAGGCGATTGATGAAATCCCATGCCAAGACATGGAACGATTTCGCCGCGGAGAAGGAGCGTGTCATGGTGTGGATATTTTTCAACCTGATTGGTGCGCAAAGCAAGAGCGGTGTCGGCAATATCAGACCTGTTCGCGTCCATGTTTTCTTTGTCCCGCTTGATGCCTGATGCTGCGGGCGGGCACGCATTTTACACGCCGCATCACTTGTGAGTGACGCCCTTGTCCCGCCGCTTTTATGGGATTACCGATATAGTTGAATTGATACACCGATGGTCGACAATAGCAACGAGCCTTACCGGCGGAATCCCACAAAAACTCCGGCCGTGAACTGCAGCAGAAAGAGACTGGAGTATCGGCAATGATCAACAGACGATCACTTTTGGGCAGCGCCATATGCGGCGTCGTAGCGTTTCCGCTGGGCGTGGGGCGCGCCTTCGCTGCGTCGGGTTCGTTTCCCTTGGCGCTGAGCGATGAGGAGTGGCGCAAGCGCCTCACGCCAGATCAGTACAAGGTCCTGCGCGAGGAGGGCACCGAATATCCCGGCTCGAGCCCGCTTCTGCATGAAAAGCGGCGTGGAAATTTCGCCTGCGCGGGTTGCGATCAGGAAGCCTTTTCATCGACCACGAAGTTCGAAAGCGGAACGGGCTGGCCGAGTTTCTGGGCGCCACTGGATGACAGGGTCGGCACCACGCAGGACAACTCGGCCGGAATGGTGCGGACGGAGGTGCATTGCGCGCGCTGCGGCGGCCACCTCGGCCACGTGTTTGACGATGGCCCCAGGCCGACCGGGCTTCGTTATTGCCTGAATGGCGTGGCCCTCAAGTTTCATCCAACGTCGGCCTGACCGACAGGGAACATATCAATGCTGCTTCTTCTCCTGGCCTATCTCGGTGGTGTGCTGACCATCGTCAGTCCGTGCATCCTGCCGGTCCTGCCTTTCGTTTTCGCGCGCGCCGGAAAGCCGTTCTTGTCGAGCACATTGCCGATGCTGGCCGGCATGGCGGCGACTTTCGCCGCAGTGGCGACATTGGCGGCTGTCGGCGGCGGATGGGCTGTTGAGGCGAACGAGTATGGACGGATTGCCGCCGTCACGCTGTTGGCCGTCTTCGGTCTGTTCCTGCTTTTTCCATCCTTGTCCGAAAGGTTCACCCGGCCGCTGGTGGCGCTCGGTGCGCGATTGTCTCAATCCGCCGACAGGGAAACCAGCACCGGTTCGGCCATTGCCGGCTCGCTGATCCTCGGCGTTGCCACAGGCCTGCTCTGGGCACCATGCGCCGGGCCGGTTCTCGGCCTCATCCTCACCGGTGCTGCGCTCCAGGGGGCGAATGTCGGAACCTCGCTGCTTTTGCTTGCCTATGCGCTGGGTGCTGCGACATCACTAGCGCTTGCTCTGGCTGTCGGCGGACGGGTTTTCCAGGCAATGAAACGTTCGCTTGGGGCCGGCGAATGGCTTAGGCGTGGCTTGGGCGCGGCCGTTCTGGTCGCTGTCGCGGCAATCGGCCTCGGTCTCGATACTGGTTTTCTCACGCAGGCATCCCTGGCCAGCACATCGGCGCTTGAACAGAAGCTGATCGATGGCTTGGGCGGCAGGCCTGGCCAGGGCGTTGCCGCAGGCGGGGCGATGACGCCATCGGTGGTGATGCCGAAAGACGGCATGCAGGGCGGGGCGATGATGGCGGGTAACAACCAGATGATGATGCAGGCCAATCCCGCCATGCAGGGGAATGCGCCGGCCATGATGTCCGGTAATTCCGCAATGATGGGCGGCTCCAACGCAATGATGATGCAGGGCAATCCGGCTGCATCGGCCGCGCAGGCGCTGCCGGTGGAAAACATCGTGCCGTTGCTGACCGGAGCGGTCGAGTGGTTGAATTCCGATCCGCTCACCATGGATCAGCTAAAAGGCAAGGTCGTTCTTGTCGATTTCTGGACCTATTCCTGCATCAACTGCCTGCGCGCCATCCCTTATGTCCGCGCCTGGGCGGAAAAATACAAGGATCAGGGTCTGGTGGTCATCGGTGTGCATGCGCCTGAGTTTGCATTCGAGAAACGCATCGACAATGTGAAGAAGGCGACCGCCGACCTCGATATCGGTTACCCCGTTGCGGTCGACAACAATTACGCAATCTGGCGAGCGTTCAACAATCAATATTGGCCGGCGCATTATTTCATCGATGCCATGGGGCAGGTTCGCCACCATCATTTCGGCGAGGGCGAATACGAAACCTCGGAACGAGTGATCCAGCAGCTTTTGGCAGAGGCCGGCAGCACCGATGTCGGCTCCGATGTCGTTGCCGTCAAGGCGACCGGTGCGCAAGCGGCCTCCGATACCGCCGACATCCAGTCGCCGGAAACTTATGTCGGTTATGATCGCGCCCAGAACTTCATTGGCGAAGGCGGCCTCGTCAACGACAAGCCGCATGCCTATCTCGAGGAAAAGCCGCGCCGCAACGATTGGGGCCTGACGGGAAACTGGACCGTGGGGGCCGAACATGCCGCCCTCAACGATGGCGGAGGCAGCATCTATTATCGTTTCCGGGCGCGCGACCTGCATCTCGTGCTTGGACCCGGTGCGAACGGCAAGCCGGTTCGCTTCCAGGTGACCATCGACGGCAAACCGCCACGCGGCGACCATGGCATGGATGTCGATGCCGATGGCAACGGTACGATCACCGAGCAAAGGCTCTATCAGTTGCTTCGCCAGAACGGGCCTGTCGAAGACCATACATTCGAAATCCGCTTTCTGGACGCCGGTCCCGAGGCTTACGCATTCACCTTCGGTTGAGAGGAAGATGTCATGGCACGCATGTATTTCTGGAGAGCGTCAACGATAAGGTCCGCTATCGGCGCCGTCGTACTGATCTCAGGTATGGGGTTTGCGCACAGGCAGGCCATGGCGCAAGAAGGCATCGCTCTGCCGACCCCTGCAATCGACATCGCGCCGGGCGCAGCGGCGACGCAGACGGCCGTGTTCGCCGGCGGCTGCTTCTGGGGCGTACAAGGCGTTTTCCAGCATGTTGCCGGCGTCAAGAATGCGGTTTCCGGTTATGCCGGTGGCACGAAGGAAATGGCGCAATACGAAATGGTAGGCAGCGGCAGGACAGGCCATGCCGAGGCGGTAAAGGTCACCTACGACCCGAAAACGGTAACCTACGGCCATCTGCTGCAGATTTATTTTTCCGTTGCCCACGATCCCACGGAGTTGAACCGCCAGGGGCCCGATACCGGCACCCAGTACCGCTCGGCAGTTTTCCCTGCAAACGAGGAGCAGGGCAGGGTGGCGAAAGCCTATATCGATCAGCTCAACAAGGCGCGCATTCATGATGCGGCCATCGTCACAACGATCGAACCCGGTCACACCTTCTTCAACGCAGAAGCCTATCATCAGGATTTTCTGACGAAGAACCCGACCTATCCCTACATCGTCTACAACGACCTTCCCAAGATCGAAAACCTGAAAAAACTGTTCCCGGGTGATTATCGCGAAAAGCCGGTTCTGGTTGCAGCCAGCGGCCTTTAAGTTAGCTCGGGTATTCGGCTTCAGCGAAGCTGGGGCCGCTTTAGTGTGGCCGAGCCGGCTCTTGGACGGGGACGTATGACCTAAAGACATTCAACGGCAATGCAAAGTGATTGCGTCAATCGATATATTTTGCAAAACATATCGATATGGTGACACCCGGTGATCGATATCGCATTGACCAACGTGGTGAACATGCAGATCCGACAATGTCCCTGTCGGATACCAATGACGAAGCGATTGTGGCGTCATTGACGTGTGAGCCGGAGGTCCCTCTTTAGCCTCCGGCTCACAAAAATCATGCTTTCCGGGCGTGCGCGTCGGTGAAGAGCAAGCAGATAGGCCTCCTGCAGTCACCCAGCCGTTCAGAAGTTGCCTTTCACGTCGCTTCCGGCGTCGTTCATCGCGGAACTTGTAGCGCGCCCGCACATTGGCCAGAGTACGAGGCTCTGTGATGCAAGGTGTCACTTATAAAGGCGTCGATTGACGGCGAGGCGGGTGTTTCGATGGCTGAGGACAAGCTGCGAACCTACAAGCAAAAGCGCGACTTCAAGCGAACCGCCGAGCCAGGCGGTCTGGTTGAGGTGAAGCCGTCCAACCGCCTACGCTTCGTCATTCAGAAACACGATGCAACCCGCCTGCATTACGATCTGCGGCTCGAACTGGATGGCGTCTTCAAATCCTGGGCCGTGACGCGCGGTCCTTCGCTTGATCCGGCTGACAAGCGTCTGGCTGTAGAGGTGGAGGATCATCCGCTCGATTATGGCGATTTCGAAGGCACTATCCCCAAGGGCGAATATGGTGGCGGCACGGTCATGTTGTGGGACCGCGGCACATGGGAGCCGGAGGGGGACCTCGATCCCGAAGATGCGCTTCGCAAAGGCGACCTGAAATTCGTTCTGCACGGAGCCCGGCTGCATGGCAGCTTCGTTCTCGTACGCATGAAAAACGATCGCAACGGCGGTAAGCGAACCAACTGGCTGCTGATCAAACATGGCGATCGGCACGCCGTGAACAAGAATGGCGGGGCGATCCTCAATGCCGAGCAGACGTCGGTCGCATCAGGTCGGGCCATGGCAACGATTGCCGCTGGAAAAGGGCGCAAGCCCAGGCCGTTCATGCTCAGTGAATCGGTGGTGGACGCCGACGCCGTATGGGATAGCAGTGAAGGCCTTGCGGCCGAAAACCGCAAGCAGCGCGGCGGAAAACGCGCTTCGAAAAGCAGGCTTTCCGCTCAGACTGCCATGCCGGACTTCATCGCGCCTCAGCTTTGCAAGATACAGGACAGGCCACCGCTCGGCGCCGCCTGGCTGCATGAAATAAAATTCGACGGTTATCGCATCCAGATGCGCATCGAAGCCGTGGAAGTCAGTCTCAAGACCCGCAAGGGTCTGGACTGGACGAAACGCTTTGGGCAGATTGCCGCGGATGCGAAGCGTCTGCCTGATGCGATTGTCGACGGTGAAATCTGCGCGCTTGACGGCCATGGCGCTCCCGATTTTGCTGCGCTTCAGGCAGCGCTCTCTGAAGGCAAGACCGAAGACCTGGTGTTCTTTGCGTTTGATCTGCTGTTCGATGCCGATGAGGATATCCGCGAACTGCCATTGAGTGAGCGCAAGGCGCGTCTTGAAAGCGTGTTGGCGAGCAGCAATTCCGGCCATCGTATCCGCTATGTCGACCATTTCGAGACCGGCGGCGATGCCGTCCTGCGCTCGGCCTGCAAACTGTCTCTCGAGGGCATTGTTTCGAAAAAGCTCGATGCACCTTACCATTCCGGCCGGAGTGACACCTGGGTGAAATCCAAATGCAGGGCAGGGCATGAGGTCGTGATCGGTGGTTATGCCACCAATGGCAGCCAGTTTCGCTCGCTGCTGGTGGGCGTCAATCGCGACGAGCATTTTGTCTATGTCGGTCGTGTCGGCACGGGCTTTGGGGCAGGCAGATCCAGGCTGTTGCTGGAGGCCTTGAAACCTTTGGCCATATCGCGGTCGCCCTTCACGGGCATAGGTGCACCGAAAAAGGAAGCCGGGGTTCATTGGGTGAAGCCGGAAAAGGTCGCCGAGATCGAATTCGCCGGATGGGGTGCGAATGGACTTGTGCGTCAGGCCGCTTTCAAGGGGTTGCGGGAGGACAAGCCTGCCGACGAGGTCACTACGGAGGAACCGGCCTCGCCTTCACAGGCGGCAGCCACCAAACCCGTTACTCGCACGTCCGCCTCTGCCAGATCGAACAGTTCGGCCAGGGCGGAGGTCATGGGCGTTCTCCTTTCCCATCCCGACAAGGTGCTTTGGCCGGAAGAGAAAAAACCGGTCACCAAGCAGGAACTCGCACACTATTTCGAGGCTATCGGCGAATGGCTGATCCGCCATGTGCGCGGGCGGCCGTGTTCCATCATCCGCGCGCCGGATGGAATTGAGGGTCAACAGTTTTTCCAGCGCCACGCCATGCCCGGCACGTCCAATCTTCTGGAATTGGTCAAGGTTACCGGCGACAAGAAACCGTATCTGCAGGTCGACCGCATCGAGGGGCTGGCGGCTTTGGCGCAAGTGTCGGCCTTGGAGCTGCATCCATGGAATTGCCAGCCGAACGAACCGGAAACCCCCGGTCGGCTTGTTTTCGATCTCGATCCGGGTCCGGATGTGGCGTTTTCGGTTGTGGTCGAAACGGCACGGGAACTTCGCGACCGGCTGGATGCACTCGGCCTTCTCAGCTTCTGCAAGACGACGGGCGGAAAAGGGCTTCATGTGGTGACCCCGCTCAAGGCGGAGAAAGGCAAATCGCCAAACTGGGACGATGCCAAGGATTTTGCGCGCCGTGTGTGCGAGCAAATGGCCGAGGAACAGCCGGATCTCTACCTGACCAAAATGGCGAAGAAATTGCGAAACGGCCGCATCTTTCTCGACTATCTGCGCAATGACCGCATGGCGACGGCCGTTGCTCCGCTTTCACCAAGGGCAAGGCCAGGGGCAACGGTTTCCATGCCTTTGACCTGGGGGCAGGTGAAGACCGATCTCGATCCGGGCCGTTTCACGATCCGAACGGTGCCGGGACTGATGGCCAAAAGCGATGCCTGGAAGGATTATTGCCAATCGGAACGATCGCTTGGCGAGGCCATCCGCCGGCTCGACGGATGAGCTGAACATCGGCCGTTTTCGGGGCTACTTCTTTTTCGTGCGGCGGTTATCCGCCTCGACGGATTTACGCAGCGCATCCATGATATTGATGACATTGCTCGGCTTGTCGTCCCCGGCGGCGCTTACCTTCTTCGGTGCAGGTGGCCGGCGATGTTTCTTCTTCGACTTGATGATGTCGAGCAGGTTTTCCTGCACGGGATCGGAGACCATTTTCGCGTCCCAGTGCCGGGTCTGTTTCTTGATGAGCTTGCGGATCAGCGGCAGTGCGGCCTTCTCCGGTCTTTCCCTGGCCAGTCCCTTGAAATAATCGGCCTCCTCCCTGACTTCGTCGCCATATCGGAGGGTCCAGAGGACGATGCCTTTTCCGCGTGGTTCCAGCATCACCGCCCGTTCGCGACGCCCCAGTACCAGCCGCGAAATGCCGACCATTTTCTGCTTGTCCATTGCCGCGCGAATGACTGCGAAAGCCTCGTCGCTGACCTTGTCGTTCGGCGTCAGATAATAGGGTTTTTCAAGCCAGATCCAGTCGATCTCATCACGCGGGGTGAAGGTCGAGATATCGATCGTTTTGGTACTTTCCAGCGCCACATGCTCAAGGTCTTCGTCCTCCAGCATGACGTAGTCGTCTTCCCCGCGCTGATAGCCCTTGACCTCATCCTTGTCGTGGACGGGCTTGCCGGTGACGGAGTCTACATATTGGCTGAGCACGCGGTTGCCGGTATCGCGGTTGAGCGTGTGGAATTTGACCTTGTCGCTGTCCGATGTCGCGGGTGTCATCTCCACCGAGCAGGTGACCAACGAAAGTTTCAGATAACCTTTCCAATAGGGACGCAATGCCATGGGGTGACCTCCCGATTATCCGGCCTTGCGACGTGAGGATGTGCCGCTCGATGGCTGTTTCGCGGATTTCTTGCGCGCACTGTTTGCATTAGCGGATTTGGGCTTCGGCGCAGGCTTTTTCGAGGACCCGGCGCTGTCCCTCAATGCCTGCAGAAGATCGCTGGGCTTCGACGCCTGGACGGGCTTCGCCTTCCTGAACGACTTGCCTTCGACCTTGGCCTTCACCAGTTCGGCCAGTGCTTCTTCATATCGATCGTCGAATTTGGACGCGTCATAGCTGCCCTTCTTCGTGCCGATGATATGGCCAGCCAGATCGAGCATTTCCTTGTCTATCCTGACGTCGGGCATGTCGCTGAACGCTTCGTCGGCGGAACGGACCTCATAGTCAAAATTCAAGGTCGTGCAGATCAGTCCGTCGCCATGCGGGCGGATCAGGACCGTACGCAAGCGGCGAAACAGGACGGTGCTTGCAATCGCCGCAACCTTGGCCTCCTTCATGCCGTCGCGCAGCAGGAGGAATGCTTCCTCACCCGACTTCTGGGGGGCGAGATAATATGGCTTGTCGAAATAGACATCGTCGATTTCGTCGCAGGGAATGAACGCGTCGATGGCAAGCGTCTTGTCGCTATCGGGAATGGCGGCTGCGATTTCGTCGGGTTCAAGAACCACATACCGGCCATTCCCGGTTTCGTAACCCTTCACCTGATCATCGTGTTCGACGGCATTGCCCGTCTCGCTGTCGATAAATTCACGCCGAACCCGGTTGCCCGTCTTTCGATTGAGGATGTTGAAACTGATGCGCTCCGACGAAGAGGCAGCCGTGTAAAGCGCGACAGGACAGGTGACCTCGCCGAAGGTGATGTAACCCTTCCAGTTTGCGCGCGGTGCACTCATCTCGGTTCACTCCAATCACAGTCGTTCCCTTAAACCGACTGGTATGGAGAATCGTTCCGCAGCGCGTGGTTCGTTGTGAGGGGCATGTGCCGAGAGGAAATTCGCAGGACATGCCGCCCGCCTTGTTGCAGGCAATCGTGTCCGCCATCATGCAGGAACTCATGTCGCCCTGGCGAGCGGGATGGGAAAGGCTTCAGTCTTGTTTTGGGGCATTGGCTTGCAAGACCTTGATTGCCACGGACCTAAAAAGACGGCTCGACTTTTCATCGGTGCCGGGTTCCCTGATTATTGATGCTATCTCCGCCAAAGGCACAATCTGGTATGGTGATGCCGCCCCGAGTTTTTCTTCCGTGGCAAGGACGATGGTCTCGCCCGATTGGCGAGAAATAAGGCGCTTGATTGCAGCCTCCTCCCCATTCCCTGTGGTTGCTCCGGTTTCAGGATGGAGGCCCGTCACGCCCATGAAGAAAATATCGGCACGAATGCGAGAGATAGCTTCGGCGCTGGTCGATCCCATCGCAACAATCGAATGTTTGAAGATACGGCCACCGATCAGCTCGACATCTACCGACGGATGGCAAGCCAGCTCAACAGCAACGCTTGGGCTGTGGGTGATGATGGTCGCTTTCAGATCAAGGGGTAATTGACGCGCCAGCTGAAGGTTTGTCGTGCCTCCATCCAGGAATACGATCTGGCCCGGTTGTATCAACCTTGCGGCAGCAAGCCCGAGCAATGCCTTGGATGAAGACGCAGTCGATTGGCGTGCCGGATAATCGGCGGTCGCGGACGATGCGGGAAGGGCGCCGCCATGCACTCGTTGCAGCAACCCTTCCGCCGCCAGTTCGCGCAGATCACGGCGGATCGTATCTTCCGATACCCCGAGTTCATAGGCGAATGATTTGGCGATCAATCGTCCATCGCGGCGAAGAACCTGTTGTATCAGCGCTTTTCGTTCGGTTGTCAGCATCGGTCGCTCGCTGCAAGAAATTCCTTGACTCTGCACGATATTGCACGAATTCTCCCGTTAATCCAGAGCGCGTTCGAGATGCGCTCGTTTGATGGGAGCCAGCCATGAGCATTGCCGACCGAATCCAAGTAGAAAATGTCACCGTCCTCTCCGACGACTGGTACGTGCTGAAAAAGACGATCTTCTCATTCCGGCGAACCGATGGCAGCTGGCAACAGCAGTCCCGCGAAACATATGATCGTGGAAATGGAGCAACGATTCTTCTCTACGATCTTGCGCGGAGGACGGTGATCCTCACGCGCCAGTTTCGCTACCCGGCATTCGTGAACGGGCATGACGATCTGCTGATCGAAGCGCCGGCCGGGCTTCTCGACAATGCTGAACCGGAGACGCGGATCCGGGCGGAAACCGAGGAGGAGACGGGTTTCCGGGTGCGCGACGTGCGGCAGATTTTCGATGCCTTCATGAGTCCAGGCTCGGTGACGGAGCGGCTACATTTCTTTGTCGGCGCATATGAGCCCGGCGATCGTGCTTCACAGGGCGGCGGAAATGAAGATGAGGGCGAAGATATTGCTGTAATCGAAACAACTATCGACGATGCGCTTGCCATGGTTGCCTCGGGCGCAATTAGAGACGCGAAAACGATCATGTTATTGCAGTATGCCGCGCTCAACATCTTCTCCACATCGGAGCTGCAAACACCAGTCGCTGCATGATCGGCCTATGGGGCATGTGCCGACTGACGAGTAAGACAAGGTGCGTCTTTGCCGCTCCTTGTGCCGTCGTAGCTTTCAGGTCGCCCGGATCCGGTCACCGGGTCGAAATCGGACGGCCAGAAGCGCCATGACCAGGCAAAGCCCACTCATCAGCCACCATGCCATCGTCAGGTCCGCGAGGTTCTGTCGAATGATGCCGGCAACGAGGGGGAGAACGGCCGCGATAGTGTAGCCGCCACCCTGGACAAAACTCACGATCCTGCCTGCCATCTCTCCGGTGTCGCCATGATCCATGGCGACGATCAGCGAGAGCGGAAACAAGGCGCCGATCCCCAACCCTGCCAGAACGCAGGCGGGCCACGCCAAGACTTGCGGCGCGAAACACAAAGCCAGCATTCCCGCAAGAAGAGCGGCGATCGCTGCGTAGAGTGCTGGACGTCGGTCATGTGCGCGGCTTGCCCAGGTCGATACTGCCAGACCGGCGACAACCTCTGCCCCGGTCAGGAGCCCGAGCAATGCACCTGCGGTTTCCGGTGACCAGCCAAGCTCCATGAAAAAGGGCGGCAGCCATGCGAGGACAAGAGCGTATGCGCCCGTTCCAAGCCCGAAAAAGGCCATGAGAGACCATGCACGTCGATGACCGTAAGCGCTTGTCGCGACAGCGGATCTTTCGGTCGGCACTCGCGCGCCAATCAGCCACCACATGCCGACGCCGATAAGGGCCGGGATTGCCCAAATGCCAAGGGCCATGGGCCAATTCCACCCGCGTGCGATCCATGGTGCGGCCATGCTGGCAATCAGCGCCCCGCCCATGATCGCCGTGGAATAAAGGCCCATCAAGGAAGCGGCCTGCGCCCCTGAATACGCTCTGATGACAATGGGCATCAGCGCTTGCACGATGGCAATGCCTATGCCGCCGACCATCGCGGACATCAGGAGCGGTGACACGCTGGGCCACCAGCCCCGCGCGACGCAGGCGAAGAGCACCAGTGTGATGCCCGCGAGAACTCCCCATCGTTCGCCAAGGTAGTTTCTGATCCATGCCGAACCGAACATGCAAATGCCCATGATGAAGACGGGCAATGCTGTCAGCAGGCTTGCCAGACTGTCGCTCAATCCGGTTTCAAGCTGAATGATGTCGAGCAAAGGGCCGGTCGATGCCAGCAGCGGCCGAAGGTTCAGGCCAACAATCACGACCCCAATGGGGAACAGAATTCGGCGGTCGCGCAACATGCGGAAGATCCATTGATAAGGTAGGACGATGCGAATATAATATCTCTATATAGAGATATTTTTGTCTCGACGTAGAGATATGTCGAGGCGGAGTCAAGCGGGTGAAACATGGACAGAGCAGCACGTGCGGCGGGACAATGGGCGCAAGAGCTTCCCGGGCTTTCGACCGACCCGATGGTTCTTCTTGGCCGGCTGGGGGAGGCGGCGCATGTGATTGCGCGTGACCGGATCAATCCCCTGTTTGCCTCATTCGGGTTGCAGCCCGGTGAATTCGACGTGCTGGCGACACTCAGGAGAAGCGGCGCGCCTTATGCTCTTTCTCCGACCCAGCTGTATGAAATCGCCATGATCTCGTCCGGCAGCATGACCAACAGATTGGATCGTCTGGAGAAAGGCGGATACATTGCTCGAATTCCAAATCCCGATGACAAACGCGGCATGCTGGTCGGGCTGACCAAACGCGGTATCGACCTCATGGACGAAGCCGTTCCTGCTCATGTCGATAACCAGCATCGCATCGTTGCGGGATTGACCAAGGTGGAGCAGGCCCGGCTTTCCGAACTGCTTCTGAAACTGCTCGTCAGCCAGACTGCCGACTGAGCAACCGCGGCGCAAAACCGCGGTTGCCTACCGAACGCAGGCGCATATCGTCAAAAGTTTTCCTTGATCGCCACCTTCATTGGCACGTTTTCCGTCACGGCAACACTCGATGTGCTCTTTGCGGCGCGCGCTTCCATGTTGCGCACGATTGCCCGCGCAACACGATCAAACTCGTGGCTGAGTGCCAAATCAACCAGATCGCTTTCAAGGTGACCGTGAGTGATTTCCGAAATCTCGGTGCTTACGATTGTAAGGGGCGATCTTGATCGTTCCTGCCGTGCTCTCACAACCCCATCTATTCCACCACCCGCCATGAAGATCGCCTGCAAATCGGGTTCACGATCCAGCAGATCTAGGGTAAGCGCATGGGCGCGCAGATCATCCTCCTCGGTCTGACGGGTGGCCAGCAAGGTGAAGCCGGTTGTTGCTTCTCCCATATAGTCCCGGAAACCGGCCTCGAATTCCTTGTGCCCGAGATAGAGATCCGAGCCGATGAGTATCGCTATGGTGGCGTTGGGGGCGCAAATGCGTGACATGAACCAGCCCGCGCTTCGGCCCAGCTTGTGACAGTCCGTCCCGACAAAGCCCGCCCGTTGCGGGGCAGAAACATCCGAAAGCATTGCCCAAAAAGGAATGTCACGCAGGGCGAGTTCGCCAATCGCTTCGTTGACCACTGGATGGTCGATACACACTCCAGCGATGCTGTCGCATTCCTGACCGAGCGCCAACAGCGCTTTCGCCGTTGCATCCGGCGACAAATCATCCAGATGACGGACGATCGCCTTTCCACGGATTTTCGTCGATTGAGTTGTCGCATCCACGAGGGCGCGCGCAAAGCTGTCGTACAGGAACCGTTCGCGACGATTGAGAAGAAACCCGAAGGTGCGCTCAGGTGCACCCTCCGACAGCCTTCGGCGCAGGTTGGGGAGCCCCTGAAATCCAATTCGTTGAGCGACCGCGAGCACATGTTCGGCTGTCGCCCGCTGCACGGGGCCGCGCTTGTTGAGAATGCGGTCGACCGTTGAAATGCTGACGTCAGCCGCCTCTGCAAGATCGATGATCGTGACGCGCTTCGTCATGTCGTGATGTCCGGTGGTGCCACTGTTGGCCTGCGGGTATTCAAGGAATGCGGCAGCACGTCAAGCTGCCGCATTCCGATGTGGGCACCGGCCGAAATCATTGGGCGGCTAGGTTCTCACGGGCTTTGAGCGTTGCACGCATCCTTGCCACATCCTCCGGTTTCACCGGCGTTGCGGCATTGCCCCAGGTGTTGCGGATGTAGTTCAACGTCTCTGCGATCTGGCGGTCGTCCATCTTCCATTCGAAGGACGGCATGCCGGCGCCGGTCGGTTTGTCATGCGTGGCGACGGCGCGGGCGCCTACCAGCATGGCGCGGATGAGGTTGGTCGCATCGTCTGCCACAATGGCATTATTGCCGGCAAAGGCCGGGATCATCGACGGGATACCTTCACCCTGCAGGCCATGGCAAGCCGAGCAGTTGACTTCGTAGCGCAGCGCCGACGCCATCATTGCCGGCTCGTCTGCCGGGATCGGGGCAGGCGGCGCTTTTTGATCGCCCTCGATCGACTTGAGGTAAGTCGCGATGGCCTGAAGGTCAGGGTCGTTCAGATATTGCGTCGAGTTTTCGACAGCCTCTGCCATCGGACCCGTTGCGATCGACAAGTGGTTCGAACCCGTCTTCAGGTACTCGACAATGTGATCGTTCGAGACGTCGCCGAGACCCGTATGCGGATTGCCGGTGATATCGGGTGCGAACCATTCGCCCAGATTGCCGCCTTGCAGATATTTGCTGGCCATTTCGGCGCCGAGCGGATTGCGCGGGCTGTGACACGCTGCGCAATGGCCGCCGCCTTCGACGATGTACTTGCCGCGGTTCCAGGCCTCCGACTGGGCAGCATCGGCAGCGAAGCCGCTGTTGTCGAAGAACAGCATGTTCCATCCGGCCATGGCAAGACGGATATTGTAGGGGAAATTCATCCCCGCATTCTCGTCGACTGCATTCGCCGCCGGACGGACGGTAGACATGTAGGCCCACAGGTCGTGCATGTCCTGGTCGCTCAGCTTGGCATAGGCGGTGTATGTCATCGCCGGATAGAGGAAGCCCTTCGACCCCTGGCCGTGGCGCACGGCGTCGAAGAAATCCCGCTCGGTCATCCGGCCGATACCCGTCTCGCGGTCCGGCGTGATGTTGGATGACAGAAGCGTGCCGAATGGCGTCTTGAATTCATAGCCGCCTGCGAACGGCGACTTTCCATGTTCGGTGTGGCAGGCCATGCAGTCGCCCGTGCGCATGACGTATTCGCCACGCTTGATGGCATCCTGATCCGCCGATTTGAAATCCGACAGTTGGACCGCATCATCAGCCACGGATGAACGACCGGTATTCAGGCTCTCATAAGCCCAGTAGCCTGCACCGGCCGCGGCGATCACGCCGACGGCCGCCAGACCACCGATGATCTTTTTCCAGTTTGCCATCGATCAGCCCTCCACCAGTGCGCCAGGGTTGCGGACGTAATTTTCGCGAATGGCGCGGGCGGCTCGCAGCGCCAGCGCGCCAACCGTACCGGTCGGGTTGTAACCGCCATTGTTCGGGAAGGCCGAGGCACCGACCACAAACACGTTGTGGCAATCCCAGCTCTGCAGATAGGGATTGACCGCCGAGGTGTTGCGGTCCGCGCCCATCACTGCGCCGCCGATCGTGTGGTTGGAGGCGACGATGGCCGTCGTGAACGGCTTGGCTGCGAAGTTGAACGGTTCCACATGGGATGCTCCCATCTTTTTGCCGATCTCGACGGAGCGATCCATGGTGAACTTGGCCATGGCGCGGTCGTTGCGGGCGTAGTCGTATGTCAAGCGCAGCAAAGGCACACCGAACCGGTCCTTGTAGGTCGGGTCGAGATCCAGATAACCACGCTTGGTCGGCATGGACGTGCCCTGGTTAAACAGCACGCCATAGTTCTGGTAATATTTGGAATAGGCCTTCTTGAACTCAGAGCCCCAACGCGGCGTGCCCGGCGGCAGGTTGTTGGCCTTGGCGATCGGGGCACCGTCTCGCGACAGGGTCAGAATGCCCGCGCCACCGATGAAGTCCAGATCGGCGTGGTCGAAGTTGTCGCCGTTATAGTCATCGATCTGGGAGCCGAGGCCGCCGGTGCCGATGAACGGGTTGATCTTGTCGCCTTCGAACCAGAGATCGGCGCCGGACACCGTCTGGAAACTGAAGTTACGTCCGATCGTGCCTTGCGAGGTGAGCGGATCGTAAGGCTTGCCGATACCGGAGTTCAACAGCAGACGCACATTGTCCATCTGGAACGCCGTCAGGCAGACGATGTCTGCAGGTTGCTCGATCTCGTTGCCGGCCTCGTCGATATAGGTCACGCCCGTCGCCGTCTTGCCGTCGGCAGCCTTGTTGACGCGGGTCACGTAACCCTTGGTGATGACGGTGAAATTCGGTTGGCGCATCAGCGCCGGGAAGACGCAGGCCTGCGGGCTGGATTTCGAATAGTTGCCACAACCGTAATACAGACAGAAACCACAATAGGTGCATGGGCCCATGCTGACGCCGAGCGGGTTCACATAGGCCTGGCTGACATTGGCGCAGGGAATCGTAAATGGATTGAGCCCCATCTCCTCCGTTGCCTTGTTGAAGATTTCCATCATGCGCAGGGTTTTGAGCTTCGGCGTCGGGTAGTCGCGCGAGCGTGGACCTTCGAAGACATTGCCTTCCTTCGAAATCTCGCCCTTGATATTTCCAGCCTTGCCGGCGATCCCCGAAATCCGCTCCCAGCGGTCATAGTCCGGTTCTAGGTCATCGTAGGTGATGCCCCAATCCTGCAGCTGCAATTCGCCGTCCTCGGCGCGCGCCATGCCGTAACGCTCGATGGTGCGCTTGCGAACCTCGAAATCCCAGGGCGTAAAACGCCATGCCATGCCGGCCCAATGGAAACCCTGCCCACCGGTGCCGCCGCCCAGTTCGAAAATGCCGAAATCTCGCTGCGGCACGGCTGTCTGGTCGAGCGAATTGCGCATCGTCACAGTGTTGTCGCGCGGCGGGGAAAGGAGTTCCTTGCGGGAGCTCCAGCGCAGTTCGTCGGGGTCGACTGCCGGCGGCGTGTGGGTGGATGTATCCAGCCAGGGGCCGCGGTCGATTGCCACCACATTCATACCCGCGCGGGAAAGTTCTTCAGCAATGAGCGAGCCAGCCCAGCCGAGGCCGACGATAACGGCGTCAGCCTTTGGACGTTTCGTAACCATAGTATTTTGCCTTGATGTAAATTCGGGAGAGGGACGTTTCAGTCCTTGGGAATGAGGCTGACCGGAACCAGATTGAGTTCCTGCCCGGTGCGGTCCGTGTAGGCGCGGTAGTCATAGCGAGCGCCCGGAAAACCGATCATCTTCCAGCCGGCCATGTCCTTGTTGCCGCCGTAAAGGGGGTCGGCAAAATAACCCTCGCGCACATTCATGAGCATCAGCTCGAAAAAGGCTTTGGTGTTGACGTTTTTGCCCAGATCGAGCGAGCCGTTTTCCATGCCAGAGAGAATTTCATCCTGACGGTTCGGCTGCAGATCGGCAAACGAGGCGTTGTCGTTCTTTTGGGCATAGGCTTCCAGAGCCTGCAAGCCGGCGCGGTAGCGTTCACGCGGCGTCGCGATGAATTGCGCCTTTTGCAGCATCTGCTCTTCATGCGGCTGGGCGGGACCGTCGCGGTAAACCGTAGCTCCGTCCCCGAACACGCCGGAAAGCTGTGCGTCGAGGAAGTCGAGACAGCCAGCTTCCGATGCCGACGGCCCGTGTTCGTCTCCAGGGATCAGTCTATCGAACGCGGCTTGTAGAGTTTTGAGTTCCTGATCGTTGGTCAGAAACTGCCGCGCGCCGCCGCGCTTGATCGTCTTCGGCAGAAAGCTTTCGTCGAGGGCCATATCCTGGGGATAGCCGTGCATGACTTCGGCTTGGGCGGGCTTTGCGACTACGGGCGCGGCCATGAGCGCACCGATCGAGAACAATGCCTCTCTTCTTTTCATAGCTGAGCTTTCTAAAAAACGTGCGTGATCGTGCCGGGGGAGGTCCGACCGAAATTGCCAGTAAAAAAGGGTTGGGATAGGCGGGAGGATTCCGAGGTTGCCCGGCCGCCTAATTGTTGAACGTCAGCCGGGAGAGCTGGGCGCGGAGGGACAGAGATAGATCAAGGCGCAAAAACCGGCACTCATTGGGCCGATCGTGGTCTTCAGGAAAATGCGCATTGGTAACCTCGTGTCATTCTGGAGCGGTACTACGCTTGAGAAAAAACAGCGACAAGCTGTCACAGGCTGCATTCTTTGATCGAGATCAAAACTCTTTCATTTTGAAAGTTTTGCGAGGCCGCAAAAACGACGGCTGCAGGACCGGTGTTAGGTCTTTCCTGAAGTGCGTTCGATCTGCGCTGAAGGGTTTCATAATCCGCCAAATGTCATGGGTCTGTCATCGGCAGCAGAAATAGTCGGCCATCCTCGCGCTTCGTTCGCGCTCAATCACCCCCAAAGGATGGAGGACATTTCCATGCGTCTCGAAAGCAATGCCCGCACTCAGGAAAACAATCCGCTCGGTCCGGACGGCAACCTGTTCGACACGATCCTGCGTGTTGCCCAGAAACGGGATGACAAGGACAAACCCGATTATCGGATGGCCACCGACAACGAGGTCTGGCCGGATGTGCGCGACACCGAGATCGTGGACGTGCCGGAGGAGGCAAGGACCAAGGACGATGCGACCGGAGAAGACGTGATCGCTTTCAAGGCGGATGGCGAAACGGTTGTGGTCAAGCGCGACGTCAATCCGCGCCTATTCGACTATATCGACGGCATCAAGGGCATGGCCGGAGCCGAGATGAACACGATGCAGCAGCGCGACGAGCGTATTCTGCGCAATGACGAAACCGTGCCGTTGCAGGACCTCAAGGACATCACCGCGTGGATGGTGGATGGCGACGTGCTGACCTATACGGCAAAGGACAAGGACGGCAACGGCATTGCCATCAGCAAGGAACTGACCCCGGAATTCTTCGATCAGGTCGACGCCCTGCAAAAGGGGAATGACCAGGGTTTTGCGTTGAAAACGGACGGAGGACTGATTTCGCCTGAAGATCTCGCCAACGCGGAAATCCTGCCGCCGGATGAGCGCAACGGTTTCGTCGGCCTCACGGTGAATGGCGATAAGATCCATGTTTCGGAACAGGTGACGCCGGAAGTCTACGATCAGATAACGACCTACCAAAAAAGCCAGGCGGATATCAAAGCCTCCGAGGAGGATGGCTACAAATTGGCCGGCCCGAACGATTACCCCGATGACAAGGATATCGTCCGCTGGGGCATGGCCGACGAATTCGATAATGGCATCATCCGTTTCGAAACGAAGAATGGCGACAAGTTCGTCGTGTCCGAACTGACCAACAAGCCGCTTTATGACCGTATCGTGGAAAAGGCCGAAGGCACGCAATCCGGTGACGTCGATTCGATCCGCAAGGAATTCGGCGTCCCTTCCCCGTCCGAAATCAGCGTTTTCGAGCAGAAGACCGATGTCGATGTGGATGAAAAGGATGCTGCCAAGGGCAAGCTGACCGTCTCGGAACTTGCGACCAAAAGTCTGATCGAGGATTACCGCAAGGGTGTGGAAGACGGCTCGATCGCCAAGGACGATCCGCGCGCCAAACTGGTGCGGGCGCTGGAGGCGAAGAGCGCTTTCGAGAACGGGCGCGGTATCACCGGTTATGAAGAAACCAAGGGCCTTTTCGGCGGCACTTGGCGCGAAAGCAATGATGAGCAGACCCAGCTGACCGGCGCCGACATGCAGGACATCATCGATGGCCATGCGCTGGATACGTCTTTGGAAGAACTGTTCTCCGACCCGACCATTTCCAAGGATTACAGCGCCAGGATGGAGGATGCGATCGGCAAGATCGATCGCGAGGGACTGGAAAAGAAGCTCGAGGATCTCGTGTTCGGCAAGGACTCCAGATACATGGAGTATATCGCCGAATTGAAGGAACAGGGGCTGACCCACGCAGCGCGGGCCGATATTGCGCAGGTGGTGCAAAGCTTTTCCGCGCTCGATCCGGAAAAGGGCAAGCAGGCAGCCGCCCAATTGCAGACCGATGCGCTGACGATGGATCTGAACAACCTCGTTGCCAACCCGGATACGATCTCGGAAACCAACAGGACGCAGGCGACCAAGGATCTGTTCGGTCTGCTGAAAGCAATCTTCAAGTCGGAAAGCCTGGACGTTCCCCGCCGGACGATCGAGACCATCGAAAAATTCATCGAGGGTTTTATCAACGGCAATGTCGATGAAAAGGCGGTGATGAAGGCCGTCAATGGCGCCGCGCAGGAGGCGGCCGCCAATGGCGGCCATATTCCAAAGGAATCGCTCGACAAATACAAGGCCTTCATCCCAATGAAGGATCAGGAGGGTTTTGTCGGTTTCCTCGGCAAGATCAACAGCATGGGTATTCTCGGATCGCTCGGCGGCGGTGTGTCGCTGATCTCCGGCATCTACCAGCTGGCCGGCAAGGGCGGTGCGCTCGCCGATACGCCCATCGAGCGGCTTGCCGTGGCCAAGGATTTCATCAGCTTTCTCGGCGCCACCTCGCATTTTGCCACGCTCGGGGATTCGATCACCAAGGCGTTGGGCGGCGAAGGCAAGATGGTCGACGTGCTGGGTCTCAAGCAGTCCGTGCCGGAAATATGGGGTGACAAGGGCCTGAACGGCCAGGCGCTGAAGGACACGGTGCCGAAGAACAGCTACGTCCTGCCCGAAATCGAGCTGCAGAATTTCGACAGGTTCACGGCCGATGCCACGCGCGAGATCAACCAGGCGGCCGACCGTATCGCCACCGGCAAGGGTGTCAACGGCAGCAAGTTCATCGAGAATTTCGATCCAGATGTGGTCGATGGCGTGCAGACCACGGTCGAGACCCAGGCGAAAGCCGCGGGCCTCAGCAATCTCGATAATCTCAAGAACATCGGCAAGACCGTTACCCGCGTCCTCGGGCCGGTGGCGGATACGTTTGGCGGTATTGCCGATATCGTTCTTGGCGCCTTCACCATCAAGGACGCGGTGGCGAGCGGCAGCGATCTCGGCAAGGCCGCCGGCAGCCTGCAAGTCATCGGCGGGGCGGCCGGTCTCGCGGCAGGCGGTATCGGCATCGCCGGCGCCTTTGGTATCGGCGGTGCGGCACTCGGCGCTGCTGCTGCGCCGCTCTTTCTGGTCGGCGTGGCGCTGCTCGGCATCGGCGGCATTATCGGCTACTTCCTCGACCACGAAAAGAAGCAGAAGGCCACCAATGCCGAAGGGCAATGGTACAAGGACCTCGCTGGCGATGGACTGCTGCAGGACGATTGGGGCGACAAGGTCGAATACGCCCGTTACTCCTCCTATCGCTACGAAGGCCGCGATGCGCCGGATGACGAGAGCATCTACGATTTCCAGAAAGACGAGTGGGAGCATTTCAGGCAAACGCCGCAGGATGACGGCTCCTCGAGCAATCGGCTCGACGAGGACCTTCACGTCGACAAGGAGATGGCCGGTTACCAGCGAGAATTCTACGACGAAAACCGCGACGTCATCGAGACGATCCGCTCGAAATGGGACGACTGGAACGGCAAGGACAGCATCGTCAGCGACAAGGACCTGCGCAAATACGCAGCCGATGAAGGGCGAAGCAGGGAAGACCGCGAGGCGGCGCAGTTCCTGCTCGACAACAAGGGCTTTTTCGATCTGCTCGACATCAGCGCCCACGACAATGGCAAGGATGGCAAGATCAGCACCAACGACCTGAATGCCTGGCTGGGCAAGGTCGGGGCTTGACGCGCACTCATCCTTGATCGCGGCGGCGCCCGACATCCGGCGGCGTCGCCTTCGCTGCCCGGGCACAAAATGCCCTTGCTGTCACATGCAGTTCACGGCTGCGCTTGTAGGGTTAATGCAATCCTAAAACACATTTAAGCGATAATTCATACTAGAGAGGAGACGCATCCATGTCGAAAGTGTCCAAATCTGCCAGCAGTCCGGTTGATCCTGCATCGGTCGACCCTGAGAACACCAAGGCATGGGAAGAAGCGCAACAGCAGGCAAAAGATGCAGGTATCCGCTGGGAGCGACCAGCCAATGACACCCGTTCTGCCGAAGAGATCATCAATGACAGCCCCATACTGAAAAATCTGGGCAATCAGAGTGGTGTAAGGGAATCGCTTGAGGAACGCGTCGGCGGTGACATCGAGACGGACGCTGATGCTGCTTATCGCGCCGTGCAGGTACTCGAACATATCGAGCGGTTTGATGCCGACGGCAACCGCATCGTCGGTGGCGATGTCGACAATGGCGAGGTGAACGGCTTCAGCAGGGGCGGTGATGCCTATAATGGCACCGAAGCCGGCCGTTTGCAGGATTTCGGCAAATACGGATTTTCCAATCTCAAGGGCGAGCTGCAGGATGTTTCGTCCGCCGCCGACGATCCGGAGGCCCGCAAGCAGGCCGAGGAACTCGGTATTCAGTGGGAACGCCCTGAAGGCGACGACCGCTCGGCGCAGGACATCATCGATGGCGATCCACTTCTGAAGAACCTCGGCAATCAAAGCCAGGTCAAGGACATGTTGAAGGAACGGGTTGGCGATTTCGAAAAGGACGCCGACGCGGCCTATCGTGCCAGCCAGGTTCTGCAGCACGTCGAACAACTGGATAGCGACGGCAACAAGATCGTTGGTGGCGATCGCGGCAATTCCAGCATCGATGGTTTCACCAGCAGCGACGAAGCACGGCACGGCACCGAGGCTGGCCGTCTGCAGGATTTCGGCAAGAACGGGTTTGAGAGCCTGAAGGGCAAACTGGAAAGCCCGGATACGGCCGCGGACAACGAGGAAGCCCGCAAACAGGCTGAAGAACTGGGAATCCAGTGGGAACGGCCTGAAGGCGACGACCGTTCGGCGCAGGATATCATAGACGGTGATCCGCTTCTGAAAAACCTCGGCAACCAGAGCGGTGTCAAGGACATGCTGAAGGAACGGGTTGGCGATTTCGAAAAGGATGCCGATGCCGCCTATCGCGCCAGCCAGGTTCTGCAGCATGTCGAACAACTCGACAGCGACGGCAACAAGATCGTCGGCGGCGACCGCGGCAATTCCAGTATCGATGGTTTCACCAGCAGCGACGAGGCACGGCACGGCACGGAAGCCGGTCGTCTTCAGGATTTCGGCAAGGACGGTTTTTCGGCCCTCAAGGGCAAGATGGACAATCCCGACACCGTCGGAGACAACAAGGAAGCCCGCGAAGCCGCCGAAAAGGCCGGCATCAAGTGGGAATTGCCGGAGGATGACAAACGTTCGGCTCAGGACATTATCGACGACAATCCGATGCTGAAGAACCTTGGCAACCAGAGTGGTGTCAAGGACATGCTGAAGGAGAAGGTCGGCGATTTCGAAAAGGATGCCGATGCTGCCTACCGTGCAGTGCAGGTTCTCGACCGTGTTGCCATGTACGATTCCGAAGGCAAGCTGCAAACCGGCGATACCGTGTCCAACAGCAGCATCGACGGCTTTACCAATAGTGCTGAAGCGCGGAATGGTACCGAAGCCGGTCGCCTGCAGGATTTCGGCAAATACGGTTTCGAAGCGCTGCCTGAAGCGCAGAAGACCGAAGACATCGGCAGCTACAAGGATTTCCTGAGCGCCAACAAGGATGCCGACGAGACATCCAAGACGCTCGCCAAATATGGCGCCCTGCTCGAGCAGAACTATGATCTGATCAAGGGTAAGACCGGCAATGACGAAGTCACGGCCGAAGACCTCAAGAAATACATGGATGAAAACCCGCAGATCGGCGACGACTTCAAGGAAGCGCTGAATTTCTGGTCCAAACCCGGCGCGTTCAACAGCCTGGAAACTGCGGCCGATCCGCTGAAATTCAAGCCGGATGGCAATGTCAGCAAGGATGACATCAGCAACTGGGTCAAGACACAGGCACCCAAGGACGCAACATCGGCCATCGAGTTCATCTCGAGCGCGGCCAACGGCACTGCCGTCGGCGATATCGATGTGAGCAAGCTCAACAAGGACATTTTCGAGAACCCGGGCAAATATTCCACCGAGGAAAAGGCGGCGGCGCTGCAGGAATTGATGGCGGCGCAGCAGCTCGTCATCAAGGGCGCGGAAGCCGGCATGTGGGGCGATGACTATGGAAAGGTTGCCATTGCCAATCGCGCCCGCACCCATCCGGATCCGAGCGAGATCCTGAACGACCTCAACAATCACATCAGCATCCTCGAAAACGATCCCGAGGTGGTCAAATATCTGAACGAGACCAGCTCGAAACAGATGACCGAGCTTCTGGGCGACAATCCGAGCCTCAAGGAAGCTCTTGAGAAAAACTATGAGGACGTGAAGTCCGGCGCAGCGCTGGACAAGCTTTGGGACGCCAACACCAAAGACGGCAAAACCGACCAGCAGGCGGCGCTTGCCGAGTTCTACACCTCGGCAAGCCTGTATCAGGAGACGCTTGGCATCAAGGATGGCGATGCGGCCATCCGCGACGCCGTCGGTTCGTCCAAGCATGCGCAGGAGTTCAAGGACTTCTATGAAAACTCGCTCGCTTCCGGCAAACGCCTGGAAGAGCTGATGAAGGACAACACCTTTGAGGAGGCAGTGAGCGCCTATACGTCCGAGGTTGCCCTTTATAACGCGACGCTAGACCCGGAATTCACCGGCAAGCTCGATACGCAGCTGACCGAGAACTTCAACCGGATCGCGCAGGACAACGTCATGAATGACGCTACCTTCGACGACCTGAAGGCGGCCTATGGTGTCAACGGCGGCGATGAACTGGATGAGGCCAAGGTCAAGGAGATGGTCGAAGAGATCATCAAGACCAATCCGGAGCTTGTCACCAATCCCGACGGCAAGACCGCAACCTCCGACCAGATCATGGCCGGTATCCGCGGCAGCTGGGATGTCTTGCGTCAGGGCACCAAGTCCTTGGGTGAGCTGAAGAAGGAATGGCTCAATCCCGACGTCAAAAACCTTGCCGACAAGGGCGTCCTGCATGGCGTCAGCGGCATCTTCATGGCTGGTGTCACCATTGCCAAGGGTGCTCAGAGCGGCGGCAACCTGACCGAGAAGAACAAGGTCGATATCGCCACGGGTTCGGTCCAGACCGTGACGCTGCTGACCGAAGGCGGGGTCAAGAATTACAAGGACTATCTCAACAACGTCGCTGACAAACATCCCGAAAGCGATCTCGGCAAGAAGATCGGCAAGATGACCGATCAGCAGAAATCAGACTTCATCGATGAAAAGATGAAGACCTGGGCGACCGCCGAAAACATCGCCAAGGGCGTTGGGGGGCTCGCCGGTGTCGTTGCTGGCGCCTATGGCATTTTCGATGGCGTTCAGGCCATCCGCAAGGGTGACGACGTAACCGGCGGCATCAATATCACCGCCGGTTCGCTCGGTGCGCTGGCCGGCCTGGCATCCGCAGTCGAAGGTGGCGCCGGCCTTCTCGGTCAGACGGCGCTCAGAGCAATCATGGCGCCGTTGGCCGGTGGTCTCGGTATGCTGGCGGCCGGCGTCGGTGCCATCGCTATGTTCCTGCCGGGCCTGATCGCAGAAGGCAAGATGCAGACCAAACAGAACAATTTTGGCGATCTGCTCGGCGATTATCTGACCAAATACGAAATCGACGGCGTGCCGAACGGCGATATCTACGATGTGCCGGACGAGGCGTGGCCGGATAGCGACAGCGGCATCGCTTCGTAACGCACGCATCTCTCAAACATCACCAAAGGGGGCCGTCGGCCCCCTTTTTAGTTCGTGCTCCCCGCCACACGAAACCCGATGCAGGCCGACGAAAAAAGAGCGCACCACTGGCGCGCTCCGTCAGAAAAAATGAGTAGTTCCTTGGTCTAGCTGGTCGGCAAAGCCAGTTCTGGAATGCCCAGCGTTTCGAGTGCCACGTCGATCTGTGTCACCGAAGCCGGGGCCGCATCGCCGCTTTCGACATAAAAACGCTCGCCGAGGAAGGTTTTGTAAGGCGTCACCACCTCGCGGTCGTAGAATGTGCCGCTGGTATATTCGTAATCGTCAGGCGCTGTCTGCTCGAGTTTCGCCGCATCGCCACCGAACTCGTCGATCGTGTGATGCAGGTTGTCGCGCAGGTTCGCCAGTTGCTCGGATGACATGCCGTTGAGCCATGTGGTGAAGGCGGCGCGGTGGTCGGCATTTTCGAGATCGAACCCCTTTTCCCGGGCATATTCCACCAGCAGCGGCACGGCGCTGTTGCCGTCGCCGCTATTGTCGGTCAGCGCCTTTGCGGCCTCATCGCTGAGTTGCGATTCATCGAGAAAATTGATGGCGCGCGGATTTTCGTATTTGTTGGCCGTGCGAACGTCGTCGATGATCATGGTTGCGCCGACGCCCAGTATCACGACGCCGATCCCGATTGGTCCGGCAATCGTGCCGGCACCGAATGTGGCGGCAAGACCGCCCGCCGCCGTTGCGGCGTGGATGCCGCCCATCAGCGGATCGTTGTTGGAAAAGGCCTTGATCGAATTCCAGCCATCGAATGCCGCACCCACCGCCCCGAGGAATTTTGTGCCGGGGCGCAGGCTGCCGTCGAAATAGCGCACGGCAAAGGAATCCGGCGCAATCATGCCCAGACCCTTGCCGATCTCGACCGAACGCTGCGCCAGCCCTGCGGCGTCGAAGGTCACCTTGAGGATGGTTTCGACATTGGGGTTAGTGCCGGCCGCCTGTGCCGAATTCATCAGCCCGACCGCCGAGGCGCTGGCGCCGATCATGCGCAGCAACTGGCCCGGACCCGTGGAGCTGGAGAAGGTGCGGATACCGTCCTGATTGTTGCTGGCGAGGCCGTTGAGCTTGGTATCCAGCGTCGTCATCTTCGTCGCGATCTGGTCCGGCCCGTCGGTTGTCAGCGGCAGCGATTCCTCGATCGCGTCGATCGCCTTGTTCATGTCCTTGTTCGTCACGCCCAAAAGCGTGGAGAATTTGCCGTCGCGGAATGTCTCGAGACTACTTTTGATCTCGGCCATGCCGGCGGCATCACCGGGCTTGAAATCGGCAAGTTTCGGCAGGATGTCGCGCTGCACATACTGGGTGAAGACCTCTTCCACCAGCTTGCGGCCACGGTCGGTCAGACGCGCCTGACGGCTGGCGAAGTTGACCAGTGCTGGGCTGTCGAGCAGCTCCGGGTTGGTCCGCAATGCCGTCTGGATGGCGAGATAGGACTTGTCGTCGCCAAGAATTCTGTCGATTTCGGCGTCGATCAGTTCGCGCTGTTCCGCCGGCTCCTGCGGGAATTCATCAAGCTGGGTGAGTTGATCCAGCAGGGTCTGGCCGTGAGCGGAGACCTTGTCCTGAAGCTCTTTCTCCGTCCTGGTCCAGGCACCCTCCGTGCGGCCATCCTCCGGCCTGTCCATCTCGATTTTGTAGTCATCGATGGCTGTTTGCAGCTCTTCCGGCGACATGGTGTCGCCGTGATTTTCGATCAGCCAGCGCAGCTCTTCCATATGGGCCGAATAGTCATCGACGGCGCTGTTGGCCTGTGCCTGCGTATCCTGCACGCCGGGAAGGATGTCCTGCGTCAGCAGCGTCGTATCGGCACCGTTGCGTTCCGACAGTTCCAGCGGATATTGCAGGCTGCCGCCTTCGCCGATAGCGCGCGGCAGTTCGTTCATGGCGTAGAAACCCATGTCGGCAAACCGCTCTATGGCAGCGTCGCCCAGCGGCGTGCCTTCGATGCGTTCCGCGACTTTCAAGAGAGATTCGACACCGCCATAACCCAGCATCGGGCTGCCGGTGCTTTCCATGTGAAGCGCGTTGGCGCGCTCGATTTCCGGCATGGATGAAGAAACCAGCGTGGCCGCCAGTTCTGCAGGCACCTCGTTCGTCATCGCATCGAGGCGCAGGAATGTCTCAAAGGGTTTGCTCTGCATATGCACGGCGGGATCGTAATCACCGAGCGGCTGTGTTGCATAATCCGCCATCTCGCGGATGAAATCACCGCCGGAACCGGTGCCCAGCATGGCCTTCTGCAATTCCGGGCTGGCATTGGCATATGTCTCGGCAAAGGCACGGAACTGCAATTCGCCATCCTCGCTGGAGGCCTCGGCATTATCGACAGCGGAGCGCACCTGTGCCTCGAGTTCAGGCCCGTTGTGGCCCGAGCTTTTCAGTGTGATACCGGTGGTGGACGCGGCCTGCTCAATGGCTATTTGCGCCGGACCGGCGTCGGTCCAGTCCCGGTCGAACAGATTTTGCAGCGCATCGGCGCGATCTTTCTCGGGCAGGCTCTGGAGGAACGTTCCGATGTCACCGGCAAGTGCGGAGATTTCTCGGCTCTGATCGATCTGGATGGAAGGATCGGCATATTCCAGCGTGTTGCCGCGATCCCGCAGTTCGCCTGCAAATGCCTCGACCGGATCGCTTTCCAGGCCCGCTTCCGAGACTGCCTTTTCCACGGCAATGCCGGCAGGGCCCGCGTCCACCCAGTCCGTCTGGGCAAGCCGCAGCGCAGCATCCTGACGGGCTTCCGGTGCCAAGGCAGCGAGGTAGTCGGCCACATCCTGGCTCATCGCATCGATTTCGGCATTTGTGTCGATGCGATCAGTCGGATCGGCATATTCCACACGATTGCCGCGTTCCTGCAGCGAGGCGATAAAGGCGTCCTCGCCCACCGGCTTGCCATCGGCATCGAGCGCCGTTTCGGCGATGATGTCCGGTTCGGGGGCTGGTAGAATGATGATGTCACCGGGATGGAGAAGATCGCCGTTGTGGTTTTCCGGGTCTGCGTTGATGTCCATCGCGTCCGCCGGGTCGGTGTGGTTTTCTCTGGCGATGTTTTCGAGCGTGTCGCCCGTCTCGACCACAAAGATGCGATCGCCGATCTCGGTCTGATCCTTGCCGCCCTCGCGTTCACGGCCTTCGCGCTCGCGCGTTACCAGCGCGATATCGCGGCGAAACGCTTCGCCCTGCGCATCCGGTATCGGGGTGGCTGCCTCCCCGGTTTCGTTGAAGCGATTGCGGGCATTCACATCGATCCGGTAGGCCATGGCGTTCTCTCGATCTTTTGAAAAGGAAAGTCGTCGACACTGGTCTGGAGGACGAGGCTACCGTCAAAAGCGAGGGGTGCGCGTTACAGTTTCATGAAAGTTTCGAGGTCATTTTTAGAACACCCGCACCTTCGCGCCGATGCCGACGCGGCTATAGAGATCGATCACATCCGTATTGGTCATGCGAAAGCAGCCGGACGAGGCCGCAGTGCCGACGGTTTCCGGCTCGTTGGAACCGTGGATACGGTATAGCGTATCGCCCAGATAAAGCGCGCGCGCACCGAGTGGGTTATCAGGACCGCCGACCATATGGCGGGGCAGGTCCGGGCGGCGGGCCAGCATGTCGGCGGGCGGGCGCCAGTCCGGCCATTCGCGCTTGGCACTGATGCGTTCGCTGCCGTGCCAGCCATATCCTTCCTTGCCGACGCCGACCTGATAACTCTGGGCAAAACCGTTCGTCTCGATCAGGTAAAGACGGCGGGCTGCGGTATCGATCAGGATCGTACCGGCAGCTTCATTGCTGCGGTAAGCGATGCGCTGGCGCGTGCTGTGATCTGCATTTTCCTGATAACGTGCCGTTGGGACGGATGGTGAGGATGCTCCGGGACGGGTCGGCGAAAACAGGAAATCGATATAACCTTCATCGAAAGCGGGGCGGGCGCCCGATTGCGCAAAGGCGGGTGCCGCGGCCAACAGCATTAAAGCCGCAAGTGTGTGGAAGCGGTTGGAATATGGATGCGGCATCGGCTGTCGTCCTCGATATAACAATCAGATCAGCTTGGCGGCGACCAGAAGGTCGGCGACACGCTGGAACATTTTTTCCGGCACCGGCTCGCCGGTGCGTGCGGATTTCGCGATCGCATCCGCCAGCGCCGTTTCGCGGATCACCGGGATATCGGTCAGAAGCGCCTCGGTGATCATCGTGCGCGACTGGCTGGGGCTGGCGCGGGCAACGATCATCGGCAACGGCGTTTCGCCACGCACATAACGGATGCCGACCGTCCAGCCATCCGGTGAGCCGACAAGCAGCGAGGCGTTCATCAGGCCTGTCTTTGTGGCATAGGCCTGCATTTCACGGCGTTCCTTGCGACGCTGCTGCAGGATGGCGGGATCGCCTTCGGCATCGCGGCGTTCGCGTTTCTGCTCGCTCTTGGTCATTTTCAGATCGCGCTGAAACAACCAGTGCTGCACCAGAACATCGATCAGGCCGACGACGATGAAGGCGATGATGGCGGTGATGATGAGAGGCTGCAACAGCGCCTTGAATGTGTTGGTGATGCAGGGTTCGCCGCAGGCCGAAGACAGCATCAGCGCCTGCAGACCCATGCGGAAGACGATGACGAAGGCGGTGGCCAGAACCGCGACCTTGAACAGCGCCTTGAAGAACTCGACGACGCTGCGCATCGAAAAGATGCGCTTGGCGCCGGAGACGGGATTGATGTGTTCGAAATTCGGCGTGATCGGCGTCACGGAAAACACGAAACCGCGCATGACGACCAGATTGGTGAGCACGATGGCCGCCACGGTGACGGCCAGAAGCGGCACTGCAAGACGGGTGATAATGCTGCCGGCGAGCGCCACAACGACGGGCCACAATTCGGCGAACGGATCCGTGTGAACGCGCCGGGCAATCAGGTTCAGCAGATCCTCGATTTTTGCCTGTTCGGCGGTCAGCGAAAAGGCGAGATAGGTAATGGAGGCGAGCAACATCATCCCCGCCACAAGATCCTGGCTTTTGGAAACCTGACCTTTTTCGCGGGCATCGCGGATCTTCTTGTCGGATGCCGGCTGGCTTTTTTCCTCGCTTGTATCGCCGCTCATGAAATGCTCCGTTTCGAAACATTCTGAGGGCTCTTGGCCGGAAAAGTCACCCTTCGTCGGTTGTCAGTCGGTGCCGCAGCGGGTAGAAAAACGCCGGACCTAACGGACGGGATGACATGCGGAATCACTCTTTGAACGCCCTGGTTCTCTGCGGGCTTATGCTCGCGGGCTGCACCACCGCCAGCGAAACGATGCAAACCGGTCCGAAGGACGAAGAAGCTCGTCTGATCAAGCTGGCGCAGGATATCGACCGGCGCGGCGACAAGACGACGGCCGCTTCGTTGTATGAGCGCGCCGCGCAATCCTCCAAGGACAAGGTCGGCGCCTATACGCGGCTTGGGGAAGCCCAGATCGCCGCCGGTGATCCCGATCAGGCGATCGCTTCCTTCCGCATCGCGCTCGATGTTTCTCCCAATGATGGCAAGGCTCTTCTCGGCCTCGGCACGGCGCAATTGCAGGCGACACAGGTTGAAAGTGCGGCCCGCACGCTGGCGGTTGCTGCACCTCTGGTCAAAACGTCGACGGCCTATAATCGTCTCGGCACCGCTCTGGTACTGTCGGGTGACGGGCATGGCGCGGAAAACGCCTTCAGCCAAGCCCGCGGCATCGATCCTGGCAATCTCGATACGCAATCCAATCTCGGTCTGGCGCAGGCGATTTCCGGTCGTAACGATGCGGCCGTTTCGACGCTGCGCACGGTCACGCAGTCGCCGCGCGCCGAAGCCCGTCATTTCCGCAATCTGATGCTGGCGCTGACGCTCGGCCAGAAGGACAAGGATGCGGCGGCCGTTTCCGTGCCGGATTACCCGGAAGCCGAAAAGCGCACGTTCCTTGCCGAGGCCCGCAAGGTTCGCACGATCAGGGAGCCGGCGGCGCGGGCCCGCGCCATCGGCCTTCTGGCGTCCAGCTGAGGCTGGACTTTTTCGCATCAGTTCATTGATCCAGTGGTGCTGACATCGCGCTGGTTTTCCGGCGTCTGCTCCGGCTTGACGCCATCGATGCTGTTGCGGGCGGCGCGCACGACCGGTGCTGCCATGGCAGGTCCCGTCTTGCGGCCCTGAACGAGGTCGCTCTGGCGCTCGACCATCAATTGCAGGTTCATGTTGTTGGCGCAGCCCGGCGGCAAGTACATCGGGTCTTCGGTGACGTCAGGCGTCACGCAGGCATCCGGCACGAGACGACCGCCGGCCTGTTTTTCATACCCCTTGCTGACGGCACCAGACCCTTGCGCATAATGATAGTTGGGCGAATAGGGCAGGGGATCGCGTTCCTTGCTGTTCTGGCAGCCCGAAAGGGCGAGAACGGCGACAGCGAGGGCAAGGCGTGGTCCGGTGATGATCGTGTCAATCGACATAGAAGCCGAACCCCTTGTTGATTTTCGTGCGTTTGGTGGCGACGGGGCCGGAGAGTGCACCGTTCGGGCTGTCGAGCGGCGTCTTCATGCTGCGCGCTTCGACCGGCTCCACCAGATAGGGCGTGATCAGGATGACCAGTTCTGTCTCGTTGCGCTGGTAACGTTTTGATTTGAACAGGTCACCGAGGATCGGCATGTCGCCCAGCATCGGCACCTTCTCGATGTCCTGCGAGGCGCTGCGTTGGAAGAGACCTGCAATCGCAAAGGTCTGGCCGCTGCCGACTTCCACTGTGGTATCGGCGCGTCGCACCTGTAGTCCCGGCACCTGCAGATTGGCGATATTGACCATGCCGCTGGCCGAGAGGCTCGATACTTCGGGGCGAACCCGCATGTTGATCCGGCCATTGGGCAGAAGAGCCGGCGTAAAGAGAAGCGACACGCCGTATTGCTTGTATTCGATGCCGACCTGCTGGTTGCCGACCGGCACCGGCACCGGAATTTCGCCACCCGCCAGGAAGCTGGCGGTTTCACCGGTGACGGCGGTGATATTCGGTTCTGCGAGAACGGTGAGGATACCGTTCGCCTGCAGGGCTTCCAGCAGGGCATCAACACGACCGCCGCTCCATGCGGCGCCGGTGCTGAGCGCATTGGATGCGCCGCTTGCGGCATCACGGGCGAGACTGCCGCCGGAGACGAAACCGAAGGAAAAATTGCCGGCGCTGACAAAGGCATCCCAGGTGACGCCGTAGCGCAGCAACTGGTTGCGTGAGACTTCGGCGAAACGGACGCGAATATTGACCTGATTGGCGCCGGATACCGTGGTGTTGTTGATGGCGGGTTTGTTTTCCGGCGCATAGGCTTCGATGGCGCTTGCCGTGTCCATCGCTTCCGGCATCGTGTTGGCATGACCTTTTGCGAAAGGCTGCTCGCCGAAAAGGGAGATCTTGATCGTGCTGTTGGGCTGCACGGCGCGCTGCGCCTCCTGAACCGGCCGTGAATCCGGCATGACCCAGAAATCGACGGAGCCGCGTGTCTGCTCATCCGGGCTGAGAGCGATCAGATTGGTGCGGCCTGTCTTCAGCGCGAAAACGTAGACGACGCCGGGGGAAACGACGCGGACATCGGCGATCTTGGCATCTGCCATGAAGACGGATTCGACCGGCTGGTCGAAACGCAGGATGCGGCCCTGACCAAGCGGCAGCGCCACGGCTTCACCGGCCTTGGCATCGATGCTGAAGGATTCTGCGCGGACCTGCGGAGCAAGCAGACAGAAGGCGAGTAAGAGCAGAAGGAGAAAATGTCCCTTTGCCAGGATGATCGGTCTCGTCATTCTTGCGGTCGTCTCCCCAAGTGCCGTGTCATTGTGCCGTCTCATGGCGTCCTGCCGTTTCGGGCAGTGTCCAGAAGATTCGCCCGGCAGCCCCGTTCAGGCTAAACGCGCGGTTTATGGTTAACCAAAAGTTAGCGCGGGCTTTTCCCGTGCAGTGTCAGCCTCGTTACTCTCTGATTTCGTTGGGCGATTTCGGATTTGTGAATTTATCGTGACGGACATCAGAGACTGCACGGAATATTCCGGCGCGATCTCCTGATAAGAAATAACCGGCAATTCGATATCGTTGCGCAGCAGGTAGTTGCGCATCACCCGGCGGATATCGAGCGAGGTCAGGAGCACTGATGTCTGCGGCTCGTCGCCATCGGCCAGCGCCTGGCGCAGTTGCAACAGCATGGCGCGCGATGCGTCTTCCGGCAGGGCCAACATCTTGCCTACGCCTGTGCTCTTGATGGCATTGCGGATCGCGTCTTCGGCGGCGCGTGAAAGCACATAGGCCGAGAGCACGCGGTTGAGCTGGGCATGACGGTGGCAGATCTGGCGGGCAAGCGCGATGCGCACCCGCTCCGTCAAAAGCAGCGTATCGGTTTCGCGGCCGCCCCATTCGACCAACGCTTCCAATATGGCGCGCAGATTGCCGATCGGCACATCCTCTTCCACCAGCCGGCGCAGGATATCGGAGAGCTTGTTGAGTGGGACGACACGCGTCGCTTCTTTCACCAGTTCCCCATATTCGCCTTCCATCAGGGTCAGCAGTTCGCGGGTTTCCTGAATGCCGATGAAATGCGCCGCATACCGTCGCAGCGAATGCGACAGGCTTTTGGCAAGCGTCGCTGCCGGATCGTGAAAACCGATGCCGGCTTCGGACAATGAGTCCGCTTCATCGGCACCGATCCAGATGGCGCGCTGTCCGGCCACCTGAGCTGGGCCATTGTGGCGTGGCACCTGCAAAAGATCGAGGTGCATGGGGTCGTCGTTCAGCAACAGCGAATTGTGCGGAATCTCTCCCTCGACGATAGGCACGCCTTCGAGATCGATACGAAAACGATCCGGTAAAAGTGACGGATCGGGCCGCATCTCGACGGCCGGCATGTCCAGCCCGAGATCCGCCTTCAGCAGGTCGCGCACATGATCGGCTTCCAGCCGAAAACGTTCGGGCCATACGGTTTCGCCAATATGAGCGCCGACATGGGCGACAACGCGGTGACGGGTAGAGCCGCTGGAGATGACCGTGTGCTCGATGACCGGGCCATCCTCGACCTCGATCATATCCGGTTCCGGCTGCTGCACCGGTGGCGCGGACGTTTTGGGGCGGCGGCGGCCGATCATGAAAGCGAAGCCACCGAACAAGGCGGCAAGTGCAAGGAAGATCAGCGTCGGAAAACCGGGCACGAAGGCCGCGCCGAGAAGGATGACGGCGGCAAGCCACAGGGCCTTGTCGCTCGATCCGAGCTGCCGGAAGATTTCGGTGCCGAGATCGGCTTCGGTTTCAGAGGCGACGCGCGTGACCACGGTGCCGGCGGCAATCGAGATCAGCAGCGCCGGGATCTGTGCGATCAGGCCGTCACCCACCGTCAGCAGCGAATAGGTGTGGGAGGCATCGCCAAAGCTCATGCCGCGGCTGAGCATGCCGATCAGCAGGCCACCGATCAGGTTGACGAACACGATGATGATGCCGGTGATGGCATCGCCCTTCACGAATTTCATGGCGCCGTCCATGGCACCGTAAAGCTGGCTTTCACGCTCCAGCCGACCGCGACGGCTGCGGGCCTCGGTCTGGTCGATGTCGCCGTTGCGCAGGTCGTTGTCGATCGACATCTGCTTGCCGGGCATGGCGTCGAGCGTGAAGCGGGCGGCGACTTCGGCGACGCGCTCCGCACCCTTGGTGATGACGATAAACTGGGCGGCGGTGATGATCAGGAAGACCACGAGGCCGACGACCACTTCACCGCCGATAACGAACTTGCCGAAGGTTGCGACGATATCGCCGGCATCCGCATGCAGCAGGATCAGGCGGGTCGTGGTGATCGAAAGGGCCAGCCGAAACAGCGTGGCGATCAGGATGATCGGCGGCAGCGAGGAAAAATCGCCCGGACGGCCGATATAAAAGGCGACGACGAGAACCAGCAAGCTCAGCGCCATGTTGACGGCGATCAGCATGTCGACCGCCAAAGTCGGCAGCGGAATGACCATCATGATCACGGCCAACATCATGAAACTCGCGACGATGACATCGGAGCGATAGGACGCCATGCGTGCAAAACGGTTAAGCGTGCCGAGAATGCCAGTCATTGCGGCCCCCGCAGGTGCAGATAGTCACGAAAGCAGCGATAGGCCTGCGGTTTGTCTTCAAGCACCCAGAAGGCACGCGCACGAAGAAGATGCGAAGACGGATCACCGTCGATTTCCATCAGCCTGTCCAGCGCGCCCAGCGCACGTTCACCGGCACCGTTTTCGATCAGGGCTGCTGCAAGGCTGCGCAGGATGCCCGGATCTTCCGGTTCGATGCGGTTGGCGATCAGCAGAAACACGAGGCCGCGGCCCTTCTGGCCGCTGCGCATGTAGATATAGCCAAGTGCGTGCATCAGTTCTGCGGAATCGGCATCGGTGCGGTTCATTCCAGACCGCCTTCCTCGTCGATCCGCGCCTGCAGCTCGCGGCGGCGATCGATCTCTTCCTCCAGCATCGCCTTGGCGATGGAGGTGATGTCTTCTTTCGCGTCGAGATTGGGCAAGATGGCGGTGATCACGTGGTCGAGCAGGTTCATGCTCCGCTCATTGCCAAAGATGCCGGGATCGGTGATCTCCGGCATGGTCAGCTGGTCGATTTCGCCGCTCAGGGACGCGCCATGCGCGAGACTGCCGCGACGGCGAAGGCGCACGGCGTTCTCGAACGCCTCGATCTGCGAGCGGCTGACCGGATCGGCGCGCTTGGCGGCCTCGGTGAGTGCCCGGTCCAGCCGCTGCCGATCGATGGTCACAGGCCGCAACGGTTCGTTCATTGCCACCCTCCTGAACGTCTCATGCGCGTCATAAGGTCAGCTTGAACTCCTGCCCGCCGCGCACGACGAGGATCTGGCCGTTCTCGATGGATTTCAGCATCCAGCCGTCCGGCAATGCGGCACCCGGATAACGGCGCTCGCCGCGCGCATCGAGCACATAGGGATTGTCGCCGAAGAACACGGCCTGGAAGATGAATTTCGGCGCATCGGTCAGCGCCGCAGGCGCGACGAAACTGGTCAATACATAACGGCCGCCATGCGACTGATCGAACCAGCGCTGTACGCCACGCCAGGCATCCATGCGCGCCGGCGGCACTTCACCGGCGACATCGATGCGACGACCGTCGGAAGTCACGGTCAGGTTGCCGAGATCGGCTTCCGCGATTTTTTGCTGAAGGTTGCCGACGATTTCGGCATCCGTGGGGGCGACCGGCGCGGCCGAAACTGTACCGACGATGAGGTTATCCTCGGGTGCCGCCGCCTTCTGAGGCAAAAGGCCTGAAATACCAGCCTGCACGGCAACGATCGGCATCATGACGAGCGCAACGGCGAGAACCGCCAGATAGGGGCCCCAGCGCCTTGTCATCATGCCTTGTGCATCATTGCGACCGATGCGCAGTTTTGCGCCGCCAACCAAAAGTGTGACCGGCAGATTGGCACGACAACCGAAACCGCGCTGAACGGCTGGGCGGCCTTCGATCACGACCGGCCCGCCAATGGCGTTGATCGCGACCTGGCGGCCATAAAATCTCAATTGAAGATGTTCTTCGGCAATATCGGCGTCGGAAAGGACGAGGTCGCAGGTGCGGGAAGAGCCAATCGTGCAGGCGTCTCCATCGATGGGCGCGCGCACGCCGTGGTGCATGCCCGAAAGGACGTCCAGCGACAGCGTTGCCGGTGTCGTTGTCACGATGGCGGTCGATAGTGCCGTGGCGCTGGGAGAACTCAAACTGTTCAGCGACATGGTTGCACCCCCTTATCGAATTCATTTCGCAAGCGGCCGGCTGGTGCAACCGACCATGAGCACCCGCGTATGAGAAACCATGCGGGGGTGATGGTGGCGCGGACGAGCAATTTCGCCCGCGCCAAACCGGATTAGTTCTGCGGACGCTGCTTGGTGGCGTCGAGCTCGGTCTTCTTTTCGGTCGTGATCTCGGTGATCTTAGCCGACTTTTCGATGGCAGCATCGAAAGCAGCTTCCATCTTTGCGATTGCTGCGTCAGAACCGCCAGAAGTAGGGCTTACAGTAGCCATGATGGCCTCCATTTTTCTGTTTAGGGTCATCGATTGCGAAGCCTTGAGGCACCGCTTCACGCCGCTCTCCTCGAAAGGCCGCGACGAGGCGGAACCTAGAATCCGTTTTCTACAGATTAACGACAAAGTGAAAATTCTTGTCGAAACGTTAAGGCTGACAGCCTGCTTATGCGTAATCACTGATGTAAATTTACGCTTAAAAAATCTTTTTAATCAGTAGATTGGTGGTCGCACCATGGCCGTTGGCAGCACGAAAAAGAAAAATGCAGATTTGCGCACGGCGCCACGTTTATTAACATGTAGCTCCGTTTTTAGTGAATGCCGCAAGATAGCTCATGCGCTGTCCAACACGAATCCGGATGCGCCCGAGCGGCTGATGTTACCGTGCATTCTTACGGTTAAATTTCATTAAAATTTCATATTGGCTTGTTCATTCGCCGCATGTGTTCCGATAGCCTTTGCGCATGATTTTTCGGTTCGCCCATTTGCATGCGTTGAAGAACAGGTTGGCCGGGCAGGTAACGAATGAGCCTGCGGGGTCGTTGGTCTTCCGGTCCCCGATCCCTCTGCGTTTGCTTGCTGTCTCCGCGTTTCTGCTGGCGGCGGGCATGCCGCTTGCAACGCCGGCAATCGCATCGCCTGCCTGGTTCGACAGTTCCTATAACTATGTCGTGCTCGATCAGGATGTGCGTGTCGCGCTCACCGAATTCGGGCGCAATGTCGGTCTTCCCGTCGTGCTGTCGGATGCCGTCAACGGTCGGGTTCGCGGGCGGATAGAAGCGAAAAGTGCTGGCGAATTCATCGACCGGCTGGCGGCCACCAATGGCCTCGTCTGGTATTTCGACGGATCGGTTCTGCATGTCAGCGCCGATAAGGAATTTATTACGCGGGTCATCGATGCGGGCCGGCTGCGTGGCGATGTCGTTGCCAATGAAATGCAGAATCTCGGGCTGGCCGACGAGCGCTTTTCGCTGCGTGCCGCGCGCAACGGCAATGTCATAACCGTGTCAGGACCGCCTGCTTACATCAATGTCGTCAGCCAGCTCGTCGAGCGCCTGCAGCCGGAACCGGTTGTTGCAGGAGATGATCCGCGCGTTCGCGTGTTTCGCGGCGGGGTGATGACGGAAGTGGTTTCGACCGGACCTGCGGAAAGTGCGCCTTCCGGCCGGCCTCAGGAGAATGCCGCGCGAAAATGATTTTCGGCGGATGAGACTGAAACGGGTGAGGGCGGCAAGACGCTTTCGCCCACCGATGAAAAGAGGAGCAAGACTATGGCTGTGACCCCTGTTTCCGGCGTGGATTCCGTTTCAACGACAAATGGCGAAGCTGCTTTCGATGCCGCCGTCAACAATGCGCAGGGCAGCGAAATGACGCCCGAGCTGGAAGAGATGATGATCGAAGGCGCCATCACCATCGGTGGCCAGATGATCATCATGCCGCGCGCCAACGACATCCTCAACGAGGCGATGTCCGACGAATAATCGCTGAAACGAACGCGATTTTTTCGGAAGGAAAACCGATGACGACACCGATCGTGGCTGCGGGCATGCCGCAGCCGACAGCCGTGCAGGATGTGGCAGCCCAAGCCAGCCAGAACCTGTTCGAACATGTCGCCAGCCAGGCAAAAGCCCTGCCTGAAAGTGCCGGTCCGACGCAGCTTGGTCAGGAAGTGCTGCAGAACCTGCAGGGCTTTTTCGAGCGCAGCGGCAGCTTTGCCGAACGCGCCAGCGGGCTGACACAGCGCACGCCGCAGGCAACCGGTGGCGAACTCGTCAGCCTCGGCCCGAAAGGCGCCGGCATGACCGATCTGTCGCAGACCCGCAATTCGGCACTGCCGGTGGATCAGAACCAGATCGACAAGGTGGTTCAGTCGCTCAGCATGATGTTCGACCATTCGATCGAGACCCAGATGGTGGTGCGCGGCACGACCCAGGTTTCGGGCGCGGCCAACACGCTGTTGCGCGGTCAGTGATGCGCATGAAAAACTCGGGGCCTGTCCGTAGCTTTGTCACCCCATTCCTGTATGCGCCGCTGAAAAAGTTCGGCAGCGCGGCATTCGTGGCGTGCACTCTGTTGCTCGCCGGCTGCCAGCAGGATCTCTATACCAATCTCGCCGAACGCGAGGCCAATTCGATGGTCGCGACGCTGCAACGCAACGGCATTCCGGCAAGCCGTGTGCTGCAGGACGACGGGAAAATGAAGGTCGTCGTTGACGGCGAACGGTTTGGCGAGGCCGTGCAGGTTCTGGACGATGCCGGCCTTCCCAAACAGGCCTTTGCCACGATGGGCGAAGTGTTCCAGCAGGAAGGGCTTGTTGCCTCGCCGACGCAGGAGCGCGCAAAGATGCTCTATGCGCTGTCGGAAGAGCTTTCACGCACCGTCTCCGAAATCGACGGCGTCCTGTCCGCCCGTATTCACATCGTGCTGCCGGACAATGATCCGCTGCGGCGCGAGGCATCGCCATCCTCTGCCTCCGTCTTCATTCGCCATGAGGCGGGTCTGAAAATCGATCCGCTCATTCCGCAGATCAAGACGCTGGTTGCCAACGGCATTGCCGGCCTTTCCTATGACAAGGTTTCGGTCGTGCCGGTTGCTGCCGCCGCTGCCCAGCCGGCATCCGCCAGCCAGCCGATGGTGTCCTTCCTTGGTCTGTGGATGCTGGAAAGCAGCGTTTCCCGCGCCATGTGGATCGTCGGCGGGCTTGTCGGCCTTGTTGTTGCATTGGCCGTCGGCGTCGGTGCGCTTCTTCTGCGCCAGCGTGAACGGAAAACCTATCAGCTGGAGAGTTTTCGATGAGTGCTCTGCTGGCGGAAATGCACCCTGATCGCATCACCCGGTGTTTTCGTAACGTCGGTGCCGCAGGTCTTCCAGACGGACTGCTGGGCAACCCGCGATTTGCCGGACGGCTCGCACACATTGTCACGCGCCATTACGACCTTGCCGATGTTGACGAAACCGCCGAAGAGGCCGACCGGGCACTTGCCGCGCTTTCGCAGGAAAATCTGCAGCAACTGGCCATCCGTGCCGGCGTTGTGGTGCATGCGCGGCGGTTCGTGCAGGAAATTCGCGGCCCGGTTCTGGTCGCGCTGACGGAACGTTTCGGGTTGGAGGCGCTCGATGATGCGCGGCGCCATGCCGATCTGGCAATGGACAAGGCGAAAACCGATGACTTCGACGCGCTTGAGACAGACATCGCCAGCGACGGGATGGCCTGTCTTTCGGCCTGGATCGAGGCGTTGCCGGTCGCTTTACGGAAGCGTGTCCGTCTGAAATGGCCGAACGATCATGCCGTCCCGGTGACGGACGATGCCACGTTACGCGATCGAGGGCCAACCATCCTGCGGCGCCTCGGCGCAGTTGAAAGCCGGATTGCATGACGGAAATGCCCAACCGCCCGCTCGCCCGGATCATCCGGGCAGAGGAGGCCGAATGCTGGATTGACGGTTACGCCTTTCTGGACCGTGCGAAGACGGAGGCTGCCGCCATCCGTGCAAACGCCGAGGACGAGGTGGCAAAGGCGCGCGAGGCCGGTCGGCTGGAAGGCGCCAAGCGTGGCGAGGCTGAGGCCGCAGCGCTGTTGATGCGCTGCCATGCCGATGTCGATCGATATCTCGCTTCTGTCGAGCCGATGGTTGCCGCACTTGCAATCGAGATCGTCGAACGGGTGATCGGCACGATTGACGATGCCGAACTGGTGGCGCGGGCTGCCCGGCAGGCGTTGGAGGCGTTGCGTGACGAAAAGGCCGTGGTGGTTAACGTGGCGCCGGAACTGGTTGCGGATGTGCAGCAACGTATGGCGGCTTTCGGGCCGATGATGGTGCGTGTCGCGGCCGACCGGCATCTTTCCGCCCGGCAATGCACGGTCACGACGGCCTCAACCAGCATCGATGTCGGTATCGACACGCAGCTGGAAGCGATCCGTACCGCGATGGTCGAGCAGGACCGGAGCGGCGCATGAACCAGCTGCGCCAGCCCGATTTCAACGCTATTCTACCACGCCTGTCACAGGCGGTTTCCACCGTCGATACGAGGCCGGCACGTGGGCGAGTGCGGGAAATCCGCGGCGTCATCGTGCATGCGAGCCTCGCCCAGGCGCGGATCGGTGAACTTTGCCACCTGCGCGACCCGGTGACCGGGCGGCAGATCCCGGCGGAAGTGATCGGTTTCGAGGATGAGCGGGCGGTGCTGTCGCCCATCGGCGATCTCGAAGGCATGTCGGCGCGTGCCGAAGTCATCCCGACCGGCCGCGCCTTGCGGGTGCCGGTCAGCGAAGCGCTGCTGGGGCGGGTGATCGATCCGCTCGGCCGGGCGCTTGATTCCGAAACCTCGATGATAGCGACGGCGGAAACCTATCCGGTTCAGGCCGATCCGCCGCATGCCTTGCAGCGAGACATCATCGAACATCCGCTGCGGCTTGGCGTGCGGGCCATCGACGGGTTGATGACGGTGGCGCGGGGCCAGCGTGTCGGCATTTTCGGTGAGCCGGGCGTGGGCAAATCCTCGCTTCTCGCCTCCATCGTCGCAGGCACCGAGGCGGATGTGATCGTCGTCGGGCTCATCGGCGAACGTGGCCGTGAAGTGCGCGAATTCGTCGATGTGCAACTGACGCCTCAGGCCCGCAAAAAATCCGTGACCGTGGTCGCGACATCGGATCGTCCGGCGATAGAGCGTGTGAAGGCAGCCTATGTGGCGACGGCGATTGCCGAATATTTTCGCGATCAAGGCCGCAATGTCCTGCTGCTGATGGATTCGGTGACGCGGTTTGCCCGTGCGCAGCGCGAGATCGGCCTTGCCGCCGGCGAGCCGCCGACCCGTCGCGGTTTTCCGCCCTCCTTTTTCGCTGCCCTGCCACGTCTTCTTGAACGCGCGGGACCGGGCAAAGGTGGTTCGATCACCGCGCTTTATACGGTTCTGACCGAAGGCGATGGCGGGCTCGATCCGGTGGCCGAGGAAACCAAGGCCATTCTCGATGGTCATATCGTGCTGTCGGGTGATCTTGCCCAGCGCAACCATTTTCCGGCAATCGACGTGCTGCAAAGCCGAAGCCGCTTGATGAACACGGTGGTCGGCAAGGATCATCGTGATCTGGCCGGGCAGATCCGCGAGAACATGGCCGCTTACCGCGATATCGAACTGTTGCTGCGTGTCGGTGAATACAAGGCGGGCAGCGATAAGCGCGCCGATGCGGCCATGGCGCGTCATGATGCGATCGAAGCCTTCCTGCGCCAGCCATCCGATGAAATCTGCGACATGGAGACAACGATCCGTCGCATGAAGGAGATCGTTGCATGAGTGGCGCGTCGGATCTTTCAAAACTTCTGGCCCTGCGTTCGCTGCGCGAAGAGCGCGCCAGAGGTGCCGTCGCGATTGCGGCGGCGCGCCTGCGCGATGCGGCAGGTGCCGTTTCTGACGCCGAAACGGCAATCGAAAGCCATGATCGTCACGCCGATCAGCAGGAGCGCCGGTTTTTCGAGGCCTTGCAGATCAAGCCTTTGCCGTCAGGGGAGTTCGGCCGTCGGCATGATCTGCTCGGTGTCTCTGACCAGCGTCGCGAAGTGTTGACCGGCGAACGCGACAAGGCCTCTGCCGCGCTCGATCAATGTGAGCGGGACCTTGTGGCCGCGAAGGCCGAATGGCGAAGCCGGCTGTTCGAACGCGACAAGCTGGCGGAGGCAGAGAGCCGTTTGCGACGTGCTGACCGGGCGCGCAGCGAGGCCTTGGCCGAACAGGATGTGGAAGAGATGAGTGCAGATCGGGTGCGGATGTCATGTTGAGAGATACGGGCGCGCATTTCGGTTCCGGATGCGGTGGTTTGAGCGTCGTCGGTGTGCTGGCGGTGCAGCCGGAATTGCCGCAGCTGGATTTGTCGCATCGGCTTTCGCGGACACGCCAATCCATTTCGTTCGTACTGGGTGGTCGTAAGGTCGATCTGCATATCGGCGAGACGTTCTCCGATGCCGGTGCAATCACGGTGCCGGTTCGAACGGGTGGCGACGCCTGCCGCCTGCATCTGTCGCCTGCCTTGGTGGCGTGGCTGCAGCAACCGCTTGATCTAGAAGGTGCGCTGATAGACGAAGAGCCGCCGCAACGCGCGCTTCTGCTCGAGTTTGCCGGGCTCGATCTACTGCAGGTTCTGGAAGGCCGGCTGGGTGAAGACATTCGCCTCGGTGAAGACGGCAATGGCGACGTCTCGCATGCGCTTGATCTGTCAATTGCCGCCGGTGAAGACATGATGCCGCTGCGTCTGGAATTGCCGTTACGCCTTGCGCATGCCTTGGCCGATTATCTCGATGATATCCAGCCGCCGGCACCTGCAGATCTTTCCGGGGTCACGGCTGAACTCGTCATCGAAGCCGGATCCCAGGATATTTCGCGCGACGAGCTGGAAAGCCTGCGGCCGGGCGATGTCGTCATGCTCTCCAATCATCGCCCCGTCGTGGTGATCGACGGCAAGCTGGTGGCTCCCATCCGGCGTCAAGCGGATGGCGCCGAGCTCGATGGACCCTTTTATCCGAAGGCGCGGCGCGCCATGGTCGGTTCGCTGTCGACTGTCGATGACGCTGAACCCGGCACGCATATCGTCAATCTGGTCGCCGAATTTGCCCGAGCGACGATGACATTGGGTGAGATTGACGCGCTGAAGCTGCGCCAGCCGTTGCCGCTCTCCTATTTCGATGAAACCGGCGTCGACATTGTTATCGACAACCAGCGGATCGGTCGCGGCGAACTCCTCATGGTCGGTGCCGGCATGGGCATGCGCATCGTTCATCTCCTGCCTTCGGCTCCGGTACAAAGCATCCAGACATCATGAGTGAATTCCAGCCCAACCTGATTGCCATCATCATTGTCGTCTCGACGATAGGTCTTCTGCCGCTGGCAGTGGTGACGATGACGGGTTTTCTGAAAATCTCCGTCGTTCTGTTTCTGATCCGCAACGCGCTCGGCATCCAGCAATCGCCGCCGAACCTCGTGCTTTACGGCATCGCGCTGATCCTGACCGTCTATGTCACGACGCCGCTGGTGGGCAACATGTATCGCGCCGTCGAAAGCCGGCCGATCGATATCGAAAGTGTCGAAGGCCTGCGCAGTGTCGGCGAAACGCTCGCCGATCCGTTGCGCAATTATCTGAAACGTTTTGCCAACGAGCGTGAGCGCCAGTTCTTCATCGAGGCGACGGAAAGCGTCTGGTCGCCGGAAGCGCGGGCCGATCTGAAGGAAGACGATCTCGTCGTGCTGATCCCGGCCTTCGTGTCGTCCGAACTGACACGCGCCTTCGAAATCGGCTTTCTGCTCTACATTCCGTTTCTAGTGATCGACCTGATCGTCGCCAACGTGCTGATGGCGATGGGTATGATGATGGTGTCGCCGACCTTGATCTCCATTCCGCTCAAAATCTTTCTTTTCGTGGCGGTGGAGGGCTGGTCGCGCCTGATGCACGGACTGATCCTGAGCTATGGAGGATAGCCAATGGGGCAGGAGATATTTCTCAACGAGATGAACCGGGCACTGGTGACGGTGCTGATCGTCTCGGCACCGGCGCTGGGCGTGGCAATCGTGATCGGCATTGCCGTCGGTCTCATTCAGGCGCTAACGCAGATCCAGGACCAGACGCTGCCGCAGGCGGTGAAACTGGTCGCAGTCATGCTGATGCTGATTTTCGTCGGCCCGCTTTTGGCCGTGCAGGTCGGGACGCTGGCCAGCCAGTCGCTAGACAATTTTGCGTCTCTGACACGATAGGTTGGTGGCATGAACCTCGCGGCGGTCACAGCAGCGATCACCGAATTTGCCTATCCGGTGCTGGTGGCGGCGGCGATTGCCGTTGCCCGCGCTACGGGCATGATCATGCTGACCCCGGCCTTCATGCGGCTTGGCCTCACCGGCATGATCCGCTCGGCGGTGGCTTTTGCGATTTCGCTGCCGATGATCTATCCGATCTTCCAGCAATTGGCGGTGAACGGCCAGCCGACAAGTTTCGATCTCGCAGGTCTGCTGATCAAGGAAATGGTGGTCGGCGCACTGATAGGCCTCGCTTTCGGCATTCCCTTCTGGGCGGCGGAAGTGGCGGGTGACCTGATCGACCTGCAGCGCGGCTCCACCATGTCGCAGCTCGTCGACCCGCTGGCTGCGGGCGAATCCTCCGTCACCGCCACCCTGCTCACCATTTCGCTGCTGGCGCTGTTCTTCATGTCCGGTGGTTTCATGTTGCTGCTCGACGGGTTTTACCGCAGCTACCAGCTTTGGCCGGCGGCAAGTTTTGCGCCTGTGCTCGACGCACAGGCCTTTGCCGGCATCCTGAAAGTGCTCGATCGCATCATGCAGATCGGTGTCCTGATCATTGCGCCCCTCGTCATCGCCATTTTGATCGTCGATATCATGATGGCCTTCCTGTCGCGCATGGCCTCCCAGCTGCATGTGTTCGATCTGTCGCTGGCGGTGAAGAACCTGCTCTTCTCGTTCCTGATGGTGTTGTATCTCAGTTTTCTGGTTCCGCTGCTTCTCGATCAGATGGGCGCATTGCGCGGTACATTCGAGATTCTGCGCGGCTTCGTGACCAATGGAGAGGGTGCGTCATGACCAATCCGGTGTTTCCGCTGCTCGATGGCCTGGCGAATACGGGCCAGATATTTCTCGACAATGCCGTCCAGAAAAACTGGAGCGAGATCGAGGATCTGGAAAAGGAGCAGGGATCGCTGGAAGCGCATGCGAGGCAACAGCGTGCCGGTACGGCACTCACCACCACGACCAATACCTCTGCTTTTACCGATGCGGTGATCCGCACGCAGCCGGTTTCATTGCCGGATATCGATGCGACGCCGTCGCTGTTCGAAAAAATGGCGGAGAATGTGTTTGATCCCGCGTCCTTGGGTGATGCGGAGGATGGCGAACGGATCGACGTTGCAAGGGATAACCATCCGGTCTCCGCTGCTCGGATTTCGACGCCCGGCCACGCGGCGCAGGCTGCGGGAGCGGCGCAGGCAGGCGCGGCTTCCATTGTTTCCGCAGAAGAATGGAAGGCCATAAACGAGACTGCACCATCTTCAACCACCATCACGACTGACGGTTCAGGCCGGATGATCGAAACGGCTGCAATCGGCATCGAAAATAGCCTTGCCTCGTCCGGTAGCTTCGTTGCCGCGCAAAAACTGCATGCGGCGGTGCGTGCCCTGTCGCCGGAGCAGGTGTCGATCCTGCTCGACAGGGCGGGAGGGGCGATTACAGCAGTGTTCGAGCAGACGGTGAAGGGTGAAGATGGCGGGGGGCGCACGGAGAAGAGGCAACGCGAAGTTCGCACCGCGCTGTCGCTTGCCCATGTGGCCGCGGCTATCGACAAGGACCCGCGCAATCCGTCGTCCATGCGGCTGGTGCAGGATCTCTGCGCCATCGTGCTGGCGTCCGTGGCACCGAACGACAACACCACCTTCTCCGGCCTGGCACAGGCAATCGGTGTCGGAGCAGGCGCGCGGCTGGCTTTGGCGGTTGCCACCCATCTCGCCCATCACGATGAGGATCCTTCACGTGCTCCGGCACTGATGACGCTGGTGCTTGCCGGTTTCGTGCGTCTCGGTGAACGTGTCGATGAAGCTTATGCCGAAGTGCTGAAACAGACCGGCCCACTATGTCTGGAATGGTTCAAATGGCGCGGCGAGGGCGAGGAAATCGCGGTGCGGGCGCTGGTCAACGCGCTCAAGGGCCAGCCCGCTTATCTGGAGAGGCTGGCGCCGCAACTGGAACGACTGGAACAGACGGGGCTGGAGGCTTTTCGCGCTGTTCGCGATCTTGCCGTTTACACCTCCGACCGCAATTTCCGCGCTGTGCATGAGCGGTTCCTGGCGAACCCGAGCGTATTTGCCGCAATTGCCGGCAGCCGCACGGCGCTCAAGGATATCCGCCATCTGTCGCGGCTGATGACCGGTGAGCAAGGCGGGCCGGTGCTGGATGCCGTCCGCTTGACACTGACGCAGATCGGTTTCGACGCGCCGCGAGCGGCTTTTCTGGCAGATCTCGGTCAACTCGGTGGTCAGGCCCTGATGCTTGGCGCAAACTGGACGGAACTCGATGATTTCGAGTTCATGGAAATGCAGGGTCGTAGTTTCCAGCGGCTGCTTGCCTTCCTGAATGGCCAATATGTGCTGGCTGAAACACCGGAAACAATCGGCTTCGGCGATGCCGACATGCAGGTCTGAAGTGTTCCCACGCGCCGCGGCTTAAAACGAGAAACGCCGGCAGCCTTCGCCGCCAGCGTTTCATCTTGTCGACAGATCAGTTCTGCGCACGCTGCTTGGTGGCGTCGAGTTCTGTCTTGCTCTCGGTGGTGATCTCGGTGATTTTTGCCGAGGCGCCGATGGCACGGTCGAACGCTTCGGTCATGGCGGCGATGGCTTCGACCGAGGTGCCTTCAAGGCCGCCAGCGGCCGCCCATTCGAGGTTCCAGATGCCGGAAAGGCCATCTTCGCCCGCGACGTCATGGGTTTCGATGGCGGTGAACACATCTTCGTGGCGAACCATGTAGGAGGCCGCGGCCGAAACTTCGGACGGTACGTCGCCCTTCTGGTTGTTGGCGAGCTCGGACAGTTCGCGTTCGTTGATTGCGGACTTGCCGTTTTCCTTGAGGTACTCGATCAGCACCTGACTGGATTTTGCCGCGTTGAGCTTCTGCTCGAACGAGGAATAGGTGGATTGTGAAGGGGCCGTTACGCCTGCGGGCAATGTGATTGACATCGAAATCTTCCTTGGCTGACAACAGTAAGGATTTATTCACCAAGTCGATGACGGTGGTATGAAGTGAAGATGAACGGCGACATGCCGTTTAGTGGGGCTTCCAGTCTGCAATGCCTCGAACTGCTCCGGCCCACGTGGACAACCTCGATACATATCCACATGCAATCACTTGCAATTCAAACATGATTTTAATAGTCAACTAATAGAAAGCCATCGAGCCGACGCAATCGAGGAGACGGCACCTGCTCCTTGGTCGACGGCGAACAACTATGACATCACCCAGTACTCCATTGCTTGGCGCATACGCAGACGTTCGGCCATCGGTACAATAAACGGTAGCCGAGCATGTGGGATCTGCATACGCTTTTTAAAAAGCACGCGCGCGAAATAGCGCAATCGCTTCGTCGACGTGGAATCCGGGAAGATGTCGCCGACGACCTTACTCAGGATGCGTTTGTCAGAGTTTTGTCATCGCCACCGAAGGAAACCTCGGCAAACGTGAACCAGGCGGGCTATCTGTATATGATCGCTCGCAATCTGGGTATCGATCACCTGCGCCGCTCTCATCTGGTAAGCTTCGTTTCGCTGGAGCCCGAGGAGTTCGCCAGAATAAGGGATGTTTCTCCCTCGCCGGAAAAGATCACCTATGATCGGCAGATGCTCGACCTGACACAACGGGCGCTCCGGGAACTGCCCGAGCGCACACGCCGAGCTTTCGAGATGCACAGGATCGAGGAAATGACGATTGCCGCTATAGCGGCCGAGTTGAATCTATCGGTTTCTCGGGTCTGGAAGCTTATTCAGGACGCCTACGAGCATATTGACGGCCGCCTCCCGGCCCAATAACTCAGGTCCGCCATCCCGAACAGCCTTGATCGAAGTTCCGTTTCGCTGTGTCGCACAATCACAGCATCTCCCCCACAGGCCCAGAGAGGAAGCGAGATGACCGAGCCCTCGACCGAGCGTCGCCTGTTTCGCGAAGCGATGGATCTGGCCATCCGCCTGCAGAACGATCCGAGGAACGAGATTTCGATCGCCATGGTGCGATCGTGGGCGGCGCGGAGCCCTGAGCATGCGCGGGCTTGGGACCGGGTCGCGCGCGTTCATGGCGTAACCGGCAAAGTCCTTGCCGAAGAGCGCCGTGGTGCTCAAGCCGCGATGCCGTCCAGAAGACAGTTGCTGATGGGTGGCATGTCTGTTGTCGGCCTTGCTTCGGTGGGCACCATCATCGCACCGGGCATGCTGGTACAGGCGAGAGCGGACCACCTGACGGATACGGCCGAGTTCCAGCGGATCGCTCTTTCCGATGGAAGCGCCATGACGTTGGGGCCGGCGAGCGCGGTGACAATAGAGATCACGCCGACAAGGCGCTCCATCGGGCTGCTGAAAGGCATGGTTTTTGTCGATGCCGTCAAAGACCCTTCGCGGAATTTCTCCATCCAGTGCGAAGGTGTCACGGCCAGGACGTCCGAAGCCGCCATGAACCTCTCAGAGCAAGCGGGAACAGTCTCCATCTCTGTCGAGAAAGGCGATATCGAGGTGAACGGATCACATTCGGCCCCGCTCTCCGCCAATCGTTTGTCGGCGGGTGAGTGGCTGAATACAGATTATTCGGGAACGGTGCTTCAACGCGGCAAACAGGACGTGTTGCAACTGGCAGGTTGGCGCGATGGCTACCTGACCGCAGACAGGGAAACCGTCGGCGCCATGATTGCGAAGATCGCGAGGTGGCTTCCCGAACGCGTTGTCATTGCAGACCCGTGGCTGGGCTCCAGGCTCGTCAGCGGGGTTTTCGATACCAGCGATCCTGTTGGCGCGATAGAAGCCGTCATCCGGCCGTTCGATGCCAAGGTGCGTGTCATGAGACCTCTGCTGATCGTCATTTCGGCCGCATAAGATTTTTTCGCAAAACAGAGAAAAAATGAGGTGCCCGTTCGTATTGGATGACAGGGCGGCGGGTGAAAGCGCGCACATGCCCGGAAATTTTATACAGGACATGGGGCGCACATGAAGAGCGGGTATCGTCAAAGCGGGTTCAGAAAATATGCGAGCGGCACGTCGCTGTTCGTCCTGCTGTCAACAACGGCCATGTTGTCGGTCGGTATGGGGCCGACGAGCGCTTTCGCGCAGGCCAGTACCACGAGCTTCAATATCCCGGCTGGCCCCCTGGGGAATGCTCTCGCGCTTTTCGGTCGGCAAGCCAACGCCCAGATATCCTATGAAGCCTCACTCGTGGCTGGAAAAACGTCGACCGGCATCAGAGGCAACACGACGTCGCAATCGGCCCTGTCGCAGATATTGCAGAATTCCGGGCTGGCTTACCGGTTTACCGATTTTCGCAATGTCCTGATCACGAGCGCCACGTCCTCCGATGTTTCGTCGCAAGACGGTTCAACGACGCTGGCGCCGATTGTCGTTCGATCCGCGAACGGTCGCAGCGATGCAATCTATATGTCACCGGGGTCATCCGATTACATTTCCAGCACCGACATGGCGCGCATCCCGCCATCCTCCACCGGCGATTTGTTCAAGACAACTTCAGGCGTGATTTCCAGCGGCAACCGAAATGGCGATACCGTTGACGTCAATATCCGTGGAATGCAGGGATATAACCGCGTCAACATGCTTATCGATGGTGCTTCTTCATCGAGTTCCGATTACCGGGGTTATAGCGGCAGCAGAAGCCGCATGTCGGTCGATCCTTCCATGCTCGGCGGCATAAGTGTGGAAAAAGGCCCGGATAGCGGTCCTCTGGGGGCAGGCTATAATGCCGGCATGGTCAACGCGAAGACGCTCGAGCCGGGCGATATCCTCATGGACGGACGCAAGGTCGGTGTCCGTATGCAGTCGGTTCTTGGTGGTAACACTCTTTCACCGCCGCCGGCGTTGACCGGCGCAAATGCTTATTCCTACGGGCTTACGCCGGACAAATGGCATGAGACCTATCCGGGGACGACCGATCGCCCAGGTCTGTTGGGTGGCGACAATTTCAGAGGTAACGTGGCAGCGGCCATGACCACCGACAATGTGGATCTCCTGGCGGCTTACTCACGGGTGGTCGAAGGCAATTATTTCTCCGGTCGGCGCGGAGGAGAATATGGCCGCATTGAAACCAACGATTATAATGGGCAACAGTATTACCGCGACGCCTCTTACGCGCCGGGTTACGAGGTCTACAATACGTCCAAGATATCGAAATCGGGGCTGCTGAAAGGCGAGTTTCGGTTTGCCGAGGATCAGTCGCTGAAACTCAGCTATATGTTTTACGACAGTGTTTTCGGCGAACACGACAACGAAACGGTGATGCAGAACGCCAGTCCGAATTACCCGGTAATTCCGACGCAGATGCCGCCGATGACAATCAGGACGAATAATTACGTCGCCAACTACAAGTACACTCCGGATAACGATCTGATCGATCTGGCGGCAAACCTCTGGTATGTCGACAAGTCCGAAAGCTTCTGGAATTCGGAAAAGCCCGGCGCGAAATCCGACGACGTGCGGCAGCAATATTTCTATCAGACAAATCTCGGGGGCGAGATTTACAACACGTCGAAATTTGCGGGCGATTGGGGTAACCTGACGAGCCGCTACGGTGTCAGCCTGTCGGTGGAGCGCTCGCGCAACAATCCCGAGCAGTGCGACAGTTCTCGCTGGAATGAAACGCCATCGGATCCGTTCTGCTTCCCCCGCACCGATTTTTATAACCCGCAGGGGCAGCGTGAAATCGGCAGCGTCTTTGTTCAGAATACCTACAAGCCTTTCGAATGGCTGACGCTCAACGGCGACCTGCGGTACGACGCTTACAAGATCGATGCCGTGAACGCCTCCAACGATGCCAGCGGGCAGCGGTTCAATCCCAAGGCGGCTGTCACCGTCGAACCTATCGACGGCGTTCAGTTCTATGCCCAGCAGGCGATGGGATGGCGCCCGCCGAGCCTGCGCGAGATGACGATGAATTTCAATGTCGTCCCCAATCCCGACCTGAAGCCGGAACTATCCAACAATACCGAGATCGGGATGAACATTCTCCGGGATGGCCTCTTCAGCGACGAAGACTCGCTGAGGCTGAAGGTCGGTTATTTCATAAACCGCACCGAAAATTATGTCGCGAGAACACGGTTGCCGGATTACACGAGCACCTGGATGAACATCGACGAAGCCCGACAGCAGGGCTGGGAAGCAAATTTGAAGTACGACACCGGCGTGCTTTTCGGTGAACTCAACGTCACCCGGTACAACAGCATAAAATATTGCTTCCCGGAGACGGGATGCGTTGCTGATGTCAACAGGACGCCGGGCGGCATCCCGACGGACTACCAGGCGAATTACGTGCCGCCGAAATACAATGGGAGCTTAACCGTAGGCGCGCGTTTACTGGAAGATCGAAATCTGACAATCGGTGCGCGTGCGGATTTCAACGGCGAAATTGCTCTCCAGATCGGGGAGAATGGCGCAAGGCAGACCGAAAAACAGGTCATCTTCAATGCCTTCGCCAACTATCAGTACAATGAGAGGATCAGCGCCAACCTGAGCGTCGAAAACATCAGGGATGACTATTATTACGATCCGATGGTTGTCGGCCGCATTCCATCTCCGGGCAGAACGTTCAGGGCGACCCTGACAGCGAAGTTCTAGCGACATTTTCATCTCGCGTCATATCGACATGGCTGCGGCGGTTGCTGCCGCAGCCAATATCCGCACGATTAGACTGCGGACGGTTTCCACTCGATGATTTCGCCCAGCTGGTCTTAGCCCGATCCTGGAATTCCTCGGCGGCACGGCTTCTGAGCCTCATCAGGCGCGCCGATCTCATTCAGCAGGACCTATTCCCCCCTGCAAGTTGCATTTTCGCTGCCTGTTCACGCCCCGAAACCGTGACGGAATAAACATGAACGGCATATACCACTTTTAAAATACGCTGCGCTATATTGCCACATAAGATAGGTTTGCGAGATAAGACATCAGGACGCAGATGCAGCAGGCAGCCGGATGATCGATGCCGCGCGGCGTGCTACTGGTGAAACGCAGCAAAATGACGATGTGGGACGGCGATGAACTTGTATTTGGACTATCTGAGCGAGATTGAAAGCAGAAAAGGTTTGGGCCTTGCTCCAAAGCCGATAGACGACGCAAAGCTGACGGCCGAGATCATCGGTCTGATCGAAGATGCCGATAGCCAACACCGCAGCACCGCGCTGGGTTTCTTCATCTACAATACGCTGCCGGGCACGACGAGCGCCGCGGGCGTGAAGGCGGCCTTTCTCGGCAAGATCGTTCTCGGCGAGGTTGTCGTTCCTGAGATTTCTCCCGAATATGCTCTGGAGCTGTTGTCGCACATGAAGGGCGGCCCGTCGATCAAGACGCTGCTCGATGTGGCACTTGGCGATAACGCCGCTGTTTCGACTGCGGCTGGGGATGTGCTGAAGACCCAGGTCTTCCTCTATGACGCCGACATGTTCCGTCTGCGCGATGCCTACAAGGCTGGCAATGTCGTCGCCAAGGACGTTCTTGAAAGCTACGCCAAGGCCGAATTCTTTACCAAGCTTCCCGACGTGGAAGACGAAATCAAGGTGGTGACCTTTGTTGCGGCCGAAGGCGATATCTCGACCGACCTTCTGTCGCCCGGCAATCAGGCGCATTCGCGCTCCGACCGGCAATTGCACGGTCAGTGCATGATCACACCCGAGGCGCAGCAGGAAATCGTTGCGCTGCAAAAGCAGCACCCGGACAAGCGGGTCATGCTGATCGCAGAAAAGGGCACGATGGGCGTTGGCTCCTCGCGTATGTCCGGCGTCAACAACGTGGCGCTGTGGACGGGCAAGCAGGCGAGCCCATATGTGCCGTTCGTCAATATTGCTCCGATCGTCGCCGGCACCAACGGCATCTCGCCGATCTTCGCAACAACGGTCGATGTGACCGGCGGTATCGGCATCAACCTGAAAAACTGGGTCAAGAAGCTCGGTGAGGACGGTAAGCCGATCCTCAACAACGATGGCAACCCCATCCTGGAGCAAAAATTCTCGGTCGAAACCGGTACCGTGCTTCGGATCGATGCAAAGACCAGAAAACTGCGTGACGAGGCAGGCAATGAGCTTGTCGATGTGGCAAGCGCCTTTACCCCCCAGAAAATGGAGTTCATGAAGGCAGGCAGTTCCTATGCCATCGTGTTCGGCAAGAAGCTCCAGACCTTTGCTGCGCAGACGCTCGGCATCGAACCCACGCCTGTCTTCGCTTCCAACAAGGAAATCGCGATTGAAGGCCAGGGCCTGACGGCCGTCGAGAAGATCTTCAACCGCAACGCCGTCGGCGTGACGCCGGGCAAGGTACTGCATGCCGGCTCCGACGTCCGCGTCAAGGTCAACATCGTCGGCAGCCAGGACACAACCGGCCTGATGACCGCGCAGGAACTGGAGGCGATGGCCGCGACCGTCATTTCGCCGCTGGTCGACGGTGCCTATCAGTCGGGCTGCCACACCGCCTCCGTCTGGGACAAGAAGGCTGAGGCAAACATTCCGAAGCTGATGTCCTTCATGAACAATTTCGGGGTGATCACCGCCCGCGATCCGAAGGGCGTCTATCACTCGATGACCGACGTCATCCACAAGGTGCTGAACGACATTACCGTGGACGACTGGGCGATCATCATCGGTGGCGACAGCCACACGCGCATGTCCAAGGGCGTAGCCTTCGGTGCGGATTCCGGCACCGTCGCTCTGGCGCTTGCCACCGGCGAGGCGACCATGCCGATCCCGCAGTCGGTCAAGGTGACCTTCAAGGGTTCGATGCAGCCGTATATGGACTTCCGCGACGTCGTCCACGCCACTCAGGCGCAGATGCTGAAGCAACATGGCGACAACGTCTTCCAAGGCCGCATCATCGAAGTTCACATCGGCACGCTGCTCGCCGATCAGGCCTTCACCTTCACCGACTGGACGGCCGAGATGAAGGCCAAGGCGTCGATCTGTATCAGCCAGGACGACACCTTGATCGAATCGCTGGAGATCGCCAAGTCGCGCATCCAGATCATGATCGACAAGGGTATGGACAATGCCGCGCAGACGCTGAAAGGCCTGATCGCCAAGGCGGACGCACGCATTGCCGAAATCCGTTCGGGCGAAAAGCCGGCTCTGGTGCCTGACGACAACGCGAAGTATTTCGCCGAAGTCGTGGTCGATCTGGATGTGATCGATGAGCCGATGATCGCGGATCCGGATGTCAACAACGCCGACGTCTCCAGACGCTACACGCACGATACGATCCGCCCGGTTTCCTATTACGGCGGCACCAAGAAGGTCGATCTCGGCTTCGTGGGATCGTGCATGGTGCACAAGGGCGACATGAAGATCGTGGCGCAGATGCTCAAGAACATCGAAAAGGCCGAAGGCCGGGTCGAGTTCAAGGCTCCGCTCGTCGTCGCCGCTCCAACCTACAACATCATCGATGAGTTGAAGGCTGAAGGCGACTGGGAAATTCTCCAGAAGTATTCCGGCTACGAATTCGACGACCTGAAACCCAAGACTGCCAACCGGACCGCATACGAGAACATTCTCTATCTCGAGCGCCCGGGCTGCAACCTGTGCATGGGCAATCAGGAAAAGGCGGAGAAGGGTGACACCGTTCTCGCCACCTCCACCCGTCTGTTCCAGGGTCGCGTGGTGGAAGACACGGCCGAGAAGAAGGGTGAATCCTTGCTCGCATCGACCCCGGTCGTGGTTCTTTCAGCCATTCTCGGCCGCACGCCAAGCGTCGAGGAATACAGAAATGCAGTCGAGGGCATCGATCTTACCAAGTTTGCGCCCCCGAAGACCCCTCGGCTCGACCCGCTCTCTGTCCAGTACTGAGCCCCGAGCGCAATAAACAAACAACCCCGAAGGCAATGCCTCCGGGGTTGTTCCGGAGCCGCGGCATCGAACTTACTTCCCGAGCGAGTGCTGATAGATCACTTCACACGGCAGGCTTGACCGACGGAAGTTCGATCCGTCCGTTATCTTCACCATCCCAGTATTCTATCATTCGCGCTGTAACCTTGATGAGGAGAATGCCGGGTGTATCGACACCTTGCGGGAACCAGCGGTCAAGGTCGCTTACCCAATGTTGCTCGAACTGCGTCTTGTCGCGGATCAGGCTCGCTTCTCCGTCGACGGCGATGAAGATGCCTGGCTTGCCGAGAATGCTGGGTGGAGCCGTAAATGTCAGTGCGACGCGCGCATCCTGCGAAACCTCGCTGACCTTTTTCGTGTTTTCATAAGAGAAGAACCAGGAGTCGCCGTCATACTCCACGTCGCCGTTATTGCTCATCGGGCGGCTGCTGATGCAGCCAGAGCCGCCGTGTGTGTTGAACATGCAGAAATCGATCTTGCCAAGCTTTTTGGAAAGCTCTTCCATCGTCATCGCGCTCATCTGCTCCTCCTGGAATGAACAGAAACGAAACAGACGACGTGTCGCTTGGTTCCTCGCTCACCCTGCGTTTGGTGAGCTACGCTGACGAGCACGCGAATGTTGGTTCCATGGCAGGTGTCCATGCCCTGCGGTATTTCATGGATTGACGGGTTCGAATTCAGGTCCCGAACCGGCCGGGCGCAAGCGTGACGGCTGAATTCCGAACCGTCTCAGGAACAGCTGCGAAAAATGGCTCGAATTGCTGTATCCGACGGTCTGCGCCGCTTGCGTGACATTCACCACCCCTTCCTCGATCAGGCGCCGTGCTTCCAGCAAGCGCTGCTCCTGCACGAAGGCATAGACGGAATAACCGTACATGGCCTTGAAGCCTGTCTTCAGACGCTTCTGGGTGAGGCCGATCCCACGCGCCAGTTCATCGAGCGCCCATGGGTGAGAGAGGTCGGCTATCATCATGTCGCGCGCCCGTTGTAGCGGGCGGCGATCGCGCGGCGGTACGCTCGCTGCCGGTTGAACGCTGCGCATCGCGTTGATCGAAGCATTGATGATGTCGAGAGCCCGTGCCTCGAAGGCAAGGTCGTCGTTTTCCACCATCGCACTGTCGAAGAGGCCACGTGCGACCGCCAGCAGTTGCGGCGGCACCGGCAAAACGCCGACCCATGTTCCGTTGCCTGAAGCGATGTGCAGACTGTGCTGCTCGTCCAGCGATGTCAGCACATCGCCGGCACCCAGCTTCTGCCACAGTGCCGTATCGACGCGGATGTCCAGGCCCTTGAACCTCGTTCCGACAGGCACGTCATAGAAACCGACAGCTCCGGTCGGGGCTGCCATGATGTAAATCCGGCCCGGACGGTAAGGGAGGCTCGACAGCTTTTTGCCGGCGCTATCCAGAAGCCAGCCCTGGCCGGCCGCTTCGAACAGAAAGTCGATCGCCACACAGGGTTCTGTTGCAAATCGGCCGGTGAAATCGGCACCGATCACCATATCGAACACGGAAATCGTCAATCCGGGCCGCACACCGAGGATCTTGTAGGCGCCCTCCGTGGAGGTCGTTTCGAGTGTGGTATCCGCCGGATTTGGTCCCAGCACCACCACATCGTCCTGATCCGATTGTGCCAAAGCCCGCTGCTCGACGCGCAAATTCATAGTCCGCCTCATTGATGACCGGTCAAAAAAGGGACCGGATCGCGATAGTCATGAACCTGATTGCAATAGTCAAGTTTATGCCGTCAATCTATGGAGGTCGTGATGTTTATTGCGAGGGGCAATGTCCACGACTTTCATTCAAACGAGCGCGCGGGGCGGCGGCTGGGCGGTGCTTGGTCTTCTGGCCGGTCTTTATGCGGCTCAGTCGGTCACCGGCAGCATGGTGCAATCGGCGCTACCGGTCGTGCTGCGCGATGCCGGCATGCCGCTCGACCAGATCGGCTTTCTCGCCGTCCTTTTCCTGCCGTGGGCCCTGAAGTTCGTCTGGGCACCGCTGGTCGACAGCCATTTTACGGAACGGTCCTGGATACTCGTCTGCCAGGCGGGCATTACGGCTTGTTTTCTGCTTGCCATGGCCTTTCCACCGGACACCCATCTTCTGCCGCTTGCGGGTGTATTGCTGGTGATGGCGACACTTGCCGCCACGCAGGATGTCGCCACTGACTCGCTGGCCGTGCGCGCCACCAGCGAAGACACCCGAGGCGCAGCCAGCGGCGCATCGACGGCCGGCGCCTATGTCGGTTTTCTTTTGGGCGGCGGCATCTGGCTTATCGTCTACAGCCGGTTCGGCTGGGCCGTATCGATGGCCGCAATGGCGGGTTTCGTGGCGCTCCTGAGCATTCCGGTATTGCTGTCTTCCGGCCTTGCGGCGCCACGGCAGCGATTTGCAAAGACCGGGCGCCGCATGCTTTTACGCGCAACCCTGTCCAACCGCCCCCTGATGACGGGCCTTGTATTTCTGGCGATATACCAGATCGGTCTGCGCATGGGCTCGGCCATGACCGGCCCCTACCTTGTGGACAAGGGGTTGTCGCTAGAGATGATCGGCAGCTTGCGCGGTGCCGGCGGTGCCGTGCTCGGCTTCATTGCATCGGGGATCGCGGCCCTGGTGGTGCAGCGGATCGGCATCCGCAAGGCGATCCTTTTTGCAGCAAGCTTGAATGCGCTTCTTCTCCTTGCGCTTGCCTCGCTTGAATTTTGGAGTTCGGTATCGCAGGCCGTTGCCGCCGGGCTGATGGTCGCACAGGTCGCAGCCGTCGCCATGTCCTTCGTGTCGCTTTATGCCGCGATGATGAACTGGTGCGACCCGCAGCGCACCGCCACGGATTTTGCCGTCCTTCAGAGCCTCGACGCCATCATCGCGATAGCCGCGTCGTCTGTGGCCGGCCTTCTCGGTCAGGCTTTCGGTTATGGCTCCCTATTTGGCGCATCCGCCGTCGTTATCCTCGCTGCGATCCTGATTGCACCGAAATTCCTGCCGGGTTCCGGCCGCCCTTCCTCTCCATTCACATCCGCAGAAAAGGTATCGCAGTCATGATACGCCATAGCCTCAGGGGCGTTTCCGCCCTCGCCATTGTTGCAAGCACGCTTCCGCAAGGGGCAAGGGCACAGGATGCCGCGGGCGATACCGTTCTGGCGCCGCTCGTCATCACCGCCACAAAACGCAGCGAGGATTATTTCCTGTTGCCATCGACGGTGGATGTTGCCTCTGCGAAAGACCTGGCGGTGCGGAATATCGATAGCGTCGCGGATCTCGACCGGGTTTTCCCGGACGTCAACATCCGAACCCGGTCCAGCAAAGCTTATTCCAATTTCACCATTCGCGGGCAGGCATCGCTCGATTTCTATAATCCGAGCACGCAGGTCTATGTCGACGGCCTGCCGCAGGACAGCTTCAATCTCGCGCGCAGCCTGCCCGGAAATCTGGAAAGCGTGGAACTGCTTTATGGTCCGCAAGGCACGCTTTATGGGCGTGGCGCCATCGGCGGGGTCGTCAACATCACGACCCGCAAGCCGGATGATGAAAAGCGTTTCGGTTTCAGCGGCAATGTCGGCAGTGAAGGAGCCGGCGGAACCTTTTACGCCAACCTGCCGATCGTCGACGGCATCCTGTTCAGCGACATGACGCTTACCGGTCTACGGCACAACGATCAGTATACGGACATGGTGAGCGGCGCGGATGTCGGAGGTTCCGATGATGTCAATGGCCAGGTGCGGCTGCGTTATGCGCCTGAGGGCAGCCCGCTCGACGTGATGGTTACGGCAGGTCGCGGCCGCGTCACCTCCACGGAAGAACATTTCGTAATGGAATCCATGCTGAAGGACCGGATCGCGCTGCCCGTTCCTTCAAAATACACGCTCGACACGTGGAACTTCGGTATCAATGCGAGTTACGATCTTGAGACAGCCACGGTGACGGCGCTGACCGGTTACCAGAAGAGCGATTTCGACCGCACCGTTTTCGGCAGCTACACGCCGGAAAAGCAGTGGACGTTGAGCCAGGAACTGCGCATCGCTTCGAAGCCGGAAGACGGCAATGCCATCGACTACGTGGCTGGCGTCTATTATCAGCATCTCGATTTTACCCGCAGCCTTCCGGCCTATGGGCAGGTCGCCAAACACAAGATCGATTCCTATGCCGTTTTCGCCGACCTGACCTGGCATGCGACGGATCGGCTCGACATCACCCCCGGTCTGCGATTTGATTACGAACGGGCGGCGGCCAAGGCGACCGGTGGCGTTACGCTGGATGACAGCGACAATTTCAGTGCGGTTTCGCCAAAACTCGGCGCCAGCTACGGGCTGACCGACGAATTGCAGCTATACGGTCTGCTCAGCACCGGCTTCAAGGCCGGCGGCTTTACCCGCACACTGACGACGGCGAACATCGCTTACACCTACGATCCGCAAAACACGTATAATGGTGAGGTGGGCCTTAAATACCGCAACGAGGAAGGCACGCTCGAAGGCCAGCTTTCGGCATACTACAATGTCACCAAGGATTATCAGATGTTCGTCGGCGTACAGCCGCTGCAATATCTGCAAAATGTCGGTGAAGTCACCGCCAAGGGTGTCGACCTCAAATTGCGTGCCAAGCCGACCGACGCGCTCGGCATCACGGTCGGCCTCGGCTACAACGACACGAAATTCACCGATTACAGCAATCCGGTGACGCCCGGCATCAACCTGACAGGCAACCGTGTGCCCTATGCGCCGGAATTCACCGCCAATCTTATGCTCGATTACCGGTTCGAACTGGAGGAAGGCAGCGGTGCACTCATCCCTTATGCTGCCTTCAGCTATGTCAGCGACGTCTATTTCGACGAGACCAACAAGATCGGCCAGAAGGGATATGGACTGGTCGATCTCGGCGTGAAGTGGGAACTGGACGACAATATTGCCGCTGAAGCCTTTGTGACGAATGTCTTCGACAAGACCTACACGACTTACGGCTTCAACGTAGCCCCTTACGGCAATGTCTATCAGTTGGGCGAAGGCCGCGCTTTCGGCGCTCGCCTCAATATGACTTTCTGAGGGCCGACGGATGCGTATTCTCATTGCCGGCGGCGGCCCCGCCGGCCTTACCCTCGCTGCTTGCCTTCATAAGCACGGTATAGACAGCGTCGTGGTGGAAAAGGGACCCAAAGGGCGCACCGGCGGATATTCCATCGGCCTGCATCTCAATGGCTGGAATGTTGCCGAGCGCCTGGGCCTGATCGATGCGTTTCGAGCGCAGGCAATGCCTCTCGGTCCGGCGCTGCATCGTGACAGCCAAGGCAGAAAGCTGTTTTCTTATGACTACCGTACGCTTGCCAAAGCGTCCGGCGGCCGGATGTTGGCGGTCATGCGGGATCGTTTTCAGGACATCATGACCCGTCATGTCGAGACTGAAGTCGATATTCGATACGAGACGACGGTCGCGGCAATCGATGATGACGGCGCCGGTGTCGACGTTACCTTCTCGGACGGGAGCATGGAGCGTTTCGATCTCGTCGTTGGTGCGGATGGATACCGCAGCAATCTGCGCTCTCTGGTTTTTGGTCCGCATGAGGCGTTTCTTCGTCCACTCGGTTATCGCGCCAGCGCCTGGAGGATCACGCTCGACGCGCCTTTGGGCGCAAGTTTCGTCGGCATGATGGATGTGGATCATCAGGGTGGGCTTTACGATATCGGCGATGGCCATGCCGCCACCCTGTTCTGCTGGCGCGACGACCGCTCAGATCGGCTTTCAAGCGAGGAGCGGCGTCAGGTTCTCGCGCAAGAGTTTGGGGGATGGCCGGAGCCGGTACGGTCCGCCCTGAAGGCGTCGATCGATTGGGATACCGCCTTTTTCGATACGGTGTGCCAGATCGAAATGCCGAAATGGGCGAAGGGGCGCGTCGTTTTGCTTGGCGATTCCGCATGGTGCCTGACGTTTCTGGCCGGGCAGGGCACATCGACCGCGATGGCCGGTGCGCATATTCTCGCGGCAGAACTGGCGCGCAAGCCATATGCCGAAGCATTCGAGGCCTATGAGGCGCGGTTACGGCCACTGGTTGAAAAAATGCAGGCCGTGTCCAGAAAGATCGGCGGTCATTACATTCCGCAGAGCCGATTTGGAATGCGACTGCAAGCATGGGTCTTGCCCGTACTTCTGTCAAAACCGTTTGCCAGGCTGGCCGCGCGACAGTTTTCAGCCCCTGAGCTTGATCTGGATCTTTGATGAAATTGCCAATTTCATCAACCAGCGGATATCCTGCCTTGCGCAAAGTGTGAAACTTTAGCCGGATTGCCTGCTCGACGGCCGCCGGGCGTTGCGTATCTCCGCGGGATGTGGTGGTGGTGGCCTCCTTTGCCACCACCACGGCGCCTAAATCAGCACGCGCAAATTCCCCATAATTTGCCTGGAAACCCCATCCCTCTGCCGTCTTCGGGTATTCACGAAACTCCCGGACCCCATCTGGCGGAGTAGCTTTTGGGCACCAGAAGTTTTTCGACGTAAATATCGCAGGTGGGAAACAAGGTGTTCATTTCACCGCGAGAAAGGAGGTTGATCCGTTCGATGTGATGGCGTCGCTGCGCAACGTCGAGCGCTCCGTAATCTTTTGACAGTTTCAGTGTCGCTCGCCGGACAGGGGCTGCGAACCAGTGCAGAAACGGCATCCGGAAATGGGGTTCGATGGGAAATTCCCACGCCGGCGTTTGCACCCATCCCGCCAGACCGACACGCTGCATTTCGCTCGCCATTGCGGCCATGTCTTCCCAGCCGCCCACATGTTCGATCACCGAATTGGCGTGGGCGAGGTCCACGGATTTGTCGTCATAGGTTTCGAGACGGCGCGCATCTCCGATTTGGCGTGTGAAAGGGCCGTTGTCGCCGGCATTGTCGATCTCGTTCTCATCGATGTTGAGAAGCCGAATTTCGCCGATGTTTTCATAGCCGACATTGTCCCAGTAGCCGGGTCGCCCGCCGACATCCAGAATGACGATCGGACGGCCAAGGTGTTGCGCCAGCGACCGGATCTGTCGCGCAAGAATGCGACCGCGCGCCGCGCGGAAACGGTTTTTTGTGAGGTCTCTCATGCTGCGGTCCTCCCTGCGCATGGGTACAGGCACAGCTTAGCGCGGTGCAAGCGAGCCGGATCGGTCATCGACATTTCTCATCCACTCCGGGGTGTTGGCATTGGCGGCGATGAAACCATGGACACCGCGACCTAACCTGTTGTCGGTAATCGAGATATTCGAGATTGGCCCGCCAGCGAACTGTGCGTCGGCGTAAATCGTGTAGCCGCCGCCCACCAGGCGGTTGTGAGCAATGCGAACACCTGCCACCGGGCCGAAATAATTGCTGATCATGACGGCGGAGGTCTGCGGGTGCGGGTTCTCGATCGTGTTGCCGACGATGGCAATGTTCGAAACACCGCCATCCGTTGCGATGCCGTCGAAATGGGGCCCGTCCCAGGCGGATTGCAGATCGTGCACGTAATTCTGCTCGATTGTGACGTTCGAGGCATTTGCGAGGTAGATGCCGTCTTCGCTGCGCCGAATATTGTTGTGGCGGATAACGATGTTGTTGCCCGAGATGCTTATTCCGCGAATACCCTTGGTGCTCTGGCCGTCGATGTCGCAGTTCTCGACGGCCACATTGTCCGCCTTGACGACCAAGGCCGCCCAGCCGGTTGCGCGAATGCGGCAGTTACGCAATGTAACGCCGGGTGCGACAATCGCAGCCATGCCCTCGATATCGACGTCTGAAATGATCGTGTGCGGCACGTCGAACTGTTTGCCGGTTTGTCTTTGGAGCTGTGAACCCGGTAGAACGCCGGTAGTGCTGCGGTCCGGAAAGACCATGCCGCCCTGATCGCCCACCGACCGGGCGGCATCGTCGGGCGATTGGCCGAAAGCCCAGCTGACCAAAGGCAGGTTGAGGCATGCCGGTAAGATCGCAAGCCGACCGGCGATGAGAAGGACGCGTTTCAATCTGGTTTTCATCATGATTTTAACGCCGCTCGAAGCTGCTGCCGGCTTCTGAAAGCGAAGGCAGATCTGATTGATGTTTGGAGATTATGGGATCCGGTTGTGCTCGGTAACCTAGATCATGGTCGATGACTGAAAGCGTTTCGGTGATCGATAGGGATTCTGACACCTCCTTTTGGAGCGGTTCATGGCCGCGCTATCATCCGTTCGTGGTAACGATCTTTGCGTGTTGGGCGGGATCGGCATGGCGGACGAGGCCGGCTGAGCCGCCCTTTGGCCTTGGATGGGCATGGTCCGGCATCGGCACGTCAGTGCCAGATGCCTCGTGTGTCATAGACAACCTTACCGCTCAAACGGGTGTTTTTTAACGATCTGAACGTTTCGTGCTCCACCAGCAGGACAACGATGTCGGCCTTTTCGACCGCTTTGAACGGTGACTCGAGTTTGAGGTTGGCGTAGTTGCCCAGACGTTCAGGCAGCGTATGGACATAAGGATCGGCAACGAGGATCGACAGCTCCGGCATCGCCTGCGCAATCAATCCGACCACGTCGATGGCCGGGCTCTCCCTGATGTCATCGACATTGGCCTTGAAGGTCAGTCCCAGGCAGGCGACGGTCGGCGCCCGGAATTGCCTGGCCTTTTCCACCACCTGCTCCGCGACATGGTGCGGACGATGATCGTTCACCTCTCTGGCGGCGCGAATGAGCTTCGCCATGTCCGGAGCCGCGGAAACGATGAACCAGGGGTCCACGGGAATACAGTGCCCACCCACGCCCGGACCGGGATTGAGAATGGTCACCCTGGGATGGCGATTTGCCAAGCGGATAACTTCCCAGACGTCGATATGCAGGCTTTCGCTGATCAACGAAATTTCGTTGGCAAAGGCAAGATTGACGTCGCGATAGGCATTTTCCGCAAGCTTGGCCATTTCGGCGCTGGCGGCATCCGTCAGCAGGATTTCGCCCTTGGCAAACAGACGGTATATCGATGCCGCCTTCTCGGCGCAGGCCGGCGTCAGTCCACCGACAACCCGGTCGTTCATGATGATCTCGATCATGATGCGGCCGGGAAGCACGCGTTCCGGGCAATGGGCAAAAAACACGTCGGTGCGGCCTTCGCCATGTATCGGTGTTTTCAGGTCGGGGCGCAGGTCTGCAACCCACTCGCATACTTTTTCCGTCGTGCCGGGTGGGCAGGTGGATTCCAGTATCACGATGTTTCCCGGTCTCAGAACGGGAGCGATCTGGCGCACGGCAGCCTCGACACAGGAAAGATCGGCGGTCTTGTCATGGTGGAAGGGTGTCGGCACGGCTATGATGAAGGCATCGGCTTGGGGTATCTCCAACGAAGCCGTCAGATGACCCATGGCGACAGCGCCTTTGACGCCGACCGCAAGATCCGGTTCGACCAACGCCACTTCGCCCCGCGACAACGCGTTGACGACGTCCGGATTGATGTCCACGCCGACCACGTCGATACCGCGCGTCGCAATGGCAACAGCTGTCGGTAACCCGATATAGCCCATGCCGACGATGACGACACGCCCTTGAAAAACGTCATTCATCGGCTGCTCCTCTTGGCTGCTGGTCGCTCAGATGCGCGACCATTCGTTCGCCCGTGCGGCGGATGCTGAGACTGAATGCGCTGGAAGGGTGAAACATCTCCTTCAGGCTCAGCCAGATGAAGCCGGTATTCGTGGAAAGGTAACGCCACCACAGCCGGCGCGGCTCCTGCAGCAATCGGTAGGCCCATTCCATGCCCGCAGCCTGCCAGGCGACGGGCGCCCTCGCGGTTATGCCAGCCATAATGTCGAATGAGCCGCCGACGCCATGCTGCACCGGCACGTCGATGCGGGCGCCATGATTGGCCAGGAATATTTCCTTCTTGGGCGATGTGATGCCCAGAAACAGCATGTCTGCGCGCGATGCCTGAATGCCGTCGGCAATCATCGCCGATTGCGCCTCGGTGAAATAGCCGTGATGGCTATAGGCCACTTTCAGGTTGGGATAGCGCTTCTCGATCGCTTCCCTGGCGCTGTTGTTGACCTCCGGCGTCGCTCCCAAGAGAGCAATCGATAGCGCATGGCGGTCGGCCAGTTGCAGGAGGTTGCCGAAAATATCAATTCCGGCGACGCGCTCGGGAAGCGGTCGGCCAAGCAGTTTGCTGGCCCACACGACAGACTGTCCGTCCGCCACCAGCAGGTCGCAATCAATCATGGCGTCGCGCAGTCGAGGATTTTTGTGCAGCTCGACTATCTTTGCCGCGTTCAGCACGCCCACAAGAAGCCGTTGCCTTTTCAAGATGGCATTGTGGCAACGCTCCACGACGTCGGTCATGCCCAACGCATCCACATAAAGACCGAAAAGCAGTTGTCGCTTGGGGGTCATGTCGTGCCTCCTGAGGTTATGTCGGGTGTCGCAGCATTGGTGTTGGAAAGGCCGGTGACGATGCCGCCCGACAACCACGCATAAAGAAGCCATCCGAGCTCGTACGGGCGGCATTCGTGGTCGATCGATCGCGGCGGAAACAGCAGGTCGAGACCCGGCAAGCGGAACCCGGGGGAAGCAGCAGTGGTTAGTGCCGACAACCAGCGCACCGTTTTGCCCGGCTCGCGGCGCGCCACCTTGCGCCAGATCACACCCTTGTCGTTCTCAACGAGACGGGTCGACAATTCCGGGCGTTGAAACAGCCAGTCCATGCCTCTTCGGATGGATGAGGAATGATCCTGCCCGCCTGCTTCCTTGAGATCGAGAAGGACCATCGGTGCCATGCCGTGCTGGTGGACACTATAAACCGGGTACCCCTCGACCACGGAACCGTCCCGCGTGTCGTAGTGCCACCACCATTGACCCGCACTGCCCTGAAGAGCGCAAATGCGTGTCGCGCACGCCTCAGCCGCGGCCAGTGCCCCGGGCGTTGCATAAGCTGCATGAAGCCGCGACAGCGCCTGTATCGGATAGACCTGATCGGCAAAACAGCCGATATGCGCGCGACCATATCCGCTATTGCCACGAGACAGGACGTGCGGAAACAAGCCCTGCCGGGATTGCGCCTGAAGCAGCAAATCCGCAGCCAGTCTCAGGAGTTTGCGCGTATCGCCGAGCTCTCTCGCTGCGATCGATGCCGTCAGCGCCCAGGCGCATGTCACCGTTTCAACCGGCCCGCCTGATTTGAGATGGTCTTCCAGGCGATCGAACAGGAATTGCGCATAAAAGCCGCTCACCTCAGCGGCCGCCCAGGCCGCAAGCGCGATGGCGCCGGGATCGGCCGACGTCCTGGCCCTGGTCGCACACACGAGCCCGAGCTCCCTTGCGCTCATTCCCTCAAGCGCCGATCGCTGTTCATCGATCGGCAGGAAAGCAAGGCCCAGACTGACAATGGCGGTATATCGAAGGCTGTCGCCTTCGAGTTCCTCCGTATCTTCCGATGTGTTCCGCGCTCGCAGGGTGTGACCGAATTCACCTGCCTTGTGCATGCGTGGCAATCCCGTCAGCGCCAGATCGACGAGCTCGTCAATCCGGCGTCGCGCTGAAAGTGTCTCCAGATCATCACGCCGGTCGTTCTCGATCGCGGGCGGTATTCTGTGGTTGATCTTCGCCGCGAGAAGGTGCGGATAGGGTGGTCTTTGTGAACTCTCGATCGGCATGACGGCTCCCGGAAAGTCTGTCGATCCGTTTGTGGCGGACGAGACAAATGCCATTACGGCGGCGCTTTCAAAGTCTGTGTCATGCTAGAAAAAACGGGGAGATTAACCAGCGCTCTCAAAGGTTAATCGGGGTCTAGATCCTGTGGTGTTTGAGCGCTCCGTCGGACGCCTTTGGGATGATGCTTCCATAGCAATATCCTCATTTAGACTTAGGCGGACTGCGAACAGGGACTGCTGTCTACCTCATACGGGAGCCTTCCAAATCATTCACGATTGCCACAAAGTCGGGTAGCTCTGAGCCAATCAACGGGCAGGAGATGTCCAGATGTTGAACTCCATCCCACATTCGTCCTGCCACATGCTGGCCGTTGTGATCGTCTGCTACAACAGTGCGGACGTGCTGCCTGGCCTTCTCGATTCGATTGCGGCGGGCCTCCGGGGCATCGATGCTTACGAGGTCATCATCGTCGACAATGATTCCGCCGATAACTGCGTCGAGATCGCACGTCGCCACCCGGTCGTCACCCGTATCGTGGAAACGGGTCGCAACGGCGGTTATTCCGCCGCAATCAACGCCGCCACATCGACCATCGCCGATAACGCCGATCTGCTGGTTCTCAATCCCGATATTCGACTTCTGCCCGACAGCATGGTTCGCTTGCGCACAGCGCTTATGAAATCCGCCAGGCCGGGGATCGCCGTTCCCACAATTTTCGACGAAACGGGCCATGTCTCACGGTCGATCCGTCGGGAGCCCTCGCTCGCGGGCGCGTGGTCGGAAGCCGTGATCGGCGGGCGTCTGGCCGGTCGTGTCGGCCTGGGTGACACCGTGTGTGACGACGCGCTTTACCGCAACGGCGGCACAATCGACTGGGCCACCGGCGCGATCTTGATGATTGCTTCCGGCGCGCGCGCGCAGATTGGCGATTGGGACGAGAGCTTTTTTCTCTACAGTGAGGAAGTGGATTATTTCAGACGAGCCCGCACAGGCGGGTTCGACGTCATTTACGTGCCGGAAGCCACGGCGGTTCATATCGGTGGAGACTACCAAAGCAGCCGTTTTCTCAGCAATCTGATGATGGCGAACGCGATAAAATATTACCGTCGACACCATGGCCGCATCGCCACGCTTGCCTTCCGCGCCGGGTTGATTATCGGACAATGCCTGCGCACCGCAATGCGGCGTTCAGGCCCTTCCGCGCTGCCCGCCGCGCTCGGAATATGGCATGGCTGGCCCGAGAAAAAGGCGCAGTAAAGCTGCGCCATCCAAGCATATCCTATCGCTTCGGAAGCGCCGCCCTGATCAGGCGGCAGTCTCCGCGCCGACAAGGTCATCACTGTAGGGGTGTGCCGCCACGGAAAATTCGCTTGGCCTGCTTCCAACACCGAAGAAGTATTCGATTGCCTGAACGGCGCGCATCGCAGCGCGGCCATCGCCATAGGGGTTTATGGCCCGCGCCATCCGCTGATATGCGGCATCATCGGTCAAGAGGGTGGCCACCTCCTGCACGATGCGGTTCTCGTCCGTCCCGACCAGTCGCACCGTGCCGGCGGCAACGGCTTCAGGCCGCTCGGTGGTGTCGCGCATCACCAGTACGGGTTTTCCGAAAGTCGGAGCTTCCTCCTGAACGCCGCCGCTGTCGGTCAGGACGAGCGTGCAGTTTCGTAGGGCCTGGGTGAAATCGCCATAATCCATCGGGTTTGTGATCAGCACATTTTCGAGATCACGCAAGGGCGGCAAAAGGACGGCTCTGACGGCCGGGTTGAGGTGGGCGGGAAGAACAAAAAGCATGTCGGGAAACATTCGTGCCAAAGTCGCGATTGCTTTAGCCGCCCGCGACATCGGTTCACCCCAGGATTCACGGCGATGCGCGGTGATAAGAACAAACCGCCGGGCGGACAAAGTTTTGAGTTCGGCCGCCTGATAGGCCGCGGACCGGGAGGAAACGTGCACGAGCGCGTCGATGACCGTGTTTCCCGTCACGACGATATCCGATGCGCTGATGCCTTCGTGGAGAAGATTTGCCTTCGAAACACTTGTTGGCGCCAGATGCAGGGAAGCCAGAACGCTCGTCAGCCGCCGGTTGATTTCCTCCGGAAATGGATTGTCACGGTCGCCCGTTCGCAGGCCAGCTTCCAGATGGACAAGCGGTATCCTGTTATAAACCGATGCCAGCGAAGCCGCGAAACACGTAGACGTGTCTCCCTGAACCACGACGGCATCAGGTTGCAGCTTCGAGACGATCTCTGAAACGCCCTCCAGAACCCGGGTGGTGATCTGCTCCAGGCTTTGTCGCGCCGTGAGAATATCGAGATCGAAACTGGGTTCTATCCCGAACAGGCGATTGACCTGATCGAGCATGTCACGATGCTGCCCCGTTACCGCGACGATCGGTTGGCAGTGACGAGAGGCGCTCAAGGCCGACACGAGGGGCGCCATCTTGATCGCTTCCGGGCGAGTACCATAAACCACCAAAATCTTGCGCAAAGCGATCCCTCCTCATGGCTGATATTCGGTCTGCCGTCAGGCGCGGCCAGCGCTACGTGTGCCTGTAGTTGTTGAGAATGACCCCCATCAGCTGCGTGCGCTCGGCCAGATGTCGTTCGCAGGCATCGATGTCTGGAATTGTGGTGTCTTCGGCCGCAGCGACCAGCAAGGCGCAATCGGCATTGGGCAAAAACGCTGTTACATCGTCGCTGCCGAGCATCGCGGGCATATCAACGAGGATGACGTCCGCAGCCAGATCAATCTGCATCTGTTTCAAGACCTTGGCGGCCTCGCGACTTTGAAGAAGTTCCGCCGAATACTCGACGCTGCGATGACACGTTCCGATAGCCAGGTTCTCACCGACACGAACGAGCGCTCTCGCGATGGGAGTTGCCCCCGAAAGGACGGTGTCAATCGAAAAAGGTGCCGCGACGCCGAGAACGTCTTCAAATCGGGGCGTTTTGAGATTGAGATCGAGAACAACCGTCCGGCAGTCCAATTGATGCGACAGGCTGAACGCCAGATTGAGTGTGATCGTTGTCTTTCCGCATTTCGGCGTCGGCGACGTGATCACGATGGTCGATGCCTGATTGTTCCTCAACGTTTGCAGCGTTCTGGTTCGCATCATATCGAAAGCCGCATAGGCCGTGTGCGTGCGATCCAGCGTTACGATCCGGTTTTCCGCCAGTCTCGCGCGGTCCACCTCGACGGCACGCAATCTTTCCCATGCAAGTTCCGGAGCAAGCGCCGGATAGGCAGTGACTGTCTGCAGCGCGGTGATGTCGTTGCTCGAATACTGCAGCTCTTCGCTATGCTGAGGCGAATGATCCATCGACGGTCCCTATCAATACGAGCGCAGGATTCGGAAAGGGTGCATCAAGGCCGGGTCTCGCGCTGCCGGCACTTGCGGCCACGATGGCCGATGATGACAGGAAGACAATCAGAGGCAGGGAAGCGACCAGCCGCGCGCGCGCGCCGGTGCGTTCTTTTCCATTCAGTGGCGGTATGGTTGCGAAAGGTTCGTATTGCAGCAGGCGCGTCAAATCCGCGGGTCTGCGAACCTTGTTGTTGAGCAGCTCGAGCAGCACGACGCATGCAAGTCCAAGCGCGACTCCAAGCGCTGCCCCGATGGCAACGATCTGGGTGCGTTTCGGACTGATGCGCCGCTCGGGAGCAATCGCGGTTTCCAGCAGCGAAAAGCGTCCCCCATCGGCACGCATCTCGATCTGTTCGCCCATTGACGCATCCGCGCGCCTTGCTATCGCGGTGTTGTATTGCAGTTGCAGGTTCTGCCTGTTCCGCTCCATCGAGGTCAAAACGATTTCGCTTGCGGGCGTCGCCGCGATGGATCGCGTGAGCTCACCCATGCGCAAAACGGATTTGCGTTTCTCGTCGAGGATTACGGCCAGTCTCTTTTCGATCTCCGAAACCTGCATGGTGAGGCCGAGCGGTCGTTGGCCCGCGCTATTTTGATCCGCTTGTGCATCCTGCGGGATTGTCTTCAACAGGTTGCGTTCGACGGATCCGATACGATTGCGCAGAGCCTGGATATTCGGGCTCGTCTCGGAAAATATCGCGAGCTGATCGGCCATTGCCTTGTTCATGTTGGCCAATGCCTGTTGTTCAGGTGTCGTGGCCACACTGCCGCTCGTGTCCGCTCCGCTGGTGAAACCGGCAACCAGCGAGTTGCGCTGGTTTCGAAGCTCGAACTCGTCTCGCTCCAGCGATGCGATGCTGCTCTGGAGGCCGACCTGCTGCATCCTGAGGAATTCGACGCTTTCAGGCAGGCTGTCGTGGTTATCGGTCTTGAAGCGCATTATTTCCGCTTCGGCCCTACTCAGTTCCGCACCGAGGCGCGCGACTTCGGCATCGAAAAATTTCAATGTGTCACCGGCGCGATCGGTGCGTTTCTGCTGATTGCGCGCAAGGATCATGTCGGCAATCTGGTTCGCTGTTCTCGCTGCCGCATCGGGACTGTCCGCGCGAAAGGAAACATTGAAAATCATCGCGCCGCCTTTACCGGCCGCTCGTAAATCGAGCTGGACCTGTTCGAAGCCGATGCGCGAGCGCAGGTCGCGGACGATCTCTTCACTATTGCCCGTAAGATTGACTTGGGTCTGGGGGGCAATGCTGCGGGCAAGGTCGAGCAGACTGTCGCGGCTTGTTATCTGTTGCTGAATGATCTGCAGTTGCTCGATGGCTTCGACCGGAACCGTGGATCGCGCCAGTTCGGCCGGGATCAGCGGCGCCTCGACCAGAATTTTCGCGCTGGAACTGTAGACGGGCGGCAAAAGATAAGCCGCTCCACCGGCCACGATAACCACCGCAGCAATAATCGCGGCCACGAGAGGCAACCGCTTTCTCAAAAGTTGCAGATAGAAGCCGAGATCGACGCCAAGCATTGCAGGAAATCCCCGTTACGAGAAGCATCCTTGCGCTTACCGGACGAGCCGGAAAGATGGCTAATCGGCAAAATTACTCGCATAAGGAGCAAGGGGGGCTGGCCAATGGGATGAGAATGTCTCCCCACCCATTCTTTTGATCCGATGCCGTATCCACCATTTGGGTGATAAGGATCCATTAACGATGTAATCGACTGTAAACGTGCGCGTTTCGATCGGTCATAAACCACGCCGAATGACGCCGGTACGGGTTACGCCACGCCCCCTTCGAAGATTCTCCGGATATTAAAGGTTTCCAAATGGTCAACGGCGGCAGTCGGATGACGACCGTATGGCCATCTTATCGCACCCTGCAAAGACGGGCATCTTGATGAGGCAGGGACTGCCCTTAAGCCGCTTCGGCCGTGCCTTCCTGGAGGCCGATCATCCGACGCGAACAAGCGGCATCACCTGGCATTGCACCAATCTACGATGGAACGCCATGTCAAGCTCATTGCAACTCAGCGTCATTGTTCCGCACCTTAATGAGCCCGACGATCTGAGGCGCTGCCTGCGGTCGCTCGCAGCCCAACGGGCCGATGGCGTGATGTTCGAAATCATCGTGGTGGACAACGGTTCGACCACGTTGCCGGAAGAAGAATGCCGGGGCATCGCGGACCTGCGTCTCGTGCGAGAAACGACGCCGGGGCCTGGTCCCGCGCGCAATCTGGGCGCGCGTCTGGCAAGGGCCGAACTGCTGGCCTTCATCGATGCCGATTGTGTGGCGCAGGATGGTTGGGCCAAAGCGGTGGTTTCTGCAATGTCGGAATTGCTGGATGCCGCGTTTGCGGGAGGGGACATCCGCATCAATATCGCCGAGCCGGGTCGCCCTACCGCGATCGAAGCTTATGAAGCCATCTATGCCTACGATGCACGGGCTTACATCGATCGGCATGGCTTTGCGGCAACCGGCAACATGGCCGTTCGCAAGAGCGTCTTTGAAGCCGTCGGGCCATTTGGCGGTATCGCGTCGATGGAAGATACCGATTGGGGACAACGAGCGACGCGCAGCGGATATCGCGGTGTGTTTCTGGCCGACGCGAGGGTCATGACGCCGCCGTGCAGGTCGTTTCGCGACCTTGCAAAGCGGTGGGATCGCCATGTCGCCCACGAATTCAACCAGAAGGACACAAGGCGGCTCGGTGGCATGCTGCGCTGGCTTTTACGTGCCATGATAATTGCCGTTTCTCCACTGCCTGAAATTCTGCGGGTGCTTGCAAGTGACCGCATTACAGGTGTCCGCAATCGTCTGCGCGCCTGGGCCTGCTTGACGCGTGTCCGGTTCTATCGGGCCCGGCGGATGATGCTTGTGGCGATGGAGGGAGACGCGACACGGCTCGTCGCCAATTGGAACAGATCCTGAGGGCGCCCATGGGGTGCCGCGACTGACAACAGCCTGCTCAAATCTTTCAACCCTACGCACTGCAATTTGCCCTGGGGAGGGCGGCGCCGTGTGCTCGTTCCATCGCGCGTGAATGCGGACGCCCGGGAGGCTTTTGTGGAAAGAAATGCGAAACAATCCGGCGACTTTGCCGAAAAGACGACTTCAGTCGATCTCTATGTGATCGAGACGATAAAGTATTATCTTATCCTGAAGCGGCTTTTTGACATCGTCTTCACGCTTATGATCCTGCCCTTTGTTGTCGTCGTCGTTTTCGCTTGCGCGGCATTGATCAGGCGCGACGGCGGTCCGGCCTTTTATTCACAGCCAAGGGTCGGCAGAGGCGGACAGATTTACAGGCTTTGGAAACTTCGCTCCATGGTGCCCGATGCCGAACAGGTACTCGAGGATCACCTGTCGCGGTTTCCGGAGGCACGCAGCGAGTGGGACAGGATGCAGAAACTGGCATACGACCCCCGCATCACCAGATTGGGGCGTTTTCTCAGGAAATACTCCATCGACGAATTGCCCCAGTTGCTGAACGTTCTGGCCGGCGACATGAGCCTTGTCGGACCAAGACCCATGTTGCCCGAGCAGCGACAACATTATCCCGGAACCGCCTATTTCGAGCTTAGGCCCGGCTTGACCGGGCTCTGGCAGATCAGCGAACGCAACAAATGCACATTTGTCGAGCGCGCCATGTATGACACCCGTTATTCCGCGATTATTTCCTTCCCCGTCGATCTGTGGATCATCCTTAGGACGCCACTGATCGTGCTCAAAGGCACTGGCGTCTGACAGGGGGCCAAGCCCTCTAAGCATGTGACCGTGACGGAAAATTCCCGTATGTCATTTGTATGCCGACTTGCAACTCATGCAGCGATGCGTGAGGATCGAGTTGCCCTCATTTTTCCGCGTCCGTATCCTCGGGCGGGGGAGGGCAAAAAGCGTTCAGCTTGAACGCAGCCTCTGTGCGGTTTCCAACTCTCAGCTTTTTCATGATGTTTCTGGTGTGCACCTTGACGGTGCTTTCCCGCATGTCGAGTTCATGCGCAATGACCTTGTTCGGTATGCCACGGCGCAGGACCTCGGCGACCTGAGACTGTCGTTTCGTAAAGAGCGCGGTCCAAGGCGGCGTCGGATGCTCGTTTGCGGGGGCGGGTTCGCGACTTGCAATCAGGCTTTCGGCCGGAATGAAAATACCGCCCGCGACTGCCAGCCCGATGGCTTCAACACATATCTTGAGGCTGACGGAGAGCGGAATATAGCCTTTTGCGCCGCACTGAAGCGCAATGATGGCATCCTCCGGAGCAGCGCTGTTGGCAAGAACGACGATCGGAACCTGGAACCTGCCGCACATCTGGCGAAGGTCGTCGGCGCAATCGTCTTCTGTCAGCCGCCTGGTGCCGATGTTTGAAACCACAGCTGCCAATGGAAACGACAGCGCATCGATGCTCGAGAATTCATCGATAGATGAAGCCGTCAACACCTTGAGATCCGACCTGTGCAACGAGATGCCGAAGGCCAGGCACTGGCTGTTCAATGTCCGTTTGTCGAGAATGAGCAGCAGCTTGACCATGACGCGACCCTCTATTGGCTCGCCGGGGCAAGACGACTGCCGTATCGCCCGCCGGCGTTTTTCAGGCCTGGACTATCGATTATCCAGGCTCCCGCGCCCAACCAGAACATGACCGCGAGATAAGGCGCGTTCCAGAAATGGACTGTCCAGCCTACGACGAAGATGCCGATCAGGGAGATCAGGTAACCCGTGCGATGCACGCGTGTTTCCGCGTCCAGGCCTTTGGCGCCGGCTGTGGCGATGAATATCCACCAGAATACGGAGAACATGATCAGGCCGCCGGGATATCCAAAACAGACGAAGTTCACCAGCCAGAACATATCGATGCTCGGCTCCATCCATTCGGGACGCTGATATTCGTTCAGTCCTATTCCAAAGAAGGGATGTTCGAAAACCGAGATCCACCCATAGTGCCATATCCGTATGCGATCCCAGCCGGTGTCGCGGCTGAACGCGAAATAATGAACGTAGAACTCGAATACGGACTGATTGGAGCCCAGGGAAACCGCGATATACAAGGCCGACAGCAAAGCGACGAGGATCCACCAGCGATAGGAAACCTTGCGCAGGAGCCAATCCCACGAGAGTAACAACGCCTGCATGAACAGGCTGCTGAGCGGCCCCGATGACATCGACAGAAATGTCGCGCCGAACACAGCTGCCGATCGGGTCCATCTTCTCGCGACCGAACCGGTGCGACCCAACGTCAGATGGACCATCGCGAAAATGCTGGAACAGAAAACGCCCGACAGGATCGGGTGGTCGAAGACCGACTGGACCCGCCGCAGGCCCCAGCGGGGCGCCATGAAGTAATCCATCTGCGTCGGCAGGACGAGCCCGAACAGGCTCAGCAACAGATTGCGTCCGGTCACGGACTCGTAAATTGAAAATGGCAGGATGAACAGGATGATCCAGAACATGGTCCTGACCATCGCGATGAAATCCCTACGCGTCTTGACGCAGACACGTGCCAGGAAATAGGCCCCGATCGTTTCGACCGAGATGATGCCGGCGGACTGCAAGCCCGAGCCGACACCGTGAACGACCATCAGGCTTACAAAGCACCAGAAGCAGAAAGCCAGGACCAAAAAATCCGGCACACGAATTTTCCCGGCGTGGCCGCTCGCCCACAAGACAAGGCAGGGTATGGCGGTCACGATAAGCAGCAAACGAGTGACCGACAGACGGAGCGGGCCGATCTCAATGATCCAGGGTATGATGAGCGTCACGAGGAATAGACGCGCAACCCAAATGATTGCGGTTCCGCTTGATGCTTCCGGCCGAGCCTTCCGTTCTTCCTGAAGGAAAGGCGGATCGATTGCCGCATATGGTTTTGGCAGATCGCCGCCAGGGTTTGAAGCGGGGCGCTGCCGGCGAATGTCTCTTTCAGTGATTGCGGCCGCGGATCGGCGTTCTTGATGCCAGGCAAGCGTCGGCGGTCTCCGGGCCTGGCTTGCCAACCCGGATCTGGGCCTTCGTGCATCGCGGTGCCCGGACATCATGCCTCTTCCAGTTATTCGCAGTCCGATCGGCAGAGCGGAATGCCTTGTCGTTGAGAGTTCGCAATACTGCAAAACCCAGTGAAGCATGGCGCGTGTGGCCACCGATGTGACCATGTCAGATCGACGGTGCGCGGCGTTCATGCCCCTGCACCGATCTATCCGAACGACCGTACGCTGATATCGTTGGGAGGTCCCGGCACATGCGGGTTCCATCGAAAGAGGGAGGATCGCCGTCATTATGCTTGCGCGTGCGGCGTATGGTTCTTTGCCCCTGCCATTAAGGGGGCGTTGTCGGCCAGCGCCAGAAGGTCATAAAAATCAAAATCGACCGATGGCCGTCGCGGGCGATGTGTCTGGCAATGTCGCGTCTGGTGACGAATACCGGGCCGTTGGCAAAGGGAATTGAGGGCCTGGAGACCTTTCTCGAAATGACCGTGTCCGTAATCTTGCCCACCTACAACCGCAGCGCCAGTCTGGTCGCCGCCATCAACAGCGTGCTCTTGCAATCCCATGCGGATTTCGAGGTCATCGTTGTCGATGACGGATCGGCTGAGGATATTGCCTCCGTCGTTGCCGCATTCAACGACGAAAGATTGCGCTATGTGGCACATTGTCGAAACAGCGGGGCGGCAGCGGCGCGCAACACCGGCCTTGGCCATGCCAAAGGTGAATTTATCGCTTTTCAGGATAGCGATGACCTCTGGCTTCCGGGAAAGCTCGATCGGCAAATCAAGCTTATGTCGTCGGCGCCGGTCGGGACAGGTGCCGTCATTGGTGCCAAGATCCTCTACGGTCGGGATAGCAGCCGAACATACGGGCCAGGCCGCGTTGATTATGCGCCATCGCCGTATGGATGCCTTCTCGATTGCGACGATCAGCTGGACCGTCTTCTCACGGAAAACCGGGTCAGCCTTCAAAATGGGCTGTTCCGACGCAATTGCCTGCCCGACATGCGGTGGTTCGACGTATGTGCGAAAGCAAATGAAGACTGGGATTTTGCCATTCGTCTGGCGCAGCATACCCGTATCCACGAGGATATCGAACCGGTTGTTCTCGGGTTCGTGTCATCCGACAGTATTTCGCGAAACAAGCGCAAGGAAGCTATCGGCATCCTGCGCATTCTGAAGAAGAACCGCGCCGTTCTTTCACGTCGACAAAAGCAGAAATCCCTGATGTTGATCCATGTCGGACGATATTTTTATTCCGTCGGAAAACATCGCCGTGCCGCTCAATTCATCGCGGAAGCTGTGCGGATCTATCCGAAAAGTCTGGGTGTTCTGGCCATGTCGTTCATGCGCAAACTCGGATGGCGCAAAATCTGAAGGTTTTCTTCCCCACGCTCAGGAGGCCGTTGCAACGCCATCGCTTGGAGGCCAAGCTTCCGATCCGGCCGCCAGCAGCAGGCGCCGCTGTCCCATCTGCCTATTGCGCTTGCGGAAGGGGTGATGGTTTTCGACCTCAATCATCAACGAATGACCAGCCGACCGGAAAGCATCACCGATCCGCCATCCACTTTTAGCGGCGAGAACGCCATCATAAATATCGAGCTGGAGTGCGGCAGCGCGTTCCACGCTGAAACGTTCAACAACGAGCTCTCGGCCAAATCGTGCCGAAGCCGTCCGTTTTGCCGGGTCCGCAATCAATGACCCGATCTGTTCGACCAGACGCTGTGGGCCAGGCTGGCTGTCACCTCTGCCATAAAAGCCCTGGTGCAGGAAAATGCCGTGAGTGCCGGCTTCGAATATCTCGGAGAATGCGTCCTCGCCCTGAACGATCAAGGGCCGCTCGATCGAAAGAGCGCGCAGCGCCGAACTGCCCATGCCGACAACAAGATCGGCCGCGGCATAAGCTGCGCGGGGATCTGCCATCGAACCGACCAGGCGGATGACTTCACGGCCATGACGGCGGTTGACGGCTGCCGCGCGCATGTAAAGGGCGTCACCGGCAGGCCCGTCGCCGACGAGAAGCAGTTTGATCGCGACCGTGGCTGCCAGCATGTCGACGGCGTCGATGGCGCGAACAAGGGCGTCGAGCTTAAGATCAATCGCAAGACGAGAAATGCTGGTGACGAGAAACTCGTAGTCGCAGACATCGTGCATCCGTCGAAAACCGGACCCGTCGATGTCGGGACTATCCCGATGCACATCGATAGGCGGTTCGATTGTCCAAACGGGACCGCGATGGCTTCGTCGTGCCGCCTCGGTCAGTTCCGCCGTTCCCATGATCAGCGGAATTGATGCCGGAACCTGTGGCATCACATTCATGCTCAGGACCGTGCAGATGATGGGTGTCTTCAGGAAAACGCCCGCGCCGAAATAGGCATCGAGGCAAGTCGGCCATTCATACGCATGGATGAGATCGATATCGTAGCGGCGCACGATTGCCGCGAGTTGCGCGATGCGCGATGGCGCAGGACGATATTTGAGATCGTGTGCGGGAAGGAAGCGAAGTTTGCGTTCGTGGATATAATCGACGAGCGGCCCGGGAACACCATAGACAATCACGTCGTGACCGGCATCTGCCGCCGCCGCTGCCAGGTCGATAGCGTTGATCTGACTACCGCCGATCGAAAGGTCGTGCGGATATACGAGAAGTCGCATGCGCTCGTCTCCGTTTGGTGCGGTGAGCGAAGATGAGCATATTCGCGGAGCTGTGGCGTGCAAGCGCGCCGTTCGGGCGAGCCACGGCGGCTGGAGGAGGTAGGGGGGGCTCCTCCCGCAGCATGACCGACGTGAAGTTCTTACCTCTTTCGACCATGCCGGGCGTCCTTTCTGTCAGCTTTACTCCTTGGGTGAATGACGGTTCTTTGGACCCTCATAGGCTTCAATTCGAGCCCATTGATGAACTCCCGGCCATCGGTATTTCGGTGCGCGGGATCCCGATTGTGAGGCGTGTCCGCATGATTGCAGCAAGTGTCAACCTTGGCAGAGATGTGGTGATCCATCACCCGGATCTGGTTAATCTCTACGGTTGTTCGATCGGTGAGGGAACGCGTATCGGAACTTTCGTCGAAGTTCAGAAAAACGCGGCAATCGGGCGAAATTGCAAGATTTCCAGCCACTCCTTCATTTGCGAGGGCGTGACCATCGAAGACGGCGTTTTCATCGGCCACGGTGTGATGTTCACCAACGATCGTTTTCCGCGTGCTGTCGGTGCAGATGGTCTTTGCCTGAGTGATGGTGACTGGAGCGTCATACCGACCTTGGTACGGGAACGGGCATCGATCGGCAGCAATGCGACGATCGTCCCCGGCATAACCATCGGCTACGCGGCGATGGTTGGAGCTGGCGCAGTCGTTACCCGCGATGTTCCCGACGGCGCCATCGTCGCCGGCGTTCCGGCAAGCATCATCGGTTACTGCCAGGACATGGAAATCACAGAACGTCTGGAGGGGAGGGGCTAATGATCGGCATTGCTGTTGTGGGATATGGCTACTGGGGCCCCAATCTCGTCCGCAATATCATGGACCTGCCTGACGCGCGTCTCGTTTATGTCTGTGACCTTGCCGTGGACAAGCTTTCCGGCGTCAAGGCGCGTTATCCAGGCGTCGAGGTCACCACCGATTTCGACGAGATCCTGCGCGATCCGCGTGTTCAGGCGGTGGCGATTGCGACGCCCGTCTCATCGCATTTCAAGCTCGCGCTCAAAGCGATGATGGCCGGAAAGCATGTCTTTGTCGAAAAGCCGATGGCGGCCTCGGTGGAGGAGGCGCGTCGTATGGTGGACGAAGCCAATCGCCGGGGCCTTGTTCTTGCCGTCGACCATACTTTTGTTCACACCGGCGCCGTGCGCAAGATGCGCGACATCGTCCAATCCGACTTCGGCGACATGTATTATTACGATTCCGTGCGGGTCAATCTGGGCCTGTTCCAGCGGGATGTCAGCGTTGTTTGGGATCTGGCCGTCCATGATCTTGCCATCATGGATTATGTCCTTGCGGAAAAGCCGGTCGCCGTTTCCGCGACGGGGATCGGTCACATCAGCGGACAGCCTGAAAACATCGCCTATCTGACGCTTTTCTTCGAAAGCAAGCTGATCGCCCATGTCCATGTCAACTGGCTCGCACCGGTCAAGATACGCCGGACGCTCGTTGGCGGAAGCGCCAGAATGATCGTCTATGATGATCTCGAACCGAGTGAAAAAATCAAGGTCTACGACAAGGGCATTACGCTCAACGACGGTCCCGTCAACGCTGCCGACGAGGCCTATCAGATGATGGTCGGCTACCGCATCGGCGACATGCACGCACCGCAGCTCGACATGCGCGAGGCGCTCGCCACCGAACTTCGCGAGTTCGTGCAGTCGATCCAGGATCACACGCAGCCAACGGTGGACGGCATGGCCGGCGTCCGTGTCGTCAGCATTCTGGAAGCCGCCACTCAGTCGATCACTCAGCGCGGCCGCATCATCGAACTCGAGCAATCAAGGTTGATCGCATGATACCCTTTCTCGACCTGAAAGCTCAGTATCAGTCGATCAAGCGGGAGATCGACGAAGCGGTACTGAATGTAGTCGCCTCGGCGCAATATGTACTGGGTGAAGAGGTCGCTCGTTTCGAGGACGAATTCGCCACCTACTGCAATGTGGAACACGCCATCGCCGTCAACTCGGGAACGAGCGCGTTGCATCTCGCGTTACTTACCGCCGGTGTCGGCCCGGGCGACGAAGTCATCACGGTGCCGTCTACCTTCGTCGCGACGGTCTCGGCAATCTGCTATACCGGGGCAACCCCGGTCCTGGTCGATGTCGAGCCCGTGTCCCTGACCATGGACCCAGCCCGGCTGGCGCAGGCGATAACTCCTCGAACCAAAGCCATCGTGCCTGTTCATCTTTACGGCCAGATGGCCGACATGGATCCGATCATGGCAATCGCCGATGCCTACGGCATCGCGGTGATCGAGGATGCGTGTCAGGCCCACGGCGCGGAATACCGAAAAAGACGCGCGGGAAGCATCGGCACCTCCGGTTGCTTCAGCTTTTATCCTGGCAAGAACCTTGGCGCCTGCGGTGAAGCGGGCATGATCGTCACCAACGATCCCGAGCAGGCCGCGACGATGCGTATGCTGCGCGACTGGGGGCAGAAGCAGAGATATCATCATCATCTCAAAGGCTTCAATTATCGTATGGACACGATACAGGGCGCCGTGTTGCGGGTGAAGCTGCGGCATCTGGAAGACTGGACCGAGGCGCGCCGTGCGCATGCGAGCCGCTATAACTCGCTTTTGCAAGATTTTGGTTCTGTCAGCGCACCAATGGAATGCCTTGCGCGAAGACACGTCTATCACGTCTACTCGGTTCGCTGCCAGGACCGCGAACGCACGCAAAAGCAACTGACGGACAACGGTATACAGACCGGCCTTCATTATCCTGTTCCGGTGCATCTTCAGCACGCACACGTCGATCTGGGATATAGAGCCGGCGATTTCCCGGTCGCCGAGGAGGCGGCGCGAACCAGGCTTTCCCTGCCGATCTATCCGGAGATGTCCGCATCGCAGATCGAGGCGGTGGTCTGCGCAATGGAGTTGGATGCCTATGTCGGCTGACGAGTTTATTGCATCGCGAACGGTCGCAGCCTTTCATGGCTTGCACGCCTCTGAAGATGAGCCGGGATTCGTTCGTCAGTTTACGAGCGAGATCAAGCGGTCATACGGCCCGGCCGGACTGCTGGACCTCTATGCCCGCTTCGCCGGCGGTGACGGATATCTGGATGCCTTGATGCGCAACGTCATATGGCGTGCCGCAGCGAACGGCTGTGGTGCCGGCCTTCGTGTGGGAAGCGGCGCGGTTTTCAGACATCTGCACACGGTCAATCTGGGAAACGGCGTTTTCATCGGCGCTCAGGCCAACCTGCAGGGCAGGCATGACGGGATTTGCACCATTGGTGACAACGTCTGGATCGGCCCGCAGTCGTTTCTCGACGCACGCGCCCTTGTCATCGAAGAGCATGTCGGCCTTGGCCCCGGCGTAAGGTTGCTGGGTTCGACCCACACGGGCAAGCCGCTGGATGTGCCGATCATCCAGACCGACCTGGAAATCAAGCCGATCCGGATCGGTGCGTGGGCCGATATCGGCACCGGTGCCACAATTCTTCCCGGTGTTTCCATCGGTAAGGGTGCAATTGTCGGCGCGGGCGCGGTCGTTACAGCCGATGTCGAGCCTTTCTCCATCGCTGCCGGTGTTCCGGCCAAATTTGTGCGGTGGCGCGATGAGCGCCAACCGGGGTCCGATCGACATTAGAGGGATGCCAGCCGATGCAGAACAAACGAATATTGATCACGGGCGGCGCCGGCCTGATCGGTTCACACATTGCCGATCTCGTCGCGCTGCAAAATCCCGCCGAAATCGTCGTGCTCGACAATCTGGTGCGGGGCCGTGTCGAAAATCTGGCCGATGCCGCCAGCCGCAGCCACGTCACCATCGTGGAAGGTGACATACGCGACCGCGCACTCGTGGCGGAGTGCTGCGAGGGGATCGATGTGGTCTTTCATCAGGCCGCAATCCGCATCACGCAATGCGCCGAAGAGCCTCGTCTCGCATTCGATGTTTTGGCGGAGGGCACTTTCAATGTCCTGGAGGCGTGTGTGAAAACCGGCGTCGGAAAGGTGGTCGCGGCCTCCTCCGCCTCGGTGCTGGGCCTTGCCGAGACCTTTCCGACCACGGAGGATCACCACCCCTATAACAACCGGACGATTTACGGCGCTGCCAAAAGCTTCAACGAAGGTCTCTTGCGCAGCTTTAACGAAATGTATGGCCTGAAGTATGTCGGGCTTCGATACTTCAACGTCTATGGTCCGCGCATGGACGTCTATGGCGCCTATACGGAAGTCCTGATCCGTTGGATGGAGCGGATCGCCGTTGGCCTCCCGCCGATCATACTGGGTGACGGCAGTCAGACGATGGACTTCGTTGATGTCCGCGATATCGCCCGGGCAAACGTTCTTGCGGCCAGATCCCCGTTCGAGGACGACGTATTCAATGTGGCAAGCGGCCGCGAGACAAGCCTGCTGGAACTCGCGCAGCTGCTTCTTGATGTCATGGGTTCGTCGCTCACGCCGCAGCATGGACCAGCCCGAACGGTAAATGGAGTTACGCGGCGGCTCGCCGATATCTCCAAGGCAGAAAACGGACTGGGCTTTCGTGCGCAAATTTCGCTTGAGCAGGGGCTGCGCGATCTGGTTGCCTGGTGGGCGCTCACGCGCGAAAAGGATGCAGGCGGAGCAGCGGCATGAGTGCGAACATCGGACACATTCCCGTGGCAAAACCGCTTCTGGGCGAAGAAGAGGCGGAGGCCACGCGCCGGGTTATCTTGTCGGGGTGGGTCACACAAGGACCGGAGGTTCTGTCTTTCGAGCAGGAGTTCGCGGATTTTGTCGACGCCCCTTACGCGTGCGCCGTCTCGAACTGCACGACAGCGCTGCATCTGGCTCTGAAAGCCGTCGGTGTCGGCCCCGGAGACGAGGTCATTACCGTCAGCCATTCGTTCATCGCCACCGCCAACGCCATCCGGTATTGCGGTGCGATGCCGGTCTTCGTCGATATCGGTAACGGCGGATTTAATATCGACCCGTCTTTGCTTGCGGCGGCGATCACGAAAAAGACCAGAGCCATCGTTTGTGTTCACCAGATGGGCATGCCCTGCGATGTGCAGGCCGTTGCCAGGATTGGCCGCGAATTCGGCATAAGCGTCATCGAAGATGCGGCTTGCGCTGCCGGCAGTGAAATCTTCACCGACGATAGCTGGGAGAAAATCGGAAAACCACATGGCGACATTGCCTGTTTTTCGTTCCATCCCCGCAAGGTCATCACCACCGGCGACGGGGGCATGCTGACGACCGCCAATCCCCATTACGATTATCTGTTCAGGTTATGGCGCCAGCATGGAATGGACGTGACGGATGCGGTGCGGCACGGTTCGAGCAAGGTCATCTTCGAATCCTATCCGGTTGTCGGATATAATTATCGCATGACCGATATTCAGGCCGCCGTCGGCCGTGTGCAATTGCAACGGCTGCCGTCGCTCATATCGAGACGGCGCGACGTCGCGCGACGTTACAAGGACTTCCTCGACCAGCTGGATTGGCTCGCTGCCCCCATTGAACCGGATCATGTTCGAAGCAACTGGCAGAGCTATTGTGTGACCCTGCCCCCTGACATCGAGCAGCGGGATCTGATGCAGGACCTGCTTGATCGGGGCGTCTCGACGCGTCGCGGCATCATGAATATCCACAGGGAGGCAAGCTACAGGGACGCGGCCACGCGCCGCATCGCGACCGGTTTGTCGTTAAGCGAAGCCGCGCAGGAACGGTCGGTCATTCTGCCGCTCTATGCGCAGATGTCGGATGACGAGTTTGCGATGGTTGCCGAGGCAATAACGGCGGTGCGCAAAATCCGCAGTTCGCCGCGGACGTTGGCGCGCGTCAGCGCCGGCTGATCCTGGTTGAGGGCGTTTTAACGAGACGGCCGGCGCTTGCGCCGGCCGATTATCTTATCAAGTTCAAGGCGACTTGTTCTTTGGCCGCAGCAGGCCCGGCAGCCTGTCGGCGGGAACCACCCGCATCATCGATCTCAACGTAAACGTTCCGCTGACAAGGACGGCGCCGCAGCCGATCATGGTCGCCTGCCAGTATGGCAGATGCGCTGTTGCGAGGAACAATGCGCCGGCGGCCACAAAAAGGCTCGTGCCCAGCCTGACATTGGCGGGTGACCAGCGGAAGCCTGTCATTCGTCGGACGAGCGCGTAAATCAAGACGCCATGCCAGAGATAAAGGCCGAAAAAGGCCGATGCGGCACCAACGACCCCGAATTTTTGGACAAGCAAATAGGCTAGTCCGACGTGGACGATCGTGGCGGCCACCTCCGTCCAGAAGAAAATTGCCTGACGCCCCTTGGCAAGGACCACATAACCCAGCGGCCAGCAGAACACGCGCAGAAGCATGCCCAGGCAAATCCACCGCAGCATATCAGCGGCGGCGAAAAATTCCGGTGAATAGAACAGCCACATCACCAGCGGGGAGAAGGTCAGCGTCGCCAGGACGCCGGGGCCCGCAAGCAGGAGGCTGATATAGGCCTGATCGTTGACCAGACGATTGCAATTGCTGTCGTCGTTGGCACTTGCCGTCAGTCGCGGGTAAAAATCGGTTCCCATGGCCTGCAGGATGAAGCCTGCATAAAGGCTGCCGAGCGACCAGGCGGCCTGGTAAAGGCCGGCCGCGGCGACATCGCCTTCATGAACAACGATCATGCGCACGAGGTAGGCGGCAACGAGATTGAGCAGGCTGCCGATCATGAAGATCAGGCCCAACCTGATCAGCGGAGATATGTCGCGCCACATGTCCCGTCTCGTGGAGGCTTCGACCGTCGGGACGAGATTTCGGCTCATCACGAACGAGACGGCAAGGGTGGCGGCTGCCGAGGCGATAAGAGAGGGCACGATGCCTTCTGTGCGAAACACATAGACGAGCGCAATCGTTGCGACGGTCGAGAGTACGGCCGCAAGGACATTGATCTTTGCCAGTACCGCTATCTGCCGCAGCCCCTGTGTTGCTGCTGTCTGCCCGGCCGAGACCAGGCGAAACAGAACGGCGAGAGACAAAAAAGCAATGGCAAGGCTGTGTTCGTTCCCTCCGAAGGTAAAGTTCCCGATTGGGGCCGACAGCAGGGCGAGCATGATCAAGCCTACTATTCCAAGAACGAGGGATAGTCGTTTGAGACTATGGGCGGTGCGCGCAACACTCTCTTCGTTTTGGCTGGCGGCGGCTTCTGCGACCTGCCTCACGCCGCTGGCCGCGACACCGAGGCCGAATGTGGCCTGTGCGATGTCGATGATGGCATTATACATTCCGATCAGGCCGACACCTTCCGGGCCGAGCCAGACGGCTAGTGCTTTTGTTCTCAAAACGGAAAACGAAAGCACGATCGCGGACGAACCACCGATCAGAAACGTTGATTTGAGTATTTCGAGATAGCGCGTTTTTTCAGATGCCAGCGAGGCCCTGTCGTCGATATCGTCGCTGATCATATCAATGGTCGGCACGTTGCGAAACAATCCGGGGCGCGCCGGGCATATTTGCGTCAGGCGCTGCGGCCGCCTCCACGACCTCCGGCTTTCTCTGAATATGCAGCACATCGCCCGGCCGCAGGGCTGTCGATCCGCTTGCCGGCATTTCGCGAGTTTCCCCGTTTTCATTGCGGGTGATCGAGAAGGCGGTCTGCACCACGTCTTCCGTCTGTGACGTGTCCTGTTCTTCCTGCATCGCATTCACAAGCAGGCTCTGCGTCAGGTTTCGCTTGAGCCGCAGTTGGTCCAGGCTCGCTTCCTCCGATTGCAGGCTCGTGGCGATCTCCGTTGTCTGGCGATCGTAGAGGCCATCGATATTGCGCGTGGTTTCGGCAAGGTTCTGGCGCGCCCGCATGATCGAAGTTTCCAGGTCCAGCCGATCCGCGAAATAGCTTCGCAACAGGCGCTCGATCTCCAGTTGACGCCCCGGGATCAGTGCACCCTTGTCGACCAGACCCTTGATCTTCCCGAGTTGGGTTTGCATAGCGTCGACATCCTCATCGGTGCTTTTGACCTTTTTTCCGAGATTTTCGATCTCGCTGGATAACAGAGCCTGCAGGTCGACAAGGGATTTAGACTGTCGTTCGATTTCCTTGCGGCGGGCGGTGAAAAGCGCTTTTTCGTTTGCGAGAACGGCTTTCGCCAACGCCGGATCGGGTTGGATCTGGGTGTCGTAGGTGATGTCAGTCGAGGACGCCCGCTCTGCCTCCAAACGGGCAAGCCTGATTTCGCTTCGGATGATGCTGTTGCCGATATCCTTCAGCTGATTGACGTAACCAAGCCTCTCGGCCAGTGGCGGGCCATCCTTGCGACGAAAGACGCCGCCGCCCAAGGCGAGCGACTGGAGAGCAGTCATGCCTTCGCGGTATTTGTATTCGCCCGGCTTGTCGACATCCCCGACGATATAGATCGGCGGATATTCCACGATTTCGACGGTCGCTTCGGGGACATCGTTGAGACCGATCTTGCGCTGAAGCTGCTTTGCAATGGCACTGGCCAGTCCTGCCTCGTCAAGTTCCTTGACCGTAAGCCTGCCCATCACGGGCAACGATACCGTCCAGTCGTCGGACACGGTGAATTCGCCCCCGATTGCGTCCCAGCGCTGGTAGGCTCCAAGCGTTGGGATCCATTGGATGATGGAAATGCGGATCTTGGTTTGAGGGGGCAGCGTCGATGCGGCCTGCGCGATCGATCCTGATGCCACGCAGGCAATCAGCGCAGCAGCGATCGTTCTCACGATACGGTCATTTTTGATATGCCAGCTTGCTTTCAACGGCTCAGCCTCCGACGTCATGAAACAACCGACCAAACCTCGGCCGGATTACATCATGCTCCATGCGACGGCCGGGGAAACGCTCACCAAAAGGCGAGTCGCCTCATCCTTCCGGCGAAGTATTGCCGGAGACGTGGATGGTGGCCGTTTCCTGCCTGTGGACGGAAGGTATTAATAGCCGAAAATCTCATCCGAAAGGCGTAGTTTTGGCGAATATACTCCAAAAGAACACTGACCTGACCAGTTTTGGACCACGCCTCCTAGTTGATTAAATTCGATTACAGTATATTTATATAGATAACGAAGCATCCAATGTAATGACAGCCAAATCTTAGGGATAGTTAGTTCCTGAGGGGGAGAATGGAGTTGCTATGTTTGACGTATTAGACGATGCTAATCTTGCGCCATCCACGACGTACCCCATTCTGGTTGCACACGGCAAAGATGAAAACTTCATCGGCGCCGGTCCATCCCGGCGGCCGTTGTTGATCATCGATGGACGCGCGCTCGAGCGCCAATGTCTGGCGATGTCCATCTCGTCCTACAAGAAGGAGATGGCGGTGGTGAGCTGCGGTTCGATCACCGATTGGGAAACCCAGCGGAACGGCCAGCCAATTCCTGCGGCTATCCTCGTCAATATCGGCGAACAGCAACTCACCGTCCCGGCGGTTGCAGAAGAAATACGCTCCTTGTGCGAGACGACGTCGCTTCCGATTATCCTTTTGGCGGATTCCGACGATATCGCACAGATTATCAGTGCGTTGGAATGCGGTGTGAAGGGTTATATCCCCACATCCGTCAGTCTGGATGTCTGTGTCGAGGCCATCTCGCTTTCAATGGCAGGAGGCATATTCGTCCCGGCAAATAGCCTTTTGGCTATGCGAGGCATACTCGCGCGGCAACCGGAACGGCCAGCCGCCGCGTTTTTCACGGACCGTCAGCTGGCGGTTGCCGAGGCGCTGCGTCGCGGCAAGGCGAACAAGATCATCGCCTATGAACTCAACATGCAGGAAAGCACGGTGAAAGTGCACGTGCGCAACATCATGAAAAAGGTCAAGGCGTCGAACCGCACCGAGGTGGCCTATAAGCTCATGGAGCTGCTGCCTCCGAACTGACCTTGCCCGTAACCCGGGGAATACTGCACCAAGACAAATGCTTTGCGCCCGGTGCGCGACTTCATCGGCACGCTGATCCTTCGGATGGATCGCTGCGCCTGATCGCGGGTCTATGTCCTGGATAACTTTTGAAGATGCAGGCCGATTTAAGCCGCTGGAGGCCATTGTTGATGCGTAAAGCAGATCCGCAGTCAAATGACAGAATAGACCAGGCATATGATCACGGTATATCCGTGTGGACGGCGATTATCCTCTGTTTTTATCTTGTTTTCTCGAAGTTTACATGGCGGCGGACGAAAGGTCACTGAAGCTTAGCGTCGCGCCGGTTTGTTTTGCGAGCATATGGCCCACAAGAAGTACGGACCTCCGATGAACGCTGCGATCACACCGGCCGGGATCTCGTAAGGGAAATCGACGATGCGGCCGAGCCAGTCGGCACTGATCATCAGGCCAGCGCCTATTGCTGCCGAGGTGAGTAAGGTCCGCATATGGCCACGCATGCCGATTTCACGCGCGATATGCGGAGCCATCAATCCCACGAAGCTCAAGGGACCGACTATCATCGTGGCCGTGCCGGTGAGAGTGGCGGCAAAAAGCAGCAAAATGGCCCTTGCGCGATCAGGACGAATGCCGAGAGACTTGGCGGTGCCGTCGCCAAGTGGGACGACCTCCAGCCACCGCCGGAACAGAGGTGAGATGGCAAGCGCCAGAAATGTAATGGCTGAAGCGATGATTGCGACGATACCGGAGGCGCGGAACGTTGGCCCCATTGTCCAGGCCAGGATGTAGCTGGCGCGAGGATCACCGCTGGCAACGATCAGCGAAATCACCGCGGTCGCCAATGTGCCGATTGCGATGCCGCTCAACAGAACCGGAGCGGGTGCATAATTTCTCCGCCGCGCAACGACGACGATGATACCGAACGAGACCGCAGCGCCCATGATGCCGCCGATAAGCGGTGTCAGAGGTGATGCCATTCCACCGAGGAAAAATGCGGCGATGATACCCAGCCCTGCGCCACCGCTGACGCCAAGCCCTTCCGGGCTGGCCATCGGGTTGCGGGTGACCGCTTGTGTCACGCTGCCTGCCAATGCCAGCATTATGCCGGCGCTGGCGGAGGTCAGCACTCTTGGCCAGCGGCCGGCAAATAGGTCCGCCATATCGATTTCGCGAATGAAAAGCCTGTCGGTCAGCGAAAAGACCGCCACAGCACAGGCCGCAACGACGCTGGCTGTGAGCAAGAGCCGGGTGGAGGCAGCCACCTGTGAGCGCGGTCTCGACGCGGGCGCTTCCTGTGTCGGCGAAGGCGGGGCAGCCTTGAGAAACACGAGCATGAGGATCGCGCCTGTTATGGCTGTCACTGTGCCGGTAGGAACCTCTCCCATGAACGGAGTGCTCACCAGAACCAGTCCATCCGCCAGCAGAAGCAGGGTGGCGCCGAACAGCGATGCCCACAAGAGCCGCAGACGGAAGGTTCGTGCGCCGGCGAGGCGGGCAACATTCGACGCCGCCAGACCGACGAAGGCGATCACGCCGACGCGCGACACGACGACGGCAGAAAGCACCGTGGCAATGAACAAGACAGCCAGGCGAAGGCCATTCGGGGAAAGCCCGAGGCTGCGAGCGCTTGAATCGTTAAGCCCGGATATGGCCAGGGGCCGGATGAAGAGGAGGAGAAGCGGCATCAGAACAATCATCCGCACCGCCAGCGCGGTCACGTTGGAAAAATCGTTCTGAATCAGCGAACCGCTTCCCCAGATGAATACGCTTCTCAGATATTCGTGATGAAACAGCGCAAGTATGACGGAGGCCGAGCCTGCGGAAAAACTGATGACCATGCCGCAAAGCAGCAATGTCATCGGCGCGAATCCTGCTCTGGTCGCCAAGGCGGTGACGATGAAAACCGCCGCCAGCCCTCCAGCCAAACCAGCCATTTCACGTTCAAAAGAAGATAGGCCGACCGCGGACAACGAAAGCAACGTGATCGCCAGCTGCGCACCGGACATGATGCCAAGCGTCGATGGCTCGGCCAGCGGATTTTTGAGGATCTGCTGGAAGATCGTACCGGCGAAAGCGAGCGCCGCTCCGGCCAGAATGGCGACAAGCAGACGTGGCAACAACGAAAAGCGCAGATATATCTCGCCGAACGATCCGGGGTCCGGATTCCATAGTGCCTGCGGCAGCTTTGCCAGCGGAACGTGACCGCTCATGGCGGTGGCATATAAAGCCAATGCGATGATCGCGGTGATCGCGCAAAGACGGGCGGGCGTCACTCGTGGGGAGGTCATGCGAGATCAAGCCCGCTTTTCAAGACCTCGGCAAAACGCATCGCCGAAGGAAATGCTCCGAACACCCATGTCGGCGGGATCATCGTAACCCGCCCGGCGCGGATGGGGGGAAGCGCTTTCCAGAGGGCACTCTCCAGAAGCGTACCGGGTGGGGCCGGCTCGATGATGACCACGTGAGCATCGGGATAACGTGCCACCGCCTCCAATCCAGCCGTGGCAAACCCCCAATTGTTTGTCGGTCCATCCCAGGCATTGGTGATGCCGATGCGTTTCAGTATGTCGTCGAACAGCCCGCCGGCTCCGTAGATGTCGATAACCCGGTCATCGGCAAATTTTATGATGAGGAGAGGGCGCCCGTCATACGCTTTCATTTGCTGCCGAAGAGCATCGAGCCGGTCGTAAGACCGTTGCAGATAGTCCTGCGCGGTCGTTTCCCGGCCGATGCGGGTTGCGATCATCCGCATGGCTTTTTCGGCGGCCTGCAGGGGTTGCCGTTCCGCGCCGTAGAGCGGCAGCGCAAGCGTCGGTGCGATTTCCTCCAGCCGGGTCGCCGAAACGCCGTACCCGGCCTGCGACAGGATCAGGTCGGGTTTGAGTTGTCTCAACAATTCCATATTCGGCCAGGATCGGAGGCCGAGATCGATCGTATCGCCGGGCAATGCCGGCACGACGACACGGTTACCGTAAAGCGGTGCTTCCGCGACGGCCATTGGGGCAAGTTCGAGAGCAAGAAGGCTTTCCGCCCAACCCCAATCCAGCACCGCAATTTTTGGGATCTCCGTCGCGGCCAACAAAGGTGTGGGCAAGACGAAAGCCGCCAACGCGGCGGCAAACTGCCGCCGCGTCAGGTGATGTTTACTGATCTCAGCGTTGAGGTCAGGCACGCCGTTACCAGCTGTATTTCAGCGTGGCATAGACGCTGCGGCCTTCACCCCAATAGCATCCGGTCTCGGCGATACATGTCGAAACATACTTTCTGTCGAACAGATTGCTCACGTTGAGCGAGGCTTTCAGCCCCTCGAGTTTGGGGTTCGCCTTGCCGAAATCGTAGCGGATCGCCGCATCGAAGACGGTATAGGACGGTATGTCGAACTTGTTGGCGTTGTCACCGAAGGTCTGGCCGGTATAACGCGCGCCGGCACCCAGGCTGAGGCCGTCCCAGGCGGTGGACGTCCGCAGCGTGTAGTCCAGCCACAGGGAAGCCTGATGCTGCGGCACGAACGCGAACCGCTTGCCAAGGTTGCTGACGTTGGAGGCGTTGGGATTGTCGCGGGTGATTTCGCTGTCGGTATACGCATAGGATGCGAGGAGAGAGAGGCTGTCGCTGATCTCTGCCTTGCCTTCCAGTTCGACCCCGCGCATCGTCACCTGGCCGGTCTGTACGCGCCTGCTCTGGAACCCAGGAGTGGGATCCGGCGTCAGCACGTTGTCCTGCGTCAGGTGATAGGCCGACAGTGTCACGAAACTGTTGGTGCCTTCCGGCTGGTATTTGACGCCAACCTCAAACTGCTCGCCCGTTGTCGGCTTGAAAACCTTGCCGAAGCGATCGGTGCCACCTGCCGGGTTGAACGATGTCGAATAACCAAGATAGGGCGAGATGCCGTTGTCGAAATTGTAGACGAGGCCTGTGCGCCACGTAAATTTCCCATCGCGTTGGTCGGTTCGCAGGTTCGACGCTGGGTTGCTACGCACTGTGGTTTTGGTGTCGGTATTGGCCCAGTCATAACGGCCGCCGAGCGAGAACACGAAGCGGTCCCATTCGACCTGATCCTGCGCGTAAAGGCCTATCTGGCTGCGTCGCTGATCGATGCGCGTATCGACGGGAGGACGGGTGATGGCGGTCGCGCCATAAACCGGATTGTACCCGTTGAACGGTGTGTAGATCGGCGAAAGGGAGGATTCTTCGAAACGGCTGCTCTCGTAGGAATAGTCGAGACCGAAGAGAGCGGTATGCGACACGTCCCCGGTCGAAAAATGCGCGACGGCATTGTTGTCGAGCGTTACCGAACGGGCGCTTTCCGGGAAGGCCCAAGCATAACGATAGAACGCTGCAGGATTGCAAACGCCTGTGCAGAAAGGCTGAACGCGCTGGCTGTCGGTATCGATATAGGAAAAGCGCAGGTTCTGCCTGACCGTCCAGGTTTCGTCGATGTCGTGCTCGAACTCGTAACCGAGAGATGCCTGGTCGCTCTTGTAGTGATCGAAGCCGGGTTCGCCGGGGAAACTGCTGCGTGGCAATTCAGGATAGATATCGGTGCGCAAGGTGCCGCTGGCGGGCAGGGCAGGGGCGCCACCACCGCCGGGCGAGTCGATATGCTGATAGCTGCCGTAAATCGTGAAGGACGTGCCTTCGTCAGGCTTGAAGGTCAATGAAGGCGCGATATAGGCCTTTTTTTCCTCGACGAAATCATACTGCGTGTCGGTCAGGCGGCCGACACCAACGACGCGGTAAAGCAGCGTCCCGTCGGCATTGACGGCGCCGCCGACATCGAATGCCGCCTGAACGCGGTTATCGGTACCGAGCTGCAATTCGACTTCGTTTTTCGCCGTCGTGCTCGGGCGTTTCGACACCATGTTGATGAGGCCACCGGGTTCGCCCTGGCCATAAAGAACCGAGGACGGTCCCTTGAGGACTTCCGCGCGCTCCAGGCTGAACGGTTCCACACGCGGCTGCGCATAACCACGCGATCCGAAAGGCAAACGCAGGCCGTCGAGATAACGGCCGGGGCGGAAACCTCGGATCGTGAACCAGTCATAGCGGGAATCGTCCCCATACTGGCTGATGACGCCCGGCGTGTAGCGGAACGCCTGCGTCAACGTCGCAGAGCCTTGCGCCGCCATCTGGTCCCGGGTGACAACGTTGATTGCCTGCGGGGTGTTTTTGAGAGACGTTTCGGTTTTCGTGCCGGTTACGCTTTGTGTCGCGACGAAACCCTGTACCGGGCCTCGGGCCTGCTCCCCCGTCACGCTGATGGTTTGCAGAACGGTTGACCCGTCGGCAGGTGTGTTGGCGGCGGATGCCTTCGGGTTGATGAGCAGCACTGTCGTTGCCGTCGTGAACCGGTAGGTGAGACCCGTCCCGGCAAGCAGACGTGAAAGCCCCGCATCCGCTGGAAGATTGCCGCTGAGGCCCGATGTGCGCAGGTTTGCCGGCAGCGGGCCGTCAAAAGCAACGTCGATGCCGGTAATTGCCGAATAACGTACCAATGCTGCGGAAAGCGATTGGCCCGCGATGGTGAACTGGTAGCTTTTGCTCGCCTGCGCTTCAGCACCTGTCGACAGGACGACCGGTGTCAGGCCGACACATGCCGCCAGCAGCATCTTGCGCAAAATTCCAAGATGACCGCGGTTGATCCGAGTTTGTTCCGCCACGCTATTTGCCCCCTGCAAACGTATCCAGGCCCGAATTTTTTCGGGTGTCTCAAAAAAGGGGACGTGTCAGATGTGGAGAAATCTCGGTCGGTTTTCGATTTTTTTTACCGAGGGTGGATGAGGGTAAGCCACGGGGAGTAGCTCTCGACACGGATCGGCAGACCATTCTCCAATGTTTCCAATATTCTGCCCGCGCGGCGGACATCGACGATGATGCTGACGGGGCGCCGCGCCAGCGTCTTGTCCATCACGATTATCTTGCCTCTGCGCCATTTCGCCAGCGCCGTGACAGCGTCCTCGAAAGGGGTGGAAATGAAGACGAGTTTGCCATCTCGCCAGGAAAGCTGAGAGCCGACATCGGTTTCGGCCGGTCGCGACAGGCGGTCGTTGGCAAACAGGATGGATTGCCCTTCGAAGACATCCTGTGTCTCCGATGGTGAGGAGACCCGTACCGAATGCTCTGCGACGGCCACCGAAATGGCATCGTCGTGAATGGCGACAGAAAATTGCGTGCCGAGTGCCGTGGTGTCGAGCGTTGCGGCGGCGACAACGAACGGACGCGCGGCATCCGCCGCGACGGTGAAGAATGCCTCGCCGGCATGCAGTTGAACCAGCCTTTTGCCCTTGGTGAAGTGCAGCGAGATGGCCGACGCTGTCGAAAGTTCTGCGGTGGATCCGTCCGGTAACGCGATACGGGCGGTTTCACCTACCGCCGTTCGATAATCGCCGACTGGAGATCGCAAATAGGAAAAAGTCCCAAGGCCTGCCGCGCCGGCGAACAGCATGGCGCCTCCGGCCTTTATGACCCGTCGGCGCGTAAGCGGCTGTAGTTTGGTCACCTCCGGCAGGGCCGACGATCCCAACCAAAGTCGCTCCAGTTCGGCATAGGCTTTCACATTGGCCGGATCACTCTCGAGCCAGAGGCGAAATTCTGCGCGATCATTGGCTGTGGCGCTGTCGTCCAGAAGCAGCGCAAACCATTCGGCCGCGCGCCTGGACAAGTCTGCTTCCTCGGTGGAACAGTTTTCATGTTGGGATACGTTTTGCATCCGCTGCCTCACTTTTGAAGACCGGTCGCTTCCAGACCTCAATCGTCGGTCTTCATTTCCAGACGCAGCCGGTCGAGTGCGACGACCATATGCCCGAAAACCGTCTTGGGCGATATGCCCAGTCGTTCGCCGATTTCCACATAGGTCAGACCGTCGAGGCGCGAAAGCATGAAAACCTGCTGCGCCCGCGAAGGAAGCCGTTCCAGTGCCGCCTGCAGCCGCCGCAGCTCCTGCCGGTCGATTGCGGTCGCTTCGGCAGTCGGTGTCGGGTCGGATATGGACTCCAGTCCCTCGATCCCATCGACGAAAGGCGCGATTTTTCGGCGTCGTTCATGATCGAGCGCCAGATTGCGACCGGTGACCATGAAATAACCGGCGAGATCGACAACGTCTCTCAAACGGCCCGGTTTTTCCCAGAAGCGCAGAAATGTGTCCTGCATCAGGTCCGCAGTCGTCGCAGAACACTGCACGCGTCTATAGATCACGCGTGTCAGGCGAGCACGAACGCCCATATAGGTCTGAAGGATTTCTGGATGTTCGGCGCTGTCCATGGAGCGCAGCTAACATTTCCCCATACTCCAGATCAAGGATAAGATGACAAAATATGTCATCTTATTGAGCCGCTGAGCAGTAGTTCGACGCCTTGGGGTTGCGGGCGCGCGTCCGTGGCGCGTTGCGGTTTCCGATTGCCGATATCTATTCGTTATCTCGATCGCCGAGGCGTTATATAACGGCGTGAGTATCGACATGTGTGAAGCTCCCTCCATGTTGGCCGTCAGCATGGCTGAACCTGCAATCGTTTCGCCGGGAGTGAACCGCTTTGGTTGGCGCGTTATTCTGCAGCCAGCGGAGGCAACCTCATCACATTGTCGTCTTGCCGGCTTCCTGACCGGTCCTTGCCTTCCTCGCGTCCGTCGCGGCTGATCCGTTCTTCGATTGCTGCAATCCTGGCCGCCTGTTCGCGGGAAGCCTTGCTGAGTGCTTCCTCGGACATCGGCAGCTCTTCCTCATCCTTCTTGCCGACGAGGCGACCGAAGATGCGGGCAAGCA
>UCHV01000029.1 GCA_900472395.1 Hyphomicrobiales bacterium
AAGCGGGTGCTTTTTGAAAAACGGAAGATCACCAAGGGTGGACTCTGCTCATAATGCCGGAGCTATTCCCTTGGGAAAGAATGGCTCCGGCTGACATGCTGCTTAACCGAGCTGCGCCTTGATGGTGCCCGATGCCTTGCCGAAGTCCATCTGGCCGGCATAACGCTCGCGCAGCGTCGCCATCACCTTGCCCATGTCCTTGATGCCGCTCGCACCGATCTCGGCGATGATACCGGCGATGATTTCCGAGACCTTCTCGTCGGAAAGCTGTTCCGGCATGAAGGTCTTGATGACGGCGATTTCCTCGCGTTCCTGCGTGGCCAATTCGCCGCGGCCGGCTTCGTCGTAAATCTTGGCCGATTCTTCGCGCTGCTTGACCAGTTTTTGCAGGATCTGCAGGATTTCGTCTTCGCTCGTCTCGTCCTTGCCGGTACCGCGATTGGCGATATCGCGATCCTTGATGGCGGCCTGGATCAGGCGCACGGTCGAAAGACGGCGCGTATCCTTGGCCTTCATCGCTTCCTTCATGGCGGTGGAAAGCGTTTCGCGGATCATCATCTCACTCCTTCAAAGCCTGGTTTGGGCCGAATATAATACAGTAGCGCGTACATAAACGACGTGATCCGGCCATTCAATCGATGGGTTACGGAATAAATGAGAACATTGCGCCACATTCGGTTGACCGCGAAGCGCGGCTTCGATATTTTCCCTCTCCTAGCACACACATTGAACGAAGGCTCAGCGCGATTATTCGCGTGCCCTTTCCTGCGACCATATTCATGGCCCTGCACTCTGCTAGATCATCCTCCTGGATCTCTGGCGGACACGGGCGGAGACAAACCGAATGACCGCGACAGCCCCCTCTACCGCCCCTTGGACGACCAGCAAACCCACCGCCCTTCTCGTTCTCGCAGACGGCACAGTGATCGAAGGCACCGGCATCGGTGCCACCGGCAAGGTAACGGCAGAGGTCTGCTTCAACACCGCGCTGACCGGTTATGAGGAAATTCTCACCGATCCTTCCTATCTCGGCCAGATTGTCACCTTCACCTTTCCGCATATCGGCAATGTCGGCACCAATGAAGAAGACATCGAAGACCTGACACCGGCAGCACGTCGCGGCGCCGTCGGCACCATCTTCAAGGCCGACATCACCGAGCCGTCCAACTATCGCGCCGCCAAGCATCTGGACGCATGGCTGAAGGCGCGCGGCGTCATCGGCCTGTCGGGCATCGACACCCGCGCACTCACCGCCTGGATCCGCCAGAACGGCGCACCGAACGCCGTTATCGCCCACGACCCGAACGGCGTCTTCGACATCGAGGCCCTTAAGGCCGAAGCCAAGGCGTGGGGCGGCCTCGTCGGCCTCGACCTCGCCAAGGAAGCCACCTCCGGCCAGTCGTCGCAGTGGACGCAGCAGCCATGGGTCTGGAACGAGGAAATGTCCGACCTCGATCCGGCCGATGCAAAATACCACGTCGTCTGCGTCGATTACGGCGTGAAGCGCAACATCCTGCGCCTGTTCGCCGGTCTCGACTGCAAGGTCACCGTGGTTCCGGCAAACACGTCCAGCGAAACCATTCTCGGTCTCAACCCGGACGGCGTTTTCCTCTCCAACGGTCCGGGAGACCCGGCGGCCACCGGCGAATACGCCGTTCCGGTCATCCAGGACATCGTCAAATCCGGCCTGCCGACCTTCGGCATCTGCCTCGGTCACCAAATGCTGGGCCTCGCGCTCGGTGCCACGACAGAAAAGATGCACCAGGGCCATCACGGCGGCAATCACCCGGTCAAGGATCACACCACCGGCAAGGTGGAGATCGTGTCCATGAACCACGGTTTTGCCGTTTCGTCGGCATCGCTGCCAGAAGGCGTCGAGGAAACCCACATTTCGCTGTTCGATGGCTCGAACTGCGGCCTGCGCCTTTCCGGCAAGCCGGTCTTCTCCGTGCAGCATCACCCGGAAGCGTCTCCCGGCCCGCAGGACAGCCACTACCTCTTCCGCCGCTTCATCAACATGGTGCGCGAGAAAAAGGGCGAACCGGCTCTCGCAGAACGCTGATCGGGCAAAAAAACAGACTTGACCTCAACCAATGTTGAGGTTGCACAAATGCCTCTGTTCACACGAGCAGAGGCATTTTTCATGCGCGACAATCAGAAACAGGTCATCCGGGTCAACAGGTTCTCAGTACCGTCAGACGGCCGAAACGAGTTCATGGCGTTGCTTGAGCACACGCACGGCATCATTCGCGCGCAGTCCGGCGTGATCGACGACATGATCCTCGAACAGCAGGTCGCGGTGAACCTTTTCAACGTGCTGGCGATCATCCGGTTCGAAGGAGAACATGTCCTGCAGCCCGCCATCGCGGCGATTGCGAAAGCCGATCAGGCAGCGGGGCTCGATCGGCAGGGCCTGTCGCGGCGGCTCGGCATCGAAGCCGATATCGGCTTTTATCGCCACGCCGCCCCCGATTGACAGGCCCGGCGCGGCTCTAAGATCAGATTGCAGTCTTATTGCGGATCAGCAGCCAGAACCGGCAGCACAGGAAAGCGGCAGCGGCCGCAAGCCCCAGTACGAAGCCGATCCACACCCCTTCCCCACGCAGGCCGAGCGGGAAAGCAAACACCCAGGCGCAGACAAAACCGATCGGCCAATAGGCGATCAGCGCAAGGATCATCGGGATGGTCGTGTCCTTGAGGCCGCGCAAAATACCCGCACCGACGGCCTGCAGGCCGTCAACCAGCTGGAATACGCCGGCAAGCATGATCAGCGGTGCGGCAAGAGCAAGCACGGTTTCCGCGTCGGCCTTTGTCGTGTCGAGGAACAGACCGCCGAAGAAACGCGGAACGCCCATGAACAGAACGCTGCCGATGGTGGTGAACACCACGCCGATCACCAGGGCCGCCACACCAGCACGCCTGACACCGACCATATCGCGACGACCATGCGCCAAACCGACACGAACGGTGGCGACCTGCGCAAGACCGAGCGGGATCATGAAGGCGATGGAAGCCAGCTGAAGTGCGATGCCGTGGGCTGCCAGTTCCAGCTTACCGATCATGCCCATCAAGAGCGCTGCCGCACCGAACAGGCTCGTCTCTGCAAGAATGGTAAAGCTGATCGGCAGGCCAAGCACGAACACTTCGCGGATCATGCTCCAGTCAGGCCGCCAGAAACGCACGAAGATTTCGTAGGCGCGGGTATCACGCAGAACCTGAACGTAAATGACGATGACGATGAAACCCGTCAGATTGGCACTGACGGCGGCAATGGCTGCCCCGTGCAGGCCAAGCTGCGGCGCACCGAAATGGCCGAAAATCAGCAGATAGGCGACGATCAGGTTCATGAAGAACATGCCGAGCGTCACGAACAGCACCATGCCGCCCTTTTCGAGCCCTGTCACGAAGGCCCGAAGCGCGAAAAAGCCGAGCGCCGGAAAGATGCCCCATTGCGCGGTGCGCAGATAACTCTGGGCGGTGGCAGCGACATCCGGCTCCTGGCCAAGCGCCAGCAACAACGGTTCGGAAAACCAGAGTACGGGTGAAACGAGCACGCAATAGGCCAGAACGACCCAAAGCCCCATGCGCACCGAACGGCGCACGCCGGTGGTATCGCCATGGCCGAGCGCCTGCGCCACCATCGGCACAATCGCGCTGGTAAAACCGCTGCCGAAGATGAAGGTGATGAAATAGAGCTGCGTGGCGATGACCACGGAGGCAAGCTCCGTCGTGCCGAGCCAGCCGACGAGGATGACGTCTGTCGTATGGATCGCGACCTGCGCCAACTGCGCACCGACCAGCGGCACGCCAAGCATCAGGGTGGCGCGCATATGCGTCGACCACGAATTGTCGATCTCTTTTCCGGGCGTCGTTTCAGGGCGCACCGCTGCGACAGACATTTTAACCTCCTAAAGGAAAAACGCCGCTTCCAGGTCTGGAGAGCGGCGATGTGTCTTCGCCTTAGACCAGCAGGCGCAACACGGCAACCCTGAGCATCGACCAAGCAGATTATTTGACCGGTCACTTCAACGGCGTTGATCGGTGAACAGGCAGGAACGCCGAAACGCTCGAAAACGGCAAATGCGCGGAACGCGGAAAGGCTTCGCGTCCGCCGATATTCGCCATCATGTGCTACGGCAAGAATCTGCCGTGCAGATCAGACTTCGCCTGAAAAGGTATCGCAGCTATTGATGCTACCGCTATCAAACCCACGCTTGAACCATTTCATCCGCTGCGCCGAAGTGCCGTGATTGAAGCTGTCGGGTACGACATAACCCTGACTGCGCTTTTGCAGCGTGTCGTCACCGATCTGCTGGGCCGCATTGAGCGCCTCCTCCAGATCGCCGCGTTCCAGAATGCCCCGCTGTTCGGTATATTTTCCCCAAACTCCGGCAAAGCAATCGGCCTGCAGTTCGACTCGCACCGACATGCGGTTTGCCTCGGCTTCACTCATGCGCTGCCGCGCCTGATTGAATTTCGGCAACACACCCAGAAGGTTCTGAACGTGGTGTCCGATCTCATGAGCCACCACATAAGCTTCGGCAAAATCACCCGACGCGCCAAAACGCTGGTCGAGTTCGCGGAAGAAATCGGTATCCAGATAGACCTTGCGATCCGTGGGGCAATAAAACGGCCCTGTTGCGGATGAAGCCGTGCCGCAGGCCGAATTGGTTCCGCCGGAGAACATGACCAGGGTCGGCGGCTGGTAACGTTGCCCGGCCTGCTGGAATATGGTCGTCCAGGTGTCTTCGGTGTCGGCCAGCACGGTACGGACGAACTGGCTCATCTCGTCGTCGGCCGGAGTGCGTCGTTGGGCACTCTGGTCGTATCCGCCGCCACCGTTCCCCATGATATCGCCGCCCGACAACAATGTGAGCGGATTGATGCCGGTCAGCCAGCAGATGCCGAGGATGAGAACCAGGCCACCGATACCGATGCCTCCACCCCCGCGGCCGCCGCCGCCGATCGGTATACGGAACCCGCCACCGCCCAGAGATCCGCCGCCGCGACGATCCTCGACATTGTCCGACTGGCGTCGACCTCTCCACTGCATGGCTTATCCTCCAAGGGCATGACGACCTGAAAAATCATATATGCCAGTCGCCGCGTAAATCCACGGGGACAGTGCAGTCAGATTACGCGACCCGCAAGGACGCCTTGCTTGGCAGGAAGATTGTCAAAAGCCCCAATGCCGGCAGGAATGCGCAGACGGCGTAAACGAAAGTGATGCCGTGAGCATCGGCCAGAAGCCCCAGCACGGCGGCGGCAATACCGCCCATGCCGAAGGCGAAGCCGAAAAACACGCCGGCGATCATGCCGACACGACCCGGAACCAGTTCCTGCGCCATGACGATGATGGCCGGGAAGGACGAAGCCATGATGAAGCCGACGATAGCCGACAACAGGATTGTGAGCGGCAGGTTGGCAAAAGGCATGGCAAGGGTGAACGGCAGCACGCCGAGGATGGAAAACCAGATCACCACCTTGGAGCCGAACCGATCTCCGATCGGTCCACCCACAACGGTGCCGACGGCACTGGCGCCGAGGAACACGAAAAGCATCAACTGCGATTGCTGCACCGTGACGCCGAAACGTTCGATGACGAAGAAGGTATAATAGCTGCCGATACTGGCCATGTAGATGTTTTTGGAAAATGTGAGCAGCGCCAGAATGACAAGCGCGATCACCACCGTGTTGCGCGGCAGAGAGTGCCCGTGCACGACTTTCTTCTTGCCGGCATTGGCAGCCATATGCGCCTTGTACCACGAGGCCACGCGCGTAAGCACGATGATGCCGAGAATAGCTGCGATGCAGAACCACGCCACACTTCCCTGCCCGCGCGGAACGATGATGAAGGCAGCAAGAAGAGGCCCTATCGCCGTGCCGAGATTGCCACCGACCTGAAACACCGACTGCGCAAAACCGTATCGGCCGCCGGAAGCAAGGCGCGCGACACGGGATGATTCCGGGTGAAAGATCGCCGACCCGATCCCGACAAGCGAAGCCGCCAGGACGAGCATGTTGTAGTCATGCGCGGTTGCCAGCAATACAAGGCCGACAAGTGTGGACGCCATTCCGACAGGCAACGAATAAGGATAGGGTTTCTTGTCTGTGACAATGCCGACAACCGGCTGCAGAAGCGATGCGGTGCACTGAAACGCCAGCGTCAATATGCCGATCTGCCAGAAATCCAGCTGATAGTCGGTCTTCAGCATCGGATAGATGGCGGCGATCATAGACTGCATGATGTCGTTCAGCATGTGGCTGAAACTGACGGCAACTATGATCGGCAGAACCGTCACCTCGGCGGCGATTGCCGCAACTGGCTTGGAAGTCGCATCGGCCATAGAGTTCTCCTCCCGCGCAAGCGGTCGTCGTCTCGGATGGCCCTTGCTGCTGTAATTGTTGCAACCACACTTAATTGCGACAATGTGCGATGTCTATGACAGGGAATGCCCAAGCGGTACGCCGAACGAAATTATGTCCGGCCAGCACAGCAGAGCCGGACACCATGCGTAGGCTCAGGCCGCAACGATTGCTTCACGATGAGATTTTTCCGCAATTGGCGGCGCGCTGGTGAGCCGACGTGTAAAAATTACGCAGACAAAGGCTAGAATGATCCCGGCGATGACATCGACGACATAGTGGTTTGCGTGTGAAACAGCAGAGGCCGCCATCAACACGTTCAAGAGCAGCATGGGGTAACGGGCAGACCATATGGACCACGAAGCCCATGCGCAAAGTGCGGCGCCAGCAGCGTGGACAGAGGGGAAGGTCAAAATACCGGCAGTATTTCTGATCTGAAAAATGAAATCAGGATTTTCCCTTACCGCATTAAACTGCTCGAGGAAGAAATAGCCGTAACGCGCGTTGATATTTTCAAGATCGCTCGGAACAACATTATAAATAGTATATGTCCCCAGAGCTGGAAACCAAATGGATATAAAGCTGGCGCCAAAGCATATCAGCGCATATGCGATCAGCATTTGATAGGCACGAAGAAGCTGCCCTACGGCAGCCAGAACGGCTGGCACAATCATCAACTGAAACAGGAACGACAAGTAAGCAAACCCCAAGGCTCCAGCCAAAACGGGGCTTTGATCGACAAATTTAATCAGTTCACGCCAATCGACCCCAAGCGCAACATCCCATGAAGATAAAACATCGTCAGCCAGCGGCATTTTGACGTTTATAGCGAGGTAGGTAGAAACGACAATCGGAGCAGTTAGCAACAAACCGCATGCCATGGCGTCAGAGATCGCGGCCAAGCGGCCAAGCTTTCGGTGTGAGCAATAAAAATGCGCTGCGACCGCAACAATCAGAAAATAGCCGACGAATTGAGCGATCTGCGCATAGTCGATTTTAAACCCAACGATTTTCGCCAGCACGAAAACAGAAACATATGAGATGGCAACGATGGCCATCAACCCACGCCGGGCGATGAGAAAATCTGAATTCATGACACCCCCAGAATTTGCAAATGCGCCGGCAATCTCCACCACAAAGATTAAAGGCAAATTACGAAAAAATGATTTCGTTATACTTGGAAAAACGGCGCCTACATAAGAATTAAATAAAGTGGAAATAAACAATCATACGAATTAGAATTTATATTTATCTGATTTCCATTCATACAAAAATAGATTTTCGTTTTTGAACCTACCTGCTCTCTCGCCTTGTTATTCTCTCCACCCCTGACACGCTGACCACTTTTCCTGTCGATTTGCCCATTTATGGGGTTCTCATCCCCGCCGCTTTTGCCTATAAGCCGCGTCTAGCCAGAAAAATGATGCGCACGCGACCCGACCGGAGCTCCCACGCCCCGAGCCGGCTTTTCGCGCAGAAAAACAGTGGATAGAGATCATGCCAAAGCGCCAAGACATCAAATCGATCCTCATTATCGGCGCGGGTCCGATCGTTATCGGGCAGGCATGTGAATTCGACTATTCCGGCACCCAGGCCTGCAAGGCGCTTCGCGAAGAAGGTTACCGAGTCATCCTGGTCAACTCCAACCCGGCAACGATCATGACCGACCCGGGCCTCGCCGACGCAACTTACGTCGAGCCGATCACGCCTGAAGTCGTCGCAAAGATCATCGCCAAGGAACGGCCGGACGCGCTACTGCCGACCATGGGCGGCCAGACTGCGCTCAACACGGCACTTTCCCTGAAGCGCATGGGTGTACTCGACCGCTACAATGTCGAGATGATCGGCGCAAAACCCGCCGCCATCGATATGGCAGAAGACCGCGCCCTCTTCCGCGAAGCCATGCAGCGCATCGGCCTAGAAACCCCGCGCTCGATGCTGGCCAATGCCACCGACATCAAGGATGCCGACCGCAAGACGCATGAGGCAGAACGCGCCAAGCTGCGTGAAACGCTTAGCGGCGCCGATCTCGACAAGGCGCTGGACGCGCTGGAAAACCAGTGGAACCTCGGCGAAAGCGACCGCAAGCAGCGTTACATGGCGCATGCCATGGCAATCGCCGCACAAGCCATCGATGTCGTCGGCCTGCCGGCAATCATTCGCCCATCCTTCACACTGGGCGGCACCGGCGGTGGCATTGCCTATAACCGCTCGGAATTCTTCGAGATCGTCAATTCCGGTCTGGACGCTTCCCCGACAACGGAAGTGCTGGTCGAGGAATCGGTTCTTGGCTGGAAGGAATATGAGATGGAAGTGGTCCGCGATACCGCGGACAACTGCATCATCATCTGCTCGATCGAAAACATCGATCCGATGGGCGTCCACACGGGCGACTCGATCACCGTCGCGCCGGCGCTGACGCTGACCGACAAGGAATACCAGATCATGCGTAACGCCTCGATCGCGGTTCTGCGCGAGATCGGCGTCGAGACCGGCGGCTCGAACGTGCAGTTCGCCGTCAACCCGAAGGACGGCCGCCTCGTCGTCATCGAAATGAACCCGCGCGTATCGCGTTCGTCGGCCCTGGCATCGAAGGCAACCGGCTTCCCGATCGCCAAGGTCGCGGCCAAGCTTGCCATCGGCTACACGCTCGACGAACTGGAAAACGATATCACCGGCGGTGCGACCCCGGCTTCGTTCGAACCGTCTATCGACTATGTCGTTACGAAAATCCCGCGTTTTGCCTTTGAAAAATTCCCGGGCGCCTCGCCCGTTCTGACCACCGCCATGAAATCGGTCGGTGAAGTCATGGCCATCGGCCGCACCTTCGCGGAATCCTTGCAGAAGGCTCTGCGCGGCCTCGAAACCGGCCTGACCGGTCTCGACGAGATCGAAATCCCCGGCATGGAAGAGGGTGAAGGCTCGAAGAACGCCATCCGCGCCGCCATCGGCACGCCGACGCCGGACCGCCTGCGTCAGGTCGCACAGGCGCTGCGCTTCGGTCTCACCGAAGAAGAAGTCCACGAAGCCTGCAAGATCGACCCATGGTTCATCGCCCAGTTCAAGGCGATCATCGACATGGAAGCCCGCATCCGCGAACACGGCCTGCCGACCGATGCCGAAAACCTGCGCAAGCTGAAGGCCATGGGCTTCTCCGACGCCCGCCTCGCCTCGCTCACCTCCAAGCGTCCGAAGGAAGTGGCCGAACTGCGCAATAAGCTGAATGTTCGCCCGGTCTTCAAGCGCATCGATACCTGCGCTGCCGAATTCGCCTCGCCGACCGCCTACATGTACTCGACCTATGAAACACCTTTCGTCGGCGCGCTTCGTTCGGAAGCAGAAGTGTCGGACCGCAAGAAGGTCGTCATCCTCGGCGGCGGCCCGAACCGTATCGGCCAGGGCATCGAGTTCGATTATTGCTGCTGCCATGCCGCCTTCGCACTGAAGGATGCCGGTTACGAAGCCATAATGATCAACTGCAACCCGGAAACCGTGTCGACCGACTACGATACGTCCGACCGCCTCTATTTCGAACCGCTGACGGCTGAAGACGTCATCGAAATCCTGCGCGCGGAACAGGAAAAGGGCGAAGTTGTCGGTGTTATCGTGCAGTTCGGCGGCCAAACCCCGCTGAAGCTTGCCGAAGCGCTGGAAAAGAACGGCATCCCGATCCTCGGCACCGCGCCCGACATGATCGATCTGGCCGAAGACCGCGACCGCTTCCAGAAGCTCTTGATGAAGCTCGACCTGACGCAGCCGAACAACGGCATCGCCTATTCGGTCGAACAGGCCCGCCTCGTCGCATCTGAAATCGGCTTCCCGCTGGTCGTTCGCCCGTCCTATGTTCTGGGCGGCCGCGCCATGCAGATCATCCACAACGAAGCGATGCTGCAGACCTACCTGCTCGACACCGTGCCGGAACTGGTTCCGGAAGACATCAAGCAGCGTTACCCGAACGACAAGACAGGCCAGATCAACACCCTGCTCGGCAAGAACCCACTTCTGTTCGATAGCTACCTCTCGAACGCCATCGAAGTGGACGTCGATTGCCTCTGCGACGGCAAGGATGTCTTTGTTGCCGGCATCATGGAGCATATCGAGGAAGCCGGCATTCACTCCGGTGACAGCGCCTGCTCGCTGCCACCGCGCACCCTGTCGAACGAAATGATCGACGAGCTGGAACGTCAGGCCAAGGCCATGGCGAAGGCGCTCAACGTCGTCGGCCTGATGAACGTGCAGTTCGCCATCAAGGACAAGACGGTCTACGTTCTGGAAGTAAACCCGCGCGCTTCGCGTACCGTGCCGTTCGTGGCCAAGACCATCGGTGCGCCGATTGCCAAGATCGCTGCCCGCGCCATGGCCGGCGAGCAGCTGGATGCGACATTTGCGGCCTATGGCACCAAGCCGGATCCGCGCAACCTCAAGCACATCGCCGTCAAGGAAGCCGTCTTCCCGTTCGCCCGTTTCCCCGGCGTCGATACGCTGCTCGGCCCAGAAATGCGCTCGACGGGCGAAGTCATCGGCCTCGATACCGATTTCGCGCTGGCGTTTGCCAAGAGCCAGCTCGGTGCCGGCGTTGAATTGCCGCGTGACGGTGCGGTGTTCGTATCGGTGCGCGACAGCGACAAGGAGCGTGTCCTGCCGGCCATCCGCCTTCTGGTGGAAATCGGCTTCAAGGTTCTGGCAACCGGCGGCACTTCCCGCTTCCTGGCAGAACACGGCATTGAAGCGACCAAGGTCAACAAGGTTCTGGAAGGTCGTCCGCATATCGAAGACGCCATCCGCAACCGTCAGGTTCAGCTTGTCATCAACACGACGGACAGCAACAAGGCGATCTCCGACTCGAAGTCTCTGCGCCGCGCCACGCTGATGCAGAAGGTGCCCTATTACACCACCATGGCCGGAGCAGAAGCCGCCGCCATGGCCATCAAGGCGCTCAAGGCCGGCAATCTCGAGGTTCGCCCGCTGCAGAGCTATTTCTGAGCCGACTGAAATACTGAATTGGAAGGCCCGCGTTATCGACGCGGGCCTTTCTTTTTGTGCCTATATTTGTCTGCGGGCATGGAAATGTTAGCCTCCCCCGTGGCTAGGGGAGGCTTCATGTCGAAAAACATCGTCATTCTGTTTGATGGCACGTCGAATGGCATTTCAGCGAACCGTACGAACATCCTTCGCCTGTTTGGCACATTGGACCGATCCGAGCGGCAGATCGTCTATTACGATCCGGGTATAGGAACATTCAGCGCAGACAACGCATGGTCGAAGCTCTACCGCGACACGGTCGAAGTCTGGGGGCTGGCCACCGGCTGGGGTCTCGATCAGAATGTAAAGGAAGCCTATCGGTTTCTTGTCGAGAACTACGATGCCGGACCGCTGGTCGATCGCCATCACCCCGACCGTGATCGCATCTATATATTCGGCTTCAGCCGTGGAGCCTATACGGCGCGCGTTCTGGCCGGTTTCATCCACGCATTCGGGCTCAGCACCAAATATCACCTGAACCTGCTGGATTACGCTTACAATACCTACAAGGGCATTTCCGCCCACGAGGAGAAGACCGCACCCACCGGTGAGAGCGAGGAAGCGCCGTCCGCTTTCGCCTCCATGCGCCTCTATGAACGGACGCTGCGAAACGACCGGCCGCCCATCAAGCTGCTTGGGCTGTTCGATACCGTCGCATCCGTCATCGAACCTGGAAAACACTGGCTGCAGCTGAAAACGCATCCCTTCACCCGCGAGAACCCGAGCGTCGAATGGGTCCGGCACGCAGTGGCCATCGATGAGCGGCGCACAATGTTCCAGCCCGAGCTTTGGGCGCCCGATCAGGACTACAAAGGCAGCCCCTTCAAGAAGGTGCAGGACAAACAGAACTTCAGCGAGGTCTGGTTTGCCGGCGTGCATGGCGATGTTGGTGGCGGATATTCGGAAACGGAAAGCGGTCAGGTCAAGATCCCGCTGGACTGGATGATCCGGGAAACGCAACCGACCGGCCTGATCTACAAGCAGCGGACGATCGACAACCTGGTGCTCGGCAAGGCAACCGGAACCCGACCCAACAAGCATGTGCCGCTCGATCCACTAGCGCTCCTTCACGATTCCATGACCGCCGCGTGGAGCCTGCTTGAGTATCTGCCACGCCGCGTACCGGCAACCTCTTGGCGCAAGCCCGGCAGCCGTGGCATCTATCTACCGCTGCAAGATTACAGGCTCATCCCAAACAATGCCCTGGTCCATCAGTCGGTAAAGACCCGCATGAAGGCTGGAGCATATCTGCCACCCAACCTGCCCGGAGATACCGTTTTCGTGCCATGACATCCAAGTTCGGTTATCCTCTCACGCGGCCAACCGGCTGATGAGGCTGATATCTTCCCGGAAGCGAGCAAGTTCCTCTGCCCGCCTGCCCTCATCCGGAATGCGCAGCAGATAAGAGGGATGCACGGTCACGAACAGCGTGCGCGCCTCATCCATTACAATCGGCCGGCTGCGCACATCCTCCAGCCGATCCTTGCGATCGGTGAGTGAGAACAGTGCCGTTGCCCCCATAGCCACGATCAGCTTCGGCTTCACAAGATCGATCTCGCGCGTCAGCCACCAGCGACATTGCTGCACCTCGCCCATGTTCGGGCGCTGGTGGATACGGCGTTTGCCCCGTGGTTCATATTTGAAATGCTTGACGGCATTGGTGACGTAAAGCCGCCGACGATCCAGGCCGGCAAGCGACAGCGCCTCATCGAACACACGACCCGCAGGGCCCACGAAAGGACGTCCGGCCAGATCCTCCTGATCGCCCGGCTGTTCGCCAACGATCATCACTTGTGCGTCGACCGGCCCCTCGCCGAAAACCGTCTGGGTGGCGCGGCAATGCAGATCGCAGCAACTGCAATGACGCGCCTCCTCTCGCAGCGCATCGATCGTGCCGGCCTCCGCCACCGGCGCGGCCGGAACACGCGCGGCCGCTTCCTGCAGGCGATGATGGAAGGGCAATGGCTCGCTGGCCTGTTTTCGCCCCATATCCAGAACCTTCGCCTCGGCACCGGCAATCAGGCCGGGAATAAGCTCAGCTTCGGGAAGGTTCTTCCAGTATTTTTTCGGCATCTCCGTCATCATCATCTTCACCTTCAGCCGGGCGGGATTGAAGATGGAGGCATAATAGGTGCGCCAGAGTTCGTCGGTCTCATCGCTTATGTCCGGCTTTTGCGCCGGCTCTGTCGAAACCCGCAGGCTCTCGCCATCCCATGAGGCGGATCCCCGAGGCGTCGCGATGATCCAGTCCATATCGTTGAACCGCCGCTGGAAAAACGGTGCCACCCGCGCGACGATAAAATGATCCGGCTCGAACCACGCCAAAAAACGACGCCGGCCCACGACACCCGTAGGCAAGGGCATTTCCTTGAAACGCACGAAAGCCGTCATCTTGTGGTAATCGCGCCCCACCGATTTGTGCATGCGGTGCGCCGCCACGACATCCGCATCCGATTTCACGGCAAGCAGATGACGCTCCTGCCTCAAACGAAACAAAAGACGGTAAAGCAGAGTAAATCTGCCGGGATCGGAATGGCAGATAACCGCTTCGGCAAGTCGCATGAAGGCCGGAGGCACGGACACCTGCGCGCACGCTTCGTTAGCCACGACCGGTAGGCTGGTTGAATTCGGGCGTGAGATGGCAGCGCCATCGAAAAGCCCCTGCTCCTCATTTTTCACGCGCCAGTCAATAGCCTTGGGCTCGGTACCTGCCAGCAGAAAGCGCCGTGCCACATCCCGCCATTCGGCCAGATCACCACGCCCGTCGAGGAAACAGGTTTCTGTCATAACAACGACAACTGTTCCGGTTTCGGCATGAACATGGAACGCAGATCGGTCCGATCGACCAGCCGGTGCGGTGTCCACCCATCTGCCGTGATAAAGGCTTGCACCTTTTTCAGGGAAACACCAAGCCGCCCGATATCTTCCAGGCGCAAACGCCGGAATCGACGCACGGAAAGGATGGATTTCACCGTCTTGGTGCCAAAACCCGGCACACGCAGAAGCATCTCCTTTTCGGCGCGGTTCACATCCACCGGAAACCTCTCACGATGGCCGAGCGCCCAGGCGAGTTTCGGATCGAGATCGAGATCCAGCATACCATCTGGCCGCGACGAGGTGATCTCGCCGATATCGAAACCATAAAACCTGTAGAGCCAGTCGGCTTGGTAAAGCCGATGCTCACGCATCAATGGCGGCTTAATGAGCGGCAGGTTTTTCGACGAGTCCGGGATCGGGCTGAAGGCTGAATAATAAACGCGCTTCAGTCCATAGCTCCCATAAAGCCGGGCGCTCGTCCCCAGAATGGTCGCATCGTCGGCGGCATCAGCTCCAACGATCATCTGCGTGCTCTGCCCCGCAGGCGCGAATTTTTGCCGACGTTTGGTCTGCAGGGTGGGCTCGGACATTTCCTCTATCTTCAGACGCAGATTGCCCATAGATCGGCGAATATTGTCAGGATGTTTTTCGGGAGCGAATTTGCCGATGCCGGCATCCGTCGGCAGCTCGATATTGATCGACAAACGATCCGCGTATAGCCCCGCCTCCTCGATCAGCTTCGGCGACGCTTCGGGAATGGATTTCAGGTGAATGTAGCCGCGAAAGTTATGTGTGGCTCGCAATTCTCGGGCGATCCGCACCATCTCCTCCATCGTATGGTCGGAGGAACGAATGATGCCAGAGGAGAGGAACAGGCCTTCGATATAGTTGCGGCGATAGAACTCCAGCGTCAGCCATACCACTTCCTCGGCCGAGAAGCGCGCCCGCTCGACATTGCTTGACGACCGATTGATGCAATAGGCGCAGTCGTAGATGCAGAAATTGGTCATCAGGATTTTCAGAAGCGAAATACAGCGTCCATCCGGAGCATAGGAATGGCAGATACCCGACCCTTCCGTAGACCCCAATCCGCCGGAAGATGATGAGCTTCTCTTCACCGTGCCGCTTGATGCGCAGGAGGCGTCATATTTGGCTGCATCGGACAGAATGGCGAGGCGTTGTTTGAGCGACTTCTTCATTAGTGTGTTCACTATATGTTCCGTCGCCTAATGTCAAGAAACCTTGCAAAAGCAATCGAGCCCCTGTGAAACCGCGCCCGGATGCACTATCTCTGTTTTTATTGGAATTTGCTGTCAGAATTCTGTTATACTGGCGCAAATAGTGATTTTCGGACGGTTCCGGAGTTTAGTCTCCGGGACCTGTTTCTTTTTGTGTCCGGGCATGCCGGGCACGGGTCGAGGACTAGGACATGGTTGAAAAGGTACCGATGACGCCGAGCGGTTTCACGAAGCTCCAGGAAGAGCTTCGCTGGCGCCAACAGGAAGAGCGTCCGCGCATCATCGAGGCGATTGCCGAAGCGCGCGCCCATGGTGACCTTTCGGAAAATGCCGAGTACCATGCTGCCAAGGAAGCACAGAGCCACAACGAGGGCCGCGTCACGGAGCTTGAAGACCTGACGGCTCGCGCCGAGGTTATCGACCTGTCGAAAATGTCCGGCTCGACGATCAAGTTCGGAGCCACGGTTAAGCTGGTCGACGAAGATACCGACGAAGAAAAGACCTATCAGATCGTGGGCGACCAGGAAGCGGACGTAAAGCAGGGTCGCATTTCTATCTCCTCACCGATTGCCCGTGCCATGATCGGCAAGGAAGCCGGCGATTCGATTGAAGTGGTCGCACCCGGCGGCTCCAAGGCTTACGAAATTCTCGCCGTTACCTGGGGCTGATCGACCTCAACGCATTCGCCGGAGATAAACGTGCCGCTTGCAGACATTCGCAAGGTTCAGGTCATCGCGCCGAACTTCAAGCGGCGCCTCTCCGGCGTAACGTCGACAATCATCCAGCTTCTGCCGGTGCAAGACCGCCAAGGCCTGAAGATCGCGGCACTCGGCCCCGGCCTGCCCGCCACCCTGCCCTTTATTCGTTTTCGCGATCTCGTTCACTTCTGGACTGCGCCGGAAGGTTCTTCGGTTCGCGTCTGGCATGCGCGCCGTAATCTCGAAATGCTGCCTGCCATCCTGATGCGGGATATTCTGCGGATGAAGATCCGCATCGTCTTCACCTCCGCCTCACAGCGAAAACATTCCGGCTGGACCAAGTGGCTGATCTCGAAAATGGATGCGGTGATCGCCACCAGCGCCAAGACGTCAGCCTATCTGGAAGTGCCCAACACGGTCGTGTTGCACGGCATCGATACACAACGGTTTTCACCGCCTGCAGATAGAGAGTCCGCCAAACGCGCCTGCGGACTTGATCCGGAGACCAAGATCGTCGGCTGCTTTGGCCGCATACGTCATCAGAAAGGTACGGACCTTTTTGTCGACAGCATGATCCGCCTGCTGCCGGACCGTCCTGACTGGACCGCAATCATCGCCGGTCGCGCCACGGCAAAACACGTCGCCTTCGAAAATGAACTGAAGGCGCGCGTGGCATCGGCCGGCCTTGCCGGACGTATCGTCTTTGTGGGCGAGCACACCGACATCAACGACTGGTATCGCGCGTTGGATCTGTTCATTGCGCCGCAGCGCTGGGAAGGTTTTGGGCTGACACCGCTTGAGGCCATGGCAACCGGCGTGCCGGTCGTCGCCACGGATGTCGGGGCGTTTTCGGAACTGATCGTGGCTGGCGATGAAGAGACGGGCCAGATCATTGCGCGTGACAATCTCGACGCCATGGTAATGGCGGCAGCGGGTTTCATGGATAATGACGAGCGCCGTCTTGCCTCTTGCGAGCACGCACGCATCCATGCCGAGCGTAATTTTAATATCGAGGGCGAAGCGCGCAAATTGGCCGAGATCTACCAGATCACGGCCAGCTGAATAGCGCGACTACCGGTCTATGGTGTCCGCGATCGGATGCTTTTTCACAGCATTACGCTGATATATCTTCGCCTGCGTCAGGAACGAATAGGAAGCCCCGGTCATGGCCTGAATGAGCCCGGGCACACCGCAGCGCCACAGGCCGTTGAAGAAATAAAGCCGCAGAAAATAGACCGTCGGCGAGAATACCAGCTTCTTGAGTTTTGACTTCTTGCCTTCAGCTACCTTCTGGTCTGCCTTCAGGGTCGAATATTTGTTTTCTTTCAAGATCTGCTCATCGAGCAACAAGGGCCGGAAGTGCAACAGGCTTCCTCTCGGCGTATCCTTCACGTGGCCGTCAGGCGTTATGCCTTCATGAACCTTCTGGCTGAGATCATATCGACCTTTGCCGTTGCGGATCATGCGAAGATTCTGCCGCTCTCGCACGTTTTCCGGCGTGTAACCATATCCGATAAGGTACGGACGGCGGGCAATTCGCCAGCCGACCAAATCCGCCGGCGCCTCGAGCAAGCTTGGCAGAAGAGACTGAAACTGTTCATCCAGCCGCTCATCGGCATCGATATTGAAGCACCATGGCTGAGTGCATTGAGATAACGCGAATTGCTTCTGCCCTGCATAACCGCGCCATGGCTCATACATGAAGCGGATGGGCCAACCTTTATCGATATAGGACTGAACAAGGTCCGCTGTTTTATCCGTTGATCCGGAGTCGACGATGACGATTTCAGAAAAATCTTTGAGACTTTCGATGCAGCGTCCTAGATATTCCTCCTCATTGAGGCAGATGATGAAGCCCGATATAGGCAGAAGGCGAGTCATAGTGTCGATCCGTAGAGAGCAAGACCTCAAACGCGCAAACCGCGTGAGCTTTGCTGCATCTATAGGAACCAGAAGAGGAAAGGTAGCGCGCCATGAGGATTTTCGTCATCAATCTGGCACGCAATCCGGAACGTCTCGAGCGCATGGAAAAACTGCTTGCCGCACAGGGCTTGCAGTTTGAGCGGCTGGAGGCCGTCGATGGCAAAACGCTGAAAGAAGAAGAGATCGCGCGGTGGTCTCAGCGACAACCGGATGGCAGCCTTTGTCTTTCGCCAAGTGAGGTGGGCTGTATGCTCAGCCATCGTCACGCATGGGAAAAGATCGCCGCCATGGAAACGGGTCACGCCGTGATTCTCGAAGACGACATCCATTTCTCGGCAGAAGCGGCAGCCTTTCTGAAATCGAGCGAATGGATTCCGGCTGACGCCGAGATCGTCAAGATCGAGACCGTGAAGAAGTGGAAAACCGTCGTTTCGAAAAAGAGCATTCCCCTGGATCACGGACATAGCCTGGCAAGGTTGCTTGGCCAGCATTTTGGCATGGCAGGCTATATCTTGACACCGCGAAGCTCGGCACGACTGCTAAGTGAGTTGGGAAGCCTACATATGGCGGTCGACCAAATTTTGTTTGATCCGGCGTCGGACTTGTTCAGCCGCACGCAAATCTACCAGATGATGCCGGCACTTTGCATTCAGGATCAATTTGCGGGCGCTGCGACCGAAGCGTTATCCAGTGATATCGTACGTGCGTGGGAAATCGGTCGCAAGAAGAAGACATTGACGCAGAAAGCAGTGCGTGAGAGCCGTCGTTTATGGGGGCAGGTCAACGCTTTCATATACGGCAGCAGGTTTAATCCTTTTTCCAGAAGATTGAATGTTCGCGTTGATTTTCGAAAAGATGTCGGCGGCCCGGTGTCCGACATCCATCGAAAATAACTGTTTCATCTCGTCGCGGAAGCTCGTAAACGGCGAATTGATTTCGCGGGGTGGTGATGAAAACGCTTATTTATCAATTTTGGAAGGGAACGATTCCGGCTTACGCCAGCCTGAGTTCACGTCTCTTCAAAGAATATGCGCAACGCCATGGCGCGGCATACCGCTTTGATGAGAACCCGGATTTCTTCAAGGGTAAGTATTCCGAATATTACCACGCACTTCGTCCAGTCTATGACGACGACTTCCTTCAGTACGACAGGGTGATATTCATCGATGCCGATGTTTACCCGAAGAGGGAAGCTTCCGCCGATATCCTCACAGCTTCCATAGATCACATCGGCATGGTCGAGGAGCTTGATCCCGAGATACGCGGCGACAGACCAAGGTGGCTTAACGATCGAAACGATCATCGCTGGGCATTTGGTGTCAGGCGCTGTTTTCCGCGCAACCCCGCCAAGATTTCCAGACGGCACGACACGCGCCTTTAACTCTGGCGTCATCGTCTACACCCGCGAAGGTATTCTTGCGGCGCGGCGCAACTTTCCGAACATCACCGCTTATTCAGCCGCCATGCGTCTGGCATTTTTACCGCGCTTTTATCGTCTGGATCAAAACTATCTGGGCACAGCCTGCTTCAGAAAAGGAATGCAGATGACTGTGCTCGAACAACGCTGGAATCGCATCGTGAAAGCGGAAACGCTGAACGAAAACCGCCTTGTCAAAACGCCGCGGGCGGATACGGCGTTTGTGCACTGGCAGGTTCGAAATAGACGGGACTATTCGGAAAACGAAATTCTCGCACTCATCGAAAGCGCCTGAGAAGCTGGAATTTCAGCGCGGCTGAAATTTGCCGCCGCTGAAATTGAGACCGCTCACACCTCAACCAATCCCGTCTTCTTCACCTGCCGGATTGTCAGCATCGTTCTCACCGTGTCGACATGTTCGTTGGCCGTCAGGACCTCGATGACGAAATCCTGGAATTTGGTGAGGTTTTCAGAAACGCAATGCAGCAGAAAATCGCTGTCGCCGGACACCATCCAGGCCTGGCGCACCATCGGCCACTCGGTGGTGGCGGCCGCGAATGATTTGAGGTTTGCCTCGGACTGATGTTTCAGGCCGACGATACAGAAGGCGACAAGATCGAAGCCCAGCTTCGGCCCGCTCAGCATCGCGTGGTAACCTTCAATGATGCCGCTCTCCTCGAGCTTGCGCACCCTTCGAAGACATGGCGGCGCAGAAATACCGACGCGCTCCGCCAGTTCGACATTGGTCATGCGGCCGTCAGCCTGCAGTTCACGCAGAATTTTCAGATCAATACTGTCGAGTTCCACGCGGATCACAGCCTTGCCTTTCTATCGATGTCACGCAAGCATCCTCTATAGAAATCGAGGAATTCCGCAACAAAGTTTCAGCGCGGCGATGGATTGTTGCACAGAAGGCTCAAGTCCTGTTGGAAACGCATGGCTGCCCTTGAATATCCGCATGGAACAATCATAAATGAACATTCGCAGGCAGTGGAATGCGGTGGAATACCCATATAGGGAAGCAGTTTCCATTTTAAGGCTCACTGCCGCGGCACTGAATTAAGGATCGTCCCATGTCTGCCCGTCACACTCAGGTTCTCATCATCGGCTCCGGCCCCGCCGGTTACACGGCTGCCATCTATGCGGCACGCGCCATGTTGAAGCCGGTCCTGATCGCCGGAATGGAACAGGGCGGTCAGTTGATGATCACCACAGATGTGGAAAATTACCCGGGCTTTGCTGATCCTATCCAGGGGCCGTGGCTGATGGAGCAGATGCTGGGCCAAGCCCAGCACGTCGGCGCGGAAATCGTCAATGACCTGGTGACCGAAGTCGACACCATCCGCCGCCCCTTCACCGTGAAGACGGATAGCGGACAGGTATGGACTGCCGATACGCTCATCATTGCGACCGGCGCCAAGGCCAAGTGGCTCGGAATTGAAAGCGAACAGACATTTCAGGGTTTTGGCGTTTCGGCCTGCGCCACATGCGATGGCTTTTTCTATCGCAACAAGGATGTAATCGTGGTCGGCGGCGGCAATTCGGCTGTCGAGGAAGCGCTCTACCTCTCCAACATTGCCAAGACAGTTACGGTCGTGCATCGCCGCGACAGTTTCCGTTCGGAGAAAATTCTGCAGGAACGCCTGTTCCAGCGTGAGAACGTGAAAGTGCTCTGGAACACCGAGATTGCCGAAATCACCGGCACACCTGCAAAGCCGCCAATGCCGCCTTCCGTTTCCGGCGTTCGCCTGCGCGACACACGCACCGGCGTCATCAGCGACAGCACGATTGACGGCGTGTTCGTGGCCATCGGCCATGCACCTGCCGTCGAACTGTTCAAGGACAAGCTGAAACTGAAGTCCAACGGCTACATGTGGACCGCACCGGATTCGACCGCAACCGATGTGCCCGGCATCTTTGCCGCCGGAGATGTGACAGACGACACATTCCGTCAGGCTATCACCGCCGCCGGCATGGGTTGCATGGCAGCATTGGAAGCAGAACGTTTCATCGCCGGCATCCAGCCGATTGCCGAAGCCGCCGAATAACGACGACGAAAAGGACTCAAGGCATGGTGGTGCCTCTGGACTGGGACAAACTACGCATCTTCCACGCGGCGGCGGAGGCAGGCTCCTTCACCCATGCGGCAGACAAGCTGCACCTGTCCCAGTCGGCCATCAGCCGTCAGGTCAGCGCGCTCGAGCAGGATGTGGGCGTAAAGCTGTTCCACCGCCATGCCCGCGGTCTCATCCTCACCGAACAGGGCGAATTGCTTTATCGCACCGCCCACGACGTGCTTTTGAAGCTCGAAACGGTGAAGATGCAGCTGACGGAAACGACCGACAAGCCGTCAGGCAAGTTGCGCGTCACCACCACGGTGGGCCTTGGCCAGGGCTGGCTGACCGATAAGGTGCAGGAATTCCTGCAACTTTATCCGGAAATGTCGATCCAGCTCATCCTCGACAACGAGGAAGTCGACGTAAACATGCGTCACGCCGATTGCGCCATCCGCCTTCGCCAGCCACAGCAATCCGACCTTATCCAGCGCAAACTGTTTACCGTGCATATGCACGTCTATGCGGCACCATCCTATATCAACCGATTCGGCGAGCCGCAGACTGTCGAAGATCTCGACAATCATCGCATCATCAGTTTCGGCCTCCCGGCCCCGAACTATCTGCTCGACGTCAACTGGCTCGAAGATGCAGGCCGATCTTCCGACAATCCGCGCACTCCGCACCTGCAGATCAACAGCCAGACCTCGATCAAGCGCGCATGCCTCCTGGGAATCGGCATCGCGGTGCTGCCGGATTACATCGTCGGCCGCGATCCGGGACTGATTCAGCTGGCGATCAACGCCGACATCCCCTCGTTCGACACTTATTTCTGCTATCCGGACGAAATCAAGAATGCGGCAAAGCTCAAGGTTTTCCGTGACTTCATCGTCGCAAAGGCCCGCAACTGGAACTTCTGACCGCAGTTGTCAGCTTTGCCGTATTTTTCGTGTTCCAAGGGCGGCTGTCGCGCAACCTTTGCAAATATGAAAGCCTAGTGACATAAGCCGCGCGCATAACGCATAGCTGGAATGCACAATAAAGCGTTGTGAGCTGCACAAAAAACGCCCATATCGCTCACAGCTGATGCACATGGTGGCTTTCCTCCCAGTTCCACCGCAGCAGCTGTTCCCCTCTGGAGGTTTTTTGACCTTCATACCTATAGGGCCCTGGAGCGATCCGGTGGCCCTCTTTTTTTGCCTGCACGCCGCCGGCAGAAGTCGGGACATTTTCCCCAACATCGATAAAATGACGTTTTGTCGGAAAATGCCCTTGCCATCCGCGCATGGGCTCCCCATTTCAATAACAGCCGGCCCCGTTGGTGATGCCCCTCGTTGCCAATGCCGGCTGTTCCCCTCTGGAGGTTTTGAAACCTTCACCCCTAAGGGCCGCGGATTTCCGTCGGCCCATTTTTTTGCCCGCTATTCCGAAAATTTCTCCCGGCACCCCTTAAAATCGGATTTTGCCGATTTATATATCGGCAATGACCGATATGACCAAAACGCAGATCGACCCGGTTGAAAAGGCGGAGATCCTCAAGGCGCTCTCGCACCCGAAACGCGTCGAGTTTCTGGAATGGATGCGGCAGCCGGAAAACCATTTCTGCAGCCAGGCGCACCCGCTCGACATGGGCATTTGCGCCGGTCAGTTCGAAAAATGCTGCGACCTTTCGCAGTCCACAGTGTCCCAACATCTTTCCGTGCTGGAAAAAGCTGGTCTCATCACGCTCAAGCGGGTCGGCCAGTGGTCCTTCTACCAGCGCAACGAGGAGCGTATCGCGGCCTTCATCGAAGACCTGCGCGCCACTCTCTGATCCAGAATTCTCAAGGCAGCTAAAAGGAGCCCTCATGGCCAGCCTGTTCGACCCTATTAAACTCGGCGATATCACCCTTGAAAACCGCGTGGCCATGGCGCCATTGACCCGTAATCGCTCGCCCAAAGCCGTGCCGAACGATCTCAACGTCGTATATTATGAGCAGCGCGCCGCAGCAGGGCTGATCATCACGGAAGGGACGCCTGTCACCCAGCAGGGCCAGGGTTATGCCGATGTGCCCGGCCTTTACCTGCCGCAGGCCATCGAAGGCTGGAAGAAGATAACGGACGCCGTGCACCAGCGCGGCGGAAAGATCGTCACCCAGATGTGGCACGTCGGTCGTATTTCGCATACCTCGCTGCAGCCCAATGAAGGCGCTCCGGTAGGCCCCTCCGACCTGCCCGCCAATGGCAAGACATATGTCATCAATCCGGACGGCAGTGGCGCTTTTGTCGAAACTTCGCCCCCCCGCGCGCTGGAACTTTCCGAGATTGCCGGCATCGTCGATGACTTCCGCAAAGGTGCGCGTGCCGCCATCGATGCGGGTTTTGATGGCGTCGAGATCCACGGCGCCAATGGATATCTGATCGACCAGTTCCTCAAGACCGGCGCCAATAATCGCGAAGACGCATACGGCGGCTCCATTGAAAACCGTGCGCGCCTCCTCCTGGAAATCGTGGACGCCGTTGCAGACGAGATTGGCGGCGGCCGGACCGGCCTTCGTCTGTCACCGGTCACCCCTGCCAACAACATCACCGAAGAAGCCCCGCAGCCGCTGTTCAACTATGTGGCAAAAGAGCTCGGCAAACGCGCCCTCGCCTTCATTCATGTGATTGAAGGCGCCACCGGCGGACCGCGCGATTTCACACAAGGCGACAAACCGTTCGACTACCACGCCATGAAGGCCGAATATCGCGATGCCGGCGGCAAGGGTGCTTGGATGGTCAACAACGGTTATGACGGAGAAAGCGCCAAGGCTGCCATCGAAAGCGGTTATGCCGATGTCGTCGCTTTCGGCAGGTCGTTCATCGCCAACCCGGATCTGGTCGAGCGCCTGAAGACCGGCGCAGCCCTCAACACACCGGATGTGGCAACCTTCTATGGCGGCGGCGCCAAAGGATATACCGACTATCCGGTCATGGAAGCAGTCGCTGCGGAATAAATCCAGACGCAAACAGGGGCTCGCCACGGCGGGCCCTTTTTATTTCGTCGCTCGAAAAAGCGGGGCGGAAAAGCCCTAAGCGCGGCGAACCTTGTCCTCGTCGCTATCCATCACTTCCGCTTCCGGCCGGTCTCCGCCATCGCTGTATTCGGTGTGCCATACCCCGCTGGCGTCCTGCCAACTGATCTCTTCCGGCTCTCCGCCCACCTGCTGTTCTGCCGCAACGATACGCGCCGCCGCCAAGGCATCTTCGTGGGTCGGAAATGTCTCGGAATAGGCTCCATCCAGGCGATACGCCCAGCCGCCATCATGCCTGACGACTTGATAGACAACCTTGGTCATGCTTCTCTCCTTGTTACTGGCCTGTCTTTTGGCGCGGGGCCGGCGGCCGCCAATTGAGGTGAGCCGGCAATCGCGTGCAGGAGAGAAGCGTCGAGAAGGCCCGAAGTTCCCACCCGTCTGACGGTTACTATGGCATCAAAGCCGCCAAGGCGCAAAACCCGCTCTTGATGGCCGCCATCGGGGCATTAGATCTCCATCCTTCGACAAATGTCTTTGATGGGAATCATGGCGGTATCAGCGGCACTACCGAAACAGGAAAAATCGCTCGTATTGGCAGCATGCGTCGCCATCGCGTGCATCTTCGTCGAACACAGCCTGCTGGAAGCCGGCCGCGTCGTGTCGTTGATTGCAGCCGCCGTATTGATCGCGGTGATCGTGCTTGCATCCACCCGCGTTGCCCATCACGCCGAAATCCTCGCCCACAAGGTCGGCGATCCCTACGGCACCATGATCCTGACATTGTCGGCCGTAGCCGTCGAGGTGATGATCCTCGCCATCATGCTTGGCAGCAGCACCTCGCCCACATTGGTGCGCGACACGATCTATTCCGCTGTCATGCTCGATATCAACGGCATTCTGGGCCTTGCCGCCCTGCTTGGCGGCCTGCGCCACGGCGAGCAACCCTATAACGACAATTCGGGCAAGACCTATGGCGTGATGATCCTGACCGCCATGGGCATTTCCATGATCGTGCCGGAATTCGTGCCCGATGACCGCTGGCATTATTATTCCGGCTTCACCATCATCGCCATGATCGCGCTTTACGCTCTTTTCCTGAAAATGCAGGTCGGCCCGCACAGCTACTTCTTCAGCTACAGCTACAAGAAGACGCCACCGCCGGCAGCTGCTGCGGGCGCTGGCTTCAACACATCGGTTACGGCGGAACCGTCAAGGCCGCAGCAAGCCGCAGCGCCATCGCCAACGAGTGGCGAGGAAATGGAAGAAGCCAGTGCCGCGCTCTCCATCGGCGTCATCCTGTTCGGAGTGGTCGTCATCGGCTTCCTTGCAGAATTCATGGCGACATTCCTCGATACCGGCCTTGAAGGCACATCCGCTCCGCCCGCACTGATGGCGGTGATCGTCGCCTCGATATCCGCCGCACCGGAAATCCTCACGGCACTCCGTGCAGCGCTGCGAAATCGCATGCAGTCGGTCATCAACATCGCCATGGGCGCATCGCTGTCCACCGTCATCCTCACCGTGCCTGTCATGGAGGCAATCGCGCTTTACACAGGTCAACCCTTCGTCATGGCGATGACACCGGTGCAGACGGTGATGGTTGTGATCACTCTCATCGTTGCCGCCATCAACCTCAATGACGGCGAGACCAACGCGATAGAAGGCATGACGCATTTCGTGCTGTTTGCCACCTTCATAATGCTGACGATCCTCGGCCTCTGATCGCTAATATGGTTTCGCGTTCCGACACCTGCGGCGGGAAACGGAATCAAATTAGCAACGCGTTGAATCTGTTTGTCATGGAGCGATGCGATGGCGCCAAAACCGATAAAGTAATGTTGAACACCATGTGTGCGGTTTTGCCGGCGCGAAGCCCTAGATAGGCGTCGTATATGCCAGCGCCTTCGCGATGAAAGGGAGTTCACCATGACGCGCCTGACCCGTCTTCTGACCGGCACAATTCTTGCCACCGCCTTTATTGCCGGTCCCGCTTTTGCGCAGACGGCCGCAAAGCCCGCCGAAACCAAGGCAGCCAACGCGCCCGACCAGAAGCCCGCCTTCGCCAACCAGACCCGCGCTCCGCAGCCGGCCCAGATGCCGAAGATCGCCACGGAAACCGTGGCCGAAGGCTTGCCGCATCTCTGGTCCATGGAATTCCTGCCTGATGGGCGCATGCTGGTAACCGCCAAGGAAGGCGCCATGCACATCATCTCCGACGAGGGTGAAGCCGGACCTGAAATCAAGGGTGTGCCGAAGGTCCTTTCCGGCGGTCAGGGCGGCCTGCTCGATGTGGCGCTGGCGCCAGACTATGAAACCTCCGGCCGAATTTATTTCTCCTTTTCCGAAGAGCGGGAAGACGGCAACGGCACCTCGGTCGCTTCGGCCAAACTGGTGCCGGACGATGCCGGTGGCGGAACGCTCGAAGACGTGAAAGTCGTCTTCCAGCAAATGCCGAGCTATGACGGCAACAAACACTTCGGCTCCCGCCTTGTCTTCGGCCCGAAGGGCGAACTTTATGTGACGGTCGGTGAGCGTTCGGATCCCGAGCCGCGGGTGCAGGCGCAGGATCTGTCCAGCGGTCTCGGCAAGGTTTTCCGCATCGATGCAGACGGCAAGGCGCTCTCCGACAATCCGTTTGTTTCAACACAAAATGCGCGTCCGGAGATCTGGAGCCTCGGCCACAGAAACCTGCAGGCCGCCACGCTGGATGGCCAGGGGCGTCTGTGGACCGTGGAGCATGGCCCCAAGGGCGGCGACGAGCTGAACCGCCCGGAAGCCGGCAAGAACTACGGCTGGCCGGAAGTCACCTACGGCGTCGAATATAGCGGCCGTAACGTCGGTGATGGCATCACCGCCAAGGCCGAGACCGAACAGCCGATTTATTACTGGGACCCGGTCATCGCGCCTTCCGGCATGGCTTATTATGACGGCGACGCGATCCCGGAATGGAAAGGTGCATTTCTGGTCGGCGGCCTCGTCTCGCAGGGCGTCGTCGTCTTGCACATGGATGGCGACAAGGTCGCCCATGAGGAGCGCGTGCCGCTGAACGCCCGCATCCGCGATGTCAAAGTCGGGCCGGATGGCGCCGTCTATGCCGTCACTGAAAGTCGTAGCGGCAGCTCCACCATCGTCAAGCTGACCAAGACCTGATGCAGCCGCTTGCAGGCGGCCGCATGACGGTCGCCTGCACACATGCGGACACACCCGGCAGCAAAACATGATGATAAAAATCATATTTGTTGCATCTGCTTCGCATGCGGTCTAAGAGACCGGCGTTACCAAATTCGGTGCGCCATATCCGAGACTGCCATGACCGCGCATTTCAGCGCCTCTCCCGCCAGCGATTTTACGAATGCACCCAGCCAGTCTACCTTGCTGGACCATGCAATTCTGGCCCATTACGAAGAGCTGTGCGGCAGCGTTCGCCGCCGTGGCCATAGTCCCGCTCATTCGCAAGAAATAGTCCACGACATCTATGTTCGCCTGCGGCAACGGCAGACTACTCTGGAAGGGAAGGCATCGCTCAAGGCTTTCCTGATCCGCGCCTGCGTCAATCTCGGTATCGACCGTTTTCGCCGCCAGCGTTTTGAAGCCTGCCTGTTTTCCGGCAGCGAGCAGGAAGCGCTGCAAGTCAGCGCACCGATCGCCTCTCCCGATCAAGGGCTGGACCTTGAACACCGCCTGGCAACGCTCAAGACCGCCATCATGGAAATGTCGCTGCAGCGCCGGCGTGTTTTCATCGCCAGCCGCGTCGGCAACCTGTCGGCCGACGAGATTTCCCAGCGCATGAAGATCAGCCGCAACATGGTGGATCGTCATTTGCGCAAAGCCTATCTGCATTGCCTGGACCGGCTTGAAGAGACACTCTGAATGCCGATGAGCAAGAGCCCCACCAAAGGCGAGGATAAGGCCAACGACCGCAAGCTGCGGGCGAAGGCAGTCGATTGGCTGTTGCGGCTGCAGGACGATCCCGATGATCCGATGTTACAGGCGCAATTTCATGCCTGGATCGACCGGGATCCCGCCCATGGCCGTGTTTACGAACGCGCCAGCCGCGCCATGGGGGATGCAAGCCATCTCCTGAAAAGCGATCTCGGCTTCACCCGGAAAGCCGCTCACAAGCCGCTGCTGCGCGCACGTAATATCGTAGCCGCCTCGCTGCTGCTCATCGGCGCATCGGGCGCCTTTCTGGCCGCAGATGGACCGGTGCGGTTACGGGCGGACATCATAACCGGCACGGGCCAACCACAAAGCCTGACACTTGCCGATGGCTCCAGGGTAGAACTCAACGCCGAAACCGCCATTGCCATCTATCTTGAAGAGCATGAACGCCGCATCGAACTGCTGCGCGGTCAGGCCTATTTCGAGGTTGCCGCCGACCCTGCCCGCCCCTTCGTGGTTGAAGCCGGAAACGGCACGACCACAGCGCTCGGCACCGCCTTCGACATCAACACCTCGGATCACGGCACGCAGGTCACCGTGACCGAACACGGAGTCATGGTCGCTTCGCTCTCGGGCGAAAAAAAGCAGCGTCTGCCGGAAAACAAACAGCTTTCCTATGACGGCGATGGCAAACTGGGGACTGTGGAAGCCGCCGATATCGCCATGGCGACCGCCTGGCGACAAGGTCGCATCGTTTTCGACAATCGTCCGCTTTCAGCAGTCACAGATGAAATCGCGCGTTACCTTCCGGGCCGCATCCTGATCGCCCAATCCGATCTAGCGGCGCGAAAAATATCCGGCAGTCTGGACCTAACGGACCCACAGACTGCCCTCGAAAGCTTTTCCGAAGCAATCGGCGTCAAGGTCACGCGCATCGGCCCCTACCTCACCATCCTGCGCCAATAATTTTTTTTCGAAAGACCTGTCCCAAATTCATCTGCTCATCCGTCAACCCGGCAGACGAAGATTTGAAAGGACGGGTCCGGGGACCATGACAGTTTCGACAAGCAGACATTCGATGCCCAACAGCAAGCCGCGACGGCTGCACCATATCGCCGCCATGCTTCTCGCAGGCGCCGCGATTTTCACGGCTGTAGGCGCAGCGCACGCGCAACAGGCAGCGGCAATCACCATCAACGTTCCTGGCGGCAATCTTTCAACCGCGCTAAACGCGCTGGCCGCACAGGCAAAACTGCAGATCGTCTATGATGCGGCGATCACGCAAGGGCTGCGTACGTCGGGGGTTTCCGGCAACCTGCCGGTCGATGCGGCCCTCACCCGACTGCTCTCCGGCACGGGTATCAGCTATCGCTTCAACGGCAAGACGGTAACGCTGTCCAAGGCGGGCGCTGCGAATGCCGCGGCAGCGACGGATGCGGACGCAACAAATTTGGATCCGATCCTCGTCAATACCGGTGGGTATTACGGAACCGGCGGCCCAAGCAACTCAGTGATTGACGAGAAGGTGATTGCACGCGCACAGGCCGCAAGCATCCCGGAGCTGGTCAAACGGACGCCCGGCGTTTCAATGGGCGGCGGCGTCAGACTTCAGGGGCAAAGCATATCCATTCGCGGCTTCTCTCGGCAAACCGACACGCGCATTCTTCTCGACGGCGCACCGAAAAACTACGAAAAGTACGATCAGGGCAATGTCTTCGTCGAACCCGAACTCCTGAAGCGCGTCGAGATCGACAAGGGCGCGACATCGGTAAGATACGGCAACGGCGGCTTCGGCGGAACCATCCGCATGGAAAGCAAGGATGCCAAGGACATGCTTCGAAGCGGTGAAAAATGGGGAGCATGGGGCAAGACCGCATACCAGACCGCCAATAAGGAGTTTCTGGAAACCGGCGCGCTTTATGGGCGATCGGATTTCGGCACACCGATTACCTACGATGGCCTTCTTTCGCTGACATGGCGCAAGGGTGGCGATATGCGCATCGGTGGCGGCGAACGCTACCTGTTTTCGGACAACAAGCTTGCTTCCGGCTCTGCTAAGCTCGGTGCCGAGTTCGATGGACACGAGATCAACACTTCGCTCCTTTACGGCGAAAGCAACAACTGGGGACCGGTTGCGGCTATTCGAGGACAGATAGACCCAATCTCGAACGAAATTACAAAATACGGTTACAAGGAAGCATTACGTCGACGTCTCGCGTGGCGAGAACTCAAGGACTTTACGTCCACTTTCGAGCATAAGTACGATGGCGACAGCGACCTCGTGAATACCCGCTTCTTCGCAAGCTATTCCTTCACCCACCAGCACGCCACCCGCTTCGGTGACCAGAAGCCGTTGGCGGCCCTTGGTGGATTGGAGAACGACGCCAAGTATGCGGATCTTCACCTGGAGCTGGAAAACACCTCCAATTTCACGATGGGCGGCTTAGACCATAGCCTGAACTATGGCATTCAATACAATCATCATGACCGCGACACATGGGTATATGACGTAACCAACAACAACTCGGCGCAGTATAACTATGGTTATTACGCGCTCGGCATCATGCCGGAAGGAACACAGGATACCGCATCCGCCTTCATTCGCGACACGATCTCGGTGACGGATGACCTGACTGTCACTCCTGGCTTGCGTTTCGATTACATCCGGTCCGAAGGCGTACCAAACGTCGCCCCGACATATAATAATCCAGCTCTAGGCCATGATTATTCAGCAGTAGACCATTCAGGCTTCACGCCTGCCATCAGCGTTGCCTGGCAGGCAACATCAAATATTCGACTATTTGCTGATTGGGCCTATGCGATGCGCACGCCCAATATCGACGAACTCTATTCGACCCAGAGGACAGAGACAGCTCCAGCCACGAGCCTTGCCTTACGTGCCGAACGCAATAATACCATCAACCTTGGCGCTGATTTCAGCTTCGATGAAGTATTGACCCCCGGCGATGCTCTGTCAGCACGTGTGGCGGTTTTCAACAACCATGTCACCAATCCCATCGCACGGCGGATCGGCACTGCACACCTATCCGGCATGGGCGCAAAAGGCGTACAGTGGTATTGGAACCTGCCGGCCTATTACACAAGCGGTATCGAAGTTCAGACCCATTATGAGAACGAGCGGATGTTTGCCGATCTCGGCGTCTCCACAATGACCGGATCACGTCATGGCGCAATCAACAACCGGTTTGGTCCAGACACCTACATCAACGATCTGGCCCCGTTCACAGCCCAGACTGCAATCGGAATGAAATTTCCCGATCAGGATCTTTCGTTCGGTTGGACAGGAACATTCGTCAGCGCGCAGGACAAAACGCCCTACAATCAAGACGGAAAAACCTATGCACGCCCGCCAAGCTCGGGCTACGCCGTCCACGGCCTGTTCCTCGACTGGACACCCAAGGATGGCATCATGAAAGATACCGAGCTCCACGCTGCCATCGAAAACATCTTTGACAAGAAATACGAACCCTATCTCAGCGATGGTGCATCAGCCATGCCGGGCCGCAACTTCAAGATTTCGCTCAGCCGCAAGTTCTGAGCCAGTTAAAACCCAAAAAAAGAAGGCCCGCCGTTTCCGGCGGGCCTTCTTCGTTTCAGTGTTCGTAAAACCGCTTAGCGGCAATTCGCGCAGAAACGTTGAATGCGCTTGCAGGCTTCTTCCAGAAGTTCTTCCGAGGTCGCATAGGAAATGCGGAAGTTCGGGCCAAGGCCGAACGCAGAACCGTGAACCACGGCAACACCTTCGGTTTCGAGAAGCTCGGTCACGAAGTCTTCATCCGTCTCGAGAACCTTGCCGGAAGGCGCAGTCTTGCCGATCAGGCCGGCGCAGGATGGGTAGACGTAGAACGCGCCTTCAGGCTTCGGGCAAACGATGCCGTTCGCCTGGTTGAGCATCGATACGACGAGATCACGGCGGCCTTCGAAGATTGCCTTGTTCTTGGCAACGAAATCCTGCGGGCCGTTCAGCGCTTCGACGGCTGCCCACTGGGCGATCGAGGAAGCACCCGAGGTCTGCTGACCCTGGATCATGTCCATGGCCTTGATCAGCTCCAGCGGTCCGGCGGCATAACCGATACGCCAGCCGGTCATGGCATAGGCCTTGGAAACGCCGTTCATGGTCAGGGTGCGGTCATAGAGCTTCGGCTCGACCTGCACGGGGGTCGCAAACTTGAAATCGCCGAAGGTCAGGTGCTCGTACATGTCGTCGGTGAGGATCCAGACATGCGGATGCTTCAAGAGCACGTCGGTCAGCGCCTTCAGTTCGTCGTGGCTGTAGGCGGCACCCGTCGGGTTGGACGGCGAGTTGAAGACGAACCACTTTGTCTTCGGCGTGATGACGCTTTCCAGTTCTTCAGCCGTCAGCTTGAAATTGTTCTCCTGCTTGGTGGAGATCGAAACCGGCGTACCACCGCAGATCGCCACCATTTCAGGATAGGAAACCCAGTAAGGCGCCGGGATGACAACTTCATCGCCCGGGTTAAGGGTTGCCATGAAGGCATTGAACAAGATCTGCTTTCCGCCGGTGCCGACGATTGTCTGTGCAGCCGTGTAGTCGAGATCGTTCTCGCGCTTGAACTTCTTGGCGATTGCCTCGCGCAGCTGCGGAATACCCGAAACCGGCGTGTACTTGGTCTCGCCGCGATTGATTGCCTCGATGGCAGCCTGCTTGACATTGTCCGGCGTGTCGAAATCCGGCTCGCCGGCGCCGAGACCGATCACATCGCGGCCTTTCGCTTTGAGCTCGCGCGCTTTCTGCGAAACGGCGATGGTGGCGGAGGGCTTTACGCGGGAGAGGGCATCGGCAAGAAAGGCCATGATGAAGTCATCCTGAGAGTTTGAGTAGGCGGACAAAACTTAATTTCGCCGTCTGGTTCTATGTCGAATATGACAGTCTTATTCAAGCACAAAGCAGCCCTAAACCGTTCTGTCGCCCACAAAACAAGCCTGTCTGACAGCTAGACTTATTTCTGTTTGCAGCGATTTCCCGGAACCATCCTGCACCCGGAAAAGGATTTGCAGGACGCAGGAAACCGCCGTTAACCGCCGCCTTGTTTTTGCCTCATCAAAGCCACGTCCGGTCGCAAATCAGTCTTTATCGGGTCGTTTTCCGAGACGAACTTCTTCTGGTTCGCAACAAGCGGACGCGACCTAGAGAGACGCAGTCATGATGGATGAGCAAAAAGTCACGACACCGCCGGCCGCAAGCCGCAGGAACCGCATGTCGCTGGCTCTTGTCGCGGTCACTTGTGGACTTGGCGCCAGCCTGTTCATGTCAGGATTTGCTCATGCGGAGCCGATGTTGTCAGCCGCGAAAACACTGTCGGAAACTGGCGTTACGCAGAGCTTAGGGGTGACGGATGAGCATGCGCTGTTTGGCGCCCTCACCTTCGGCTTTTCGATTTTGGCCGCCGGCGTCTGGCATCGCAGCTTTCGTGCGGTCATGGACAGGAAATAGCTTGTCGGTTGCCCAGAAACCGAGGAATTGGCACGCCACGTGCTGCTACGAACAACAGGCAGACTGAACACTCGTCAAAATTGCATAAATGTCGCACTTCAGAGGCTCTAAAAAACAGCCAGATAGAGGGTGAAACCGCCTGGTTTCGGGGTTTCTGTGCCAAATTCAGGCAATATTTTAGAGATTCTTATCCCTGCCGACTGAAATCCGATAGAGTTTTGCCCGGATCGGCCGAAACCCGTTGCGCCCAAAGGGTTTTGCTGCCTCACGCGGCTCCGAGATTTCAACGACTGTTAGAAAACTTTTTCTTGCCAATTTACGATAAACACAGCAATCTGTGTTTGTTCGGGCAATTTGCGAGCATGGGAAGACCTAATAATCAATGCGATCCGGGGGCGCAAACAACCCTGGGCGGACGACTGGGGGACTGATTTTTGGTGATCTTTCTGCCGGCCTGCCGCGGTAATACCGGGCCCCTTTCCTCCATTTCGAACTGCCTGCCGCTGCCCCTCGGGGTAAACATCGTAATGCTGTCCGCCCGCTGAACACGGACAGAGGAAAAAGGACCTGATGCATGGCCGAAACTGGCACTGTAAAATTTTTTAACACCGACAAAGGCTTCGGCTTCATCAAGCCAGACAATGGCGGCGCCGATATCTTCGTACACATCTCCGCCGTCCAGGCTTCCGGCCTGTCCGGTCTTTCTGAAAACCAGAAAGTAAGCTTCGACACGGAACCGGATCGTCGTGGCAAGGGCCCGAAGGCTGTCAATCTGCAGATTGCTGGCTAAGCCCAAACGGCTTTCTATTCGAGTTGAAGCCCGGCAGCGATGCCGGGTTTTTTTATGCGCTTATGTCTGTTTCACATCGAAACGGAAAAGAAGATCACAACCCGACCAGATACGGGTTGGAACGACGTTCCTCGCCGATGCGACCGCCCGGGCCATGGCCGCACAGAAATCCGACCTCGTCGCCCAGCGGAAGAACCTTGTCACGGATCGAAGCCAGCAACTGTTCATGATCGCTGCCCGGCAGATCGGTACGGCCGATGGAGCCAGTGAACAACACATCGCCCAGATGGGCAAAGCTCTCCTTGCGATTGAAGAAAACTACGTGTCCCGGTGCATGTCCCGGGCAGTGGAAGATTTCAAAAACGTGCTCGCCAAACGAGACCGTGTCGCCTTCGGCAAGATAACGATCCGGCACGAGATTGCGCAGCGGCATGGCGATGCCGAACTTCTGCCCCTGCATTTCGAGGTTTTCCAGGAGTGGTTTGTCATCGACATGAGGGCCGATCACCGGCACACCCAGCCTCTCTCGCAACTCGTCGGCACCTCCGGCATGGTCGAGATGCCCGTGGGTGATCCAGATTTCCTTCACCGCAATGCCGTTCTGCGTGATGGTCTCGATGATCGTATCGACATCCCCGCCCGGATCGACGACAACGCCTTCCCTGCTGTCGGCATCGAAGAAAATGGTGCAATTCTGCTGGAAGGGGGTAACCGGAATAATACCGGCCTGAAGCTTGCCCATGTGCTTGCCGCCTGATCTCGAGAAACGTCCGGGTGGGTATAACGACAAAGCCGGACGTCGGTCAGCTTAAAAATCAGTTTGTGGCAGCCATTTGCACATCGCCGGCAAGATAACGGCTCTCAGCGGAAAGGGGCGGAGAAAAAACCACCGAAAGCAACAGGAAGGTCGCCACGGCAAGCTTGAGCGAAAGAACCGTGAGCAGCACCGGTCGCAGGGATTTGGTCGATACGTCGGTGATGCTGGCAGCAATCGTCGGTAAAGGCATGGCGGTCGGCATAACTGGCTCCTATCGTCTGGCTCAGGCAACGGACAGGCATGACGAAGGTTCCGAAACGAAATCTTTCACGCTGCAACAATCTCGGCGCGGTTGGGCAATGGGAACGGGATGACGCAAGTTGGCCGAAACACCGCTGCGAAAGCTGGCGGATTGACCTGAAGCCTTGACACACCGGCCGTTCACGATATCCAGAAACCAGAGGGCGCAGCAGTCATGTTCACCAGGATGCCCGGCGAAATGGAGGCCGCGTGATACGCGCAACGACCGGAAAAGCGGTAACGAAGGTGCGGCCGCAGATGCCAGCCGTCGACGAGGCAGAAATCGATTTCGAGTGCATCGAGCTTTTTTTCTTCGCCTACCGTGATTTCATTTCCGATCCGGATGTCATTCTCGATAAGCTCGGCATGGGGCGGGCGCACCACCGTGTGGTCTATTTTGTCTGCCGCCAGCCCGGAATGATGGTCGCCGATCTCCTCGACATTCTGAAAATCACCAAGCAGAGCCTCGCACGGGTCCTGAAACAGTTGATCGACGAAGGTTATATTCGCCAGATGGCGGGAGCCAAGGACCGGCGGGAACGCCGGCTTTACCCGACATTGGCCGGCCGCGAGCTGGCGCTTGCCCTTTCTCAGCCGCAATCGCAACGTATCGCCCGCGCCATGGAGCCGCTTTCCGAAGAAGCGCGCGCAGGCGTGATGCAGTTTCTCCAGCGCATGCGTCAGCCCGAAAATGGCCGACAGGCAAAAGGCGAGTAAGTCGACATGAGCAAGGTTCCCCTTTCGGATGATGCTGCCCACCTTCTGGTCGTCGACGACGACACGCGCATCCGCGACCTGCTGAGCCGTTATCTGACGGACCAGGGTTTCCGCATCACTGTCGCGGCGGATGCGGCGGAAGCCCGCCGCAAGCTGGAAGGCCTGAATTTCGATCTCATCATCCTCGACGTGATGATGCCCGGAGAAAGCGGCCTGTCGCTGACCGAAGCGATGCGGGAAAAACGCGCGATCCCGATCATTCTTCTGACCGCCCGTGCGGAAGCGGAATCCCGCATTGCCGGCCTTGAGGCAGGCGCTGACGATTATTTGCCCAAACCTTTCGATCCGCGCGAACTGGTGCTGCGGGTCAACAACATCCTGCGTCGCAACACATCGCCCGACACGCCGAAGATCGACCAGATCATGTTCGGCCCCTTCACCTTTTCCATCGCCCGTCGCGAACTGCGCCGCGCCGCCGAAAATATCCGTCTGACGGACCGCGAGCAGGAAATCATGCTGCTGTTCGCCCTTCGCGCCGGAGACACCATCCCTCGCCATGAACTGATCGGTGACGATGCCGATGTCGGCGAGCGCACGATCGATGTGCAGATCAACCGTCTGCGCCGCAAGATCGAGGATGACCCCGCCAATCCGATCTATCTTCAAACCGTTCGTGGCATCGGCTACCGTCTCAGCATCGATTGAGGTCCGCTGGCCTGCCGCCCAACGGCCGGCCAAAGGTTACGGGAAGAGGCAGCATGGCGATATACGAGACCTTCAAGCGCACGACCGGACGGCTGCAACTGCCCGGCTGGCGCTTGTTCGGCCGCTGGCTGAAACGCCGCATGCCGACCGGCCTTTATACGCGCACCATGCTGATCGTCATCATTCCGATGCTGCTCCTGCAGACCGTGGTGGCCGCGGTGTTCATGGAGCGGCACTGGCGCATGGTGACCGACCGCCTCTCGCAGGCAGTCACGCGCGATATCGCCGCGATCATTGACGTTATCCGCACCTATCCGCAGGATGGCAATTACAGCGAGATTACCCGCATCGCCGACCAGCAGCTCGACCTCAACATCCTGATCGAGCCGAATGCGCAGTTGCCGCCGCCGAGACCAAAACCGTTTTTCTCGCTGCTGGACGACGTCCTGGCCAGCCAGATCAATACCAATGTCGGCCTGCCCTTCTGGATCGACACCGTCGGCGATAGCGGACTGGTTGAAATCCGCATCAAGATAGATGATCGCGTATTGCGCGTGTTTGCCCGCCGCAACCAGACTTATGCCTCCAATACCCATATCTTCCTCGTCTGGATGTTCGGCACCTCTCTCGTCCTGCTGGGCATTTCCGTGCTGTTTCTGCGGGGCCAGATCCGCCCGATCCTCTCGCTTGCCGATGCCGCCGAAAAATTCGGAAAAGGGCAGCGAAGCGACGAAGCGTTCACGCCCCGCGGTGCCGATGAAATCCGCCGCGCCGGGCTTGCCTTCGTTCTGATGCGCGAACGCATCGAACGTCAGATGGATCAGCGTACGACCATGCTGAGCGGTATCAGCCACGACCTGCGCACCATCCTTACGCGCTTCAAGCTGCAACTGGCACTGGCCGGCGATCTTCCCGAACTGCAGGGCATGAGTGCCGATGCCGACGACATGCAATCCATGCTGGAAGGTTATCTGGCCTTTGCCCGCAACGAGGCCGAGGAAGATATTGGCGTCCTCAAACTCAGCGACCTGATGGAAAAGATCCGGGTGGATTTTTCCCTGCACGGCAAGACCATGACCTACTCGATCGATGGCGAGGACGAACTGTCGGTCAGGCCGAACGCCTTTTTGAGGCTTGTCGATAATCTGGCATCCAATTCCCAGCGGTACGCGACCACACTTCATGTCGAAGCACGCCACAGTGCCAAGTGGCTGATGCTGGTATTCGATGATGACGGCCCTGGAATTCCGGAAAACGCCCGCGAAGAAGTTTTCAAACCCTTCTACCGGCTGGATGAAGCCCGTAACCTCAACGCATCCGGCACGGGCCTCGGCCTTGCCATTGCCCGCGATGTCGCGCGCGCCCATGGCGGAAACGTCACACTTGGAGAAAGCCCGAAAGGAGGCTTGAGAGCTATCGTCAGAGTTCCTGCCTGAAGTGGCCAATTCTGGCTGAAGGACAGTTCATAACCAGAAAGATGACAGTCCTTCAAATATATGCAATAGCAACAGTTGATAGAGAAACGAGATAAGGCCCGCATGTCTTCCAGTGTACGTGACAATTTCGGAAATCTGCTTGGTCAGGCCAGCCGCCAGTGGCGCCGTGCACTTGATCTTCGTCTTCGGCCTTTTGGCTTGACGGATGCCACCTGGCTTCCACTGCTGCAACTGTCGCGCGCCAGCGCACCGATGCGACAGAAGGATCTGGCCGAGGCACTGTCCCTCGACAGCTCGTCGGTGGTGCGCCTGCTGGATGCGCTTCAGGCAAGCGGCTTCATCGAGCGCCGGGAGCATCCGGAGGATCGACGCGTCAAAACCATCGTGTTGACTGAAGCGGCCCAGGCAGTGCTGGCAAACGTCAAGGACGTTGCGCGAGAGGTACGCCAACAAGTTCTGTCCGGTTTGACCGATGAGGAACTGGAAGTCGCGTCACGCGTCATGCGCAACATCAGCGCATCGCTCGACCTGCCGGAAACGGAAGACGCCGAATAACTCAGGAAAGATAACGGGCGGCGCCGGAGATTACATGATCTTCCGGCCGTTCGGGATCGTACGTTCGGGGGCGCCAAGTACGATGGCGCCGGCTTCATCTTCGAAACCAAGCGTCAACACCTCGGAGCGCACCGGACCGATCTGACGCGGCGGGAAATTGACAACCGCCATCACCTGCCGTCCGATCAGCGTGTCCGGCGTATAATGCACGGTGATCTGCGCCGACGAACGCTTGATGCCGATCTCCGGGCCAAAGTCGATGCGCAGCTTGTAAGCGGGTTTGCGCGCTTCGGGAAACACTTCCGCTTCAATGATCGTACCGATGCGGATGTCGACCTTTTCGAAGTCGGCATAGGAAATTTCGTCGCTCATTTTCAGCTACCCAGTTCTTGGGCGCGTTTGCGCGCAGCGGCGAGCGCATCGTCGAACAAGGGCTGCATACCCTCATCTGACATCAGCACCGAGAGCGCAGCCGCCGTGGTGCCGCCGGGCGACGTGACGTTCTTGCGCAGTTGCGCAGCATCATCGGGGGATCGGCGCATCAACTCACCTGCACCAGAAACGGTTTCGCGCGCCAGCCGCATGGCAAGGTCCGCCGGCAGACCGAGCTTGCGCCCCGCCTCGGCCATGCACTCAACCAGATAAAAGACATAGGCAGGGCCGCTACCGGAAACGGCAGTCACCGCATCGATATCGGATTCGCTCGAAACCCATTCGACCGGACCGCTGACCTTGAGAAGATCCGTCACCTGCTGACGCTGCTCATCCGTCACCTTGTCATTGCCATAAGCACCGGTAATACCGCGGCCGATCATGGCAGGTGTATTCGGCATGGCCCGCACCATGGCGGCTTCACCGAGATGTTTTGAAAGCAAAGCAAGTGTTGTGCCGGCAGCGACCGACACGACGACCGTCTGAGGCCCGACAACACGAGCAACCGTCGGAAGCACCGTTTCCATCATCTGCGGTTTGACCGCGAGAAAGAGAATGCCGGCGATCATGCCTTCCGGCGCGGCGGCGTAAGAGGATGCCCCCTTCTCCGCAAGCTTCGCCTTGATGGCGTCCGATGGCGACGGATCGATAACGACGATGGAAGAACCTTCTCGACCGCTGTCGAGCCAGCCGGAAAGCATTGCGCCTCCCATATTGCCGGCTCCAACGAGTACGATCGGCCCCGCCACCGCTGCTGTCATCAGGCTTCTCCGACGGTTTCGAACAGAACGCATTCCATGGCGGCCTTGGCTTCCATGCCGGACCATACGACGAACTGGAATGCCTGATAATAATTCTCGCAGGCCTCGAGTGCGCTGGAGAGCAGAACCTCGACCTGCTGGTTGGTCGGCTCGGCACCACCGGCCAGAAGCAGCGACTGACGGAAGATCACCACGTCTTCCTGACGCCACAGGTCGAAGTGCCCCATCAGCGTCTGGCCGTTCACATGCGACAGAAGACGGAAGATCTCGTTGACGCGCACTTCCGGAACCTTGAGGTCGAAGGCACAGGCCAGATGCAACGCCTCGAACTCTTCCATCCAGGAAAAGGAAACGTGGTAATCCGTCCAGTGGCCGGCGACCGTCATGGCGATCTCGTCCTCGCCTGAACGCTCGAAAGTCCAGTCATTGGAGGCAGCGACAAACTCGATCATATCGACCGGGTTCGACTGTCGTTCAATTTCCATTCCCATCACGTTCATGCGGCACCTTTTATACCGGGGTTGAACCTTGCGAAATTCACGTGCGAACACACCAAAAACGCAGCACAACAAACCGGAGACATAATCTGGAATGATCGCTCGATGAGTTCAGCCTAACCGCCGCAACATGTGCGGAGCTTGCTGGTGTTCATCTCGAATCATCTTGTAAAATCAGTGTATAGGCACAGAGTCCCAACTCCAGCCCCCGCTATCAGATTTTGCGGGGACGACTCACAAACGGTGCTCGGATTTGGATTGAGCGGGAGCGATAACTGACTCTGGCGATTGGCTTTTTCGGCAGTGTCCACAGGGCGCGGATTTTTTAACTTACCGTTTACCAACAGGCTGGCGATGCACAACAAAACGGGACTGCCAAGCCCCTGATTGCCGCTCACATGTTCAGCGGCCGCATTATCAAGAGAAAATTGTGGCCGGAAGAAGACCGGCCACAAGCGCCTGCAAATCAGGCCTTATCGGCGAGCTTGGCTTCCAGTGCGTCGATGCGTGCCTTCAAAGCGTCATTTTCGTCACGGGCCTTGATGGCCATTTCGCGCACGACTTCAAACTCTTCACGCTTGACCACTTCCATGCTGTTGAGAAAACGCTCGGCCTGCGCCTGAAATGCGGTTTCCACTTCCTTCCGCAATCCCTGCGCGGTGCCTGCAGCATCCGTCATCAGCCGTGCGAATTCGTCGAAGATGCGGTTCGTTCCGGTTGACATGATGGTCTCCGTCTAAAGGGGCCGCAAAAGGGCCATTGCTCTGTGGAAATCAGGTAGGGGCTGGAGTCGCCGCTTGCAAGAAGATTTGCCGTCACACCGCGTGATTCCAAACATCGTTGAGGATGACGTGGGCTGACACGGAGATTCGTCTTGACCGCGTTTTTCTCTGGAGCCATGGTCCGCAAAAGCCTGTTTTAGGCGTCTTTTAAGTATGTATTCTGCCGGGAGAACGTAGAATTTTGGTATCAGCGTCCAGTCTCCTTGCCATCATGCCATTTCCGAACATCGATCCGATCGCCTTTTCCATCGGACCGCTTTCGGTTCACTGGTACGGCCTCGCTTATGTTGCGGGCATACTTCTCGGCTGGCTTTATGCCCGCAAGCTTGTGGCCACATCCAAACTTTGGCCCAGCGACACGCCGCCCATGACGGCGCAGCAGCTCGATGACTTCCTCATATGGGTGGCGGCTGGCGTCGTGCTCGGCGGACGCATCGGCTACATTCTTTTCTACGATTTTGCGGCCGTCGCCGAAAATCCGATCCGCGCTCTGCAGATATGGAACGGCGGCATGTCCTTCCATGGCGGACTTGCGGGCACAACGATTGCGATGTTCATGTTTGCGCGCCGCAATTCCATTCCGGTCTGGAGCATGTTCGATATCGTAGCCGCGGTCGTGCCGCTTGGTCTGCTGTTTGGGCGTATTGCCAACTTCATCAACGGGGAGCTCTGGGGTCGTATCAGCGACGCGCCATGGGCAGTCGTTTTCCCGACCGGAGGTCCCTTTTCCCGCCATCCGAGCCAGCTCTACGAGGCAGGCCTTGAAGGCATCGTTCTGCTCGTCCTGCTTGCCATCGTCGTTTATGCGTTCAAGGCGCTGAAGAGCCCGGGCACGGTCAGCGGCCTGTTCGTCATCGGCTATGCGCTTTCCCGCATCTTCGTTGAATTTTTCCGCGAACCGGACGCCCAACTCGGCTATCTTGCCTTTGGCTGGCTGACCATGGGCATGCTCCTATCGCTGCCGATGGTAGCACTCGGCATATGGGCCGTTTTCCGCGCCCGCCTCGCCAGCAAGTCCGGTTAACGACAAGGCCGCCCATGACCACGCCGCTTTCCGACAAGATAAAGAACATCATCCGCCACAACGGCCCGCTCAGCATTACCGACTATTTCGCGATTTGCCTCGCAGATCCCGAACATGGTTATTACATGACGCGTGAGCCGTTCGGCCGCACGGGCGATTTCATCACCGCGCCGGAGATCAGCCAGCTGTTCGGTGAAATGATCGGCATCTTCATGGTGCATGCCTGGCAGCAGCACGGCAGTCCGCTTGAAAACATCCGTCTGGTCGAGATCGGTCCCGGGCGCGGCACGCTCATGCTCGATATGCTGAGGGTCATATCCAAACTCGCGCCCGCGCTCTTTGAGGCGGCGAATGTGCATTTGGTGGAAACCAGCGAACGCCTGCGCGGCGTTCAACGCATCACGCTCGAATCCTATTCCTCCAAGGTCAGCTGGTTTGCCGATTTCGAGGAAGTGCCGGAAGGCTTTACGCTCCTCGTCGCAAACGAACTTTTCGACGCCATCCCGATGCGCCAGTTCGTCAAGACGCCGACAGGTTTTCGCGAACGCCTTGTCATCCTCGATGCGAATGACGAACTTGCCTTCGGTGTCGGCGTTGCCGGCATCGATCCGGCGCTCCTGCCGGCACCGCCCGGACGGGAACCGGAAGGTACAATTTTTGAAGCGGCACCTGCACGTCAGGCGGTCATGCAGACGCTTTCCGAACGGTTACGCCACCATGGCGGCACCGCTGCGGTCATCGATTACGGCACCATGTCCACCAGCTACGGCGACACGCTGCAGGCGGTTCTCCGCCATCAGTTCGATGATCCGCTTGCCCATCCCGGCGAAGCGGACCTGACGAGCCACGTCGATTTCGAGGATCTTGCAAAGGTCGCACGGGCCAGCGGCGTGCAGATCAACGGCTGCCTGCGGCAGGGCGATTTCCTCTATGGCCTCGGCATTGCCGAGCGGGCCTCAAAGCTTGCCAAAGACAAGTCGTTCGAGCAGCAGAAGCTGATCGCCGCCGCCGTCGATCGCCTTGCGGGTGAAGGCGCCGGCAAGATGGGCGAACTTTTCAAGGTTCTCGCCGTGTCCAGCCCGAGCGTACAACTGGCGCCGTTCCGCAAGATAGACTGATTGCGCTCCTCACATCACCATCTGGCGCGGCTCTGTCGCACTGCACAATCCTTGCGAGATTGACAGAGGGCGTTGCGCTGGGCCAACATCAGTCAAATCGAAGCAGCGAACCGGGAACCATCACACCCTCCGCCTGCGCCGGTCATCCCGGCGTTGACACCTTCATCCTTCCATATATCAAGACGAGAACGTTCAGCCGATGCAGGAAAACTTGCCGACGCCGATTGAAGCCCCCTTGCTTGCTCAAAATGCCGGCAACCGCATTCGCCACGGCTTTTTCACGCGCCAGGGCGGCGTTTCCGAAGGCATATACACGGGCCTGAACGTCGGCCTCGGCTCTGATGATGTGCGTGAAAACGTCGTGGAAAATCGCCGCCGTGTTGCCGCCTGGTTCGGTGCCGCGCCGGAAAATCTCGCAACCGTGCATCAGATCCACTCGCCGGATGTCGTAGTCGTCAGCGCGGAGAATGCGGCAGAGCGACCACAGGCGGATGCCATGGTCACCCGCACACCCGGCATTGTACTCGGTGTACTGGCTGCCGATTGCGGACCGATCCTGTTCGCAGATGCGCAGGCAGGCGTCATCGGCGCCGCCCATGCGGGTTGGAAAGGTGCTCTTGGCGGCGTGGCGGAAAACACCATTTCGGCCATGATCACCCTTGGCGCCGCGCGCGAAAACATCACCGCCAGCCTTGGTCCGTCCATCGCCGGCGCCAGCTACGAAGTCGGCCCGGAATTCGTGGATCGCTTTTTGGGCTTCGATCCGGCCTATGAAAAGTTCTTCACGCCTTCAGGCAAACCGGACCATGCGTTGTTCGACCTGCCTTCGCTGACACTGGAGAGATTGAAGGCCGCGGGCATACGCGCCGAAAAGCTCGATCTGGATACCTATCCGGACCCCGAGCGGTTTTACTCCTACCGCCGCACGACGCATGCCAAGGAACCCGATTATGGCCGCCAGATTTCGGCCATCAGCATTTTGAGAAGGGAAGACTGACATGGCCCTGCAATTCGAGAGACCCGAATACGATGCTCGCCTCGCCCGCCTGACGGAGCGGATGCGGGCCGACAAACTCGATGCCATGCTGCTGTTCGCCCAGGAAAGCATGTATTGGCTGACCGGCTACGACACGTTCGGTTACTGTTTTTTCCAGTGCCTCGTCGTCAAGGCCGATGGCACGCTGTCGCTGATCACCCGTTCGGCCGACCTGCGTCAGGCGCGCCATACCTCGACCATCGAAAACATCGTCGTCTGGGTTGACCGCGCCAATGCCGATCCGACCATCGACCTGAAGAACCTCTTGAGCGAATTCGACCTGCTGGGCACCCGGATCGGCGTCGAATACGACACCCACGGCATGACCGGTCGCGTTGCAAAACTGCTCGACAACCAGCTGAACTCCTTTGCCCAACTCGTTGACGCCTCTTATCTTGTCGGCGAACTGCGCCTCATCAAGAGCGCCGCCGAGATCGCCTTTGTCGAAAAGGCAGCCAGCCTTGCCGACGACGCGCTTGATGCCGCCCTGCCGTTGATCAAGGCAAGTGGTAGCGAAGCGGATATTCTTGCCGCCATGCAGGGCGCGATCTTTGCAGGCGGTGGCGATTACCCCGCCAACGAATTCATCATCGGCTCCGGCGACGATGCGCTTCTGTGCCGTTACAAGGCCGGCCGCCGCACGCTTTCGGCTTCGGATCAACTGACGCTGGAATGGGCAGGTGTCAGCGCCCACTACCACGCCGCCATGATGCGCACCGTGCTGATCGGCGAGCCGAGCGCGCGCCACCACGAACTTTACACCGCCTGCCGTGAAGCCATCGTCGCCATCGAAGAGGTGCTTCGCCCCGGCAGAACCTTCGGTGACGTATTCGACACACACGCCCGCATCATGGATGAGCGCGGCCTCACCCGTCACCGCTTGAACGCCTGCGGATATTCGCTCGGCGCTCGTTTTTCGCCGTCCTGGATGGAGCAGCAGATGTTCTATCAGGGCAACCCCCAGGAAATCCTGGCCGGCATGACGCTGTTCGTGCACATGATCATCATGGACTCCGATAGCGGTGCGGCCATGACACTCGGCCACACATACCTGACGACAGAGGACGCACCGCGCGCGCTCTCCCGTCACCCGCTCGATCTGATCGCCCTGCCCGCCTTCCCGGTGTAACCAGTCCACGTTAGGAGGCGCCATCTGCGGAGGCGCCTCGCCATTGACAGGCCCGGAGGGCGGCCCGTAGATTTACATTCGGGAATGGCGGTAAAGGAGACGGACATGCGGCAGGGTAAAACAGCGCCCGGGACTGCCGGCGACATGCCGCTCCGTGGAGCCACGCTTATCCTTTTGATTGCTCTTTCCGCCTGCAATACAACCGACGCCCTGACACCCCAGGTCGATGTCGGCGGCGGCATGCGGCCATCGAGCCCTATTACCCAGGCGGATACGGAACGGATGGCTTCCAGCCAGACGACCTATGCCAGCCCCAACGCCTATGCCCGCAGCAGCAGTTACGATCAATTCCCACAAGCGCCGACCGGACACCGCAGGGGACCGCAAAACTCGCTCGAGGCGCAAGCCCGGGCAATCGAAGGCGGCAGCGATTCTCCGGTCGCTTCGGCTCCGCTTGAGCCCCTGCCCGGCACCAGCAGTGCCACGCAGGATACGCAGACCACTGTCCCGCCGCAGGCCCCTGCCGCTCCCATGCAGGCCAGCCTGCCACCGACCCGGCAGAACACTGCAAGCTCCGAGACCATTCGCTTCCTGCCGATCATCGGTGCGCCGGTACAGGCGGTCACGCCGCTCTCAAGACAGCTCGGCATGCGCGCTCGCGCCGCAGGCCTCACCATCAAGGCATCAAGCGACACCTCTTCCGAACATATCCTCAAGGGCTATCTCTCCGCCTTTGCGGATGGCGACAAGGTGACGGTGGTCTATGTCTGGGATATTCTCGACAGCGGCGGAAACCGCCTCAACCGTATTCAGGGGCAGAAAAACGCCACGGCGGCCGGCAACGATCCCTGGGCATCCGTCTCGGCATCGACAATGGAAGCCATCGCTGGCGAAACCATCGATGCCTATATGGAATGGCGCCATGCACAACCGGGCTGAAAAACATCGACAGACTGCGTTGACTGATGCAAAAACATCGCCTGCGTCATCGAGTCTTCATAAAAAAGTAGGGGCATCGCCCAATCGGACTTGCATTCAGAAACTGCAGCGGTAAAAGGCCCCCATCCAGCACACAATAGGCGGACCGAAATGAAGGTTTTCGCAGGAAATTCGAACCGGCACCTAGCCGATGCGATCTGCAAGTATCTCAATGTTCCTGTCGGGAAAGCCAGCGTCAGACGGTTTGCGGACCAGGAAATCTTCGTAGAGATCCAGGAAAATGTCCGTGGCGAAGATGTCTTCGTCATTCAGTCGACGTCTTTTCCGACCAATGACCATCTCATGGAACTGCTGATCATGATCGATGCGTTCAGGCGGTCTTCCGCCAAGCGCATCACGGCAGTCATCCCCTACTTCGGTTATGCCCGTCAGGACCGCAAGGCAGGGCCGCGTACGCCGATCTCGGCAAAGCTTGTCGCCAACCTCATCACCGAGGCCGGCGCCGATCGTGTCCTGACACTCGACCTGCATGCAGGCCAGATCCAGGGCTTCTTCGATATCCCCACCGACAACCTCTACGCCGTTCCGATCCTGGCCCGCGACGTCAAGGAACACTATGACCTGAAAAACGTCATGGTCGTTTCGCCCGACGTCGGCGGTGTGGTTCGCGCTCGTTCGCTCGCAAAACGTCTCGATTGCCAGCTGGCCATCGTCGACAAGCGCCGCGAACGCGCTGGTGAATCGGAAGTCATGAACGTCATCGGTGACGTCAGTGGCAAGGACTGTCTGTTGATCGACGATATCGTCGACTCTGGCGGCACGCTCTGCAACGCTGCCGAGGCGCTGTTGAAAAACGGGGCGACGAGCGTAACGGCCTATATCACCCACGGCGTTCTGTCGGGTGGTGCGGTCACGCGTATCGCGTCGTCCATGCTCAAGGAACTGGTCATCACCGACTCGATCCAGCCGACGACCGCCGTGCAGTCCGCTCCGAACATCCGCGTGGTCTCGACCGCCAACCTTCTCGGCGAAGCGATCAACCGCACCGCACTGGAAGAATCGGTCTCCAGCCTCTTCGACTGATCCGGCGATCAATACGCATAAAAAAAGCCGCTTCCTTTCGGAGGCGGCTTTTTTCGTTGAGCATTTTCAGGTCAACCGGAAGAAAAGGCGGACACGGAAACCGTATCCGCCGATCTTCGGATCAGAACGGCAGCAGGTTGCCGTTGATCGTCACCTTGCGGTTCTGATCGACACTGACTTCCCAGCGCGAGCGACCGTCGGCATCGGTCTTGGCAAGACCCTTGATCATGGTCATTCCAAGGAAGACCTGCATGACCTGCGGATCGGCCTGACCAAGCTCCTGCACGGCGGCCATCGTCTTGTCGAAGTCGCGGGCAAGAATGACCGCATCGACGGCCACACGATCCGGCGCCATCAGAGAACCACCGACCTTGCCGCTGATCTCGAGATCGTAGGACGGCGCGGTCACAACCGACTTGTTGATATTGACCGTATAAGCGCCGCCCGGAAACACCGACAGGCCCATGGCGGCGGCTTCTGCATCGCTGAGGGGCTTTTCCTTGGAGTAGTCGGCGTTCAGCATGACGTCGATCGGCGCCTGCAGGTTCAGGTTGGGAACAGAGAACTGCAGGTCGGTTACGGTCGGAACGAACGGTGCGTAGATCGGCGGCACCATTCCGTCGGCAAGCGTGAGTTCCTTTGCACCGAAACCGAAACCGACTTCCATCGCTTCCAGTGGGCCGCCGGCCTTCATCATGTAGCTCACCGTCTCGGCCGAGACATCGCCCATTTCGGTGGAAACCTTGCTCTTCTGCAGGTCGATCTTTTCGTCGAAGCTGGTGAAGAACGGCAAGGCGCCGCGAACATGGCCCTTCAACTCTTCGATTTCCGCCGGCTCAAGCTTCTGCTTGCTGGCGCGGTCGGCGATGAAGACGAAAATGTCGCGAAGCTTCTGCGCATTGACGCCTGCCGCGCCAGCATCGATATCCACGCTTTCTGCCGTGAACTCGAACGGAGCGGAAGGCGCCGAAATGGTCTGCTTGAACTGCGCCATGGAACCACTGCCGCGGAAGTCGACGGTATTTGCCGCCGCACCTGCAACGGACGACAGGGTATAGTTCATGCCGGAGAAGCTGGCATCCATCTTCTCCTCACCGGCCTTGGTCGTGATCGTGCCGGCGCCGGACGTGAAATCGCCGGAGCGGAAATAGCTGATCGCCGGGTCGAAGAGGCCGTTATAGGCGACTTTGGCAATCGTATAGCTGAAGTCGGAATCCTTGCCTTCCTGATCCTTGCCGGTGCTGGAGAGGGCAAAGTCATTGGTGCCGTCTACCTGCCACAGACCGCCATCGGCCGGCTTGGCGAACAGCGTCATCGGCGTAATCTGCTTCAGCGAGAAATTCGGGTTGTCGAAGAGGCCGATCAGCTTTGGCAGGTCGAAGAGGATCTGGTATTTATCGCTCTGCGGCGTGACCGCGACGACGCCCTTCTCAACTGCCTTTTGCGGCAGCATTTTCGTCAAGCTGCCCTGAAGCTCCTTGGCACCCTGCTCGTTGACGTCAGCTGCCTGTGCCGGCTGGTGAAACATCGCGGCAGCGATTGCCACGGCGCTTGCCGTCGCGAGGTTGAGACGCATGGATAGACTCCTGTCGTTGGATTAGTCGTGGCAAATCTGCAAGCCGGAAGGCGAAAGTCAATGAGACGGCGTCAAGATAACGCCGCTGCGGCCAAAACAACCCCAACTCATGCAGCGGCGGCCTTATCCGCAACCGTAGAAATACCCTTGTTCAGGCCGGATTGACCGTTGACGATCTCTTCTATGCCGGAGCGTGGTCCGGGTTTGCCAAACAGATATCCCTGCACCTGGCCGCAGCCTTCCTCCCGCAGGAATGCGATATGTTCATCGGTTTCAACCCCTTCCGCGAGGACGGGGATGTCGAGACTCGATGCCAGGATCAGCGTCGAGCGAACGATGGCAGCAGACTGCGCGCTGGTGGGAACGCCATCCACGAAGGCGCGATCAATCTTGATCTTGTCGAACGGAAACGTCAGCAGCGTCGAAAGTGACGAGTAGCCGGTGCCGTAATCGTCCATCGCAATCTTGACGCCGATCTCCTTGAGCTGGCGGATGATGACGAGCGCACGTTGCTGGTCGGCAACGATACCGGTCTCGGTGATCTCAAGCTCAAGCCGATGCGCCGGCAGACCGCTGGCGCTGAGGATATCACGCACCTTGGCCGGGAACGACATGTCCGCCAGTTGGGGCGCCGCCACATTGACCGCGATGCGAATAGGATTTTTCCAGCTTGCCGCTTCCATGCAGGCCTGCCGCAAGACCCATTCGCCAAGTTCATTGATAAATCCGTTGCGTTCCGCAATCGGAATGAATTCGACCGGAGAGACCATCCCGCGCGTCTGGTGTTGCCAGCGCAACAAGACTTCGAAGCCGATCACCTCACCGCTCAGCGTATCGTTCTGCTTCTGGTAATAGAGCTCGAACTCACCGCGACGCAGACCGGCCCGCATGTCCATGGCCAGAATGTTACGCTCGCGCGCCATCTGATCCATCGACGGATCATAAAAGCAGACCGCGTTTTCTCCCGACTGCTTGGCGCGGTACATGGCGACATCCGCCTGCGCCAGAAGATCGTCAATATTCGTAGAATCGTTGGGATAGATGGCGATGCCGACGCTTGAGCCGACGATGAACGTATTGCCGTTCCATTCGACAGGTTTCGCGATTTCGTTCATCAAACGGTTCGCCATCGAGCTTGCATCGTTGCGAACATAATAGTTGCGGGTCAGCGCGATGAATTCATCACCCCCGACACGCGCCAGGAACTCGCCTTCGCGCTTTGACGCCGCAAGCCTGACGGCAATCTCGCGCAGCACCGCATCGCCCGCCGCATGGCCATGCACATCGTTGATTTCCTTGAACCGGTTAAGATCGAAGGACAGGATGGCAATCCGCGCCGAACTGTCATAACCGCGACGCGGCAGGCTTTCGATTTCCTCGTTGAAGGCCGATCGGTTCGGCAGGCCAGTCAATGCGTCATGGCGCGAAAGATGGCGATAGCGCTCAACCGCAGCCTCCGTGGTGCGCGCATCAAGCAGATAGGCACAAGCGACAAGAACCAGCAGAACCATCATCACCGAAAGGATCGTAAATCCCAGCAGAACGGGAGAGATGGTTTCCGAAAGGGCAGCCACCGTCGGATCGATCGTCACCGACATCGCCGCCATGCCGGTGAAATGTGTCGTTGCAATGCCCAGGATCATGCTCAGAGGGCCGCCAAGACGGCAAAACCGACTGACGGGACGAACCACGCGGTTCATCGCAACGGCACCGAAAAATCCGGCAAGAAGCAGCGAAGCAAAGACATAGGACTGATCCCAGACGATCTCGCCACTGATTTCATAGGCTGCCATGCCGGTGTAGTGCATGGCGGCGATGCCGAACCCCAGAAGGACGCCCCCTGCTTCCGCCAGCACCGAGCGACCGGCATAGGTGGCGATGGCGATGCCGGACACGGACGATGCAACGGCGATGACGAGAGAAAGAAGCGTCAGCGCCCCACCGTAGGCGGCGGCACCACCGGCAAGATAACCGAGCATAGCCAGAAAATGTGTTGTCCAGATCGTCGTTCCGCCGATGAAGCCAGACAGAAAAATCCAGATCGCCCGCTCGAGACCTGCCGCGCGACGTGCGCGCGAAAAAAGCCGGATGGTCAGATAAGAGCCGACGACGCAGATCATCACGGCGGCGGCCACGTATCGCCAGTCGTGATCGATAGCGATACAATTCAATATTTGCAGCATTTCATATTCCGGCTTGGAGTGTCCTTGCCGTTTTAGAAACAAATGATAATCGAAGCGTTGGCGAGCACGGTTAAGGATCTGGCAATATCAACAGGGCCAGGTTGTGGCCCGTACCGAAATGCAGAACGGCATAAACTACAGGCTGCAAACGCTTTCGCGCCGCCTTCCCTTGCTAATTACAGACCTTTGTATTATGGACCCCTCGTCCGCGTAGACACCCTTGGAGGCAATGCGGATGGGAGAATATCGCGAGATATCCTCCGGTTTGCCATTCCAGCGCTATCAGCTGCGGCGAACACTCCAAACAACCTCGAAAGGAAATGCCATGAGCCAGGACAACTACGAGCTCAAGGCCGAGGCGCGCGAACGGGTCGGTAAGGGGTCCTCCCGTGAACTTCGCCGCAATGGTCTCATTCCCGCTGTCATCTACGGTGACAAGCAGGCCCCGCTTTCTATCGCCCTGTCCACGAACGAAGTTACCAAGCGTATCCACGCCGGCGGCTTCATGACGACGATCGCTACCATCGTTCTCGATGGCAAGAAGATCAACGTTCTGCCGAAGGACTACCAGCTGGACCCGGTCCGCGACTTCACCATGCACGTCGACTTCCTGCGCGTATCCGCAAAGACCGAAGTCAACGTTGAAGTTCCGGTTCACTTCGAAAACGAAGACAAGTCGGCCATCAAGCAGGGCGGCGTTCTCAACATCGTCCGCCACACTGTCGAACTGCATTGCCCGGCCAACCAGATCCCGGAATTCCTGACCGTTGATCTGTCCGGCGCCAAGGTTGGCGATAGCATTCACATCTCCGCCGTCAAGCTGCCGAAGGGCGTTCGTCCGGTCATCACCGACCGTGACTTCACCATCGCAACGATCGTTGCTCCGGCTGCCGGCGTTGAAGAAGAAGCTGCAGAAGAAACGCCTGCTTCGGAATAATCCGATCCGTCAGTGTTTTTCAGAGGCCCGCCTTTTCCAAAGGCGGGCCTTTTCGTTTTAAGGCCATTTTAATCACGTCGCAAAGCCGGCCGCCCACCGCGCCGGAAAAGCACAGTCGTTCAGAAAGCGATAACTGATCGCATTATAAGTGGAACGCGCGATAGGGTTGGCTTTGCCTGCAGCATCTCGAATAACGAGAGCGACGGGAAAAGAAGATAAGAAAAAAGCTTCAGCAAAGCTTAATCTGTCGATGAGACAAATTCGGATTAAACAAGCGCGCCCAGCGCTCGATAAAAATAACGCTGCGCCTCGAAAGTAGGAATGATGACTCATTCTGTAGAAAGCCGTTTCGTCGCCATCATATCAGGCGCGCTGCTTGCTGTCGTCGCACCGTTATTCACGCTTTTCCTCGCACTTTCCTCTCAACAGGCGGCGCAAAGCCTGCGCGAACAAGTCGAGATTCTGGTCGCGGCCAATGCCCAGGCTCTCAGCAAGCCCTTATGGGAACTCGATATCGAGAGCGTTCGCCGAATATCCGGCACACTGGTGGCGGAGCGCGGTGTCAGCGTCGTTCGTATTACCGATACGCTCGGCAAGCTGGATGTCACGGATAACAATCCGCAGATCGATGGCCGCGATCTGGAACAGATTTCCCGCCAGATCTTTTTCCAATCCGCCGATGGCCCGCGCAATGTCGGCAGGCTGACACTGCAATATGCGCCGATTGGCTGGTTCGCCGCTCTCAATCAGATGGAAATGGCCTTCATCTCCATCTTCATCGTCGCCATCCTGACCGTTTTCGGTGCCGCCATCTTCGGCAACCGCATCATGATCATCAAACCGCTCATGCGGTTGACGGCGGCCATCGAGGCAACGCGACGCCTGGGGTCGCGTCATCATGTCGACTGGCGTTCCGGCGATGAAATGGGCCGGCTGGCCAAAAGCTTCAACGACATGCAGATTCAGCTGGACCGCGAGGAGCGCGAACTGAAGCGCGCCCACCAGCTGATGAAGGAAACCTACAATCTCACCCCGGCCATGTTGTTCTCGCTCGATGCCGATGACATGATCTCGGCAGTCAGCGATTACTGGCTGCTGGCAACGGGTTACCGTCGCGAAGACGTTCTTGGGCGCCCGTTCAGGGAACTTGTCGCCCCTGCAAATCGCGATTGCTACACCAGGCGCAAGGGCCGTGGTGTCCCCGCCGGTTCCGCCAGCGATGTCACGATCGGCTTCGTTTGCGCCGACGGGCGCATCATGGATGCGCTGATCGCCGAAACGCAACTCGTGTCTTATGCGGCGGACCTGCCGGCGTCGCTGAGCGTGATGACAGACGTTACCGAGCTGAAGCAATCGGAAATGCGAAATCACCATCAGGCGATTTCCGACTATCTGACCGGCCTTCTCAACCGCCAGGGATTTGAAGCGGCGCTCGATGCCCGTATCGCCGAAGCGGATACCGCAGGCACCGAGGTCGCCTGCCTGTTTATCGACCTCGACCGGTTCAAGGCGATCAACGACAATCTCGGCCATGCTGCGGGAGATTCTGTCCTGCGGCAATTCGTGCAGCGCCTCAGCCCGTTGATCGGCGAAGGTTCTTCTGCCTCGCGTCTCGGCGGCGACGAATTCGCCATCCTGGTCACCGGCAATTCCGTACAGGAACGTGCTGCCGCTCTCTGCGATCGGGTGGTCGAGCTGTTCGACCTTCCCTTTCACGCCGAAGGCCAGCACGTGCGTCTCAGCGCCAGCATGGGTCTGGCCTTCTACCCCATTCATGCCGAAAGCGCCGCCGAACTTCTGCAGAAGTCGGACATGGCGATGTATGAGCGCAAGCGCGAAGGCAAGAATGGCGCGCAGGTTTTCGACCCCGCCATTCTCGACCGCACACGCGAACGCGCAGAAATCGAAAGCGATATCGAGGCAGCTCTGGCGGCGAGCTGGTTCGAAGCCCATTTCCAGCAAATCGTTGAAATAGAAACCGGGCGGATCATCGGCTTCGAGGCACTGATGCGCATGCGCCATCCGCGCAAGGGCCTGGTACCGCCCGCGGCAGTTATCGGCGTGGCAGAGGAAACCGGCTCTATCGGTCGTATCGGCGAACAGATTTTCGAAGATGCGATCGCCAACCTTGCGCGCGTTTCGCGCCTGCCCGGACTTGAAGAGACTTACGTTGCCGTCAACTTCTCACCCCTGCAGTTCGACGGACATCTGGCCTCTTACCTCGCCGGCATCCTGAACCGCTACGATATCCGCCCGTCACGCCTGGTGGTCGAAATCACCGAAGCCGTGCTGATGCACGACAACCCGGAGATCCGCGGCATCCTCGACGCCGTTCACCAACTGGGCTGCCGCATCGCCATCGATGATTTCGGCACCGGCTATTCCTCCCTCAGCTATATGAGCCGTTTCCCGGTCGATATCGTCAAGATCGACCAATCCTTCATTCGCTCGCTCGGAGGCAGCCGCGAAGTGGCGGAAAAGAGCCGCATGTTGGTGGAAGGTATCAGCGCGATCTCCCACAAGATGAAATGCACCGTCATCGCCGAAGGTGTCGAGACGGAGGAACAGCGCGCATTCCTCAACGAGATCGGTGTGGATTGCGCCCAAGGCTACCTCTACGCCAGGCCGCTCGGCATCACGGATCTGATGGCCGCACTTTCGCACAGCAGCGATGAAACGCAATCGATGGCGGGTTGATGAAGATGCTCTGCAGCCACACCGACAAGGATCGCAGATGAAGGTTTCGGCGCTCACAATCGCCCTGATCTTTGCCGCCGGCCATGCTGCCGCGGATCAAAACCTGCTTTTCACCACGGAAGCTTATGCCCCTTTCATCGTTCACGATGCTGCAAGCCCCGTCCGCGGCATTTCGGCCGATCAGGTCAAAGGCATCATGGAAGGAAGCGGTATCCAGTACCGCATAGAGGTCATGCCGTGGGCGCGCGCCATTGCACTTGCGGAAACGCAAGCCGCAACCTGCGTCTTTTCCGCGGCACAGACACCCGAACGCCGCGCACGGTTCAAGTGGGTCATGCCGCTCGCCAGAAGCCAGAGCATTCTCGTCAAGCACAGAGATGCCAAGGTTACCGCAAAGACGCTCGATGATGCCAGGGCATTCACGGTCGGCACCCACCGCGCAGACTATACCGAGAGGCTGCTGCAAAGGGCAAAGTTCCCGAAGATCGATATCAGTTCGACATTTGAAGTGACGCTTGCCAAGCTGCTGAGCGACCGCATCGATCTCATGCCGATGTCGCATGACGTCTACGAACAGTTGCGTCGTCGCGGCGTCGAGATCGAAGATGTCACCCAGCTTTCGGATCAGCGGCTTGGCATAGCCTGCAACCGCGGCGTCTCATGGCAGACGATCAAGGCGATGCAGACAAAACTCGACCGCATGATCGCCGACGGCACCCAGGCCAGAATATATCGCGAATACGGGCTTGAGCCGCCACGCTGAGCCACCAGTGCGGTTTCCCTTCACGCAAGAAGGTTGACTTCGACGCGGTTTCGCGGTGGTGAAGGGCAAGACAGATCACCACGAACGGTGCAGACATGCAGATCATCGCAGGGCTGGGCAATCCCGGCACACAATATGCGGGCAACCGCCACAATATCGGCTTCATGGCGCTCGACGCCGTCCAGCGTCTGCCCGGCTTTGCGCCATGGTCCAAGAAGTTCAAGGCGCTCATCTCCGAAGGCGAACTCGGCGGCGAAAAAGTTCTGCTGATTAAACCGCAGACCTACATGAACCTGTCGGGCGAATCCGTAGGCGAAGCCATGCGTTTCTACAAGCTCGGTCCCGGTGATATCGTTGCGATATATGACGAACTAGACCTTCCACCGGGTCGCGCCCGCATCAAGACCGGTGGCGGGCATGGCGGCCATAACGGCGTCAAATCGCTGGACGCCCATTGTGGCAAGGAATACCGCCGCCTTCGCCTCGGCATCGGTCATCCCGGCAACAAGGAACAGGTGCACAACCATGTCCTCGGCGATTTTGCCAAGTCCGACCGCGTCTGGCTTGAACCGCTGCTGGATACCTTGGCCGACAATGCCGACATGCTGGTGAAGCGCGAAGATTCGCAGCTCATGAACAAGCTGGCGCTTGCCGTCGGCGCCAAGCCGGACGCAGAGAAGGCCGAAAAGCCGAAGCAGGACAAACCTGCGGCCCCGAAACCGGCTGGCAAGTCGCATATTCATCAGGCGCGTGGTGGTGGCAAACCGAATATTCCAACCACCGGCCCGATGGCCGAGATGTTGAAAAAGATGTTTGGCAACAAGGGCGAATAAACGGCTCTGGCTACGCGATAAAGACGACAGAGAGTCATAATTACGGAACAAAAGTCATCCCGACCGAATTTCGATCGGGAAGGAGACAGACATGTTCCAGACTTCAAACGCCTTTCCGCTGCCCGGCCTCTTGCACGACCGGCTTGACCGAGCCGCGACCGATCTGCTCGGCAATGGCGGCTTGAAGATCGATTTCTCCCAGCCTGTGGGCGAACCTGCTCTTGTCACGGCGGACTCCGTCTCCTGGCGCATTTTCAAGAATCAGGTTTCGATGTTCATCGGCGGCATTACGGCCGTGCTTCTCGAATTTGCCGAACCCAAGGTCCGCGATGGCGTCTGGCAGCACAGCACGTTTCGTCAGGATGCACTGACACGTCTGCAGCGTACAGGCCTTGCCGCCATGGTCACTGTGTATGGCGCGCACAGCCAGGCCGAGGCGATGATTGCAGGCGTTGTGCGACGCCATGGCAAGGTGCAAGGCAGAACCAGCGGTGGAGAAATTTACAACGCCAATGATCGGGATCTGCTCGACTGGGTTCAGGCAACTGCCGGTTTCGGCTTTATGGAAGCCTATCACCGTTTCGTTCGTCCGCTTTTACCGACTGAACGGGACGCGCTTTTTCGCGAGGCACTGCCGGCCGCAAAACTTTACGGCGCAGCAAGCGCGCCGCGGTCGCAGGCGGAACTCGAAGATCTTTTCGTCAGCATGGGTCCACGGCTTGAGCCGTCCCCTATCGTGGAAGAGTTCCTGGGCATCATGCGCGAGGTCCCGGCCATTCCCGAACCGGCGCGTCCATTGCAGGGTCTGCTCATCAAGGCGGCCGTCGAAATCCTGCCGCACTGGATCCGGCACCGGCTGGACCTCGGTCCCGAATGGTCGCTGAACAGGTTGGAACGCGCGACCGTGGTGGTCGCCGCCCGCAGCGCCGACAGGCTCCTCCTGCGTTCCTCGCCGCCCGTACAGGCCTGCCGTCGCCTCGGCCTGCCGGATGACTATCTGTATCAAACGATAAAACGTTAAGGCTCTCACTCTTCCGGTTCGGTGGTGAACATCAGCGGAAAATCCGCAGCCTTAGCAAGATCGACGGCCTCCTGCGCCTTGGTCTCGGCGATATCCCTGGCCGCGACCATGACAACACTGGTGCCGAGCTTATGGGCCGTCATCATCACCCGATATCCTGTTTCCTCGCTCATCCTGAAAACGGCCTTCAACACCATGATGACGAACTCGCGCGGTGTATAATCGTCATTGAGCAGGATCACCTTGTAGAGCTTCGGTCGCTCCACCTTGGGCTTGGGCTTGGTCCTGGTCGTGGGCTTGAGCGTGGTGTCGTTGGCCATGGATGATCAATCGTCGTGCACGGATGTTACCGGAATCGGCGCAAAAAGGCGCGCGGCGATACCGTCGTTGCGGTCTTAGGAACGCTTGATAACAATATCATGAAAATACGAAAACGCTGCGCCCCTGTCATCAGGCTGCGACTTGCTGACGGCAAAACCACCGCCGCTCTTGACCCTCACGGCGCTTTCCCCCATAGCCTGACCCCAAGTTTTGTCAAAGATACGGGTTCCCGACCATGGGCTTCAAATGCGGTATCGTGGGCCTGCCGAATGTCGGCAAGTCCACTCTTTTCAACGCACTTACCAAGACGGCCGCCGCGCAGGCAGCCAACTATCCCTTCTGCACGATCGAGCCGAACACCGGCGAAGTGGCCGTGCCGGATGCACGCATGCAGCAGCTGGCAGCCATTGCCGGCTCCAAGGAAATCATCCCGACACGCATCTCCTTCGTCGATATCGCCGGCCTCGTGCGCGGCGCTTCCAAGGGTGAAGGCCTCGGCAACAAGTTTCTGGCCAATATCCGCGAAGTCGATGCCGTCGTGCACGTGCTGCGCTGTTTCGAAGATGACGACATCACGCATGTCGAAGGCAAGATCAATCCGGTTGGCGATGCCGACACGATCGAGACCGAGCTTATGCTCGCCGATCTGGAAAGCCTTGAGCGTCGCGTCGAGCAGACCCGCAAGCGCGCCAAGACCAATGACAAGGAATCGGTTGCACAGCTGCCGGTGATGGAAGCAGTCATCGCGCTGCTGCAGGATGGCAAGCCTGCCCGTCTTCTTCTCAAGACGCTGGCCGCCGACGATATCGAGATCCTCAAGGCTCTCAATCTCCTGACCTCGCATCCGGTTCTTTACGTTTGCAACGTCGCCGAAGGCGATGCTGTCGATGGCAACGACCACACCAAGGCCGTCGCCGAAATGGCCAAGGCACAGGGTGCAGAATGCGTCATCATCTCGGCTGCGATCGAATCCGAAGTCGCACAGCTGCCGGATGAGGAAGCCAAGGAATTCCTGAGCGCTCTCGGCCTGGAAGAAGCCGGTCTCGACCGTCTGATCCGCGCCGGCTACAACCTGCTCGACCTGATCACCTATTTCACGGTCGGCCCCAAGGAAACCCGCGCCTGGACAATCGTTCGCGGCACCAAGGCACCGGCTGCCGCAGGCGTCATCCACACTGATTTCGAACGTGGCTTCATCCGCGCCTTCACCATCGGCTTCGACGATTACATCGCCTACAAGGGTGAAGTCGGTGCCAAGGAAGCCGGCAAGGGTCGTGACGAAGGCAAGGAATACGTTGTCCACGACGGCGACGTCATCCACTTCCGCTTCAACACGTAAACAGCGGACAGACGGTCCATGGGCGCGATCGAATTCCATTTCGAGGATTTTGAACCGGGGCGTGTTTTCACCCTGGCCAGCGCCGAAGTCACGGCGGAGGCGATCATCGCCTTTGCCGCCGAGTTCGATCCGCAGCCCATGCACCTCAGCGAAGAAGCCGGCAAGGCCAGCATTCTCGGTGGACTTTCGGCCTCCGGCTGGCATACGGCCAGCCTTTTCATGCGCATGATGTATGACGGGTGGCTGGCGCGTTCTTCGTCGGAAGGCTCACCCGGCATCGAATTCATGGAATGGAAAAAGCCGGTTCTGGCCGGCGACACCCTTTCGGGACGCTCCACCGTGATCGAGGCCCGAGCCCTGCGCTCGAAGCCTGGCATCGGTCTCGTCAAATTCCTGCACGAGGTGGAAAACCAGCACGGCACCGTGGTCATGCGTGGCGAAAACCCGATCATGATGCGTCTACGCACGCCTTCCAATGTGATGGCGGAGGTACAGGCATGAGACTGATCGAGCTTGCCCCACCCGGCGAAAAGGTCGTGACCGGCACCATGCTGTTCACGCCTGATGACATCATCCGCTTTGCAAAACAGTTCGACCCGCAGCCGTTCCATGTCGATGCGCAAGCGGCGAAGGACTATGTCTTTGGTGCACTCTGCGCCTCCGGCTGGCACACCTGCGCGGGCTGGATGAAGACGTTCCTCAGCTACTGGAGCGCGGAAAGCACCCGCCTGATCTCCGAAGGGCACGTACCGCCCAAACTCGGCCCCTCACCCGGTTTCCAGAAACTGCAATGGTTGCGCCCGGTCTATGCCGGCGACAGCATCACCTATTCGGTGACGATGGTTGACAGCCGCCCGCTCGCCACCCGTCCCGGCACCTTCATCAACCGCACCATCAATGAAGGCGCCAATCAGGACGGCCAGCTGGTCATGCGGTATGAAGGCAGCGTGCTGGAATTCGAATAGGATTTTCGGCAAAGATCTGCCGGCCGCGGATGCAGCCGGCGACGCCTGCAAAATCAGTGGCCGGAGAACTCCGCCAGCACACGCACCTCGACGCCAAGCGCCTCCAGCTTCTTGCGCCCGCCGAGATCCGGCAGGTCGATGACGAAGCAGGCGGAAACGACTTCGGCACCGATCTGGCGCAGCAGCTGTACTGCTCCCACAGCCGTGCCACCTGTCGCAATCAGGTCGTCGCAGAGGATCACCTTTTCACCGGGCTTCACCGCATCGACATGGATTTCCATCTCGTCGGTGCCGTATTCCAGCGCATAGGCCATGCTGACAGTCTTGTGCGGCAGCTTGCCCTTCTTGCGGATCGGCACGAAACCGGCCGAAAGCTGGTGCGCCATGGCGCCGCCGAGAATGAAACCGCGCGCTTCCATGCCGGCGATCTTGTCGACACCGAGACCTTCATACGGTTTTACAAGCTCATCGACGGCCAGCCGGAATGCCTGCGCATCACCGAGCAGCGTGGTGATATCGCGAAAGATGATGCCCGGCTTCGGATAGTCCGGAATGGAGCGGATGGCGGCAGCGAGGATGTCTTTGGCGGAAGTGGTCATGGGAACCCTATGGTCGTGTTCTTGAGGCGGCACCTTGGCGCGCAATGGCCGCTCTGTAAAGTTTCCCTTTGTCGCGCCCGCGTTGTTCAGACCGCCATCCCCAGAACAGCGAAAAGCGCGCATGAAAAAGGCGGCCGAAGCCGCCTCATCCTTCGTTCATAAGCAGATCAATGCTCTTTGTTCGCATAGACCGATTTTTTGGTCAGGTAGATCAGGATGGTGAAGATCGCCAGGAACACCATAACCATGAAGCCGGTGCGCTTGCGTTCTTCCAGATGCGGTTCCGCCGCCCACATCAGGAATGCGGAAATGTCCTGCGAATACTGCTCCAGCGTCTGCGGCGTACCGTCCTCGTAGGTGACCTGATCGGCAGAGAGCGGCGGCGCCATGGCAAGAGCCGCGGCATTGGCGAAATACGGATTGTAGTGCGTGCCCTCGGCGATCTCGACACCTTCCGGCGGCTCCTGATATCCGGTCAGCAGCGCATGGATATAATCCGGGCCACCCTCCTGATACTGCGTGAACATGTCGATGATGAACTGCGGAAAGCCGCGGGTAATGCCGCGCGCCTTGGCGATCAGCGAGAAGTCCGGCGGGGCTGCACCGTTGTTGGCGGCGGCAGCTGCCTGTTCGTTCGGGAAGGGCGACGGGAAATAGTCCGAAGGCACGGCCTTGCGGGTGAACATTTCGCCTTCGTCGTTCGGGCCGTCCTGCACTTCATGGGTGGCAGCGAATGCCTTCACCTGCGCATCGGAATAACCGAGATCCTCCAGCGTGCGGAAGGATACCAGCTTCATGGAATGGCAGGCGGAACAGACTTCATTGTAGATCTTCAATCCACGCTGCAGCTGGCCCTTGTCGTAATGGCCGAAGGGTCCGGCAAAACTCCAATCCACCTGATGCGGGTGCTTGATCGGATAGTGCGGCGTTGCGCCGTGCTCCTCGGCGGGTGCACCGCCCGAGGCTCCGGCTGCGGCCTTATCGTGGTTTTCCTGCGCCGAGGCGGGGACGATGGCGATACCCGCCAGCAGGCCCAGCGACAGGAAGCTCATGGTCAGCTTTTTCATGATGTTTTTCCTTGTTCGCTGGCTCAGGCGACCGTTTCGGCCTTGGGCGTACCGTTCTTCTTTTCAAGAACAGCCTCGGTGATCGAATTCGGAATACGCCGCGGCGTCTCGACCAGACCGAGAACCGGCATGATGACGAGGAAGAAGCCGAAATAATACAGCGTTCCGAGCTGCGAATAGCCGACATAGTTACCCGACAGATCACCACCGAAGATGAGCCCGATCAGGCCGCTGCCTTCCGCCGGCATAGCGCCAAGCCAGCCGAGCATGATGGCGTTGACGACGAACAGCCAGAAGAACAGCTTGTACCACGGGCGGTAGACTGCGGAGCGAACCTTGGACGTATCGAGCCAGGGCAGGAAGAACAGGATGATGATCGAACCGAACATCACCAGAACGCCACCGAGCTTGGAATCGATCGGACCGACATTGAAGGTGATGGCGCGCAGCATCGCGTAGAACGGCAGGTAATACCATTCCGGAACGATGTGGGCTGGCGTCTTCAGCGCATTGGCCGGAATGTAGTTATCCGGATGGCCGAGATAGTTCGGCATGTAGAAGATGAACCAGGCATAGACGATCAGGAAGACCGAAACGCCGAACGCATCCTTGAGCGTCGCGTAAGGCGTGAACGGAACCGTATCGGTCTTGGTCTTCACCTCGACGCCGGTCGGGTTGGTCTGACCCGTCACATGCAGTGCCCAGACGTGCAGGACGACGACGCCGGCAATCATGAACGGCAGCAGGTAATGCAGCGAGAAGAAACGGTTGAGCGTCGGCTGATCGACGGCAAAACCACCGAGCAGGAACTGCTGGATCCATTCACCCACCAAGGGGAAGGCCGTGAAGAAGCCGGTGATGACGGTGGCGCCCCAGAAGGACATCTGGCCCCAGGGCAAAACGTAACCCATGAAGCCCGTCGCCATCATCAGCAGGTAGATGACCACGCCGAGGATCCAGAGGATTTCGCGCGGCGCCTTGTAGGAACCGTAATAGAGGCCACGGGCGATGTGGAGATAGACGGCGATGAAGAAGAAGGACGCACCGTTGGCGTGCATGTAGCGCAGCAGCCAACCGTGGTTGACGTCGCGCATGATCTTTTCGACCGAGTCGAAAGCGCCGATCGTGGACGCGGTATAGTGCATGGCAAGCACGACACCGGTCAGGATCTGCACGATCAGCATGACCGACAGCATGGCACCGAAAGTGTAGGCATAGTTGAGGTTGCGCGGAACCGGATAGGCAACGAAACTGTCATAGACCATGCGCGGCAAGGGAAGCCGCGAGTCGATCCATTTTTCGATGCCGGTGGATGGCTGGTAAGACGAATGACCGCTCATTGATGAAATCCCCCTTATCCGATCGTGATGACGGTATCGCTGGTGAAAGCGAAGGTCGGAATCGCGAGGTTCTGCGGCGCCGGGCCTTTTCGGATGCGGCCCGCCGTATCGTAATGCGAGCCATGGCAGGGACAGAACCATCCGCCGAATTCGCCGGCCTGGCCGAGCGGTACACAGCCGAGATGGGTGCAGGAACCGATCATCACGATCCAGTTCTCCTTGCCCTCACCCGCCGAACGGTCGATGCTGCTGGCTTCGGCATCCGCACCCAGATTGGCGTTGCGGGCAACAGGATCCTTCAGGTCGGACAGTGCAACGGCATTGGCCTCTTCCACTTCCTTTTCAGTGCGGTTGCGGATGAAAACCGGCTTGCCGCGCCATTTGACGGTCAGCGACATGCCCGGCTGCAGCGCCGCGACGTTGACCTCTATGGAAGCCAAGGCCAGCGTCGATGCGTCCGGTCGCATCTGGTCGATGAAGGGCCACGCGACGGCAACGGCACCAACTGCGCCCGCCATGCCGGTGGTCAGATATAAAAAGTCACGGCGAGTCGGCTCGCCGGACGCCTGTCCGTTCGATGTATTTTCACTCACGGTTTTACCATCCTCTCACGCATCCCGATCAACCGCACGAAGCCTCCTCCAGGCTGGGTCGAAACCGCGTCCACCATAGTGCGAACAACGAGTCCCCAGCAAGTCGGCGCAATACTACCTTTGATCGCAGATAAACTCCTGTTTTGGCAAGGGCTGCGGCCAGTCAACCGCGTGAATTCCGGCAGCTTCGCCCCGCTACACTTCGCAAGCGCCATGACAGACCGGTCATCATGTCGCTCGAAGCGATTTACGCAGAGGAATCAATTGCCAACTTGATCTGAATCAACCGCCCGCCAATGCGGGTCTTGCGGCGTGTTGCAACGCACACATGCTTTGTGTTACCTCGTGCGCAGACGTGGCGACTTCCGGGCGGCAGGACATGAAACATACCATCTCCGTCGCCCTCTGCGTCATTGTGTCGCTTGTGCTCGGGGCGATTGCGACACGTTATATCCACCCCACCTGGATGCTCGCCACTCTTCACAGCCTTCAGCTCCATGCGGCCGTCGCCTGTGCGCTGGCAATGATTCTGGCGCTGCTTTTCAGCCGCAATATCTTCCCAGGCTTTTTGCTCGTCGCATCGGTCGTCATTGCCGTACACGCGTGGGTCATGCCTCACGAATTCGATGCCGATCCGGCACCGCAGTCAGGCAAGACGATCAAGCTGATACATTTCAACATTCTCGGCGGCAATTATCGCAACGGCGAGCGCATCTATCAGACAATCGTCAATTCGGGCGCCGACATCGTCAATATCATGGAAATGCCGCCACTTGCCCCTCATCTGGCGGAGTTGGACAAGGTCTATCCCTACCGCATCGGCTGCGGCAAGGAGACCGACATCTGCGACATGATGATGTTGTCGAAACTGCCGCTCACCAATCTGAGCGTCGGCGGTTTGAGCGAACTTCGCGAGGATCGTTTCATGATGGCGGATGTCGACGTTGGCGGCACGACCGTTCACGTGGTCGCCATGCACCTCAGCAAGCCGTATTTCGACAACTACCACAAGATGGAACTGGCGAACGCCGCTCGCATCATCAACAACCGGAAGGGACCGTTATTGCTCTCCGGCGATTTCAATTCCTCCAGCATCGCGCCGGATGTGCAGCAATTCATGCGCTGGACGGGCCTGCGGACGATCGCACCGGAAATCCCCACATGGCCGGTGAGGCTCGGCCGTTTCGGCATCGCCATCGACCATGTCATGGTGCGCGCGCCGCTCGGCATGAAGTCGGTCAGCCGCATCCCGGATGCGATGGGCTCGAACCATTTCGGCCTGACGGCGGAATTCGTCGTTCCCGAATGAAATCAGTCTTCGGCGCCGAGAAAGCCGCCCGACTGCCGCTCCCAGAAAGATGAATAAAGACCGCCTTGCGCGATCAGTTCCGCATGTGTGCCCTGCTCCACGATCTGCCCGCCGTCCATGACGATCAATCGGTCAAGGGCTGCGATGGTCGAAAGCCGATGGGCAATCGCCAGCACCGTCTTGCCTTCCATCAACCGATCGAGGTTGGCCTGAATGGCCGCTTCCACCTCGGAATCCAGCGCCGACGTCGCTTCGTCGAGAACGAGGATCGGGGCGTTCTTGAGCATGACGCGAGCAATGGCGATCCGCTGCCGCTGCCCGCCGGACAGTTTGACGCCACGCTCCCCCACATGCGCGTCGAAACCGGTGCGACCACGCTGATCTTCCAGCCGTGCTATGAAGTCATCCGCCTCTGCCCGCTGCGTCGCCGCCAACAATTCGTCCTCTCCGGCATTTTCGCGACCGAAGAGAATGTTGTCACGGATCGAACGGTGCAGCAGCGCGGTATCCTGCGTGACCATGCCGATCTGCCGGCGCAGGCTTTCCTGGCGAACCTTGGCAATATCCTGCCCGTCGATGAGGATGCGGCCACTCTCGACATCGTAGAAACGCAGCAGCAGATTGACGAGCGTCGACTTTCCGGCACCTGAACGGCCCACCACGCCCACCTTCTCGCCCGGGCGGATTTCCAGCGAAAGGTTTTCGATGACGCCCTTGCCGCGACCGTAGTGAAAGCTGACTTTATCGAAAACGATACCCGGCTGATTGACCGATAGAGTGGCGGCGTCGGGTGCATCGACAAGACCGATCGGCTGCGAAATAAGCTCGGCGGCATTCTGCACCACGCCGAAATTGCGCATGATGCCGTTGAACTGCGTCATCAGCCGGCCGAGCAGAAAATTCAGCCGCAAGACCAGCGCCAGCGTGAAGGCCACAGCACCGGAGGTGATCTTGCCCGACAGCCACAGGTCGATGCAAAGCGCCGCCATGCTGGTGATCATGATGCCTGACAGAAACGCCATCGACGCCCTTACCCCAGTGATGAAGCGGGTAAACATGATCGTGGTTTTCTGGAAGGTTTCGAAACCCTGGAGCATGTAACGGTCGTTGGCATCGTCGTGCCCGAACAGGCGCAGCGTCTGGATATTGCTGTAGGCATCCACCATGCGGCCGTTCAGCATGGATGCCGCTTCCGCTGTCTCGCGCGAGTGGTAGCGGATGCGCGGCACGAAATAACGCGCCAGCAGCCCGAAAATGGCCACCCAGACACAGACGACCACCGCCAGCCGCCAGTCGAGACTGCCGACCAGAAACAGCATGGAAACCGAATAGATGCCGACGAACCAGACGCTTTCCATCAGCGAGGTCACAAGGTCACCGGCGGACTGTCCGCCCGACCAGACCTTGTTGACGATCCGGCCGGAAAAATCGTTCTGGAAGAAGGACAGCGATTGTCGTGCCACGTGCATGTAAGACTGCCAGCGCACCATGTTGTAAAAACCGGGCGTGATGATCTGCTGGTCGGTGAGCGCGGTGAGCAGCGTCACGACAAACCGCACGACCCCGATCAGCAACAGCATGCCGGCCAGTTCCCAACCGTGCTGCGCCAAAAGCCCGGCCCAGCCATCCTCGGGCCTGATCGTTGCCAGAAGATCGATCAGGCGCCCCACGAACCAGAACAGCGCCGCCTCGATCGCCGCCGTCAGCCCTCCCAATACCAGCATGGCAAAGAAAGGCGCCTTGGCCTGGTTGAGATAAAACCAGATGAAGCCAAGCGTCGTTGCCGGCGGACGCAAGTTGTCCTTACGGGCAAAAGGGGAAATCCAGTTTTCGAAAAATCGGAAAAGACGGGTGATGACCATAGCAGCGATATAGCGGCTGGATGGCAACTGGCAAAGGTCAAGGCAGCTTACATTTCGGTAAGGTCAGCCACTCATTTGCTCAAACGGAAACGCCGGCGCGAGGCCGGCGTTTCCGTCGTGGCATTCCTGCCTTCAGAACTCCGACCATTCGGCGGCCCGCGGCGTCGAACTGCCGAAGCTTGCTGCAAGTTTCTGGCCGAGCGCACGTGCCGGCGAAGCGGCCGGACGTGATGTAGCGGATGCCGTCGTGGCGGTTGCCGTGCGAACCGAAGCCGCCTGCGACACCTCACCCAGGCGAAACTGGCCGAGCAGATCGATCAGATTTGCGGCCTCGCGAGCAAGGCTATGGGTAGCCGCTGTCGTTTCCTCCACCATGGCGGCGTTTTTCTGCGTGCCCTGATCCATGGTGTTGACGGCAGTATTGATCTCTTTCAGCCCCGTCGCCTGCTCGTGGGCAGTGGTCACGATCTCCGCAACCAGGCGGTTGATATGCTGGACCTCGGACACGATTTCCTTGAGCGCCATGCCGGTCTCGCCAACCAGCGCGACACCGTTCCTTACCTGCTCGCCCGAACGGTTGATCAGCGACTTGATCTCTTTTGCGGCATTGGCCGAGCGTTGTGCCAGCTCACGCACTTCCTGAGCGACGACCGCAAACCCCTTGCCTGCATCTCCCGCCCTTGCAGCCTCGACGCCCGCGTTGAGCGCCAAAAGATTGGTCTGAAAGGCGATATCGTCGATGACGCCGATAATGTTTCCGATTTCCGTCGATGACTGTTCGATCTGCTCCATGGCCGCAACCGCATTGCGAACGATGGCGCCGGAATTTTCCGCACCTGCCTTGGTCTTTTCAACGAGCTGCCCGGCCTCGCGAGCGCGGCGGCTGGAATCGCTGACGGCGGTTGTCACCTCCTCGAGCGCCGCTGCCGTCTCTTCCACGGAAGCTGCCTGTTGTTCGGTGCGGCGCGAGAGGTCGTCCGCCGCGCTGCGGATTTCGTTGGTGCCCGCATTGATCGCATGGGCATTCTCACCCACCGACACCATCGTTTCCTGCAGCTTGCCCATGGAAGCATTGAAATTGGTGCGCAGGGTTTCCAGTTCGCCATGGAATGGCGTCGCGATGCGATAAGCGAGATTGCCATCGGCCAGATTGGAAAGACCGGAAGCCAAGCCATCGACAGCGACGTTCACATGGCCGGCCTCGACCATCTTCTGCTGCTCGCGTACGCCGCGCTCCTGCTCCATCATTTCGCGATTGTCATCGGCTTCCTGCTCCAGACGGATACGCTCCAGCGCATTGGCGCGGAAGATCTCGACGGCAGCGGCCATTGAGCCGATTTCATCGCGGCGTTTGAGGAACGGGATGGGACGTTCATTATCCCCGCCCGCCAGAAGACCCATGGCGCGAGTGATGGCGTCGATAGGCCTGGCAATACGGAAGAAGGAAATGAAGGCAGCCGAAATCGCCGCCAAAGCGGCAAGGGCCAGTGCCAGATATGTCCCCGCCAGCGCCTGCCCATAGGCTGCATCCGCCTGCACCAGCGCCTGACCGGTAATCGTCTGATTGTTGAGAGCGGTGGCTTCGAGCGCTTCGGTCATGACCCGCGCGGCATCACGCATGGTACCGCGATAGATGGCCTGCGCCTCCTGATGGCGTCCGGCCTCCACCAAGTCGATCAGAGCTTTCGCCGCCGTATCGTAGGACGCGACACCGTTTTGCAGGGTGGTGAAAAGCTCACGCGACTTCGGCAGGGTGATCATGTCGGAATATTGTTTGAGCAGCCCGTCGCGTTCGCTCATTCGGCTTGCGATGCTGTCCTCGTTTATCTTGATCTCCGCGGCATCATTCGCCAGCAGCAGATCCGCGTAGGATCGACGCATGTCGCTGATGGAGTGATCCATTTTGGCGATCAAGGTGTTGCGCGGCAGGCGCTCACGGCCAATTTCGTGCACCTGCTGCTTCAGTGTCGCAAGTGAAAAAATCGCAACGCCGCCCTGGGCGAAAGCGATGACGATAACCAGCCCAAACAGAGCCGGAAGAAGAACCCGAATGCGCATCTGAGACAGGTATCGCATGATCATCCCCTGAAAATGCCAAGGGCGCCGATACGTTGGGGGGAAACGTTTCGACGCCCACAGGCAAGCGACTGAAAAATCAACGAAACATAACAACCGTTGATATGAGGATGTTCGAATATAAGACTTAACGAATATCTAACCGCACAGACGAGAAATTGCAGGTGATTTCAGCAAAATCAGAAGTAGTAATTTATTGATACATGGTCGCGTTTTCAAAAGCCGGGCACAGCGGCAACTCAAAACGCAGAAACGGCGGCCGAAGCCGCCGTTATCCAAATCCGATTTGCGGCCCGCAAGAACTATGACCACTCCTGCTTCAGGGCAGCAGAACCATTGCCAAATGCAGCAGCGATCCTGTTTCCGATTGCCCGCGCCGGCGATGCAACAGGCCGTGCATCCAGTGCCGCGACACGGAGGCCGGCCCCACCCTCATTCAGCTTGAACTGCGCCAGAAGCTCGTTCAGCGCGCTGGCTTGCGAAGCCAGTCGATGGCTCGCAGCGGTGGTCTCTTCCACCATTGCGGCGTTCTGCTGGGTGCCCTGATCCATATCGTTCACCGAAGTGTTGATTTCGGTAAGACCGGTCGACTGCTCGCGGGTAGACACGACGATCGAAGCCACATTGCCATTGATCCGCTGCACATTCGCAACGATCGTGTCCAGCGCCTCACCGGTCTGGTCGACAAGCTTGACGCCGTCGCGAACCTTCGCACTCGAGGCAGAAATCAGCGCCTTGATTTCACGCGCGGCCGTGGCGGAACGTTGCGCCAGTTCACGCACTTCCTGGGCAACGACAGCAAAGCCCTTTCCGGCTTCACCGGCGCGCGCGGCTTCCACACCGGCATTGAGCGCAAGAAGATTGGTCTGGAAAGCAATCTCGTCGATGACGCCGATGATATTGGAAATCTCCTTCGAGGAGGTTTCGATGGCCTCCATGGCGTTGACTGCCTGCTTGACGATCTCGCCGGAACGCTCGGCGTCGGTGCGGGTATGGTCAACAAGCGCACCCGCCTCACCGGCACGTACGGCGGAATCCTTGACCGCAGTCGTGACCTGCTCCAGCGCCGCTGCCGTTTCCTCCACCGAAGCGGCCTGCTGCTCGGTGCGCCTGGACAGATTGTCGGCGGCGGAGCGGATTTCGTTGGCGCCGGCATCGATCATGCGGGCGTTTTCGCCCACAGCCTGCAGGGCGCCTTGAAGCCGTTCGACGGACTCGTTGAAATTCACGCGCAACTGATCCAGCTGACCGGAAAACGGCTGCTGCAGACGATAGGTCATATCGCCATCGGCAAGGCTTTTGAGACCATGGGCAAGGCCATCGACGGCGAAGGCCACATCGGCTGCTTCCCGCGCCTTCTGCTCTTCGCGGGCAATGCGCTCGCTTTCGCTCATCGAACGATTGGCTGCGGTTTCACGCTCCAGCTCTTCGCGTTCGATCGCATTGTCGCGGAACACCGCAACCGCGCCGGCCATCTCGCCGACCTCGTCATGGCGACCGGAATAGGGGATCCGCACCGTGTTGTCGCCGGATGCAAGCACGTTCATCGCTTTGGTGATGTTGTCGATCGGCCGGGCAATACGCAGCACGCTGAGCGCTGCCGCCGCCATGGCAACAACCACGGCCAGCACGATGCCGACAATGGTGGACATCGAGGCGAATTGCGCGGCGTCGTTGGCAGCATGGCGGTCAGCAAGACCGAGAGTGTTGTTCTCCTCGATCAGCTGCGACAGAAGCGTCCCCGCCTCGCCGCCCTTGGGCACCATCTGCGCGATCAGCGTCTTTGCCTCATACACACGCGACGTGCTGATGAGTTCGATGAACTTCGTGCCCATGACATCGTATTCGGCCACGACCTTCTGTAGCTCATCGAACTTGGCCTTGGCGGAAGGATCCTTGATCCTGGCCGCGAAGGCATCGAACGCGGCGGCTCGTTCCTTGCTCTTTTCCTGGAGCTGGCCCAGCCACTTCTTCTGTTCACCAGCATTGCTGCCCGAAAGCGCCATCAGCACGAGACGGCGAACGTCCGAAAGCAATCGGTCCATGTTGGCCATGGACACCGACAGTTCCATGCGGCGAGCGAGATTGCCCGCCTGCGCGTCCATCTGATTGACGGAGCGCATGCCGAGTCCGCCCTGGAGAATGGCAACAAGAACAACCGAGCCGAACAGGATAGGCAAGAGAAACTTGATCTTTAGGGATCTGAACATCTGAGAAACCGTAACGTGAGACACAAATGGAATACACGTTCGGTTCTTTCACCATTCCATAAACAAAGGCTTACTTTTTCACATAGCTTTGGTTGAAGAAAATTATTTAAGCAACTGTGTAAATAAGGCATTTTACAGCCGGCAAAAAGCGTCAGCGACCGTGAATGGCTCACGAAAAAGCTCGCGGCACCGGAGCGCCACGAGCTTTTTTTAACTTGAAGAAAGGGCTGGCTTATTCCGCCGCCGCATCCTCGGTGTGATCACCAAGGAAACCGCCGGACTGGCGATGCCAGAGATCGGAATAGATACCGCCGCTGGTCGCCAATTCCTGATGGGTGCCTGTCTCGACAATCTTGCCCTTGTCGAGCACCACAAGACGGTCCATCTCGGTCAGCGTCGATAAACGGTGAGCGATCGCGATCACGGTCTTGCCTTCCATCAGCGAGAACAGGTTCTCCTGAATAGCCGCCTCGACTTCCGAATCGAGCGCGGACGTGGCCTCGTCCAGCACAAGGATCGGCGCATCCTTGAGGAACACACGGGCAATAGCGATACGCTGACGCTGACCACCGGAGAGCTTCACACCACGCTCGCCCACATGGGCATCGAGACCCACGCGGCCCTGCATGTCGGCCAGCGTCTCGATGAAATCCCAGGCCGAAGCACGCTTCGCCGCCTGGATGATCTCTTCGTCGCTCGCCCCCGGATGACCATAGGCGATGTTATCGCGGATGGAACGATGCAGAAGCGATGTATCCTGCGTGACCACGCCGATCTTGGCACGAAGGCTTTCCTGCGAGATCGTCGAAATATCCTGTCCGTCGATGGTGATGCGCCCGCCTTCCAGATCGTAGAAGCGCAAAAGCAGGTTCATCAGCGTTGTCTTGCCCGCACCGGAACGGCCCACGAGACCCACCTTCTCCCCGGCTGCGATATTGAGCGTCAGGTTCTCGACCACGCCCTTGTTCTTGCCGTAGTGGAAGCGGATGTTGTCGTAGTGCAGCGCGCCTTCCGGCACTTTCAGCTTCGGTGCCGCCGGTTGGTCGGTCACGTCATGCGGCTTGGTCATCATTTCCATGCCGTCATAGACAGTGCCGATATTCTCGAACAGTGCCGAGACCTCCCACATGATCCACTGCGACATGCCGTTGATACGCATGGCAAGACCGATGGCAATGGCAATCGCGCCGATAGAAATGGCACTGTCCAGCCAGAACCAGATCGACAGAGCCGCCACGGCAAACAGCGCCGCACAGTTGTAGAAATAGACCAGCACCTGGAACATCGTCACCTTGCGCATCTGGTCATGCACGGTGCCCAGAAACATCTGCATGGCGTCGCGCGCGTAGCTTTCCTCGCGACCGGTATGCGAAAAGAGTTTGACGGTGGCGATATTGGTGTAGCTGTCCACCACGCGACCGGTCATCATCGAGCGCGCATCCGCCTGCGCGGCCGAAATCTTGCGCAGGCGCGGCACATAATAGGCAACGGTCAGGCCATAAACGATGATCCACACCACGAGCGGGATGGCGAGACGCATGTCGGCAGCCGCCACCACGACAATCATCGAGACGAAATAGACGGCGACGTAGACGAAAACGTCGAGGATCTTCATGACCACTTCGCGGATGGCAAGCGCCGTCTGCATCAGCTTGGTCGAAACACGACCCGCAAACTCGTTGGCGAAAAACGTCATCGAGTGGCGCAGCAGATACCGGTGCATCTGCCAGCGGGCGACCATGGGAAAATTGCCCATCATGATCTGGTGCATGATCAGCGAATTCAGCGTCGCAACCAGCGGCAGAGCCACCAGCACGACAATCGCCATCATCACCAGCTTCATGCCCTCGCGGGCGAGAAAGGTTTCGCGATCGGCGGTCGAAAGCCAATCGACGATATCGCCAAGAAAGCGATACAGCGCCACTTCGCCAAGCGCGATCAGCGTGGTGAGCATCGACATCAGCACGAGCCAGGGCCAGACCGGCCTCGTATAGTGCCAGCAGAAGGCAAAAAGCCCCTTGGGCGGCAGGGTCGGGGCCGCATCCGGATAAGGATTGATGCGCCGTTCGAACCAGGAAAACATGAAAAGCTCCGTCAGTCGGCGGCGGCTCTTTCACAAACATCATGGACGCATGCAAAACGGGCAGCCGGAAAACGAGATATCGCGACCTTATGACGGTCACGCAACGATCGGATGGGGAAAAAAGCTCGGATGAACCGCGAACGCTTAGGCAGAAATATTCCGGGCCAGAAGGCGTGTGCGCACGGTCATATCCATGTGGGCCTCCTTGGCTGGCGTTTTGGGTTGGAGCGACTTTTACCTTCAACACACTGGAATGGGAAGAGCAAAGCCGGCGGATTTGATCAAAAATCACTCATCTGCCCGCATTCGGTCCATTCAATCCGCATTGGCGGAAGAACTTACCTATCCCCGGCGTTACATCGCGCTTGAGCCGACCCGGTATTTTCCCATAAGACCATTGCCCATGACAAACCTGCGCATCGCACTTTACCAGCCGGACATCCCCGGCAATACCGGCACCATTCTGCGGCTCGCCGCGTGCCTCGGTTTCGGCGTCGACATCATCGAGCCTGCCGGCTTCGACATTTCCGACCGTAACCTGAAACGCGCCGGGATGGATTATCTCGGTTCAGTCTCGCTGACACGCCACGTCAACTGGCAGGTCTTCGACGAATGGCGGCGGACGGAAAACCGGCGGCTCGTGCTGGCCTCCACAAAGGCCGCCCTGCCCTATGTCGAACTCGTCTATCAGCCCGGCGACATTCTTCTGTTCGGCCGCGAAAGCGCAGGCGTGCCGGACAATGTCCATGACACGGCCGATGCCCGCGTGCTGATACCCATGCGCGAGGGCCAGCGTTCCATCAACGTCGCTATGTCGGCGGCGATGATCGTCGGCGAGGCGCTGCGGCAGACGGGATTTTGAGGCTCAGTCGGCCGTCGGCAGACGCCGCATGGTGAACTCGATCTGGTCGCCATCGAGTTGGCGCCAGCTTTCCACTTCGGTCCAGTAAGCGGCTTTGGGAAAGGCATCGAACCATTCCCTAGCCTTTTCACGGGCAGCCAGCCGTGAGAGGCAAAAGGTCTCGCGCACGAAATGACCATTTGTCGCACTCGCCTTCCCCAGGCGATGGCGATCCATCCTGCGCTTCAGGCCGTCGAGCGGCGGGACTTTGGTTTTCGTCATGCGCGCTACCTCTCGAATGCAAGGTAATGCGCAATTGCAGGCTTTGCGAGTCGATTCTGAAAGGGGTATAGGCTGCGCAACGATGTTCCCGCGCAGCGCCATTCGGACAGCAGCACACCACGGGAACCGAACAGGACTGACCGGAAGGAACGACATGGAACGGCCGCAACTTGAAAAGGGCCTGCCCGAGGGCATCGAAGACAAAAAGGCCGCTGCCAAGGCCTGGTTCGAGAGCCTGCGCGACACGATCTGTTCCACCTTCGAGGCGCTGGAAGACGAAGTCTCCGGCCCTCTATCGGATCGTACACCCGGCCGTTTCGTTGGCAAGGACTGGCAGCGGGATGGCGGTGCCGGTGGCGGCGGCCGGATGTCGATGATGGAAGGCCGCGTCTTCGAAAAGGTCGGCGTCCACACATCCACCGTCCATGGCGAATTTTCCGAGGATTTCCGTAGGCAGATGCCGGGTGCCGACGAGGACCCGCGTTTCTGGGCCTCCGGCATTTCTCTGATCGCCCATCCGGTCAATCCCAATGTCCCGGCCGTGCACATGAACACCCGCATGGTGGTGACGTCCAGCCAGTGGTTCGGCGGTGGCGCCGACCTGACGCCGGTGCTTGACCGTCGCCGTACCCAGGAAGATGCCGACAGCCAGCTGTTTCACCGGGCCATGGAGATCACCTGCAATCGCCATGGCGGCGTGGCGGATTACGATCGTTACAAGAAATGGTGCGACGACTATTTCTTTCTGCCCCACCGCAACGAGGCGCGCGGCATAGGCGGCATCTTTTTCGACTGGCTGACACCGCAGGCAGACAAGGGCGGCTGGGACGCCAACTTCGATTTCGTGCGGGATGTCGGCCGCTGTTTCAACGTCATCTATCCGAAGATCGTGCGCGACAACTTCAACAGCGAATTCACGCAGGAAGATCGCGACGAGCAATTGATCCGTCGTGGCCGCTATGTCGAATTCAACCTGCTTTATGATCGCGGCACGTTGTTCGGCCTGAAGACGGGAGGCAATGTCGAAGCCATTCTGTCGTCGCTGCCGCCGATGGTACGCTGGCCTTGATCGAAACGCCCTGATCATAATTTAGCGATCAATTAACAAAAGCGATATTCAAACCGACTGACCGGTGTTAGCTTGCCCTCGCCGTAGAGGGCTGGCCGCACAGGGAGATGTCGCCATGGTCATATCGCAGGGCATTCAGAAAAAGCATAAAGAGATCGAACTCGACGTCGAAAACGAAGAAATGATCAGCCGCATGGCGTCAGATCTTCGGGCACGAAGCGATCCGGATTTTCCGCATTCCTATTACGTGGCGCAGGTGCGCCGCCAATTGGCCGGCAAATCGCTGCCGTCAAACACCAACCGTGCTGCACCGACGCTCAAACCGCCGGTTGCCGAAACCCATAGCTCGGTTTTCCACGCCTGGGCGCTGGCGGAATAAACAGCCTATACCGTCTTGAAACGCAACCGCCGGAAACTTCCGGCGGTTTAATGCGTTTTGTCGCAAGGCGATCTGACACGATCCGATCGCTTGGCTACCAAGGAGGAAACATCATGAGACTTTTCGAATGCGGAACGCTGGTTCCCGGATGCGAGTGGCATACCCGGGCGGACGAGGATGCCGAAGTGGTGCGCCGCACGGTGGAGCACATGCGCTCTGCACACGGCGAAACCATCATCCGCGAAAACATGGTCGACAACATCAAGGCGCGCATTCGCGACGAAGCGAGCAGCAAGGCTGCTTAGGCTCTGTCCGCCTTGCCTATCAAGTCTGCAAGCCGGGCGGTGAGCGCTGCCCGGTCAATAGCGAAGTTGCGCTCGACCCAGAGAGTTTCGAGTTCCGCCAGAACCGCACCGACTTTTGGCCCGGGCTCAAGGCCCGCTGCAATCACATCGCCGCCACTCAACGGGAAAACCGGCTTTTCGAAATTTTCCGCCCGTTTCAGCAGCACAGAAAGACGGGCCGCCTTGCGCATGGCGATCGGATCGCCCTCGGCGTTCGCCCGCGCGGATGCCAGTGCCAGCTTCAACTGCATGACCAGACCATCACGTCCGGCGCGATAAAGAATGCGGTCGAAACCCACATCAGTCACCTCATCTGGCAGGAGGGGCGCGGAGGCCCAACCTTCCAGACGTGCAGCTTCGGCATTGGCCATGCGCAGGCGTTTTGCCATTTCGGCAAGGCGCGGCGCATCGACCGGCACGATGGCGGCCAGCCGCAGCAGCGGATCCGGTTTCCAGCCAAGCGCCGCTTCCGCCGCGACCACGCCATGGATGGAATCGATGCCCCATTTTTCCGTTTCCGGCAGAATTTCCGTCAGCACGCCGGTCTGCCGCATCCACAACAACGCGCGCGACGGGTCGGCAGCGGACAAGAGCTTTTTCGTCTCGGCCCAGATGCGCTCGGCCGACAGGGTCGACAGCTTATCCTTGGCGCGGGCAACGGCACGCAGACCATCGGCATCGGGACGGCCGGAACCGTAATAGGCAAAAAAGCGGAAGAACCGCAGACTGCGCAGGTGATCTTCGGCAATGCGCGTGGCGGCATCTCCGATGAAGCGGATCGTGCGCGTCTCGATATCCTTGAGGCCCTCGACCATATCCACGACATTGCCGTCGCGATCGGCATAAAGCGCATTGATGGTAAAATCACGCCGTTCCGCATCGGCCTGCCAGTCGGTGCCGAACGCAACCTCGGCATGGCGGCCGTCGGTCGAAACATCACGCCGCAGCGTCGTCACCTCAAACGGCTGGCCATCGACCACCAGCGTCACCGTGCCATGCGCGATACCGGTCGGTACGGACTTGATGCCCGCCGCTTCCGCTCGCGCCTGCGTCTCGGCCGGCAGCAACGTCGTTGCCAGATCCACATCCTGGATCGGCAGCCCCATCAACGCGTTGCGCACGGCACCGCCAACGATGCGCGTTTCGCCGCCATCACCGTTGAGCAGGTCGAGCACGCGGACCAGTGCCGGATTTTTGAACCAGTCCTCATTGGCAATGTTTTTTGTGGTCGGACCGGTCATGAATAAAGCCTTTCGTAGAGCGTGCGCAAAATCCCGGCGGTAATGCCCCAGATATTGCGTTCGCCATAGGGCATCAGGAAAAAATGTCGCTCGACGCCATCGAGAACGCGGCTGCCGCGCTGGTGATTGGCCTCATCCATCAGGAATGGCAACGGCACTTCGAACACGTCATCCACCTCCGCCGGATTGAGTTGCAACTCGAAACCGCGCTTCACCACGGACAGGATCGGCGTGATGCGAAATCCCGTTGGCGTAAAATAGGTCGGCAGACGCCCAACCGGCTCCACGAACATGCGCGACAGGCCGATCTCCTCCTCCGCCTCGCGAAGGGCCGCCTCTTCCGGCGAGTTGTCTTCCGGGTCAATGGATCCACCCGGAAAGGCGATCTGGCCGGAATGTTTTCGCAAGGTCGTGGTGCGCTGCGTGAGGATCACACTCGCCTTTGCGCCATCATCGACAACGGGGATCAGCACGGCGGCATCGCGCAGCTTCAACTCCTGCGCACGTGCCACAAAATGCGGATTGAGCGCGTGATCGCCATGCGCTTGCCACGCTTCCTCAAGCGGCATGCCCTTCTGATCGAGCGCGCGGGCGCGAAAATCTTCTGCGGAAAAAAGCGGGTATTGCGTCATTTCGAAAGCGCGTCCAGTTCGGCCTGCGGCATCACGGCAAACACCGCCCCACCGGAGCGGATCACGAACATCGCCACGCCGTCTATTTCCTGCGTTTCGCCAAGCGCAACCAGATCATACATCACGGCACGCGAAACCAGCGCCTCCAGCCGCCCGCGCACCAGCAGATACGGTTTCAGCTCACGGTTCTCGCCTGATATCTCGAATCGCAGCGGATTGTCGGCACCGGCCTCCACCACATCGCCAACATTGGTGCGGAAGGTCAGAACAGCTGCGCCATCGCGTTCCGCCACCTGCATCTCCACCGCCATGAAAGGCGCGTCGATCACACGGATGCCGACCTTTTCCACAGGCGTGACGAGATAGATCTTTCCGTCCTCATCCCTGCGCAGGACCGTCGAGAACAACCGCACCAGCGGCGCGCGGCCGATCGGCGTGCCCATGTAGAACCAGGTGCCGTCGGCGCGGATTTCCATATCGAGATCGCCGCAAAACGGCGGGTTCCAGCGCTCCACCGGCGGCAGGCCACGCGCGCCCTCGCCCGTCTGCTCGGAAGCATGTGCGATCATCGCCGCAAGACCTGCGGCATCGGTCGCCTGATTTATCCGTTCCGTCGCCATGATTGTGTCCCGGTTCGAGCTTTAAGGACAGAAGAGTCACGAGATAGTCATTCATGACGTCCTTGTCAGCCGCCAAACTGGGAATAACTTCATTGCGATAGTGCGCAGATGCAGCATACCCGATATGAATGATGAACCGCCATTCGGCACAAGCCGCGAAAAAACCGATAGATGGAGAACCCAATGGGTGTGATGACGTCCACAGAAACTCCACTCGATGAGAAAGCCATCATCGCCGCTGCCGAAAAGGCGCTGTCCGATATCGCCGCCATTCGCGCCGAAGTCGGCAAGGTGATCTTTGGTCAGGAGCAGGTGGTCGAAAACACCCTTCTCGCCGTTCTGTCCGGCGGCCATGCGCTGCTGGTCGGCGTGCCTGGTCTCGCCAAGACAAAGCTGGTCACCACGCTCGGCACCGTGCTCGGCCTCGATGGCAACCGCATCCAGTTCACCCCCGACCTGATGCCCTCCGACATTCTCGGCACCGAGGTGATGGATCAGGACGAAAACGGCCGCCGTTCCTTCCGCTTCGTCAAGGGACCGGTTTTCGCGCAGCTTTTGATGGCCGACGAGATCAACCGCGCCTCCCCGCGCACCCAGTCGGCGCTTTTGCAGTCGATGCAGGAATATCACGTCACGGTCGCCGGCCAGCGGTACGACCTGCCCGGCCCGTTCCACGTTCTCGCCACCCAGAACCCGCTGGAGCAGGAAGGCACCTATCCGCTGCCGGAAGCGCAGCTCGACCGCTTTCTGCTGCAGGTTGACGTGCTTTACCCCGAACTCGACGCCGAACGGCAGATCCTGCTCGGCACGACCGGCATTTCCGAAGCAACGGCATCCGGCGTCATCGATGCCGCCCGCCTTCTCGAAATCCAGTCGCTGATCCGCCAGATGCCGGTCAGCGACAAGGTTGTTGATGCCATCCTGTCGCTTGTCCGCTCCGCCCGCCCCGGCCATGGCAACACCATGACCGACCGTCACGTCGCCTGGGGTCCCGGCCCGCGCGCCGGTCAGGCGCTGATGTTGTGCGCCCGCGCCCGCGCCCTTTACGAAGGCCGCCTCGCCCCGTCGCTGGACGATATCGCCGCCCTTGCCGAACCCGTCCTGCAGCACCGCATGGCGCTCACCTTCTCGGCACGCGCCGAAGGCATGACCGTGCGTGATGTCATTTCCGGCCTGGCAAAACAGGTTCGCGGCTGACGCCGTCTCGACCGAAAGGAATACGCGTGGCATCCATCGGTGAGATCGTCGACCAGACGCCGAGCGCAGAAATCCTCAGCCGTGCCCGCCAGCGGGCCATTCTCGTGCCCGATTGCATGGTCGAGGCCCGCCGCATCGCCAACACGGTGATTTCCGGCTGGCACGGCCGTCGCAAACGCGGCATCGGCGAAAATTTCTGGCAGTTCCGGCCTTATGCGGATGGCGAAAGCCTTGCCCGCATCGACTGGCGCCGCTCCGCCCGTGACGACCATACCTATATCCGCGACAAGGAATGGGAAGCCGCCCACACCGTCTGGCTGTGGGCCGACATGTCGCCGTCGATGATGTACAAATCCACCTACGCGGCCGTTTCCAAGGAAAGCCGCGCACTGGTGCTGATGCTGGCGCTGGCCGAAGTGCTGGCCCGCTCGGGCGAGCGCATCGGATGTCCGGGCATCATGGAGCCGGTTTCGGCCCGCAACGCCGCCGAACGGCTGGCGACCGCTCTCGTCCACGCCCCGCCATCCACCGGCCTGCCGCAGACGGAAATGATCCGTGGTGCGAGCGATATCGTGCTGATCGGCGATTTTCTCGACGATGCCGACCGCATCATGCAGCGTGTCGCACCGCTCGCGCGCCGCGGCCTGCGCGGCCATGTCATCGAGGTGGCGGACCCGGCCGAAGAAATCTTTCCCTATAGCGGCCGCACCGAATTCACCGATCCCGAAACCGGCGAAAAGCTGACCTCGGGCCGAGCCGAATCCGTGCGCGAGATTTACCGCAACGCCTATCTGGCGCGGCGTGAAAATCTCGGGCAGTCGCTGCGCCGCCTGGGCTGGAGTTTTATCGTCCACCGCACCGATCACCTCGCCTCGGAAGCCTTGGGCGCGGTCCACGGTTATCTCTCCGGCAATCCACCGCGCATCATACCGAATACATCGACCGGAGTCGGCGCATGAGTGGTTTCGCCTTCGCCAGCCCCGCCATCCTTTTCGCGCTGATCGCACTGCCGGCCATCTGGTGGCTGCTGCGGCTCACGCCGCCGCGTCCACGTTCAGAGGTGTTTCCGCCGCTGCGCATTCTTGCCACTGTCTTGAAGCGCGAGGAAACACCGGCGCAAAGCCCGTGGTGGCTGACGCTGCTGCGTATCCTGCTCGCCACCGCCGTGATCCTTGCGATCGCCGATCCCGTTATCAACCCGCGCAACAATCCGCTCGCCTCCGGCGGCCCGCTTGTGATGATTGTCGATAACAGCTGGGCAAGCGCCGAGGACTGGGAACGCCGGGTGCAGACCGCCGATCTGATGATCGGTGACGCAGCCGATGCCGAAATCCCCGTCTCGCTCACCTTCACGGCGGAAGCCACCCACGACGCCGTCCCGACCAGCGCCATCGTTGCCCGCGAACGCCTGGCCGCTGCCCGACCGAAACCGCTGGTGCCGGACCGCCTGCGCGCCGCCCGCGCCGTCACCGAAGCCCTGAACGGCACCCAGCCCGGCACGCTCGCTTACCTTTCCGACGGTATCGCCGCGCCCACCGATGGCGACATGCTGACGGCGCTTGCCGGCCTGTCACCACGCGACATGCAGCTGATCGAAGGCGACGGCCAGAAGTCGCTCGCTCTCACCGGCGCCACCAACAATGCCGCTGCCATGTCGGTCGCAGCGACGCGTCTCAAGACCGAAACCGCCCAGAACTTTTCCGTCAACGCGCTCGACCAGCAGGGTCGCTCGCTGGCAACGGGCACGCTCGATTTCGCGGCCGGTGCCAACACCGCGACGGCCACGATCAACGCGCCGTTCGAACTGCGCAACGATTTCGCCCGCCTCTCGGTCGATGGCATTGCCACCGCAGGCGCCACACATCTGCTCGACGACGGCTTTAAACGCCGCCGTATCGCGCTCCTCTCCGGAGACAGCGGTAACGATTTTCAGCCCCTGCTTCTGCCGCTCTATTACATCAGCCGCGCGCTCGAACCCTATGCCGACCTGATCCAGCCCCGCGGCGGCGATCTCGCCGCATCGCTGCGCGAAATCCTCACCAGCAATCCATCCGCCATCGTCATGGCAGATGTCGGACGCCTGCCGGAGGAAAGTTATGCGCCGCTGCGGCAATGGCTGAACCGTGGTGGCACGCTGATCCGTTTTGCCGGCCCGCGTCTGGCCGCAGCCCCCGCCGACGATCCGCTTGTGCCGGTACGCTTGCGTCAGGGCGAACGCGCGCTCGGCGGTGCCATGTCATGGGCCGATCCGCAGCCGCTCGCGGCCTTCCCCAATTTCGGTCCCTTCGCGGGCATGGCCGCGCCCACCGACATCACCGTGCGCCGCCAGGTTCTTGCCGAACCGACGCCCGATCTCAACGAGCGCACATGGGCAAGCCTTGCCGACGGCACGCCTCTTGTCACCACCCGCGAAGTCGAGGCCGGCCGTATCGTGCTGTTCCATGTCAGCGCCGATGCCACATGGTCGAACCTGCCGATCTCCGGCAATTTTGTCGAAATGCTGCGCCGTTTGGTGCAGTTGTCCCGCGCCGGTGGTGCCGCCGAACCACAGGCAGGCAATGCCGGTGCTCCGGCTCTGCCACCTTACCGATTGTTGACAGCCGATGGCATCCTCTCCACCGAAGTCGGCAGCGCCCGTCCGCTGGCGGCCAAGGTGGGCGTCAAGCCGATTGCCAGCCTCGACAATCCGCCCGGCCTTTACGGCTCGGAGGAAGGTTTTACCGCCGTGAACCTCTTGGCACCCAACACAACGCTCGCCCCCTTCGACGCCTCGGCTGCATCCTTCCCGATCGTTCGGCAGGGTCTTGCCGGTGGCGAAGCATGGTCACTGCGCCCGGCGCTTTTTGCCGCCGCCTTCTTCATGCTGCTTCTCGATACGCTGATCGTGCTGTTCATGAACGGCGGTTTTGCCCGCCTGCCCCGCGCCGGTCGTGCCGCCGCCATTTTGGCCGTTATGGTCGGTGCGTTTGCCTTTGCACCGACCGGTGATCTGCATGCCCAGACGCCATCGCAAGAACCTGCACCCGGCGCACAGGCCCAAGCCCAGCCCCCGGCAGCGCCTCAGCCCGGCCAGCCCGCACCACCGGCCGCCAGCCAGCAGACGCCCGATCCGAACGCGCCGATCGAACACGCCAAACCCGGCGACGAATCCATCCTCGAACGCCTCGACACCACCCATCTCGCTTATGTCATCACCGGCGAAGGCGATGTCGACCGCATTTCCGAACAGGGGCTCGATGGCCTCAGCCAGTTCATGACCTACCGCACGACGCTGGAGCCCGGCGCGCCCGTTGGTGTCGATATCACCAAGGATGAACTGTCCTTCTATCCCATCATCTACTGGCCGGTTTCCGCCACCGCCCCCATGCCGTCTGCCGCCGCGATCTCCCGTATCGACGCCTATATGCGCAGCGGCGGTACCGTACTGTTCGACACGCGCGACCAGTTCAGCTCGCTTGATGGAAGCGGCGGCACCAGCCCTAACGGCGAGCGTCTGCAGCAGATACTCGCCAATATCGACATCCCGCCGCTGGAGCCGACGCCGAACGACCACGTTCTCGCCCGCTCCTTTTACCTGCTCAACAATTTCCCCGGTCGCTACAATGGCAGCCCGCTCTGGGTGGAAGCCCGTCAGGATGCCCGCAACCAGGGCACGGCCTTGTCCTCCTCCGGAGATGGCGTGACGCCGATCCTCATCACCGGCAATGATTTTGCTGGCGCGTGGGCGGTGGATGCGCAAGGCAATTCCGTGCTGCCGACCGTGCCGCCGGACGACATGCAGCGCGAACACGCGTTTCGCTCCGGCGTCAACATCATGATGTATATGCTCACCGGCAATTACAAAGCCGACCAGGTGCATGTGCCCGCCCTTCTCGAACGATTGGGGCAGTAAGAATGGCTGTTGTTGTTCGCATCACCTCTACTCGCGAAGGGATGCCAGCTATGGAGCCAAGCCGGCGCCACTTGCTCCCTTCGATCTCCCCCCTTGAGGGGGAGATGTCACCAAAAGGTGACAGAGGGGGGTATGCGAGGGTGCGGCAAGTGCATCGAGCTCGGCATTTGCGCCAGGATTACCCCCCTCTGTCCTGCCGGACATCTCCCCCGCAAGGGGGGAGATCGGCTGGGCGCACCATCCCCGCCTTCGCAGCGTTGACGGCCAATAGAGGGAAAACCTCATGACCATCGAATTCGCCCCCTTCTTCGCATGGCCGATCCTCGCCGGGCTTGGCGTATTTGCCGCCATCCTCGTGGGCTTAAGCCTGTGGCGCGGCCTGCGGGGCGCTCTTTTACGCGCTCTGGCGCTCGTGGCATTACTGCTCGCCATCGCCAATCCGCTGCTGACGCAGGAAGATCGCGACCAGCTGTCGACCATAGTGCCTGTCATCGTCGACCGTTCGCAAAGCCAGGAAACCGCCAACCGCACGGAACAGACCAATCAGGCGCTGGAAGGCCTGAAGGAACGCCTGTCGCGTTTCCCGCGCATCGAGCCTCGGATCGTCGAGGTCAACGACAACCCGGATTCCGACTCGCCCTCCACCCAGCTTTTTGGCGCGCTCTCGGCAGCCCTCTCCGACGTGCCGCCCGGCCGTGTCGGCGGCGCCATTTTTCTGTCGGACGGCCAGATCCACGATATGCCCGGCATCAACCAGGATCTGGGTTTCGACGCCCCGATCCACGGCCTGATCACCGGACAGCCGGACGAATTCGACCGCCGTATCGAGGTGGTGAAAGCCCCGCGTTTCGGCATTGTCGGCGAACGTCAGGACATGACGCTGCGCGTCTTCGATGACGGTCGTCAACAGGGCGGCTCGGCCGAGGTGACTGTGCGCATCAATGGCGAACAGGTCACAACCCTGCAGGCCGCTCCCGGCGCCGAGACGCCGTTCAGCTTCACCGTGCCGCGCGGTGGCAACAATGTCATGGAATTTTCGGTCGCCGCCCTGCCCGGCGAGGTGACCACCGCCAACAATCGCGCCGTTCACGTCATCGATGGCATCCGACAGAATCTCCGCGTGCTGCTGGTTTCCGGCGAACCGCATGCCGGCGAGCGCGCCTGGCGCAACCTGTTGAAATCCGACGCCTCCGTCGATCTCGTGCATTTCACCATTCTGCGTCCGCCGGAAAAGCAGGATGGCACGCCGATCAACGAATTGTCGCTGATCGCCTTCCCCACCCGCGAACTGTTTGTCGAAAAGATCAACGATTTCGACCTGATCATCTTTGACCGTTACAAACACCGCGGCGTGCTGCCGATCCTTTATTACGATTACATCGCCCAATATGTCGAAAAGGGTGGCGCGCTCTTGATCGCCGCCGGCCCCGAACATGCCGGCGAGGATTCGATTGCCTCGACGCCGCTGGAACAGGTCCTGCCCGCCTCGCCCACCGGCGAAATGCACAATGCCGGCTTTTATCCGCACCTCTCCGAGGCCGGCCAGAAACACCCGGTTACGCGTGGTCTTGAAGGCGCAAGCCAAAACCCGCCGGCCTGGGGCCGCTGGTTCCGCACCGTCGATGTTTCCCAGCCGCGCGGCCAGACCGTGATGGAAGGTGATGGTGACCGCCCCCTCCTCGTCCTCAATCGTCAGGGTGAAGGCCGTGTTGCCATGCTGCTGTCTGATCAGGGTTGGCTGTGGGCGCGTGGTTTCGAAGGCGGTGGACCGCATGTGGATCTCTATCGCCGCATCGCCCACTGGCTGATGAAGGAACCGGAACTGGAGGAAGAGGCACTGACCGCCCGCGCCTCCGGCCGCACGCTGGAAGCCACCCGCCAGACGATTGGCGACGATCCCGGCCCGGCAACGGTCAAATATCCATCCGGAAAGACGGAAAGCCTGCCCTTCACGCAATCCGGCCCCGGCCTCTACAAGCTCGAAAAACGCATGGATGAAACCGGCCTGTTCGAAGTTTCGAACGGCGAGTTTTCCACCCTCGTCCATGTCGGCGCCGTCGATGCACCCGAGTTCAAGGCCATGGTCTCGACTGAAGAGACGCTCGCTCCTTACGCCGAAAAGACCCGCGGCCTCGTCACCCGCGTCGCCGATGGTGACGGCATCCGCCTGCCCGACATTCTGCCAGTGCGCGGTGCCGTGCGTGTCGCCGATGCCAACCGCATGACCATCCGCATGACCGACGAAACGGTGCTGCGCGGCATCAACACCCTGCCGCTGTTTGCCGGTTTCGCGGGCCTTGCCGCCCTGCTGCTCGCCGTCTCCGCCATGTGGTGGCGTGAGGGGCGTTGATCCGAAAGTGCCGTGCCGACAAAGGCGCGGCACAGCCATCCTTCCACCGGCATCACGCTTCTGATATCGCCTCCGGGACTGCATGATCGAGGACCGCATGGACGCGCCGCTGACAATCACCGACACATGGACGCCGGAAGAGGAAAAGGCAGTCGAAGCACCGCTCGTCGCCTACAATATCGAGCGTTTCGGGCCATCGGACATGCAGAAGCTCGGCATTTTCCTGCGTGATGCGGATGGCAATGTCGAAGGTGGCCTTGTCGGTCGCACGGCGCGTGGCTGGCTTTACACCCAACTGATATTCATTCCCGAACATTTGCGTGGCCAAGGCATCGCCGGCAAACTTCTGGCCGCGGCAGAAGACGAGGCCAAGCACCGCGGCTGCATTGGCGCCTATATCGACAGCATGAACCCCGATGCCGTGGCCGCCTATCAGAAATACGGCTACGAAATCGCCGGCAGCGTCGGCCCGTTCAGTGCCGGCAACGGGCTGACATGGCTTTCGAAAAAGCTCTGAAACGGTTAGCGGGAGGTGCGCGATGGATATCGCAAAACACGGCTGGTCGCTCTCAGCCGACGCCTGGATCGAAAGCATCGGCACCGATGGCGATTTCCTGCGCCAGTACGTGATGGACCCGGCGATAGAACGGCATTTGGTCGGCCGCCGGTTTGAGGCCGCTCTCGATGTCGGCTGCGGCGAAGGCAGGTTCTGCCGCAAGCTGAAGCAGCATTATAAAATTCCGTCGGTCACGGGCATAGATCCGACACTGCCGCTCTTGGATACGGCCCGCAATCGTGATCCGGATGGCACCTATATCGAGGCGGCAGCGGAAAACCTTCCCTTCCCCGATAAAACCTTCGATCTGGTCGTCAGCTACCTCACCTTCATCGATATCGAAGGCATAGAAGCTGCGATTTCGGAAATCGCCCGCGTGACGCGATCAGGCGGCACAGTGCTGATCGTCAACCTCAACAGCTTTGCCACGGCCAATGGCGGCACCGGCTGGGTCGAGGCCGATGACGGCACCCGCCTGCATTACACGATCGACAACTATCTCGATGACCATGCCGACCTGCAAACATGGCGCGGCATGCGTGTTCTCAACTACCACCGCCCGATGAGCCGTTATTTCAGTCTGCTGCTGGCGCAGGGCCTGCAACTGAAGCATTTTGACGAACCGTCTCCGATCGGTGGACCGGAAGAGAGGCGCAATGCCTATCAGCGGGTGCCCTACGCCCATCTGATGGAATGGCGAAAACCAGCGTAAAATCTAGGCAGAATTGTACTCAGCCGAGTTCCGCGACCTTTTCCAGAACCTGCCCTTCACAAACCTTCTTCTCTCCAGCCACACCAGTGCACGCCAGACTGTCGCGGATCTGCTGGCGTAGCCAGGCATTGGCGGCATCGCCATCCGCATGGTTTGCCCACACCATGCTGACCGCCGGAAAGCTCAGCCGCACCGGCAGCGGACTGACCTTGAGCCCAAGCAGCGGTCCGTAACGCTCGGCAATCCGGCTCGGCACGGTCGCGATCACCGGGCTGACCTGCGCGGCAGACAGAACAGACATGTAGCCCGGTCCCGCCATCACCACATCCAGTTCGACACCGGCCATTTCCAGCGCGTCCTTGATGCAGCCCTGCAAGGTATCGTTTTGCGAGATCGTTGCGTGTTCGGCGGCAAGATAGGTGTCGAGACCGACCGGGTTCGGCAGATCGAGAAGCGCCGGATTAAAACAGCAGGCAAAATGCGTCTCATAGAGCGGCTCGAAAGAGCGGCGGCTCGTCTTCGTGTAGGTGCAGCCAACGGCCAAATCGATCGTGCCATCCTCCAGCGAAGGCTCCATCGCCTCATAGGGAAAAACCCGCGCCAGAACCTTGATGCCGGGCGCAAGACGCCGCAGCCGCGCCGTCAGGTCGGGGATCAACAGAAGCTCGATTTCCGGCGACATGGCGATGCGAAACGTCCGCTCTTCCGTTGCCGGATCGAAACCCAGGCCGCCCGTCAGCGCCAGCTGCGCCTGCCGCAAGGCCTGGCGCACCGGCACGGCAAGGCTGCGGGCGCGCGCGGTCGGCTGCATCACCTGACCGACGCGGATGAACAACTCGTCCTGCAGAAGCACCCGCAGGGTGGAGAGCGAATGGCTCATTGCCGGCTGCTGGATCTTCAGCCGTTTCGCGGCCTTGGTGACGCTGCCCTCCGAGATCAGCGCGTCGAAAGCGACGAGCAGGTTGAGGTCGAAGGAACGCAGATTGAAATGATCGATAGTTGCCATGAGCCGGATCGATTTGTTTGCTGATACTGCGATACATAACTGCTCTCCAGGTCAGTTCAAGACCGCATCACAACTCCTGGAGCTTTCCATGCAAACCCGTCGCGACCTCCTGAAATCCTCCGCCACTATCGGCCTTGCCGCCGGTGTCATCACCGCCCTGCCCTCCGCCGTATTCGCCAAGGCGCCGATCATCGGCCAACAGGCCGCCAGCTTCTACCGCCTGAAACTCGGCGATTACGAAATCACCGCGCTCTCCGACGGGACGGTGAAATTGCCGATGGCGAAGATCTACAAGAACATCAAGGAGACGGACGCAGAAACCTATCTCGACGGTCATTTCCAGGCCGGCAACAGCGAGACCTCCGTCAACGCCTTCCTCGTCAATACGGGCGAACAACTCGTGCTCATCGATGCCGGCACCGGCGATCTGATGGGCCCGGCGCTCGGCAAGCTCGTCGCCAATATCGAGGCTTCCGGCTACAAGACGTCGCAGATCGACCACGTCATCCTCACCCACATCCATGCCGATCATTCGGGCGGTCTCGTCATCAACGGCCGCCGCGTGTTCGAAAACGCCATCCTGCATGTCAACGAACGGGAAGAAAAATTCTGGCTGAAGGCCGACGCCGAGGCCAAGGCGGATAAGGTGCTCGGCCCGCAGATCGCACAGGCGGAAAAATGCGTCGGCCCTTATGCGCAGGCCGGCAAGCTCGAGACATTCGGAGACAATGCGGCCCCCATTCCCGGTTTCGGTTCGGTCCTGCGTGCCGGCCACACACCGGGACACAGCGGCATCATCGTCGAAAACAGGGGCGGAAAAATCGTGTTCTGGGGCGACATCGCCCATGGTGACGTCCTGCAATTCGACCAACCCGAAGTCACCGTCGATTTCGACGTCGATCAGAAAGCGGCAGCCGCCAGCCGTGCCATCGCCTTTGCCGATGCGGCGGACCAGAAATATCTGGTGGCCGGCGCACACCATGCCTTCCCGGGCATCGGCCATGTCCGTCGCGATAAGACGAATTACGATTGGGTGCCGCTGGTCTACAAGGCGAGCTACTAGGCACGAACGGGCACCGTCACCGGACGGTGCCCGCATCTTCTCACGTCAGCGAAAGATCCTTCGTCTCCGCGTCGATCATCAGAGCGGCGGCGGCGGCCATTACCAGAAGGCCGGCAAAGATGCCGATCGCCAGCACCAGACCGTCCGAGATCACCAGAGCCATCACGGACGGCGCCAGAAGACCGCCCAGACGCGCCATGGCGCCGGCAGCTCCCATTCCCGTTGCCCGCGAGGCCGTGGGGTAAAGCTCCGGCGTATAGGCATATAGCGCGCCCCAGGTGCCAAGCAGCGCAAAGCTCATCAGAAGCAGCGCCACACCTATCAGCATGCCGGCATCGGCAATCACGAACAGCAGGCAACCGAATGCCGAAAGCAGGCAGAAGGTCACCAGTGTCGGCCGCCGCCCCCATGCCTCGACGCCGTAGGCCGCCAGCGCATAACCCGGCAATTGCGCCAGTGCCACGAGAACAAGGAAACCGTAACCACGCACGAAGCCGAACCCGTCCGCCGCAAGCTTTGGCGGCATCCAGGTGAAGATGCCGTAATAGGAAATCGAGACGAGGAACCAGATTGCCAGCATCATGATGCTGCGCTGGCGCAGTTTGGGAGAAAACAGACCGACGCTTTTCACCGGCGGCGGGCTGACGATGGAGACATCGGAACCGAGCTCCGGCTTGCCATTGCCCTTCAGGATACGGTTCAGAACCGCTTTCGCCTCATCGCCTCGGCCGCTGCGCAAAAGGTAAAGCGGCGATTCCGGCACCAGAAAACGCAGGCCGATGCCGATGATGGCCGGCACGGCATTAACGGCCAGAATGTAGCGCCATCCGTCTTCGAGGCCAGCAAGGCTGGTTGCCCAGGCCGTCAGCGCCACGATCAGCGTGCCCACGGCCCAAAAACCTTCGAGCATGACCAGCCAGCGACCACGGTTCTTGGCCGGCAGAAATTCAGCCATCATCGCGTAATCGACCGGCAGTGTGCCACCCACGGCAAATCCGGTCAGAAAACGCAATACGATCAGGCTCGTAAAGTCTGGAGAGAAGATTGCGAGCGTTCCAAAAAGCGCATCACATGCCACGGTGAAGATCAGCACCCGGCGGCGGCCGTAGCGATCCGCCAGCTTGCCGCAAACGGCAGCGCCGATCAGCATACCGAGAAAGAATAATGTACCGGCCTGCAGCGCCTGCGGCACCGTCAATCCGAAACTCTTGGCAATGGAGGCGGCGGTAAAACCGACCGCCAGAACCTGCATGGCATCCGCTGTCCATACAAGCCCGAAAATGCCCAGCAGACGGCGCTGATAGGCGCCCGTTCCTGCTCGATCCAACGCCGCATCAATGGAAATTCCAGTCATTCCAAAGCCCCCTCCGGCACGCATTCACAGTCGGCAACCTTTCGCCTGTCGTGAAGCGCGGCAAGATTTAGAGGGTTTGATTTACGGGCGCCAGCCGATTTTGCCGCGTAACCGTTCGGTCACGTCAACTGCCATCGGCACGATCAGCACCCGGCCGGGATCCACAGGCCCCGGGAACTCCAGCGCTCCATAGGGTACCTTTTCGAAACCGAGTGGCATGTAATATGGCGGATCACCAACGAGGATCACGCCTTCAGAACCCTTGCGCCGCGCCGCCTCGATGGCGATGCGCACCAGTTCCCGGCCGATCCCCTGGTTTTTGTGGGAAGGTCTCACCGCCAGCGGTCCAAGCATATGCGCCTTGACGCCAGCGGCCAGAACCGGCGTCATACGCACGGAGCCGATCGTTTCACCATAATCGGTGCAGACGAAAGAGATCGACCGATCATGCGGACCCTGCTCACGGATACGCGCCGCAGCCTTGACGAAGCGGCCGGGACCAAACGCTTCGGCATTGATGAGTTCGATGACGTCGTCGTGAGACGCGTCTTCGGTCAGGTAAACGAGGTCGTGTTTTGCGAGAAGTTGCGGAGCCATGGTGAACCGAAGCCGTAGATATGAGAGCGGACAGGACAAGTGATCTCGTTGACGCGGAAGCGTCTTATCGAAGGATCAGCGTCGTCGCAGTGCTCTCGGCTCGGTCATGAAAGGATGGTTCCCGAAAAATCGTGAAAAGTCGGTTAGCAGGATTTTTTTTGCACGTCCAACGCAAAAACACACCGTTCGCAATTTCGCGTCTCGATATCCGCAGCAGGTGCCGTATCTAACCAGCCACAAAGAACACACAAGGATTTCATCATGGGCATGCTCGTAGACGGCAAGTGGCAGGACGTGTGGTATGACACGAAGGCGACCAAAGGTCGTTTCGAACGGTCGCAATCCCAGTTCCGCAACTGGCTAACGGCGGATGGTGCTCCGGGCCCATCCGGCAAAGGTGGCTTCAAGGCCGAAGCCGGGCGTTACCACCTCTACGTCTCGCTTGCCTGCCCATGGGCGCATCGCACGTTGATTTTTCGCAAGCTGAAAAAGCTCGAAGACCTGATCTCCGTGTCGGTGGTCGATTATCTGATGCTGGAAAACGGCTGGGAGTTCAAAAAAACGGCCGGTGCTACCGGCGATGATCTCTACGGCCTCGATTACCTCTACCAGGTCTATCTGAAGGCCGATTCCAACTATTCCGGCCGCGTTACCGTGCCGGTCCTGTGGGACAAGCAGCAGCAGACGATTGTTTCCAATGAAAGCGCGGAAATCATCCGCATGTTCAATTCCGCCTTTGACGGAATGACCGGATCGACAGACGATTTTTACCCGCAGGCATTGCGCAGTGAAATAGATGCGATGAACGACATCATCTATCCCGCCGTCAACAATGGCGTCTACCGCGCAGGTTTTGCCACGACGCAGGAAGCCTACGAAGAAGCCGTCCTGAAGCTCTTCGAAACGCTGGACATGCTGGATGAGCGATTGGGCTCAAGCCGCTATCTGTTCGGCGACAAGACCACGGAAGCCGACTGGCGGCTGTTCACCACTCTGCTGCGCTTCGACGCAGTTTATGTGGGACACTTCAAGTGCAATGTCCGTCGCCTCGACGATTATACAAACCTGTCGAACTATCTGCGTGATCTCTACCAGTATCCAGGCGTCGCCGACACGGTGAACATGGAGCATATCAAGGGTCACTACTATCGCAGCCACAAGACTATCAACCCCACGGGCATCGTGCCGGTCGGTCCGGAAGTGGATTTCACCTTGCCTCACGGCCGTGAAACCCTTCTAAAAATAGGATAAGGCGCAATCGCGCAGCGGGATGCTAGTTCAAGGAGGCACGGCTTTTCCGGCGTCGCGCCAGTTCCTCCTTGGCCTCTTCCAATGCCAGACCTATGAAATAGGCCAGCATCACTTCCTGTTCCTGCACCGCCAATTTATGCGTCACCATCAAATGGTCGATCGCCATTTCTATCTTCGTCATGTCCCTGTTCCCCGCTTATTAGGACATGATGATCAATGACACCTGCAGTTGCAAGCAACCAAAGAGTGAATGGCCATCGCCTTAAATATCCTACCAGTAGTCTTCCACAGGCAGATGGCCGGACAATTCTTTCAGCCGACGTAATGTCGACTGGGTCACGCCTTCAGGCAAAGCGTCCAGAGAGTAAAAACCGCACTCGGCTATCTCCCTGTCAGGTAAACGCGGCGAAGTTTGCTCCACATTTACCCGATAAAGAAGTACATGATCGCGCTTGCTTGCGTTTCGATTGAAGTAACTCGCGAAAAGCTGGGGATCGCCCAGAATTTTCAAGTTGCCTTCTTCGCGCAATTCCTTTGCAAGCGCCGCATTCATCGTCTCCCCCCGCTCGACGCCGCCACCCGGCAGGTACCATCCGGGCAAATACGTATGCCGCACGAGGAACACCCGGCCATCGGCATCGAAACAGGCGGCCCTCACCCCGAGCGTCATGCTGCGCGTCAGTAGAAAATACCGATGCAGCAGCCACACCATGATTCTCCTACTGATACGTGAAATTTCGGGGATACCTTCATTTCTCATGCAGCTTGCTCCTTGGGCCTGCCAGCCCTATGTCATGTCCCCATGTACAGGTTCGCGCATATTTCCGACATTCACCTGGGTCCGCTTCCGCAGTTAACGTTGCGCGAGCTTTTTTCCAAGCGGATAACCGGCTTCATCAACTGGCACCGTAACCGGCGAAAGCATTTGCTGGTCAATACGCTGGACCTGCTGTTGAGCGATATTCGGGCTCACCACCCCGATCACCTGATGATCACCGGCGACCTCGTCAATCTTGCGACCGAGATCGAAATCCGGCTTGCGGGCGAATGGCTGGAAAGCGTCGGAGAGCCTCTGGCCACCACCGTCGTGCCCGGAAACCACGATGCCTACGTACCTGGCGCGCACGATAAATCGGTCAAGCGCTGGTATCCGTTCATCGCCGGTGACGATAGCCCGAAGAACTGGCCGGACGACGACCACGTTTTTCCGACCTATCGCCAACGCGGGCCAATCGCCATCATCGGCTGTTCCACCTCGCTGGCCACGCCACCCTTTTCCGCCACCGGCTTTTTCAGTTCCCGCCAGGCGCGTGAAACCGTGGAGCTTTTGAAAAAGGCCGGTGAGGACGGCCTGTTCCGTGTGGTGCTGATCCACCATCCCCCGATTCGCGGTGCCGCCGCCCGCCACAAGCGCATGATCGGCATCCGTCGTTTCAACGCCGCCATGTCGATGGGCGGCGCCGAATTGATCCTGCACGGACATACACACCTCGACACCGTCCATTTCCTGAAAACGCATAGTGGCGGGCAGATCCCCGTCGTGGGTATCGCATCCGCATCGCAGGGTCCCGGCGGCCACAAGCCGCGCGCGGCCTACAATCTCTTTACGCTCACAGGCGAACCCGGAGCCTGGAACCTCATTTGCGAACGTCATGGCCTGACCGAAACCGCGGATGCGATCGCACTTGATCATACGCGCCTGTTTTATGGCCATGATCCACGCGAAACGCCGATACCCATGCCGCAAGTGGTGCCGTTGCCATCGTCATGACAGCCTGGCGAAAGCCAGAGATGTTTTAAATCGCAAATTCTCCCCATTCGCATGCCAGCCTGCCACTCCAACGCATCGGACGGACATGACACTGCAGCCGGATCATACAGATATCAGACGCGACCTCGTTTCGCTTTTGCCGAGGCTTCGGCGTTTTGCGCTGGCAGTCTGCGAGCAGCCCGATATCGTCGATGAACTGGTGGGTGACGCTTGCCTTCAGGCCGTGCTGAAGGCTCCTCAATTCGATAATGGCAGTCGGCTTGAAAGCTGGGCATTCGCGCTCATCCAGTCGGTCTGGATGGACCAGCCGAAAAAGCGGACCTCGTCCGGCGAAGACACCGGCAGCAACGGCTTTACCGGTTACCACGCCATACTCGGCCTGCCGCAAGGCATTGCGGCAAGCTTCCTGCTCGTTTGCGTGGAAGATCACTCCTACGCCGAAGCCGCCTCCATTCTCGGCATTCCACCCGAAGCGGTAGCCGCCAATGTGGTTGCCGCCCGCGTGCATTTTGCGCACCAGATCGCCGATAGCGCCGAGCGGAGAGCCTGACGAATGCCTTCTTCGCACAACATCAACCTGGAATGCCGCCTCTCGGTGGCGCTCGATGGCGAACTCGGCGACGCCGACAAGGCCGAAATCGAGGCCCTTCTGGCAGAAAACGGGCAACAGGCGCGCGACATCCAGGAAAACCTGCGCAACGCCAATGCGTTCGGCATCAGTGCGTTCGACGAGGTTCTGCGCGAGCCGGTGCCGCTGACGCTGGTGCGCACGATCAAGACCGCAACCCCGCCCCGCAAGGCGGTGCGCCTGCCGCAGCCTCAGCGCCCTTCTCTGGAATTCAAGCCGACGCGTCGGCATGTCATCGTGGGCTGTCTGGCCGTTGCGCTTTTCGCAGGCGGGATCGGCTTCATGATCGGCAGCAGGCCGCAGATGCAGACCTTCGCGGAACTCGCCATGCCCGTCACCAGCGGCTGGCTGGAAGATATCGCCACCCATCACCGCGTATTTTCCCGTCAGACCGATCACCTCGTCGAGGTGTCGGCATCGGATAGCCCGCATCTGGTCGACTGGCTGATGGCCACCACCGGCGTTTCATTCCGGGTACCCAACCTTGCCACCGACAAGCTCGAATTCCTGGGCGGACGCCTCTTCTCGGCAGCCGGCAAGCCTGTCGGCCAGCTTGTATATCGTGACGAGGACGGCAGCATCATCTCGATCTGCTTCGCACGCAATCTCGTCGGCAACGACCAGAACATGGCCGAGCAGATCCGCGACGATATCGGCCTGATTGCCTGGCATCGCGACCAGACGGATTACGTCGTCACCGGCGCGTCCTCGAATGCAAACCTCGACGACATCGCTGCAAAGGTTGCAGGCCAGATCTGAGCCGCCAGAAACAATCCCGCACAACAAACGGCCCGGAATTGCTTCCGGGCCGTTTGTTTTTTCAAAACCTGTTGCGCGCCATCAGCGCTCGGCAATCACGCGGTTGGCCGCCGAAACGATCGCTTCGAGCGACGCCGCCACGATATTGGTGTTCACACCGGCGCCGAACAACTTGCCGCCCGGATGCTGCATCTCGACGTAAGCGATGGCCGACGCATTCGAGCCATGCTGCAGCGAGTGTTCCGAATAATCGTTTACCGACAGATCCACACCGAGATAGCTCGACAAGGCGTTGATGAAGCCGTCGATAGGGCCGGTTCCCTGACCTTCGATCTTTTTCACCACACCATTGTCGGTGATCTCGGCTGAAACGACGCGCACACCCTTGTGATCCATGCCGGCCGGGAAGGTCTGGTGATCGACGAATTTCAGGCGGCCTTCCGGCTGCTCCACATAACGCTCGATAAAGCGGTCATAGATGCGCCTGGACGACAGCTCCTTCCCCTCTTCGTCGGTGATGCGCTGGATATCCTCGCGGAACTCCACCTGCAGGTTGCGCGGCAGGTTGATGCCGTAATCCTGTTGCAGGATGTAAGCGATACCGCCCTTGCCCGATTGCGAATTGATGCGGATGATCGCCTCGTAGGAACGGCCGACATCCTGCGGATCGATGGGCAGATAGGGCACTTCCCAGACAGGATGGTTGGCGACCTTGATCGCCTTCATGCCCTTGTTGATCGCATCCTGATGCGAGCCCGAAAACGCCGTGTAGACCAGTTCGCCGACATAAGGGTGACGTTCCGGAATGACCATCTCGTTGGAATATTCGTAGACATCCTTGATGCGCTCGATATCCGAGCAATCCAGTTCCGGATCAATGCCTTGCGTGAACATGTTCAAGGCCAGCGTCACGACGTCGACATTGCCGGTTCGCTCACCATTGCCGAACAGCGTGCCTTCTACACGGTCCGCACCCGCCATCAGCGCCAGTTCGGTCGCGGCGATGCCGGTGCCACGGTCATTGTGCGGATGAACCGAAATGATGACGTTTTCGCGGTTGTCGATGTTGCGGCACATCCATTCGATCTGGTCGGCATAGATATTTGGCGTCGCCATTTCGACGGTGGACGGCAGGTTGAGGATCAGCTTGTTGTCGGCGGTCGGCTTCACGACTTCGATCACCGCGTTGCAGATCTCCAGCGCCACGTCCAGCTCGGTGCCCGTAAAGCTTTCAGGCGAATATTCGAAACGGTAACCGCCGCCGGCCTTGGCCGCCATGTCGGTGATCATCTTGGCCGCATCGACGGCGATCTGCTTGATGCCGCCCACATCCTTCGCAAACACGACGCGGCGCTGCAATTCCGAGGTCGAATTGTAGAAGTGGATGATCGGCTTGTGCGCACCTTCCAGCGATTCGAACGTGCGGGTGATCAGTTCCGGGCGGCACTGCACCAGCACCTGCAAGGACACGTCCTCCGGCACGCCGCCCTCTTCCACACACCAGCGGGCGAAATCGAAATCGGTCTGGGAGGCGGACGGGAAACCGATCTCGATTTCCTTGAAGCCCATGTCCAGCAACAGCTTGAACATGCGGGCCTTGCGGTCATGGCCCATCGGGTTCACCAGCGACTGGTTGCCGTCGCGCAGATCGACCGAACACCAGATCGGCGCCTTCTCGATGGTCTTCGAGGGCCATGTGCGGTCGGGAATGTTGATGGCCGGGTAAGCGCGATATTTTACGCCTGCCGACTGCATGCCCTTGGTGGATGCGGAAATCTTGCTGTCCATGTCTTCGTCCTTCGCTTGACCCTCCGCAGGAGCAATCTGCTCGATGCCACCAACGGCAATCCGACTGCGGATGTGGACCTTTATGGTCCGAATTTATGTCTTGGATTTAATGCGAGGAGCTCTTACGCCGGCGGGCTTTGTCGGCCGCCGGGCGCTCCTCAACGGACCCGGCAACCGAGTGTAAGGTCGAGGCTAAGAAGCAAGAGAGGCGCGAAAACCGTCGCCCCGGCAGCGGTGCTGCGGGCGGCAAAACGGTCAAACATGATCGCGCCTGTCATGGTCATAAGCGAATCTATAGCGGCGGGAATGACATGTGGCAAGAACGGCTTTTTGTGTTTTGGTACGCCAGATCGGCCTAGCCGCGCCGCCGCCTCATGAAAACGATGGCGGCCGCCAGCAGGAACCCGAGGGAAAATACACTCCAGACCGCGCCGCCCGCCGTCAGATTGGCGCCATCGGGCGTCACGCAACTCGATTGCGAAGCGGCGATACAATCCCGCCAGAACCAGTAGCGATCAGAAAACAGCCAGCCGAAAGCCACACCGACCGCCAGGAGGACAAGCGCGGCAAACGATCGCCGCATCAGCGTTTTCCAAAACCCTTGGTGAAACGCATCAGCCAAAGCACGAACCCACCGGCGACCAGCCCCCAGAAAGCGCCCGAAATTCCGGCAAAGGTCGTTCCTGAAGCCGTGACCAGAAAAGTGATTGCCGCAGCTTCGCGTGCAGCAGGATCCTGAAAGGCGGCATGCGCCGCATTCGACAGCGCCCCGATCAATGCAAGCCCCGCCACCGCCTGCAGCAGGATCGGCGGCGCCAGCGAAACGAAGGCGATGATGCCGCCGGCGATCAGACCCAGCAAGACATATGCGCCGCCACCCACGATCGCCGCCCAGTATCGACGCTTGGGATCGGGATGCGCATCCTCGCTTGCGCACATCGCCGCCGTGATCGCGGCAAGATTGACCGGCACGCTGCCGAAAAAGGCGATGATGGCAGAAAACACACCGGTCGAGGCAAACAGCGGACCCGGCGGCGGCTCATAACCATGCGCCTTCAGAATGGCGATGCCCGGAATGTTCTGCGAGGCCATAGTCACGATGAACAGCGGCAGCGCCACCGAAACGAAACCGTGCCATGTGAAGAGCGGCGTGACGAATTCCAGCTGCGGGTGGATGGCTGAGCCAACCTGCTGCATCGCATCGGGCGGCAGATCCACACCGAAGATCAGAACCAGAATGAAGGCTGCCAGTGCTGAAGGCACGGCCCACAGCCGCCAGCGGGTCACCACCAGCATCCATGCCAGCACGATGGGAAGGCCGAACAGCGGATTGAAAGCCACCGCCTTGACCGGAGCAAGGCAGAGACCGAGCAGGATGCCGGCAAGCATGGCATTGGCAAGCGGCGTCGGGATCAGCCGCACGGCCCGCCCGAAAGGCGGAAACAGGCCGGTCAGCATGATCAGCAGGCCACAGATGACGAATGCGCCGACGGCGGCGGCAAAACCGCCCTCTATCATGCCGGTCGTCGCCAGAAGTGCGCCGCCGGGCGTCGTCCACGCCATCATCACCGGCATTTTGTGCCGGAAGGAAAAGAATACGGCAAGCACGGCCTGGGCGACGCAAACCGCCAACAGGGCAGACGCCACCTGATCCGGTGTAGCGCCCATGGCGCCAAGCCCCTGCACGATGACGGCAAATGAACTGACGAAGCCGACGAATGCGGTCAGCAGCCCCATCAGCAAGGCCGGAACGGAAAAATCTTTCAGCATCGGGAATGTCCGTATCGAGATGGAGCCAGCAAGGAGCACAGGATTTGGCGCCAGGCAAGTGCGTGTAGAGAGGCTCAGGTACACGACGGGACTAAAAGGTTGTCCACAGCCTGAAACATGAGGCTTCGCTTATTCATGCAACGTGCCAATTCATAGAAATAAACATCAGAATAAATTAAATTCTCTCGTCGATATTGCCGGCATATTTCACGATACGCTGGATGTTTCTATTGCCGTCGCCGCTTAAGTTCAGGACGCTTTTTTCTGTCCGTCTGCATCATCTCTGGTATTTCCTGCCGACGCTTCTGGTCGTGGCCATCGTGGTCACAGGTTTCGTGCGCGCGGTGCAGGATGAGTATGAGCATTTCATGTCGGCGCAGCAGCTGGCGGCCTCCGAACAACTGGCGAAGGTTGCAGCCGACCTCGAAACCAATATCCACGGCAACGTCAACCTCATCCATGGTCTGGCAGCGGCCATTTCGGCCAACCCGTCCATCACTCAAGCGCAGTTTTCAACGCTTGCGGAAAAGATCTTCGCCAATCACTCCCAGCTGAAGAACGTGGCCGGCGCCCCCGATCTGGTCGTGCGGATGATCTACCCGTATGCGGAGAACAAGCAGATCATCGGCCAGGATTATCAGGCAGATCCCAAGCGGGCCGGTTCGGTTTTCGAAGCCATCAAGCGCCGCACCGCAACGCTTGCCGGGCCGGTCCGTCTGGTTCAGGGCGGCAGCATGGGATTGTTTGCGCGTTATCCGGTTTTCAACGCGTCAAACGGTCATTTCTGGGGCGTGGTTTCCACCGTCATCGACGTCGACCGCCTGTTGCGCGACAGCAATATCGACAGCGAGCGGCAGTCGCTGAATATCAGCATTTCCCGCCGTCCACATCCCAAGGCCAAGGATGTTTTCTTTGGCGATATCGGCCTGTTCTCGCAGGATACCGTGCGCACGACGATGGAACTGGGTTACGACACCTGGTATCTGGCGGCCGTGCCGAAGGCCGGTTGGCAAACCACGCCCCCGCAGATGGGCAGCCTTTACGCGTATTCGGCGCTGATCGGCATCGCCGTCATCGCACCCATGATCTGGGTCGGCCTGCTGATGCGTCAGCGCCATGGCCATATCGATACCCTGCAACAGCGCGAGGAAGAGCTGGAAGGCCTGCATCATCGTCTGGCGCTGGCACTGGACGCGTCGGAAGTCGGCGTGTGGGAATACGAGCCATCCACCAGGCGAATGTTCTGGGATCGTCGCCTCCGCGCTCTTTATTCCGCGCCGGAAGACAGGGACGTCTTCTCTTACGACGACTGGCGCCGCCGGATTCATCCTGACGACATCGATGCGATGGAGGCGGTAATCCTCAACCGGTCGGAGAATTCGGTGCCTGCAACACCGGAATTCAGGATCGTCACGCCGGATGGAGAGATCCGCCACATCCGCTCGAACGGCACGTCCTACATGACCCAGAGCGGCGTCGAGCGACTGGTGGGCGCCAATTGGGACGTTACCCGCGACATCACGCTGCAGATGGAATTGCGCGATGCCCGCACCCGCGCGGAAAATCAGAACGAGCAGTTGCGCGCAACCCGCCGCACGCTCGAACACCAGTCGCTGCACGACGCCTTGACCGGGCTCCCGAACCGCCGGTTCCTCGACCAGTTCATGGATGCCTCCGGTTCGCCCTCCCCCAACCATCGGCTGGCCTTCATCCATTTCGACATGGACCGCTTCAAGGAAGTCAACGATACGCTGGGCCACGCGGCCGGCGACGAAGTTCTGCGCCAGGCAACCACGCGCCTGCAGACCCTTCTCCATGGTGATGAATTCGCCTCGCGCATCGGCGGCGATGAATTCGTTCTCGTCACCAGCGGCGCGGAGCCGGAAGAACGCGCGATGGAACTTGGCCGCGCCATCGTCAAGGCCTTGGCAACCCCCATCGTCATCGACGGTCACGAATGCCATGTCGGCTGCAGCGCCGGCGTGGCTGTGCAAACGGCCGCCGGCGAAGATCCGAAACAGCTTTTGATCAATGCCGACGTCGCGCTCTACGAAGCCAAGAAACGTGGCCGTAACCGCGCTGAGATTTTTTCGGAAAACCTGCTTGCCGCCGCGATCCACACCAAGCGCACATCAGACGAGTTGCTGGCAGCCATCGAGAACGACCAGATCGTTCCCTTCTTCCAGCCGCAGTTCGATGCCCGCACGCTGGAGATCGTCGGCGTCGAGGCTTTGGCGCGCTGGCAGCATCCGACCCGCGGCCTGCTGACGCCCGACAAGTTCCTCGATATCGCAGAGGGCCTGCATCGGTCGGGCGATATCGATGCGATCATCCTGCAGAAGTCGCTGTTTCAGGCCACCCGCTGGCGCGCCCGCGATCTCGCCATCCCGCGCGTTTCGGTCAACATTTCAGCCCAGCGCCTGAAGGATGAACATCTGCTTGCGGAAATTTCCAGCCTGTCCATTCCAAAGGGCAGCCTTTCCTTCGAACTCCTGGAATCGATATCCTTCGATGGCCACGACAAGGCCCTGCGTTCCGTCATCGGGCAATTGAAGGATCTTGGCATCGATATCGAAATCGACGATTTCGGCTCCGGCCACGCCTCGATCGTCAGCCTGCTCGAACTCGACCCGACGCGCCTCAAGATCGACCGCCGGCTGATCATGCCGCTGGAAGCCTCGGGCTCCCAGCACAGGCTGGTGGCTTCGATCATCGAGATCGGCCGCAGCCAGGGCATCGAAATCGTCGCGGAAGGCGTCGAGACCACCGCGCATGTGGAAATCCTGCGCAACCTCGGCTGCCACGTCCTGCAGGGTTATGCGTTCGCCAAACCGATGTGCGCGGAATCTTTGGTGGAATTTGCCGAAAACTGGCAATCCGAGCGCGGCGATCTGTTTACCAAGGTCCGCCAGTCCGCCTGATCAACCGGTTACAGAGCATAAAAAATCCCCCGTCAGCAGCACTGACGGGGGATTTTTTGATTTTTCGCTTTATGCAAGCCGGATCAGATTTCCGACTGGCTGGTGACGATACGCGAAACCAGACCGTATTCGACTGCATCTTCGGCGCCGAGCCAGTAATCGCGGTCGATGTCCTTGGCGATCTTTTCTTCCGACTGGCCGGTGGCCTTCGCAAAGATCTTGATCAGGCGCTGGTTCATCTTGATGATTTCGCGGGCCTGGATCTCGATGTCGGAGACCATGCCGCGGGTGCCACCGGACGGTTGATGAAGCAGGAAGCGGGTGTTCGGCAGAGCGATACGGCGTTCCTTGGGAACCGAAACGTAGATCAGCGCGCCGGCGGAAGCGACCCAGCCGGTACCGATGATCCAGACCTTCGGCTTGATGAACTTGATCATGTCGTGGATCGAATCGCCCGATTCCACGTGACCGCCAGGCGAATTCACATAGATGCGGATGTCTTCGTCACCGGCGGCAGCAAGCGCGACCAGCTGGGTGCAGACCTTCTGCGCCAGTTCCTGGGTGATGCCGCCATAGATGAAGATCGAGCGGGACTTGAAGAGATTGGCTTCAGTCTCCTTGCCGAGCGGCAATTCCTTCGTCTTGTCGTCGTCGTTTTCGTCGTTCATCAGTGTCTCCAGCATGGACGTGTCGATACCGGACATAATGCGTTCGCGTCGTTAAAACAATGTGCGAATAGGCTTAAGGTGAATTCCTTGCTGCGCGATTATCCCCAGCTTGTCGCCGGCATTTGGGCGTAAGCGTCGAAATCCGACCGGACCGGCAGGCGCGCTTGCGAATGTCCACGCAAGCATTACCGAAATGTAAGGGTGCGTCGCTTTGAAAAGCCATGATCCGTTCCTAATTCGAAAGACATATCACCGCCAAGGAGGCAGATATGTCACCCGAAGAACGCCAGCTTCTCACCGCATTGTTCGACCGCGTTCAAACCGCATCCTCCACCCCGCGTGACCACGAGGCGGAAAGCCTCGTCGATGAACAGACGCGCCGGCAGCCTTATGCCGCCTATTACCTCGCGCAGGCCGTCATCGTTCAGGAAAAGGGACTTGAGGCGGCCTCCCACCGTATTCAGGAACTCGAGGCCCGTGTGCATGAGCTGGAAAGCACCGCCGACAGCCGAAATCAGGGCGGCGGCGGTTTCCTCGGCTCCATCTTCGGCAATAGCGAGCCACCCCGCCAGGATCGCATCCCGGTGCCGAACCAGAGCCATGCCGGCAATCACGGATATGATGACGATTATCGTCCGCCGCAGCCGACTGGCGGGCCATGGGGCAGCAGCCAGTCTTTTGGCGCCCAGCCTGCCGCGCCCTCGGCCGGTGGCAGCTTTCTGCGCGGCGCGCTCGGCACCGCAGCGGGCGTTGCCGGCGGCATGCTTCTGGCGAACTCTCTCTCCAGCGTCTTCAGCAATCACGTCTCCGGTCTCGGCTGGGGCTCACCGACGCAAGGTGCCGCAGCCTTCGGCGGCGCACCGGTGGAGGAAACCGTGATCAACAACTATTACGGTGACGCCGCAGAAAACGGCAAGGACCAGCAGGCGTCGGACGACGACAACATCCGGCAGGCCGATTATGGCGACGACGACAATGGCGCGTCGGATGACAGTGATGACGATTTCGGCGGCAGCGACGACAGCCTCGACATCTGATCGTCATCACGCCAAGAACGACAAAGGCACCGGAGAGATGCGCTCCGGTGCCTTTTATTTTCCGAATGTAAGGCAACCTATCCCGGCCCCTCGCTTGGGCTCGGTGCGTTCGTCACTGCAATCGATCCACCGGATCGATTGCTCCGGCTGCGCCGGACCGTTCCTCACCCACGTCCGCGATAGGTCGGCACGCCCTGATCCGGCAACCACACGCCGGCCGGAACATCACCTGTCTGCCAGAACACGTCGATTGGAATGCCGCCGCGCGGATACCAGTAAGCGCCGATCCGCAGCCACTTCGGCTGCAGCAGATCGACCAGACGCTTGGCGATATAGACCGAGCAATCTTCATGAAACGCGCCGTGATTGCGGAACGAGGTCAAAAACAGTTTCAGCGACTTCGATTCCACCAGATAGGCATCCGGGATGTAATCGATGACGATATGGGCGAAATCCGGCTGACCGGTCATCGGGCAGAGCGAGGTAAATTCCGGCGCGGTGAAACGCGTCACGTAATCCATGCCCTGATTGCTGTTGGGCACGCGCTCCAGCACGGCTTCTTCCGGGCTTTTCGGTGCATCCACCTGTTTGCCGAGCTGCGACAGCCCGCTGACATCCGTCATCGTCATTTGCCAATTCCTTCGATTGAGACAGTCTGTCCATGCGCGTGTTCGCCCTCGGGCTCGACATGGATCGCCAATGTGGCGCCGGGAATAACCTCTTTGATCGCATCTTCCAAGCGGTCGCAGATCTCATGCGCCTCACGAACCGTCATTTTGGCCGGCACAACGAGGTGAAAATCGATGAAGGCCGCCGATCCCGCGCGGCGTGATTTCAGGTCGTGAACATCGAGCGCACCGCCGCAATGGGCGGTAATCGCCTCGCGCACCGCCGCTTCTTCCTCCGGCTCCAGCGCCTTGTCCATCAATCCGCCCAGCGAATGGGTGATGACCTTGTAACCCTGCCAGAGAATGTTGATGGCTACAAAAATCGCCAGAAGCGGATCGAGAATGGCATAACCGGTAAAGACCGCCAGAACGAGGCCGACGAACACCCCGGCAGATGTCACCACGTCAGACATGATATGCTGGCCATCCGCCGTCAGCGCCACGGAGCGATGCGCCCTGCCCGCCCGGATCAGCGTGGTGGCCCACACGGCGTTGATGATACCCGCAAACGCATTGATGCCGAGGCCAAGCCAGGGCGCTTCCGGCATCACCGGCTGCATGACGGCCTGCCACGCTTCCTGAATGATCAGAAGCGCCGCGACGACGATCAACACGCCTTCGAGAACGGCCGAAATATATTCCGCCTTGTGATGCCCGAACTGGTGATCGTGATCGGCCGGCCTTTGCGCATATCGGATGACGAAATAGGCAATGAAGGCGGCGGCCACATTGACCAGCGATTCCAGACCGTCCGACAGCAGTGCCACCGAGCCCGTCACCCACCAGGCCCCGAGCTTCAGGCCCAGTACGCCGATCGAAATCGGAATGCCCCACATGGCCAGCCGCTCGACGGTTTTATCGTCCTTCACCACGTCCAAATTCCCTAACTGCGCCTGCGAATGATTTGCAGAACCATATGCCCAAAACGACGAAACCGCCGCCGCGAGATCATCTCGCGGCGGCGGTTTCGAATTGAGTGGTGATATGGCTCAAGGCCGGTGATTTGTCAAAGGGGTCAGGCTGCGGCTTCGTAGACTTCGATAGCCTCCAACTCAGCCTTCAGTTTCTGCATCTCGACCTTCAGATCGAAACTGTTCTGCAGGTTCATCCAGAATTCCGGCGCGGTCTTGAAAAATTTGGCAAGGCGTAGCGCGGTATCCGATGTGACACCCGTCTTGCCGGCAACGATACGTTCTATGCGGGTGCGCGGCACATGAAGCTTCTTGGCAAGCGCATAGGGCGTCATATCGAGAGGGTCGAGATAAAGCTCGCGCAGGATTTCGCCGGGATGGATCGCCGGAAGTTTGCTGACGGTCATGTCGATCTCCTGTGCCTGTCGCCTAGTGATAATCGGTTATCTCGACATCCTCCGGACCGGCATCGGTCCAGCGAAAGCAGATGCGCCATTGTTTGTTGATGCGGATTGAATGCTGCCCGGCACGATCCCCCGACATTTTCTCAAGCCGATTTCCGGGCGGGGATCGCAAATCCTCAAGCGAGGTTGCCGCATCGAGAACCGCCAACAGCAACTGCGCCCGCCGCAAAAGATCGGCGGGAAAACCCTTGCGAACTGACCCGTCGTCAACGGCTTGCGTCAGCTTATCTCTGAACGAGCGGATCATCAGCAAGCCTCCAATAAGGGTATCATACAAAGATACCAATCGGAGCGCAAGTAAACGTATCAGACCGCGATACCGATTATTCCAAGATCATCGCCATCAAAACGCTGTCGATGTAGCGCCCATCGATCCTGATCGCATCGCGCGCAACACCTTCATGGACAAACCCGACCTTCTCATAGAGGGCGATGGCGCGCAGATTATCCGCATGCGCATGAAGCTCGACCCGGTGCATCCCGGCAGCTTTCGCCGCTTCCAATGCCGTCAGCATCAACCGCCGCCCCAATCCCCGGTCGCGATAACCGGGGATGATGCCCATGCCGAGCACGCCGCAATGCGCCTGCGCCGCACGGGCACCACGGCGGATATCGCACCAGCCGACCACCTTGCCATCGGCCACCGCCACCATATGCGGGTGGCCGGCCGCGATATTGTCGCGAACGAAAGACAGCATCGCCTCGACTGGCGGTGCTTCCAGAAACACCAGATATTTTCGCTCGCGCGCGACGATGTCGAGGGCCTCACGAAAACCCTCGACATGTTTTTCTTCGATCGGTTCGATGATGATTTCGCTCGTCACGTCTTTTTCTTTCCAGTTTTGGCAAACTCGGCATTCACTCGACAACAAGCCCAATTCGGGCCTCATCTTTTGAGGCAACAACGGCAACGAGACGCCCTGTGACGCTTTCGGCCGGTACAAAACCATTCTCACCGAGCTGATCGGGATACCGGCTGTCGGCCGAGTTATGCCTGTTGTCGCCCAGCACGAAATAATGTCCATCGGGCACATGAAACGGACCGGCATCGTCCGTTTTGGTCGACGGTGGCTTTTCGGTCATGCCAATACTGTACCGGCGCTTCTCAGGCGTCGTTTCTGTCAGGACACGAACAGCACCTCCTCCCGGCGCCTCGAAGGATTGCTCCGTTGCAGATTGCGATAATGCGCGTCCATCAACGAACACGACGCCATCTTTCAACTCGACCGTCTCTCCCGGCAGGCCGATCAGCCGCTTCACATAAGTGACGGGCTTATCGGAATAGGCCGTTTTGGTATCGAACAGAATGATGTCGCCGCGACGTGGCGTTTCGTCTGCACGATAGGATTGGCGGGCGATGAGCTCTCGTTCGCGCACGGTCGGCGCCATCGACGATGATGGCTGCACCAGCATTTTGAGGCCGCAATTGTCTTGTTTGAACCTTGCCGCGTCACAATCGGCAGGCACGACGGCGGCAATGCCAGTTGCTGTTTTCCTGACGAAGATTTCCACCCGCTGGGGATCGGCTTCCCACACCCCGACACTGCCCAGCAACACAGGATATAGGGGCCGGAGAACATCGGCGAATGTATCGACGCGGTCGGCCTTTGTGTCGGCTGCCGCTGGCAGCGGCAAGAATGCCAGAGCTGCCAGCAGCATTTTGCGATAAAGTCGTGAAGCCATTGCAGTATCCCTCGTCAGATCTATGAGGGATCTAGGTCAGCTCCACCGGTTTCCAATCACCATGAAGGTAGCGAAACCGGTCACGCCGCCTTCGTCTCGCGCTTCCGCGCCAGATGCGCCACCACATTCTCGATCATCCGCATGCCGGCATCGCCGCCCAGCGACATGATCGATTCCGGGTGGAACTGCACCGCCGCAATCGGCTCCTTGGCATGTTCGATGCCCATGATCGTGCCATCCTCGCTTTCGGCGGTGATGATGAAATCACGGTCGAGCGTCGCCGGATCGGCAAAGATCGAGTGGTAACGGCCAACCGTCACTTCCTTGGATAGACCCGAGAACACGATACCCGGCTCAAGAACACGGATGCGCGATGGCTTGCCGTGCATCGGAATGGCGAGATGGCGAAGCTCGCCGCCATAGGCTTCGGCGAGCGCCTGCAGGCCGAGGCAGACACCGAAGATCGGCAGGTTGCGGGCCCGCGCCGCCTTGATGGTCGCCTTGCAGTCAAAATCCTTCGGATTGCCGGGACCAGGCGACAGCACGACCAGATCGGGATCGATACGGTCAAAAACCTCCTGCGGCACCGGCGTGCGCACCGTCGAAACCTCGGCACCGGTCTGGCGGAAATAATTGGCAAGCGTGTGGACAAAACTGTCCTCATGATCGACCAGCAGGATTTTGACGCCCTCACCGACCTTGGCGACGTCACGGGAAACCTTGCCGGAATTGCCGGCGCGTGCATCACGAATAGCGGAAATCATGGCGGATGCCTTCAGTTCGGTTTCGGCCTCTTCCTCTTCCGGGTTGCTATCGTTCAAAAGCGTCGCCCCTGCTCGCACCTCGGCAATGCCGTCCTTGATGCGGATGGTACGCAACGTCAGACCCGTATTCATGTCGCCGTTAAAGCCGACCATGCCGATCGCGCCACCATACCACGCACGCGGACTGCGTTCGTTCTGCTCGACAAACCGCATCGCCCACAGTTTTGGCGCACCGGTAACGGTGACGGCCCATGCGTGCGAGAGGAAACCATCGAACGCGTCCATGTCCGGCCGCAGGCGGCCTTCGATATGGTCGACCGTGTGGATGAGACGCGAATACATCTCGATCTGGCGGCGGCCGATGACCTTCACCGAACCCGGCTCGCAAACGCGGCTCTTGTCGTTGCGATCGACATCCGAACACATCGTCAGCTCGGATTCATCCTTCTTGGAATTCAGCAGTTTCAGGATCTGCTCGCTATCGGCAATCGCATCCTCGCCACGCTTGATCGTGCCGGAAATCGGGCAGGTCTCGATACGGCGACCCGACACCCGCACGAACATTTCCGGCGAGGCACCGACCAGATATTCCTGATGACCGAGATTGATGAAGAAGGAATAGGGCGACGGGTTGATCGCCTTCAGGCGGTTGGAAATCTGCGACGGATTGCTGTCGCAGCGTTCCATGAATTTCTGACCCGGCACGACCTCAAACAGGTCACCGCGACGAAAACTTTCCTTGGCACGGGTCACCAACTCGGCATATTCGCCGGGCTTGTGATCGCCCTTGGGCGGAATGACATCGGTACGCTTGAACGGATCAGGCGCAATATCCGAAGCCTTGCCCTCAGTGGTCACACCATCCTTGGAAAAATCATAACGATCCACCCAGGCCTTGGCCGCATGGTGGTCCACCACGAGAATTTCGTCCGGCAGGAACAGAACCATGTCGCGCTGGTCTTCCGGGCGCGCCATCGACAGCTTGATCGCATCGAACTGGAAGGCCAGATCGTAACCGAAGGCACCGAACAGGCCGATGGCGCTGTCCGCATCCGAATAAAACAGATCGACCACAGCGCGCAGAACCGTGAAAACGGTCGGCATTTTCGAGCGTTCTTCCTCGGTAAAGGCGCGGGTCGGCTCGTTGACGGTGAGGTCCAGACGACGGGCAGAGCGTTCGCCAAGCGTCAGGTCGGCTTCGCGCGACAGGCGGTCGGCAACGAAATCGAGCAGCACTTCGCCACGACCGTTAAACGCTTCGATCCAGACCTTTCGGCCATTCGAGGAGAAACCGAGCGGCGGATCGGCAATCGCGGTATCCCAGCGTGTGTAGCGGCCCGGATATTCGTAATTGGAGGAAAACACCGCGCCGCGGCGTTCGTCCAGCCGGTCGACATAGCTGCTGATCGCCGTCGCATATTCCGCCGGTCGGCGCTGGCGACGAACACTGATGCCGCCCCGCGTCGAATAGCTTTCCGAACCGTCGTCTTCGATAACCGTTACCATATTCCGCCTCTAAGGATGGTGCCCGATCCCTTTGGCGGCTCAACAAAAAAGCCGCCTCGTGGTTCGGGCGGCTTGTCGTCGTCTTGTCGATGGACATGACTGGTCAAGGCCGCGTTAGCGTGCCCACCACCAGTTAGCAATGTTCATCGAGTTGATCATGGTGCGAATTGTTAGCTTGGCTTTGAAAACCATGCAAGCGGATTCCTGCCGCAATTTTATTGCCGTTTCGATGCGACCAAATCGGTGCCATCGGCGTTCCCCTCCTCGCCGGACATCCGAGAATGGTTTGCCCGAAGATGAAAGGACCGATGAAGGATGAAGCAAATCCTTTGCGTTTTCGCCTGCCTGCCGCTCGCTCTCGGCGCCGCCATGCCGCCACATCCGCCGGCTTTAGCCGTGGAACGAACCGATGTGGTGCCAATCAACGCCTTCGACCGTTTCATGAAGGATATCGGGGTCAGGAAACAATCGTCCCGCTCGAAACAATCCGAGCGCCGCCGCGTACGTCCGGCGAAGACACGCAACGTGACGCCCGCAGCGCCGGCACCCGCCGCAATCCCCGTTCCGCTTCCAAAGCCGGCCACGAAGCCTGATGAAACCATCTCTCCGGCAAAGGAGGCTGAAGACGTGAAGCCGGTAACGGCCGCGCCCTCCGCGCCGGAAACCAGACCGGCAACGCCGGAGGCTGCGGAAAAGCCGACCGCGCCGCCGGAGAACCCGCCTGTACCCTCCTCCGAACAGGCTGAGCCGACGGACGTTCCCAAGCCGCTGCCGAAACCCGAAACGCCGGCAGCCACAGACAAGCCGACCGACGAAAATCCCGCCTTGAAAGAAGACGATCAGAAAGCCGCGGAGCCGGAAAAAACAGACGAACAAAAGACGCAGGAGCAAAAGGCAGAAACACCGCCCCCTCCACCGCTCGAAAAGGAAGACCCGGAAGAGCTGAAGGCCTGCCTTGCAGACCTCACCGCGCTCGGCACCAAGTTCGAGACGATCCCGGCGATCACCGGCGAAGAACCGGGTTGCGGCATCGAACAACCGATTGCCGTGAAAGAAATTCTCCCTGATGTCGATACCGGCGGCGCGCAGATGCGGTGCGAAACGGCCAAGGCACTGGCCACATGGATGAAGGACAATGTCCAGCCCGCGATGAATGTCGCCATGCCCGGCCGCAAGATCACCGGCATCGTGCCGGGCTCCACCTATGCCTGCCGCCTTCGCAACAGCGCTTCCAGCGGGAAGGTGTCGGAACATGCACGCGGCAATGCCATCGATGTCGCAGCCTTCAGGCTCGACAATGGCGAAAAACTCGAGATGAAACCGAGACAGGAGGATTCGACGCTGGAAGGCGCCTTCCAGCGCGCCGCGACGGCCACCGCCTGCCTGTATTTTTCCACCGTGCTTTCACCCGGCAGCGATGCAACGCATCAGGATCACCTGCACCTCGACGTGCTGGATAGGAAGAACGGATACAGGTATTGCCGGTAACCGGCGAAGGCCTCACCCATTCGATCGCACGTCCTCGGGCTCGTCCCGAGGATCTAACCACGACAGACAATGGAGCACAGCAGATCCTCGGCACAAGCCCGAGGATGACGGCGGCGATATAGAGACTTAAAACAACCCCTCGATATATCCCTGTTCGTTCAGCACGATCCGTTCTGCCGAAGGCGAACGCGGCAGGCCCGGCATTGTCATGATCTCGCCGGTGATGACGACGATGAAGCCGGCTCCGGCCGAGAGGCGTACTTCGCGCACCGGCACGACATGGCCTTCCGGCGCACCGCGCAGCGCCGGATCGGTGGAGAAGGAATATTGCGTTTTGGCGAGGCAAACCGGCAGCTTGCCATACCCCTGCTCTTCCCAGACCGTCAGCTGATCGCGCACGGCCTTGGTCGCCGTCACTTCGCCGGCGTGGTAGATTTTTGCGGCGACCGCCTCGATCTTTTCCATCAGAGGCATGTCATCTGGATAGATCGGTGCGAATTTCGCCGCGCCGGACTGCGCCATCTCCACGACTTTCCAGGCCAGTTCCTCGACACCCGCAGACCCTTCGGCCCAGTGGCGGCACAGGATCGCTTCTGCGCCCAGATGCGCCACATAGTCCTTGACCGCCTGGACCTCCGCATCGGTATCGGAAATGAAGTGGTTGATGGCAACAACGACCGGCACGCCGAATTTGCGCACATTGGCGACATGGCGGCCGAGGTTGGAGCAACCGCGCGTCAGCGCTTCGACATCTTCACGGCCCAGATCTTCCTTGGCGACGCCGCCGTTCATCTTCAGCGCCCGAACGGTCGCGACGATGACGGCTGCGTCCGGCTTCAGTCCTGCCTTGCGGCACTTGATGTCGAAGAATTTTTCGGCGCCCAGATCGGCACCGAAACCGGCTTCCGTCACCACGTAATCGGCAAGCTTCAGCGCCGTTTTGGTGGCGATCACCGAATTGCAGCCATGGGCGATGTTGGCGAATGGACCGCCATGCACGAAGGCCGGATTGTTTTCCAGCGTCTGCACCAGGTTCGGCTGCATGGCGTCCTTGAGGAGAACGGCCATCGCCCCGTCTGCCTTGAGGTCACGTGCAAAAACCGGCGTCTTGTCGGTGCGGTAGGCGACGATGATATCGCCGAGACGACGCTCCAGATCTTCCAGATCGGAAGCAAGGCACAGGATCGCCATCACTTCCGAGGCAACGGTGATATCGAAACCACCTTCGCGCGGAAACCCGTTGGAGACGCCGCCGAGCGAACCGACGATCTGGCGCAGCGCGCGATCGTTCATGTCCATCACACGGCGCCATGTCACGCGGCGCACGTCGATATTGAGCGCGTTGCCCCAATAGATGTGGTTATCCACCATCGCCGCGAGCAGGTTGTGCGCCGAGGTGATGGCGTGAAAATCGCCGGTGAAATGGAGATTGATATCCTCCATCGGCACGACCTGCGCATAACCGCCGCCTGCCGCCCCGCCCTTGACGCCGAAGCATGGACCGAGGGAAGGCTCTCGCACGCAGACCACCGCATTCTTGCCGATGCGGTTGAGGCCATCGCCCAGACCGACGGTCGTCGTCGTCTTGCCCTCGCCCGCCGGCGTGGGGTTGATCGCGGTGACCAGAATGAGCTTGCCATCCGGCTTGCCGGACTGCGCCTTGATGAACTCGGCGCTCACCTTCGCCTTGTCGTGACCGTAGGGCACCAGATCCTCAGGCGCCATCCCGAGCCGGGCGCCGATTTCGAAAATCGGTTTTTTGGTAGCGGCGCGCGCGATTTCGATATCAGAAGCTACGGTCGGCAAATTGGCATCTCCTTGGCAATGGCGAGCGCGGAAAATCTCTGAATTGGCCTGATAGGGCAAGGCGCTTTGCAAAGCCATCCCCATCAATCAAATCCGCCTATCAGGCAATCGGCAAATATGATCGACTGCGCGCGCAGGGCGTTATATTTCCGCAAACATAGAAACCACTGTTGTACAACTGTAAAATACTGAAAATTACTTCAACATAAAGCGCTGAAATAACATGAAATTTTGAGCAAAAGCCCACCGAGCATCTTTTCTGTGCGTTAATGCCGAAAAATTATGCTGGCGAGGCATCATTTTTGGTATAATCGTTGCGCCCAAACGCAACTGGGTGTCAGGTTCTGGAAGCAGTATGATTACGCTTGAACGGCAAGCGGCTCTTAACAAGGAAATCTCCTCGTCGGGCTCGCATCCGGACGTCATCTCAGCCTTGAAAAAGGTCGCACTGGAATTCGGTTTCCAGCACGTCACTCTGCTTGCGTCACCGGATCCGGATGACATCCTGCTGGCGCCACTGATCGTGGAAAGCACCTGGCCGCGCGAATATGTCCGCGAATTTGATCGACGGCGGCTGATGCGGCGCTGCCCGCTTGCCCCCCTGCTGCTGGGCTCGGCATTGCCCGTCAGCTGGTCGGTGGATCACGACGACAATCACAATCTCCAGTTCGATACAACAAGCATCGAATTGCTACGGCGTTATGACATCGTGTCCAGTGCAGCCATGCCGCTTCACTCCGTCGATGGTCACCGCTTCCTGATGCGGTTCGACGGCACCCGTCAGCCGCTCTGCCAGGTGGAGCTCAACGAACTCGGCATGATCGCTCTGCACGCCTTCGACGTGTTCGACCGTCTGCGCCGCAATGTCCCCCGGCCGAGCGTACCGGCATTGACGGCGCGGGAGCTGGAAGTGGTTCGCTGGACATCGCAGGGTAAGACGTCCAACGAAATCGGCAACATTCTTTCCCTGTCGGATCACACCATCAATGCCTACCTCACCAACGCCATCCGTAAACTCGATTGCGTCAACCGCACGCAATTGGTAGCGAAGGCCATCCGGTTGAGACTGATTGCCTGAAGCCGGCATTTGCATGTATCTGAAGCGCGTCGCGATCCTACGGATTTGCCTTCCACGCTTTAAGTCTTTGTTTTCGCATGTCGTTATCGCAAAACCGCTGCACAGTTATGCGCGACATGTCATAGGAGTATCGTCTTGCCGTTCTGGATCGAGCAGGAGCATCGTGACAACGATCAACACCGCGCAATCGGCATTACCGATGCCGAAGCGATGGGACTGGTAACGGCATTTCGGCTGTTTGGCTCATGGCGTCTGGATCTCGATAGCGGGCACCTGTTCGGCACACAGGATTTCAGCGATCTTTTTGGTCTCGAGCATACCAACGGCCCGATGAACATGGCCGCCGCCTCGGCCCAGATCCATCCGGAAGACCTCAATTTCATGATGGCGACTTTCGAACGCGCCAGCGTCGACAAGCGAACCTATCACAGCATTTTCCGCGTCGGCGCTGAAGGCGAGACCTATCGCTTCATGCGTTCCGTCGGCACGTTCCGCGACAAGCCGGGCACGTCCGGAGAAGTCATCGGCATCACCTATGAGTTTTTCCCGCGCCGCAGCGGCACGGCTTTCGTTTCCGATGGCGAGCGATGGCCGCTCGGCAGCCCCGGCCCGGCAACGACGGACTGACGCACGGCGCCTGAAGCAAGCGCCGTCGCCATCAGCATGCGCTGCAGTCGATCAGCGATCCAGAACCGAGCGTACTTCCACGAGGTTCGAACGGACCCGCAGCATGTAAAAGCCCATGGTCGAAAGATGCGTCGGCATGATCATGCCATCTTCGCGACCGTTGGAAATGATTGCGGGCTGGATTTTCAGCGCCGCCTTGAACTGGCCGAGCGTATCGGTCCAGAGCGGGCCGAGATTACGCTCACGGATGACCTGGCTGAAATCGGCGCCGGCAGCGGACAGCACGGCGTAGTAGCCGTAAAGCTGACCGTAAGCGAACCAGAAGCGGTCGTCGGCCCGTGTATCGAACCAGCCGCCATTGTGATTTTCCGAACGTTCCCGCAGTATCGCGGTTGTGCTGCCCAGATCGTTGGCGATCCGGTCGACGAACTGCACGAGGTTGTCGGCGCGGCTGTCAAAGGTCGTCACGCAGGCGGCCAGATCGACGTTGAACTTCTTCAGGCTGTCGATGGCGGCGCGGTAATAGCTCGGCGTCGGCGTCTTCGGGCCGAATGGCGTGAGGCCGAAATACCAGGCATATTCGTCGAACTGCAGATTGTTGCGGGCATCCTGCAAATTGGTGTCGATGCCGGATGTGCCCCGCACGCGAGCGAGGCTGTCGACCAGCTCCACGGTCGTGCGACGCACAGCCTGGTTCACGCCGCGCTGGAAGGATGCCTTGTTGTCGAAAAACGGCGTGTGGTCCCAATCGACACCGAAGAAACCAAGGCGATAGAGCAGCATGGACGAGATCCACGCATTGCTGTTGACGTTGCGGTTGGTAAGGTCGGCGGCCACATCGACAATCGCCGAGGACTGGCACTGCCGCGGCGGCGTAACGGCGCCTGCCGGCGCATCGACGCTTGCGGGGGCCGGCGTCGCCAAAGTTTGCCCCGCGGGCACCGTGCGCTCGGAAAAACGGTAGCTGTCCACGAAATCGGGATCGAAATCCGTCCACACCTGCGTCTGGTAGAAGAAATAGCCGTAAAAACCGAAGAGGATTGCAACCAGGGCAATCACGGTGCCGCGAATGGTCCAGTTGCGCCGGCCATACCAGCCGCGCGCCGCCATGAAGGGCCATCCGATGCGGGCGAACAAACGCCGGAAAAAGGCAAGGATCGGTTCAAACATTAGCGGTTTCTGCTCCTGTGTGGGCCGTCATGTCAGGCAGATGCCTGCTGTGTTTGCGGGGCCTGCTCCACGGCTGCGCCGAAATCCGGGCGCTGCACGGGTGCAGGATTGAAGAGATGAAGAAAATTCTCGTCGATTGCATGTTTGCGCCGCTCGACTTCACGCATCGAGAGCATGCCTTTTTCGCTGAGCGCCAGAAGCGGCGAAAGCGTCTCGCGCGCCTGCGCAGAAAAACGGTCCGCCAGCGACTGTCCCTGCCCGCCCGTCAGCGCACGCAGCACGACAATTCCCCGCTCCGCCTCGATGCTCAGCTTGTGGTAAAGGCTGTTGCAAACCGCCTCATGGCGAATGAGCGCCTCGACGACGTCCTGCCGACGGGTCAGCTGTCCGGCGGCATCGGCGATTGCGCCCGCTTCGTCGCCGATCGATTTTGTCTGCTCGATTTTCCGGATAAGAATTTCCTCAATGAGGAACAGCCGTGACTTCATCAACTGGCGATGGTGGCCGAGAGCCCCGATCAGCCGGGCGGCGCGCTCAAGCAGATCGCCGAGACGTGTGGCCAGAACGGCATCGCGACGCTGCATGTCCAGCGGTGTGCGGCTGAGATGCAGACGACGCATGAGTTTTTCGTGAAAGGAAAGACTTTCGCTGTCGCTTGCCTGCTCGATGATCTTGTGGATATCCCCATCGAGATGGCGCACGAACCGCACCAGCGCAGAAGTCTGCCCGACTGCGGCATCGATATTGCCGACGAATGCGGCGGCATCCGAATCCGCAAGCTGCTCCATATTCTCCGGCAACCACGCGGCAGCCGAAGTTTCGATCCCGTTGAGGATCGCCAGTGCGCCGGAAAGCTCGTCGTCAGCGGAATGTCGTTTTGCCATGGCGGCAAGCCCCTCGTCATTGCTCGCTAGACATAAGCACACACGAACAAAATACCAGAGGCTTTTCGTGTCTGTTACGGCAGGCTGCGGCAATCCGACCCGCACAGACTTTGGGGGCGATGCGGCAGGACATCCCCGGCCCGCCGCATCGAAAATCGCATGTCGTGTGGATCAGAGACCGAGCTTGGCGATTTCCGCATCCAGCCGGTCACGGGTCTTTTTCGGCAGTTTGGCGGCCTTGACCGTGTCGAGATTGGCAGGCGCCCCCTCACCGACGACGATCAGGGCGACCATTCCCATACCGAAATGCGGCGTGCATTTCACGACATAGGCGCCTTCCTTGTCGACAGTGACGGAGAGGTCCGTGCTGATCTTGCCCTTGAACGGCTCGACGCCTTCCGGGATCAGTTCCTTGACCGCCTGCGCATCATGGCCTTTGTCCACGGAAACGAAGCGGATCGTGTCACCCACTGCGGCGCGAACGGATGCCGGTTCGAACACCATGGCCTGACCGTCACTGCCCTTGTTGAGCATCTTGATTTCGATTTCCGCCGCAAATGCCGGCACTGCGAAGAGGCCGATGGCAGCGGCAACAAGGGCTGGGCGGATAAGTGCGAGACGCATGGGAAACTCCTGTGGCGTTCATGACAAATGTCACGAAAGCTCTACACCGGCAGCGTTCGGGCACTTTGACGGAGATCAAACAAAAACCAGACTGTCATTATGTCGCAAATACCCTGGTTCCACTGCCGTTTTTGCGCGCGCTTGCTTGCAGGCCGGATGTATTCATAATGGTCGGGAACAAAAATAACGGGAGCCCAAAATGCGCTTTATCAAATATTCGACTGTACTGGCCACCACCGTATCAGCTCTCCTTCTTGCGCAGACGGCTCAGGCCGCCGATGCAAAAAGCTGTGCCACCGTCCGCATTTCGGATGTGGGTTGGACCGACCTTGCCGCAACCAACGCATCCTTCGTCACCGTCCTCGAAGCACTCGGCTACAAGGCCGACGTCAAGACATTGGGTGTGCCGGTCACCTACTCTTCGATGAAGAACAAGGATATCGACGTTTTCCTTGGCAACTGGATGCCGGCGCAGAATGGCGCCATCAAGGATTACATCGCGGACAAGTCCATCGAGACGATCACCGTCAACCTCGAAGGCGCCAAATATACGCTCGGCACCAATGCTGCCGGCGCCAAGCTCGGCATCAAGAGCTTTGCCGATATCGCCAAGCACAAGGCCGAACTCGGCGGCAAGATCTACGGCATCGAGCCGGGCAATGAAGGCAACGGCATGATCGTGTCGCTGATCGACAAGAACACCTTCGATCTCAAGGGCTTTCAGGTGGTCGAGTCTTCCGAGCAGGGCATGCTGACGGAAGTCACCCGCTCCGACAAGGAAGACAAGCCGATCGTTTTCCTCGCATGGGCTCCGCATCCGATGAACGTTGCCCATGAAATCACCTACCTTGCCGGCGGTGACGAGACGGTCTTCGGCCCGAACTATGGTGGCGCCACGGTCTACACCGTCGCTCGCGGCGGTTATGCCGCCGAGTGCCCCAACCTCGGCACGTTCCTGAAGAACGTCAAATTCTCGCTCGACATGGAAAACACCATCATGGGCAAGATCCTTGACGACGGCGAAGACGCCGACAAGGCCGCCAAGGCCTGGATCAAGAAAAACCCGACCGTGATCGAGCCCTGGCTCGCCGGCGTCACCACGCTGGACGGCAAGGACGGTCTCGCGGCTGTCAAGGAAGAACTCGGCCTCTAAATAACACTCCATGACCCGGGACGGTTCTGGCCGCCCCGGGTACCCGCCCTTTCTTTTCCTCCGGATGGCAGGTTTCTCGTGGATTGGCTTGAAGAGCATCGTATTCCCATCGGCGCATGGGCAAAGGCGGTCGTCGACTGGTTGACGACCAATGGCTACTGGTTTTTCAGATGGCTTTCGGCCGTCTTGTCCTCCGTCATCGACGGATTGTTATGGGTGCTCGAAACACCGCATCCGCTCGCAGTCATGGCGGCTTTCGCCGTCCTGTCATACTGTCTCAGGCGCTCGATAGCGCTTGCCCTTTTCACGTTCTGCGGCCTCCTGTTCATCTTCAACCAGGGATATTGGGAGGAGACCACGCAGACGCTGGCGCTGGTCAGCGCGGCCACCTTCGTCAGCATGCTGATCGGCATACCGCTCGGCATCGCCGCCGCCCGTCGTGAATGGCTCTACAATGCCATGCGCCCGATCCTCGATCTGATGCAGACGCTGCCGAGCTTCGTTTATCTCATCCCGGCGCTGATCCTGTTCGGGCTCGGCATGGTGCCCGGTCTGATCGCGACCGTGATCTTCGCCATTCCCGCTCCGATCCGCCTCACCCGTCTCGGCATCATTTCGACACCCGGCGCGCTCACCGAAGCGGCCGTCGCCTTCGGCGCGACGCCGAGCCAGGTTCTGCGCAAGGTGGAACTGCCCTATGCGACGCCGCAGATCATGGCAGGTCTCACGCAGACGATCATGCTTTCCCTGTCGATGGTGGTGATCGCAGCCCTCGTCGGCGCCAACGGCCTCGGCGTTCCCGTTCTTCGGGCTCTCAACACCGTCAATGTCGCCCGCGGCTTCGATTCGGGCCTCTGCATCGTCATCCTCGCGATCATTCTCGACCGCATGTTCCGTACGTCGCAGGGAGGCGCATCATGACCGCCCACACCATGACCGCCGCACAGGCACCGGCAGAAACGAACGACTGCGTCAGGTTCGAGAATGTCGATATCATCTTCGGCGACAAGCCGGAGCGGGTTCTGCCTTTGGTCGATCAGGGCAAGACCCGTGACGAGATCAGCGCCGAAACAGGCACGGTGCTCGGCGTCGCCGGCGCTTCCCTCTCGATCCGCGAAGGTGAAATCCTCGTGCTGATGGGCTTGTCCGGTTCAGGCAAATCCACGCTTCTGCGCGCCGTCAACGGGCTTGCCCCGGTGGTGCGCGGCAGCGTCAGCGTCGCCACCGGGAACGGACCTGTCGATCCCTACAAGGCGGATGCGAAAACCCTGCGTGACCTGCGCATGCACTCGGTCTCCATGGTCTTCCAGCAGTTCGGCCTGCTGCCATGGCGCACGGTGGCAGAAAATGTCGGCTTCGGCCTCGAGCTTGCCGATGTGCCGGACGCCGAACGCAAGAAGCGCGTCGCCGAACAGCTGGAACTTGTCGGGCTGGCAAAATGGTCGGAGCGCAAGGTCGGCGAACTTTCGGGCGGCATGCAGCAGCGTGTCGGTCTTGCCCGCGCCTTCGCCACCGGCGCGCCGATCCTCCTGATGGACGAACCGTTCTCGGCGCTCGACCCGCTCATCCGCACCAAGCTGCAGGACGAGCTTCTGGAGTTCCAGCGCCGGCTGAAAAAGACGATCCTCTTCGTCAGCCACGATCTCGACGAGGCCTTCCGCATCGGCAACCGCATCGCCATCATGGAAGGCGGCCGCATCATCCAGTGCGGCACGCCGCAGGAGATCGTGCAGGCCCCGGCGGATCAGTATGTCGCCGATTTCGTCGCCAACATGAACCCGATCGCCATGCTGACCGCCGCCGACGTCATGCGTCCGGGCATAACCGAAGCGTCCGTGCCCGTCAGCGCCACCGCCCCGGCAACAACACCGCTTGTCGATATCCTCGACGCCATGTCGCGCCAGCCGGGCTTGATCGGCATCATTGACAATGGCGCGGTGGTCGGCACCATCACCGCCGATGATGTGATCGCCGGCCTCACCCGGCACCGCCGCCGCTGAGACCCGCATGCCTTGTCGTGCCGNNCGGCACGACAAGGAAGCAGCCATGCAGGACAAGCCCTCCCCCATCCGCGAAACCGACGAGGAGGCACGCCGCCTCGCCCGCAAACTGCTGCGCGGCGCGCGTTATGCCTCGCTCGCCGTCATCGACCCGCAGACCGGTTTCCCCTCGGTCAGCCGTGCGCTTCTGGGTATCGATCTCGATGGCGTACCGGTCATTCTGGTGTCGGATCTTGCAAGCCACACGGTCGCTCTCAAGAATGACGCACGTTGCTCGATATTGACCGGGGAGCCGGGCAAGGGCGATCCGCTCGCCCACCCGCGCATCACCGTTTTCTGCAACGCCGAGCCGGTTGACCGGCAGAGCGAAGACCATGCGAGAATTCGAGCCCGCTTCATCGCCCGCCATCGCAAGGCGGAACTTTACGTCGATTTTGCGGACTTCCGTTTCTTCAGGCTCGCGCCTGTTTCTGCAGCCCTGAATGGCGGTTTCGGCAAAGCCTACCTGCTGTCGGGCGAAGAATTGACGATTCGCAATTTTTCCTTTGCTGCAGAATGGCTACACCTCCAAAAATTAGTGGGTTCGATGAAGGCCGAAGCCAACGCCGCGGCGCAGGCCATGAAAGCTGGGGAAATCAGTGATTGGACCGTTTCTGCCGCAGATATGGCGGGTTTCGATCTCATCAGGGGCGATATCTTGCTCAGATACGAGTTTGAAGAGCCGATTTTGGACGTAAATGGGATTATAAATCGTATTTCAAATTTTTCTAAAACATCATAGACGCTACGCTAAATTTAGGGATATACAATCCATCATACAGCTTGCTAAATTTTCGGCCTCGAACCTATCAGACCAACTGATACCTGCATCACAACAACTGATACCTGCTTCCTATCAAGGGGACGTTTGAACGACATGGACACGATGTCACTTTCCGATCATTCTACAACTGCCGCCGGCCTTTTGTCGGCAATGGCCAACCCGAAACGGTTGATGATTCTCTGCTGCCTGGTAAAGGGCGAGGTCGCCGTCGGCGCGCTTGCAAATCAGGTTGGCCTCAGCCAGTCCGCTCTCTCGCAGCATCTTTCCAAGCTGCGCGCGCAGAAGTTGGTAAACACCCGCCGCGATGCCCAGACGATCTATTATTCCAGCTCGTCGGAATCGGTCCTCAAGGTTCTCGAAACTCTTGAGTCGATCTATTGCACACCTGAGCGGAAAAAGACTGCAGCCTGATGGTAGCGCTGTCACAAAGGTAAAACCACCTTTGCGCGAAAAGGCTAATATACCGGCACGTCAGCCGGAAGCCTGAATTCGGCAACATCGGAGCTCCCAACCCGTCTGCCGGATTTTTGATTTTTTTATTTTCTTTGGTTCGACAACCCTGCAGGCGCCAGAACAACTCTGGCGCCTGCAGCAGTCTTACCCCTCTCCCCTTGAAGCAGCGCCCGGCCTTTTCGGTGAAAGTAGTCTCAACGAACCGCTTGAGAAATTTTCCCGTCGCTGATTTGAGCGGATCGTCATATTCCGCATGGCGACTGATGACAGGCCAACTAAGCCCCCCTATAAGGCGACAGGCGCAGTCAGGTTATCGAACGACCAAGGCATCCTGGATGTTGGCAGCGCCCAAACAATAACCGTGCCGCCTTTTCCGCACGATGTATCCTGCCGCCGGAGTTCTTCGATGTTACGCCGCTTCTTTTCCTATTACGCACCGTACAAGGGTCTTTTCGCGCTCGATTTCGGATGCGCAGTCCTTGCCGGCCTGCTCGAACTCGGCTTTCCCATCGCAGTGAAATTTTTCGTCGACGATCTCCTGCCCGGTCAGCACTGGGGCTGGATAGCCGCAACGGCGGCCGCCCTGCTTGTCATCTACGTCTTCAACACCGGCCTGATGGCTGTGGTGAATTACTGGGGCCACGCGCTCGGCATCTCCATCGAGACCGACATGCGCCGGCAGGCTTTCGATCATATCCAGAAGCTGTCCTTCCGTTATTTCGATAACAACCGCACCGGCCAGTTGATCACCCATGTGACCAAGGATCTGGAAGAGGTCGGCGAAATCGCCCATCACGGCCCAGAAGACCTGTTCATCGCCATCATGACCTTCATCGGCGCCTTCATCCTGATGTTCACGGTCAACTGGAAGCTCGCGATGATGACCACGATCATCGTGCCTTTCATGACCTGGCTGGTCAGCCGCTACGGTGCCCGCATGACCGCCAACTGGCGCAAGCTGTTCCGTCAGGTCGGCGATTTCAACACCCGCGTCCAGGAAAGCGTCGGCGGCATCCGCGTCGTCAAGGCTTTCGCCAACGAGGATTACGAGCGCCAGCTGTTTGCCGCCAACAACGAAGGTTACAAGACCACCAAGCTGAGCGCCTATGCCTACATGACCGCCAGCATCACCATGAGCTATCTCAGCACCCGTCTGGTTCAGCTGATGGTGATGATCTTCGGCACCTATCTGGTCATCCAGGGCGAACTCACCTATGGCGGCTTTGTCGGCTTCCTGTTGCTGGTCAACGTCTTTTTCCGCCCCATCGACAAGATCACCTCGGTGATCGAATCCTACCCCAAGGGCATTGCCGGCTTTTCCCGCTTCACCTCGCTGATCGATACCGCGCCCGATATCGCCGACAAGCCGGATGCACGCGAAGTCGAGCACCTGAGCGGCGCCATCGAATACCGCGACGTCGCCTTCAGCTATGACGGCAACTCGAAGGTGTTCGAACACCTGAACCTGAAAATCACGGCCGGCGAAACCATCGCCTTTGTCGGCGCCTCCGGTGCCGGCAAGACGACGCTCTGCTCGCTGCTGCCGCGCTTCTACGAGGTGGATTCAGGTTCGATCATGATCGACGGCATCGATATCCGCGACATGACTCAAGCCTCGCTGCGCAACCAGATCGGCTTGGTGCAGCAGGATGTTTTCCTGTTCGGCTCGACCATCCGCGAAAACATTGCCTATGGTCGCCTCGGTGCATCCGACGAGGAGATCATCGACGCACTGCGCCGTGCAGCACTGGACGAATTCATCCTGTCCCTGCCGGAAGGCCTCGACACCCCGGTCGGCGAACGTGGCGTCAAGCTTTCGGGCGGCCAGAAACAGCGTCTGGCAATTGCCCGCATCTTCCTCAAGGATCCGCCGATCCTCATCCTTGACGAAGCCACCTCGGCGCTGGATTCGGCCACCGAATACGCCATCCAGCAGGCGCTCGGCGAGTTGTCGCGTGGCCGCACCTCTCTCGTCGTCGCCCACCGCCTCGCCACCATCCGCAATGCCGACCGCATCGTCGTCATGGGGCCGGAAGGCATTCTGGAAGAAGGTTCGCATGCCGGCCTGATCGCCAAACGCGGCGCTTATGCCCGCCTGCACGAAGCCCAGTTCGGCGCAGTCGCCTGAATTGATCATTGCAAGGGCCGGCATGTTCGGCCCTTCACATCCTCGCGAGAACCGTTGAATTAATTCACCGAAACCCTGCAGTTTTCGGTTATCTTCTTGCGCAAACCCGCGAATATTCTTAGAAAAATTACCGACTGTTTTGCGAGCCAAACGTGGCCGTGAAACGGACAGGACCGCGACGCCCTGCCTCTTCCTTGGCACGACGACCAAAAGTCGACGGACGAACGAGCAAGGCCGACGCATGATCACGTAGCAGGTTGGGAGGCCTGCGTCCCAAGGAGATGGACATGACATTGAAGACAATCACGGCAGCTCTCGCCGCCACGCTGGCATTTGCGCCGCTCGCTCACGCCGACATCACCATCGGCCTCATCGCACCGCTGACCGGCCCGGTCGCGGCTTACGGCGATCAGGTCAAGAACGGCGCCCAGACCGCCGTTGACGACATCAACAAGGCCGGCGGCATCCTCGGCGAAAAGGTCGTGCTGAAACTGGCAGACGATGCCGGCGAACCGAAGCAGGGCGTTTCCGCTGCCAACCAGATCGTCGGCGAAGGCATTCATTACGTTGTCGGTCCGGTCACATCAGGCGTTTCCATTCCCGTTTCGGACGTTCTTGCCGAAAACGGTATCCTGATGGTGACCCCGACGGCAACCGCGCCTGATCTCACCAAGCGTGATCTCACGAACGTCCTGCGCACCTGCGGCCGCGACGACCAGCAGGCCGAAGTTGCCGCCAAGTACGTTCTTGAAAAGCTCAAGGGCAAGAAGATTGCCATCATCAACGACAAGGGCGCCTACGGCAAAGGCCTCGCCGACGCCTTCAAGGCCACGCTCAACGCCGGTGGCGTCACCGAAGTCGTCAACGATGCCATCACCCCCGGCGACAAGGATTTCAGCGCGCTGACGGCCAAGCTGAAGTCGGAAAAGGCCGAAGTGATCTATTTCGGCGGTTACCACCCGGAAGGCGGCCTTCTCGCCCGCCAGTTGGCTGATCTCTCCGCCAACGCCGTGATCATCGGCGGCGATGGCCTGTCGAATTCGGAATACTGGACGATCGGCAACGAAGCCGCCGCCGGCACGATCTTCACCAACGCCTCCGACGCTCTGAAGAGCGACGATTCCAAGGCTGCGGCAGAATCGCTGAAAGCCAAGAACATCCCGGCCGAAGCCTTCACGCTGAACGCCTATGCTGCCGTACAGGTCATCAAGGCCGGCATCGAGAAGGCCAAGAGCGCAGAAGACGCGGAAGCCGTTATCGCCGCCCTGAAGGACGGCTCGGCCATCCCGACCGCCATCGGCCAGCTGACCTACGGCGAAACCGGCGACCTCACGTCGCAGAGCTTCTCGCTCTACAAGTGGGAAGGCGGCAAGATCGTTTCTGCCGAATAATCGGACAGACATGGACGATGCAGCGGGCGCCTTCGGGCGCCCGTTTGTTTTTGGGTGATTGCTGGCTGGATGGAACAATGCCCGATCGGCTTTTTCTCATTTGCATCCCATCCGCCGTGTGCGCTTCCACCATTCTGCAGGCATCGTTGCGGCCTTGTCCTCTCCCCTTGCGGGAGAGGATAGCAAGTCCGTGAGAGGCGAAGCCGATCGCTGGACGCGCTTGGTGAGGGGTATCGCCACCCTCCTTACGTGCACCTGCCATGTCGCAAACAGGACAACAAGCGGGGATGAAATCACCCCTTCCAGAAAATATATCCAAGCCCAATCAATCACTTGTAAAATAGTTGCACCCCACTTCGTCCCCCCTCCCAAAACCCATGCCTACAATTGCCCCGTTCCATCGCGGATACACCGGGAGGCGTCCCGGCGAGTTGGAGCCGGCGCGGAGTATGAGGAGCAGACGCATATCCTCATGGTTCGGGTTCGCGGAAACTGGTT
>UCHV01000040.1 GCA_900472395.1 Hyphomicrobiales bacterium
ACCAAGGGTGGACTCTGCCCTTATCCCGGGCAGACACTTTCGGCGAAACGGCTCAGGCCGCTCGCGTCTCGCGCTGCACCGCCAGTGCCTGCGCCACGGCCTTGCGGATATCCGGCAGCGCAAACGGCTTGTCGACCACGTCGATGACCTTGGTCATCAGATCGTCGGCGCGTTCGCGCTGTTCGGCATAACCGGTCATCAGCAGGATGCGCAGGTCAGGAAACTTTGCCGATGCCTGATGGGCAAGCTCGATACCATCCATGACAGGCATGCGGATATCGGAAAGGAGGAGGTCGAATGGACCTTCGTCCAGAAGCGCCAGCCCTTCGGCGCCATCGGCGGCTTCGCACGTTTCGTGACCGTCCAGACNNCACGAAACGACGCAGGGAGTCCTCATCTTCGGTGATCAGGATCTTTGCCATGGCCGTCTTCTCCGTGCTTTGGTTTGACACCCAAATGACCGGTCTTTCCTTTTTAAGGAGTAAACACCGGTCATAGGGTCAAGCAACGTGGTTAACAGGCCGTGTCACTGTATCGGTTTATGACGCCTTCAGCTTTCCGACGCGGGTTCCGCATCGCCGGTCACAACGCCGACGAAGGGCAGTTCGCGGAACGCATAAGCCACGTCCATGCCGTAACCGACCACAAAATAGTCCGGGCATTCGAAACCGACGTAATCGGCCTCGAGGTTTTCCTTGCGCTTCACGCGCTTGTCGAGCAGCACCGCGATGGTAACGTTGCGTGCACCACGTTCGTAAAGCAATTCCTTGGCGAACTTCAGTGTGCGACCGGATTCGAGAATGTCGTCGATCAACAGCACGTCGCGACCATGCACGTCGCTGTCGATATCCTTGACGATACGAACCCCTTGCGAAACCGTGCCGGTGCCATAGCTGGAAAGCGTGATGAACTCGACCTCAGGCGCCAGTTCCACATCGTGCATGGCGCGCAAAAGGTCGGCCGCGAAGATGAACGAACCCTTGAGGATGGCGATGACAAGCAGATCCTTGGTCGGCCCCTTGGCGATCTCGGCAGCGATCGCATGGTTGCGCTCGGCAATCTGCTCGGCAGTGTAGAGCGGTTCGATGTTCTTTCCGCGGACCACGGGCATATGCTTCTCCTTGGCCTATTGGGCTCTGGTGTAAAGCGGGGCCGATAGCACAATCAGGAGCGCGGGGCACCCTTCTCGACGAAGGAAAGCCTCACCTCCGGCTTTTTTCCACCGGCATAGGCCATACGAGCCGAAAATCCGCGGCTTTCCTTGGGGCCGATGGTCGCCGTTGGCGGCGCGATAAGTGTATGGGCCACCACCCTGCCCCCCGAAACCAGCTCGGCCCGGATCGGCGAAAGCGGCCGACCGATGGCATCCCCGTTCTCGATTATGCCG
>UCHV01000020.1 GCA_900472395.1 Hyphomicrobiales bacterium
AACATCTCTCCACGACCGTGACCGATTGCCAGCGGCGGTCCGAAACGGGCCGAGAGAATGGTGTCAGGTGCATCCTTGAACATCACGACCAGCGCGTAGGCGCCGTGCACGCGGTTCAGCATCTTCAGCATGGCGGCGCGGTGGTCGAGACCTTCGCGGGTATATTTGGCGAGCAGATGGGCGACGACTTCGGTATCCGTCTGGCTTTCGAACACAGCGCCTTCGGCAACCAGTTCGTCCTTCAGTTCGGAGAAGTTTTCGATGATACCGTTATGGACGACGGCCACGCCATCAACGAAATGCGGATGCGCATTCGGCACGTTCGGCACACCGTGGGTGGCCCAGCGGGTGTGCGCGATGCCGATATTGCCTGCCAGCGGCGCGCCATCAAGCGTCTTTTCGAGGTTGGCCAACTTTCCTTCGGCGCGGCGGCGATCCATCACGCCGTCATAGATGGTGGCGACACCCGCCGAATCGTAGCCGCGGTATTCGAGCCTGCGCAGTGCATCAACTAGACGCTCTGCCACAGGTTCTTTTCCGACGATCCCGACAATTCCACACATCTACGCTTTTCCTAGTTGGTTAATCCGAGCGGTACCTAGCCGATCCAGTAACTTACGCAATCCGGCAAATGGTCACTTTCGATGTCGGACGGTAACGCTCCACGGAAATCTCATAGCATCGCTCAGACTGACCGCGGCGGAGGTCGTTACTTAATAAATCAACATGTCTTCCGAAGTGCCGAATCCCAAATGCGTCATAACGAGTTTGGCGGCTCACTCAGGAAACCTCATTCATGTGACGCATGTTTTGAATCTAAACGTGTTGCTACGAGTAATAAAACGTCTCGCTATAGGCTTCACTACTTAATAGAATCATTAGCCTTATCGCTTTTCTATTGCCGAGAATGGTCGACATCGACTGTTGTCGATTGTTGTGCAGGATGTAACGTTTTGGACGTTAGTCGAAAATGCGAACGTATGAGTGTTCATTGCGGGCGGGCAACGTTCGGAGCGTACAAATGCGTCTGAACTGAAAAGAAACTATTCCCGTCCGAACTCATCACTGAAACGGACGATATCATCTTCGCCGAGATAGGACCCGGTCTGCACTTCGATCATTTCCAGCGTGATTTTTCCTGGATTGTAAAGTCGATGTAGATCGCCCTGCGGAATGTACACGGACTCATTTTCTCGGACGATTGTCGTGGTGTCGCCAACCGTCACCTCGGCCGTACCCTTGACGCAGATCCAGTGCTCCGAGCGATGGAAATGCTTTTGCAGCGAGAGTTTCTTACCCGGTAGCACGAACAGTCGTTTTACCTGAAAGCGGTCACCATTGAGGATCGAGGTATAACCTCCCCAAGGGCGATAGCAGGTCGGATGCGTCTCGGTAAGATTTGCGGTGGCCGCAGCGGCCGACAAATGCTTGACAAGCTTCCCAACCTCTTGCGCCTGATCGAGGCGACCGACGTATACCGCGTCCTCGCTTGCAATGACAGCGACATCCTTCAGCCCTTGAACCGCGAGATGGGAGGCACGCGACAGGACCAGCGAATTTTCGGTCTTGATGACAGTTGCATTGCCGATGACGACGTTGCCACGGTCATCCTTGTTTGCGAGCTTCCAAACTGCATCCCAACTCCCTAGATCCGACCAAGCGAAGCTGGAGGCGACAACGGCTGCGTTTTCGGTTTTCTCCATGACCGCATAATCGATCGAAATGTCGGGGCTTGCCTGAAAACTTTCAGCATCCAGACGGACAAAATCGAGATCGATTGCTGCCTTGGTTACAGCATTGTCGGCTGCGCCGTAAACGGCTGGCGCATAAGCTTTGAGTTCGCTCAGAAGCTGGTCGCTACGCGACATGAAGATGCCCGAGTTCCAGAAGAAGTTGCCATCCGCCAGCATCTCTTCTGCAGCGGCCAAAGGCGGCTTTTCAACGAACTTTTTAACCTTGTTCGCACCGGTTGGAAGGGCGTCGCCCTGCTCGATGTAGCCATATCCGGTGGCAGGTTCAGTTGGCTTGATGCCGAAGGTGACGATCTTTCCTGAATTTGCAGTCTGGCGTGCGGTTTCAATTGCCTTAAGCCAGTCACAGCCGGCATCGATTTGATGGTCGGAGGCTAAAAGCTGCAGGATCGATTCCTGGCCGAAGCGGCTTCGAAGGTAAAAGGCAGCTGCTGCGATCGCTGCTGCAGTGTTGCGGGCGACCGGTTCCAGCAGAATGGCTGAAAGGATTACTCCGCTCTCGCGTGCCTGTTCAGCGACGTTAAAGCGAAAATCCTGATTGGTAATGACGACGGGAGGCTCGTAAACAGCAGGATCAGCGACACGCGCAAGTGTCTGCTGGAAGAGCGATGTCTCATCGACCACCTGGATGAACTGTTTGGGCGCGCTCGATCGCGAGAGAGGCCACAGCCGGGTCCCTTTGCCACCAGCCATGATGACGGGAATGATTTTTTGGGTCATGGACGTCTCCGAGGATCAGACTGGCAAGGAAAACTTCGAAAATTCAATAGTCCAAAATGAGGAGAGCGAGCAAGGCCAGAGATTTGCGATCAAGCCAACTCATGTGCTTCAGCCCAGGCTCGGACAGTGTGTAAGCCCTCTTGTAGTAGTGATTTTGCTGCGAGCTCGTTTTCCGCCTCGACGTAGACGCGCATCTCCGGAGCATTTCCGGACGGGCGAAAATGTATGACGGTCTGATCGGAAAGTTTCACGCGTAACCCATCCAGATCGCTGACCGAGTTGACCTCGCCCAGCGACGCTAGGAGGGTTTGAACGTTTCTGGGTGAAGCTCGTAGATACGCCATCAACGTCATACTCGTGTTGACCGCAAAGTTTTCCAGTCGGTCTGCAGCGGCGAATGGCAATGAATAAGACGAGGCCAGCGCAGAAAGCGACAGGCCTTTTTTCTTGCTGTAGTAGAGTGTTGCCAAGATCGGAAGAACACTGTCGCGAGTTGGCAGGGCGGTGAAAATGCCGCCGGTAGCCGGGATGGTGAAATCCGAACCAGTCAGCACGCCGCCGTTCGCTTCGAAGCCCATTACTGCATCCTCGCCTGCCGCCAATGCCTCATTCATACTGGCGATCACAAATGGTGAGCCCACCCTCGTGCGCAAGACGCGGTAACTTCCAGATGCCTCAATTCCCGAATTTGAGGTAATCGGAGTTACAAGGACTTTTGCGGCAAGGAAGCCGGCGGTTACAAGGCCGAGCAAGTCGCCGCGCAAGGGACTGCCTGTCTCGTCGGCAACGAGCGGCCGATCCCCATCACCGTCAGCGGAAACGATTGCGTCGAGACCATGATGCTTAGCCCAATTACGCAGCAATCTTACCGTATCCGGTGACACTGCCTCTGTATCCACAGGTATGAACTGTTCGGATCGGCCAAGCGGCATAACGTCAGCTCCAAAACTGGAGAGTAGGTCGACCAGTTGATCGCGGGCAACGGTACTGTGCTGGTAAACGCCAATCTTAAGGCCTTGAAGGGCGCCTTGGGGCAAGACGGCGGAATTGCGGGCATTAAAGACAGCTTTAGCCCGCGTTTCTTCGTCTGGTGCGGTACCAGGTGTCAGGTCGATGACCGACTGATCGATTTCACCAGCAATACGTGAAATCTCGACTTCGTCACGCTTGTCGATCTCTCCGTCCGGGCGATAGAATTTGATGCCATTTCGATCTGCCGGTATGTGCGACCCGGTGATCATCATCGAGGCAGAATTTTGCGACATCGCGTAAAGCGCCAGGGCAGGGGTCGGGATCGAGCCGCAATCGATTGGGGTTAATCCCGCACGCCGCAAGGCGCCGATAGCGGTAGCGGCGATATCAGGACTGGAAGGGCGGTAATCTCCCGCGACGAAGACACGGTCCCCAGCATTTGCCAAGCCGCTATTGAGGAGATGTTTGGCAAAAGCCGTCGTGTATAGGGCAGAAGGGTGTCCTAGCAGATCGGTGACAAGGCCGCGAAGCCCGCTCGTGCCGAATTTCATGTATGCTCTCCGCCCTTGCCGCATCGGTGTTTTCGATCGGGTAGAGGAAGGCAAATACGTTCAACAGTCAACCAGTAGTCCTCAATCAATGATACCGATCAAATTTGGTGATCAACTTGCAGCCGTTTCCGCTCGAAAGCTTCTGGCTTCCGGAGCCGGTTTTTCTGTCGGGCCTCAGCTAATCAGGCTCATCCACAGGCACGAAATCTGGGTACACCGTGAATTGCTGAGACAATGGATGGCCGGAATGGACATCCAGCTTACTGATGCGTTCCACGTCATACCGTACGCCTTTGCCTCTCTCTGCTCTGACCTTTTTGGAAACAGCCCGGTCACGAGGGTCGAGCTCCTGATGACCGTCAGAGGTAGCGATGAATATGGGGACGAACCTACAAATAGGCCGGCCCGAAGGCTTCACCACAACCGAGCCGCTTCGGCTCACGGATCTATTAAAAGCGAACCCATACGCTCAATCCTAGCCTGAATAATATGCTTATGATGGTTGGCCTCCAGAACGCTCCTGGTGGTGAAGCCGAACGCGAGAAAAATACACGGCAAGCTTCGGTAGCTGCTGATGTGTATGATGGGGTACTGCCGTGGGGAGCATGCGACCCAGATTTTCTCTCGAACACAATTTCATATAATATGGTGAGAATAAACACTGGGTCTTGCGGTTCAGCCTTCGGGCTCAGTGCAATAGTTCTTCGGTATAATGCCAGTTGATGGAGGACAGTGAGGCGGTTGCGGTAAGCCAAATTGAAGATCTCGTAACCGAGATCGAGCCTGTTGCCGGGCCGCTAATGAATTCAAACTGCGAAAACCCACGTTGCGACGATTGCCAGACCTAATATCCAGCAGCAAATCTCAGTTCTCTTGATGTAATGCATCTGCGTCCCATCGTTGATCGTCTGCATCAATCACGAGGCGTGGCATTTTGCAAGTGGTGCCCGGCTCTTTTACAACTTCGTTAATCTGGGTTGGGAATGGAGGTAAAGCGCTCTAGTTCTCTCGATTTGCTACGCAGTTGTCAGCTGTCTCCCTGAAACGACCGCCGTTCTGTTCGCCTTTGATCGAGCATATTGCATGGCTTATTGCATCATGCATTGATCGAAGCATCTCCGGCGGCATCGCGCGCCCTTGTTCCCGGTGATCTAGGCCCATGAAGATTCGCAGGCATTCAGATACAGTGGAATTGGGAATCTTCGGCATCATCTTTTCCCATGGCGGCGAAAAAATCAGTCGCGCGATTTTCTATTACTCTAAGGGTAGATCCGCACAGGCAATATTACAATCAAAAACTAATTGGTGGGCTTTCACAAGAATGGCTGTTGATCGTGGCAGCCGTTCGCATGTCCAGTACGATCATCCAGACAATCTTGATCGAAGCAGTTGGAGAAGTCACGCGACTGTTAGGCGGAAATGCCAGCGCGTTCGCGCCTAAATATCCTTCATCAGCGACGCAAAGGCCATTTTCCGATTGTTGCGAAGACGATGATGACGAAGCTGCTCAAAAGAGCCGAAGTCAACCTAGGCAGTGTCCCCATA
>UCHV01000006.1 GCA_900472395.1 Hyphomicrobiales bacterium
GTATCCGCGATGGAACGGGGAGAGTGTCGCACTGTTTGAAACAGCGGGGATGAAACTGTCTGCAAGTGATTGATATGCTTGAAACGGGTGCAAGTGTCAGACCAATTTTTGGTTTTGGAAAGCTCTACGCCCAGTTTTTTCATCCGAGAATAGGCCAAGCGACGAGCGAGATCACACGAATAACGAGCATGCGCACTTTCATGCAATGACCGCAAAACAAAACAGCAAATGTCGCTGGCGGATATTGATTGACCACTCAATCAAAAATAGACTTTTCGCAAAACAGGGAAAGCAGGATGCCACGGATCGGGATGGAGCCGTTACGCCGCAAGGCGCTTGTGGATGCCGCGTTGCGCACGATCGGCAGCCATGGCTCGCTCGATGTCACCATGTCGGAGATCGCCCGCGAGGCCGGTGTTTCGGCGGCGCTGGCACATCATTATTTCGGCAGCAAGCAGCAACTCGTCATCGCCACCATTCAGGCGCTGCTGGCACGTTTGCGCGCCGATCTGATTGCAGCGATGAAGAATGCGGACAGCCCCCGACAACGGCTTTCGGCGGTTATCCGCGTGTCCTTCCATGCCGACCAGTTCGATGCCGAGACCGTGGCGGCGTGGCTTGCATTTTACGTGGAAGCGCAGCGATCCCAGGAAGTGCGGCGTTTGCTGGTGATCTACACACGGCGACTGCGATCCAACCTCAAGCACGCATTGATACAGCTTTGCCCGGCCGACGATGCGGCAAGAATTGCGGAAGGCGTGGCGGCGATGATCGATGGCCTGTATATCCGCCAGAGCCTGAATGCCTCGCCGCTTGGCGGGCAAGCACCGATCAGGCTGACCGAAGATTATCTCGACATGCAGCTCAAGCCCTTTCTGAAGGACACACAAACGCCGTGAGCCAGACCCGTCCGAACATTCTCATCATCATGGTAGACCAGTTGAACGGGACGTTTTTCCCGGATGGTCCGGCTGATTTTCTGCATGCGCCGCACATGAAGGCGCTGGCCGCCCGTTCGGCGCGGTTCCGCAACAACTATACGTCCTCGCCGCTTTGTGCGCCGGCCCGCGCCTCCTTCATGGCGGGCCAGTTGCCGAGCCGCACACGGGTTTACGACAACGCCGCCGAATATGTATCTTCGATCCCGACCTATGCGCACCATCTGCGCCGCGCCGGCTATTACACCGCGCTTTCGGGAAAGATGCACTTTGTCGGCCCGGACCAGATGCACGGCTTCGAGGAACGGCTGACCACCGACATCTATCCCGCTGATTTCGGCTGGACACCGGATTATCGCAAGCCGGGTGAGCGGATCGACTGGTGGTATCACAATATGGGATCGGTGACCGGCGCGGGCGTGGCCGAAATCACCAACCAGATGGAATATGACGACGAGGTCGCCTTCCTCGCCAACCAGAAAATCTACCATCTTTCCCGCGAGCGTGACGATGCCGAGCGCCGGCCATGGGCGCTGACGGTTTCGTTCACCCATCCGCACGACCCTTACGTGGCGCGCAAGAAATTCTGGGACCTTTATGAGGATTGCCCGCACCTGATGCCGGAAGTCGGCATGCTGGAAGAACAGGATCCGCATTCAAAACGCATCCTCAAATCCTGCGATTACGACGCATTCGGCATCACCGACGAGAACGTGCGCCGTTCGCGTCAGGCCTATTTTGCCAACATTTCCTATCTCGACGAGAAGGTGGGCGAACTGATCGACACGCTGACGCGCACCCGCCAGCTGGACGATACGCTGATCCTGTTCTGCTCCGACCATGGCGACATGCTGGGCGAGCGCGGCCTGTGGTTCAAGATGAACTTTTTCGAAGGTTCGGCGCGCGTGCCGCTGATGATTGCTGGCCCGGGCGTGACACCCGGTCTGCATACCGTGCCGGTCTCCAATCTCGACGTGACCCCGACACTCTGCGACCTGGCCGGCATTTCCATGGATGAAATCGAACCCTGGACGGATGGCGAAAGCCTGAAACCGGTGATCGATGGCGGCGTGCGCACAACGCCGGTGCTGATGGAATATGCCGCCGAAGCATCTTACGCGCCTCTCGTGGCCATCCGCGAGGATAAGTGGAAATACATTCACTGCACGCTCGACCCCGATCTTCTGTTCGATCTCGAAAGCGACCCGCACGAGTTGACCAACCTTGCCGACGATCCGGAGTTTGCCGAGGTGGTGGCCATGTTCCGCAAGAAGCGCGAGGCCCGTTGGGATATGGGCGCCTTCGACGCCGCCGTGCGTGAAAGTCAGGCGCGTCGCTGGGTGGTCTATGAGGCGCTGCGCAACGGCGCCTATTACCCCTGGGACCACCAGCCGCTGCAAAAGGCATCCGAGCGCTATATGCGCAACCACATGAACCTCGACAATCTCGAAGAATCCAAGCGTTACCCGCGGGGAGAATGATTTTATGCGCGCACAACCTATTGCAAGCCACTTTATCGATGGCGAATATGTGGAAGACACCGAAGGCACCGCCTTCGACAGCCTTTACCCCGCAACCGGCGAGGTGATTGCCCGCCTCCATGCCGCAACGCCCGCGATTGTCGAAAAGGCGATTGCTGCTGCCAAACGCGCCCAGCCGGAATGGGCGGCCTTGAGCCCGACCGCGCGTGGCCGCATTCTGCGACGCGCCGCCGACATTATACGCGAGCGCAATCGCGAACTGTCGGAGCTGGAGACGCTGGATACCGGCAAGCCGATCCAGGAAACCATCGTGGCCGACCCGACCTCGGGTGCCGACAGTTTTGAATTTTTCGGCGGTGTCATCGCGGCCGGGCTGAATGGCGATTACATTCCGCTGGGTGGCGATTTTGCCTATACCAAGCGTGTGCCTCTGGGGGTCTGCGTCGGCATCGGTGCGTGGAACTATCCGCAGCAGATCGCCTGCTGGAAGGCCGCACCGGCGCTGGCCGCCGGCAATGCCATGGTGTTCAAGCCTTCGGAAAACACGCCGCTCGGTGCCTTGAAGATCGCCGAGATCCTGATCGAGGCCGGGCTTCCCAAAGGTCTGTTCAACGTCATCCAGGGTGACCGCAGCACAGGACCACTGCTGGTGCAGCATCCCGATGTGGCAAAGGTTTCACTGACCGGATCCGTGCCGACCGGGCGAAAAGTGGCGGCATCTGCTGCCGGAAACCTCAAGCATGTGACGATGGAGCTTGGCGGGAAATCGCCGCTGATCGTGTTCGACGATGCCGATCTGGACTCGGCCGTCGGTGGCGCCATGCTCGGCAATTTCTATTCCACCGGGCAGGTCTGCTCCAATGGTACGCGCGTTTTCGTTCAGAAGACGATCAAGCAGGCGTTTCTGGCGAAACTGAAGGCACGCACCGAAAACATCGTGATCGGCGAGCCGCTGGACGAGGCCACGCAGATGGGCCCGATGGTATCCTTCGAGCAGCGCCAGAAAGTGCTGTCCTATATCGACAAGGGCAAAACGGAAGGCGCGACGCTGGTGACCGGCGGCGGCCTGCCGAACCATGTCACCGGTGAAGGTTATTACATCCAGCCGACCGTGTTTGCCGATGTGACCGACGATATGACGATCGCCCGCGAAGAGATTTTTGGGCCGGTGATGTGCGTGCTCGATTTCGACGATGAGGCCGAGGTGATTGCCCGCGCCAACACGACCGAATTCGGCCTGGCGGCGGGCGTATTCACCGCCGATCTTTCCCGCGGGCACCGCGTGGTGGATCAGCTCGATGCCGGGACATTGTGGATCAATACGTACAATCTCTGCCCGGTGGAAATTCCCTTCGGCGGATCAAAGCAATCCGGATTCGGGCGAGAAAATTCTCTTGCCGCGCTGGAGCATTATTCCGAGCTGAAGACGGTCTATGTGGGCATGGGTAAGGTCGAGGCGCCGTATTGAGCGCATCACCCCTCACCAACTCCGACCATGGGTTCGCTGCGCTTACCCGGCCTTCGTATCCTCTCCCACAAGGGGAGAGGAAAAGCTGCGGCACCGTCCCGCCTCAGGTGAAGAGGGCGCATGTGGCACCATACCTCTCCCCTTGCGGGAGAGGATAGCAAATCCGCGAGAGGCGCAGCCGATCGCTGGATGCGCTTGGTGAGGGGTGATGCCCACATCGGCGGCATATAAGAAAACCATAACCACGGGAACAGTCATGCAGGCAGATTTCGTCATCATCGGTTCCGGTTCGGCGGGTTCCGCCATGGCTTACCGCCTGTCGGAGGACGGCAAGCATTCCGTGATCGTCATCGAAGCCGGCGGGTCGGATATCGGACCTTTCATCCAGATGCCCGGTGCGCTGGCCTGGCCGATGAGCATGAAACGCTACAACTGGGGTTACCTTTCCGAGCCCGAGCCGCACCTCGATAACCGCCGCATCACGGCACCGCGCGGAAAGGTGCTGGGCGGTTCGTCCTCCATCAACGGCCTTGTTTACGTGCGCGGCCATGCCGAAGACTACAATCGCTGGGAGGAGCTTGGCGCGTCAGGCTGGGCCTATGCGGATGTGCTGCCCTATTTCAAGCGCATGGAAACCTCCAATGGTGGTGAGGCCGGATGGCGCGGCACCGACGGGCCCTTGCATGTGCGGCGTGGGCCGGTGAACAATCCGCTGTTCCACGCCTTCATCAAGGCGGGTGCGCAGGCCGGTTTCGAGACGACGGAGGACTATAACGGTTCGAAGCAGGAAGGCTTTGGACTGATGGAGCAGACCATTCACAACGGTCGTCGCTGGTCCGCCGCCAATGCCTATCTGCGGCCCGCTATGAAACGGCCGAATGTGGAAGTGGTTTACGGTTTCGCCAACAGGGTGGTGATCGAGAACGGTCGCGCCATAGGTGTCGAAATTGTTCGTCGCGGCACGACAGAGGTGATCAACGCCAACCGTGAGGTGATCGTGGCTGCCTCGTCGTTCAACTCGCCAAAACTGCTGATGCTGTCGGGCATCGGGCCGGCCCAACACCTGAAGGACATGGGCATCGAGGTAAAAGTGGACCGGCCGGGCGTCGGCGCCAACCTGCAGGACCATATGGAATTCTATTTCCAGCAGGTCTCGACCAAGCCGGTCTCGCTTTATTCATGGCTGCCATGGTTTTGGCAGGGCGTGGCGGGAGCGCAATGGCTGATGACCAAGGGCGGGCTTGGCGCCTCCAACCAGTTCGAGGCCTGCGCCTTCCTGCGCTCGGCCCCCGGCATCAAACAGCCCGATATCCAGTTTCATTTCCTGCCGGTCGCCATTTCCTATGACGGCAAGGCGGCGGCAAAAAGCCACGGTTTTCAGGTGCATGTCGGTTACAACCTGTCGAAATCGCGCGGCAACGTGACCTTGCGCTCCGCTGATCCGAAGGACGATCCGATCATCCGCTTCAACTATATGAGCCACCCGGAGGACTGGGAAAAGTTTCGCCACTGCGTGCGCCTGACCCGCGAGATTTTTGCACAGGCAGCCTTCGACGATTATCGCGGGCCTGAAATCCAGCCGGGGGAAAACGTACAGTCGGACGAAGAGATCGACGCCTTCCTGCGGCAACATCTGGAAAGCGCCTACCACCCCTGCGGCACCTGCCGGATGGGACGCGTCGATGACCGACAAGCCGTGGTCGATCCGGAATGCCGGGTGATCGGTGTCGAAGGCCTGCGGGTGGCGGATTCATCGATTTTTCCGCATGTGACCTATGGCAATCTCAACGGGCCTTCGATCATGACCGGGGAGAAGGCGGCGGACCATATTCTCGGGAAAATGCCTTTGCCGCGCAGCAATCAGGAGCCCTGGGTCAATCCGCGGGCGGGGTCAAGCGACCGGTAGTCGCGGTCAGTGGTAATCGTCTTCGCGTTGGTGGCGGATGGCGAGAATGGTGACGATTGTCGCATTCTCAATTTCGAAGAGGGCTACATAGCCTGATGACCCGAACGGGATGACAAGTTCGCGCAAAAACGGATCTTCGCCCGGCGCCTTGCGCGCCGCGAACGGAAACTCCTTCAGGCTGCCTATTGTTCGCACGATCACTTCCACCGCCTTCTCGGCAGCCTCGGTATCGTGATCCAGCAAAAAACCGTAGAAACGCTTGATATCCGCGCGCGCCCTGTTTGTGTAGCGAACACGATACGTCATCGGCCGCGTTCCGCTCGCTTGGCTTCCAGCATTGCTCGCAGTTCGGCATGGACTTCATCCGCATCATAGTATTCCCCGGTCCGCTTCGCCTCTTCCCGCGATGCCAGCCCCCGCGCAATAAACTCCGCTTGGGTTTTTCGATAATGGACCTGCTGTTTCACCGAGGTCTCGACAAATGCGGAAAGCGTCTCGCCCTCCTTCAACACGCTTTCGGCAGCGGCACGCAGTTCCGGATCGACGCGGAGCGATGGAAGACTTGCGGTTTTCATGGCTTCACCTCATGCGTTGCAATTGCGATGCAGCTTCTCACCAAGTTCGTCAGGCGTCAATGTTTCAGCTTGTTCGCCCTTACAGGCCGCCTCTCCATACGATAGGTTCGCGGCACGGGAGGTTCGTAGTCATGACAAGTAAAACCCCATGCTTCTGAGCTGGCAATTCTGGGCCATCATGTCGGCCATATTCGCCGCGCTGACGGCGATCTTCGCCAAGGTCGGCATCGAAAACATCAACTCCGATTTTGCCACCTTCATCCGCACCATCGTCATTCTTGTCGTTCTGGCCGCCATCCTGTCGATCATCGGGGGCTGGCAGCCGGTCAACACCATCTCGACGAAGACATGGGTTTTTCTGGTGCTTTCAGGCCTTGCAACCGGCGCATCCTGGCTTTGCTACTTCCGTGCATTGAAGCTGGGGGATGCCGCGCGCGTGGCGCCGATAGACAAGATGAGCGTGGTGCTGGTGGCCGTGTTCGGCGTCACGTTTCTGGGTGAAAAACTGTCTCTGCCAAACTGGCTGGGTGTCTGCCTTATCGCAGTCGGCGCAGTGCTGGTGGCGTATCGCGGCTGACCGGCCGACCGTATTCACCAACGATCTCTTGCCGGACAGACAGACATGTGCCCGGATGGTGCCGGCCCGCCGTCTTTTTTCACGCGGCGGGCCTCGACGGTAACGTGGCTTTGACAGCCTCTTACTTTTGTCCGGGGAATATCTTCCAGCGGGTGGGGCGAAAGCGGGCTTCCGAACCGAGTTCGATCGGTGCATGCAGCGGCACTTCCACCTCAACATGGAAAGGTGCGTGGCCGTTGTTGGCGATATCGATCTCGGCAATACGCGTACCGGCAAGACGGCGACAGGCCGTGACCTTGCCGAACAGCGCGTGCGGATCGTCGGTCAGTTCCACATCTTCCGGGCGGAAGAACAGATCGCCGACCGTATTCGTACCTTCGGAAACGCCGATCGGTTCGCCCTGAAATAGAACCGTGCCATCCCTCACGTCGACCGGCAGATGCGAGGATTCACCGATGAAGGAAAACACGAAGGGTGACTGCGGACGATCATAAACATCATCGGCAGAGCCGACCTGCTCGATTTTTCCCTGGCTCATGACCACGACGCGGTCAGCGAGTTCCAGCGCCTCTTCCTGATCGTGGGTGACGAAGACTGTGGTGTGGCCCGTGCGATCGTGAAACTCGCGCAGCCAGCGCCGCAACTCCTTGCGCACCTTGGCATCGAGCGCGCCGAAAGGTTCGTCGAGCAGCAGGATGCGCGGTTCGATGGCCATGGCGCGGGCAAGCGCCACACGCTGCCGCTGGCCGCCGGAGAGCTGGTTCGGATAGCGGTTTTCCAGACCCGAAAGTTGCACCATATCCAGCAGATCGGAAACGCGCTTGCGGATTTCGGCCTTCGGCGGGCGGGTGGCAGATGGGCGGATTTTCAGCCCGAAGCCGATGTTCTGTGCGACCGTCATATGCCGAAACAGCGCATAATGCTGGAAAACGAAACCGACATTGCGCTCCTGAACGCTGCTGTGCGAGGCATCTTCCGTGCCGAAAAACACCTGCCCGGCGGTCGGATAATCCAGACCTGCAATCAGGCGCAGAAGTGTCGTCTTGCCGGAACCCGATGGTCCAAGAAGTGCGATCAACTCGCCCGACGCGATTTTCAGCGACACGTCGTTGAGGGCGGCGAACTTGTCGAATTCCTTGCGGATATTATTGATGGTGACTTCCATGCGGGACGAGGCCTCTAGTGTCTGCCGCCGGCGGCGCCGGCACCGAACCGAAGTTCGAGAAGGGTTTTGAGAGCAAGGGTGACAAGCGCGAGCAGAGCCAGCAGCGACGCCACCGCGAAGGCTGCGACCATGTTGTACTCGTTATAAAGTATCTCCACATGCAGCGGCATGGTGTTGGTGAGACCACGGATGCGGCCGGACACGACCGAAACGGCACCGAATTCGCCCATGGCGCGCGCGTTACACAGCAAAACGCCGTAAAGCAGGCCCCATTTCACATTGGGCAACGTGACATACCAGAAGGTTTGCCAGCCGGAGGCGCCGAGCGACAGAGCCGCTTCCTCATCACCCGTGCCCTGATCCTGCATGAGCGGGATAAGCTCACGCGCGACAAAGGGGAAGGTGACGAAAATGGTGGCGAGCACGATGCCCGGCACCGCAAACAGGATTTCCACGCCATGGCTTTTCAGCCAGGGGCCGAGCAGGCTGCCGGTTCCAAACAAAAGCACGTAAACCAGACCGGAAATGACCGGCGAGATGGAAAACGGCAGGTCGATCAGGGTGATCAGGAACGCCTTGCCCTTGAACTCGAACTTGGCGATTGCCCAGGCGGCACAGAGACCGAAGACAAGATTGAGCGGAACGGCGATGACTGCGACAGTCAGCGTCAGCTGAATTGCGGCCCAGGCGTCCGGTTCGATCAGGGCTTCGTAATAGGCATCCCAGCCATCGGCAAAGGCATGCACGAAAACCGAAACGAGCGGCATGAACAGGAAGAAGGCGAGAAAGACCAGAGACAGCGCCACGAGCGCAAGCTTGGTAAAAAAACCTTCATCGGCCGGACTGCGAAAGGTGCGGCGGTTATCAGACATTGCCATACCTCCGGCGGCTCCAGGCCTGGATGAGGTTGATCACCAGAAGCATGGCGAACGATATCAGAAGCATAATCGTGGCAATCGCGGTGGCGCCGGCATAATTGAACTCTTCCAGACGGATGACGATCAGCAGCGGCGCGATCTCCGAAACGTAAGGGATATTGCCGGCGATGAAGATGACCGAGCCGTATTCCCCGACGCCACGCGCAAAGGCCAGCGCGAACCCGGTGAGAACCGCCGGTGTCAGGCCCGGCAGCAGAACCTTGAATATGGTCTGGAAACGGTTGGCCCCGAGCGTGGCTGCAGCTTCCTCCACCTCGCGGTCGATCTCTTCCATCAACGGCTGCACGGTGCGCACGACGAAAGGCAGGCCGATGAAGATGAGAGCGATGACGATGCCGAGCGGCGTGAACGCGATGCGGAACGGCATGAACAGCGAACCGACCCAGCCATTCGGCGCATAGAGCGCTGCAAACGCGATACCGGCAACGGCCGTGGGCAGCGCAAACGGCAAGTCGACCATGGCATCGATCAACCGGCGGCCAGGAAAACGGTAACGCGTCAACACCCAGGCGAGAATGGTGCCGAAAACGACATTGACCAACGCCGCCAGGAAAGCCGTACCGAAAGACACATAAAGCGCCCTCAACGTACGTTCGTCGGTAAGGATGGCGAAAAAGCCGCTCCAGCCGAGTTCTGCGCTGCGCCACAGAAGGCCGGCGACGGGAATGAGAATGATCAATGACAGGTAGGTGAGCGAAAAACCGAGTGTCAGCCCGAAACCCGGGATGATGCTCGGCTGCTTCATTCTCCAGCCCGCCGTATTAGCGGTGGCGGATGCGGTCATGCTTGGTTCCGAGTTCGAGAGACAGGCCCAACATGGCAACGGTGCGGACCAAAACTACCGCACCGTGCCGTCAGTGTCACTTCATGGTGTTCAAGTGAATGATGATCACTTGGCGCCGGGCTTGTAGATCTGGTCGAAGATACCGCCATCGCCGAAGTGCTCCGGCTGCGCCTTCTTCCAGCCGCCGAACAGCGGATCATCAATGGTGACGAGCTTGATATCCGGCAACTGCTTCAGGAGTTCGGGCTTCACCACTTCGCGCTTGGAAGGGCGATAAAAGTGCTTGGCCGCGATATTCTGGCCTTCATCAGAATAGAGATATTGCAGATAGGCTTCCGCCACCTTGCGGGTGCCCTTGGCATCCACGACGCTATCAACGACGGCGACCGGCGGTTCTGCAAGAATGGAGATCGGCGGCACAACGATGTCGAACGCGTCCTTGCCGAATTCCTCACCGGCGAGATAAGCCTCGTTTTCCCAGGCCAGCAGCACATCGCCGATCTGACGCTGTGCAAAGGTCACCGTCGAGCCGCGGGCGCCGGTATCGAGAACGGGAGCGCGCTTGTAGAGATCGGAGATATAGGCCTTGATCTTGTCCTGGTCGCCTTTGAATTCTTCATTGGCCCAGGCCCATGCGGCGAGATAGTTCCAGCGGGCGCCGCCCGACGTCTTCGGGTTCGGGGTGACGATCTGCACGTCGCCCTTCACGAGGTCGCCCCAGTTCTTGATGCCCTTCGGATTGCCCTTGCGCACGAGGAAGACGATCGTCGATGTATAGGGCGCAGCATTGTTTGGCAGGCGGGTACGCCAGTCTTCCTTGATCTTGCCGATCTTCTGAATGGCGTTGATGTCGCTTTCGAGCGCCAGCGTCACCACATCGGCATCAAGGCCATCGATGACCGAGCGGGCCTGCGCGCCGGAACCGCCATGCGACTGGCGGATCGTGACATCGTCACCGCCCTCGGCCTTCCAATGTTTCTGGAAGGCGGCGTTAAAATCCTTGTAGAGTTCGCGTGTCGGATCATAGGACACATTGAGGAGCTGGGATGCGGCAAAGGCCGGTGCAATGCTACCGGCAGCCAGCGTCACGCCGAGCGCGACAGCGAGCAGTCGCTTTCCAATTCCATCGGTCAAGTTCAGCATGAGGTCTCTCCTGTGGTCTCAGGCCTAAACTCTAGCGGTCGGGTCGTGTTAGTCAATTCACGGCGAAATGAAGGCAAAACTGTTTCCCTTTGAACGGTTCAGGCGACAAAGAACGCGCTCCGGGAGGGCAAAAGGGCAGAACGGCAGTATTGGAAAAACGGCGTGGCGCGGAATGGCAGTTCGGAGACGAGGTGGAATATATAGGGACTGACGCAGGAATTTTGCGTCGCAATTCGATCATTTCAGATGAAGACCGACATCCATCCGCTTGTGTAGAATTCTTATGATTTCGATACCGGAGCCAGTCGGTCGATAATAAATGAAGTGGGATCCAACCGTGTATTTCAGATACCCATTTCGAATATCTGCATTCCGGCCCTTCAGCTCATCTTTCGCGAGGGCATCGAAGACCCGCAGAAATCCAGCATGGTAATTTTCGGCTTGTTCCCATGACCAAGTTTCTACCGTGTAGGACCAGATGTTTTCCAGATCCGCCTCGGCAAGCGGCGAAAGCGTGTATTCGCCTCGGCCCCTAGCGGCCATGTTTTTGACGCATGCGTCGGAGGAATGCTTCGTTATCGAAAGGCCGAGGCTCGCCGGATTGTTCGCCAGCGATCAAGGCATCCTGCAGCGCTTTGACACGCACTTCATGAGCCTCAAGCATCTGCAGACCGGCATGCACAACATCGCTGGCCGAACCGTAACGACCACTTTCGACCTGCTGGTCAACAAAATCGGCGAAATGATCACCGAGCGAAATGGAAGTGTTGCGTGCCATGACAGCAGGATAGCAAACTTTGGTGAGACGCCAAAGGGGGGTCTCAAGCAGTCAGCAGTTCCCGCACCGGCATCTTTGTCGATCCCGCTCCCTCGACCGCATCGGCGATCGTGGTGTTGAACAGCACCTCGCGCGTCGCATCGGCGACGCGGGCAAAGACGTGGCGGATTTCGCAGAGGTGTTCGCCGTCGCAATCCTCGCATTTGCGGTAGGCGGTCTGCGACAGGCAGGGCAGTGGTGCAATCGGGCCATCGACCAGCCGCAGAACTTCGCCAAAGCTGATCTCGTCGGCGGATTTCAAGAGAAGATAACCACCCTGCTTGCCGCGACGGCTTTCGACCATGCCCGAGCGCTTGAGGTCGAGCAGGATCTGTTCGAGGAATTTCTTCGGGATGCTCTGTTGCTGGGCAATCTCGGAGATCATCATCGGCTCTTGCGGGTGAGCCTGCGCGAGTGCTGCCAGCGCCCTCAGCGCATATTTCGCTTTCTGCGATATCATAACGCGACCATCACATCCTCACGTACCAGCCGGTGAGTGGCTGGACGCGGGAGATCTCAGTTTCGAGAATTCGCGGAGGGGATCTCAAAAAACTCCGGCGCGGCGTCAATCATGGTAACGTGCGACACCCTGTGCCTAGCGCAAATGATAAATGATTACAAACGAATGCCGCAGCGCACCGGGTAAATATTCTTGTCGCCGGGTAACGTTGGACGGCGTTTTGTGAAGAGCGATGCAGGAGAGCCGGCGCCTGCAGCATCCGGTGTCGCTTGAAGGACAGAAGGCGTTCCCTGTGCGACATCTGGTCGACAATGGCGCAGAAACCGGGGAACCGGGGCAATTGCGGTCTTTTGCGGCAGTTTTCTCCGCGTTCATGAGTTTGGAGAGATATTTGCTCCGCACTCGCCCGCCTTGAAACCCGTTTTTCTGGTCAGTCCGCTCTTCGGCGCGGATAATCCGGGTACTGAAAACGGATTGAAGTCATGTCAGTTCATGCCGCCTCTGCGGAGATTGCCTCTCTCGATACCCAATTCGCAGACCTCGACCTTGCCGGTCGCCTGTCGCTTGCGGCGACGCTCGGTCACGCGGTGTTCACCACATCCCTCGGCATCGAGGATCAGGTAATTACCGCCGCCATCGGTACGCACCGCCTGCCGATCACCGTCTCGACGCTGGAAACCGGACGTCTGTTCAAGGAGACCGTCGACCTTATTGCAGAAACGGAGGAGCGATACGACATTCGCATCGAGCGTTTCTGTCCGCAGCAGGACGATATCGATGCCTATGCCGAAAAGTATGGGCTGAACGGCTTTTACGACAGTATCGAAGCCCGCCACGCCTGCTGTCATGTCAGAAAACTGATCCCGCTTGCAAAAGCGCTTGCAGGCGCCGAGGTGTGGGTCACCGGTCTTCGACGCGGCCAGTCCGGCAATCGCGCCACCACGCCATTTGTGGAATTCGATGCCGAGCGCGGCCTCATCAAGGTAAACCCGCTGGCCGATTGGGACATCGACACGATCAAGGCGCATGTGACGACGCAAGCCATTCCCGTCAATCCGCTGCATGGCCGCGGTTATCCTTCGATCGGCTGTGAGCCCTGTACCCGCGCCATCAAGCCCGGCGAACCCGAACGCGCCGGGCGATGGTGGTGGGAAAACGACGAAAAGCGCGAGTGCGGTCTGCATGTACCCGATGCGCAGACTACCGAAAACGCCGCTCAGCCTGTTTCCCAGGCCATTTCAACGGCAAGCGCCATTCGCTGATCGCAGAGCGATCGCGGCGTCTGCCAACCTCTTGTGTGTATAGAATTCCCGGAGACCGAAATGCCCCTGTCCGTACAGGAAACGGAAATCAAGAACCCGCCCGTTTCCCGCCCACCGCTCGATCCGCATCTGAAAGCGCTCGAAAACGAAGCCATCCATATCTTCCGCGAAGTCGCGGCCGAGTTTGAAAACCCGGTCATGCTGTATTCGATCGGCAAGGATTCCTCCGTGCTGCTGCACCTGGCGCGAAAGGCATTCTTTCCCGGCCGCGTGCCCTTCCCGCTTCTGCATGTCGATACGACCTGGAAGTTCAAGGAAATGATCGAATTCCGCAATCGCATTGCCGACGAATACGATCTCGACCTCGTGGTGCACACCAACAAGCGCGGCGCCGAAGAAGGCATCACCCCGTTCACCCACGGCTCGGCTTTTTATACCGACGTGATGAAGACCGAGGCGCTGAAACAGGCGCTGGATGCCGGCGGTTACGATGCAGCCTTTGGCGGCGCGCGCCGCGACGAAGAGGCGAGCCGCGCCAAGGAACGCATCTATTCCTTCCGCACACCGGACCACAAATGGGATCCGCGCAACCAGCGCCCGGAACTGTGGAACGTCTATAACGGCATGATCCGCAAGGGCGAGAGCGTACGCGCCTTCCCGCTGTCCAACTGGACCGAGGTCGATATCTGGCGTTACATCCAGGCCGAAGACATTCCTCTCGTGCCGCTCTATTACGCCGCGACACGTCCTTACGTGGAGCGCGACGGAATGATGATTTTGGCCGAGGATCCGCGCCTGGAATTGCAGCCCGGTGAGGAGGTCAAGCACGGTTCGATCCGTTTCCGCACGCTCGGCTGCTTTCCGCTGACCGGCGCCATCCGCTCCACCGCCTCCAATCTCGATGAAGTCATCGCCGAACTGGAAATCGCCACCGTTTCCGAACGCCAGGGCCGCGCCATCGACCGCGACCAGTCCGGCTCCATGGAAAAGAAAAAGCGCGAAGGATATTTTTGAGATGAGCGCAACAGCCGCATCCACTTCCGCCACCATTCTGCCCTTTGCGGAATCCGCTGCCCGTGTGACCCGTGACGCCCGCCCCTTGCGCCTGATCACCTGCGGTTCCGTCGACGACGGCAAATCGACGCTGATCGGCCGCCTGCTTTGGGACACCAAGGCGGTCAAGGAAGACCAGGCGGCAACCCTTGCCCGCGACAGCGGCGCCCAGAACGATCTGGGCCTGCCTGATTTCGCGCTGTTGCTGGACGGCCTTCAGGCCGAGCGCGAACAGGGCATCACCATCGATGTCGCCTATCGCTATTTCTCGACCGACAAACGCTCGTTCATCGTTGCCGACACGCCCGGCCACGAACAATATACCCGCAACATGGCGACCGGCGCGTCCACAGCCGATCTCGCCGTGCTGCTGGCCGATGCCCGCGCCGGGCTTCTGGAACAGACGCGTCGCCACGCCACAATCGCCTCGCTGATGGGCATTCGCCAGTTCGTTCTGGCGGTCAACAAGTTCGACCTCGTCAACTACGACCGCGAGATTTTCGACCGCATCAGCCACGAGTTCCGCGAATTCGCGCTGTCGCTTGGCGTACGCCAGATCACCGCCATTCCCATGTCGGCGCTGAAGGGCGAAAACGTCGTTTCGCCCGCCTCCGACGCCATGCCGTGGTATGAAGGCCCGACGTTGATCGAGGCTTTGGAACTGGCAACGGCGCGATCCACACAGGCCGGCGGTTTCCGCATGCCGGTGCAGCGTGTGGTGCGCCCCGGTGAAAGTTTTCGCGGTTATCAGGGCACGGTTGCCGGCGGCGCCATCAAGCCGGGCGACAGTGTCGTCATCCTGCCTTCGGGCACAGTCGCCAATGTCAGCCAGATCGTAACGTTCGATCTGGTGCGCAATGCAGCCGTGGCCGGCGATGCGGTGACATTGGTTCTCGACCGGCAAGTGGATGTGGCGCGCGGCGACCTGATCGCCTCGATCGACGCTCAACCGCTGACCGGAACGGCCTTCGACGCGCAGCTGGTTGCGCTTCAGCAAGGGGGTATCGAACCTGGAAAACGATATTGGCTGAAAAGCGGTTCCCGCCGCCAGCGTGTTTCGATAGAGCCGCTGTCGCAGCTCGACCTTGCCTCCGGTCAGTGGCGCCCGCATGCTTCGACGCTGACCATGAACGCCATCGGCAAGGTGCGGCTGGCATTCGAGGAAACTGCGGTATTCGATGCCTATGATCAGAACCGCGCGACCGGCGCTTTCATCCTGATCGACCCGGACACGTTGAATACCGTCGCCGGTGGCATGATTACCGGCAAGCGCGCCAATCTTGGCGGTCTCAAGCGCGAAGGTGATCGCGTGGTCCTGTCGCTTCCGGCCGACCTTGCCGAGCAGCTGATGGCAAGCGAGCTATTTGCCAGCCGGCGCGAAGAAGTGGAAATCAAGCGGGTGACAGCCGCAGAAGCCGCGACCCTCTGGCGTAACGCGGGCAGCGACATCTGACCTCTATTTTTTCCCCTCCCCAACTGTAAAGGGCCGCTCGCGCGGCCCTTTTTTTTATCTCAATGAACGACCTGCGCAGGGGCTGCTTCATCACCCTTGCTGCGGCCGGCAAAATAGTTGGCTATCAACGCACCGGAAATATTGTGCCAGACGCTGAAAATGGCGCTTGGGACAGCCGCGAGCGGTGAAAAATAGGCCGTGGCGAGCGCCGCGCCGAGACCGCTGTTCTGCATTCCGACCTCGATGGCTATAGCCTTGCGCTTGGCAAGCGACAATCCAAACGCCTTGGCGGCGAAAAAGCCGAGAAGATAACCGAGACCATTGTGCAGCACGACCACGGCAAAGATCATCAGACCGGATTGAGCAATCGCCGGTTTGCTGGCGCCGACAACGGCCGAAACGATCAGGACGATGCCGACGACACTGACCAGCGGCAAGGCCGGAACCGCAGCCTTGACCACTGTGGGAATGAGTTTCTGAACGGCAAAACCGAGTGCCAGCGGCACAAGTACGACCTTGACGATGCTGAGGAACATTGCCCAGCCATCCACCGGCAGATATTGGCTTGCGAACATCCAGACAAGAAATGGCGTGACTATCGGAGCAGCGAGCGTGGTGACGCTGGTACAAGCAACCGACAGCGCGACATCGCCCTTGCTGAGATAGGTCATGACGTTGCTGGACGTGCCGCCCGGGCAGCAACCGACGAGAATGACGCCAGCTGCAACTTCCGGCGACATCGGGATGATGGTCGTCAGAAGAACCGCGAGCGCCGGCATGATGAGGAACTGGGCGAAAACACCGATACCGACTTCAACCGGCCGCTTCACCACTTCGCGGAAATCATCGAGAGACAGGGTCAGGCCCATGCCGAACATGATGATGCCGAGCAGGGTGACGATATAGGGCCCGATCTGTTTGAACAGATCAGGAAACAAAAAGCCGAGTACGGCAAAGACGATGACCCATAGGGCAAACGTCTTGCCGACGAAGGCGGAAAAGGATGCAAGCGCTTTCAAGAGGACCTCCCTCAAATTCCAAAACCTGCCGATGCAGGGGGAGGTGACAATCGTCAAGGTCGGTTACAGGTGGAACCGTCCACTTGTCCTGCTCACGACAGGCTTTTGGCGGATTTTGCCGCAAAACCGGACGCCGCGTGAAGCATCTCGATCACACAGGGGATCTCGTCGTCTTCCTGATTTTCAGCTCGAAACCGAGATCGATGGATCGTTTCGAATTTTTCTCACCGTTGATCTGGCGGACGAGAAGATCCGCGGCGCGGTACCCCATGTCATAACGCGGTATGCGCACCGTCGTCAGCGGCGGCTCGGCGACCTCTGCGAAATTGACGTCGTTATATCCGCAAATGCCGAAATCCTCCGGCACGCGGATGCCGCGGCGCTTGCATTCGAAACAGGCGCCAAGCGCAATATCGTCGTTCAGACAGAATACGGCGTCGATATCCGGATGACGGGTGATGATATCACCAAGCATGCGGCATCCAAGCGGAACGGAGGTGGGCTCCGGCAACATCATCACAAGCCGGGGATCGAAAAGCCCTTCTTCCTCGAGCGTGACACGATAACCTTCCAGACGCCGGTTTACGCGAAGATCCACCCCGGCACCGAGGATGGCGATACGGCGATAACCGCAATCGAGCAGGTGACGTGTCGCGACCTTGGCTGCGGTGCAATGATCGGAGCCAACGACGGTACCGAGCGCCGTGAGATTGACGTCGATCATATGAACGACCGGACATCTTGCGCCGAGGATCAGATCGACGATGACCTGCTGGTTTTGACCGCCTGCCACCAGGATGCCGGCCGGCTGCTGCGAAAGAAACAGTTCCAGCTGCCGTTTTTCCTTTTCCGGGTCACGCCAGGCATTGGCGTATTGAATGCGCAGATCGGTGTCCTGCATTCGCGCCTCGATGCCGTGAATGATGTTCATGACCGCAAGGCTGGTGACTTCGGGAATGAGCGCACAGACGATACCGTTGTGACCGCTTGCCAGAGCTCTGGCCGCAAAATCCGGCACGTAACCGGTTTCGCTCACCACCTGCATGATGCGTTCGCGCAATGTTTCGGAAACCCGCTCCGGCTCACGCAAGGCGCGGGATACGGTGATGGCGCTGACGCCCGCCTTCCTCGCCACGTCGAGAAGGGTGGTGCGCTCGCCTCTTATGCGCTTCTGGCCCATGGCCTGCCCCCAATTCACAGCGGACGACCCTTTCGAGTTGTCCACACCCCGGCATGCCGAAGGGTTTCCCCTCTTCCTTCGGCGGCTCGGGCTCGCTCCTTAGCGGAGACTGGCATTGTTTCGTCGTGCAGGTGGCTTCATGCGATTGGCTTTTGGCAAGTGTAGTCCATGATCGGAACAAGTGACAGGTTTTTTGTCGTTTGACGTATTTAGATCACAAACGCTGTCCACAGTGTCATCTCGTCCAACCGTGTTTAAGCCGACGAGGGGTACGCCATGGCGATCATCAGCATTCAATCCAAGCTGATTGAAGCGATCGATTACGACGAGGACGAAAAGAACCTCACCGTGTTTCTTTATAATGGTGAGCGCAGAGCTTATTCCGGCGTATCCAAGGGTCAGGTCGTAGGCCTGACCGTGGCCGCTTCTCCCGGAAACTATTACATGACCGAAATTCGCGGAAAATATCCGGCGTTGTGACGCCTCGTTTCCAAAGCGAACAAGGGTTCGATGCGCCGGCGCGGCCTGCGCTCAGGACATCAGAGTGTATCCGCCGAGAATGATGACAGCCCACAAATACAAGGAGATCTGAAGCGAAAGAAGATAACCTGAAGCGTGTGCGTGCATGATGTTTTCCTCCCTGTCTTTTTCATGCCGGCTCCCGACCGGCTTAATTCCTTAACGATTTCATTGCCTGAAAGTTGCCTTTCAAAAGCCGCAAACGCGGTTCCTCCGGAAAATGCCTCGTTTCGAGGCACCTTCACCCGCACTGCAGACACATACTTAACATAATTCTAATTGTGCGGATGGCGTTTTTAGCCCTGTCCGTTCAAAATCGCATTATTGGCATTCGGCGATGCAGCAATCGGAGATCTTTTGAAACGCCGGCTTGAACGCTTTTCCGCAACATGAAGCTTGCGGAGCATTGCAACATATTCCGCAGGTGCGAACATGCTTTTGCCGGATTAATATCATTAGAAACATCTAATCCAGAATAAGCATCGGCACCGGTGCCGATGTTCAAGGCGTGTATCGATCCCGGACATCTAGAGTGAGGTAAGTGAGATGGCTTCAGCAGGGAGTCCGCGAACGCGCGTAGCGTCCGCGCTTACGCAAACCCGCAAGGCATTTTACGGGATCGCCGCATTGAGCGCGGTGACGAATATTCTGATGCTGACCGGCCCGCTTTTCATGATGCAGGTCTATGACCGCGTTCTGACCAGCCGCAGCGTACCGACACTTGTCGCCCTGACCCTGCTTGCGCTCGGTATTTACGCATTCCTGGGCGTGCTTGAAATGATGCGCTCGAAGATTCTGCTGCAGATCGGCCGGCGGATCGACGAGGAGTTGAGCGAGCCGACCTTCAATACGGTACTGAGCCTGCCACTTGCCATGGCCAAGGGCGATGCCGTGGCCCAGCCGCTGCGCGATCTCGACCAGATCCGCGGTTTCATGAGCGGGTCCGGGCCGATCGCCATCTGCGATCTGCCGTGGATGCCGCTCTACATTCTGATCCTCTACATATTCCATCCCTATTTCGGTTATGCAGCCCTTGCCGGTGCGGCCTTCCTGATGGCGCTGACATTTTGCAGCGAATTCCTTCTGCGCAATCCGACGCGGAAACTGTCGCAGCTTGTTTCGGCACGCTGGGAACTGGTGGAGGCGGGAAAACGCAATGCCGAACCGCTGCATGCGATGGGTATGCGGACGGCCTATGCCAACCGTTTCGATGAGGTGAACCGTCGTTATGTCGAAGGGCAGACCACAACCAGCGACCTGACGGCCAGTTTTTCGGCGGTTTCGAAAATTTTCCGAATGGCGCTGCAATCGGCAATCCTTGCGCTGGGCGCCTGGCTGGTGATCCAGCAACTTGCGTCGCCCGGTGCAATCATCGCCTCGTCGATCCTGACATCCAAGGCACTGGCGCCAATCGAGATGGTTATCGGCCAGTGGCGCAGTTTCATCAACGCCCGCCAATCCCGGCACCGGCTGGAGGACATGCTTGAACGGTTTGGCGAGGCGCGCAGCCCGATGCCGCTGCCGGCACCCAAAACCTCGCTTTCGGTTTCGGGGCTGGCCGTCATTCCGCCGGGAAGCGCAAAGCCGATCATCCACGATGTTTCGCTCAGCCTTTTTGCCGGCCAGGGGCTTGGCATCATCGGTCCGAGCGGTTCCGGAAAATCGACGCTCTCGCGGGCCTTGGTGGGCATCTGGCCGCCGGCGCGCGGCAGTATCCGGCTCGATGGCGCGGCACTCAACCAGTGGGACCCGGAAGCGCTCGGGCCATCCATCGGTTACCTGCCGCAGGGCGTCGACCTGTTCGATGGAACGATTGCCGAAAACATCAGCCGGTTTTCCGCGCAGGCAAGCCCGGAGCTGATCATCGAGGCGGCCAAGCTTGCCGGTGTGCACGACCTGATCCTCTCCATGCCCGACGGTTACGACACCGCCATCGGAAACCACGGCGCCATTCTTTCGAGCGGCCAGCGGCAGCGCATCGGCCTTGCCCGGGCACTTTACGGCAAACCCTTCCTGATCGTGCTGGACGAACCCAATGCCAATCTCGATTCCGAAGGCGAAGTGGCGCTGACCAAGGCCATTATCGCCGCGCGTGCGGCCGGCTCTATCATCGTCGTCGTGGCGCATCGGCCAAACGCTCTGCAGGCGCTGGACCATGTGCTGGTGATGAACAGCGGCGCGATGGTGGCTTTCGGCCCACGCGATGAGGTGCTGCGCAAGGCGACACGTCAGATGGAAACACGAGAGACGGAACCCCAGCCGGCACGGGAAGCACCTCGGCCGATGCAAAAAGCGCCTTTTGTGCCCGAGGAAGAAACTGCCGGAGAGCAAACAGCCAAAAAAGCCGGAACGAGGATCTCGATATGAAATTCGATCTCAAGACCCTCGACCCTCAGCTGCTCAAGACGAAATTGCGTGAGTCCGGACTGATGGAACGGTTCAAGCTGGATGAGGGACCAAAAACCCCGGCCGCGCAGGCTATCCGCCGTTATCTTCTGGCTTCGGCCGTTACCATCGGCGCGCTTGTGGTGGGGGCCGGCGGATGGGCGGCGACGGCCAGCCTTTCGAGCGCCGTGATCGGTTCCGGGACCATCGTTGTCGAAGGTTCGGCAAAACGCATACAGCACCGCGAGGGCGGCATTATCGGCCAGATCCGCGTGACCGATGGCAGCCATGTGCAGGCTGGAGAACTGCTGATCCGGCTGGACGACACGATCACCCGCGCCAATCTTTCGGTCGTCACCAAGCAGATCGACCAGCTGGGCGCCCGACGCATGCGGCTGATTGCCGAGCGAGACGAATTGAAGACCCTCACCGTGCCGGAAGAACTGGCGGGAAGACAGTCCGATCCGGCTGTTGCCGAATACATTTCCGCCGAAACGGCACTGTTCAAGGCGAGGCGTGAGACAATGGAGGGGCAGAAGGGGCGCCTGCGCCAGCAGATCGGCCAGATCGAGCAGGAGCGCACCGGCCTGGAAGTGCGGCGCGATGCCAAGAACGAAGAGCTTTCCTGGGTTGCCGAGGAACTCAAACGCATTTCCAACCTCAGCGAACAGGGGCTGGTGCAATTTACCCGCCTTTCCGAACTGCAGCGCACCAAGGCGCAGCTGGATGGCGAGCGCGGGCAATTGATTGCCGAAATTGCGCGGGCAGCCACCCGTATTTCCGAAACCGAGCTGCAAATCCTGCAACTGGACCAGGACCGCCGCGCCGAGGTGCTGACAGAAATGCGCGACATCGACAACAAGCTGGCCGAGCTTGCCGAACAGCGGATCGCTGCCGAAGATCAATTGCGGCGCATCGACATCACCGCCCCGCAGACCGGCATCGTGCACGAGCTTGCCGTGCACACGATCGGCGGGGTGATCTCGCCTGGCGAAACGGTGATGCAAATCGTGCCGACAGACGACAAGCTGGTGATCGACACAAAAATCCGGCCGGCAGATATCGATCAGGTGCGCGCCGGCCAGAAGGCGGGCCTGCGCTTTTCCGCCTTCAGCCAGCGCACCACACCGGAGATAGACGGTATTGTCGAAACCGTTTCGGCCGATCTCAACCACAACCAGCAGACCGGCGAAAGCTGGTATTCGGCGCGGATCACCATTCCCCAGGAGGAGCGCGACAAGCTGGGCAACCTGACCCTGGTGGCCGGCATGCCTGTGGAAACCTTCGTGCAATCCGGAGAGCGGTCGGCACTATCCTATCTGGTCAAGCCGTTGACCGACCAGGTGGCGCGGGCCATGCGGGAAAACTGAGGTCGCGGACAAGAAAAGCGTGACATAAAAGTACAGGTCGCAAAGTTTTTTTGTGATGGCCGGAAAGCCTCTCGCGAAACATGACGAAAATCTGCTAGGCCCCTTGCGAAATATTGCATTTGCGGGCGGCGGGACGGCTGCCCGGTTTTCAACAAGGGCCACCAGAATCATGAACACCCGTCTTGCCGCGCTGGCTGTCGTTGCAGTCGCGCTTTCCGCCTGCACCACCGCTTCTCCGCTGAAGTCCGATCCGATCTCGGCACGCTGGGTCGGCCAGTCCGCCGGCAAGTTTTTTGCCGCCTATGGCCCGCAATACAGCGATGTCGCCAATGGCTCGTCGACGACCTATAACTGGCGCGGCGGTTACAAGCGCATCAAGATGGAAAACGGCAAGAGCGCCAGCGTAAGCTGCGCGGCGACACTGACGGTTTCGTCGGATTACAACATCCGCTCCATCCGCATCGTGGCCGACCGCCCGGGTTCCAAGGGCGCGAGCTATTGCGAAGAACTGCTGGCGCCCGCACAGGGCTGAACCGGTTTCGGTTTTGCAAAGGTTTCGACAGGCGGCTTCGGCCGCCTGATTTCCTTTAGCCGATTGTTAAAGACCCATCGCAACCGCGCGTGTGCGGTGCACGCCCTGGGGCGTGAAGGCAAACTCTTCCGCAATGCCCAACATATCGGCGGCGATATGGAGGGTAGACAGCCACATTTCCGTGCCCTGGAGGCTGGCCTGCTGGCCATCGGCAAACGCAAGGCCTCGGCCTGCCTGCCATCTGTCAGAGGCGCGCAGGATAACCTCTTCGGCAATCACCTGCGCCTGCCCGCGCGAAAAGTCGGTCTGTTTCAGGCAGAGCCAGAGCGGATGGATGGTGTCGAGCAGGTTGCAGGCATTGTATGTTTCTCCGTCAAAACCATTGTGATTGCGATAATTGGTGATGACCGAATTGATGGCGGCTTCCGGCAACGGCACCGGTATGCCGAACTGCGCATAGGCACCGCGGGTGAGCCGGTAAAAACCGTTGACCGGCTGCAAAAGCCCTTCAGCAGCCGTTGGCCTGCCCCACAAACCGGTGGAACGATCGACATGGGTGGCCAGCCAGCCGAACAGCACTTCCTTGCCCCTGCCCGTCTCGAAATAATGCGCGTTGAAATACAAAGACGTCGCGATGGCATCGACACGGTCGCCGCTCCACCAGGCGCGTGTCGACCACGGCAGGTTTTCCAGCCAGTCGCAAAGGGCGGCGGGCTGCAACTCCACGCCTGAAATCGGGTGAAGTGGGCGGGCACCGAGGATTTCCAGCGCGTAACCGACCGAGAGGACATGATAGAGCGCGGAAGAATCTTCCCGGATGTTTTTCGAACGATCCGGCATGTTGTGCAGATCGGGAAAGAAGCCGGTTTCAGGTTCCTGTAGCGACTGCAGCCTTGCAACGAGGGCCTGCGCCTCGTGCCCCTGAAGCGGATAACCGAAACCGGCAGCGATTTCGATCGCGTCGCATTCATGCCGGACGGCAGCGCGCACCACCCCATCGGCACCGGCCGAGCGATAGCCATCCGGTGTCCGGTAATGCGCAAGCACATCGCGCCATTCGGCAGCGGCAATATCTCCGATCCGTTTCAGTGCAGACTCGACCTTCGAGCGCCGGGATTTGGTGGTGGAGACGGTTTCACCTCTGCGGCGCACCACTTTTGCCGGCACGCCGGCGGCAATGCCGAGTTCTGGAATATCCTTGGTGACGACGGCACCCGCCGCGATGACCGCCCCTCGCCCGATCGTCACACCATCGAGGATCACGGCATTTGCACCGATCCAGACATCGTCGCCGATGGTGATGCCGAGAGTAATATGCGGCTGGTCGTTGATCGGCGTATCGGGATCTTCGAAACCGTGGTTGAAGCCGACGATGGAAACCAGCGAGGCAATACGCACGCCATCGCCGCATCGGATCTTTCCCGACAGACAGGCATAGGCATTGACCGAGCAGTTTCTGCCGATTTCCACATCGCCGCGAACCAGTGCGTGGCCTGCTATCCACGACCGTTCGCCGACAATCAGCCGTGTGGTGAAGATGCGCGCTTCGCTTGCGATATAGGCGGTGTCCGCGATTTCGGCGCCGGCGCTATGCGTCAGAGCTGCTCGCAGGTCTTTCTGATCGGCGCTGTTAAGATCGGCAGGCTGCCGTTCCCACGTCATGAACTGCAGACGATCCCGCCGCGCGTCGTCGATATCAAGCATCATGTCGCCACCCATATTCGTCTCCTGCCCAACCCATCCGCCTCATCATACGAATTGGCATTCCCAAGATCTTTCAAGACCGGTAATCCAACCCGCTCATCACGCTGTCGACACTTAAGCGGGGGATTTAGCAACTATCAATCCATCGAAAGATTGAAGTTATCGCTAACTTATCATACAAGTGACTTAATGAAACGGACCGGACGGTAAAAAATGCCGCGACAGGTCTTCGCGAGGAACCGAGCGTGGCCGTGCAAACCAAGGATCGCAACAAGAACTCCGGGTCTCTGGTCTTCCAGGTGGGCGAAAGCCTGCGACAGGCAATTTCCAGCGGCCGGTACGTGCCGGGCGACAAGCTGCCGAGCGAAGCGGAACTGACGGAAGCGCACAAGGTAAGCCGAACCGTGATCCGCGAAGCGGTGGCGGCGATGAAATCCGACGGGCTGGTGGAAGTACGCCAGGGCGCCGGTATTTTCGTGCTGGAACCGGCGGCGGCGCTGGCCATGAGCCGCAGGGTGGACAAGGCGCGCGTTTCTTCCGATCTCGAAGTGCTTGAAGTGCGCGCACCGCTGGAAATCGAGGCGGCGGCGCTGGCCGCCGCGCGGCGTTCGCCTGCGCAGGAAGAGGCGCTGTTCGAATGTCACCGGCAGGTTCTACGCTGTATCGAACAGAATGAATCGATCCGCGAGGCCGATCTTGCCCTGCATTTTGCGATTGCCGAAGCGACCAACAATCCGCTGTTCCGGCAGCATCTGGAGTTTCATGGCGGCGCCGTCATTCCGCAATCGCGGCCGGTGCCCGATCCGGAACCGGCAGAACAGACCGCCTATCGCAAGCTGATCCATCAGGAACACGAGGCGATCGTGATGGCGATTTCCGACCGTGACGAGGAAGCGGCCCGCAACGCCATGCGCGATCATTTGCGCGGCAGCCAGATCCGCTACCGGGATCTGCTGCGGAATTCGCGCACCGGTTCGAACTGATTTCGGCAGCGGATTATCGCCGCTGCCGCCGGCTCTATCAATCGCGGCCGAAAACCTCGATCTGCGTCAATGCCGGATAAGGTGACGGATCATCCGCCTTGACGAGGCTGTGCAGACGCACCCATTCCACCGTCTTTTCCGGGATCGGAAAAGCCTGCGCAGCGCCGGTTTTGGTCAGCGCAAATGTGTGGGTCTCGCCGGAAGACAGCGTGACGCTCGCCTTTTCCCACCAGGCATCATGCGGAAAATCGGCGCGCAGGTAGAGCACGATTTCATCGATCTTGACGGGGCGACCGAACTCGACCGTCAACGCCGCTTCCGGGTCCTTGTTGATGCCCCAACTGGTATAGGGCCAGTGGCCGTGGTCATCATTGGCCTTTTCGCCATCGATGGCATTGCGGGCGAAAAACTGCGATTCACCGCGGGTTTCGACATTGGCGTGCGCATGCGGATAAAGCGTCTTGTTGGCGTGATCATCCCAGGGATTGAGCGCGAGGTTGCGGCGCTGGGAAATCTCTTCCGGGCGGGCTTTTCGCACATGCAGGCGATGGCGTTCGCCACTGAACGAGCGCGGCGAATAGGGTGCGCGTCGGGTCTCGAAGGGAACGGCGAGCGCATAGGTTCTGTCACTCAGGTAAACCAGTGTCGGGCTCATGGCATCGTCGAGGGCGAGCATGATATGGCAAGGCTCCGATGCCTCAACGACCACCTCGTCACCGGGCTTGTAGACATCGGAAAAAATCAGAAAGGCTTCATCCTTTCCTGTCGTTTCCGCCCTGACGAAACCGGTCTCGTCAATTACTTTCAGCGTCAGTTCCATCCCGTCCTCCTCAGACGATCCGCAATACCAGGCGCTGCGCCGCAAAGGCGATGCGCAGCCTGTAAAGTTCTGATGGCCATGAGATATTCAGCCTCGGATCATCGATATCGATCGTTTCGACCTCAATGCCTCCGCTGCCTTCAATCTCGATCTTGCCCATTTCTCCGATGTGAATGGTATCGCCTTCTGCCACCGGCTTTTCACGTAGCATGAGCGACAGGATGGCCGGCAGGTCGCCGTCATGGATATCGGTGATCTCGACGCCGTTGCCACGATTGAGCGTGATGGTGCGGTGATAGGATCGCAGCTTGGCTTCCGGCGGATAGGCATCGGCAATATCCAGCGAGATTTCCGCCTTTTCCGGCGTGAATTGCGCTTGTCCATCACGAGCAGCGAAATCGGCACCCGCCGACTGCATGACACCGCCGAATGTCGGCAGGTTGTGAAACGCGGACTGCATGGTCCAGATCTGGTAACGATCCGCGGAAAACGTCCTGGCCGTATAGGTTTCGACGCCGATATCGATCAGCAGCGGCTGACCGTTTTTATAGAGCGTAACGCTGCCGACATCGTTGTGATTGTGGCTTTCGCCATTGTTGCCGCCCTTGACGGCGAGCGCAAAATTCTCGTCGCGAGCGATATACAGACCGATGCCGGGATAAGAAGCGTCCGCCGGTTTTGAAACAGAGTCCGGTGGAGACGAGACGGGCGTCAGCAGTTCCATCACCCGATACCAGAGGTTCCATTCCTCCGGCAGATGCGGGGCCTTCGAGGTCGCGCGATCGCGCGCGGCAAATTCGGTCAGCGTCTGCGAGCCGACAGCCTTTCCAAAAAGGTATTCGCGGGCGCTGCAGGGATCGATGACGGCGGCAGAGTCGGCGAAATTGAAATAGAATTGCCCGGCCACGTTCATGTTGACGATATATTCCGCCATGTTGCGGATTTTTGGCGTTGACCAGAGAGGGGCCATGGAGCCGGGCGCAACGCTATCGACAATGCGCATGGCGCCGAACATACACAACGCCGCATGCCGGTAATAAACGACACCTTCCTCACAGGCGCCGTCCTCGGCATAATCCTTGATGAAGGCATCGAGGCTGCCGAGCGCCTTTTGCGCCACGTGGGCGCGTAAGCCCTGATCGGTCTTGAGGCTGAAGGCGGAAAGCAGGACATTCTGGGTTATCCAGGCCGTCCAGTTGTTCATGCGCTCTGACCCGTTGCCCATCCACCAGAAATGGGTGGTGAGATAAGGCTCCAGAATTCTTTTGTGCACCTCACGTTCGATGCGGCTGACGATCACCGGGCTGACCGCATCCAGTCGCTTGCCCAAAAGACCGACAATCGTGGAAAGCAGTGCGCCGGTTTCAGCGGCAAACAGGTCGATGACCGGGCGATCCACATCCGGCAGCGGAAAACGCTCGCCGCCGCGCTGATAGGCATTGTGGGCGGGTAATTGCCAGCCGCTTTCTTCGCAGATCAGCCATATGCCATCGACGATCGCGGGCAGAAAGCGGCCTTCGTCCTGCAGCAACTCGCCGAGAACCAGATCGTTCAGCATGCGGCGGCGTGAAAAATACAGCGCTTCGAAATCGGCGCGATTGCCGTCTCTCGAGAACTTCAGGTAATCGCCGGCCGTGATGGCCGACCAGTTGCGGCAAAGCGCCCCCTGCGCATCGGCCAGAACAAGCGCCCTGAGCTTTTCGGATACGCCGCTCCAGACCTTGCGGTCATCGATATCGCTGCCGGGAAGAAAGTCCGCCAAACCCGCCGGCAGCCGCTTTGCGACGTCGCCAAACATGTTTTCCTCCCTCTCAAACGACCATAACGATCACTGCGATGTGATCCGCCCTATCATATGTATTTTTGCAGTTCCAGCTAATTCATATGATAGGTTGATAAGTTGTTTGACCAATGTCGTGGATATGCTATGTCGAATGTGGGAGGAGGCCTGGAAGTCAGATCAATCTGACGGTCAGGCATTGGCGGACACGTGCCTTGTGGCATCTGTCTGCGGCGATTTCTTCGGAGGAGTTTCATGGCCGATACCACCATCATCGCGGGCGACACGCCGGTTCCGGCGAGAAGACGCAAGGTCGTGTCCAGACGTCGCCGCAAGGTGCAGGACGCGCTCATCGCCTATTCCTTCATTGCCCCAAACTTCCTCGGCTTCGCGGTTTTCACGCTGGGGCCGATCCTGTTCGCCTTCGTTCTGGCTTTCATGCACTGGGACGGCAGCAATGACATGACCTTTGCGGGCCTCGACAATTTCTGGCGCCTGTTCGAGGACAAGGCATTCAAGGACGCGTTCTGGAACACGATCATCTATACGGTCGTCTCTGTGCCGGCGACGCTTGCCTGTGCGCTTGGTCTTGCCATTCTGCTCAATCAGAAAATCCTCGGTCGCGACTTTTTCCGCACCGCGATGTTCTTTCCCTATGTCGCCTCGCTGGTGGCCGTTGCCGTTGTCTGGAACATGATCTTCAACCCGGAAATGGGTCCGGTGAACATGATCCTCTATACGCTCGGCCTCGATCCGAAAAACATGCCGGGCTGGGCCGCCGACCGCCATTGGGCGATGGTCACCGTCATCCTGTTCGGCGTGTGGAAGAGCATGGGTTATTTCATGGTCATCTATCTGGCCGGCCTACAGGGCATCAATTCCGAGCTCTACGAGGCCGCCGATCTGGATGGCGCCAATGCCTGGCAGAAGTTTCTCTATGTCACCGTGCCGCAGCTTGGGCCCACGACATTTTTCGTCACCGTGATGCTGACCATCCAGTCCTTCAAGGTTTTTGACCAGATCTACATGATCACGCAGGGCGGTCCCGGCACTTCCACCCTCGTGCTCGTTTATCACATCTATAACGAGGCCTTCATTTCCTGGGATCTCGGTTATTCCAGCATGATCGCGCTCGTCCTGTTCTTCCTCGTGCTGGCCGTCACCATCGTCCAGTTCCGCCGCCAGAAGGAGGACTGAGCCATGCGCATTGCCGGCCAGAAACTCACCGGAAAACTCGCCGCCATCTATGCAACGGTCATCCTCATCACCATCGTGATGCTGCTGCCCTTCGCCTGGATGCTGTCGGCCTCGCTGAAACTCAGCAGCGAGGTTTTCGTTTTCCCGATCGAATGGATCCCGTCCAACCCGCAGTGGTCCAATTACGTCGATATCTGGACAAAGATCCCGCTGGCGCTGTTCATCTACAACACGTCCAAGCTGACGATCATCGTCACGCTGTTGCAGCTGTTCACCTCCAGCTTTGCGGCCTATGCCTTCGCAAAACTGCATTTCCCTTACAAGAACGCGCTTTTTCTCGGTTATATCGCCACCATCGCCATGCCCTGGCAGGTCTATATGGTGCCGCAGTTCCTGCTGATGCGCGAATTCGGCCTCAACAACACGCACTTAGCGCTGATCTGCCTTCAGGCCTTCACCGCTTTCGGCGTATTCCTGATGCGGCAGTTCTACATGTCGATCCCGACCGAGCTTTGCGAAGCGGCGCGCATCGATGGCATGAACGAATACCAGATCTGGGCAAAAATCATGCTGCCGCTGTCGAAGCCGGCACTTTCCACACTGACGATCTTCACCTTCGTCACCACCTGGAACGATTTTCTCGGGCCGATGATCTACCTGACCAAAACCGAGCTGAAGACGATCCAGATCGGCTTGCGCATGTTCATCAGCCAATATTCGGCCGAATACGGATTGATCATGGCCGCCTCGGTGGTGGCGCTGATCCCGGTGCTGATCGTCTTCCTGTCGCTGCAACGCTTCTTCGTCGAAGGCGTCGCATCCTCCGGCATCAAGGGTTGATTTCATGAACGCCATTTCCCCCATCGCTCCGCAGCCGATCACCGATGAAGAGGTCAAGACCGCACTCGATATCGCGGTCACGCAGATCCGCCGCAACCTGCCGGAATTCACCTATTCGGCGCAGAACCACTCGAGCGTGAACAATTTCTATCCCGCCGTTGCCAATGACCAGTGGACGGCCGGTTTCTGGCCGGGCGAAATCTGGCTGGCTTATGAGCATAGCGGCGACAAGGTCTTTCAGTATGCGGCGCAGATACAGGTGCAGAGCTTTCTGCACCGGATCGAAAACCGGATCGAAACCGACCATCACGACATGGGCTTTCTCTATTCGCCTTCCTGCATTGCCGCATGGAAACTGGTGGGGGACGAGGATGGCCGCCGCGCAGCGCTTCTCGCCGCCGACCAACTGCTGGAACGTTTTCAGCCGATCGGCCAGTTCATTCAGGCCTGGGGCCGCAAGGGCAACCCGGATGAATATCGTTACATCATCGATTGCCTGCTGAACCTGCCGCTGCTCTATTGGGCGACAGAGCAGACAGGTGACCAGAAATACCGCGATATCGCGCTGATCCATGCCCGCACGACGCTTGCCAATTCGGTGCGGCCGGACGATTCCACCTATCACACCTTCTACATGGACCCGGTGACCGGTGCGCCGGTGCGCGGGGTGACCAAACAGGGATACGCTGACGACAGTTTCTGGGCGCGTGGTCAGGCCTGGGGCGTGGCCGGCATGGCGTTTTCCTATCGTTACGAGCGCATCGACCAATATCGCGATACATTCGACCGGCTTTTGGCCTTCTATCTCGAAAAACTGCCGGCAGACATGGTGCCCTATTGGGACATGGTGTTTACCGATGACGATAACGAACCGCGCGATACCTCGGCGGCCTCGATTGTGGCCTGCGGGCTGCTGGAAATGGCCGATCTTGTCGGTGGTGAGGCAGCCGATCGTTACCGCGATCTTGCCCGCCGGATGATCAAAAGCCTTGCCGATCATTATGCCGTCAAGGACCCGGCCATCTCCAACGGGCTTGTCCTGCACGGCACCTATTCCAAAAAATCCCCCTACAACACCTGCCGCGGCGAAGGCGTCGATGAGTGCGTCTCCTGGGGTGACTATTATTACATGGAAGCCCTGACGCGCCTTTCGCGCGCATGGTCTTCATACTGGTGAGAGATTGAACCGATGGCCAGCATTTCACTGAAGAAATTGAACAAGACCTACGGTGCCCTGACCGTTGTCCATGACATCGATCTGGAGATCGCCGACAAGGAATTCATCATTCTGGTCGGCCCTTCCGGCTGCGGAAAGTCCACGACCTTGCGCATGATCGCCGGGTTGGAGGAAATCTCCGGCGGCGAGCTGCTCATCGGCGGCGATGTGGTCAACGACGTGCCGTCGAAAGACCGCGACATCGCCATGGTGTTCCAGAACTATGCGCTTTACCCGCATATGACCGTCTACAAGAACATGGCTTTTGGCCTGCAGCTGCGTAAAGCCTCGCGCGAGGTTATCGACCAGAAGGTGCAGGAAGCGGCAAAAATCCTCGACATCACGCATCTTCTGAACCGCAAGCCAAAAGCGCTTTCCGGCGGCCAGCGGCAGCGCGTGGCTTTGGGTCGCGCCATGGTGCGCAACCCGGAAGTGTTTTTGCTCGACGAGCCGCTCTCCAACCTCGATGCCAAACTGCGCGGCACGATGCGCGCCGAGATCACCAAGCTGCATAAGCGGCTGAACTCGACCTTCATCTATGTGACGCACGACCAGATCGAGGCGATGACCATGGCCGACCGCATCGTGGTGATGGCCGATGGTCATATCCAGCAGGTCGACACGCCGCAGAACCTTTATGATCGCCCGATCAACATGTTCGTGGCCGGTTTTATCGGCGCGCCGCAGATGAACATGCTGCCTTCAAAAATCGAAAAGCGCGGCGACGGGTATGTGGCGATCTTTGACGGTCGCGTTTTGCCGATCCCGGCAAACTTCGACAAGGCCAGGATTGCGCCTTACGAGGGTCGCGACGTTGTCATCGGCCTGCGTCCGGAAAACTTTCATGAGCTGGCGCCCGCCGATATCGATCCTGACAACGTTGCTCCCTTCGAGGCCGTGGTCGATCTGGCCGAACCGATGGGGTCCGAGATCCATCTCAATATCACCGCCGGGGAAAAGGCTATGACTGTGCGTGTCTCGCCGCGTTTCAAGGCGGGTATCGGTGAAACGGCCAAGCTGGTTGTCGATACGACCAACATGCAGCTTTTCGACAAGGAAACGGAACGGTCGATCCTTTATTGAGATCGTCACCAAGGGGAAGCCCATGCAGTGGCTGCGCGACATGTGGACGAAGGAAGGGCCGGGCATTCCCAAGAATGCGCCGAAGAAGACCGGCCTTGCCCTGTTTTCCCAGATCTTTGCGCGTGAATGGTGGGAGATGGTCAAGCTGAACATCCTGTTCATTCTGGCCGCCCTGCTGATCATCCCCCTGCCCGCAGCCCTTGCCGCGACAGCTTTTGTCTGCGTCGCCTTTGTCGAAGATCGCAATACCTATCTGCTGCGTGATTTCGTCGAGGCACTACGCCGTTATTTCTGGCCGGCGACGACCTGGGGCCTGCTGTTTGCTGCCGCCATCGGTCTTGGCGGTTATGCAGTTGCCACCTACGCATCGGCGGCCCGCGAAAATCTGCTGATGGCAGCACCGCTGGCGCTTGCCCTGGTCGTCACCGTTTTTCTCGGCGTCATGGCCTGCCATCTTCTGGTGCTGATGGTGATGCGCGATCTGCCGGCGAAAACCTTGGTTCGGCTGGCGGCGATCGCCTCGATCATCCGGCCGCTGCCGGTGCTGGCCGCACTTCTGTTCAATGCGGCCCTGTGGGTGGCTCATATCGCTTTTTACCCGGTGTCGGTGTTCATGCCAGCCACACTCAATTTTTCACTTGGGCTTTTTGCCATCGTCTTTGCCGCCCACCGCGCGGCCGGGATGGTGCTTGCCCTGCCATCGGCTTCTCAAGCGGAGGCGGCCGAAACCTAGCATTTCTGACGCAGAAATAATGAAACCAGAGACAATCCAGGGAAGGAGAAACAGGATGTATTTGGAGACTTTTGGGAGAGGTTTGAAACTGACTTTGGCGGGGCTCACCCTTGCGGCATCGACCGCAGGTGCAGCGCTGGCGCAATCCGGTGAGGCCGTCACGTTGCGCTGGGCGTTGTGGGACTGGGACAAGGTGGCCTATTACAAGCCGCTGATCGAGGCCTATCAGGCCAAGAACCCCAATGTAAAATTCGAGCATATCGATCTCGGCTCGCAGGATTATCAGCAGATGATCGCCACGCAGCTGGCGGGCGGTTCGAAAGATATCGACATCGTCACCGTCAAGGACGTGCCGAACTACACGAACCTCATCCGCGCCGGTTCGATCATGGATCTGTCGGCCTATATGAAGGAGCAGAAAATCGATCCGGCCTCCTTCGGCGGTCTGGCCGAGGAAATGACGGTGGACGGCAAAATCTATTCGCTGCCGTTCCGTTCGGATTTCTGGGTCGTCTATTACAACAAGGACATTTTTGACAAAGCCGGTGTGCCCTACCCCACCAATGACATGACCTGGGCGCAGTTCGACGAAACCGCGACCAAGCTTGCCGGCGGCATGGGCACCAACAAGACCTATGGCGCGCTTCTGCATACCTGGCGCTCCACGGTTCAGCTGGCCGGTATTCAGGACGGCAAGAACACGCTGGCCGGTCCGGATTACGCCTTCCTCAAGCCTTGGTACGAGCGTGCGCTGAAACTGCAGGAAGACGGCGTCATCCCTTCTTACGCAACGCTGAAGACCTCCAACACCCATTATTCCGGTCCGTTCTTCAACGGCACGGTCGGCATGCTGCCGATGGGCACCTGGTTCGTCGGCACGCAGATCGCCAAGGTGAAATCCGGTGAATCCAAGAGCAAGAACTGGGGCATCGTCAAATTCCCGCATCCGGATGGTGTCGTTGCCGGCACGACGGCGGCGCAGATTTCCGGTCTTTCGGTGAACAGCAATTCCGGCCACAAGGAAGCGGTGCTTGATTTCATCAAGTTTGTGACCGGTTCGGAAGGCGCCTCGATCATTGCCTCCACGGGCACGATCCCGACCGTTCGCACGCCCGAAGTGACGGCCAAGATCGCGTCGCTGGATGGTTTCCCGCAGGACGAGGCCAGCAAGGCAGCGCTGGAACCCGGCAAATCCTACCTGGAAATGGCGGTAACGCCGAATGCCGCGCGTATCGAGGTCATCCTCAACCGGGCGCATGACTCTCTCATGACCGACAATATCTCGATCGATGATGGTCTGAAGGAAATGACCGATGGCGTGAAAGCCATCAAGTAAGATTTCCAAAACCCCGCGGAGACCAAGAGTTTTCGCGGGGTTTTCTTTTGTCCGCAGCCATGTTCGAAGCTAAGCCTGATTGAATGGAAGCCCGATGATCTATGATCCCGCCCGCGCCAATCCCCTCCACGGCAATCCTCTCCTAAGCCGCGATGATCTCGCCAAGGCGGTGATGGATCTGTTCAATCCGCTGCTTCCATACTTTTCTCAAGGCGGCGCGCGGGTGCGCCTCAGTGCCACCGGTGCGCATTTCGATCGTGCGGCCGCCGATCTCGAAGGCTTTGCCCGACCGCTCTGGGGCATCGTGCCGATGGCTGCCGGCGGTTATGATTTTCCGCATTGGGCGCTTTATCGCCGTGGCCTTGCCAACGGCACCGATCCGAACCACCCGGAATACTGGGGCGATGTTTCCCGCACCGACCAGCGGCAGGTGGAGCTTGCCGCCATCGGTTTTGCTATTGCCATGGTGCCGCAGTTCATCTGGGACCCGCTGAGCGATGCCCAGAAGAAGACCGTTGCCGCCTATCTGATCTCGGCACGGGAAAAAGAGTTCGTCGATAACAACTGGAAATTCTTTCGCGTCCTGATCGATCTCGGGCTGACGCAGGCCGGTGTGGATTTCGACCGCTCTCTGACCGAAAAATATCTCGACGAAGTAGAGGCTTTCCGGCTTGGCGAGGGCTGGTATCGTGACGGGCCGGTGCAGCGTGTCGACCACTATGTGCCGTTTGCCCTGCATTTTTACGCGCTGATCTATTCCGTCATCGCCAAACACGACACCAAACGCATTGCCGCCTACCGTGAGCGGGCCCATGTGTTTGCCAAGGATATCCGACACTGGTTCGGCGCTGACGGCGCCGCGTTGGCATTCGGTCGCAGCCAGACCTATCGGTTTGCCTGCGGGGGTATCTGGGGTGCACTGGCCTTTGCCGGTGTAGAGGCCCTGCCCTGGAGCGAGATCAAGGGGTATTACATGCGGCATATCCGCTGGTGGTCGCATCTGCCGATCGCGGAACGTGATGGCGTGCTCTCCATCGGCTACGGGTATCCGAACCTGATGATGAGCGAGAGCTATAATTCCGCCGGTTCGCCCTATTGGGCGCTCAAATTTTTCCTACCGCTGGCGCTGCCCGCCGATCATCCCTTCTGGACGGCTGAGGAGACCCCTGCCCTGGACTTTGCCGATCCGGTGCCTTTGAAGGAAGCCGGCATGGTGGCTATGCACACACCAGAGAATACGGTCATGCTTTCCTCCGGCCAGCAGCATGATAGAATGCTCGGCGCCAACGAAAAATATTCGAAATTCGTCTATTCGACCCGTTACGGTTTCAACATCGAGCTCAATGACCGTCATTTCGTCGCTGCCAGTTTTGACGGCATGCTGGGCCTTTCGGACGACGGCGTGCATTTCCGCATGCGCGAGGTGATTGAAGAAGCGCTGATTGCCGGCGACAAACTGTATTCGCGCTGGAAGCCGTGGAACGATGTGACCGTCGAGACCTGGCTTCTCCCCGCTAATCCCTGGCATATCCGCATCCACCGCATTCACACCCCCCGTAGCCTGCAGACCAGCGAAGGCGGGTTTGCCATTCCGCGTGCCGATTTCAATGTCGACACGAGTGTGCAGGAACCGAGTAGAGCCATCTGGAACGGACAGACGGATATCAGTGCCGCCGTGGATCTGTCGCCCGATCTGCGGCGCAACGGCCATGCCATCAATGCCATTGCCAACAGTAACCTGATCCATGCCAAAACGCTGGTTCCGCAGCTTCGCGGCGAGATCGCTGCCGGCACAACGGTTCTGGCTGCCGCCTTTATCGCCCTGCCGAATACCGAAGCGCTGCCGGACTTTTCCAAAACAGCTCCTGCCTGCCCGGATCTGGCCGAACTGGAAGCGATTTTCCGTGACAGCGGGGAACGTGTTCCAGCCTTTGACCTCTGAAGGATTTTCAGGCCGCTGAGGATATCCTGAGCGCGAAAACGATGGTCCGACCAGTTTCCCTCGCATTGCCATCTTGACGGCATCCGTGGGGCGGCTGGCGGGCCATTTGTTTTGCTGTCTCGGTACGGATTGTTCGCTCACGGTGATTACGCCATCCCTCTCGCGTTCATGCGGTGCATGGAAGAGGACGCCGGGTTTCCATAAGACCTTTTTCCGACCGGAAAGACAGGTGAGGATGATTTTTTCGACAGAAGATAGGCCTGCTTCGCTTCATCAGCCGTAAGGAAAGCCGAGGTTTCCTCCAGATCACCAACACCACCGTTTTCCGTGACGGCGTCCTCATCCGCAAAAGTTGCCAGCTGCGTCATCACCAGCCTCTCCACCATCGGCCTCACATCGAACTTTCCGGCCTTTGCCGAGGATGCAAGGTTGCGAAGATATCCGCTCGGTGAAGCAATCGCCTCACCCTTCTCATAGAGGCAGGCAAGGGTAACGGCAGTCTCTATGGTACCGATCGTATTGTTGGCGAAATCGAGAAGCTGACGGTTGATGGAGAGCATGGAGCAGAGAACAGGCTGAACCGACATCAGGTCCTGTGTGTTTCGGATACTGCCGTTTGCCGTGAGGATTGCAACATTGGGGCAGGCTCGGTTGACCAGATCCAGTGACAGCGGTTGTTGTGCTCGGCTCTCGTTCGACGATGTTTTTGTCTCGCGCGGTTCAACACAATAGAGATTTGAATCGAATCTGGATTCTGGTTTGGATTCTATGTGCCGCTCATTCTGAGAGGTGTTGCCGCTCGTACTTTGCGAATTTGCGAAATTTTTCAATGAATTGACGATTTCCGCATGCACGCGCGACAGAATTGATAGATGCGCCTCGAGCTGATTGAGCTCAGCCTTGCGCGGAAGAGCCGAAACGAGGTCTGCCAGGCGGATTTTGAGGGATGCCCAATCACCCGGAACGTCTTCCACCTCGACCACGATCAGCAGCTTGCCGATATCGCGACGGTGCAGAGAGATTTCTTCACGCAGAAGATGGGTCTGAAGTCGCTCACGCTCGACTTTTTCGGCCAGCGCGAAGATCTCTTCCGAACGGGCCAGAAGCGGCTGCAGAGAGAAACCGAAAGCCTGGGTGATATCCCCTGCCCTGCCACGACGAGCATAACGTTTGCCGTTGGGGCTGTCCTTGCGCGTTAGAAGACCGGCTTCGACCAGCGATGCCATATGACGGCGAATGGTTTGTTCGGCCATGCCATGGCTTCTGAGGGACAAGGCATGATTGGACGGAAAGACAACGAGACCGTTTGCCACGGAAATCTCTGCCTTGGGATAGAAGCTCAAAAGAGCATTGAGAAGCGCCAGCGCACGGTCAGACAGACCGAGAAGCGGCTTTGCCTGGCAGAGTGCCCGATAGAGTTCCCATTTGTCGATGGATTTGTCGCAGACCTTTTCCGTGTCGACGATCTGATCCGTCAACATGGCAAGCGTCATTGACCGCCGCCCAAAGGGCGTCGTCAAATAACCACTGTTCATGACTTTCACCTTGTGACAGGCAAAAGAAATTCGCTCGCCGAAACGACGCTGTGCTTGACACTGATTCTTGGAAGTGCGATTCTCGAGTTGCTCAGACTACGAGGAAAGCTTCCGTGACGGTGACGTTCGGGGGCTTTTCTTTTGCGCTCTTGTCCCTCTCCTATGTGTTTCGGTTGATCAATCGTCTCAGTCGTGGCGCAGTGCTGATGACTTGAGATATTCGAGATGCAGATCCTGCAGACGGGATGCAACGAAATCTGCGAATTCAGGTGCGACCTTCTCGTCGAAGAGAAGATTGGTGCGGCTGCCGGAACGCTCCACCATCGCCAATTTGACACCGCTTGCCGCCTTGATCGGCTCCGGCTTGTCCTTCTCTACCTTGACCGACAGAGCCGTCATGACCTTGACGAAGCGGCTGTCTGTATCGGATGCAAGGAATTGCGGGTTCTGCAGGAGTGCAGCAAGAGCCGGCGAATCCGGAATGGATGCAAGGCGTTCGGTCAAGGCGACCCAGCGCGGGCGACCGGCTTTGGGTGCGGGACCGATAGCTTCGATCAACGAACGTGGCAGACCGTGGGCGACAGACATCAGTCGCGACAACTGGGTCTTTTCCATACCGAGCGCCGACATGATGATGCGGCGATCAAAGCCCTTTTCTTCCAGGGCCAAGGCAAACAGACCGCGCTCGATATAACTGAGATCGGAACGGGCGGAATTTTCCTGACCCTGGATAACGACCAGTTCTTCATCGGAAAGGTTCTGGACAACAGCCTTGACGGGACGCCCAAGCGCCCGCAGGACACGAACACGACGATGACCGAAAGCGATCTGATAATGATCGCCTTTTGTCGGATGCGGGCGAACGAGGATCGGACTTTTCTGACCGGATTCCCGAATGGCATCGGTCAGTCGCTGGTAGTCTTCGCCATCATCCGGAAGACGGTCATTGACGAAAGAGCCCTCGATCTTTTCTGCCGGAATTTCGACAACCGCAGCACCGGCAGCCACAAGCGCACGGGCCTGGTCTGCGGCATTGGCGATCTGTCCCAATGTCCTGCCCATGGCACCGACGGCACCTGAGCGGATATGTTGCATCTTGGCTTCAGCCGTGACGTCAGGTGTTGTCGACTTGCTGGCAGGTACGTGTTCTTCGGCAGGGTTGCCAGCTGGCAACTCCTGATCCCGACGTGACAACATGGCTTTGAGAGTGTCCTTGCGGCTCATACTACCCTACCCCAGGCTTGACGTATCAAGCCTTCAATCTCGCTGTTCACGCCATCAAGCGATTCCATGGCGCGGTCATAGGTATTCTTCGAGAAGTTTTCCCGCCCGACTTCGTAAAGCGTCTGCTTGGAAAGTCCGGCATCGGAAATGGCGGTCGATTTCAACATCGTATTGGTCAGTACGCGCTCGCGGAACAGCGAACGCATGAAGCCAACCATCTGGGTCTGCGGACCATCCGAAGGCTCGTAGCGTGTGACCACGTACCGAATGAAATCGTAATCGAGATCACCACCGGATTCCTGCACGACGCCGAGTAGATCGGAGGTCATCAGCAGGAACTGGCACATGGACATGACATCGAGCATCTGCGGATGTGCAGTGATGACAAGACCGGTTGCCGCGCAGAGTGCGCCAAGAGTAAGGAAACCGAGCTGTGGCGGGCAATCCAGAACCATGACGTCATAATCATCGGCAACGGTACCGAGCGAAGATGCCACGCGACCGAAGAACGGCTCGGCACCGCGTTCGGCAAGCGCCCGCGGTGTGTCGTGTTCATACTCCATCAGTTCCAGATTGCCGGGGATAAGATCGAGACCGGGAATGTAGCTTTTCCTGATAACGTCCTTCAGCGGACGCCGCTGGTCGTCATAGCGGATTGCCGCATACATGGTTTCGTTGCTGGCAATATCATATTCCGGTTGATAACCGTGCAGCGCTGTCAGCGACGCCTGCGGATCGAGATCGACCGCCAGAACGCGATAACCCTGGAATGCCAGATATTGGGCAAGGTGCGCGGCTGTGGTTGTTTTCCCGCTGCCGCCCTTGAAGTTGACCACAGCCATGACCTGGCAATGCTCGCCTTCACGACGGCGCTGCACATACCGTTTGTTGCCCTTGGCATTCTCGTCGAGAACAGCGCGGATCTCGTTGATCTGGTCGAGTGTGTAATAACGTCTTCCACCCGAATTGATCGTTGGCTGCGGTCCCTTGCCATTCAGCGACAGTTGCCGAAGATAAGCGTCCGCTATGCCGATCAGCTTTGCGGACTCGACTGACGAAAAGGAACGAAGTACCTTTTGTGCCACTGGAGGAAACAGCGCAGCTCGCATTGCCTGCAGTTCTTCGGACAGTGCAGCACCATCACCAGCAATGACTTCTGTCATCGGGCGCTTGGGTTCTTGCGGTTCCGTTGGCTGACTACGTGTCTTGGCCATAACTACGATAATTCTCCAGAGTGTCAGAATATTCCGTAGTGAACCATGACGCGAGTCGCCCTGAGTCGCAAGGGCTTTAAAGTTAATGGAAAGTTAACGGGGATTTCCAACTTGGGCGTTGATCAGCACCGGAATAGTTGCCAGCTGGCAACGGAGGGGCGCCCTGATTGTGGCTCGCTGATTCTCTTGGCGTAAAACGAGCCCGAGGATTGCCGCCTGGCTTCATGGTCACTATGGTCGGATGTCGTATCCATCCTGCTTTGGTTTGTAATGGCAAAGCCTCCTCCTCCGCAGTCCCCTCCGTTCGGCGATTTCATCGATCTGGCCTCCGTGCCGCGCACGCGTTTCTTTCACTACCATCCTTTTGTCGAACGATTACGCCGCGCGGTTCACTTCGATTACATCGCGATTAGTGGCCTCGATATTGACCGCTTTCGTTTCGGCCACGGCCGATCGATCGATACGAATGCGCCGCCCGGTTATATCGACACCTATGTTGCGGAACGGATGTATTTAACCGACCCGTTGGTGCTCGCTTCACTCAAGGCCGAAGATGTCGTTCGTGATGTGGATGTCTTCGAAAAGGACCCGCCGAGTGATCGGCTCCTGTGGTTGCTCACCAATTTCGGCGTTCTTAATCGCACTCTGTTTCCGTTGCGCCGCGGAGAGCATATCTATAGCGGCATCACCTTTTCCCGAACATTTCCGTTCGATCCCGATGAGATCGACTTTCTTCGCCATATCTGCGAGGCAACGCATGTTGCGATGACCAAATCTCTGATGGAGCGTTTTGCCGCTGAGACGATGAGGCTTTCAGCCGGCGAACTGGTTTGCCTGCGACTGGCAAGTCACGGCTTGACCAGCGAGCGGATAGCGGCAGAGAGCGGTTATCAGGTCGATACAGTGAACACCTATATGAAGACCGCAGTAAAGAAGGTCGGCGCTACCAATCGAACCGAAGCGATAGCGGAAGCAATTCGGCGACGGTTGATCAATTGATGGAGGTGCAAACAGCCTGTTGTTGAAAATGGCGTCGCACGTTGCCAGTTGGCAACCGCCACATTCATCGGCAATTCTTTGGTACAAATGACGTGGATGCGCCAATCATACTGGCGTTTCGGCTTCGAATATTATATAAAATTGTCTGGAAGGCGAGGGGCTGAGCCTTCCCATTGGCGCGTCTGTGGAGCTGTCCGCGACAGCAAGACTTCTGACCGCATGCAAAGTCGAAGTGCTGAAACCTAATGGCATATTCGGTTTCATTCGATCTATAAAATCATTTAAAATCATAGTACTATCATCTTTGAAAAAACCGGATGGATGCCGGATATCTCGCGCTGTTCATCGCGTAAAGACCGTTACGATGAGCGATTGGGATGCGGGTTCCATCTTCTCTATTGCCTTCGCAGAAGACGATTTCAGCCGTAATGACAATGCGCTACGAACTTTCAAAACTACCGTTTCAGGATTTGATTGGCCCGACAGCTGCGGCGTCCGTGGCGCTGGCTCGGCTTGATGAGCGTGTCAGGCGTTCCCAAGAGGGTGACGGTTGGTTGGCCCGCAGTCATTTTTTCGATGCCTGCGCCTCCCTGTGGGTCGATGGTGAATTAGTCCATGCCGAAGACCTCGTTCTGCACGACGCGGGCATGGGCGTTCGTCGTCCGACCCATGAACTGACCATTGCCCAGGATGTTCTCAGAACGCGCCGTCGGATCTTGTCACGTGCGCCCGGCTGGGCGCTGAGCGTCGATGGCTTGCGGGCATTGAGGCGGGATCCGGATGAGGTGGAGCCGCCGCTCGAGACGAAGTCGGTAGGCCTGCGGGATGCCGATCTCTCGGATACTGCGGATGAAGATGAGCCCTTGGCCGCCGAGCTCGCGGCCATTGATGCCGTCCTGGCACGGAGCGAAAGATTGTTGGCTGAGGCAAAAGGAGCCGTTGTCTCCGGAAGGTCAGAGGAGCGGCACACGCTTGTATACGAACCGGATTGGAACGAAGATGAGCGGCTGAATGAGTGGCTGGCGACTTTCAAGGAAAGCGACGGCTTGCCGCCGGTGCTGCGGGCTGCGTTGTTGCTCGATGCCTGGAATGTGCTGCAGGTGTTCCAGCACGGGCCCTGGCTGGGGCGACTGCTGGCCTCAGCGATACTGCATGACGCAGGTATTACGGCCGGTTGCCTGCTGCCGCTCAGTCATGGACTGAAACAGGTGCCACGCCAGAAGCGCGCGGATCGGGATCGTAATGTTCGCCTTTTTGCAATCATCGAAGCGATGCAAGAGGCGGCAGAGCTTGGTCTGAAAGAGCATGACCGTTTGGTTTTGGCGCGTCAGCAGATGGAGTATCGCCTGGCGGGTCGGCGAAGTTCTTCCAAGTTGCCGCTTCTGGTGAACCTTCTTCTGTCGCGACCCATCGTGTCCACCGCGATGATCGTCAATACTCTTGGGGTTACCCCTCAAGGTGCGCTGAAGATGGCCGCGGAACTGAACCTGCGGGAATTGACAGGACGCGGACGATTTCGCGCCTGGGGTATTCTGTAGCTTTCGGCTTGTCGGAGAAGGCGGGTGGGAAAGTGCCGCGGTTTGCATAGTTCGAGGCAGACAGCTTCGACCATATTCGGCGCTGTTGCCAATAATTGCCAGGTGGCAACTTTTTTCTAAGTTCATCAAAATCGGTAACCGCGCTCTTTGCCGGATGACGTTCGAGCCGCTGGACGGTCCGCATCCGTGCATCGAAAAATGATCAGGAACCTTGATAGATTTTTCCCGTTGGTCCGCGACAGATCAAAAAGGCGGCGAAAGGATCTTTCATGGAACTGAATTCCAAAGTGGCGCTGGTAACCGGCGCGGGCTCCGGCATCGGTAAGGCCGCTGCAATTGCCTTGGCGGGGCAGGGCGCAAAGATCGGGGTGCTGAGCCATACCCTTTCGGAAATCGAAAAGACCGTCGCGGAGATTTCGGACAAGGGCGGAGAGGCAATGGCGCTTGAGGCGGATGTCACTTCGCCAACTGAAATGCGCAGTGCAGTGGAAGACCTCGTCTCGAACTATGGGCGGCTCGATATCGTGGTCGCCAATGCGGGCATCAACGGTGTCTGGGCACCGATCGACGATCTGAAGCCGGATGAGTGGGACAAGACGATCGCGGTCAATCTGCGCGGTACCTATCTTACTCTCCATACCACCGTGCCACTGCTGAAAGCGCAAGGCAGCGGATCCATCATCGTCGTGTCATCGATCAACGGCAATCGTACGTTCACGACACCCGGTGCCACCGCCTATGCGGCGACAAAGGCAGGGCAGGTTGCCATGGTTCAACAGCTGGCGCTGGAACTGGGCAAACATCACATCCGGGTAAATGCGGTCTGCCCTGGCGAGATAGAAACGAATATCGAGGACAACACCCGGCAGCGACATACGGAGGAAACCGCGATCCCAGTGGAGTGGCCGCAAGGGCAGGTTCCGATCAGTGACGGCAAACCAGGCCGCAGTGAAGATGTGGCTGAACTGGTCTTGTTCCTCGCCTCGCATCGCTCGAGGCATGTGACCGGCGTACCGATCTATGTCGATGGCGGGCAGGGCCTGTTGCGTTGAACGGTTCTTGTCGCAACGTCGGAGAGGCGCTCGGTTAAGTCCAGTCGTCGAAATGGCAGGTCATCGGTCGAGAAATTCCTGCCACTGCCTCTCGCCGGACATGCAGTCGGCCTTCGGCTCGGCGGCGATGCGCTGGATGCCGGGATAGGGGCCGCGGTCAGGCATGACGTTGCTGACTTCCATCACCAGTTTGCGGCGCACGGCGATGGCAAAATCACCGATGTCATGGACCGGCAGGACAAAGGAGCCTGGCCCCCCGGCCACGCAATCGGAATAATAACGATCGAGCCCGCCGCTTGTGCCGGATGGACGCAGCATGATGGCAAGGCCGTTGATGACGATACCGGCTTCAACCGCCTTGTCGCGAACAGGCTGAACCGGCACGCCGATATTGTTTGGACCATCGCCCGAGACATCGATGACCTGACGGATGCCGCGGTAATTGTTTGAGATGATGGACGTGGCGCCGTAGCTGATCGCGGCAGAAATCGATGTGCGCCGCTGGGTGGCAACCGGGCGGGCCGCCAGCTTCTCCGCAAAGGCGGCAGCGTCCTGCGCCGTTTCGATGACCTGCCAGTCTATCACCGATGCCGGATCGACTTCGCCGGCCCACTCATAATAGGTGATGGCGATCCGCCCGATGAGGCCGCCTTTTACAGCGTTGATGAATTCGGGATGAGACAGGGCTTCAACATAACCCTGCCGCTGAATGCGGACTTCTTCGTAATCCATCGATCGGGAGACATCGACCGCCAGAGCAAGTTCGACATCCACTTCGCCGCCACCGGTCGCCGCCGCGACCACCGGAGAAGCCGAAAGTCCCATGAGCATCGCCAGTGTGGTCAGCATTGCAACCCCGTCACCGCGTTAATCTGTTCACAGAGTAACACAGAAGACGAAGGGTGCGAGACCTCGGCATCATCACAGTTTCACTTAACGGTGATGATCGGCGTGAATGCGTCGCCTGATTTCGATTGCGACTACTGGCGGACTTCGTCACCGCCGGGGCGGCCAAGTCCGTGTTTCAATGCTTCCAGAAGGCAATCGGAAATCGCCTGTCGCAAAGCATAGGTATTGTTGCTGGTGCGCTTGTGGTCGAGCGACTGTGCCGCATCGACAAGGCTCAATCCCTGGTGAACCACAATCTGATGAGCCCGCTGGAAAGCCCAGGACTCAATTGTACTACTTTGCTCGATCAAAGCAGCCTCGCTAAATCATCTAGCCAATATTCATGCGAATCATTTCGCATCTGGAAAATAACTCAGCTGTACTCGGTGCGAAACGTGCCAAGTAAAATGTACCAAAAATGGTGTTTCAATTCCGCAATGAAAACAATGGTCTACAATTTATTACGGGCAATAATTGTGGTTTTCTCACCTGATTGGCAAGATGATAGGCCGTCGTTGTTTGCGTAGAACTACCCGATTTCGACTATATTTTGCCGGGTTTGCGTATATCGGGCGCGGCGAGCAGGCCGCCGTAACGCCGGCGACAGGGTGGGCCGGCGCAGTAACCACGCACCGGCCACCGGTTCATTTCTTCACAATAACCCATATGGCATGAATGATGCCGGGAATATACCCGCACAACGTCAACAGGATGTTCAGCCAGAAGTGCAGGCCAAGGCCAACCTGAAGAAACACGCCGACCGGGGGCAGGAAAATGGCGAAAAGGATGCGAATAACGTCCAAGACCTAGTCCTTATGCTGGAACAATTCTGGATCGATAACGCAGAGCAGATGTTTTGGTTTCACGCCGACCGGCAGGCGATTGCCGTTATTTTTTCAACGCGTCATCGGGCTTGCGGCCAGGCCGCGGATGATACCGTGGAATGGTCCAACCATTGTAAAGCGCACCGCCGCGCAGGGCGAAGGCGACGATGAAGCCTACCGTGGCGCTGGCAAAGATATTCAGTTCCAGTGCATGGCACAGAACAAACGCACCGGCACCGGCCATTGCAGCCGATATGTATATCTCGGGACGCAGGAGAACGGATGGTTCGTCTGCAAGGATGTCACGCAGAACACCGCCGCATGTGGCTGTCAGAATTCCGGTGACAATGGCGATGATGGGCGAGCCCGTGGCTTCGAGGCCGATGAGAGCCCCCATGACGCTATAGGCGGAAAGACCGATGGCATCGAGCCAGAGGAGCAGCTTGTAGCGCCATTCCACGAAATGCGCGGTGAAGAATACCACGATGGCGGTTGCCACGCAGACGAGGATATAGACCGGCTCCTTGACCCAGAAGACGGGCAGCCTGCCCAGAACGAGGTCACGCAGCGTTCCGCCACCGACGCCAGTGACGGCGGCGAAAAACAGAAATCCGATAATATCCAGCTGCTTGCGCGATGCGGCAAGAGCGCCCGCAGCGGCAAAAACGACGACACCCGCGTAGTCGAAAAGGGTAAGCACGTCGTTCTCCTTGTTGGCCGGCAAATCCGGCAAGTGTTCAGGCGCCTGCTTTATGCGTCCGTTCTGGCGGAAACAAGCAGTCTGCGTGTCGCATCCACGTCCACCAACAGCAAAACGGCCGGTGGCGTCTGCCGACCGGCCGTCTGTTTTTCCTTTTGTGCTTCCCGACAGTTAAGCCGGAGAGCGGGATTTTACTTCGGCAGCTGGCTGGCAACCTGCTTGATAGCGTTCGCGACCGTATCGCAGAACTGCTTTTCGGTGATGTTCTGCGCCTTGGCCGAAGCGGCAATTTCCTGGTTCACACCCATGGCGGCGACGGTGCCCTTTTCGCCGGTCTTTTCGGCTTCGTCACCCTTGGCGGTGTCGGAAGGTGCCGGAATGAGCGCGATCAGCTTTGTCTGCACGGTTGCGGCTTCGCCATCGATATGGCCTTCGTTCTGGCAATATTTCAGAACGCCAAGCTGGTTACGGGCCGAGTTATAGGCCATTTCCATCTGCTCGTTGGTTGCCTGGGCGAAAGCCGGCGCAGCAAGTCCAGCTGCCACGAGAGCGGTCAAAACGATTTTCTTCATCTGTGTTTCCTTCAAAACCCCTGGGCTGACACGTGAAATATATATGCCAGCGAGCGCTTAATTAGGGTTGTGATCCGTTCCGGCTAGGGCTGATGGTTGTTTTTCCGCCGAGTGCGAAAACCAGCGACTGACGCGCCTTGCCATGCCATCGAGATAGGTCAGGACGACCGGCACGAAGACCAGTGTCAGCAGGGTGGAGGAAATCAGCCCGCCGATCACCGCATGCGCCATCGGCGCGCGCTGCTCGCCGCCTTCACCGAGCCCCAGCGCCATCGGCAGCATGCCGAAGATCATGGCAAGTGTCGTCATGATGATTGGCCGCAGCCGCACGGCACCGGCATCGGCAAGGCTCTGGCGCAGGGTCTTGCCTTCGCGCACACCGAGGTTGGAATAATCGACCAGCAGGATGGCGTTCTTGGTCACGAGCCCCATCAACATGATGAAGCCGATCATCGAGAACATGTTGAGCGTGGAGCCGGTAAACAGCAGCCCGAGCAACACGCCGATCAGTGACAGCGGCAGCGTCATCATGATCGCAATCGGCTGGATGAATGAGCCGAACTGCGATGCAAGGATGATGTAGATGAAGATGACTGCGAGAACGAGCGACTGCACGGCATACCCCATGCTCTCGGAAAGGTTTTCGGCATCGCCACCGAAGGAGATGCGATAACCGACCGGAATGTCCATCTTGGCGATGGCCGCATTCAGGTCCGTTGTGATGTCTCCGAGCGCCCGGCCTTCGACATTGCTGGAGATACGCACTTCGCGGGATAGGTCCTTGCGGGTGATCGCGTCCGGTGCCGTGCTTTCCACCACATCGGCGACCTGATCCAGCAACACGGTGATCGGCTTGCCGTCGTCATCCGTGCGGCCGGTTGAGATGGTGAGGTTGCGCAGCTGGGCGGCGTCGCGCCGTCCCGTTGCCGGCAGGCGCAAGGTCACGTCGTAGGACTCGCCGTCCGGTGCGTTCCAGACGGAAATCGCATCACCGGCCACCAGCGGCCGCAGCGTATCGCCGATCGTGGCGATTGAGACGCCGAGATCGCTTGCCGCCTCGCGGCGCACACGCACAGCCAGCGTCGGCCGCACGTTTTCGATAGAGGATTCCACTTCCGTGGCGCCCGGAATGGCGGCGAGTGCCGTGGTGATCTGGTCGGAGATCCGGCGCAGTTCCTGATCGCCATCGCCGAGGATCGAAAGCTGCAGCGGTTTCGACGATCCGCCCATGCCGGAAGATTGGCCGACCGAGATTTCCAGGCCCGCGATGCGGGCAAGTCGCTGGCGGATCGGGTCGATGCTTTGCGCCGTGGTCACCGAACGATCGGCACTGGGCACAAGCTGCACGGCGACGCTTGCCTGGTTGAAGCCACGGGCGCCGCCCGAATTGATGGTGGAATAGGTGGCGGAAACATAAGGGAATTCACGCAGCGCCTTTTCCACCTGACTGACCTTCGCTCCCATGTAATCGAGAGACGAACCTTGCGCCGCTTCCAACGAAACGCTGACTTCGCCCTGATCTGCCGGGGGCAGGAATTCGGCACCGATGCGGGGCACGAGAAGCAGGCTGCCGACGAACATGGCGGCAACGATGGCAATCGTTGTCTTGCGGTGATCGAAGGTCCAGTGAATGAGCGAGCGATAACGGCCGGCTAACCCTTCGAACCAGTGATCGAACCGCTCGACGGCACGGCCGAGAAAACCGCGCTTGGCGCCCTTCTGGCTTTGCGGATCGTACCAGACACTCGAAAGCATGGGGTCGAGCGTGAAGGACACGAACAGCGAAATCATCACGGCCGCGGCAACAGTGACACCGAACTGCAGGAAGAAGCGCCCGATCAGACCGCCCATGAAGGCGACGGGTAAGAAGACCGCGACGATGCAGAGCGTGGTGGCGAGCACGGCGAGCCCGATCTCGTTGGTGCCGTCGAGTGCCGCCTTGATGTGGTCCTTGCCCATTTGCAGGTGGCGGGTGATGTTTTCGCGAACGACGATTGCGTCGTCGATGAGAATGCCGATGGATAACGACAGCGCCATCAGCGTCATCGTGTTGAGCGTGAAACCGAGCGCATAGATGACGGCGAATGTGCCGATGACGGAAATCGGCAACGTCAGCCCGGTAATGACGGTGGACCGCCACGAATTGAGGAACACGAAAACGATCAGAACGGTCAGCACGCCGCCTTCGATCAGCGTGCGCTGCACTTCCGACACCTGCGAGGCAATCGCTCTGGAATTGTCGCGAGTGATGGTGAGTTCGACGTTTTCCTTGGCAAGTTCGGCATTGAGAGCGGTGATTTCCTTGCGCAGGGATGCGGCGACTTCAACCGTGTTTGCGCCCTGCACCTTGACGATATCGAGCCCGAGCGAGGGGACGCCCTGATAGGTGGCGCGGCTGGTAACCTCGGCGCCGGTATCGAGAATGGAGGCGACATCGGAGAGATAGACGGGGTAACCGCCGCTCTGCGCCACGATGATGCTATTGAAGCCCGCGGCATCGGCAATGCGGCCCTCAACGGTGACGATGCGCTGGTTGATGCCGGAAATCAGCGTGCCGGCGGCGCGGTCCTGGTTTTCGCGGCGGATGGCGTCCATCACGGTGGAAACGCCGACGCCGTAAGCTTCCAGCCGGTCGGGATCGACAACGACGAGAACCTGACGTTCGCTGCCGCCGACAAGCGAGATCTGGCCGACACCGCCGATGACGCTCAGTCGGTTGGTGATGACGCGGTTGGCGAGCGTGGTAATTTCGGACAACGTGCGGGTGGGGGAGGAGGCGGCAATCGAAAGGATCGGCTGGTCGTCCGGGTTGAAGCGGGTCACCTGCGGGGTATCGACCTCATCCGGGAACCCGGCTTCCAGACGCGCAACGCGGTCGCGCACTTCCTGTGCCGCCACCTGACTGTCGACATCCAGTTCGAACTGTACGACGACGATGGAACGGCCCTCGTAGGATTCCGAGGTGATGGTGTCGATGCCGCCGATCGTGTTGAGCGCGGATTCGATCGGCCGTGACACTTCGCTTTCGACCGATGCCGGTGAGGCGCCGGTATAGGTCGTGGCGACCACCACGATGGGAAGATCGGTTTCCGGAAACTGATCGACGCCGAGACGGCTATAGGAAAACAGGCCAACGACGAGAATCGTCACCATCATCATGGTGGCGAAAACGGGGTGGCCGACGCTGATGCGGGTAAGGAACATCTCAGAGACCCTCGATATTCACGGCCGTGCCGGCGACAAGATCCGGCAGCGGTGCGGTGACGATCGTTTCGCCTTCCTCCACGCCTGAAACCTGCACAAGATTGCGGTCTGTCCAGCTGATCCCGAGCGTGACCGGCTGCCGGCGCAGCGTATTGCCATCGACCTTCAGCACAAACGTGCCCTCGGTATCGTGGCGGATGGAAGCGGCAGGCAATGCGACAACGTCCTTCTGGGCATCGACCTGCAGGATGCCGGTGGTGAACATGCCGCCGCGCAGCAGGCCTTCATTATTGTCGATGGCAACGAAGACCCGCACGGCGCGCGAGCCGGCAACGGCCGTCGGCGAAATGCGCATGACCTTGCCGTCGAAGGTGCGGCCGGCGAAACCTTCGACCGAAAGCGCCACCTGCTGTTCCAGCTGCACGAGGGGAATACGGCTGGTCGGTACACCCGCATCGACCTCCATGCGGCTGAGATCGACTATTGTCATCAACTCGGTATTGAGCGGAACGGTCTGGCCCTGATCGACCGGTCGGGCGGATACGACGCCGTCGAATTCCGCTCGCAGTTCGGCATAGGCAAGCGACCGTTCGGCATCGGCGACTTCAGCCTGTTTCGAGCGCAGCTGGGCGCGAAGATTGAGCAGATTGGCGCGCGCCTCAAGGCGTGTTGCGTCGGATGCTGCGCCTCTTTCTCCCAGCGCCGTGTTGCGCTCGAGCACGGATTCGGCAAGCTCGATCTGGGCACCGAGTGCATCGATTTCGGCCTTGCGGGCGGTGACTGCCGAGGTCAGCCCCTCGGTGTCGAAGCGCACGAGAAGATCGCCCGCCTTCACCACGTCGCCGATCTGTACGGGAAGCTCGATAATGGTAGACGAAACACGCGAGGTCAGCGTCGAGCGGCGGATAGGGGTGAGCGAACCGGCAATCCGCACTTCTGTGGCGATATCCTGGCGAACCGCCTTGCTGACATCCACCGGAGCAAGCGCCAGCGGACCATCGGCTTTCGCCGGCTGCTGAGCACCGGCGCCGCCGGCTATCGCCAGGGCCATGCCGACAAGGGCGGTTGCCGTGAATTTGCCGAGGCTGAAAATGCCTTTGCTCGTCATGATTTGTCCCTTTCAGGGAAAGTTGCTGCGCCAAAAACATTCGGCATTATCGGATCGCAGATCGGCAAAGTGCTGGCTTTGCGAATGGCCTGTGCCATTTCCTGGGCAACCTGCTCGGTGGTGAATATCTGGCCATGGTCGATGGCGGCTATGCTGATGGTCTCGTCGATCAGACGCATGGAGGCGGCGATGGTTGCAGCACACAGGCGAACGTCGAAATCCTTTTTCGACCTATCCAGGCGGTCGGCGATGATGTCGATCATGTCCTGTTCGACCTGATAACAGGCGACCAGCCAGACCGCGCGCAGTGCCGGTTCTTCCGTCATCCGGGTCAGCAACAAGACGGCGAGAAGTGCATCTTCGATGTCTTCCGGCGCGGTGCCGTCGAGTTTGCAGCATTCCTGGAGATGCGCTTCAATCGAAACATTGCGCGGCCATTGCCGGAGTTTGCCGTGAAACTGCATGGATGCCGCCAGAAAGAGCGGTTCGACACAACTTTCCTTGGAAGCAAAGTAACGCCAGATGGTACGTTCGGACAGGCCCGACGCAGCGGCAATCTGTGCGCCGCTGGTGGCCGCCAGCCCGTTTTTCACAAACAAACGTGCAGCATGACGCGCAACCGTCAGGCGTGTGTCTTCGCGGCGGGTATTGGCCAATGGTCCTCGAAATCGTAATGTTGCGCTTAATGACAAAGATGATGTCAGTTAGTGACAATTTTGAGGCGGGAGAAATTTAGCTGTGTTGCCGGGCAGTTCGCTTCCAGCTTCATGGCATCACGCAGATGTTGGTCGTGAAGTTCGTCGGGATGACATTATAAACGCCAGCATGACCGCCTATCTCAGTCTGTTCATGGTTGCGCTGGTTGCTGCCACCATTTTTCCCGCGCAATCCGAGGCGGTCCTGGTCGGATTGATCGCGACCGGCGATTATTCTGTCTGGCTGCTGGTTCTTGTGGCGTCTGTCGGCAACATTCTCGGCTCGATACTCAACTGGGTTCTGGGGCGCGGCATCGAGCAGTTTCGCGAACGCCGCTGGTTTCCCGTCAAAGGTCAGGCACTCGAGCGAGCGCAAAACTGGTATCGGCGCTACGGAAAATGGTCCTTGCTGGCGAGCTGGCTGCCGGTGGTCGGAGATCCGCTGACGCTGGTGGCCGGGGTGATGAGGGAGCCGTTACCGATCTTTGTCCTGTTGGTCGCCATTGCCAAAACCGCCCGTTACGCCATCCTCGCGGCTTTTACTGTCGGTTTGGTCTGATCGTCTGCAACAGACGACCCATGGCGACATGATCTATCTGGTAGAGTGGGAATGCTCCATCCGGCGGCGATATAAAGCCCTATGGTCTTATTCTCGAGTTCGAGTAATGGCGGGGTATTATTACCCAGAATTGCAAAATTTGTGATTATCGCATTTTTTTTACGTGCGTTGTATCGATGGATAGCTATCGTGCGGCTTTGATCCACTGAGGCTCGCGGTTACGCCTGCCTCTGCGCCCGTTTCCGGCATCTCTGCCATCGCTCGCCTGCGCGGGCGACCCATATCATTGTTTGAGAGTTTCCATGAGCATTCCACCCGTTTCTCTTCCCGATCGTCCGCTTGCGCTGAAGCAGTCATCGCTTTCGCTGCCACGCGGTTATGCGCTTTCCGCTCCGTTGATGTTCCTTTTTGCCGCTCTTCTCATCTATTGGCAGGTGCCGGATCTTTTGCGGGATTACCGCATCAGCCAGAACCCGATCGTCCTTGAAGACGGCGAACTGCGCGATGGCGAATGCAAGGTAACGAAGGGTCTGTTCACCAGCTGCGATGCACGGCTCGTCTACACCTATAATGGCCGATATTACGACAGCAAGACCGAGATTTTCTTCGTGGATTTCCACGCCGGGAATTATGAAACCGATCTGGTGATTTCTGCCGATAATCCGGAACTGGCAACCGTCACCCTCGGACTCGAGAAGATGCAGAACCGCGTCATCTCCTTCGGCGTGTTTTTCGGGCTCATCGCTGCGATTTGCCTCACGTCGATCTTTCTGGGTTTGCGCGTTTCCTACGCTCGCAGTCGGCTGACGACACCCGCGCCGCTTACGCCGGTTCCGGTGGAGGTCTTCACATACAAGCAGAGCGGGCGGCGTCTTTTCGTGACCTACACGGACAAGATCGCCGACGACAAAACCAAGCGTACTGCCTATAGCCGCTTCGACAAGGGGCAGGAACCGATAATCATCGGCCAGGCGCAGGATGGTTCCCCGATCGCGCTTGCCGTCAGGCACGGCAACACTTCGCTTCCTGTCCTGCTCGATACCGGCCTTGAACGCATCAAGATGACGGATGACGAACGCACGGCAGCCCTTGCTTCGATAAAGGCGGCTCAAGCAGAAACCGCAGAAGCGACGCCACTGCGCGACCCCACCAAGAAGGGCGTTTTCTTCAGCTTCATCCGCACATTCCTCATCGTGGCCGTACTGATCATCGCGGCGGTGATGGGGTATTGGCTGTGGTACGTCACCAGCGGCTACACGCAATTCATGCCGGCCGGCATGGAGATCAACAACATGCTGCCCGGCCCGCTGAACGAATGGGGATGCGACCAGCTGCAGAAACGCTTCGGCGATCAGAACGCTCCCTACGGCTGCACGGCCAGTGACTTCAAGAGCTGGAAGTGAGACTTTGCCTGCCGCTGGCAACGGCGGCAGGCTTGACGCGGTTGAATGCCGGTCCTAGCTATCTCACAGATTGTAGATCAGCGTCATCAATGGGGAACGCGATGGCACCGTCCGCCTGGATATTGAAAGTCCTGCTCGCCCTCATTGGCGCGGTGGTTGCGGCCTATGTTTTCGAAGAGGTTTTCGGCGGCGATGGCGCACTGGCGTGGATGGTCTGTGGCGGCATTCTCGCAGCCACTGTCGGCCCGCTTTTTCAGTCGCTTTTCGCCTGGCGCAGGAGGCGTGACGCGGCTCTGACCGAAGATAAGAAAAAAGGCGGGAATGCCTGAGCATCCCGCCTTTCATCAGACCATTACTGACCTGAAACAGATCAGAATTCCTCCCAGTTATCGGTGGCGACTGCAGTTGCCGCGCTGCCGCGGCCGCTGAATGCCTGGGCAATCTTTCCGACCATTCCGCGCGCCGGTGATGCCGTCGGTGTCGAGCGCGGCGATGCGGCCATCACTGCCGCCGTCTGGCGAAGTGCCGCTGCCGGGTTGGTGGCGGTGCTGCCCTGGCCAAGCTGGAACTGGCTGATCAGTTCGCGCAGGCGGCCGGCTTCTGTGGCAAGCGTTGCGCCCGCGGCATTGGCTTCTTCCACCATGGCAGCATTCTGCTGGGTTACCTGATCCATCTGGTTGACGGCTGTATTGACCTCGGACAGGCCGACCGACTGTTCGCGCGAGGAGGTGGCAATCGAGTCCATGTGCTGGTTGATGGTGACGATATGGGCCTCGATGGCGCGCAGCGCCTCACCCGTGTCGCGTACCAGCTTCACACCTGTTCCAACTTCGACCGAGGACTTGCCGATAAGGTCCTTGATCTCCTTTGCGGCGCTGGCCGAACGCTGTGCCAGTTCGCGAACTTCCTGTGCGACGACGGCAAAACCCTTGCCGGCTTCACCGGCGCGAGCCGCTTCGACGCCTGCATTCAGGGCCAGAAGGTTGGTCTGGAACGCGATATCGTCGATCACGCCGATGATGTTGGAGATCTGGCCGGACGATTCCTCGATACGGCCCATTGCCTGTACGGCATTGGCAACGACGGCACCCGACTGGCGTGCGCTCTCATTGGCCTGGATTGCAACATTGCGAGCCTCTTCGGCACGCTTGGAGGAATTGGAAACGTTGACGGTGATCTGGTCGAGCGCGGCTGCCGTCTCTTCCAGGGATGCCGCCTGCTGTTCGGTGCGCTTGGAAAGATCGTCAGCGCTCTGGCTGACTTCGCGCGAGCCGCTGTCGATCGAGCTGGTGGCCTGTGCGACGGAGCCGAGCGTACCGCGCAACTGGTTCACGGTTGCGTTGAAATCGGAACGGAGGTTTTCGAAGTCGGCTGCGAAGGCGCGGTCGAGCTGGAAGGTCAGGTCACCGGAAGACAGGTGCTTCAGGCCCATGGCAAGACCGTTGGTGGCTTCTGCCATCTGCTCGGCGCGCAGACGGTCCTTTTCTGCATTCTGACGGCGCTGTTCTTCGGTCATGTTGCGCTGTTCGTCGGCCTGCCGTTCCAGTTCGCGCGTCTTCAGTGCGTTATCCTTGAACACCTGCACGGCGCGGGCCATGGCGCCGGTTTCGTCCGGGCGATCCTCGCCTTCGACGTTGGCCGTCAGGTCACCGGATGCCAGGCGTCCCATCGTGGAGGTGAGGCGGCCGATGGCATTGCCAAGCGATTTGGCAAACAGGAAAAAGGCTGCAAGCGCGATGATCGACGTGAACACGGTGACGGCCAACATGGTCAACAGCGCGGAACGGGCGGCGGCGGCGATATCCGTCGTATCGGTACCGATTTCGAAGACACCGATCTTCTCTCCGGAGAAAGACTTGAACGGCACTGCCTTTACCAGCATTTCCCGGCCATCGAGCGTTGCGTGTTCGAACACTTCCTTGCCGTCAAACGCTCCCTGAATGGCGTCTGCAGACAGGAATGACTTGTCGTTTTCTGTCGATGACTGATTGATCAGCTTGCCATCGTCAAGAACGTTCACCGCGATTTCGGCGCCAAGACGCTGTGCAAGAGGACCGAAATAGGCGTTCGACAGTTCCGTTCCGACATCCACGACGCCGACGACGGTGCCGTTCACCACGACCGGCGCAACCGCGTAGATGCCGATGCCGGCCTTGCCGGGTTCGATACCAGCGGCAAGCTTGCCAGTTACAACAGCCGACTGAACGGTCTTGCGGCGTCCCATGACGTTATCGCCGAATTTCTCAGGGGAATGAGCACGTGCAATCACATCGCCTTTGGCATTGGCGATCGTGATGATCTGCAGGCCGCCGGTTTCTTTCATGGTCGCCATGTTGCGGGAAAACTTGTCGAGCAAGCCCTGGCGGTCGTTGCTGGCGATATAGGCAGGCAGATCCGGTTCACCCGAAAGTACGAGCGCCAGTGCGGATGCGGACCGCTGGATTGCCGCCATGTCGGTCTGGATGACTTCGAGATCGCTGGCAGCCCTGTCGTAAAGTGCCTTGTCGCTCATGTCGGACTGTCGATACCAGGCAAGCCCGCCGATAGCGGCACTGGCAAAAAGCACGGCGGCAAAGCCGTAGCTGGTTATCTTGATCCACAAGGGGCTTTTGATGGTCCGGTCGGTCATGCCGCGAATTTCCTGGTCGTAAGATGCGAAAACAATTTTCGCGGCGGACCATTCGGTGCAAATATTCAATTTTAGATGAATTTCATTCATATGCTTTATTAAATTAAAATATAAACTCCTCCATCGGTTGCGCCTGTGTCATGACTTGGAAACGCCGCAATTTCTCGTGCTATATTGTGATGCTTCAATTTCTTTCCGTCGGGCCCTTCCTATGGTTGCAGTAAAGATGTCGCGGCGTTTTCTGATGTCGGGCCTTGCCACCGCAGCGCTGCTTCCGACGAAGCTAATTGCAGAAACTTTTCCTGTGCCTGCCAGCCTGCCGCTGGAAAAAAGGGACTATGCGAAAGCGCGGCTGCATTTTCACACGCATTTGCTTCGCCAAGGCCCATCACCCGAAAAATCCCTGCCGCTCGGTACGCCTGCAGGTGCCCGGCGAGTGAGTTATCCAGGCGGCCCGGACGGCTCGATCGAGTTGATTGCCTGGCTTTCGGACTATCAGCCCTCCTCGAAACTGAAACCTGCCGTCCTTTTCCTTCATGGCGGGAATGCCACGGGTGACGGGCACTGGGCCCTCATGCAGGCCTATTGGGAAGCCGGGTTCGTGGTGCTGCATCCGTCCTTCAGAGGAGAAAATGGACAGGCGGGCAATTACTCCGGCTTTTACGATGAAACGGCCGATGCGCTTGCCGCCGCGCATTATCTGGAAAATCTTGCCGGCATCGACCGTGATCGCCTCTTTCTCGCGGGCCATTCCAATGGCGGAACTCTGGCGCTGCTGGCGGCGATGGCGCGAAACTTCAGGGCGGCTGTACCGATTTCCGCCGGCGTCAATTCATGGCGATATTTCCACCGTTACTCCGATGAAATGCCGTTCGACGGCAACAATCCGAGAGAGTTCATCATGCGCTCGTCGGTCTGTTTCGGGCATAGCCTGAAATGCCCGACCCTGCTTTTGCGCGGCAGTGAAGAACGCCCTTTCGATGCCGATCATGAATTGCTGATCGAGCGCGTGCGAACTGCCGGTATGCCGATCGACAAGCTGATACTGCCCGGCAACCATAATGGCGTGGTGCCGGGCGCGGTGATCGAGAGCATCCGGTTCTTCAATCAGTTCACCTGATATCATTTGCCGGCTAATCAGATTGAGCCGAACATCAGCGAGCGATGAAGGCCGGCGCCGGCGAGATTTCCGTCACCGACAGCCAGCGCGACAGAAGCCATCGGTCGCGCCGCATCACCGCAGGCAAATACGCCCGGCATGCTGGTCTCTTTCATCGGATCCGTCTTGATCACCGAACCGACGGGGCCCTCCTCGAACTGCAGACCGAGCTGCTGCGCCAACGGGCTGGCCATCTCGAAACGTGCGAGCGAAAACAGGCCGGCGAAGGAGAGTATCCGGCCGTCCGCGAGCCGGATATCGGCGTGGCCGGTAATTTCCCTGATCGGGCTGGTTTCCACCCTGACACCGCGTGCGGCAAGGCTTTGCAGTTGTTCGGCATCCGGCTCGAACGCGTCGTTGATGAGGAAGGTCGTCGGTCCCCAGTCCGGCAGCATCAGCGCGTGGTGCATTGATAGATCGGAGCCGGCGATGACGCCGATCTGGCCCTGATTGAGTTCATAACCGTGGCAATAGGGGCAATGGAACACTGCCTTGCCCCAGCGCTCTTCCAGTCCGGCGATTTCGGGCAGAATATCGCGCACGCCGGTGGCAAGAAGCAGGCGGCGAGAGAGATGGCGTTTGCCGGCGAGGGTGACTGCAAATCCTTCATCTGTCCGCTCCGCGGTTTCGGCACGGCCGGCGAGCCAGTCGACGGTCTTGTATTCCATCACCTGCGCCCGCGCTTCGGCAGCGATCACGGCCGGATCGACTCCGTCCTGCGTCAGAAAGCCATGGGAGTGGGAAGCAAAGCGGTTGCGGCGCTTGCCTTCATCGATGATCAGCACGTCGCGACGGGCGCGGCCCAGCTGCAGCGCCGCCGAAAGGCCGGCATAGCTGCCACCAACGATGATTACGTCATGGACAGGATTGGTCATGGCATGCTCCTTCATGTTTCGAAACAACATAAGTTACATGATTTGATAAAGTCAATTGTCATGCAACTTTTGTTGTGACGAGTTCCGCCGTGGCGTGATATCGGAGATTGCGTCAACGGGATGCCAGCAATGGTCAGGGTATAGAAATGCGACAGGACAGCCGGCTTTCGCGCATGCTTCATGTGCTCATTCACATGGGGCACCACGATGGAGCACTGACGTCGGACATGATCGCGAAGATGCTGGATACCAATCCGGTGGTCATTCGCCGTACGATGGCGGGCTTACGTGAAAAAGGATACGTGACCTCCGAAAAAGGCCATGGCGGCGGGTGGACCTTGTTGCACCGGCTGGAAGAGTTGACCTTGTTGGACATTTACCGGGCGGTGGGCGAGCCATCGGTCTTTGCAGTAGGGCCGGCCTACGACATGCCGGGCTGTGTCATCGAGCAGGCGGTCAACGCCACCCTGACGGATGTGTTCGCCGAGGCGGAGCAATTGTTGCTGAAACGTTTTTCAGATGTGACGCTGGCCGATATCGCCCGTGGCTTTGTGGTGCCGGGTGGTCCGAACGCCAGCGGGCAGGGGATGGCGGAGGAAAGCTGAAGCTTCGGCCGGCAATTGAGCTGGCCCAGGCGGCATGCTCCAGCTTCGCGCCAGTTGCGGTCGCTAGTTTGATGGTGACGTCATCTGCCGGAAGCGGTTTGCCCATGCTCTTGTCCCGTCTGCCCCTTCGCCGCGTGTTTGTGCTTGCCACCACGCTGTGCGCGACCACCAGCCTTTCGGGCTGCCTGTTCGTGACCGATACGACACGCATGGACCCTGCCGTCTTCGTTCAGGAAACCGCGCCGGTATTTGCCGTGCCTGCTTATGTCGATCCGCCGAGCAACAATCCACCGCCGATGCCCGGGGCCATTCCGCACAAGCGCCAGCTTTATCCGACCGACTTCCACCAGACCTATGGTCTGCCGGTAACCAACCCCGTCCATCGCACGATGTACGAGGTGATGCGCGACGAGGGTCACACCCTTCCGGCCATTCCGACCTCGCGCGTCGATCAGCGTTACCTGCGACAGGAAGTGTCCTATCAGACCAACGAGGCTCCGGGCACGATCGTCGTCGATACCAGATCGCATTTCCTTTATCTCGTGCAGGAAAACGGCAAGGCGATGCGATACGGCGTCGGCCTCGGCAAGGCCGGTTACGGCTGGACAGGTCGCGGTGTTGTGCAATGGAAGGCGAAATGGCCACGCTGGACACCGCCGGAGGACATGGTTGCGCGCCAGCCGGACCTGCGTCAGTTCGCGGCTTCCGAGGGCGGTGCAACGCCCGGTCTCAACAATCCGCTCGGTGCGCGTGCCATGTATATCTACAAGGATGGCAAGGATACGCTCTATCGCGTCCACGGCACGCCGGACTGGCAATCTGTCGGCAAGGCAACGTCTTCGGGCTGCGTGCGCATGTTCAATCAGGACGTCATCGATCTTTACGAGCGCATCCCGGCGAAAACGACGATCGTGGTGATCTGATCACGGTCGCGAAAATTGTCTCCAAGATCACGGCAAGTTTTTAGCCTTTTCGTGGTCGGACAGCCATAACCAGCATATGTTTTGACGAAGGACAGGCGCTCTGCCGGATCCGAAACGAATGCGTGGAACAAATCTCGACCATCTTCGTTTAGGCCGGTCTCGCCTGCTGCCAGATGCCGCATTCGCGGTTTGATGTCCCGTAACGAAGTCGAAACGGCCCCCATGACAGACACGATGATTTCCCGCCGCAACCTGCTCAGCCTGATGGCTGTGGGTACGGCTTCAACGCTGGCCGGCTGCGCCTCTTCCGGCCCGGTCACCCGTGGTTACACCATTACCTATCGCGATAACGCCACCCAGGTGGTGGATCCGGCGATGGGCTCCAGCAATAGCGAACTCGACGTCATGTATGGCCAGATCGCCGATGGCGGTTTCGTCATTCCGGCCGTGCCGTATCAGAAAATTCCCCCGCGCTTTTATCGCCAGCGTGTTTCCAACAGCACCGGCCAGCCGGCAGGCACTGTCGTCGTCGATACCAAGTCGCGGTTTCTTTACCTGACGGAGCAGGGTGGCACCGCCATGCGTTATGGCGTCGGCATCGGACGCGAAGGTTTTGCCTGGCAGGGCGAGGGCGTCATCCAGTGGCGTCAACGTTGGCCGAAGTGGACACCGCCGGACGAAATGATCGCCCGCCAGCCGGAACTCATCTCCTATTCTGCGAAGAATGGCGGCATGCAGCCGGGCCTGCGTAACCCGCTCGGCGCGCGTGCGCTTTACATCTTCCAGAATGGCCAGGATACGCTTTACCGCCTGCATGGTTCGCCGGAGTGGAACTCCATCGGCAAGGCCGTGTCTTCCGGCTGTGTGCGCCTGATGAACCAGGATATCATCGACCTTTACGACCGCGTTCCGGAAAAGGCGCGTGTGGTCGTCTGGCAGTAAGAAGATGAATTGGGGGCGAAAGCCCCCTTTTTAACGGGCAAACCGGCGGGCGGCGGCAACGCAGCCGATAACCCCGATCGTTGCCACCAGCATCAAGGGCGTAACGGTTTCGCCGAGCAGCGTGGCGGCAAGCGCCAGGCCGAAAAAAGGCTGCAGCAGCTGCAACTGGCCGACCGAGGCGGTGCCGCCCTGCGCCAGGCCGCGATACCAGAAGATGAAGCCGATCAGCATGCTGAACAGCGAAACATAAATGAGGCCGGCCCAGGCCGGTGCCGGTATCTCGGCAAGGTTCTGCGGCCAGGTCAACATCATGCCGGCGGCCATGACCGGCAGCGATAGTGTCAGCGCCCAGCAGATTACCTGCCAGCCCCCCAGTCTTTTTGAAAGACGCGCACCTTCGGCGTAACCCAGTCCGCAGGCGATGACGGCCGCCAGCATCAAGCCATCCCCGAGCGGCGAGGCGGTAAGGCCTTGTGAGAGGGCGAAACCGCCCACCATCACGCTACCGAGCGCAGAAAACACCCAGAAGACCGGCTTGGGCTGTTCGCCACCGCGCATCACGCCGAAGATGGCGGTTGCAAGCGGCAGAAGTCCGATGAACACGATGGAATGCGCCGACGTGACATGCTGCAACGCGATTGCAGTCAGCAGCGGGAAGCCGACCACGACGCCGAGCGCGATGACGCCCAGCGACACGAGATCGGCGACAGAGGGACGTCTTTCCTTGAAGGCGAGCAGCAGGATCATCCCCAAAATGCCGGCAATGGTGCCACGCGCCATGGTCAGGAAAAACGGATCGAAGCCGGTGACGGCCAGCCGCGTGGCGGGCAACGATCCGCTGAAGATGATGACGCCGACCATGCCATTGACGAGGCCAGCCAGGCGATTGTCGAACTGTTGGCCGATTGCGGGGTTTGCCGGCTGGGTCATGATGTCTCCTGCTTTATCTGTTTTCTGCCGTCACTCTGCGGCTGTTCGTATGAAGTCGCGGTGCTTCGGCATCCTGTCCTATCTGCCAAATCGGTTGGCGCCGCCATCGACAGTCTGATACAGTTTGGCGAAACTGTTATGGAGCATAAGGCAGTACGGATGGATGCGCGCGGCAAAACACCGGCTGGTGCCAATCAGGCGGAAGCAGAAGGGCCGGTTGGCGAAGGCATGACCCGTGTCGCGTCGGTGATGGCGACGATCCGCAGCCGTATCGCTGCGCGCAGTCTGACAGCCGGCGCAAAATTGCCCTCGGTACGCGGGCTTGCCGCGACCATGAAGGTTTCGACTTCGACGGTTGTCGATGCCTATGAGCGGCTGGTGGCGGAGGGGGTTATCCTGTCACGACCCGGTTCCGGCTTTTATGTCGCCAATCAGGCGGCACCGTTTTCTCCAGCGAATGTCGGCCCCCGATTGGACAGGGCGGTCGATCCGTTCTGGGTGTCGCGCCAATCGCTGGAAGCGGCCGAGGATGCGCTGAAACCCGGTTGCGGTTGGCTGCCGCCTTCATGGTTGCCGCAGGAGAGCATTCGCAAGGCGTTGCGTGGCCTGTCGCGTTCGGGTGATGCACTGCTCACGGACTATGGATCGCCCCTTGGCCTTGCCGGTCTGCGCCATCTGGTCGCGCGGCGTCTGGCGGATCACGCGGTGGAAGTTTCGCCGCAGCAGATCCTGCTCACCGATTCCGGGACACAGGCCATCGATCTTCTTTGCCGCCTGCTGCTGGAGCCAGGCGATACCGTTCTGGTCGATGATCCCTGCTATTTCAATTTCCACGCTCTTTTGCGCGCGCACCGGGTGAAAATCGTCGGTGTGCCATACCTGCCGAACGGCCCGGATATCGATGCCTTTGCCAAAGTGCTCGCAGAGCATAGGCCGAGGCTCTACATCACCAATTCCGGCATTCACAATCCAACCGGTGCCGTGCTGTCGCCGATCGTTGCCCATCGCGTCCTGAAACTGGCCGAACAGTTCGACCTGACCATCGTCGAGGACGATATATTCGCCGATTTCGAGCTGGTCGCGGCGCCGCGTCTTGCGGCTTTCGATGGGCTCGATCGGGTCATTCAGATCGGCAGTTTTTCGAAAACCCTGTCGGCGTCGATGCGGTGCGGATTCATCGCCACCCGGCGGGAATGGCTGGAAGAGCTGACCGATCTGAAAATCGCCACCACGTTTGCCGGAGCCGCGATGAATGCCGAACTGGTACGCGCCGTGCTGAGCGACGGCGGTTACCGAAGACATCTGGAATTGCTTCGCGCTCGCCTTGCCCGCGCCATGGTCGAGGTAGCTGTCGGATTGAAGCGGCTTGGCACGGAACCGTTGCTTGAACCGCAAGCCGGCATGTTTCTATGGTGCCGATTGCCGGGTGAGGTGGATGCGGCCGAAATCGCGAGGATGGCACTGGAAAAGGGCGTGGTTCTGGCGCCCGGCAATGTGTTCAGCCTGTCGCAATCTGCAAAACACAACATGCGGTTCAACGTGTCGCAGATGAGCGATCCCCGCATTTTCGCAGTGCTCGAAGACGCTCTCCAGCGCGCAGCCGGGCAAAGCGCATAGTGCAGAAACGCAAAAAAGGCGTGGCCTCAAGCCACGCCTTCGATATTCTATTCCGGTCGCGCAGCGATCAGACGAACTGGCTGAGGCCGGGCACCGAAGCGATAACCTTGTCCACCACTTCGTCGCCGGCATGCTCGCGAGCAACCGCCATGGTTTCGCGGGCAAGAGCCGTGATTTCGCCCATGCCGAGGCCCTGGCTCATCAACTGCTGGCCAAGTGCCATCACGCCACCACCGAAACTCGCCATCAGGCCACCGAGCAGACCACCGCCACCCGCACCTTCTCCATTGAACTGGGCAACCAGTTCCGGCGCGCCGGGAATGGATTCGATCATCTTCGCCACGGCACCGTCATCGGCTTCGCGCTGAAGGAAACCGAGCATCATGCCGATCGCCTTTTCGGCAACGTCGGGCGAAAGACCGACATTGTCGGCAATGCGGGATACGAGTTCGTTCATAAACATCTCCTCGGATAAATTTGACGTTTACGTTAAAGTCATTCGCGCGTCTGGGCAACGGGTGAGAAGGGGAATGTGGAAGTTTTTCCGGGGCAGACCGGCCCTAGGCGCAGCATGACTTCGATATCTCTCATCATGCACTCACGTCGTCCAACTATCGTTGACGGCGCGAAGCTTTCAGCCGGCATATATATTCCCTGCCGCCGTGCTATGGCATTTGAAGGCTTTCCGCCAGCATGTTTACGAAGCCTCACCGATCGTATCTGCCATATAGGCGCCGCGTTTGCCCATGGGCTGCTCCGGTCCGGTGGTCGAATCCTTGGCGGTCTGGTGTTCTAGTTCGGCATTGATTTCGGCACCGATGACGATGATGATCGTCGAAACCCATGTCCACACCATGAAGCCGATCAGCGCGCCGAGCGCGCCATAGGTCGCGTTGTAATTGGCGATGTGGGAAAGGTAAAACGAGACGCCGATCGATGCCGCCAGCCAGGCAAGGCTTGAAAAGACCGCACCCCATGTCAGCCATTGGATGCGTGCGGGCTCGCGGCTCGGGCCGAAGCGATAGAGCACGGCAATGCCGGTCGCCACGAACAGCATCATGATCGGCCAGCGGGAAAAGCGGATGATCATTTCTGCCCACTGATCCAGCCAGAGGAAGGAAAGAACCGCCGGGACAAGGCCAAGCGCCGTCAAAACCACGATGGCTACCAGAATGGCGCCAAGCGTGAACAGAAGCGAGATCAGGTTGAGCTTCAGGATATTGCGTTTTTCTGCTTCGCCGTAAGCGACGTTCATGGCTTCGAACATCGCCTTCATGCCGGCGTTGGCACTCCACAACGCCAGCGCCAAGCCGCCGAAGAGGCCGATATTCAGGGTCGTGCGCCCCTGCTGTGTCAGACTGCGCAACTGATCGAGAAACAGATCGAGCGCATTGGGCGGCAGGATCATGCTGAGAAAGGTGATGCGTTCGGCAAGCTTCGCCGGATCGGCGACGAAACCATAGAGCGACACCATGGCCGTCATCGCCGGGAAGAGGGCGAGCAGAAGATAATAGGTAACGCCAGCGGCAACCAGAAGGACGCGGTCGCTTTCGATGGAATAAAACACGCGCCAGAATACGTCCTTCAAACCGCGGGCAGGAATATCGGTCGGTGTTTCGGCTTCGCGGCCGCGGTCGCCTTCAATGGGTGAGGTATTCAAAGGGGCGGTCCCGGTGGAGGGCGGTTTGATCTGCGAAAAAGTCTCGGCCGTATCGGCTGCCATGTTTTGCTCTCCCCGCCCAAAAATGCCGGCGCTTCGTTCAGCGGCTTCTCGTTGCCGAGACGGCAGTCTCGTCCTATACAGATATTCTAAATTGGCATTTCATCGATAACGCGAAGAGCGGGAAGCGGTTGCATGGTTGACGCGGGAAAACTCTTGATCGGCGGCAGCCGAAAGCCGGACGACAGTTTCAAGGAAGCCGAATATCTCGAACTGAAATTCGGCAATCGCCACGGCCTCATCACCGGCGCCACCGGCACCGGCAAGACGGTGACGCTGCAGGTTCTGGCGGAAGAGTTTTCGACAGCCGGCGTTCCGGTTTTCTGCTCGGATATCAAGGGCGACCTGTCCGGCATCGCCGCCATGGGGGAAAGCAAGGATTTCCTGCTGAAGCGCGCCGAGCAGATCCAGTATACCGATTACGATTTCACCAAATTCCCGGTGATGTTCTGGGATCTTTACGGTGAAAAGGGCCACCGCGTGCGCGCCACCATCGCCGAAATGGGTCCGCTTCTGCTGGCCCGGCTGATGGACGCGACGGAAGCGCAGGAAGGTGTTTTGAACATCGCCTTCAAGATCGCCGATCAGGGCGGCCTTCCGCTTCTCGATCTCAAGGATCTGCAGGCGCTTCTCAACTACATGGGTGAGCATGCGAGTGAAATCTCCACCCAGTTCGGTTTCATTTCCAAGGCTTCGGTCGGCTCGCTGCAGCGTGGTCTTCTGGTGCTGGAGCAGCAGGGTGCGGTGCATTTCTTCGGTGAACCGGCACTGCAGATCAGCGACATCATGCGCGTTGCGCCGGATGGGCGGGGCATGATTTCGGTTCTTGCCGCCGACAAGCTGATGATGAACCCGCGCCTTTACGCCACCTTCCTGCTCTGGATGCTATCGGAACTGTTCGAGGAATTGCCGGAAGTCGGTGATCCTGAAAAGCCGAAACTGGTGTTCTTCTTCGACGAGGCGCATCTGTTGTTCTCCGAAGCGCCGAAAGTTCTGCTGGAGCGTGTCGAGCAGGTCGTCCGCCTGATCCGCTCCAAGGGTGTCGGTGTCTATTTCGTTACCCAGAACCCTCTGGATGTGCCGGAAACGGTACTTGCCCAGCTTGGCAACCGTGTTCAGCACGCGCTGCGCGCCTATACGCCGCGCGAGCAGAAGGCCGTGAAAACGGCTGCAGACACATTCCGCGCCAATCCGGATTTCAAGACCGATGAGGCAATCACGCAGCTTGGCACCGGCGAGGCTCTGGTCTCGACGCTTGAGGGCAAGGGCGCTCCTTCCATGGTCGAGCGCACATTGATCCGCCCGCCATCTGCGCGCATCGGGCCGCTCAGCGAGCCGGAGCGCAGTCAGATCATGAACATGAGCCCGGTCGCCGGTGTTTATGACCGTGACCTCGACCGCGAATCGGCTTTCGAAATCCTCGCAGCCCGCGCAAAAAAGGCAGCAGACGCGGAAGCCGCCAAGCGACAGGTCGAGGAGCAGCCGGCTGAAAACGACAGCGCGGCCGGGCGTTGGACCCTGCCGGGGTTTGGCGATGCGCCATCGGACGAACCGGCCGCAAAACCCGCCGCCAAGGGCCGCTCGGGTTATCAGCGCGAAACGGTCATCGAAGCTGCCATGAAAAGTGCCGCACGGTCCGTCGCCACCAGCGTGGCCAACCAGATCGGCCGTGCGCTGGTGCGTGGAATCTTGGGAAGCCTGAAGCGATAGCAGTGGATATTTGACCGGCTCTCTTCGGAGCGCCGGTCAAATTCTCGCGTCTTCTAGAGCGCTTTCAAGTCGTATATCATAAATATCTGATATTGCTCAAAAAACGTTCATTCTCCCTATTCTGGAGACGTTGTTTTAACATCTTGCTTCTAGGTTGCGTGGATCAACCGCAGTGGAGCGAGGCGGGCGTTGAAACGATCGCGTGTCATTCTGGAAGCCACGATCCTGGCCTTTCTCGGCGCGCTCCTCCCGTTGTTCGTCACGATTTACGGTGCCTGGTCACTTTCGCTGAAAGCGGAAGAAGACCGGTTGATGAATATCGCAACCCAGGCCGCCACACGCGCCGAACGGTCGTTCGCGGACGCGGCAGCAACCCTGCGGACGCTGGGTGGACGCCGGTTCATTTCCTGCGGCGATGCGCATATCGGAGAAATGCGCCGGCTTGTCATCAATGCGGGCACGGTTGAGGAAATCGGCTATATCGAGGACGGTGTGCTGAAATGCACGTCCTGGGGTAAAGAGGGGCGCAGCTTCAAGGAGCTGGCGCCCGACTTCCTCATCGGCAAGGATATAAAGGCCTGGGTCGATGTCGTTCCGCTGATCACCGGCGCCAACCCGATGAGCGTCGTACAGGTGGGGCCATATAATGCTCTCGTCGATCCCGGCCGTCTGATCGAAGTTCTGGCCGAACAGAATGCGGCCATCACCATCACCGCGCCGAATGGCGTGGTGAATGCGACGTTGAATGCGCCGGACCCCGATTTTACGGAAAAGCTGGGGCGCGAAACCACCAAAGGCACGCTCGGCGACAATATCTATGCCGTGCACAGCAAGTCGGGATGGACCGCGGTCGCCGTCAGTTCCACCGATGGCCTGTTCGGACTGTTCACCAAGGAACACTGGCTTTTCGTAGCCTTCGGCACATTTGCCACCGCCGTCATCATCGGTCTGGTCGTCCGCATGTCCCGCAAGCGGCTATCGCCCTTGGGCGAACTGGCGATTGCCGTGCGAAAGCGCGAATTCATCGTGCATTACCAGCCCATTATCGAACTCTCGACGGGTGTGTGTGTCGGCGCGGAAGCATTGGTGCGGTGGCAGCGACCGGGCGGCGCTCTGGTTCGACCCGACCTTTTCATTCCGCTGGCGGAACAGAGCGGCCTCATCCGGCCGATTACCGATCAGGTCATCGATGCCATCGGCCGCGACCTTGGCAGGCTTTTCAGCCAGCATCGCTCCATGCACGTTTCCATCAATTTCTGCGCCGATGATTTCAAGACCGGACGTGTATTGGAAACGGTGGGGCAGCGTCTGGGCGATAGCGGCATCGCCAATGACCAGATCTGGCTGGAAGCGACAGAACGCGGCCTGATGGATATCGACGAGGCGCGACGGACAATCGCCGAAGCACGGACCCGAGGTTATGCCGTCGCCATCGACGATTTCGGCACCGGTTATTCCAGCCTGCAATATTTGCAGAGCCTGCCGCTCGATGCGCTGAAGATCGACAAATCCTTCGTCGATACGATCAACCGCCAGACCGCAACGAGTGCCGTCATCGACCATATTATCGACATGGCGAAGGGACTGAACCTTGCCATTATCGCGGAAGGTGTGGAGACCCGCGAACAGGCCGAATATCTGCTCGCCCATGGTGTCGAGTTCTGCCAGGGCTGGTTCTATTCCAAACCGATGCCGGCCGAAGATTTCATCGAATATGTCGAAACCAGCCTGCAACGCCTCGATAGCGGTGTTGTCATGCTGAGCCGGGCCAGCGTTTAAACCTTGGCTGCACCGGGCGTTTCATGCCTGCCATAGAGGTCTCAGCAGAAGTTCGGTTCCCAGCAGCAGGAGGCAGATCAGGAACCCGCGGCGAAAAGCGGCGGGGCTGATACGGTGGCGCAATATCTGTCCGGCCCACATTCCGGCCAGCGCCGGTGCAATTGCCAGAGCCGATAATCCCAGATTGCCCATATCGATACCTCCATGCAATGCAAGGCCGAGGAAGAGCGCGATTGTCGACACGGTAAAGGACAGGCCGAGGGCCTGCACCAGATTGTCTCGGGAAAAACCAAGCGCCTGGATATAGGGAACGGCCGGAACGACGAAAACACCGGTGGCGCCGGTGACGAAGCCGGTCAGAAGACCGACAAGCGGCGATGCCCAGCGCTCGGAATTTTGGGACACGGACAGCTGACGGCCGAACAGCGTGAAGAGAGCATAGGCAATCAGGACACAGCCGAGTGCGCTGCCCGTCCAGGCCGCACCGGCCGTGATCAGCGATGCACTGGATACCGTGCCGATGACGATCGCCGCCATCATCGGCCAGAGGCGACGCGCGATCGCTGACAGGCTCGGTCCTGAAAACAGCTGCCAGACATTGGTAACGAAGGACGGGATGAGAAGCAGCCCCGCCGCCGCAACCGGAGAAATCAGCGCGCCGAGCAGGCCCATGGCGACAGTCGGCAGGCCCATTCCGGTGACGCCTTTGACAAGGCCGGCGACAAGGAACGTGCCGATGAATGCGGCGAGAAAGGGAAAGGAAAGATCAGCCATGAAGACCGTATCTCACGGCAGGCAAGCCTTGCTCAAGCCCGCAGGCGGTCTGAAACTTCGAGGACGCTCGAACAATCGTTGCGCCCGATCATCCAAGCCGCCGAGGCGTAACGCGTGCATAGCATCATTGTGATCCGATGTTGAAGTTTCGGGAGCGCTGAAACCTTATTCCCGTCGGTTTCGTCTCCCAAATATGGCGCAGTGAAAGTTGTCGCGCCTATGGAGAGGCAGATGCTCGTATTACGCCGAGTGCTCGATCAGTTTTGTGAACAGAACCAGGTATCGCTGGATGACCCGCTGGCCATTGCCGCTGCGCAGGAACTGATGCGCCTGTGGCAGGCCGGTGACCCGAGCGAAGCGGAACTGGCCTCCGATCTCGCCCACATGACGGCCGCACGCGGCGGGTCTGCAGCAACCTCGCCGGAGGGAATGTGCATTTAACGGCCGCATGGAACCAAAGTTCCGCCAAGCCGTTGTCATTGCAAGCACTTCGGTCGACAAGAGATATCCACGTCAACGAAGGCTCCGACACCTCCACCGATTTACGGGGTTTTCACTTCAGCACAATTTCTTCGGCCCGCTTCCGGCGGGCCTTTCTTTTGCCGCGCGCTCACCGGCGGCTCTGCCGCTGGTTCGATCCGCCTCTTGATGGCAACCACATCAGTTGCTAATTTGCCGGCCAATACCCTTGTGTTTCGTGGAGGAGGAGCCCGATGCACAATCCGCGACTGGAAAAGCTGCGCCTGCAAGGGCCGCGTCTGGAAAGGGTGCGCCGATGACGCTTCAGCCGACGGCGCATGCAGATCATGTCTATTCGAGTGCCGCCGGCAATGCCGCTGCGGCAAGCTCTTCGGTGGTTGCTTCCTGGCGGCGCTGCATGGTGATGCACCATCTGGCGCCGGAAGAAGTTCGTACGCCGAACAGATTGACCGATGCCCAGTTCCGCCAGACGCGCGAAGCCTCGGGCCGGTTGATTGCCGAAGCAGGCGAAGAACTGGACCGGCTGTTTTCGACGGTGGGGCGCTCCGGCTGTTGTCTCCTGCTGACCGACAGAAACGGGGTGGCGCTGGAACGCCGCGGTGCTGCCGGTGATGACAAGGCCTTTCACGATCTCGGCCTTTGGACATCCGCCGTGTGGACCGAGGCAAGCATCGGCACCAACGGCATCGGCACGGCGCTGGCCGATGAGCGGGCCGTTTCCATCTTTCGTGACCAGCATTTCTTTTCGTCCAACATCCGGCTGAGCTGCACCACCGCACCGATCCGCGACCATCGCGGCGAGCTGGCGGCGGCGCTCGATATCTCCACCTGCCGGGACGATGTCAGCGAAACCGTGCTGTCGATCATTTCGCAGACAGTGCGCGATGCGGCAATGCGCATAGAACTCAACCTCTTCCGTTCGGCCTTTCCCGGCGCGCGTTTTCTCATGGTGCCGCAGGCCGCCCATAGTGCTGCGGCGCTGATTGCCGTCGATCGGGATGATATGGTGATCGGCGCCACGCGCGCTGCCCGCCTTGCTTTGAAGCTCGACGATATCCGCATCGCCGCCGGCATTCCGGCCGCCGATGCGCTGGATGAGAACGCCGGTGACGCGGCACGCGATCTCGAAGAGGCCGAGCGGGCAGCGCTGACCCGGGCGCTTTCGCGGGTCAACGGCAATGTGTCCCAGGCGGCCATCGCCTTGGGCATGAGCCGCGCCACATTGCACCGCAAGATGAAGCGTTTCGGTCTGCATTGATTTGTCCGCGAAATTGATGCGGCGCGGCATGGTTTGTGCCGGGCGACTGTCGCAGCACTGCGACACTGTGCGTTGCCATATCGACGCGGCCCGCTTTTCGTCGGGAATGTTGCGGCGCAGATTTCGTTGCGAACCGGCCCGCGAGCCGGGAAGCTGGATATCAGGGAGGATAATTCCATGCTGCATCAGAAAATCGTCGAATCTCCGTTCAAGCTGAAATACGGCAACTATATCGGCGGCGAGTGGAAGGAGCCGATCGGCGGCAAGTATTTCGACAACATCACCCCCGTCACCGGCGGCAAGCTGTGCGAAATCCCGCGCTCCGACGAAAAGGACATCAACGCCGCGCTCGATGCCGCCCATGCCGCGAAGGATAAATGGGGCCGTACCGCACCCGCCGAACGTTCCAACATCCTGATGAAAATCGCGCAACGGATGGAAGACAAGCTCGAAGTGCTGGCGCAGGCCGAAACTTGGGACAACGGTAAGCCGATCCGCGAAACCATGGCGGCCGACATCCCTCTTGCCATCGACCACTTCCGTTATTTCGCCTCCTGCATTCGCGCCCAGGAAGGCTCGATCGGCGAGATCGACAACGACACGGTTGCCTATCATTTCCATGAACCGCTCGGCGTCGTCGGTCAGATCATTCCGTGGAACTTTCCGATTCTGATGGCCGCCTGGAAGCTGGCGCCCGCTCTCGCCGCCGGCAATTGCGTCGTCATCAAGCCGGCCGAGCAGACCCCCGCCTCGCTGCTCGTGTGGGCAGAAATCATCGGCGATCTCCTGCCGCCCGGCGTCCTGAACATCGTCAACGGTTTCGGCCTCGAAGCCGGCAAACCGCTGGCGTCGAGCCCGCGCATCGCAAAAATCGCCTTCACCGGCGAAACGACCACAGGCCGGCTGATCATGCAATATGCCAGCCAGAACCTCATTCCCGTCACGCTCGAACTGGGCGGCAAATCGCCGAACATCTTCTTTGCCGATGTGGCCAATGAAGACGACGATTTCCTCGACAAGGCGCTGGAAGGGTTTGCGATGTTCGCGCTCAACCAGGGTGAGGTCTGCACATGCCCGAGCCGCGCGCTTGTGCATGAATCGATCTATGACCGCTTCATGGAACGCGCCGTCAAGCGCGTCGAAGCCATCGTGCAGGGCAATCCGCTCGACAGCGCCACGATGATCGGCGCACAGGCTTCCAACGAGCAGATGGAAAAGATCCTCGCTTATCTCGATATCGGCAAACAGGAAGGGGCGGAAGTGCTGACAGGCGGCACACGCAACGATCTCGGCGGTGAGCTTGCAAGCGGTTATTACATCAAACCGACCATTTTTGCCGGCCATAACAAGATGCGTGTCTTCCAGGAGGAAATTTTCGGGCCGGTCGTTTCCGTCACCAAGTTCAAGGACGACGCGGAAGCGCTCTCCATCGCCAACGACACCTTGTACGGTCTTGGTGCCGGGGTGTGGACCCGCGACGGCAACCGCGCCTATCGTTTTGGACGCGAAATCCAGGCGGGCCGCGTGTGGACCAATTGTTACCACGCCTATCCGGCCCATGCGGCTTTTGGCGGCTACAAGCAGTCCGGCATCGGTCGCGAGACCCACAAGATGATGCTCGACCACTACCAGCAGACCAAAAACATGCTGGTGAGCTATAGCCCGAAAAAGCTCGGCTTCTTCTGACGATCGGCCTGAATTCGCCCCGCCGGGCTGCAAATGGCGTCTTCTACGCTTGCCGGTGCTCATGGACTTCAAGTCCACTCCGGTTCTCGAAGTCACCATTTTCGCCACGGCGGGGCAAATTCCAGGCTCGATCGTCGGTGTCGGCGATCTGCTCTTGCCCAGTGTCGCTCGCGGGGAGGCGGCAATCGAGAAAGAATATTCATGGAAACCACAATCAACGGCGAACCCCGCGTCACCGCCACCGATGCGGCGCTTGCTCTCATCGCCGAAATCCAGGCGGACTATCCAGAAATCCTGTTTCACCAGTCGGGAGGCTGTTGCGACGGGTCGTCACCGATGTGTTATCCGGCCGATGATTTTATCGTTGGCGATCATGACGTGAAGCTTGGCGAGATCGGCGGTGTGCCGGTATTCATCAGCGCCAGCCAGTTTGAGGCGTGGAAACACACGCAATTGATCATCGACGTGGTGCCGGGCAGGGGCGGCATGTTCTCGCTGGATAACGGCCGGGAAAAACGGTTCCTCACCCGCTCGCGCCTGTTTGGTGGCGGAGAAGCCTGTGCGGTACCGAACGCCCACGCCTGAAGCGGCAACAAGCGCGCGGTTCCATCTACCCGCCACGGGCAACCTCTCATCCTCCTCGGAACAAGCCCGAGGATGAAGAGAGAATGACGCGGGGCTCTTTAAGAGGTCGCCTTGACCAGATGTTGGTGTTGGAAATTGCAAGTGAGGGGCTTGCTTTCGGGCGATTTAGACTGGCGATGGGCTTCTTTCTTCGCAGTCACCGTTCACGCGTCCAGCGCGCCGCAGACGCGGCGCTGATGGATCCCGGCTCAAGGCCGGGATTGACGGAAGAGGGGTTGCAGAAAGCAATGTAGAGGTCAGGCTTTAAGCTCTCCGGATCGCCTAGGAATGCCGCGAATGAGCAACGCGTTCAGCGCTTTCCCGCCGTCAGGCAGAAAAATGCGCCCTGCGGATCGAGCGCCTGAACGATCCAGCTGCCTCCGGGAACCTCCACCGGCCCGTTGACGATCTGGCCACCGCCGGCGGTGACACGTTCGATCGCCGCGTCGATGGCATCGACGATGAAATAATAACACCAGCAGGACATGGGCACACCTTCCGGCCTCGTCATCATTCCGCCGGTCATGTCGCCATTATGGGCAAAAACGCGGTAGGTGCCCATCGGCCCCATGTCGTAGTCGTTATCCTTCGTCCAGCCGAAAATTTTCGAATAGAAGTCGAAGGCTTGCTCGCCATCATCGGCATAAAGCTCGCGCCAGCCGACATTGCCGGGATCGTATGGTCCAAGCTGGCGTGGCGGATTTTCCGGCGGGATCGGCGTCATGATGCAAAGCACGGCGCAGGAAGGATCCGCCACCACCGCAAATCGGCCAATGCCGGGAATATCGTCCGGTTCACGCTGTACGCGCCCGCCATGGGCGATGTAGTCGCGGCAGGTCTGATCGACATCGTCGACGGCAACATATCCCGTCCAGTTTGGCGGGATCTTGCCCTCAAGTTCCGGCGGAAAGGTCATCATGCCGCCAATGCCGGGGCAATTTTCTCCCTCGCCCATTTCGAACAGGTAATAGACCGGTAGATCCGGCATGGGCACCTGGGTCACCTTCCAGCCGATGACAGTGGAATAGAAGTCGCCGGCGGCCTTGGTGTCCGACGTCATCAGCTCGCACCAGATGAACTTGCCGTGCGTTTCGGATCTCGTGTTCGAAGCGGTCTGCAGCATTGGTCTCTCCTCCCGGTTTGTGGGGCGCCCGTGGTTGGGGTCAGCGTCTGCGCGTGTATTCCAGATCCTGAAATGTCTTCCAGCTGCCGTCCGGCTGTCTGGTGGCGGAGGTGAACAGCCGGTGGTCGTCGTCCTGAAAGACGATCTGCTCGCGATATTGCGAGGTCCGGCCTTCAATCTCGCAATCCGGGCCGGTCGTGTAGAGGCTGAGCGTGTTGCGGTCAGTAGACAGATCGCCCTCGTAGATCCACAACATGCCCATCATCGAGCCGATCCAAGTGCCCACATACCTGCCCTTGTCGGGATCGTAACCGACGGTCAGCAAGGTTTTGGCAGTGCCGCCGGGGACATCGCCTTCGCCCTCGGCAATATACCACATGCCATCCAGCGAACGGCATGTTTCAGTCCAGTGGGCATCGGGGCCGGTGACCGAGGATTTCACGTCCCAGGTGCCGACCATGCGCTCCAGCGCAAGATGTTCGGCCTGCGGTCCATACATGTCGACTGCGCTCATCGTTCTCTCCTTTTTGGGTCGAGCAGGTGGGCGGAGTGGCGGCAGGTTTTTCAGGCCTTGCGCCGGTAATGGGCTTCCATGAAATATTTCCAGCTACCGTCGGGTTGTTTTGCGCTGGATGTGAACGTGCGGTGATCGTCGGTCAGAAAGGTGATCTGTTCGCGGTAGTCGGCCATGCCTTCGCCGTTCATCGAAGGGCCGGTGGTGTAAAGACTGAGCGTCCTGCCATCCGGTTCGACCTCGCCTTCATAAACCCAGAGATAATCCATCATCGAACCGAGCCAGGTGCCGACATATTTCCCCTTGGCCGCATAGTAACCCAAGGTGAGCACGGTGGTGGCCGGGCCTTCGCCGCCCGGCATGTCGCCCCGTCCCTCGGCAATCACCCAGATGCCGGAGAGCGAACGGACGGTTTCCACCCAAGGCGTGTCGCCGCTCATTTCGGAAGTAACGTCCCAGGTGCCGACCAATCTTTCGAGAAACGCGTGTTCGCTGCGCGGTTTTGCCATGACCATTGTCATGTTTCTTCTCCCTTATGTCTCGATGTCAGGCCGCCTCAATGGCAGCAGGATGAGGAAGCCGTATCCGGCTTCTGATCGTATTCGTCGTGACGTTTGAGAAAACTCATGGTGGAGGTTTCGTTTCGGCCGAGAGGCGCCCGGTCGAGCAGCATCAGGGTGCCGCAGACTTCCTCGCCGCCGCGCCCATATGTGGAATAGGTGTGGAAGATCTCTCCCTCCGCGTTGCGGTAGAAGGAGGACATGCCGTGTTCTTCGTCGGCGACCTGATCTGTCGGCACCTTGCGGTAATTGTATTCGACGCTTCCCGAAGCCTGATCTTCAGCCGAGAACGAGACGTCGTAATCGTAATTGAAATCGCTGCCGAAGGACGACACCCACGGGAAATTCCAGCCCATGCGATGGCGATAGGCCTCTATTTTTGAAAGCGGCGCACGCGATACGGCGACCCAGGTGACATCGTGATTGTTCAGGTGCGGCAGCGCGCCTTCGACATGATCGCAAAAGAAGGAACAGCCGATACAGCCTTCATCCCAATCCGGACCCAGCATGAAATGATAGACCAGAAGCTGGCTGCGGCCTTCGAACAGTTCGTGCAAGGTTTTGGCGCCCGTCTGCGTGTCGAAGGTGTAATCCTTCTCGACTTTCATCCAGGGCAGGGCCTGGCGGGCGGCGCGCACCTTGTCGCGCAGGCGGGTCTCTTCCTTTTCCATTTCCAGCAATTGCAGCCGTGCATCGCGCCATGTGTCGCGGCTCACCACGGCATTGTCGGGGTCGGTCTTTACGGGAACAGTCGCATCCATCGTCGGGCCTCCTCTTCCTTGACAGATTGCGTTGATATCAACATGATTATGCCATGCTGTCAAATCTCGATTCGATCCCGTTCTCCGCCACGCTGCATGTTCGCGACACCTGCCTGTGCCTTCACGTGCAAAAGGCCGCGCGCGCGCTTGCCCGGCGTTTCGATGTGGCGATGAAGCCGATCGGCCTGAACAACGGCCAGTTTTCGCTGATGATGTCGCTCAATCGACCGGTTCCCGCGACGATGAAGTCGGTCTGCGATGTGCTGGCCATGGATCGCACGACGCTGACGGCGGCGCTGAAGATTCTCGAGCGTCGCGGGCTGGTGAAAAGCGAGGTCGACCCGAAGGACCGGCGCGGCCGGCTTTTGACCCTGACGCATGAAGGCATGGCGATGCTGACGGCGGCACTGCCGATCTGGACGCGGGTGCATGGCGAAATAGATGCCGAGCTTGGAGAAAAAGGGGCGGACGGCATTCGGCTTTCGCTGGCGCAGGTTCGCTGAGCGGCTATCGCGCGGAGTGACCCGGCTTGTGGGTGTCTTCGAATTTCAGCCCGAAACGCGCAAGGTATTTGCTGAGGCGGTCGGCATCGTTGGCGCTCTTTTTCTCCAGCCGCGACATGGCAAACAGCGCACGCCCCGCCGCACTGGCGGACGGGTGGTCGCGGCAGGTTTTCAGAACCGATGCCAGTTGGGCGACCTCGAACAGATCGAGGCCTGTCACGCGCTCGGCACCCAGGATGTCGATGAGCAATTCGTCTGCCGCTTGCGCTCGGGTATCCAGGCCCCAGGCGGATTTCAGGCGCACGATTTCGTCACTGACCACATCGACGGTGATGCGGCCCTGCGGCGCAAGCGTCGCCATGCGGGTGACCGAGGCAGAGAGATCGCGAAAGTTGGCGCTCCATGTTGCTTCCGGCCCGGTGGCGAAGGTCAGGTAACGTTCGCGGGCTTCCTTGTTGAAGGTGACGTTCTGGCCCTCGCGCTCGAGAAAGCGCTTCAGTTCGAAGTCGAGATTGGGTTCGAGGTCTTCCTTGCGTTCGCGCAGGGCGGGCAGCTGAAAGGTCCAGAGGTTGAGGCGCGCATAGAGGTCCTCGCGAAAACGGCCCTTCTGTACCTCCACACGCAAGTCGCGGTTGGTGCCGGCGATCAGCTGGAAATCGGCGGAGGTTTCCTTGTCGGCGCCGACAGGCAGAAATCGTTTTTCCTCGATGGCGCGCAGGCACATGGCCTGTTCGTCGAGGCCGAGTTCGCCGATCTCATCGAGAAACAGCACGCCCTTGTCAGCAGATTTCAGCAATCCTGCCCGTTCGCCGGAAGCACCGGTAAAGGCACCCTTTACATGGCCGAACAGAGCCGACATGGCCTGATCGCCACGCAGTGTGGCGCAGTTGACCTCCACGAACGGCCCGGTGACCTTTCGTTGCGCCTTTTTCAGCTCGTAAATCCGTTTGGCCAACTGTGATTTTCCAGCGCCCGTCGGCCCGGTCAGGAAAACGGGGGCGGTGGAGCGCATCGCCACCCGCTCGATCTCGTCGATCATGCGGTTGAATGCCGGATTGCGGGTGGAGATGCCGGATTTGAGGAAAGAAGTCGCTTCGTCGCGCTCGGACGCAAAGCGTGTGGCGATCCCGTCGTAACGCGACAGGTCGAGATCGATGATGGCATGCGTGCCGGCGTAATCCTGGCCCGGCTCACGGTCACGCGGCGGCGAGAGTTGCAGAAGGCGGCCGGGAATGATGCGGGCTTCCGTCAGCAGGAACCAGCAGATCTGTGCCACATGCGTGCCGGTGGTGATGTTAACGAGATAATCTTCCGCATCGGGATCGAAATCATAGGCGCGGGCGAAATCGCGCAGTTTTGTATAGACCTCTGAAAAATCCCAGGGGTCGGAAAAATCGATGAGGTTCCGGCGGACCTCGGTGGCGGGCGATACGGTTTCGATATCGCCGATGACGGTTTGCGCCAGTCGCTCGAAATTCGTGTCGTGGATCAGTTCGACGCGGTCGACGAACAGGCCGGGCTGCTGGGCGAGGCCGACATTCGGCCGCCAGCGGTTCCAGCGATCCTCGCGTTTGCCGATATCGAGATTGCTTCCGAGAATGCTGATGGCAACGCGGCGTTTCATGACTTATCCAAATTTATAAAAGCTATATTGAAAGATAATATATTATGCGTGGCGGAAATTGGCAATTTCAATGCGTATCAATGAAGACGATTTTTTATTTTATTTAAAATCAATAGGATAATAAGAAAATTCAAGATGGTTCCACGCTCTGGCATCAAACTGGCACGCGTCTTGAAATGTATCTGGCAGAACCAAAACAAAGAGGTGATGCCATGGTGAACAAGGCAATCTTCAAATCCTATCTCGGCAAGCTTTTGCCTGGCACGGACACAGTCAACCACGAAGCGGCACCGGCCTATGCGCTGAGCGCTCGTGAGGCGCTGGCGCAGTATGCCGTCACCGGCACGTTCAACGACACCTTTTATGCCGGTGCCGGCGAGCAGCTGGATGGCGTGGTGAAGCTGGCAGCCGAGGTCGAGCCGGAATTTCTGGCAAAGCTTGCGGTCTATGCCGCCGAAAAGGGCCATATGAAGGACATGCCGGTCATGCTGCTGGCCATGCTTTCCGGCCTCGAAAGCGATGCCTTTGCCCGCGCTTTCCCGCGTGTGGTGAAGAGCGGCAAGATGCTGCGCGGCTTCGTACAGGTCATGCGGTCCGGCACGACCGGGCGAAAATCGCTCGGAACACGCCCGAAAAAGATGGTGCAGGCATGGCTGGAAAGCCGCACGGTGGAACAGCTTCTGCAGGCCATGGTCGGTAACGACCCTTCCTTGGCCGATGTGATCCGCATGGTGCACCCGAAGCCGAAGGATGTTGAACGCGCGGCGTTTTACGCCTGGGCGATCGGCAAGCCGTATGACGTGGCAGCCTTGCCGGCCGAGGTGAAGGCGTTCGAAGCGTTCAAGCGGGATACGACATTGGCCTTGCCGCCGGTGCCGTTCCAGATGCTGACCTCGCTCGACCTGACGAAGGAACAGTGGGCCGAGGTTGCGCTGAAGGGCTCGTGGCAGATGGTGCGCCAGAACCTCAATACATTTGCTCGAAAGGGCGTGTTCGAGGTGCCGGGCGTTGCTGAAAAGCTGGCGGCAAAGCTCTCCGATCCGGAAACGGTGCGGAAAGCCCGCGTATTCCCCTATCAACTGCTGGTCGCCTGGCAGATGACGGGGCATACGATCCCGTCGGTCGTTGCCGATGCGTTGCAGGATGCGATGGAGGCCGCAATCTCCACCGTGCCGAGCGTCAGTGGCAATGTCGTGGTCTGCCCGGACGTCTCCGGTTCGATGGGTTCGCCCGTGACCGGTTATCGTCCAGGCGCGACTTCGACGGTGCGGTGCATCGACGTAGCGGCACTCGTGGCCGCCTCCTTCCTGCGGCGCAACCGTTTTACACGGGTGTTGCCGTTCGAAAACCACGTGGTGCGCGTGCAGCTCAACGGTTGCGACAGCGTCATGACCAATGCCGCAAAATTGGCGGCGGTCGGTGGCGGCGGAACCAATTGTTCCGCTCCGCTGAAGCTCCTGGCCGATGAAAAGGCCAAGGTCGATCTCGTCGTTTTCGTCTCGGACAACCAGTCCTGGATGGATGCGCGGGGTGCCAATCAAGTCGGGGGTCAGGCAACCGGCATGATGAGTGAATGGGCGCGGATCAAGAGGTTGAACCCGGCTGCAAAGCTGGTCTGCCTCGATATCCAGCCTTATGTCCAGACCCCTGCAAAGGGTGCGGATGTGCTCAACATCGGCGGTTTCTCCGATGCCGTTTATGGTGCGATCGTAAGCTTCGCGGCCGGAAAATCCGGCCCGGACGAATGGCTGCGCCGGATCGAGGCGATCGATCTTTGAAAAACGTCCTGCGCCGCCGTGAACGGCGCAGGGCTCCGTGACGAATGCCGGATGGAACTACAGACTCCTAATCTCCAGGTCGCGGGTTCGAATCCCGCCGAGGTCTCCAAACCATAACCTCGTAGCTCAGCGGTAGAGCAGGCGCTCCACCACCTTTCGTCGTCACGGACAAATTTGAAATTGCATGGCGAATGCCGGAAGAAACTACATCGCTTTATCCGAAAATGTTTCTTCTGATTTTCTCGTCGCCATGACCGGAATGAAGGAAATAAGCGGCGAATGCCTGCGGAACTACAGCCTGTCACGCTGGGGCGGATGCGTTTGCCTCATGTTTCGCAAACCCTCGTCGCCGCATTGAAAAGGACAGAGAAAATGCCGTGGCGAATGCGGAAACTACAGTGGTAACCCTGAAAGGGTCGCGGGTTCGAGGCCCGCACCGCAGATAGACCGCAAGGCCTCGATGCGGAAGTTTCCTCAACACTGGTCGCCACGACCGAAATGCAGCGGCGAATGCCGGACGAAATTACAGCCACCAAAACCAGTGGCCTGATGGGTTCGACTCCCATCCCCGGCAGCGCTCTCTGGCATGAGCGGGGTCACAAAATTTCGTCCAACCTCGTCGCCGCTGCTGGTTTTTTGAAGAAAGTGTCGGGCGGAACATGCCGCCCGCCAAAGACGAACGAGATGAACAGAAGGACTGCAAACGCAGATAGACGAATGATTGAGATCGTAAGCGGACAGGATTTGATCGATGCAGGCATGCCGCAGGGCAAGTGGTTTCGCCCCGCGCTCGATGCTGCCAACAAGGTGCTGAGCGAAGGTGGCTCGATGGATGTGGCGATGGCCGCAGCACGCGCTTTCCAGCCTGCACCGACTGTGCCGCTGCGACTGGAAGGTAATATCGAAATCTATTCGAACATCCGTGCCGAAAACGCCTTCGAGCATGAGAATGTCGAGAAGGTGAACGCGACGATGCGCGCGCTTGCCCGCACGCCTGTCGTGCGCGCCGCCGCCATCATGCCCGATGCCTGCCCGGCTGGTCCGGTCGGGACCATTCCGGTCGGCGGTGTTGTCGCCTCGGAAGCCATTCATCCGGGCATGCACTCGGCCGATATCTGCTGCTCGATGGCGATTTCCGTGTTTCCGGGCGTGGACCCGAAGGCACTGCTGGATGCCATCCATTCCGTGACCCACTTCGGTCCGGGTGGACGCGCCGCTGGTCCGCAGATCAAGCCCTCGGAAGCCACGCTCGCGGCCTTCCATCAGAACCCGTATCTCACCGGTGCGGCGCTGAATGTCGGGATCGAGCATTTTGGAACGCAAGGTGATGGAAACCACTTCGCCTATGTCGGCACGATGAAATCGACCGGCGAAACGGCGCTTGTGACCCATCACGGTTCGCGTGCACCTGGTGCCCGGCTTTATGAGCGTGGCATGAAGGTTGCGAACAAATTTCGCGAACTGATCTCGCCCGAAACGCATCGCGATAACGCCTGGATCCCGGCGGATACCGAGGAAGGCGACCAGTATTGGTCGGCTCTCCAGATCATCCGTCAGTGGACCAAGGAGAACCATTATATCCTGCACGACATGGCGGCGGAAAAACTGTCGGCAAAGGTGTCGGACCGTTTCTGGAACGAGCATAATTTTGTGTTCCGAAAGTCGGATGGTCTCTTCTATCACGGCAAGGGTGCCACGCCGGCCTTCGATGGCTGGGCGGAGGATGCGACTGATCTGACGATCATTCCGCTCAACATGGCGGAACCGATCCTGATCGTGCGCGGTTCGAACGCCGCAAACGGCCTCGGTTTCTCGCCGCATGGGGCCGGCCGCAATTTTTCGCGCAGCGCTCATATGCGTCGCCTTGGTGAGGAATATGGTGCCGATGCGCGTGGATTGAGCCCGAACAACATGGCCGACATCATGGCGAAGGAAACCTCGGGTCTCGATGCGCGCTTCTTCTCCGGCAATGCGGACATGTCGGAACTGCCGAGCGCCTACAAGTCGGCCGCAAACGTGCGGGCACAGATCGAACATTACGGTCTTGCGCAAGTGGTCGACGAGGTGATCCCGTTCGGGAGCATCATGGCCGGCGACTGGCAGCGCGATGCGCCGTGGCGCAAGAAAAAGCGTCGTTGATTTTAGGGCAGGGGGCACGTCCCCCTGCCTTTTCGGTGTCGTTTTGCGAATTTTCGAACTTGGAAAGCTTCTAAAACATCCGCGTTGACCCCGTCCGTGACGTCACCGAATAAGGCGACTGTTTTTGTCATGTATCGCGGGGGCGAAGAAATGTTCACATCGGCCAAGATCACTGGATCGGCAGCAGGCAGACTTCGGTCCTATGGCCGTCATGGAACCCTGACGGCCCTGGGGCTTCTTTTTTACATCGGCGCAACGCCTGTCTCGGCGCAGGAAAAGAACGACAATGAAAGCGGCGAAACCACGCTCGAAGCCATCGTCGTCACGGCTGAACAGCAGTTGAAGCAGGCACCCGGCGTCTCGACAGTCACCTCGGATGACATCGCCAAGATGCCGCCCGCCAACGACCTGTCCGAAATCCTGCGCAAGATGCCGGGCGCGAACCTGACAGGCACCACCGCTTCCGGTCAGCGCGGAAACCAGCGCCAGATCGAGTTGCGTGGCATGGGGCCTGAAAACACGCTGATCCTCATCGACGGCAAGCCGGTGCTTTCACGCAATTCCGTGCGCATGGGCCGGGCGGGCGAGCGCGATTCGCGCGGCGATACAAACTGGGTCCCGGCAGAAGCCATCGAACGTGTCGAGGTGATCCGTGGACCGGCCGCCGCCCGCTATGGCTCCGGTGCCGCCGGCGGTGTCGTCAACATCATCACCAAGCGGCCGGACAGGCTGTCGGCCACCGTCAATACGATGATCACCGTTCCGCAGCATTCTTCCGAAGGCGGCAGCCGGCGGGTTAACACCGTCGTCGGCGGCCCCATCACCGACACGACGTCCTTCCGCATCATCGGCAATTACAACAAGACCGATGGCGACAGCATCGACATCAATTCGGCGGCCAATGTCGATGACAGCGCGCCTGCCGCGGGCAAGGAGGGCGTGATCAACAAGGATATCCGCGGGCTTGTGACCATCGAGCCGAGCGGCGATCACAGCATCGATCTCGAAGCCGCCTACAGCCGCCAGGGAAACATCTATGCCGGCGACCGTCAGCTATCGTCCCGGGATGACTTTGCGGAAAGCATGGTTGGCAAGGAAACCAGCGTCATGCAGCGCGGCAGCCTTTCGGCGACCCACCGCGGACAATACGACTTCGGCGATTCGCTCAGCTATGTGCAATGGGAACGGACGCTCAACAAACGACTGCGTGAAATGGGATACGGTCGTTGGGAAGGCCATATCGAGGACACCGGTTTTGCCACTTCGCGGCTGGATAACCTGACGGCGAAAAGCGAATGGCATCTGCCGCTCGAGGTTCTTTTCCCGCAGACATTGACGCTCGGCGCCGAGTTTCGCGGCGAATGGATGAACGATCCCGTCTCGAACAATCTCGAAGTGGATGGCGACGTCACCATTCCGGGCACGGCAAATGCCGATCGCAGCCCGAAAAGCGACGCGTGGATGGTCGGCTTTTTCGTCGAAGACAATATCGAGATCTCCGACAGGTTCATCCTGACCCCCGGCATGCGTTTCGATCACCACAGCGAGTTTGGCGGCAACTGGAGCCCCAGCCTCAACGCATCCTATGACCTGACAGAAGAGGTATCCATCAAGGCCGGCATCGCACGGGCCTTCAAGGCGCCGAACCTGTTCCAACTCAATCCGAATTACGTCTATTACAGCAGGGGCAACGGTTGCCCGGTCGATTATCCGTCCCTCGGCGCCGGCTGCTATGTCGTTGGCAACCCGGACCTGAAGCCGGAAATCGCCATCAACAAGGAAATCGGCATCAACTACAACGATGGAGCCGGCCTCAACGCGGGCATCACCTATTTCCACAACGACTACAAGAACCGCATAGCCTCGGGCATGGTGCCGCTCGGCGTTTCCAACTTCGCCCAATATTTCCAGTGGTATAACGTACCGGAAGCCGTCGTGTCCGGTCTGGAAGGCAATCTTGCCATCCCGCTGGGCGATACGCTGACATGGACGACGAACGCCACCTACATGATCGAATCCAGGGACAAGCGTAACGGCCAGCCCTTGTCGCTGATACCCGAATACACGATCAACACCGCGCTGGATTGGCAGGCGCGGGAAGACCTGTCATTCACCCTGTCAGCCACCCGGTACGACGAAACGGAATCGGCGACCTTGTCGGCCACGACCGGCGATGCCGTGACCAATCCCGAGCCCCGCGAAGCCTATACGCTCGTCAACGTGGCGCTGAATTACGATATCAACGAGACCTTCCGGCTGGGTGCTGGCGTCAACAACGTCTTCGACAAACGCCTTTTCCGCGAAGGAAACGGCGATGCGGCGGGTGCCAACACCTATAACGAAGCGGGCCGTACGTTCTACATGTCGCTTTCGGCGCAGTTCTGACGGGAACAAGCGCGCAGCAATCAGGCCCGCCCTTTCGGGGCGGGTCCGCAGATGCCGGATACCGGACGATCATGACGGCAGATGTCGGCCGGGAGCGGCCTCGTGCAGCCTGGGGGCCATCCTACCGTTTTGAACGGCAAGCCCAGATATCGGCAGCCTTGGCAAGGCAATCTTCGAAGCGCGTCTGCGGATCTCCTGAAAGAGCCAGAAATGCGACTGCCGCCGTTTTCTGAATGACGGCCTCGGCCCAGGCGTCGCGTGCCGCGCCCGACCAGATCGCGCGCCAGTATTCGCGCTGCGTCAGCATGCCGCTTGTGCCGGGTTTGAGCCTTTTTCCGGCCGGCACCGTCAGGTCGGCGTCGACGCCCGACGCCATGCGAAAAATCTTGACCATGCGGCCGGGCGTATATTCCGCCACATCGCGCACCGAGCCGATAAGCGCGATATTGGGCAGGTCGAGATGCCGGGCGACCTCGCGATAAAGGTCGCGGCGGGAAAACTGCGAAGCTCCGAGGATGGATGTTCTTGCCGCAAGCGGATTGGTCATGTGAATGGCCGAATGCAGAGGATTGCGCATTTCGAACATCGCGTGCAGTCCGAGGAGGCCGCGCGTTTGCGGCGCCAGCGCACCCAGAGGTGCAAACGCAATACCCTGCGTCTTCATTGCCGCGTCGGCCTGCGCAAGCGTCAGGCAGACGGGAATTCCGGCGTCTTCGGCAGCGGTTTCCATCTTGCCGCTTTCAGGGCCGCTGCCGTAATGCCCGTGGAGAAACACCGTATGGCCCGCCATGGCCACTAGGCGCGCCGCATGCAGAAACCATGGCGCGGTGCGGACATTGGGAGAGACATAGGCCGGCCAGTCGAGGTCCGGTCGCGTGAAGTCGTCGGAGAACGCCATCGTGTTGCGGATGGCCTGCGCAAACCCTGCGAGTTCGCTGGCGCTTGCGCCGCGATAATGGATCGTCATCAGCAACGCGCCGATCTGTAAAGGATCGGCCTGTCCGGCAAGAATGATCGACAGGGCGTCGCGTGCTTCTTCCTGTGTCAGCGGTCGGCTGTGGCCGGGACCGGGCGCCGTCGTGGCAATATAGCGCGCCAGCCTGCGATGCGGGTCGGCATTATCTCCGATCGCGGCGATGCGAAGTGCCATATGGCGCGGTGTCGGTGCCGCTTCGAGCTGATCGGCGGGGGTGATGGAGAGGGGAACGATGTCGATGCGCGTCTGTGCGGCCCATTCCTCGGCGTCGGGCAGGCTGACGTCTGTCGCCGTGATCGGCTCAGGCACCACGACAACCAGGTTGGCTTCCAGCGGTGTGCTGCCATTCGCCTTCAGCAGCAGCTCCGCTTCAGAAGCGAAACCCCGCACGCGCAGCCGCAGGGATTCGGCAAACGGCGTTGGCCGCATGCCCTGTCCGGTGCGGATGAAAATGGGATCGTCGTAACGTTTGCGCAGTTCCGACAACATGCGGCTGACGGCCGATACCTGCAACTTCAGGCCGGCCGCCGCGCGGCTGACGCTGCCTTCCCGCAACAGCGCGTCGAAAGCCACCAGCAGCTTGACCTGATTGAATGCTCCCGCGCCGCTATCGTCCACCTCGCCGTCCAGACTGCCCCTGTCGTTTGCCATCATGCCCCTGCCATGCTCATCGATTTGTTCGATGAGCAATTTAGATCGTTTCTAAATAACATCGATTGACCCTTTCGCTTTCCCTACATAAGTGTACACAATCACTCAACTTAAGTTTCGGCAGATAACGCAGCGGTGATCCGTGGCCTGTCTGCCGCCGCGACAAAGGACCCGACATGACGATGACCGAGCGACCTTCCCGATTTGCCATGGCTCTGATGGCAGGTGTCATCGCTTTTGGATTGGGCGCTTGGGAAAGCCGCGCCGCCGACGTGACGATCAAGCATGCCAAGGGTGAGGCGACGTTCTCGGAAGTGCCGAAAAAGGTTCTGACCTTCGATCTGGCCGCGCTCGATACGCTGACGGCTCTCGGCATCGATGTGGCGGGCGTGCCGGGTGGCAACAAGCCGGAATACCTGTCGAAATACGCCGGTGACGATGTCGCGAAGATCGGCACGTTTTTCGAGCCCGATTATGAGGCCGTGAATGCCGCCGAGCCGGACCTGATCATTGTTGCCGGCCGCTCCAGCGCAAAATACGAGGATCTTGCCAAAATCGCGCCGACCATCGACCTGAGCGTCAGCTCCGAAAATTTCCTGCCAGAGGCACAGGAAAACGTTCGCAGCCTCGCCAAGGTTTTCGGCAAGGAAAAGGAAGCGGAAGCGCTTCTGGAAAAGCTCGCGACCTCGACAGCCGATCTGAAGAGCAAGGCCGGCCAGCAGGGCAAGGCGCTTCTCGTGCTGACCACCGGCGGCAAGATGAGCAGCTATGGTCCGGGCTCGCGTTTCGGCATGCTGTTTGCGGATTACGGTTTCGTCGCCGCGGAAACGGCAGGCACGAAGGGCACCCATGGCAACCCGTCTTCCTATGAATACATTCTGGAAAAGAACCCGGATTGGCTGTTCGTAATCGACCGCGATGCCGCAATCGGTCGCGACGGCGCCGCCCGGAAGATGCTGGATAACGACGTTGTCGGCCAGACCACGGCCTGGAAAAACAACCACGTCGTCTATCTCGACCCGGTTGCCTGGTATCTCGTCGGTGGCGGCATCACCGCCATGCAGAATACGGTCGATCAGCTTTCCAAAGCCATCAGCACGAAATAACGTGGTATCCACCCATACCGTTTGCTGACTGAACCGCGCCTCACCGCGCGGTTCAACATTTCCGGAATGTCCCGAATTGCCGCTGAAACTGTTTCTGCCCGCTTTGCTGCTGACCTTGCTTCTGGCCATCGTGAGCCTGTTCGTCGGCGTGCGCGATGTTTCCCCGTTTGCCCTGTTTCATGGCACGGCCGACCAACGCGATCTGATGGTGCTGGTGGCCAGTCGTGTGCCGCGCACGATCGCGCTTCTTCTGGCCGGTTGCGGAATGGCGATTGCCGGCACGATCATGCAGATGCTGGCGCGCAACCGTTTCGTGGAACCTTCCACCGCCGGCACGGTGGAATCGGCGGGGCTTGGCATGCTGACAGTGCTTCTGATTGCCCCGGATATGCCGGTCATTCTGAAAATGCTGGTGGCGGGCGCCTTCGCCATGGCCGGCACGGCAGTGTTTCTCTCGATACTGCGCGCCATTCCGCTGCGCTCTATCCTGATGGTGCCGTTGGTCGGCATCATGCTCGGCGGCATGATCAGCGCGGTGACGACCTTTTTCGCCTATCGTTTCGATCTGCTGCAATCGATGGGCGCCTGGGCGAACGGCGATTTTTCCATCGTGCTGCGGGGGCGTTACGAAATCCTCTGGATCGCTTTCGCTCTGACGGTGACCGCCTATATCGCCGCGGACCGCTTTACCGTAGCCGGCATGGGCGAGGATTTTTCCAGCAATCTCGGGCTCAACTACCGCAAGGTCATGACATTGGGTCTCGTCATCGTTTCCATGGTCACGGCCTGCGTTGTCGTTACCGCCGGTGTCGTTCCCTTTCTCGGGCTGATCGTGCCGAATGTCGTCAGCATGATCATGGGCGATAATCTGCGCCGCAGCCTGCCGTGGATAGGGCTTTGCGGTGCAGCGCTCGTGCTGGTCTGCGATATCATCGGCCGGGTGATCAACGCGCCGTTCGAAATCCCGGTCGGGGCCGTTCTCGGCATCGTCGGCAGTTTCTTCTTCCTCTACATGCTCTTGGGGAGGCGCAATCGTGTCGGCTGATGCACTGCGCAAGACGTCGCTGATCACGCTGGCCGTGCTCGCTGCCCTGACGGCGATCTCGGCCATTGCCTTCATGACGCTCGGCGCCAGAGGAAGCTGGTCCTTTGTCCTGAGTTTTCGCGGCACACGGCTCGCCGCCATCGTCATCGTCGCTTATGCCATCTCGGTTTCGACTGTGCTGTTCCAGACCGTCACCGGCAACCGTATCCTCACCCCGTCCATCATGGGTTTCGATGCGCTTTATGTTCTGCTGCAGACCGTGCTGGTATTTACGCTCGGCGCTGCCGCAACCTCGGCCATCGATCCACGTCTGATGTTTATTATCGAAGTGGCGGCCATGGTCGGTTTTTCGCTGCTGCTTTTCCGTTTCCTGTTTTCAGGCCATGCGCAGAATATCCACCTTCTGGTCCTGGTCGGCATCGTGCTTGGTGTGCTGTTTCGCAGCTTGTCCGGCTTTCTGCAGCGGATCATCAACCCTGATGATTTCGTCGTATTGCAGGACCGGCTGTTCGCAAGCTTCAACATCACCGATGGCACGCTTGTCGGCGTTTCGGCGGCGCTGGTTGCTGCCGTCACGTTCTTTATCTGGCGCATGCGCGATACATTCGATGTGCTGGCGCTCGGGCGCGATATGGCGATCTCGCTCGGTGTCGATTATCAGGCAGCGACGACGAGGATCCTCATCCTCGTCGCCATCCTGATCTCGATCTCCACCGCGCTCGTGGGCCCCGTGACATTCTTCGGCCTGCTGGTCGCCAATCTCGCCTATCTGATCGTTCCGGCAAGCCAGCATCGTTACGTCCTGCCCGCCGCCGTGCTGATCTCGCTCCTGTGTCTCGTCGGCGGCCAGACCATTCTGGAGCGGCTGTTTGCCTTCGACACGGCGCTGTCGATCATCATCGAATTTGCCGGTGGGCTGTTCTTCATTCTTTTCCTTCTGAAAGGGCGCAACCGATGATTGAGATCGCCGGCGTCAGCAAATCCTATGGTAAGTCCGTCGTGGTCGACGGGGTGACGCTGACCTTGCCCAAAGGCGGGCTGACCTCGATCATCGGGCCGAACGGCGCCGGCAAATCGACTCTGATGTCGATGATCGCGCGCCTGCTGCCGATGGATGCGGGCAGCGTGATGGTCGATGGGCTGGATGTGGCGCACACATCCGGCGACGTGCTGGCAAAGCGGCTTTCCATCCTCAAGCAGGACAATCACCTCACCGCCCGCCTGACCGTTACCGATCTCGTGACCTTCGGGCGTTACCCCTACAGCAAAGGGCGGCCGACGCTGGAGGATCGCGGTCATGTCGAGCGCGCCATCGCCTATCTCGGCCTTGGGGATCTGGAGCACCGGTTTCTCGATGAGCTATCGGGTGGCCAGAGGCAGCGCGCCTTCGTGGCCATGGTGCTCTGCCAGGATACCGACTACATGCTGTTCGACGAACCGCTGAACAATCTCGATATCAGCCATTCGGTATCGATGATGAAACTGCTGCGCAATTCCGCGCGCGATTTCGGCAAGACGGTTGTTGTCGTGCTGCACGATATCAACTTCGCCTCCTGTTATTCCGACCACATCGTCGTCATGCGCGACGGCAAGCTGCATTTGCAGGGAACCCCTTCCGACATCGTTCGAGAGGAGGTCCTGTCGGACATTTATGCGACCGAATTTCGGGTGCATGAACTCGACGGCAATCGCATCGCGACGTTCTATTGAATGCGCCCGCTGAAGAAGGCTGCCAACGCCTGGATGTCTTCGTCGGCCAGATTTTTGGCAATCGGTGTCATCAGGTGACTGAATTCGCCACCGCCGCGCACGCCGCTGCGAAACAGGGTGAGCTGGCGTTTCAGGTAGGCGGCGTTCTGGCCTGAGAGTTTCGGATAGGATGGCTTGGCGCCCGCCTTGTCATGACAGCTCAGGCAGGCCGGTATCTTGTCGCCGGAACGGCCTTTTTCGGCCAGTTGTCTGCCTTGTTCGAAAAGCGCGGGATCGGCGGGCGGTGTTTGCCGCGGCGGCAACGGCTGGCCGGCATAATAGCGCGCCAGTTCGGGCAGACTGTCTTCCGGCAGCGTGCCGATCGCCACACCCATGATGCCGCTCGGCCGTTTGCCGGCGTGGTAGGCTTTCAGGCTTTCCAGCAGATAGGCTTCCGATTGGCCCGTCAGCCGAGGAATGAGGCTGCCGTCGTTGAGCTTTGCTTCGGCGTGACAGCTTTCGCAGGTGATGGGCAGCGGCGAGACTTCTCCGGCGGTTCCCATGCCATGCAGGCCGGATGCGGCGATATAGCTTTGCGCATCCATGCCCGGCAGCTTGCGCAGGAAGGCAACCATCGCCCACACTTCGTCATCGCGCGATTGCACCGGCCATGCCGGCATGCCGGTAAAACGCACGCCGTGTTTGACGATCTCGAACAGTTCGGCATCGGTCCATTTGGGCACGGCCTCTTTCAAGTCCGGTGGCGGCGGCAGCATGGCGAGCACCGCAGGCGAGCGGCCTTGCGCCGGAGAGCCGTGACAGGTGGCGCAGCCGGTTTCGAAATGGCCGGCCGCGGGCGGTACCAGCGCCGCATCGTCGAGCGGCGGCACGTCGACCGATCTCGATGCGGTGCCGACGGAATTGCCCATCACCCAATGCAGGAACCAATTTGTGGCGGCCCAGTGGCCGGTGCTGGCGCGCACGCTCATCAGGCCCGACCACGCGAAACCGAAGCCGAGCAGGGGGGCCAGCGCGGCAAGGACGATCAGATGTTTCCAGCGGATTTTCATCGTCCGTCCCTTTCGAGTGAAGGGGTGCGGTGATCGAGCATGCCGGAGAGAAGCGCCACGCCGCCGGCAAGATAAACCACCGCGCCAACCAGAAGCATGATGACGCCGCCGGCCTGCTGGTCGGTTGCGCCGGATAAGGGGATGCCGAAACAGGTTACCTCGCCTTCACCGTAAAGCGGTCGGGGCGAAAGGGTGAGCAGCGCACCGAGCAGGGTCATGTGCATGGAGGTGAAAAGCAGGCCGAACACGCCGGCCAAACGTCGCTCCTCGCGGCCGGTGGCGGCGCCGCCGAAACAGGAGAGCCAGAGTGTCAGGCCGGCCGCGAGAAAAACCAGTTGTTCGAGGGTTGCGAAGGCAAAAGAGTTTTCAGACAGCGCGCGCATGGCCGGCACATGCCAGCCCCAGACAGCGAATAGTTCGAACACGGAGGCGAGCATCGGCGTCAGCCAGTGCCGGCCGATGGTGAAATCGAAACGCGAGCCGGAAAGACCGATGGCGAGCAGCGGCGCGGCGGCGGCCACCACGCCCATATGCACGATCATGTGGACGGAGAAGGACGCGCGATCGGAGAAAGGAAGGATGCCCAGCCACAGGAGGGCGAGGATAAAAACGCCGGCAAGGGTGGCTGCATGTCTCATGGCTGACACTCGGCGATGAACATCAGCGGTATAGCGGCAAACAGCACGGCGACAAAACTCAGCGCCGACAGAAGCAGGGTGGCAAACCCCTGGAAGAGCGTGCGGGAATGGCGGGTCGGCTCGTCATGGGGCGGGTCATCTGCACCAAAACCCCATTGCCGCCACGCAAGCCAGGTCGACAGCACGATCATTGCCAAGGCGGCCAGCGTGACGATGGCAAGGGCGATGCGCACGGAATTGAAGCTGAAGGAGGCCGGCAGGCGTTTGGCGCAGAATACCGCCACCGTCGCGTAACAGGCGATGAAATGCAGCGCCCACACGGTCGGGGCCGTAAACAGCGTCCAGAGCGTTTCGATTTCGCGCGGGATAAAGCTCTTCATGATGCCACCAGCGGAAAGAGGCCGATCACCGTGAATGTGACGATGGCGGTAAACGCCATGAAATGCCAGTAGAGCGTCACGTTGCGGATATCCTGATCATACTCTCCCGTCATGCGGCCGGCAAAGCTGCGGGCGAGGCAATAGAGCAGCATGACAATGCCGACGACACCATGCACGACGGTCCAGATCGCCACGATCCAGACGTTGGCGGGATAGACATTCGAGGTGGGGTCCATGCCGTTGAAATAGGGTCCGGCGAGACCGGCAAGCGAGGCGGCGATGGTGACGAAGACGCCGGCCATGATCGCCAGCCGGCAACCGAAAGTACCCTTTTCGTTGAGTGTCCGGGCCAGCACCGTCAGGCCCCAGGCCGTGAGATAAAGCGCGAGTGCCAGCATTGGCCAGAACACGCCGGGGCCGGTGGCGGCGGCCGTGTAATCGTCATGCACCGTCCAGTAGAAGAAATAACCGAATATCAGGCTGGCAAATGCCGTGCCGTCGCCGACCATGGTGATGAACATCGCCCACCAGCCGACCGAGGCCGGGCCGGAGACATAGATTGGCAGTTTAAGGCCGAGGCCGACATCGGTTTCCGGTTCTTCCGGGATAGGTGCCGTGCCGGTCCATAACCAGTGGATGATGGCGATAAAGGTGATGATGGCGCAGATGATGGTGGCGATCCACCAATGGAAGGTGAGCGCGATGAACACGCCGCCGAGTGCCATCGCGGCAATGATCGTGACATAGGAAACGCCGCCCACCCGCATACACTGGATCGGCGTGGCATCGAGAACCGAGGTCACCAGTGTCTCGCGCTTGCCGGATTTCGCATCCGGCAGATAAAAGCGGCCGGCCTCGATATCGGCTTGCAGGTTCGGCTGGTCCCAGAGGGGGTAACGGCTGGTGATGATAGGCACCGACCGCATGCCCCAGCTTTCGGAAGGATCGTTGGTCCATTCCAGCGTCCCGGCATTCCACGGATTGAGATTGCGTGTTTGCGGCTCTCTTTTCGGGCGCAGGATATCGATGACGAAAGTGGCGACACCGGCGGCGAAAATGAAGGCGCCGATAGTGGAAATCAGGTTGAACAGGTCCCAGCCGAAATCGACCGGATAGGTGAAGACCCGCCGCGGCATGCCGCGCAGCCCGGAAAAGTGCATCGGGAAAAAGGCGATGTTGAAGCCGGTGAACATCAGCCAGAACACCACCTTGCCCCAGGCGTCGGAGAGTTTTTTGCCGGTCACGAAGGGGAAATAATAATAGATGCCGGCGACGATCGGGAAAAACATGCCGCCGATCAGCACGTAGTGCAGGTGGGCGACGATGAAATAGGTGTCATGCGCCTGCCAATCGAACGGCACCAGCGCCACCATGACGCCGGTCAGCCCGCCGATGACGAAGATGATCAACCCACCGGCGCCGAACAGCATGGGTACGGAAAAGATCACCCGCCCGGCCAGCATGGTGGCGATGAAGACGAAAATCTGCACGCCGGTGGGGATGGCGACGGCCTCGGAAGCTGCCGAGAAGAAGGCGAGCGAAATCTGCGGCAGACCGGTGGTGAACATGTGATGCACCCACAGGCCGAAACTCAGAAACCCGGTGCCGACTGCGGCCAGCACGATCCAGGAATAACCGACGATGGGACGCTGCGAAAAGGTCGGCACGATCATCGCCATCAGAGCGATGGCGGGCAGGAAAACGATGTAGACTTCCGGGTGGCCGAAAATCCAGAACAGGTGCTGCCAGAGCAGGGGATCGCCGCCGCGCGACGGGTCGAAAAACGGCCAGTCGAACATCCGCTCCATTTCGAACAGGATGTCGCCGGCAATCAGCGGCGGGAAGGCGAACAGGATCATGCCGGCAACGATCAGCAGATACCAGGCGAACATCGGCATCATGTTGATGCGCATGCCGGGTGCGCGGCATTTCATGATGCCGACGATGATTTCGACGGCCGCCGCAATCGACGCGACTTCGATAAAGGAGAGGCCGAGTAGCCAGATATCGGCGCCGATGCCGGCATATTCCTTGTCGGTGGCCAAAGGCGGATACATGAACCAGCCGGCATTCGGAGCGGCGTTGAAGAAGATCGAGCCGCAGACAAAAATGCCGCCGAGCAGAAAACTCCAGTAACCGAAGGCCGAAAGGCGGGGGAAGGGCAGCTCGCGTGCGCCGAGCATCGAGGGGAGGAGAAAGATCGCAATCGCCTCGAAGATCGGCACCGCGAACAGGAACATCATCACCGTGCCATGCAGGGTAAAGGCCTGGTTGAACAGTTCGGCGGAGATGAAATCGTTTTCCGGCACGACGAGCTGCAGGCGGATCAGAAGCCCGAGCAGACCGGCAAACAACATGAAGACAAAGGCGGTGACGCCGTACCAGAGGCCGATCTCGCTATTGTTGACCGAGGTCCAGTAACGCCAGCCCTTTGGCGTTTCCCAGGTGTCGCGCAGCCGCTTTTCCTGGGCGGCGCGCTCCTCGGGCGAAAAATTTCCGAGTTCCACGCTCATCGAAGCCCCTTCAGGTAATCGGCAATACGGTCGGTTTCGCTTTCCGGCAGCATGGTGAAATGCGGCATCTGCGCGCCCGGCTTGACGCTTTTCGGGTCGCGCAGGAAGCGGGCGATCTCGTCCCTCGAATTGCCAAGCGTGCCGGCACCGACTGAACCGCGCTCGCCGAAAGCGGTCAAATCCGGTCCGATCGTGCCGCGCGCATCCGTGCCCGCGATTGTGTGACAGGCGGAACAGCCGTTCTCCAGAAAAAGCGCCAGCCCTTGTTTATCCTGCCCACCTGAAGAGATGCGGCGGGTGGCAAGCCATTCTTCGTATTGCGCGGGCTCCATCACCACGACGGTAAAGCCCATCAGCGCATGTGCGGTGCCGCAGAATTCGGCGCAGACACCGCGATAGATACCGGGTTTGTCGGCCTCAAGCGTCAGCTGGTTGCGACGGCCGGGGATCATGTCCATCTTGCCACCCAGCACCGGGATCCAGAAGGAATGGATGACATCGGGCGAGGTCAGCGAAAACACCACGCGTTCGCCCACCGGCATGCGTATCTCGTTGGCGCTTTCGAAGGCGATGGAGCCGTCTTCGTCGAGATAGCGCACCCGCCACCAGAATTGCTCGCCGGTCACATCGATATGGCGAAGCCCGTCACCACTGCCGGAAACCCAGGGCCGTACATTCGGCATCAGCCAGACGGCATAGGCGAGCAGTGCGGCGAGGACGATACAGGGAAATACCGCGCCGCCCCAGAGGATCAGCCGGCCGGCGCCTTCCTCGGAATGAACTCGCTTCTTGCGGGCCGCATAAAACAGAAGTGCGACCACGCCGACCCAGATCAGGGCGCCACCGACAAGCATGGTGAAAAACAGGGTCGCGACATCACGGGCCTCGCGTCCGGCCGGGTCAAGCGGCGAGTGCGTGCCTGAGCAGGACGTGATGACGGGACAGAGACAGAGTATAAAAAGGCCAGCTTTCAGTGCTGGCCGCTGCGTGTTGGTAAAGACACTGCGGATGGGGCTGGTCGATCGGGTTGGCCGGTGGTCACCGGTCAAGCGGTCATCGGTCATTTTACTCCATTACCATTCCATCCGGAGCAGAATTGTCGGTTCTGCGAGCAATGCGCCGTTCGCGCTTTTGTTCCGGGGCGCTGCCGCGCAGGGTTTAAAACCCTCGCGGCTGCCGCTCTGCCACAGATGGCAGCTTTGTGGAGTTAGTTTTCCTCGTCCGATTTGCTGGCCTGCAGCAATCGAGCCTGCCGCAGTCTTTCGGTCTTCTGCTCGCGCGCTGCCGCTTCAGCCTCGATGATTCCGAAAGCGACCTGATTGGTCTGTTCGAACTTGGCGATTCTGTCGGCCAATGCCATTTGCTTTACCTCATTCTTGCCGCCCATATTAGTAACTAGGGCGGATGTGAGGCAGGCCAACCCGAAACCGTGATTTGGTACGGTAACGTGCAAAAACCGAGCCTGCGCCGATTTACTCCAGAACCTGATTCCTGAGGCGTCCCTTGTCCAGCAGAATGCGAACCGTGCGAGCCGCATTGGTTCGCATTTCGATGGCCGCATGGTCCGAATAAAAAGCATTGTGCGGGGTGATGACCAGCCGCCCGGCAAGCCAGTCCTCCCGGTTTCGCCAGGCTGTCAGGAGCGGGTGATCGGGTGGCGGTTCCTGGGCGAGCGTATCGATGGCGGCGGCTGCCAGTCGCCCGCTTCGAAGCGCCGCCTCCAGCGCATTGAGATCCTCCAGCAGTTCGCCGCGGGCAGTATTGACGACGATTGCGCCGGGCTTCAGGCGAGCAAGGCCTTCTGCACCAAGCAGGCCGCGCGTGACATCGTTTGCCGGGCAATGAAGGGTCACGATGTCCGCCTGCGCCAACAGGTCTTCCAGCCGCTCTGTACGCTCGTAACCGACAGCCTTTTCATGGCCCGGTGGCTGTCCGGGATCGTAACCGAGGATACGAAAGCCGAATGGTTTCAGCCGGTTGACGACCGCGGTTCCGATCCGTCCCACACCGACGATGCCGACCGTTGCCCGGTTGGAGCGGGCCAGCGGCTTCAGGCTGTGGACCTGCCAGCCGGAGGTATGGGAGCGGGCGCGACAATCATGTTCCCAGAGCCGGCGGTGCAATGAAAGGATCATCGCAACCGCATGATCGGCGACTTCTTCCGTGCCGTAATCGGGATTGTTGGCAAACGGTATTCCGGCTGTTCGAAGCGCTGCGAGATCGATCTTCTCGTAACCGACGCCATAACGCACCACGCCACGACAGCGTTTCAGATGTGCGATGCTGCGCGAGCCCAATCGCGCACCCCAGACCATCAGCGCGTCGAGCCTTGCCAGTCGTTCAGGGTCGAAGCGGTTCTCGTCGGTCGTGGCGAAAAAATCGATCTCGACGTCGTTGCCCAATACGTCGGCTTCCAGATCGGGTGCGCCGATCATGTGGTCGGTGATGCCGACCACATATTTTCTGGTCTGGGTCATGTGGATCCCGCAGCCAATCGCGCAATCGGCCTATTCAGCGGCAATCGCCGTGACGGCTGCGCGGGCCTTGACGAGCAGCGACGCCTCCGCAATCGCCTGGTTTACGCGCCCGAGGATGACCGGCGACGGAGCGCCATCGGTGAAATCGCGACCGGATGCGTAGATGGCCGTCGGCAGGACAAACGCCTCGAAAAAGGCGAAGAGCGGACGAAGCTGGTGTTCGACAACCAGCGAATGCCGGTCGCCGCCACCGGTCGCCGTCAGGATGATCGGCTTGCCGCGCAGGTCTGCCGGATCGAGCAGGTCGAAGACATGTTTGAAGAGACCGGTATAGCTCCCCTTGTAGGTGGGCGAGCCGATGACGAGCGCTTCCGCCTCGATGATGGTGCGAATGATCTTTCGGGCGGCGGGGTTGAGGTCCGTCACCGAACGGGCGGCAGCAAGCGAGGTGCCGAGGTCTTCGACATCGAAGACTTCGTGGCCGAGGCCCGTCTGGCGGCCGAGAGACTCTGTCACGCTTTCCACAAAACGGCGTGTGCTGGACGGGCGGGAGAGGTTGCCCGAAAAACCGACGATCAGATTGTTGCTCATCTAGAATTCCTTTCGCGCGTTTATCGCACTCATGCGGTTCTAAGAATTGGTAATACGTGCGGATGGCCGGATGCGGCGGCTTCAGTGGCTTCGGCCCGGTTCCATCGCTCGAACGCTGCGCGACCCAGTATCGCCACCGACGTATCTTCCTGCGGGGCGTGAACGAGTACGGACTGGACATCGCGGAAGTGCCGCTCGATGCCGATATCGGCGCTCAGGCCCGGATTGCCGATGCTGCGCACCGCCAGCTGCACCGCATCGCGCAATTGCCTTCCAGCCAGCAGTCTTGCCCGGATCAGCCGTTCGGCATCGCCGTTATTGCGTTCCAGCGTGTCGAATATGATCTGGCGCGCGCCGGAAACCAGAAGGTCGATTTCGCCGAAAAGCGTGACGAACCGTTCGGTGCGAGCGATGGGATGACCGAGATTGGCCGGTACGCGTTCATTCGCAAACCGGATGAACGCCGATTGAGCCGCCTCGGCGGCACCGAGATAGATCGCCGTGAGCGCAAGGTTGAAGGCGGCATGGGCGCGGTTATCCTGCTGCGCCACGGATGGATCGACGAGATCGATTTCATTGCCCGCGGGTATTTCCACATCGCTGTATTCTACGTCGTGCGAGCCGGTGGCGCGCATGCCGAGGCTGTTCCAGTTTTCAATGACATGGATGCCGGGCAGGCCGTTCGGCACGACGAAGGTGCCGACGCGCGCGGGTGTTTCGTCGGTATGCGCCCAGACGAGAAAATGGGTGAGACCGTGCGCGCCCGTCACGAAGCGCTTGCGGCCGGTGATCGACCAGCCTGTGGCGGTGCGCCGTGCGATGGTCGCGGGCAGGCCGCCACGGGCGGGCGATCCCAGTTCCGGTTCCACGCGGGCTGCATTGATGAGAAGCGGCTTATGGTTGGCCTCGGACAGGAGGCGTTTGTAGAGGTCCTCGGGCCAATGGTTTTTTGTCGCCTGGCCAAGATGGTTGAAAATGGTCATGGCGCTGATCAACGCCACCGATGGGTCACCGCGCCCGAGCGCTGCCAGAATGTGGCCGACATCGGCAAGCGTTCCGCCTTTGCCGCCGTAACGGGTGGCGACGGTGGTTTCCAGAAGTCCGCTTGCATGCACGGCGCGAATACCCGTCCAGGGAAACTGACCGGTACGATCCGCCTCCGGCGCGGCCTGCGCAATGATGCGAACGGTTTCTTCGGGGACGATTTTATCATGGGACATGCGGGCTGGGCTTTCTGGCTGTTATCCTGAGCGTGAGACGGACGGTCCGGCATTTTCGCCGGACCGGCAAAATCATGCTGCGGCCTTTTTCCTTGCTTCTTCGCGCTCGCGAATGCCCTCGCGCACCAGCGGCAGGATGTAACGGCCGTAATCGACTGCATCGTTGTAATTGTCGTAACCGCGAATGGAGATCAGGTCGCAGCCGAGATCGATATAATCGAGAATGCTGTCGGCTATCGTGCGCGGCGAACCGACCAGCGCCGTGGTGGCGCCGCTGGCATTGGTGGCGGTCACGGTCGGGTACCACAGCGCCCGGTCATGCACGTCGCCGCGCTTGGCGATATCGAGCAGGCGCTGCGATCCGACATTGGCCGGTGGCGGCGCGTTGACCGGTGCGCGGTGAAGGCCTTTTTCACGGTTGGCCGTCAGCTTGTCCAGAATCTTGTGAGCCTTTTCCCAGGCCAGTTCGTCGGTCTCGGCAACGATGGGGCGGAAGGTGACCCAGATGCGCGGCCGGTCCGTGCGGCCGGCCTTGGCGGCTTCTGCATACACACGGTCAATCTGCTGTTTTGTTTCGGCCAGCGGCTCGCCCCAGAGGCCGAAGATGTCGCACAGAGCACCGCCGATGCGATAGGCCGCATCGGACGAGCCGCCGAGCGAAATCGGGATCGTGCCATTGGTCGGGCGCACCGCACTGCGGAACTGCTTGAACTGGTAATATTTGCCGTCGAAATCGAAGGCTTCCTTCGACGACCAGGCGAGGCGCAGGATGCGGATATATTCTTCCTGCCGCTCGTAGCGCTCCTCCTTGTTGAGGAAATCGCCTTCGCGCGCCTGCTCATCGTCGCTGCCGCCGGCGATGAAGTGGACGACAACGCGGCCGCCGCTCAGCTGGTCCAATGTTGCCAGCGATTTTGCGGCGACGGTCGGATAAACCGTGTTGGGGCGAAGCGCGACGATGATCTTGATGTGTTTGGTATGCGCAAGGACGGTCGCGCCAAGGGTGAAGGGGTCGAAGGAGGACGAGGAGTATGGGATCAGGGTGTAGTTGAAACCGTAATCGTCCAGCGCACGTGCGTAACGTTCGAGGAACAGAGGATCGACGGGCGCATCCGGAATGGGGTTGAGATCGTTCGATTCATTGGGAAAGCTGACGCTGATGAATTCCGCGGTCATATGAACTCCTTGAGATTGACGACCCTTGCATCGACGTTAGGACGCAAGGCGGATGGTGAAAAACACGAGACTTTCGTTTTCTATTCAGTTTGTAGAAAATCTTGTCGGCTGCGCGCTTCGGCGTGAAATCCGCAGGATTCAGAAGAAGGCGCAGCGGCCATAAGGGCCTGTGTCATGCAAAGGCCTCCCTGCGCTCGGCGCGTACGGCCTGCCGCTGCGGTGCCTGCTGGCTGGGGTTGGAAAGACCGGACGGGATCGATTCCAGCAGCGTCGCCGTATAGGCGTTTTGCGGGTTGTCGAAGATATCGGTCACCCTGCCGTGCTCGACGATCCGTCCGCGCTGCATGACCGATACCGTATGGGCAAGCTGGCGCACCAGCGCGAGGTCGTGCGACACGAACACATAGGTGAGGCCGAGCTTTGCCTGCAGCGACAGAAGCACCTCGACGATATCGGCCTGCACGCTGACATCGAGTGCGGATGTCGGCTCATCGAGGACGATGACGTCGGGCTTCAGGACCAGCGAACGGGCGATGGCGACGCGCTGTCGCTGGCCACCGGAAAGCGCTGCCGGCTTGCGCGACAGAAGATGATCGCCAAGGCCGACATTGGCGAGCGCTTCGCGCACCTGCGCCGTCCGTTCTGCCGGTGTGCCGACCTTGAAGCGGTCGAGTGGTTCGCGCACCAGCCGCTCCACCGTCCATGTCGGATCGAGCGAGGTGAAGGGGTTCTGGTAGACGAGTTGCAGATGGCGCCAGACCGAGCGCAATTGTTTGTGGGAACGGCCAGAGAGATCCTCTCCGGCAACGGAGATATTGCCGATATCCGGTTCGTCCAGCCCGAGCAGCAGCCGGATCGTCGTGGTTTTGCCGGAGCCGGATTCACCCACCAGTGCATGGGTGGTGCCGGCCGGCACGGCAAAGGAGACGTCATCGACGGCGGTCAGAGCCTTGCCATCGACCGTAAATGTCTTGGTGACGGATTTGACTTCGATTTTCGCAGGCGTTGAGGCTGCGCCGTCCAACAGTCGAAAACCGGGATTTCTCAAACCGGCGTAACGTTCGGGATTGAGAGCCGGGACATCGGCATGCAGTTTTCTCGCATAAGCGGAGGACGGGGCGGAGAATACCGCGGAGGTCTTGCCGGCTTCCTGCACGGCGCCGTCCTTCAAGACCACCAGCTGGTCGGCGCGCTCGGAAGCAATGGCGAGATCGTGGGTGATCAGCAGGAGGCTGATATCGAGATCGTGCTGCAGGCGGGTGAGCAGATCGAGAATGCGTTTCTGGATCGTCACATCCAGGGCCGAGGTCGGTTCGTCCGCCACCAGAAGGGCCGGGCGCGGCAGCACTGCCAGGCCGATCAGCACACGTTGCAACATGCCACCGGACAGCTGGTGCGGATAGGAATCGTAAACCCGCAGCGGATTGTCGAGGCCGACCTGAGCAAAGGTGTCGAGGATGAGCGCCTTGCGGACCGCAGCATTGGGCTCGTCGGTCAGGGCCGCGGCTTCCATGGCCTGCACGCCGATTGTGCGGACGGGATTGAGTGAATTGCCGGGATCCTGTGGCACAAAGCCGATGGCGCGCCCGCGCAAGGGACGGAACTGGCGCTCGGGCAATGAGAGCACGTCCTGCCCGTCGAAATCGACGTGGCCGGTGGCGTGGCCGGCATCGGGCAGCAGACGCAGCACGGCGCGCGCGATGGTCGATTTGCCCGAGCCGGATTCGCCGATCAGGGCGAGGCTCTTGCCGCGGCCGAGCTCGAAGCTGACATCGCGCACGACCTGATTTGCGCCATAGGACACGGACAGGTTTTTGGCGCGCAGCAGTGGCGCGGGGCGGGGCGCCTCCAGAGTGGAGGTTTTGACGGCGGAGAGGTGGGTATTCAGTCTGTCTTGCGAAGCCATCTGCTGATCCTGTTCACGGAGAGGACGGTCACGATCGTTACGAAAGCGGGGGCGTAAACGAGCCAGGGCCATTTGAGGTAATCCTTGCCGATCGAGATCAGCAGGCCCCAGTCGGAGGCGGGCGGTGGGTCGCCGTAGCCAAGGAAGGCAAGGCTGGCGATGATGAGAATGGATTCACCGAACTGCAGCACCGCGAGCGGCAGGACCGAACGCGAGGCATTGGGCAGAACGTGGCGCAAAAGGATGTACCAGCGAGAGCCGCCCGAGAGGTAGGAGGCTTCCACGAAGGTTGCCTGCCGTGTCTTGATGACTTCCGAGCGGGTGACGCGGGCAAAAAAGGCGACGGCCGAGACACCGGTGGCAATTGCCGCATTGATGGTTTCGAAACCGATGGCCGTGACGACGATCACCGCCAGCAGGAATTTCGGGATCGACAGAAGCACATCGACGAGACGGGCAAGCACGACATCGACCCATCCGCCGAGGAAGCCGGCGAGGAGGCCGATCAGGCCACCGAACAGAACACCGATGACAACGGCCACCAGCGCACTCGATACGGACGAGGCCGTGCCGTAGACGACGCGGGCATAAAGATCGCGTCCGAGATGATCGGTGCCGAACCAGTGCGAGAAACTGGGACCAAGAAACTTGTCGGCGGGGACACCGACAACCGGGCTGTAAGTGGTGAAAAACTGCGGCGCCAATGACCAGGCGAGGATGATGGCGATGATGGCAAAGGAGAGGGCCACCGTCGCGGGCATGCGAAGGGCTGTCAGTCGGCCCGTGTTTGCGGTGCCGGAAAGCGGAGAGTTGGAAACGAAGCTCATGGGTTCACCGCCTTTGCCGAACCGAGCGATGGTTCATCGGTGGTTGTCGGTCGGCGTTTTGCGCCTCCAAGGATTTTTACACGCGGGTCGAGCAGCGGGTAGAGAAGGTCGGCGATCAGGTTGACGAGCACGAAGACGACTGCGCCAAGCGAGACGATGGCCTGCAGCACAGGCAGGTCCTGCGTGCTGACCGAGCGCTGCACGAGACTGCCGACGCCGGTCCGGCCGAACACTGTTTCGGTGATCAAGGAGCCGCCGAGCAACTCACCGATGGTCAAAGCGATAACGGTGACGACAGGCAGGGAGGCGGGCTTCAGCAGATGGCGGATAAAAAGTTTCAGCTGGCCGATGCCGCGGCTGCGGGCAACGGTTGCGTATTCCTGCTCCGCTTCCTTGTCGAGATTGGCGATCAAGACTTCGGCGATCTGCGCCGATACCGGAATGCCGAGTGCGACTGCGGCAAACAGGGTGGCCCAAAAGCTGTCGGGATTGATGACGCGGAAAAGGCCGAGCTGGAAACCGAACAGATGGATCAGCACCAGGCCGATGACGAAATTCGGCACCGACAGGAACAGCGACGGGAAACCGCGCAGCAGCCCCTGGCCGTATTTCTTCGGCACGAAACGTGTGCCATAGGCGACGAGCATGGCCAGCACGAGTGCGACCGCGAGGCCAGCTCCCGCCAGGATCAGTGTCGAAGGCAGGACTTCGGCGATCAGCGTCGATACGGGGCGGTTGGAGCGCATCGACATGCCGAGATCGCCCGTCAGAAAGCCGGAAAGCGCGTTCCACAACTGCACGGGAACGGGCTTGTCCAACCCCTGCGCGGCGATGATCTCGGCGATTTCCTGTTCCGAAAACCCGTTCTGCGGGTTACGCAACACGCTGGTGATCGGGTCGCCAGGCAAAATGCTGACGACCACGAAGGTGAAGACATAGGCCAGCAGGATGACGACGACCGCCTGGCCGAGCCGCTTGGCGGCGTAGGTTAGGTAGGCATTGCTCATGCCGGTGCCTCGCATGTTCGAGTTGCGTCAGTCGGCGATGAAGGCCGTGTAATAGCTGGCATAAGCAACGCCGTTATAGACCTCGCCCTTCAGCGTCGGCGCCTGCACGTAGATGCGCTGGACGATCTGGGTGCGCGGGATGAAATAGCCCTGATCGAGAACGTATTTCTGCAGGTCGTTCAGCAGCGGGCTGCGCTCTTCGATGGAACCGGCGCCGGCAATCTTGTCGCGCAGGTCGTTGATCTTCGTGTCGCGGTCATCGAGCGCAAACCAGTTTTCGCCGTTATTGGCATTGGTGAGAATGCCGGCGACCGTTCCGGCGTCGATGAAGCTGCGCGTGACTTCATAGGTCGGCACAGCCGCGCCGCCGAACTTCACCTTCTCGCCGTAGGTCACGACATCATAGGCACGGATGACAACCTTCCAGCCGATCCTGCCCAGCTGTTGTGCGATCAGCTCATCCACCGATTTCGAGGTGGCGAGGTATGGGTTGGAATGGAGGGTGAGCGACAGTTCCTTGCCGTCCTTGGTGCGGATGCCATTGGCGCCCTTCACCCAGCCTGCTTCATCCAGCAGCTTTTCTGCTTTGGCCGGATCGTAGGCCAGAAGGGCGCTCTGATCCGTCGCGCCGGGCACATTGCTTTGGATGAACGAGGTCGCGAGATGCCAGTCCGGTGTATAGACGGTGTCGATAATTTCCTGGCGGTTGATGCCCGCCTGCAGGGCCTGGCGTACCTTCACATCGTCATAGGGCGGCAGCTTGGTGTTGACAGCCCAGCCATTGACGAAACCGAGATAACGCGGTGTCGCAACGGTAAAGCCTTCGTCCTTGAGCGATTTCAGTTCCTGGGGCGATGCGTTATAGGCAACATCCGCCTGGCCCGACTGTACGGAGGCGACACGCAGGGACGGTTCCGACACCAGCTTGTAGGTGATCGTATCGAGGAAAGCCGGGCCCGTATGGCCGACTGCGGCCGGACCCCAGTTGTAGTCCTTGCGCTTGACCAGCGTGACGTGATCGCCTTCCTTCCAGCTTTCCACCACATAAGGGCCGCTGCCGGCCGTCTTGCTGAGGTCAGCCTGCACCGACGCGGGCTGCGCAATGCTTTTCGGCGAGGTCAGGATCGAGCCGTGGTAACCGAGCGTGGGCAGGAACCCCAGTGTCGGTTTCTTGAAGAACACCTTTACGGTGGCGGCATCGACAGCTTCTGCACGATCATAGGTTTTCGGAAAAAGCCCGATCGGGTTGATGCCTTCGTTCTTGCGGCCAGCATACCAGATGTCGAGATTGGCAACGACGGCCTTGGAATCGAGCGGCTCGCCATCGGAAAAGGTCACGCCTTGTTTGAGGTGAAGCGTAAACTCGGTGGCATTGTCGTTCTGCGCCCAGCGCTCCACCAGCCAAGGGCTGACCTTGCCTTCGGCATCGACGTAAAGCAGCTTGTCGGTAACATGGCCCCAAATATGGCCCTGAAAGCTGGAGATCGCGCTGTTGTTGGGGATCCAGGTGTCACCCAGCGAGTCGATCAGGAAGGTGATGTCGCCACCCTCTTTCGGGCTGTCCGCTGCAAGGGTCGGCTCGAGGCCGGTCGTCGCGACAAGAGCCGCCGCAGTCAACGCCGAGGCGGTCAGCAACAGGCGGCGACGGGAAAGAGAAAGCAGTGTGGAGCGGTCGGTCATGGTGAAATCCTGAAGCTTGACGTAATTGCCGGTTGGGTGACGGACCGAATGTTTCCGGGCCGATGCTTTCTGTTCCTGACCCGTTTCCAGAAGCGCGCACGAGACCGTTCGCTGCGGCATGGGCCGGTCAACGTGGGCGCCCGCTTGGAAAGCGAGATGATGATGTGTTGGCGAGGAAGGCCTTTTGCCTATCCGCTGTGAATTCGTTTCGGTCTTTTTCTGACGAAGATCATGACGGTCAGCCTATGGAAGCTGGCCCCATCGAGGAAGACCGATCATTCTCTTTCTATCGGATTAGTAGATTATTTTGTCCGGTTTCGGCTTTGGTGAGGATCAGCTTTTCCGAAGATCGGTTGCCGGATTACATGCCGCTTATGCCTGTCGTTTTTTGGCAAATGTCATGGCTTCGAAAATCCGCACCGGCGGAACGTCCCCGACGAAACGTTGGACTTCGACGCGGGTCAACTGGCCGGTCGAGCCCTGTGCGAGTTTCGATGTGCCCCTGTCATGCGTGAGGATATTGGGGTTTCCGTGTATGCACATGGTCATGTCAGCGGCCGGATTATCCGCCTCGAACCATGCGCCGGTCGCCAGTTGCATCACGCCCGGACGGACGTCAGGGCTGATGATGGCGGCGGCAAGGCAGCTTCCGCGGCTGTTGGAAAGCGTGACGATATCGCCATCCGAAATGCCTCGTGCCTTTGCATCGGCCGGGTTGATGCGGACCGGTTCGCGACCCTTGATCTTGGTGGAGCGGCTGAAATCACCATAATCGAGCTGGCTATGCAGCCGCTGGTGCGGCTGATTGCAGACCAGATGCAGCGGATAACGCGCATCTTCGACGCCGAACCGGGGCGAATACCATTGCGGATGGCCGCCGCAGTCGTCATAGGCGAAACCCTCAACGACCTGCGAAAAAATCTCTATTCTGCCGGATGGCGTCTGGAGTGGGTTTGCCGCCGGGTCCTGCCGGAAGGCGTTTGCCGGGCCGCCTTCATCGGGTTTGACCGGCAGACGCAGCTCGCCGTTTTGCCAGAATGTTTCGAAATCCGGTGCATCGTGCCCACCGGCGCAGAGCGCCGTCCGCGTGGTTTCGAACAGGAATGCCAGCCATTCCCGCGATGTCCGATTTTCCGTGAACGCATCGAATGTGCCGAGGTGACGGGAGATTTCGGCGAAGATGTCGTAGTCGTCTCGGGCTTGCCCCACCGGTTCGATCAGCTTTTTCATGGCGATGATCAGCGGATCGCGGTCAGCCGCGCCAATATCGTCGCGTTCGATCGTGGTGGTTGCCGGCAACACGATATCCGCGTGCCGGGCCGTGGAAGTCCAGGCCGATTCATGCACGATGATCGTTTCGGGCCGTTTGAAGGCGCGTCGTAGCCGGTTGATATCCTGATGGTGGTGAAACGGATTGCCACCCGCCCAATAGACCAGGCGGATATCCGGATAATGCAGCGCCTGACCGTTATAGTGAAATTTGTCGCCCGGGTGCAGCAGCATATCGGCAATGCGAGCGACGGGAATGAAGTCGCTGACAGGGTTTTTGAACTGGTTCAGTGTCGGCAAGGGCGCGGCCAGCAGTTTCTTGCCGATATTGCCAAGTGCCCCGAGCGAATAGGAATATCCGCCGCCGTCGAGACCGATCTGGCCGAGCATGGCGGCAAGCACGATCCCCATCCACACCGGCTGCTCGCCATAATCGGCGCGCTGCAGCGAATGGCTGACGGTGATCAGGGTTCGCGAACGCGCCATTTTTCGCGCCAGATCGGAGATGACGTCCGCGCCGATACCGCAGATGTCCGACGCCCATTCTGCTGTTTTCGGCAGGCCATCGTTGCGGCCGAGAAGGTAATCCTCGAAACGGTCGTAACCAACCGTATAGCGGGCGAGAAAATCACGGTCGTGCAGGCCTTCATTAACAAGCACATGCGCCAGACCCAGCATCATCGCCACGTCCGTGCCGGGAATGATCGCCAGCCAGTCGGCATTGACCTCGTCGGGAAAATCATCCCTGAGCGGGCTGACAAGAGCAAACCGGGCGCCGCGGGCGCTGGCCCCTTTCAGCTTGGGCAGAACCACATGCTGGCTGATGCCGCCACCATGCACGTCCGTGTTTTTCACCGCCATGCCGCCAAAGGCGACCAGCAATTCGGTGCTGCGCTCGATCGCATCCCAGGTCACGCTCTTGCGGTCGAAACTGTCGTAAGGCCCGAGTACATGCGGAATGATGACCATTGCCGCGCCGGAACTGTAGGTGTTGACAGATTTCACGTATCCGCCCAGCACATTCAGAAATCGATGGATCTGGCTCTGCGCGTGGTGAAACCGTCCGGCGCTCGACCAGCCGTAGGAACCGCCGAAAACGGCGCGCGGTCCGAACTCGCCGTAGACCCGACGCAGTTCCCGGGCGACAAGTTCGTTGGCTTCCGCCCAGCTGACCTCGACGAATTCATCGGCGCCGCGTTTCTGCTCATGGCCGGGCGCTCCCTCCAGCCAGCCCCGCCTGACCGCCGGCCGACGTATGCGCACCGGACTATCGGCGATGGCCGGAATGTTTTTCAGAAGCGGCGAGGGATGAGGATCGTCGGGGTGCGGCCGGACCTCAAGTTTGCCATCCTCGAAACGTCCGGAAAATGCACCCCAGTGGGAGCTGTGCGGCTTGAAAACATTCATCGCGGAATTTCCTGACGTGGGCGAGGATTGGTGGGCCGACCGGCTTTAGAGCGGTTCCATTTAACAATGAACCGCTCTAGACAGGCAGGACCTTGCCGGGGTTCATGATGCCGGCGGGATCGATGGCATTCTTGATGACTGCCATCAGATCGAGCGCGTCGCCATGTTCCCTGCGCAGATATTTGATCTTGCCAGTGCCCACGCCGTGTTCTCCGGTGGATGTGCCGCCGACGGACAGTGCATATTCGACCATCCGGCCGTTGATGGCTGTAACCTCATCGAGTTCGGCCTGATTGGCCGGATCGACGGCAAAGACGACGTGATAGTTGCCGTCACCGACATGGCCGAGAATGGCCGCGGGCACGCTGCAGCCGCGCAAGAATTCGCGGGTTTTCAAAATGCAGCCGCTGAGTTCGGAGACGGGTACACAAACATCCGACGACCAGCCCTTGGCATTGGCGCGCTGGGAAACGACGGCATAAAACGCGTTGTGGCGCGCCTTCCACAGCCGGTTTCGATCTTCCGGCGCGTTGGCCCATTCGAAATCACGGCCGCCGTTTTCCTCAACGATTTCGGCGACCATCTCTACCTGTTCCTGCACACCGGCAGGCGAGCCATGGAATTCGAAGGCCAGCGTATCCTCAATCTTGAGGGAGAGGTTGGAATAGGCATTGACCGCCTTGATCAGCCCGCGATCCATCAATTCCATGCGGGCGACCGGAATGCCGAGTTGCACGACAGCAATCGCTGCTGCCACCGCGTCCTCGACCTTTTCGAAAGAGCAGACGGCGGCCGAGATCGTTTCGGGAATACCGTAGAGCCGCAGCGTCACTTCGGTGATGATGCCGAGCGTGCCTTCCGAACCGACGAACAGCCGCGTCAGGTCATAACCGGCGGAGGATTTTCGCGCCCGGCCGCCGGTGCGGATGATCTGGCCGCTCGGCAGAACCACCGTCAACGAAAGCACGTTTTCGCGCATGGTGGCGTAACGGACGGCATTGGTGCCCGAGGCGCGGGTTGCCGCCATGCCGCCGAGCGAGGCATTGGCGCCGGGGTCGATCGGGAAAAACAGGCCCATGTCGCGCAGATGCGTGTTCAGCTGTTCGCGGGTAACGCCGGCTTCCACCGTGCAATCCAGGTCTTCGGCGCTGATGCGGGTGATGCTGGACATACGCGATAGATCGATGGAAACGCCGCCTCGAACGGCCGTCAGGTGACCTTCGAGCGATGTGCCGGCGCCAAAAGCAATGACCGGCACGCCTTCCGCCGCGCACAGTCTCACGATCTCCGCCACCTCCTCGGTGCTTTCGGCAAAAACCACCGCATCGGGAATGGCCGGCGTGTGGTGGGATTCTCCGCGACCATGCTGCTCGCGCAACGCCTGCGCGGTGGAATAACGCTCACCGAAGCGGCTGCCGAGTGCATCTGCCAGCGTGGACGAAAAGCTGCTCACTTTGCCGCTCCGCGCGTGCCCGGTCCGGTATCGACCGGCGTCTCGCCCGGTTGACCCCATTCCGTCCATGCGCCGTCATAAATGGCGACATCGTCCTTGCCCGCCAGATGCAGGCCAAAAGCGAGTGCCGCCGCCGTGACACCCGAGCCACAGCTGGCAATGACCGGTTCGGAAAAATCGAGGCCGGCTTTTTCGAAAGCGGCGCGGATCTCGGTCACGTCGAGCAACTCGCCGGTTTGCGGGTTGGTGAGCGTGTTGAAGGGCAGGTTCAGGCTGCCGGGAATATGGCCGGAACGCAGGCCGGGGCGGGCTTCCTTTTCCTCTGCGGTAAAACGGCCGGCGGAGCGGGCGTCGATGACCTGCTCGGTCTGACTGTCGACATTGCCGAGAACCTGTGCCTTGGAACGCACGGCCGAAGTATTGAAACTCGCACGGAAACTGCCTCTGGTGACCGGCGTCAGCTCCGTTGTCACGGCGCGGCCCTCGGCCTGCCATTTGCGCAGACCGCCATCGACAATCGCGACCTTGTCGTGGCCGAATGTCCGAAATGTCCACCAGACGCGGCCGGCCGACATCAGGCCCGGCGTATCGTAGATCACGATGACGCTGTCATTCGATATGCCGAGATCGGATGCGTAACCTTCGAAGGCTTCTGCAGATGGCAGCATGTGGGGAAGCGTTGTGTCGTGGTCGGCGATGTCGTCGATATCGAAAAAACGTGCGCCGGGAATATGTCTCGCGGCAAAGTCTTCCGCTGCAATGGGCGTGACACCCGGAAGCTTGAACGAGCCGTCGAGCAGCACGAGATCGGGGTGGCCGAGATGCGTTGCCAGCCATTCGGTGGAAACGAGGGAACCGGGCAGGGAAAGGGACACGGAAAAAGCTCCTGAATGAAATGCCGAGAGCGGAGCCGGACCGCTTTTCTGTTGCGGCCCGGATCACGAAGGATCAGGCGACCAGCTTTTCGCCCTTCAGGTGGCGCTCCAGGAAAGAAAGACTGTCCTGGCCCCAATACAGTTCGCCTTCGTAGCGATAGGTCGGAATGCCGAACACACCATCGGTTCTGGCGGTTTCCTGATTGGCCTTCCAGACGGTCTGCACGGCTTCGCTCTGCCCCTGTTCGTCAAGCGCTGCGCCGTCAAAACCGGCGGCATCGGCGATGGCACGGCGCACCTCGGCCTTGCCGATATCTTCGCCACGGCCCCAGAATGCTTCGTGGAGCGCGCGCGCCAATTTCAGCCAGTCCTGCCCTGCCTCTGCTGCGGCGATCACCAGAAAGCCGGCCGGTGTGGGGTCGGAAAGTGCGGCACGATTGTCGAAATTCAGCGCCTTGCCGCGAAGGGCGGCCCAACGTTTCAGGTCTTTCGTCCAATAGGCGCGGCGCGGTTCGGGGCGGTTGCGTGAGTAGATCGCACCATTATCCTCGATCAGCGGAATGACATGAGGAACGATGGTGGCATTCTGTTCGGCAGCAAGCGCTGCAAAGGCGTCCAGACCGATATAGGCCCAGGGCGAACCGAGGCCGAAAAAGTAGTCGATGGTTTTTGTCATGTCATATCCTCCGGGGAATGGCCTCCTGAACGAAACCGCACCGGCCCGCAAAAGAGCTAGAACGATCGTTCTTTCATGGCCTTTATGACATAACCTCGTGGCATCCGAAGGAATTGTTTTCCAATCCGTCGTGCCAAACCGGAAAATCTGCGTCGTTTTTCCGACGGTCCACTTTCGAGCTCAGCTGTCTTCCATCAAGCGGGCGGCAATGGCCTTGGCGACTGTCGCCGCGCCGGCTTCCCGTCGCAGCACGGAACCGGCCAGCGCGCCCTCATAAAGCAGGAGAAGCTGTTCGGAGATTACGCCATCCGTATCGTTTCCCAGAAGGCTCGAGAAAAAGTCCTTCAGGAAAAGCTTGTGGGTGCGTGCCGTGTCCTGAATTTTTTTCGATTGCGGGTTTTCGATAGCAGCGATCAGAAAAGCGCAGCCGCGAAAATTATCGGCACTTGTCTTGCGTTCCAGATTGGAGAAGACGTCGAGAATGGCGGGTGCTCCGGTTCGACCGGCAACGACTTCCACAAGCTGCTCGCGTACCGCCGCATCGCGCTTTTGCAAATACGCGACGAGCAGGTCCTCCTTGCTTTCGAAATGGCGATAGAAGGTTGCACGCGTTGTCTGCAGATGCCGTACCAGTTCCGTCATACCGACCAGGTAAGTGCCATTCGCGTAAAAAATCTCACCCACACGCGCCAAAAGATCGTTCCGCGTGGAACCGTCACTGGATGTCATCATGCCCTGCTGGATTACGGATTCGCTGGTTATCAATGATGGTGAGGAGAAGTGGGCAGGTCAATGGCTTCCTGCCTGATCTGCAAAGCCGGGTTGCGTGGCATCTTGACCGACCGATTTCGCTGACATAGCCTTTGCGCATTCACCAGGGGTGTCCCGTCAAGGGGCTGAGATTCTGCTATCGCGCGCAGTGACCCGTTGAACCTGATCCAGTTCATACTGGCGTAGGGACGGTGCAAAACGTTGCGACGATTGCGAATCCATAACCCGGATTCTCATGTCCGCGTTCTTCCATCTTTCCGGCTCTAGGACTGGGTCTCCAACCTTAAACTTGGAGCCTCACGATGAATATTGCCGCCAAAAACCACAGCCCCATTGTCACCTCGGGTCCGTTTCCAGCTTCCGCGAAGATACATGTGGCGGGACAGCAATACCCCGATATTCGCGTGCCGATGCGCGAAATCGCCTTGCACCCGACAGCGGGCGAACCGCTGGTCACCGTTTACGACAGTTCCGGTCCCTATACCGATCCGAAGCATGTCGTTGCCATCGACAGCGGCCTGCCACGTCTGCGCGAAAACTGGATTCGGGCGCGGAATGATGTTGCTGCCTATGACGCCCGCCGTGTGAAACCGGAGGATAACGGTTTTGCCACCGGCGAGCGGCTGACGCCGGAATTTCCCGTGCGCCATGCGCCTTTGAAGGCAAGGGCCGGGCAGGCCGTCACTCAACTGGCCTATGCCCGCGCCGGCATCATTACGCCCGAAATGGAATTCATCGCCATCCGCGAAAACATCGGCCGGCAGGCCGCCAAGGAAGCCTTGGTAAGGGACGGTGAGAGTTTTGGCGCGCACACGCCGGATTATGTCACGCCGGAATTCGTGCGCCGTGAAGTGGCCGAAGGCCGCGCCGTCATTCCCGCCAATATCAACCATCCCGAAATCGAACCGATGATCATCGGTCGCAATTTTCTGGTCAAGATCAACGCCAATATCGGCAATTCGGCCGTCACCTCATCCATGGCTGAGGAGGTGGAAAAGATGGTCTGGGCCATCCGCTGGGGCGCCGACACGGTGATGGACCTCTCGACCGGCCGCAACATCCACAACATCCGTGACTGGATCATCCGCAATGCGCCGGTGCCGATCGGTACCGTGCCGCTTTATCAGGCGCTTGAAAAGGTCAACGGCATTGCCGAGGATCTGTCCTGGGAGGTCTATCGCGATACGCTGATCGAGCAGGCCGAACAGGGTGTCGATTATTTCACCATCCATGCCGGCGTGCGGCTTTCCTATATCCACCTCACCGTCAACCGCGTCACCGGCATCGTTTCGCGTGGCGGTTCGATCATGGCCAAGTGGTGTCTGCACCATCACCGCGAAAGCTTTCTCTACGAACACTTTGACGAGATCTGCGACATTGCGCGTGCCTATGACGTGACGTTTTCGCTGGGCGACGGCCTGCGCCCCGGTTCGATTGCCGATGCCAATGATGCTGCCCAGTTCGCAGAACTGGAGACGCTCGGAGAGCTCACGAAAATCGCCTGGGAAAAGGATTGCCAGGTGATGATCGAAGGGCCGGGTCATGTGCCGATGCACAAGATCAAGGAAAACATGGACAAGCAGCTGAAAACCTGCGGTGAGGCGCCGTTTTATACGCTTGGTCCGCTCACCACCGATATCGCCCCGGGTTACGATCACATCACGTCCGCCATCGGGGCTGCGATGATCGGCTGGTTCGGCACGGCCATGCTTTGTTACGTCACGCCGAAGGAACATCTGGGGCTTCCCGACCGCGACGACGTGAAAACCGGTGTCATCACCTACAAGATCGCCGCCCATGCCGCCGATCTCGCCAAGGGCCATCCGGGCGCGCAGATGCGTGACGATGCCCTGTCTCGCGCACGCTTCGAATTCCGATGGGAGGATCAGTTCAACCTCTCGCTCGACCCCGATACGGCGCGTAGTTTCCACGATGAGACGCTGCCCAAGGATGCACATAAGGTGGCGCATTTCTGCTCCATGTGCGGCCCAAAATTCTGCTCGATGCGGATCTCGCACGATATTCGCGCCGAAGCCCAGAAAGAGGGGCTGGAGGCGATGGCGGCAAAATATCGCGATGGCGGCGATCTTTATATGCCGCTCGCAAATGTCGGGGGAGAGGCCTGATGTCTCTTTTTCTCGTCAAGGGGGCCGGCGTTGCCGGCCTTGCCGTCGCCTATGAATTGCTGAGGCGCGGCGAAGATGTCGATATCGTCGATTTTCAGGATACGGTGGGGCAAGGAGCCTCGTTTTTTGCCGGCGGCATGCTCGCGCCCTATTGCGAGCGTGAGGCGGCGGAAGAGGTCGTGCTGACACTCGGGCTCGATGCCGCCGATTGGTGGGATCAGGCGGTTCCGGGTGCCGTCATTCGCAGCGGTACGCTGGTGGTGGCGCAACCGCGTGATCTGGCTGATCTGACGCGTTTTGCATCGCGCACGACTGGGCATGTCTGGCTCGACCGCCAACAGATTGCCGATCTGGAGCCGTCGTTGGCCGGCCGCTTCGACAAGGCGCTGTTTTTCGAGGATGAGGCGCATCTCGATCCGCGTCGGGCATTGGCAGGTCTGGCGGAGACGATCCGCAACCTGGATGGAAAATTCGATCTGGGATGGGGACCGCCGCCGAAAAAGAACTATTCCTCCGTGCTCGACTGCACCGGCCCGGCGGCCATCCCGCATATTCCCGGCCTGCGCGGCGTACGCGGCGAAATGCTTTATCTCGAAACCGGCGAAGTGACGTTGTCGCGTCCGGTGCGCATGCTGCATCCGCGCCACCCGATCTATGTCGTGCCGCGTGACGATCACCGTTTCATGGTCGGGGCGACGATGATCGAGACGGAGGATGACGGGCCGATCTCGGCCCGCTCGCTGATGGAACTTTTGAACGCGGCCTATGCGCTGCATCCGGCTTTTGGCGAGGCGCGGGTGGTGGAAACCGGAGTCGGCCTCCGCCCCGCCTTTGCCGATAATGTGCCGCGCGTTGTGGAGACGGATGATGGGCTGGCGATTGCCGGCATGTATCGCCACGGTTTTCTGCTCGCCCCCGCGATGGCGAGGAAGGCCGCCGCCCGTCTCTCCAACGGCATTGGTCTCCAGAAGGAGGTGATCGCATGAACCTTATCGTCAACGGAGAAACGCAGGTCCTGGACACCGCCACGCTCGCGGACCTGCTTCAGGTACTTGAATACGAGGGCGATTGGTTGGCGACCGCCGTCAATGGCGATCTCGTCCATCGCGAGGATCGTGCCGATACGCATCTGGCAGACGGCGACAAGATCGAAATTCTTTCCCCCATGCAGGGAGGCTGAAATATGCTGAAACTCTACGATACCGAACTATCCTCGCGTCTGCTGCTTGGCACCGCGCGTTATCCGTCACCTGCGGTGCTGTCCGAAGCCGTAAAGTGCTCCGGCGCGGGCATCGTCACCGTCTCACTGCGTCGGGAGACATCGGGGGGCAAGACGGGCGGCGCGTTTTTCGAACTGATCCGTGAACTGGGTGTCCGCATCCTGCCCAACACGGCCGGATGCCATAGCGCATCGGAAGCGGTGCTAACTGCAAAAATGGCGCGTGAGGTTTTTGGCACCAACTGGATCAAGCTCGAAGTGATCGGCCATCACGACAGTCTCCAGCCGGATGTTTTTGAATTGGTAGAAGCGGCGCGTATTTTGACGGATGAGGGCTTTGACGTTTTTCCCTACACAACGGATGACCTCATCGTCGGCGAAAAACTTCTGGCCGCCGGTTGCCGGGTGCTGATGCCATGGTGCGCGCCGATCGGTTCTGCGGCGGGGCCCCGCAATCCGTCTGCGCTCACTGCCATGCGTGCGGCCTTTCCCGACATTCCGCTGATCGTCGATGCCGGTCTTGGCCGCCCATCGCACGCGGCTACTGTCATGGAACTCGGCTACGACGCGGTGCTGCTCAACACCGCAGTCGCCATGGCCGGTGATCCGCCTGCGATGGCCGAGGCATTTGCCAAGGCGACGGACGCGGGCAGGCTGGCGTATCTCGCCGGCATGCTGGAGCCGCGCGACATGGCGGTGCCCTCGACACCTGTCATCGGCAAGGCGGTGTTTTCATGAGGCTCGATCCTCTTTATCTCATCGTCGATAGCGCCGACTGGATCGAGCGGTTGGTGCCGATGGGTGTCAAGTTGGTGCAGTTGCGTGTGAAGGATCGATCGGAAGCGGAACTCCGGCAGGAGATCCGCCGATCGAAAGCGGTGTGCCTCGCTTATGGCTGCCAGTTGATCGTCAACGATTATTGGCGGCTCGCAATCGACGAGGGATGTGACTTCATCCATCTCGGTCAGGAGGATCTTGTTGACGCCGATCTCAAAGCCATTCGGCGCGCGGAGCTGAAGCTCGGCGTCTCCACCCATGACGTTTCCGAATTGGAGATAGCGCTTGGCGCAGAACCGGATTATGTGGCGCTCGGTCCCGTCTGGCCGACGATCCTGAAAAAGATGAAATGGCAGCCGCAAGGTGTGGAGCGTGTCGCCGATTGGAAACGGCGGATCGGCAATCTTCCGCTGGTCGCCATCGGAGGCATTACTGCCGAGCGTGCCCCGCTGGTGCTGGACGAGGGGGCAGCGACTGCGGCGGTGGTCACCGATATCACACTCAGCGCCGATCCCGAGGGCCGAACCCGGCAATGGCTGGCAGCAACCGCGCCTTGGCGGCACAGGTCGGAGGTGACGCCATGACGGCGATCGCTCTCACCATCGCCGGTTCCGATAGCGGCGGTGGCGCCGGTATCCAGGCAGATCTCAAGACGTTTTCAGCGCTTGGCGTTTATGGCGCCAGCGTGCTGACGGCGATCACGGCGCAGAACACGATTGGCGTTTTTGCCGTCGAGGATGTGTCCGTCTCGATGATAAATGCGCAGATAAAGGCCGTATTGAGCGATCTTTCCGTCAAGGCGATCAAGATCGGCATGCTGTCACGGGAGGACACGATACGAACCGTTGCCGATGGCTTGCAGAACCATGCCGGACCGGTGGTTCTCGATCCGGTCATGGTGGCGACTTCGGGTGACCGGCTGCTGCGCGACGATGCCGTGGCGGCGCTGAAATCGGTGCTGATGCCGCAGGTGGATATCATCACGCCCAACCTGTTCGAGGCGGCGATCCTGACCGGTTTGCCGGTGGCGCAAACGCATCAGGATGTCGTTCGACAGGCGGAACAGTTGCGCAAGCAAGGTGCGCGTGCGGTGCTGATCAAGGGTGGGCATGGTGGCGGCAGCGAGTGCGTGGATGTGCTGTTGACGGATCGGGATGCGTTTCACTATTTCCGTTATCCACGGCTTGAAACCAGCAACGATCACGGCACCGGCTGTACGCTTTCGGCGGCGATTGCGGCGCAACTGGCGCTCGGTCATGACCTGCTGACCTCAGTCATTGCCGCAAAGGATTACCTGCATGCGGCTTTGTCGGCAGGGCGCCTTTTGCAGGTTGGGGCAGGGCATGGCCCGGTCCATCATTTTTTCGCGCAATGGCCAGCTGAGCAGGTGTCGGCGGCCGCGTCTCTCCGGCAACCCGACAAGCAAAAAGGAGGCGCGAACGAGCATGCGGGAACAAAAGCCGGCTAAGCGGGGTTTCGTCGGTCTTCACGGAGGTGTCCAGATATGCGTGTTTCAAGCCTTGCCGCCGTCGCATTGATCCTCGGCCTCCCCGGCGTCTGTCAGGCTGCGGAAGCGGATTATCTGAATTCGATTGCCGGTAACTGGAGCGGCAAGGGCGTGGTATTGACGAAGATCGGCGGCAGCAAGGTCAATGTATCCTGCAGCCTGCAGGTCGGTTCGACAGCGGCATCCTTATCCATGAACGGACGCTGCCGCGGCCTGCTGGTGTCGCGCGGCTTTTCCGCCGATGTCAAAGCCTCGGGTAGTCGCTATTCCGGCACCTATGTCGGGCCGTCAGGTCAGCCCTCACGCCTGAGCGGCAGCCGGCGCGGCGAAACGGTCAACCTTGCGGTCACATGGGCGCGGGTGGTGAATGGCGATCGAAATGCCAGCATGACCATCGAAAAGCTGGGTGCCAACGGGCTGCGGCTTCGCACGATAGACAAGGATGTGGCGACGGGTCGTTCCGTCGCCACAAGCAGTATCGAGTTCACACGGCGCTGAGTGCTTAAAGCGCCGGGCGTGTCAGGCCCAGATGATCGCGCAGGGTCGTGCCCGAATATTCGGTGCGGAACAGCCCGCGCTCCTGCAGGATCGGCACGACGAGCTGCGTAAAGTCTTCCAGACCTTCCGGGAAGAATGGCGGCATGACGTTGAAACCGTCGGCGGCGCGGCCGTCGAACCATTCCTGCATGCGGTCGGCGATCTCCACCGGCGTGCCGAGCACGATATGGTGGCCACGACCGGCCGCGACGCGCAAAGCCAGCTGGCGGATCGTCAGGTTTTCGCGGCGGGCGGCTGCCGTCAGCAGTTCGGCGCGGCTGCGCAACTGGTCTGAAATCGGCAGGTCCGGCAGCGGGCCATCCGGAT